>NZ_JFKD01000001.1 GCF_002115725.1 Marivita cryptomonadis
CTGAGTCACAAACGCTGGCCCACGACGCTGAAGCGCTGGCGGTCAGGATCAAAATCCCAAAGACAGAAAAACCTGACCGAATCTCATTCAACTCGTGACCCTCGCATTCTGCGGTTGAGCACAGAGTAGAAAGCAGAAGGTTAGGATTCGGTTACGACAACATAAAATGGATCAGAGAAAAGCCTCGATCGCGGCGACAATGCCGCCACCGGCAACAGCCCCAAGCGTCGCCCAAACAACAGCGATCTTGAGCGTATTCGACCTTGGTTCAGGCGTTCCTTGAGCTTGAGCAATCAGCAATTGCTCCATCAAACCGGGCAAACGCGGACCAAAACGCGCCAACACCAACGCCGTCTTTCCAAGATCTTTGCCGAAAGCGAGAGGACCAATGCTTTTTTTGATGTAGTCCTCGACAATGGGTTTGGCGACGTTCCAGATGTTCATCTTAGGATCCAGTGACCGGGCAACACCTTCAACGACCACCATAGTGCGCTGAAGAAGTATCAACTCGGTCCGGGTTTCCATGCCGAAGCGTTCCGTCACCTCGAACAGGTAGCTGAGCAGCCGACCCATGGAAATTCGGGTCGCATCCATGCCGAAGATGGGTTCTCCGACAGCACGCAAGGCCCGCGCAAACTCGTCTACGTCACGATTATTCGGCACATACCCTGCTTCGAAATGCACCTCTGCCACGCGTTTATAGTCGCGGCGGATAAAACCATAGAGAATCTCGGCGTAAACCCGACGGGTGTATTCGTCGATGTGCCCCATGATTCCGAAATCAAGTGCAATGATGTCCCCGTTCGGAGCCACCTTAAGGTTACCTTGATGCATGTCGGCGTGAAAGAACCCGTCACGCAGGGCATGCTGCAGGAATAGCTGCAAGACCCGCTCGCTCAGCGCGACACGATCATGACCCGCCGCATCAAGCGCGTCGTTGTCGCCCAAGGGAACGCCCTCGGCCCAACCGAGGGTCATCACGCGTCGACCGGATAACTCCCATTTTACCTCGGGCAATTGAAAGCCAGGATCATTTGACGTGTTGGCCGCAAATTCAGAGGCGGCAGCAGATTCGAGCCTGAGGTCAAGCTCACCCATCACGACACCTTCGAAATGGGTGATAACGTCCATCGGCCTCAGCCTGCGAGAAGAGGGCGACAACAGCTCAATCATGCTGGCCGCCAGATAGAAGGCATCAATGTCTTTTCGGAAATCCCGCTCCACATTCGGGCGGAGAACCTTGACTGCAACGATTTCGCCGCCTTGCGCCAACTTGGCTTTGTGGACTTGGGCAATCGATGCAGCAGCAACCGGCTCACTGAATTCAGCGAAGAGGGAATCGACAGCGATTCCCAATTCGGATTCGACCATGCGCTTGGCTTCCGAAACCGAGAACGGCGGCAGCTTGTCCTGCAACACGCGCAATTGCGTCGCCATTTCATCACCCACAACATCCGGGCGCGTGCTGAGAACCTGTCCAAATTTGATGTATGCCGGACCCAAGGCCGTCAGGGCACGCGGCGCAGGCGGCATGTTGGGATCACCATAGTACCCCAGCCATTTGAACGGCCACCCCAGGAGACGAGCAGCCAGTCTGAGCGGCTTGGGCGCATCAAACGCATCAAGCACGACGCCCATTGCACCCGTACGTTCCAGCGTCGCGCCCGTACGGATCAGGCGCAGAATGTTGTGTGGGCCTCTCACGTCAGATTTTCCAACCCGAATGTAGGCACGCGATACCCATGCTCAGATTACGGTACTTGGCATTCTCAAACCCGGCCTGCCGGACCATGCCCAAGAACGTGTCTTGATCTGGGAACTGCCGGATCGACTCGACAAGGTATTGGTAGCTATCGCGGTCATTGGCGATGGCCTGCCCCAGCCGCGGAATGATGTTGAACGAATAGAGATCGTACACCTTTTGCATTAACTCGTTCGGAATCTGGCTAAATTCCAATACCATCAAACGACCACCAGGGCGCAGCACGCGAAACGCCTCGTTCAGGGCCTCCTGCGGGCGCGTGACGTTTCGGATACCGAAAGAAATCGTGTAAACGTCGAATGTGTTGTTCTCGAAGGGCAGATGCATCGCATCGCCGACTACCCAATCCAGACTGTCGCTCATGGCATTGGCTTCGGCCCGCTTGCGTCCTTCGACCAACATTGGCTCAGTTAGGTCGAGAACCGTCGCATCACCACGACCGGCGCGTTTCAGAAACCGGAAAGAAATGTCACCGGTGCCACCCGCCACATCCAGAAGCTTTTGACCCGGGCGTGGCGCAAGCCAATCCATCATGGCATCTTTCCAGATGCGATGTATTCCGAGCGACATGGCGTCATTCATGACATCGTATTTCGACGCGACAGAGCTGAACACGCCCTGCACGCGGCCCGCTTTTTCGTTCTCCGGAACGTCCTGGAACCCGAAATGTGTGGTGGATTGATTTTCGTCTGCCATAAGCCTTGTCGTTTCTTGTGCCAGACTTTCTTATAGAGCGCCCAACCGGCGTTACAATGCGACGACACGAGACAGGACACCCGGAATGCCCGAATTGCCAGAGGTTGAGACGGTACGACGCGGGCTGGCCCCCGCAATGGAGGGATTCGTGATCGCACGCGCGCAGGTCAACCGCCCCGATCTGCGATGGCCGTTTCCTGCAAACATGGCAGATCGACTGACCGGAAAGCGGGTGCTGCAATTGCGGCGGCGGTCGAAGTACATTCTTGCCGACCTGGACAGCGGAGAAACCGCGCTCATTCATCTGGGCATGTCTGGGCGAATGTTGGTGTCAGGTGACCCACTTGGTCAGTTTGTTCATTCACACCCTGCGCCAGAGAAGCATGACCATGTTGTGTTCGATATGGAAAACGGCGCACGCATCACATTCAACGACCCACGCCGCTTCGGTGCGATGGATCTCTTCACCACCGCTACAGGCGAATCACACCCGCTTTTGATATCGATCGGACCTGAACCCTTGGGCAATGCTTTCGACGAAGACTATCTTGTCGAGGCGCTTTCACGCCGGAACACTCCGATGAAATCGGCGCTTCTTGACCAAAAATTGGTGGCTGGTCTTGGCAATATCTACGTCTGCGAAGCGCTTTACCGATCAAAAATTCATCCCACGCGCCCCGCGCGACGTGTTTCGAAAGACCGCATCGCAAGCCTTGTTCCGATTATCCGAGAGGTGCTCTCTGATGCCATCGAAGCGGGTGGTTCTTCGTTGCGCGACTTTCGCCAAGCCGATGGAGAGCTTGGATATTTCCAACACAGCTTCGATGTGTACGGACGAGAAGGTGCCCCCTGCCGCAGCACGGGCTGTACATCAACCATTCGCAGGATTGTGCAATCCGGACGGTCGACCTTCTATTGCCCGACCTGTCAAAGATAACTTGAACGCTTTGGATGAGATGCGTAAGGCTGCACGCCTGAGATCACCGAACGGAGCCCTCACTCATGGCTTATGAGACGATTATCGTCGAAATCGAAGATCACGTCGCCACCATCAAACTGAATCGGCCGGATGCTTTGAATGCGTTGAACAGCCAATTGCTCAGCGAACTCGCAAGCGCGCTTGAAGACGCTGATGGCAACGAAAAAGTCCGTTGCATCATCCTGACCGGATCGCCCAAGGCTTTTGCTGCTGGTGCAGACATCAAGGAAATGTCCGAAAAAAGCTTTGTCGACATGTTCTTGTCGGACTTTTTCGGATCAGAATCCTTGGCCGTCTGCCGCGTGCGCAAACCCGTCATCGCAGCCGTATCTGGCTACGCGCTGGGTGGAGGCTGCGAATTGGCGATGATGTGCGATTTCATCATTGCCTCGGACACGGCCAAGTTCGGCCAACCCGAAATAAATCTGGGGGTCGTCGCAGGAATCGGCGGAACGCAACGACTGACGCGGTTTGTTGGTAAGTCCAAATCCATGGACATGCATCTGACAGGTCGCTTCATGGACGCCGAGGAAGCCGAACGGTCTGGCCTTGTCAGCCGCGTCGTGCCTGCGAAATCCCTCATGGAAGAAGCTCAATCGGCAGCCGCAAAGATCGCGGAAAAGTCGATGCTTGCGACCTTTGCCGTGAAAGAAGCTGTCAATCGTGCGTATGAAACCACGCTGAGCGAGGGGCTCTTACTAGAACGGCGCCTCTTTCACTCCTTGTTCGCGACCGAGGACCAGAAAGAAGGCATGGCTGCTTTCCTCGAGAAACGAACAGCACAGTTCCGAGACCGGTAGATTGGAAATCAAGTCTTTTCATCGCGGCGTTCTAACGGTATAGCGCCGCGATACATGCGTGTGATGCCCGCTTAGGCAAGATTCGATCCGGTCGATGGTTCCGGGCGTGCTTTCATATGCAACCCGATTTGAACGAAACGAACCAGGATAGATCACATGGCAAATTCGCCCCAGGCCAAGAAGCGCGCAAAACAGAACGACAAGCGCTTCGCCATCAACAAAGCGCGTCGTTCGCGCATTCGTACTTTCCTTCGCAAGGTCGAAGAGGCAATCGCATCCGGCGACAAGGACGCGGCAGCTGCTGCATTGCGCGCTGCTCAGCCCGAAATCATGCGCGGCGTGACAAAGGGCGTGTTCCACAAGAACACTGCATCCCGCAAAGTGTCCCGTCTGGCATCCCGCGTCAAAGCCCTCGGCTGAGAATCGTCGGCTGGCAAAGCAACTTTATAAAATCAAGACGCCGCTCCGTTTGGGGCGGCGTTTTTTGTTGTGCTTGCGCAGTTCTGCACCGGTCAGAGATTCTTTTCAGACATTGTTAGAGTCAATAACGAAGTTCAGTTGAAGCACCTTCATCCACCCTTATAAATCAGGGCTGCGAGTCACATCGCTTGGGGGGACAGGCTCCTCCAGTTCAGAATTGAGACCGAAGAATATCTTGATTTTGGCCTGGGGGCATAATTGATATAAGATCAACCGCCTCGTCCATATTGATGCAAGGGCTACAGCGAACACCATTTGCCGGGCGTTCCTGACCCTTTACTTGGCTGTCCGGACTCGGTCCGAAGAGCCCTGGTCATCTTTTCCCAAATGTGACTCGGGGAAGTCATGAAGATGCCTTCCAAACAGGGGACAGTGTGTGACTTCACACTTAGACAGTGGAACAGGGACAAATGACGCAAGACCAGTGGGGTTCGATTCGGAATGAGTTGCATCAAACGATGGGAGCGAACAGCTTTCAAAGCTGGATAGAACCACTGATCTATGTCGGGACCGACGGCGGTATCGCGCGTTTCAATGTTCCAACGAACTTTCTCGGCAACTATGTCTCGCAGAACTACGGTGATATGCTGCTGTCCAAAATCACGCGTATGAACCCTTCCGTAAGACGGATCGTGTTTGACACCGTCACTGTGTCGCAAGACGCGCCAGCCCAGAGAAAAGAAGCAGCCGATGCTACGGGTGCCCCGCTGGCAGTGCCGCAAGTGCACACGAAATCATCCGCCAAGCCGGACAGCCTGAACGGCTCACCGCTCGACAAGCGATTCACCTTCGACACCTTTGTTGTCGGCAAGCCGAATGAATTGGCGCATGCCGCAGCTCGTCGAGTGGCAGAGGGCGGGCCGGTGACCTTCAACCCCTTGTTCCTCTATGGTGGCGTCGGCCTCGGCAAGACGCACCTGATGCACGCCATCGCTTGGGAATTGCGCACACGCCATCCACATCTAAATGTTCTGAATCTGTCGGCAGAACAATTCATGTACCGCTTCGTGCAAGCTTTGCGCGACCGCAAGATGATGGACTTCAAGGAATTGTTCCGGTCCGTCGATGTCTTGATGGTCGACGACGTCCAATTCATTGCCGGCAAGGACAGCACACAGGAAGAGTTCTTCCACACGTTCAACGCACTTGTGGACCAGCACAAACAAATCATTATCTCTGCCGATCGCGCTCCGGACGAGATCAAGGATCTTGAAAACCGTATCCGTTCGCGGTTGCAAAGCGGGCTTGTGGTGGATCTGCACCCCACAGATTACGAACTGCGACTTGGCATTCTACAGTCGAAATCCGAAATGTACTCGCGCATGTATCCGGGACTCGAAGTGGAACGCGGAATCCTCGAATTTCTGGCAGCCCGGATCGTCAGCAATGTGCGCATCCTTGAAGGCGCCCTGACGCGGCTGTTCGCCTTTGCATCATTGGTCGGCAAGCCCATCTCGATGGATCTGACTCAGGAATGCCTGACCGACATTCTGCGCGTTTCGGAACGCAAGGTCTCCATTGAAGAGATCCAGCGCAAAGTCGCAGACCACTATCTCATTCGTCACTCCGACCTAGTTGGTCCAAAGCGGGTACGCACCTTTGCCCGCCCGCGTCAGATCGCGATGTATTTATGCAAACAGTTGACCACACGGTCGCTCCCCGAGATCGGCAGGCATTTCGGAGGTCGTGACCACACCACAGTCATGCATGGTGTCCGCCGGATCGAAGAACTCAGGAAACAGGACGCACAAATCGCCGAGGACGTGGAATTGCTGCGTCGGTCGCTCGAAGCCTGAGTCCCAGAGACAACAAAACGGGCAGTTGCGTGTCTTACTGCACGCCTGCCCTTGACCCTGCGCACAATCCGGCCAAGAAATTGCAAAACAAGGACTTGGAGAGAGGCCCTGAAGCGGGTTACTGTCTGCGTCCGGCCAGTCGGGGGATGAAAGCATGAAATTCAGCATGGAACGCGGAACGCTGCTCAAGGCGGTGTCGCAAGCGCAATCCGTTGTCGAACGTCGCAACACCATTCCAATCTTGGCCAACGTCCTGATCGAAGCAGAAGGCGACAAGGTCCAATTCCGCGCAACTGACCTCGATATCGAAGTGGTTGACCGAGCCGTAGCACAGGTTGAACGCGCAGGCGCGACCACCGTGTCTGCCGTGACACTGCACGAAATTGTCCGTAAGTTGCCAGACGGAGCACTGGTGTCGCTTTCCGAGGACAGCGCGTCCGGTCGCCTGACCGTTGAGGCGGGCCGATCGAATTTCTCGCTTGCGACCCTGCCCAAAGAAGATTTCCCGGTGATGGCCTCGTCCGAATACAGCGCGAACTTCTCGGCCCCGGCTCCTGTTTTGCGTCGCCTGTTCGACAAGTCGAAGTTTGCAATCTCTACCGAGGAAACCCGGTATTACCTCAACGGCGTTTACATGCACGTCGCCGATGGCGAAGGTGGCAAGGTTCTGCGCTGTGTCGCCACTGACGGCCATCGTCTGGCCCGGATCGACGCACCGTTGCCGAATGGCGCCTCTGACATGCCCGGAGTGATCGTTCCCCGCAAGACCGTAGGCGAGATGCGCAAACTGCTTGACGATGACGATATGGAGATCGCTGTGTCGGTGTCGGAAACAAAAGTGCGCTTTGCGACCCCCGACATCACGCTGACATCCAAGGTCATTGATGGGACGTTCCCCGACTACACGCGCGTCATCCCTCAGGGCAACACCCGCCGTCTTGAAGTTGACGCGGCCGAGTTCGCCAAGGCTGTGGATCGGGTTGCAACCGTGTCCTCCGAACGCTCGCGCGCGGTGAAGCTGCAGTTGGACGAGGATCGCCTGATCCTGTCGGTTAACGCGCCTGACAGCGGTGCCGCCGAAGAAGAGCTTGCCGTCGCCTATGCCGATGATCGACTCGAGATCGGCTTCAACGCGAAGTACCTGCTCGAAATCGCCAGCCAGGTGGACCGCGAAAACGCCGTATTCATGTTCAATTCTTCGGGTGATCCGACCTTGATGCGCGAAGGCAATGATACCAGCGCAGTTTACGTCGTCATGCCGATGCGGGTGTGACGACTCCGCGCCTGTAAACGGGGGCGCTGTTGCCGCTTCATATCAACAGCCTCACGCTGTCACATTTCCGCTCTCACTTGCATGTATCGCTTTCCCCCGATCCACGGCCCGTTGTGCTGTTTGGTCCAAATGGCGCTGGCAAGACAAACCTGATCGAGGGAGTGTCGCTGTTTTCACCTGGACGCGGCATGCGGCGCGCGTCCGCGCAAGACATGACGCGTCGTCCTGAAGGTCTTGGCTGGAAGGTAAGTGGACTTGTCCAAACCCCAGAGGGACTACAGGATATTGCCTTTCAGTCCGAGCAGGGCGCACCTCGTCTAGTCAAGATAAACGACAAACCTGCCCCACAATCCCGGCTGGGCGAACTGGTGCGGCTCTTGTGGTTGCTTCCATCAATGGACAGGTTGTGGATTGAAGGGGCAGAGGGCAGGCGGCGGTTTCTGGATCGCATGACCCTCAGCTTTTTTCCAGATCACGGTGATGTCTCACTGACTTACGAAAAGGCAATGCGCGAACGCAATCGGCTGCTTAAAGATCAGGTCCGCGATCCGATGTGGTATAAGGCACTTGAGGCGCAAATGGCACAATCCGGTGCCGCAATCCATTCCAACCGTGTGCGTGCCTTGAAAAGGATCGCTAGCGCGCAGGATCAGGCCAGTACCCAATTCCCTGCTGCGGAACTTGACCTGATCCAGACCGAAGGCGAAATGCCGGAAACCGAAGCTGACCTGCGCACCGCATTCGAGGAAAGCCGATTTCGTGATCTTGCGGCGGGTCGAACTCTGGTCGGCCCTCATCGCGCCGACCTGTACGGTGTTTTCGCTGCAAAGGGTGTGCCTGCGGCCGACAGTTCCACCGGCGAACAAAAGGCTCTTCTCATTTCGCTCGTCCTGTCCAATGCCCGCGCTCTGGTTGAAGACTTTGGCGCACCGCCAATAGTCTTGCTGGACGAGGTGGCGGCCCATCTGGATGCAGAACGCCGTGCGGCCCTCTATGACGAGATTTGTGCCTTGGGTGCTCAGGCGTGGATGACGGGGACTGGCCCGGAATTGTTTCGCGAGCTGGAAGAACGGGCGCAGTATTTCGAAGTGACAGAGGCAGAACACGGTACCGCCATTTCGCCGATTCGATCGCCCTGACAATCTGTCCGCCGGGCAAATCCTTAAACCGCTAAATCTTGTGTCAGTCACGTGACAACCCTGCGGCTTTGGCGTATAAAATCAGCAGAAAAACAAAGGGTAAATTCATGGCAGACCCCGCACAGGCACCGGAAGAATACGGCGCGGATTCCATCAAGGTTCTCAAGGGCTTGGAAGCTGTTCGCAAACGTCCGGGCATGTATATCGGCGACACGGACGATGGTTCGGGTCTGCACCACATGGTGTACGAGGTCGTGGACAATGGCATCGACGAGGCTTTGGCCGGTCACGCCGATTTCGTTCAGGTAAAAATCCACGCCGATAACAGCGTATCTGTGCGCGACAACGGACGCGGGATTCCCGTCGATATTCACGAAGGCGAAGGTGTATCGGCGGCCGAAGTCATCATGACCCAGCTGCACGCAGGCGGCAAATTCGACCAGAACTCCTACAAGGTATCCGGCGGCCTGCACGGCGTGGGCGTGTCTGTTGTAAACGCCCTATCGGACTGGCTGGAACTGCGCGTCTGGCGCAATGGAAAGGAACACATCGCCCGGTTCGAACGCGGCGATACGGTCAAGCACCTCGAAGTGGTCGGCGATGCGGATGGCAACAAAGGCACCGAAGTGCGCTTTCTCGCCTCGCTCACGACTTTCTCGAACCTAGAATACGATTTTCACACGCTTGAAAAACGTCTGCGCGAATTGGCCTTCCTGAATTCGGGCGTCCGTATCATCCTCGAAGACGAACGCCCCGCTGAACCGCTCAGGTCGGAACTTTTCTACGAAGGTGGCGTGCGGGAATTCGTAAAATACCTTGATCGCTCCAAAGCGCCTGTCATGTCCGATCCGATCTTCATGGTCGGGGACCGCGACGGGATTGGCGTCGAAGTAGCGATGTGGTGGAACGACAGCTATCACGAAACTGTCCTGCCCTTCACCAACAACATCCCACAGCGCGACGGCGGCACGCACATGGCGGGCTTTCGCGGTGCGCTGACCCGTACGATCAACAACTACGCGCAGTCGTCCGGAATCGCGAAAAAGGAAAAGGTCAATTTTACCGGCGACGACGCCCGCGAAGGCCTGACCTGTGTTCTGTCGGTCAAGGTACCGGACCCGAAATTCTCGAGCCAGACGAAAGACAAGCTGGTCTCGTCCGAAGTACGTCCTGCCGTCGAAAGCCTTGTGAACGAAAAGCTGGCCGAATGGTTCGAAGAGAACCCGAACGATGCCAAACGCATTGTCGGTAAGATCGTCGAAGCGGCACTGGCGCGCGAGGCCGCCCGGAAAGCCCGCGAACTGACGCGACGCAAAACGGCTATGGATGTGAACTTCCTTGCTGGCAAGCTCAAGGATTGTTCGGAAAAAGACCCGTCGCAAACCGAACTTTTTCTTGTCGAGGGTGATAGCGCCGGGGGATCGGCACAAACCGGACGTGACCGTCGCACACAGGCCATTCTGCCCCTCAAGGGTAAGATCCTGAACGTAGAACGCGCGCGTTTCGACCGGATGCTAGGCAGTCAGGAGATCGGCAACCTTGTGATGGCTCTTGGCACCGGGATCGGCCGCGATGAATTCAACATCGCGAAATTGCGCTACCACAAGATCGTCATCATGACGGACGCCGATGTGGACGGCGCACATATCCGGACGCTTCTGCTGACCTTCTTTTACCGCCAGATGCCTGAACTGATCGATGGTGGATACCTCTACATTGCCCAACCACCGCTTTACAAAGTCATGCGCGGCAAGTCCGAGGTCTATCTCAAGGATCAGGCCGCAATGGAAGAATACCTGATCCAGCAAGGCACCGATGGCGCACAACTGTTGCAAGGCAATGGCGAAACGATCCTTGGGCAGGACCTTGTCCGCGTGGTCGAAGAGGCACGCCAACTCAAACGCGTGCTGGACGCGTTCCCAACACATTATCCCCGACATATCCTTGAACAGTCCGCCATTGCAGGCGCATTTGTTCCAGGCGCCGTTGATGCCGACCTTCAGGGCGTGGCCGACAAGGTGGCGGCGCGGTTGGACTTGATCGCTCTGGAATATGAGCGCGGCTGGCAAGGCCGGATCACCCAGGACCGCGGGTTCCGTCTGGCCCGTATCCTACGCGGCGTCGAAGAGGTACGTACACTGGATGGCCCGATGCTGCGCTCTGGTGAGGCGCGCAAGACCGGCAGCTTTACGGAAAGCCTGCAAGCCGTCTACGACAAACCGGCTCAGCTGGTGCGCAAGGACCGCAAGCAGTGGATACATGGCCCACTCGACCTTTTGGATGCGATCCTTGAAGAAGGCGAAAAGGGTCTGACCCTGCAACGCTATAAGGGCTTGGGCGAAATGAACCCCGACCAGCTGTGGGAAACCACATTGGACCCGGACGCGCGGACATTGTTGCAGGTCAAGGTGGATGACATGACCGAAGCGGATGACCTCTTCACCAAGCTGATGGGAGACGTCGTCGAACCGCGCCGGGAATTCATCCAGCAGAACGCACTGAGTGTCGAAAACCTGGATTTTTGATTGGTTCGGATTGGCTTCGCCAATCCGACTATTTGGGGGACCAGTCCCCCAAACCCCCTGAGGTATTTTCGGCCCAAAGAAACACCAATCTCTATGCTTTTCGGCTCTGGCGGATTGTCGGGCACGGTCCTACGATCCGGTAACAAAGCAGACGGGAGGGAGGACGCGATGGATTTGGGAGTATCCGATCGGGTGCGCACGCTAATTGAGCAGGTGCGCAATATGGTTGAGACCGAAATTGCACCACTGGATAGCGAATTTCATGACGAAGTGGGCCAACACCCGTCGGGAAACCGGTTTCAGCATACAGACCGGCAGCTTGAGATCCTCGATGGGCTCAAGGCGAAAGCCAAAGAACGCGGGCTGTGGAATTTTTGGCTCACCGACAGCGACAAAGGGCATGGGCTGACAACGGTCGAATATGCCTACCTCGCCGAAGAAATGGGTAAGGTGCATCTCGCCGCTGAGGTGTTCAATTGCAATGCGCCTGACACTGGCAACATGGAAGTCCTCGAACGCTACGGCGATCCGTGGATGAAGGATCGGTGGCTGACACGGCTGCTCGATGGCGAAATCCGCTCGGCTTACGTGATGACCGAACCGGATGTCGCATCATCTGACGCGGCGCAGCTTGCGTTCGAAGCCACACGTGACGGTGATGATTGGATACTGAACGGCGAGAAGTACTGGATCTCTGGTGCAGGAGACCCGCGCTGCCAGCTTTACATTCTGATGGCCTGTACCGCCCCCGAAGCGGCCAAGCACGGCCGTCATACCATGTTCGTGATGGATGCGGATACACCCGGCATCGACGTGCTTCGCCCCATGCATGTTTTTGGGCAGGATGACGCGCCACATGGGCATATGCATCTGAGGTTCACCAATGTGCGGATATCCGGTCAGAATATCGTGCTGGGCGAAGGCCGCGGGTTCGAAGTGGCGCAAGGGCGTTTGGGACCGGGACGTATTCACCACTGCATGCGCTCCATCGGGCTGGCCGAAAAAGCGCTGGAACTGATGTGTCTGCGCGGGTTGCACCGCGAGGCGTTCGGCAAACCATTGGTGGAACTCGGGGCCAACTACGACATCATTGCGAACGCCCGCATGGAGATCGAACAGGCGCGCCTCTTGTGCCTTAAAGCTGCATGGATGATGGACACGCAGGGCACGCGGGCGGCACAACCGTGGATCAGCCAGATCAAGGTGATTGCTCCGCTCATGTCCCTCAAGGTCGTTGACGAGGCGATGCAGCTTTATGGCGGCACGGGGATCAGTCAGGACACACCGCTCTGGCGGATGTGGACACATCTGCGCACGCTCCGGTTCGCTGACGGTCCTGACGCCGTGCACCGCCGTCAGGTGGCGCGCGCCGAATTGCGCAAATACACCAACGGATGAGCGCTTCATTCGACACAGCCGCTGTCGAGGTCTGGATGGCTGCGAATGTTCCCGGCTTTCGAGGGCCGATTTCGGTTGAGAAATTCGCAACCGGGCAGTCCAACCCAACGTTCAAGCTTACCGCTGCATCGGGCCCATATGTGTTGCGCCGGAAGCCACCGGGGCAACTTTTGAAGTCAGCCCATGCGGTTGACCGCGAATACCGGGTCCAATGCGCCCTTGAGGGCAGCGATGTACCTGTCGCGCGGATGTATGCCCTATGCGAAGACGAGGCCATGATCGGGTCGATGTTCTACGTGATGGACCACGTGCTCGGTCGAACCTTTGTCGACCCGCGCCTGCCAGGTGTCGCACCAGAGGATCGGAGGGAGATCTTTGACGACATGAACCGCGTTTTGGCGGCGATCCATTCCGTTGATCTTTCTGCAGCGGGACTGCTGGATTACGGACCGCAGGGCAATTACTTCAAGCGACAGATCGACCGGTGGACCAAGCAATACCGCGCAACCGAAACCGATCCTGTTCCCGATATGGACACGCTGATCGACTGGCTTGCCCGCAATGTTCCCGAGGATGATGGGCGCGTCACGCTGGTGCATGGCGACTACCGGATCGACAATCTGCTCTTCGCGCCTGACCGACCTGAATGTGTGGCGGTGCTTGACTGGGAGTTGTCAACGCTGGGTCATCCATTTGCAGATCTTGCCGCCGTCATCATGCAATGGGGCCTGCCGCCAGGCGATGTGGGGCGTGGGCTTGCCAACGTCGACCGTGCACCATTGGGTATTCCAGAAGATCAGGCGTTTATCGACGCCTACTGCCAGCGTATGGGCCTGCCAGGCATCGACCGGTTCGGGTTCTACCTTGCCTTCACCTATTTCCGTATGGCGTCTATCCTGCAGGGCGTCAAACGCCGCGCGATGGACGGCAATGCCTCGAACCCGGCAAAGGCGCTGGAGCTTGGTTCCTATGTGCCTGCCTTCGCCAAGGGCGGACTAAAGGCTGTCGACACCATCTGAACCTGAGATGTTTGGATACTGGTCGGGCTGAGAGGATTCGAACCTCCGACCCCCTGCTCCCGAAGCAGGTGCGCTACCAGGCTGCGCTACAGCCCGACCGTGACCGGGGACCTACTGCCCGCGTGGGGATTTGACAAGTGTTGTTTTGAGCAAAGCGCGTCTCAAATTTCGTGCGGGCACAGACTATTCACGCCCGCCTCTGTTCATCGGCTCATCGCGAAACCGCCCCGAGCGCATCATGTCACCAAGACGTGGCATCGAAGGCGTTGCAAAGCGTGTTCGGGTGCGCAGGACCGGCGTGGTTCTTGACGTTCCTCCACGGCTTTCTCGGAAGACGATGTAGATGCCGGAGGAAATGATGATTGTAGCGCCAGCAGCGGTGTAAATATCTGTAGTTTCACCAAAGAACAGCAGTCCGAAACCGGTTGCCCAAAGAATCTGAGAATACTGCATGGGTGCGACAATCGCCGCTTCACCGGTTCGATACGCGGAAATGATGATGCGTCCAGCGATCCACGCCAAGATTGAGATGACCGCAAGCATTCCGATATGTTCGATTGGCATCGGCTTGTAGACAAACGCCAAGGCGAGCCCCATCAGCACGAAATTGGCAACCATAGGATACAGCAGCATAACGACGGTCCGCTCCTCAGCGCCAATCTTGCGCACAACAATAGAGGCAAACGCACCCCCGAAGGCCGCAAGAATTGCAGCCAGATGACCGAGGTTCAGCTCGGTTGATCCGGGCCGCAAGACGACCATGACGCCAATCAGACCGACGATCACAGCCATCCAACGCCGAAGCCGGACCGTTTCACCAAGGATGGGAATCGACAGAACCGTGATAATGAGCGGAGTTGCAAAGAGAATTGCATAGGTTTGCGTCAGTGGCAGTACCGAAAACGCATAGAACGCGGAGACGCCAGTCACAACTGCAGCCAAGGTGCGTACCGCCATCCACCACGGATGGACCGGAACCAGCGTTCCAGGGGTGGCATCGCGCATGAGCATGATGGTCGCCAATGGAAAGCTCAGCAGAACACTGAAAAACACGATCTGTATCGGCGAATAACTGGCGCCGAGGATCTTGATGAACACGTCGTGGGTCGAATAGAGCCCAAAGGCAATAAGGGCCAGCACTGCGCCTTTGACATTCGAAGACATGGCTGGCCCCTTTCCAGATATTAAAGGCTCGCGTCGAGAGCAGCGACAATGGCATCGCCCATTTCAGACGTCGACATTGGCGCGCCATCTTCAGGCCCCATGAGATCGGCCGTCCGCGCACCGTCGGCGAGCACCTTCTCGATCGCCGCTTCAAGGCGCGCGGCCTCATCGCCTTGATCGAAGCTATAGCGCAACGCCATCGCAAAGCTAAGGATACAGGCGATCGGGTTCGCCTTGCCCTGACCAGCAATGTCCGGTGCGGAGCCATGTACAGGTTCGTACAACGCTTTCGGACGGCCATTTGCCATCGGAGATCCAAGGCTCGCCGAGGGCAGCATGCCAAGGCTGCCTGTCAACATAGCGGCCGCATCAGACAGAAGGTCGCCGAACAGGTTGTCTGTGACGATCACATCAAACTGCTTGGGCCAGCGGCAAAGCTGCATCGCGCCTGCGTCGGCATACATATGAGACAGCTCGACATCGGGGTAATCTTCATCATGTACTTTCTGCACGACTTCGCGCCAGAGAATGCCCGACTCCATGACGTTGGCCTTTTCCATCGAACAGACTTTGTTGCCACGACGACGCGCCAGTTCGAATGCAGAGCGGGCAACGCGGTCGATCTCGGATTCGGTGTACCGCTGGGTGTTGATACCAACCCGTTCGTTGCCTTCCTCGAAGATACCGCGCGGTTCTCCGAAATAGATACCAGACGTCAATTCGCGCACGATCATAATGTCCAGACCCGCGACCACGTCCTTCTTGAGCGACGAAAAGTCGGCAAGTGCGTCAAAACACTGTGCAGGACGGAGGTTCGCAAAAAGATCCATTTCCTTGCGCAAACGCAGAAGACCGCGTTCCGGTTTCACACTAAAATCAAGACTGTCGTATTTCGGACCGCCGACGGCACCCAAAAGAACGGCGTCCACTTCCTGTGCCTTTGCCATCGTATCATCATGGAGCGGCGTGCCATGCTTGTCATAAGCCGCACCACCAACAAGGTCTTCGCTCACGTCGAAGGTCAGGTCGCGCTTGGCACCATACCAATCAATGATCTTGCGCACCTCGGCCATCACCTCGGGGCCAATCCCGTCGCCGGGCAGTATCAAAAGCGAAGCGTTGCTCATCATGGGTTCCTTTGATCAACTGGAGTTTGCTTCGCGTAGACCCGCAGGCCTCTATGGTCAAGGCAAGGCCGCATCGGGAAGCGTCAAGTCGACGGTTATCAAGCTGTGTTGCTGGCCTTCCAGCACTGGCCAAACCTTTGCTGCACCGACCGAGAAATCTGAGGATGGTAGAATGTAGGACACGCGCATCGGACCCGGGGAGTCCCAATGAGCGGTGACCTGACCTGCCAGTGGATCGACGATGTCCTGCTCTGACAGGAACTGCGCCATTGCATCCCGGTATCCTTCGCCCCTGTCGGGGTCGAGATTGGTATTGGCCATGAAGACAAAGGGGCGGTCCGTTAGTTCGACGATCGTCTCCCAAAGGCGCAGCTCGTCGCGGTTGCGCCGCCCATTTCGGTCTTCTGGGCCATCAAACACCGGCGGTCCGGCATGCCCGATGAATAACGTTATGCGATGTGTTTGTTCGCGTAGAGTATACTCTACTGGTACGGTCCAATGCCCACCCGACGACAGACGCTGACTGCTGCCACCATGATCGGACGCCTTCAGAAGCCCTCCGGGCAAATCCCGCCAAAAGAAATCATTGTGCATTTGCACATCATCGCCAAGGATCGGAAACCGCGACAGGACGGCCAAGGCCTCCTGACCGGGAAAGCGCCCATAGGCCTGTGCGTCCTCTGGTTCGGCCAGACGCCCATCCCCATCCATGTCAATGCCAGTGGGAATACCGGCATTCGATCTTAACGGCATAACGTATGTATGCGCGCCGTTCACAAGCGCCGAAAAGGCGCGAAGCGTCTGACCACTTGCATCATAATCAAATCGAGTAAGGACGATGATATCCGCATTGGTGTCGGCGATTGCCGATGCAAAAGCCGCGACAGACCCTTCGCCTTCGGTCAGGTCTCGCAACAGCAATCCGGGGCTATTGCGAGTCAGCGGCGCATGCCAAAGTGCTACCCGCAGGTCACGAGCCTGCGCCATCTGGGTCGTCGCAGCAAGTGCGAGCGCAAGCCAAATCAGACGATTTGCAATTCGTCTTGCTGGGCATAAGCGCGGCGACGTTTTTCCTCGATCAGCGCAGCCACTCGGAACAGCGCGATCCCCCGCATCATCAACGTCAGTGGCAAAAAGGCCCACGCGCACAGCACCCAGATCAGGATCTCCGGCAGTGCCAGCATGGAGGCATCGAACGCACCAATCCACATTCGCAGCAAAGCCGGGATCAGGAATGGCAGCAAAAACCCTAACGCAAGGTTAAAATGCGCGTCCCGCTTCAGACGGAACAGAACATCTCGGCCTGAGGTCGGGTCGAACAAGGGCAGGTTTATCCAGAAATTGAAGGCAGTTTTACGGATTGGCCAGAAGATGAAACGCGCGTGGATCCAGAACAAAAGCAAAGCGATCAGCGTCACGAAAAGCAGCAGGCTGGCAATGTCGATGGCTGTTTGCGTATCGAACCAGACAGGCACATCGGCGTAAGCAATCGACATCAACCGCACGGGTGAATACGGAAAATCAAGAAGCGACGCAGCATCGCGCGCCAAGGATTGCAGTACGGTGGGCGGCAAAGCCGGGTCTTGCTGGCCGGATGCCAAGATCAGAGATGCAAACAACACGCAAAAGAAAAGAGCAAGAAACCTGAGGCGGTTAAAGGGCGGCGCGTTCCTGAACTCAAGGAATGTTGGATATTCGCTTGCGTATTCGGCGAAGGTCACAACAGCAGCCACAAGCGCGACAAGAGCCGCCATTTGCGCCGCGTCACTCGACGTTCCCGGCAATACCAATGACGGTATCACGACGAGCAACGCCATCAAAAGGGCGCGCACAGCTGATCCGATGATCCGCTTGACCACTCTGGTTTCCCTTCAAATCGGATGGACGCGATACGATGCCGCGACCTTATTCCAAATTTGTGCCGCCGGGTTATGGCGGACTGCCTCATTATTGCCCCAGTTTTGCCCAAGTTCGCAGAAGGGCTCAACTCTGGTGTGGGCCTATCCCTGTGAAACCATTGGATTCACGATAGGACTGGTGCGCGTTTACATCAGCAGGTGCTGCGAAATATGGCAACTTTTGAAATCACTACAAAATCTGGTAGGCGCAAAAAAAGGGCCGCCCCAAAGGACGGCCCGATCATGTCACTGGCGCAAAGGATCACACCCAGGGGCGCGCCTGTGCTGCCTGCGTTTCAAAGCTATCGATGGCCGTCGCTTTTTCCATGGTCAGGCCAATATCGTCCAAGCCGTTCATCAGGCAGTGCTTTTTGAAGCTGTCGAGTTCAAAGGAAAAGCTCTCGCCATCCGAACTGGTGACAGTCTGGTTCTCCAGATCGACAGTCATCCGCGCGTTCGATCCCTTCTCCGCGTCCTTCATCAACACATCGACCGCTTCTTTCGGCAACACGATAGGCAGAATGCCGTTCTTGAAGCAGTTGTTGTAAAAGATGTCCGCAAAAGAGGTCGAAATCACTGATTTGATCCCGAAATCCTTGAGCGCCCAAGGCGCATGTTCACGAGATGAACCACAGCCAAAGTTCTCGCCAGCAACAAGGATCTCTGCATCGCGGTATTGCGATTTGTTCAACACGAAATCAGGGATCTCGTTACCGTTATCATCATAACGCATCTCGTCGAACAGGTTCACACCCAAGCCCGAGCGTTTGATTGTCTTCAGAAACTGCTTGGGAATGATCATATCAGTGTCGATATTCACGAGCGGCATGGGCGCCGCGATCCCAGTGAGTTTTTCGAACTTATCCATCACATCATCTCCCGAACGTCGGTGAGTTTTCCGGTAATTGCCGCAGCCGCTGCCATTGCAGGCGACATCAAATGCGTCCGCCCACCACGACCTTGACGGCCTTCGAAGTTACGGTTCGACGTGGCTGCACAACGCTCGCCCGGGGCCAATTGGTCGGGGTTCATCGCAAGGCACATGGAACAACCCGCAAGGCGCCATTCAAACCCGGCCTCCTTGAAGATATCTGCAAGCCCTTCTTCTTCGGCCTGCGCCCGCACAAGGCCAGAGCCCGGCACGACCATCGCACGCTTCACGGCGATCTTCTTGCCCTTGAGGATCTCGGCAGCCGCGCGCAGGTCTTCGATACGACCGTTGGTGCACGATCCGATGAACACGGTGTCGATTTCGATATCCGAGAGTTTCTGACCCGGGGTCAGACCCATGTAGTCAAGCGAGCGCTGCGCCGCGCCAACCTTGCCGCCGTCAAAGCTTTCCGCAGACGGGACTTCTGCGGTGATCGGCAGCACGTCTTCCGGCGAGGTGCCCCATGTCACAACCGGTGCGATGTCTTCGCCCTTGATCGTAACGACCTTGTCCCAATGCGCGTCCTCGTCAGAGAACAGCGTATTCCACCATGCAAGTGCAGCCTCCCACTGAGCGGCCTTTGGGGCATGCGGGCGGCCTTTGACGTATTCGAAAGTCTTTTCGTCCGGTGCAATCAGACCTGCCCGGGCACCGCCCTCAATGGCCATGTTGCAAACAGTCATACGGCCTTCCATCGACAGATTACGGATCGCTTCGCCGCAATACTCAATGACATAGCCCGTACCACCGGCGGTGCCGGTCTTGCCGATCACCGACAGGGTGATGTCCTTGGCTGTCACACCGGGGCTCAGTTTCCCGGTGATCTCGACCTTCATGTTCTTGCCCTTGCGCTGGATCAGCGTCTGGGTCGCCAGAACATGCTCGACCTCGGATGTGCCGATACCATGCGCCAGCGCGCCAAACGCGCCGTGCGTCGCGGTGTGACTATCACCACAAACCACCGTCATACCCGGCAGGGTCCAGCCCTGTTCCGGGCCGACGATGTGAACAATGCCCTGACGGACATCGGAAACCGGATAGTAATGGATGCCGAAATCCTTGGCGTTCTTGTCCAAGGCAGCCACCTGAATGGCACTGTCTTCGGTCATGTTCTTGGGGTCTTCACGACCCGGAGTCGTAGGGACGTTGTGATCCGGAACCGCGATGGTCTTGTCCGGCGCACGCACCGAACGACCCGCCATTCGAAGCCCCTCAAAGGCTTGCGGGCTTGTCACTTCGTGAACGAGGTGGCGGTCGATATACAAAAGGCAGGTGCCATCGTCGGCTTCATGCGCGACATGGGCATCCCAGATTTTATCGTAGAGCGTTTTGGGGGACATCGGTCCTCTCCCTTGCGTGTCGAAACTTTGAGTGTGGGGTGGGTCGGTTCAGGCGCAGGTTTATAGCCGCGCCAGCACCGTGTGCGTCGCACCGAAAAAACGCTCCCGCAACCGCGCGCGTTCATCGAGGTCGAAAACCATTTCCATATCCGGTGCCTTACAGCATAGCCCCGTCTTGCCGCAAGTGCGGCGCGCTCCGCCCAGCGCGAGAAAGATGTGATCCAAAAGCTAACTCGCGCCGTATTGGATGCTAGAGGGGCAAAATGCTGACAAAACTGAATATTCTGAACTTGGGGCTTATCGCGATCTTGTGCGCGGGACTGATAGTTCATGCTGCCGGTGCCGACACCGATCTGCGCCCCGTCGTGATTGCGCTTCCTTTCACCGATTCTTAACTTGTTGCACTCCACGCTCGGCAGTGCGACCCTGACGACACACAGTCACACGGGAATGGAATGGGTCCGGACGTCGTTTCGCCTGAAACACTGACCGAGGTCACACGTGATCTTTTCATGTGGGCCGAAGCTTTCCTTGCCAGCCTTCTGCGGCCGTGGAATGCCTACCAACTGCTTATCGCCTTAGCCGTATTCCTATCCGCTCATGTGCTGGCGGCGGTGTTCAAGCCCCGCATGTATGACTGGATGCGCGGTCTTGAAGGCTGGCCGAAATGGCGCATGCGCGCCCTTGTCGTGGTACAAAGACGCCTGCGCATGGTGCTTTTCGTCAGCCTGATTTGGCTGGTCGTCGGATTGATGCGCGAACTCACTTGGCCATCGCGGTCCTATCTGTTGGCGATCATTGCCAATCTGTCGACAGCCTGGCTTTTCATCGCGTTCGCCACACGACTTATCAAGAACGCGCTTCTTCGAGGAATAGTCCGCTACGGCGCGTGGATATGGGTCACACTTTCCATCACCGGTCTTTCCGACGAAGCACAGTCGCTTCTGGACAGCGCAGCGATCACGGTTGGTGAGACAAGACTATCCCTTTGGCTGGTGATTCAGGCCATTGTCATCCTTGCAGCGCTGCTGACAGGCGCGCGTCTGATCAGCAGCACCACAGCCGCCACCATACGACGCAATGAAGACATCTCGCCGTCGATGCAGGTACTGGCGATCAAGTTCCTGCAGGTTCTGCTTTTTGGAGCCGCCTTTTTCCTTGGCCTAAGACTTGTAGGCTTTGACCTGACCGGGCTTGCCGTATTGTCAGGGGCGATCGGTGTCGGCCTCGGGTTTGGTCTGCAAAAGGTCGTGTCGAACCTTGTTTCGGGGATCATCATCTTACTCGACAAGTCGATCAAACCGGGCGACGTGATCTCTTTGGGTGACACCTTCGGCTGGATCAACAGCCTTGGCGCGCGGTATGTCAGCGTGGTCACACGGGATGGCAAGGAATATCTGATTCCGAACGAAGACCTGATCACCGGTCAGGTTGTGAACTGGTCGCACTCCAACGAATTCGTACGGTTGGATATCTATTTCGGTACGGCTTATTCGGACGATCCTCATAAGGTCCGCGAAATTGCAATCGATGCTGCCAAGTCGGTGGATCGCGTGCTCAGCTTCAAGGCTCCGGTTTGTCACATCGTCGGTTTCGGAGACAGCTCGGTCGATTACATCCTGCGCTTCTGGATCCGAGATCCCACGGGCGGCCTCACGAACATCCGGGGCAACGTGTATCTGGCTTTGTGGGATGCGTTCCATGAACACGGCATCTCGATCCCGTTCCCGCAGCGCGAGGTGAAACTACTGGAAGGGTCGCAACTGGCGACAAAAGGTCTCTCTGACTGACGGGACGTAGCGGCTGACACTCGTCAAACGCTCGCTCATAGTGCAGCGGACTGACCAAGGGAGGCTCATATGGCAGACGATATCGTACTTCTGGACGGTGCACGCACCGCAATCGGCACATTTGGCGGATCGCTGGCCGCGACGCCTCCCATCGAACTGGGTACGGCTGTCGCAAAGGCCGCGCTGGAACGGTCCGGCGTCGAGGGCGGCCAGATCGGGCATGTAGTGTTCGGCCATGTCATCAACACCGAACCCCGCGATATGTATCTAAGCCGCGTTGCCGCTATGCAGGCGGGCATCCCAGATACCACCCCAGCAATGAACGTGAACCGCCTGTGCGGTTCGGGCGCGCAGGCCATCGTGTCTGCGGTGCAGGCCCTCATGCTGGGCGACGCCGATTTCGCGCTTGCCGGCGGAGCCGAAAGCATGAGCCGTTCACCCTTTATCATTCCAGACCAGCGCTGGGGCGCCAAGATGGGCGACATCCGCACGCTTGATATGATGTTGGGGGCGCTGAACTGCCCATTCGGCACAGGCCATATGGGCGTGACGGCTGAAAACATCGCAGCCGAGCATGATGTGACCCGAAACGATCAGGACGCGTTTGCACTCGAAAGCCAGAACCGCGCAGCCGCTGCAATTATGGAAGGCCGGTTCGCCAGCCAGATCGTACCGGTAGAAGTGCGCAAAAAGCGTGACATGGTTGCATTCGACACCGATGAGCATCCCAAAGCGACCACGATGGACGCGCTGGGAGGCCTGAAGACCGTGTTCCAGAAAGATGGCACTGTGACCGCTGGGAACGCATCGGGCATCAATGACGGTGCCGCCGCGTTGGTGCTGGCGACTGCCAGCGCTGCACAAAAAGCAGGTCTGACGCCCAAGGCGCGGGTGTTAGGCTATGCCCATGCCGGTGTGCGGCCCGAAGTCATGGGCATTGGCCCCGTCCCTGCCGTCGAAAACCTGCTGAAGCGCACCGGCTTGGCAATCACCGATTTCGACGTGATCGAAAGCAATGAAGCCTTTGCGGCACAAGCTCTTGCCGTCAACAAGGGGCTCGGGCTTGATCCGGCCAAGGTCAACCCGAATGGCGGCGCGATTGCGTTGGGGCATCCGGTTGGCGCGACCGGAGCCATCATAACCATCAAGGCGCTTTATGAACTTGAGCGCATCGGCGGATCGAAAGCTTTGATCACCATGTGCATCGGCGGCGGTCAGGGCATCGCACTGGCCATTGAACGCCTGTAACAGCCTTGCCTGAAAACCCGGCTGAGCAACTTCAGCCGGGTTAATTCATTCTTCACCATGATCCCGGACAGTCCCGATACCGAATTACGGAGGTCTGGATGAGTCTCGCCAACAAGCTGGCCGAGGAACGACGTGCCCGCTTGGCAGCGGAACGCCTTTTGGAACTTAAACAGGCCGAACTGTTCGCTGCAAATCGCAAGCTTGGCAGCCATGCTCAGCAACTCAACAATGAAATCGTCGAAACCCGGGCCGAGGTGGCGATGGTGCGCGGCGAAAATCAGCGGGTCAAAACCGAACTGGGCGTCGCCAACGAAAAGATCCAGATCGCGGAACGTCGGCTGTGGCATTCGATCGAGACCATTCAGGACGGCTTTGCCTTTTTCGATCCTGACAACCGCATGATCGTTGCAAACCGTGCTTACCTCGCCGTGTTCGAGGATCTGGAAGAGGTGCAGCCCGGCATCACCTATCCCCGTATTCTCCAGCTTTTAACCGAGGAAGGGATCGTCAATATCGGGCAGGAACCACCCCCAGATTGGCGCGCGCGGATGCAGGATCGTTGGCAACAGGACGATCCGGAACCAATGGAAATCCAATTGTGGAACGGTGAGCACATCCGGATATTTGATCGACGTGGTCCCTCAGGAGACGTAGTGAGCCTCGCACTCAACATCACTTCCAGTGTACGCTACGAAGAACAACTCCACGACGCCCGCGAACGTGCCGAAGCGGCCAACCGCGCGAAATCCGCATTTCTCGCAAATATGAGCCACGAGATTAGAACCCCGATGAACGGTGTCGTGGGAATGGCTGATCTGCTGACGGAAACCGATCTCAACAGCGAACAGCGCCTGTTTGTCGATACGATCAAACATTCAGGCGAGGCACTGTTGGTCATTATCAACGACGTGCTGGATTACTCAAAGATCGAGGCCGACAAACTGGTGCTCCATCCCGAACCTTTCGATCTGGAGAAAACACTGAACGAGGTGGTGATGCTTTTGCAGCCCACAGCGCGCGGCAAGGGTTTGACGTTGAAGACCGATTACGACAGGTCCGTCCCGACCTTGTTCGTCGGTGATCCGGGACGCATTCGGCAGATTGTGACCAACCTCATGGGGAACGCGGTCAAGTTCACGCTTCAGGGCGAAGTTTTCTTGCGTGTTGTAGGGACTCCCGAAGATGGCAGGCGCACAACGCTACAGATCACGGTAGAAGATACCGGGATCGGCATCGCCCCGGAAAAAGTCGAACATGTGTTCGGGGAATTCAATCAAGTCGAAGACGACCGCAACCGCCAGTTTGAAGGCACCGGGCTTGGTCTGGCGATCACCAAACGACTGATCGAGATGATGCAGGGGCATGTCTGGGTCGAGTCAAAGGAAGGCGTCGGAAGCTGCTTTGGTTTCCGCATTACCCTGCCGGTGGACAGCGATCAGTTTGCCGTCGTATCGCATGAATCGTACCGACATGCAGAGGCACAAGACAGCACCCTGTCAGAGGATACTGCCAGCAACCGCACACCCAAGGTACTTCTTGCCGAGGACAACCGGACCAATCAGTTGGTTTTTCGGAAAATGGTTGGTCAACTCGATATTGACCTGCGCACTGCGAGCAACGGATTTGAGGCGTTTCAGGCGTTCCAGGACGAACGTCCCGACGTGATCTTCATGGATATCTCAATGCCCGGTATGGATGGAAAAGAAGCAACTGCCCGCATCCGCGCACTTGAGGGCGACGGACCCCATGTTCCGATCGTCGCAGTCACCGCGCATGCACTTGATGGTGATCGGGAAATGGTGATCGCGGCCGGGCTGACAGACTATCTCACCAAACCATTGCGTAAAGACGCGCTGATTGAAAAGCTGACGCTCTATTGTCCGCAGCTTCAGCTTGCGTCGTAGGGGCGCACGAATACCGGCTTATTCATTTCGGACAGGTCCTCGCGGTATACATACCCCCCCAAATCAAAATCGAGCAAACCCTCTGCATCAGTAAGCCGCCGCTGAATGATGTAGCGCGCCATAGAACCACGCGCTTTCTTAGCAAAGAAGCTGACGATCTTCGGCCCTTTGCCATCGCCCTTGTCTTCCATGAAGGCGGGCGTGACGATCCGCAGGCCAAGCGGTTTCGGCGGCACCGCCCCGAAATATTCTTGACTGGCACAGTTGACGAGCGTGTCGGTGTTCAGGTCTGCCGCCTGCGCCTTGAGTTCTTTGGCGATCTGATCGCGCCAGTAGTCATAAAGGTTGCCACCGCGCCGCGTTTTCAACCGGCTGCCCATTTCCAGGCGATAGGCCTGAATGCCATCCAATGGGCGCAGAACACCATAAAGACCCGACAGGATACGCAGATGATCCTGCGCCCAGCGCATTTCATCTGCATCCAGCGTGCTGGCCTCAAGCCCTTGATAGGTGTCGCCGGCAAAGGCCAGTGCAGCCGGGCGCAGATCATCTTGATCGGGCTGGTCTTCAAAATCCCGAAAACGGTCGCGGTTCAGCTTGGCAAGATCATCGCTAAGATCCATCAACGCCTTGAGATTGCCTAACGTTAGGTTGCGCGCCGATTTCGAGAGGCGGTTCGCGTCGTTCTGAAACACCGGTTCGGTCATGGTCACTTCACGCTCGGACCAGTCAAGACGTTTGGCTGGGGAAATCACGACGAGCATGGCAACACCTTTTCTATATCTCGGTTCCGGCTGATTTAGTCCGCTGTCCGCAAAACGTCCAGAAAGCTCTCGGCAAAGCGTTCTGCATGGCGATCGCCGATGATGCGGGCAATGGCGGTTTCATCGCGCGGTCTGCTCTGGGCAATTTTCGCCAGTTGCCCGGCATTGCAGGACATCGGCTTCATCGTTCCACATGACCCACGGACCAATTGGGCCTGCGAGGCCAATAGCGCATCAAAGATGCCACCCGCATCGCTTGCGGCCAGTTTTCGTCGGGCGGGATGTATGTCCGGGACATCCCCTGCCATCACCTCGAGAAAAGCCCGACCATAGCGTTCCAGCTTTTTTGCACCAACGCCGTTGATCCGTGCCATATCGTCAAGCGTCTTTGGACGGTTCTCGACCATCTCGATCAGCGTTCTATCCGGGAAAATCACATAAGCCGGGACCGATTGTTCTTCGGCCAACGCACGACGCTTGGCCTTGAGCGCAGAAAGCAGCGGCGCGTCTTCGTCGCTGACCAAAGTCCGAACTTGAGGGCGGCGTTCATTGGCCGCTTCAAGGCTATCGCGGCGCAGGTTGATCGTCGCTTCACCGCGCAGAATCGGGCGGGCGGCTTCGGTCATCACCAACGCCCCATGCCGTTCGGCATCCGGGCGCATCAGGTCATGGCCCATCATCTGCCGAAATACCGCCTGCCATTCCCCCCGCTTAAGATCTTTGCCAACGCCAAAGGTTGGTAATGTGTCGTGGCTGCGGGCCAACACCTTTTCGGTTTTCGTGCCAAGCAGGATGTCGATCAGGTGCCCGGAACCGAAACTTTCACCCGTGCGCAGCGCAGCGGACAGCGCTTTTCGTACTGCCTCGGTGCCGTCAAACACCTCGGCCGGTTTGTCGCACAGATCGCAATTTCCACAGGTGATGTCTGCTTCACCAAAATAGCCAAGCAGCGTCATGCGGCGGCATTCAAGAGCTTCCGCCAACCCCAGTAGCGCGTTCAAACGTCCGTGGTCGGCATGACGGCGTTCGGGCGGTGCAAGCCCTTCGTCGATCTGGGACCGACGCAGGCGAATGTCGTCAGACCCGTAGAGTGTCAGTGTTTCGGCAGGTGCCCCGTCGCGCCCAGCGCGACCAATTTCCTGATAATAGGCTTCGATGGATTTCGGCAGATCGGCATGTGCCACCCACCGGATATCGGGCTTATCGACACCCATGCCAAAGGCAACTGTCGCGACGACGATCAGTCCGTCTTCGGTGGCAAAGCGCGCCTCGACGCTGCGGCGCGCATCAGGGTCCATCCCGCCATGATAGAAACACGCGGTGTGACCTTCGGCATTAAGTGCCTGCGAAAGAGTTTCGGTCTTCGCGCGCGTGCCGCAATAGACGATGCCAGATTGATCCTTGCGCGCGGCTGCAAACTTCAGGATCTGCTCACGCGGCTTGTTCTTCGGTGCGAACATCAGATGGATGTTGGGCCTGTCAAACCCCCGCAAGAACGTGGTTGGCGCATGTCCATCAAACAGGCGCGTGACAATCTCTTCCTGCGTTTCGGCATCCGCCGTGGCCGTGAAGGCGGCTAGTGGCACATCCAGCGCACGGCGCAGTTCACCAATGCGAAGATAATCCGGGCGGAAATCATGACCCCACTGGCTGACGCAATGGGCCTCGTCCACGGCGATCAGTGACACGCCCGCCTGTTGCAGCATCCGTTGCGTGCCGCTTGAGGCAAGGCGTTCCGGGGCAAGATACAGCAGCTTCAGAGCGCCAGAATGCAGCATATCCCAAACGGCGTCGTTTTCTTCGTCCGTATTGGCCGAGGTGAGCGCCCCCGCGGCGACGCCTGCTTCGCGCAACCCGCGCACCTGATCGCGCATCAGGGCAATGAGCGGGGAAATTACGACGGTGACTCCGTGGCGCACCAAAGCAGGCAACTGAAAACAAAGCGACTTGCCGCCACCGGTCGGCATGATGGCCAACACGTTTTCCCCATGCGAGACAGCCTCTACAATCTCGGACTGGCCGGGGCGAAAACTGTCGAATCCAAAGATATCGCGCAGAATGGCGTCTGCGTCAGACATATCGCGGGGCATGAGTGACCTGTCAGGTTCTTAACTATATCTGCTCTTAACCTGACAGTCTCATACTAAGGATGCGTGAACAAGCCTTAGGTCGGGTCAAAACCCGTAGAAGAATCCAGCATTGTTCGAGAGCACGATGCGCAGGATATAGACCCCGATCAAGGCGACCAGCGGCGCGAGGTCGATCCCCGACATCGGCGGCAGAATACGCCGGAGCCGCGAATACATCGGTTCCAGAATACGGTTCAGAGCGTCCCAGATCTGCGCGACGATGGGCTGACGCAGGTTTAAGACCTGAAAATTGATCAGCCAACTCATGATGACGTGGGCAATGATGAAGAACCACACGATATCGAGAAGCAGCATCAGGATCTGGTAGAGCGATTGCATCGGACGGAATTCCCTTGGCAGTGATCTGACAACAGGTAGGCGCAAGCGCGCCGAAGAACAAGTCAGAGCACTTGCCGCGAGGTCGCGGTTGACGTGATCGGGCGTCAGGTCAACTAAGCGGGCAACAGGAGAATCCGATGTATCCTTTCATCCGCATGGCGCTTGGTATCTGGAAAGCGCGCAAAGCCCCGAAACTTGGGCCATTCGCCACCTACGTGTCGCAGCATCGCTGCTGGCCGTGGGACATCGACATGTGGATGGAGCTGAACAACGGTCGCACTTTGACGCTTTACGACCTTGGACGCATTCCTCTTGCTCAGGTGAACGGTCTGATGGGTATGATCCGCCAGGAACGGTGGGGACTGACGATGGCAGGTGTTGTCGTACGGTACAGACGCCGCATCCGTACGTTTGAACGCTTCGAAATGCGCAGCCGACTTCTGTGCTGGGACGCGCGGTTTCTCTACATCGAACAGTCGATGTGGAAACAGAATGGCGAATGCGCGAACCATGCAGTCTATCGCTCTGCAGTCACTGACCGGAACGGGATTGTTGCAACCGACCGGGTCATTGCGGCCATGGGAATGGAGCACACGCCATCACCTGAAATGCCCGATTGGGTGGCAGATTGGCTGCGCGCAGAAGACGCGCGTCCATGGCCGCCGATGCAAGACGCGGTATCTGCCTGACTGCGCTTGCCGCTTTGACATTTCGCACCCATAACCTCGGCAGGGGGATTTGGCATGGCGAACGCGTCTTTGCGTAAACGGATTTGGGGCTGGTTCTTTTTCGACTGGGCCAGTCAACCGTATAATACGCTTCTGATTACCTTCATTTTCGCCCCCTACATCAAGGAATTGGTGGGCGATGGCACCACCGCGCAATCTGCGTGGGGGTTCGGGATCGGGGCTGCCGGCATTGTCATTGCGGTTATTGCGCCGGTTTTAGGCGCACTGGCTGACACGGGCGGAAACCGCATGCGCTGGATTTGGCTTTTTTCGATCATGTACGTGGTTGGTGCGGCAGGTCTCTGGTACGCTGCACCCGGCGATTTCAGCCTGATCCTGATCCTGACTTTCTTTGCCATCGGAATGATCGGCATGGAGTTCGCGACGACCTTCACCAACTCGATGCTGCCTGATCTGGGCACTCCCGACGAGATCGGACGTATCTCCGGCAATGGCTGGGCGTTCGGCTATGTTGGCGGCCTGTTCGCACTGGTGATCATGCTGCTGTTTTTTGCCGACAATGCCACAACCGGGCGCACCTTGATCGGCTTGGAGCCAGTATTTGGTCTTGACCCAGAGGCACGCGAAGGTACCCGCTTTGTCGGTCCGCTCGTAGCGATTTGGTTTGTTGTTTTCATGATCCCGTTCTTCCTGTTCGTACGAGAACCGAAAGGACAAAAAGCGCCGAAAGGCGCGGTCAAACTGGCGCTTAATGACCTCAAGTCGACCCTGAAACGACTGCCTCAGGATCGGTCACTTTTTGCGTTCCTTGGATCGGCCATGTTTTACCGCGACGCATTGAACGGGATGTACGCGTTTGGCGGCATCTACGCCGCTGGAGTCTTGGGTTGGAGCGTTCAGAACGTTGGCATCTTCGGCATCATCGCCATCATCGCGGGTGCCTTGGCGGCGTGGCTGGGTGGCATGGTGGATTCGCGTTTTGGACCAAAGCCAGTGATCGCCGCCTGTATAATTGCGCTGACTGCGGTTGGTGTGGCCATTGTCCTGATTTCGCGCGAGTCGATGTTTGGTATTGCACTCCCAGAAGGATCCACGCTGCCCGACATCGCGTTTTACGTGATTGGTGCCGTCATCGGTGCCGCCGGTGGTGTCATTCAATCGGCTAGCCGAACCATGATGGTGCGACAGGCCAATCCTGCGCGCATGACCGAAGCATTCGGCTTGTATGCGCTCGCAGGGAAAGCGACCAGTTTTCTGGCACCTTTGCTTATCGGGATCACCACCTATGCCACTGGATCACAACAATTGGGTGTGAGCCCCGTGATAGGCCTTTTCCTGATCGGCCTTGTGTTGTTACTCTGGGTCAACCCAAACGGGAAACAGGCAGTATCATGAAACGGTTTTCGATTATCCTCGGTCTCGCCTTCTTTCTGACCGCCTGTGGCGATGACAGCGGATCGCGCAATGCAGAAACATCTGCCACCAGCGCCCCCCGCGTGACCAGTGTCCTCAGCACGCGGCAGGCCAAGCAGCTTTTCGGTGGAATGGAGAACGCCTCCACTCAATCTCCAGCCGCCTTTGGCAGCTACGCCAAGGGCTGTGCTGCCGGGCAGGTGCAATTGCCGGAAACCGGCCCGACGTGGCAGGCGATGCGCCTGTCGCGGAATCGCAATTGGGGCTTGCCGATCACAGTTGATTTTCTGCAGGATCTGTCGCGCATCGCGGCGCAACAACCAGGTTGGAACGGTCTTTATGTTGGGGACATCAGTCAGCCGCGTGGTGGACCGATGCTGACGGGTCACGCCAGCCACCAGATCGGCCTTGATGCCGATATCTGGATGCGACCTGTAGACCGGCTGAACCTGAGCCAGACAGAGCGCGAAAACATCTCGTCGATTTCGATGCGCCGCTCGAACGGAGCTTTCACCAACGATCAATGGACGAAAGCACATCATAATATCATAAAGGCCGCTGCCAGCGACCCACGGGTGGCGCGTATCTTTGTGTTTCCCGGCGCCAAGGTCGCCATGTGCAATGCCGAAACCGGAAACCGTCAGTATCTGCGCAAAATCCGTCCGTGGTACGGCCACCACTATCATTTCCATGTCCGCTTGGCCTGTCCTCCGGGAATGTCGGGATGTGTCGATCAGGATGCGCCGCCGCGGGGCGATGGATGTGACGACGCACAGCAATGGGTGAACAACATTCTCAATCCACCGCCGCCCAACCCCAACGCACCGAAACCAACACCACGACGCGAACTTACGCTTGGCGATCTTCCCGCTCAGTGCGCGACTGTACTGTCGGCCAATTGATGCACTTTGAGTCCTGACACCGGTTTGGCCGAGGATATTCAGACAGCTCGTTTCCTGTCGTCCTATCATTGGACAAAGGAACGCGAAGGGTTTGGCGGGTATTCCGGTATTTCGCTGACGCCTGATGGCGCTGGATTTGTCATCATCAGTGACCGGGCGCATCTTATTGAAGGCACCATCTTTCGTCATGACGGAAAGATCATCGGGGTGAGAAGCGCGGAGATGGCGCCACTTGACCTGCCCGATGACTTATTCGCGCAGCCATCTGTGCGGGACACCGAAGGCTTGGCGCTTGATACTGATGGCCGTCTATATGTTTCGGTCGAAAGCGAGAACCGCGTCCTGCGACGTGATATCGATGGGATATGGGCCGCTTTGCCCAGATATCCAGCCATCGACGCCCTGCCGCTCAATCGCGGACTGGAAGCCTTGGCTCTTTCGCCTGACAACACGGTATATGCGCTACCCGAAACCTCTTCGGGCCTGAATACCCCCTTTCCGGTCTTTCGTTTTCGGGTCGACGCCGGCTGGGATCAGCCAATGTCGATTTCCCGAAGCGACGGGTTTCTTCCCGTTGGAGCGGATATCGGCCCTGATGAGCAGCTTTATGTTCTGGAACGCGGTTTTGGCGGATTTGGCTTTTCCTCGCGCGTTCGGCGTTTCAGAATTTCAGAAGGCTCAAACCTTGATGGAGAAACGCTGCTTACGACCGAACCGCGCCGTCACGACAACCTAGAAGGACTTGCGGTTTGGAGCGCCCCGGACGGGACGTTGCGGCTGACCATGGTGTCGGACGACAATTTCCTTTTCCTGCAGAAAACAGAGATCGTCGAATACGCCTTGGCCAAATAGCTTGTCTGTCCAGATGCAGCGCTATATGCACCGCGCCATTCCCTGAGATGGGAATCAAGTCCCCGCAACCTTGGCAAAACGGGAGTCACAATGACCCGCGCTCATATTCCTGGCATTATCGCCATGGCCCTCATCGTGTTGGCCTCAAACATCCTTGTTCAGTTCCTGTTCGGGAATTGGCTGACATGGGGTGCCTTCACCTATCCACTCGCCTTTCTTGTCACTGACCTGATGAACCGGCTCTACGGGCCCAGCGCTGCACGCAAAGTGGTGTTCGCAGGCTTTATCGTAGGCGTCGTTTGCTCGCTGATTGGTACGCAAATCCAAGGCGAATTCGGCCCTCTGGTCACCCTTCGCATCGCCCTTGGTTCGGGCATAGCTTTCCTGACTGCACAGCTTCTTGACGTCAAAATCTTTGACAAGATGCGCGAAGGTGCTTGGTGGAGCGCTCCGTTGGCATCAACGCTGATCGGTGCGTCTGTAGACACAGCGCTGTTTTTCAGTATCGCATTCTCTGGCGGGCTTAGCTTTATCGAACCGTCCAACGACGTCTCTTGGGCAGGGGAAATGCTTCCCATGCTGGGTGCCGGACCGGTTGCGCCGCTTTGGGTATCGCTGGCAGTTGCCGACTGGATGGTCAAAATCGCACTCGCGTTGCTCGCACTGATACCTTTTCGACTCATCGTTTTACGTTTTCGTGAAAAAGCGGCTCTGACGTAAGAAAACAGTTGCGCGATACGGAAAGCCTGTCACGCTGAGGGTGCGTTTTATCAACAGCTGAAAGGAGGTGATCCAGTGTCGAGAGAGGTATTGGAGAGAGGTGTCGGAACAGTTCGAGAGGCACACATCTAGGGCAAACCCTGGGTGACGAACCCATCGAATTGGTGTGGAACCTAACCGGACCCCGCCTCCGTAAGTCTCGAAGGGTCGCCCATGTGGCGACCCTTTTTGTATGAGCTAAGTGAATCCTGATGCTACAGATTTCAGACAAGATCAGCATTGAAGATTGGGAACTGACCGAGCAGTTCATCCGCGCATCCGGTCCCGGCGGTCAGAACGTCAACAAGGTGTCGACGGCCGTTGAATTGCGGTTCGAGGCGGATCGATCCCCCAACTTGCCGAGCCCCGTCAAAACCCGTCTGCGGCGGATCGCCGGGCGGAAATGGACCAAGGATGGTGCCGTTATTGTTCAGGTCGATGAAACCCGATCACAAGCCAGAAATCGAGACATCGCACGGGAGCGATTGAAAGAGATGATTGTCGCTGCGCTTACCGCACCGAAGCGACGGGTGCCCACCAAACCCACGCTTGGTTCCAAGAAGCGCAGGCTCAAGGAAAAGAAGGTGCGGGGCGAGGTAAAATCCTTGCGCGGCAAGATTGACCCCGACACCTGATCCGGGCGCATTGGCTGCAACGGCCAAAAGATGCGCTAAAGCAGCATCCGTTTGCGTTGACACAAACGCGCAAGATCAGAACCGATCAAGCAGTCGCTCGAGGTATTCCAGTTCTTCCTCAGGGCGTTCGCCCTCACCCGAACGACGCCGGATCTCGTCCAGCAATTCACGGGCCCGACGGTAAACATCCTCGCCTTGCAGCAGGTTCTCGTTCGACCCGATCTGGCCGTTCGAGCCGACGTTCCGGCCGAGAGGATCGCGCTGCTGGCCGGGATCCGCACCATCCGCCATGCCTTGCTGGCCCTGCCCTTGCTGTTGCTGCTGCGCCATTGCCTCGCCTAGATTGCGCATGCCTTCGCGCAGCGCTTCCATGGCTTCGGACTGATTGTCGATGGCGCCTGCAAGATCATTCTCACGCAGCGCATCTTCAGCACCTTCCATTGCTCCCTCGGCACGGTCCAGTGCCTCACGTGCGGCATCTCCAGCCTCGGTGCCAGCGCCGGGCAAGTTTTGTGACTGTCGGTTCAGCTCTTGCCGCAAAGAACGCTGCCGTTCAGCAAGGCTGTCCTCGAGGCTTTGGCCTTCGCCATTCTGCCCCCCCTGACCCGGCTGTTGCCCTTGGCCTTGTTGCTGGCCCTGCTGCTGTCCTTGGCCTTGCCCCTGCTGTCCCGGCTGCTGACCGGGCTGTTGGCCCTGTTGCCCTTGCTGACCCGGGTTGAATTGCTCCTGCAAGTCGCGGAACGCCTGATCCGAAAGACCCTGCTGTTCACGCAATGTCTCTGCCAAGCCTTCCATAGCCTGTTCGCCGGGCGATTGACCTTGTTGGCCTTGGCCTTGCGTGACCTGCATGTTCTCCATCATCTGGCGCAGTTGTTCGAGCGCTTCCTGCGCCTCGGCCATGCGGCCCTGCTCCATCAGTTCCTGAATGCGGTCCATCATCTCTTGCAGATCGTTCTGGCTCATCTCCATCATGTTCTGGTTCTGAGTCATTTCCTGATCAGGGTCGTTCTGTTGATCCTGTTGTGCCTGGCGCGAAAGCTGCCTCAGGTAGTCATCGGTCGCCTCACGCAATTCTTGCATCAGCTCAGCGATTTCCTGATCGGACGCGCCATTGCGCATCGCTTCGGACAAGCGATCCTGAGCGCGCTGCAACCGTTCCAACGCGTCTTCCAGATCGCCTTCTTCCAACCGGATCGCCAAATCCCACATCGCCTGTGCAATCTCGGCCTGTTGGTCATCGGTCATCGTGACACGCGACAAGGCCTCGATCCGGCGCATGATCGTCCTCAGGCGGAGGAAATCGGTGCTCGATCGGAACACATCGTCTGGGCGATGCGAAACAGCGCGCATCAACAAGGCAACATCCGCCGCATTGTCCCGGTTCCACAACAGCGACCGACGCAGATCAATGATCGAACTGGCCATGGGATCAAAGAAGCGACGGCCCGGCAGGTCGATCACTTCAGGCACGGCTTCTCCAATCTGCTCTGCTTCATCGGTGACGGTCAGGCTGATTGTGACAGGCAGGTTGGCCCAAGGGTGTTCCGAAAAGTTGTCCACGAGGGTTTCTGTGAACTCCGACCGATCACCCGCAATCGGCATCGGTAAGGGTAATTCGATTGTGGCACGCGGCTCCGGATCGATCCGAAGGCCATAGCGGCGGTCAACGTCGGTCAACGCAAGCGCAATGCGTGCTGTCCCGGTTGCCACCGCATAGTCATCGTTGGCGGTGAAAGGAATTTGCGCTTCACCTTCGTAGCTGACCTCGATCTCGCCATCACGCATGACTTCCGGTGCGCGATCTGGCGTTGCAACGATCTCCCATGCTCGACCACCTGGCCCTTCGATCGCAAGCTGCCCTGATCGCGTGACAGTAAATTCCTGAGCGGTATTCGTGGATGCCTCGACAAGGTCTTCAGGTGTTGCGATCGGCGCTGTCCTGTTCGACACCGATTCCGTAACGCTGAGCACACCGACTTCGCCATAGAACCGCAGAGTAACTCGGCTGCCTTCCGGAGTGTCGAGCCGCGCATCCCTGATGTCATTGAGATAGATCGAGGGCCGACCAGTGTAGTGCGGCGGCTCCAGCCAACCTTCCCATGTCGGGCCAGAGGCAAGATCAGACCCAGAGGGCCCCATTGCGGACACGGTCTGAACTTTGAGAACCGATCCGAAAACGGCCGCGACCAAAAAGGCAAGAACGGCAACATACCGAAGGGCGAAGGGGTCCGCCTTGGACACGCGCAGATCGGGTTCGGCTGCCTTGGCATCCTTCAATCGGGCCGCCATCCGCGCTTGGTGTGCGTTCCAAACGGCCAAAGACGCAGGATCGCTGGCACCAATGGCCTGGCTGTCCATAGCGGCCAGAATGGGGTTTCCGGGCAGTGTCGCATCCAAGCGCGCGAGGGCCGATGCCTGCGATGGCCAGCTGAACCTGCGCACACCTCGCACCAGCGCCCACGCGGCCGCCAGACCGGACACCGCCAAAACGACCCAAACCGCCTCCATGGGAAGATAGTCTTGCAGTCCAAGCATGAGAAACGCCAAGACGGCGAACAACACCGACCACAACGGCCAGAACGCGCGCACGATCACTTCGGCTCCCATCCCCAAACGGGTCAGGAAAAGCGGCCAACGCAACGCGGCATCAATCTCCTTGGGCAGGTCTTCCCGTGCGGTCATTCCGATCTCCCGGTTCGTTGACCGCAGGGGAATACCTCACAGCCACGGAGGAATGGTATCTCGGTTTATGATTTCGTCAAAGTCAGGACGCTGACGAATGACAGCGAATTGATCGCCCTTTGCCAAAACTTCAGGCACAAGTGGACGGGTGTTGTATTCGCTGGCCATCACAGCGCCGTAGGCTCCGGCTGATCTAAAGGCAACAAGGTCACCAGCGGCAAGCGGAGGCATCATACGATTCTTGGCAAATGTGTCGCCGGATTCGCAGACCGGGCCAACAATGTCGTAGGGCTGCTGCTCAACCCCGGCGTCCGGTTCGAGAACCGGCACGATGTCGTGATGCGCGTCATACATGGCCGGACGGATCAAGTCGTTCATCGCCCCGTCCAGGATCAAGAACTGTCGGTCCTCGCCTTGCTTTACATAGATCACCCGACTCACGAGAATGCCTGCATTGCCCGCAATCAGACGGCCCGGCTCAATCTCGATCTCACAGCCCAGATGGCCCACACTGCGCTTGATCAATGCGCCGTAATCCGATGGCAGCGGCGGCGCTTCGTTCGAGCGTGTGTACGGAATCCCAAGTCCACCGCCCAGATCAAGCCGCCGGATATTGTGGCCATCCGCCCGCAGCAGTTCGGTCAGTTCGGCAACTTTGCGATAGGCGAGTTCGTAAGGTTCAAGTTCGGTCAATTGCGACCCGATATGCACATCGATGCCAATGACGTCGATCCCGGGCAAAGCGGCAGCTTCGGCATACACTGCGCGCGCCTTGGAGATCGGAATTCCAAATTTGTTCTCCGACTTCCCGGTCGAAATCTTGGCATGTGTCTTTGCGTCGACATCAGGATTCACCCGAATGGTGATCGGCGCGATTTTGCCAAGACTTGAAGCAATCTCGGAAATCACCAGCAATTCAGGTTCGCTTTCGACGTTGAATTGGCGAATCCCACCTTCAAGGGCAGCACGAACTTCGCCGCGAGTCTTCCCCACGCCGGAAAACACGATCCGCTCTCCCGGAACACCGGCGGCTTTGGCCCGGGCGTATTCGCCACCCGAAACGACATCCATACCGGCACCAAGATCGGCAAGCGTTTTTAGAATCGCCTGGTTCGATGCCGCCTTCATCGCGTAGCACACCATGTGCTCCATGCCGTTCAGAGCATCATCGAAAAGCTGATAGTGCCGCGTCAGCGTGGCCGTCGAATAAAGATAGAATGGCGTTCCGACAGCAGCGGCAATATCCGCAACCGACACATCCTCGGCATAAAGTTCGCCGTTACGATAAAGAAAATGATCCACACCCGCCTCCAGACCAGACCGCGATGCAGTAGCGCAGCCCAATGTTTTGCGCCACCCCCTGCTTCTTTTCTTCGAAACTAGGCACGAATGACCCGTTCAAAGCACGTGTCTCCGGTTTTGCTTGCTTGTTCGGTTACCTGAATCCAAAGCCGTCAGGTGATCGGCTTGGACCGCAAGAAAAGGTATAGCGGCAATCCACAGCTCACACCGATGCAATAGGTGGCAGGGATTGCGATCAGGGCCACCCAGTTCCGTCGTACGGCGACTTCTGCAATGATCCAAATGGTCAGCGTCACAGCCGCAATCGTCAGGTCCCACGTCAGTCCAGTGGTTGAGTCGTTGACATACCACGCATCAATCAGTGCGCCGAGACTCCACTCATTCGCCGCAAGGTACGACATAAAATAATACATTGGGTGAATTGCGCCCCAGATCGCTAGGGCAAGGTAAATCCAGCGCATCGGCGTCATCAGAAGCTCGCCCCCACGGTCACCGGTCCAGAGCGCACGGTCACACCCGTTGACGTTCGAACTCCCTCACTTCCGACCGACACCGTCGTGTTGACCGATGGTGTGATCGGAGGACCATCCGCACCGCAGGCGACCAGAAAGGCAAAGCCCGCGATCAGCGTGACAGTTTTCATCCCAATACCTCTTTCCAGAGTGCGATCTGTTCACGCACCCGAACCGGCGCAGTTCCGCCAAAGCTGGTACGGCTGGCGACCGAATTGTGAACACCCAACACGTCGAACACATCGGCAGTGATTGCCGCATGTACCGACTGCATGTCCTCAAGGCTCAGGTCGGGCAAATCACATCCCTTCTGTTCCGCCAGTGCCACCAGAGATCCGGTGACATGGTGCGCGTCCCGGAAAGGTAGGCCGAGCGTGCGGACAAGCCAGTCCGCAAGATCGGTCGCGGTTGAAAACCCGGCCGAGGCCGCCGCTTCGAGGTTCGCACGATTGCCAGTCATGTCCTTGACCATGCCTTCCATCGCGGCCAGCGCCAACATCCAGTTGTCGGCGGCATCAAAGACCTGTTCCTTATCTTCTTGCATGTCTTTGGAATAGGCCAGCGGAAGACCCTTCATCACCATCATAAGTGCGACGTTGGCCCCAAAGATGCGTCCGACCTTGGCGCGGATCAGCTCTGCCGCGTCAGGGTTCTTTTTCTGCGGCATGATCGACGATCCAGTCGAGAACCTGTCAGACAGGGTCACAAAGCGGAATTGAGCCGAGGACCAGATCACCAACTCCTCGGCAAAACGGCTCAAGTGCATGGCGCTGATGCTGGCGACGCTCAGGAATTCGAGCGCGAAGTCTCGGTCGCTCACAGCATCAAGGCTGTTTGCCATCGGACGGTCAAAACCCAGCGCCTCTGCCGTCATTTCGCGGTCAATGGGGAAAGACGTCCCCGCCAGCGCGGCAGCGCCCAAAGGCGATTCGTTCATTCGTTCACGCGCGTCCCGCACGCGGCTCAGATCGCGGGCGAACATTTCGACGTAGGCCATCATGTGATGCCCCCATGTGACCGGCTGCGCGGTTTGTAGATGCGTGAAGCCCGGCATCACCCAATCAGCCCCGGCTTCGGCTTGTGCGAGCAACGCGCGCATCAACGCCTCAAGTCCAGAGACAGCCGCATCCAATTGGTCCCGCACCCAAAGGCGGAAGTCCGTGGCGACCTGATCGTTCCGCGACCGGCCAGTGTGCAGACGGCCCGCAGGCTCCCCGATCACCTCTTTCAAACGCGCCTCGACATTCATGTGGATGTCTTCAAGTGCCGTCGAAAAGGCAAACTCGCCTGTTTCAATCTCTGACAAAACGGTGAGCAAGCCTTCCCGCATCGCCTCTGCATCGCTAGGTGTTACGATACCTTGCGCCGCGAGCATTGCGGCGTGGGCCCTTGAACCGGCGATGTCCTGTGACGCCATACGTTTGTCAAACCCGATTGAGGCATTGATTGCCTCCATGATCGCGTCTGGACCAGCGGCGAAACGGCCACCCCACATTTGGTTCGAGGATTTGTCGGACATGGTCTTACCCCTTCGGAGGGAAAATGAAGAAAATTCTTGCCGCCATCCTCTATACGGGCCTCGTGACGCTTGCAAACCCAGCGCTGGCCGATCTCACCAAAGCCGAGGCGATGCGCGAAGGCGACATGAAAAAGCTGACCTTCCACAGCACCCCGCAAGCCGCCGGAACAGCAGAATTTACCACGTTCGACGGCGCGCCACTGTCGCTTGAGTCTTACAAGGGCAAATGGGTCCTGCTGAACTTTTGGGCCACTTGGTGCGCGCCTTGTCGGAAGGAAATGCCGATGTTGTCCGAACTTCAGACAGAGTTCGGCGGCGGCGAATTCGAAGTTGTGACAGTTGCAACCGGGCGCAATCCGCCTCCGGCTATGCAGTCATTCTTCGACGAAATCGGCGTCGACAATCTGCCGCTTCATCGTGATCCAAAGTCAGGGCTTGCCCGAGAGATGGGTGTTCTTGGTCTTCCCATCACGGTTATTCTCAATCCCGAAGGTCAAGAGATCGCGCGGATGCGAGGCGATGCGGACTGGGCGTCCGACAATGCAAAAAACATCTTGAAAACGATACTTGGTCAAGACATCGCTGGCTAATTTTTTAGCAGTCAGCAGGTGCTTCGGACCTAGTTAATTCTCGATTGGCACACAGCGCTTCACCTCGTTGAATGGTTGTAGCTGCCATCCGCGCCCCCGTGTGTACCGTATCGAGACCTCAGGTCCGAAGCTCCTGTACTGTTTCGGTGCGACCGACCTGCATCTTGTTCCCGCGCAGCGCGCAGTCCGTGAGCAATTCGAGAGAGTGGACAATGTCAGAGACCTGACGCATGGCCGCACCGGTGTTCGAGCCCCCGCCCGACAAGAGCGTTTTTGTCCGAAATGTGGCGCGCTGCAAAGCTTTTTGCCGCAATTGAACCACATCGCCACCTATGCAGGAACAATAACCAGATAACCGCGGTTTTTGTCCGATCGAAGCCGCCTAATTTCGCCACATTTCCGCCACAGATGAACGTACGCTCATTGTGCGCGGCGAATCAATGCTGGCCGTCTTTCGTCAGACATACCCGATGCGTCCAACGCCTTCATACGCCACAAAGCCAGCGTCACGGGCCACGTTCGCATTGTAGATGTTGCGCAGGTCGGCCATCACGGCACGTGACATGCCTTGGGCGATCCTGTTCAAATCCAAGGCGCGAAATTCGTTCCACTCGGTCAGAAGAACCAGCAGGTCAGCTCCTTTGGCAGCGTCGTAGGGATCGTCATGCCACTGAACACCCGGCAGCAGTCCTTCACCCTCGTGCTGGCCTTGCGGATCGCAAACCTTCACCTTGGCACCGCCACCAACCAACGCGGGCACGATGGTGAGCGACGGTGCATCCCGCATGTCATCGGTGTTCGGCTTGAACGTCACGCCCAGAACACAAACCGTCTTGCCGTTGAACTTGCCATCACAAAGGTCCTGCAACTTTCCGATCATCCGCCGTTTTGTGTCTTCGTTCACGGCGATCACGGCTTCGGTGATATGCATCGGGCTGGCATGTTCCTGCCCGATGCGCGCAAGCGCTTTGGTGTCCTTCGGAAAACATGACCCACCATATCCCGGTCCTGCATGAAGGAACTTGTTGCCGATGCGGTTGTCCATGCCCATGCCTTTGGACACCTGTTTCACATCCGCGCCGACCTTTTCGCACAGCGCTGCAATTTCGTTGATAAACGTGATCTTGGTCGCCAGAAATGCATTCGCAGCATATTTGATCATCTCCGCGGATTCGAGATCGGTCGTCACGATCGGAAAATCCCTGAGATAAAGCGGTCGGTAAATTTCGCTCATGACCTTTGCAGCGCGATCATTCTCAACGCCGACCACAACGCGATCCGGCTTCATGAAATCATCGATTGCGGCGCCTTCGCGCAGGAATTCGGGGTTGGAAGCAACATCGAAATCGAGACCGGGATTGGCAGCGGCGACGACATCCCGCACTTTGCGGTTCGTCCCGACCGGAACTGTCGATTTGGTGACAATGACCACATAGTCCTTTGCCGCCTTTGCAATCTCTTCGGCAGCCGCCATCACGTATGTCAGATCTGCATGGCCATCGCCCCGGCGTGTCGGTGTGCCGACCGCGATGAATACAGCCTCGGCGCCCTCAATCGCGGCCGGCAAATCCAATGTAAAACTCAATCGTCCTGCATCGACATTCTTAGCCATGAGAGCATCAAGGCCCGGCTCGTAAATCGGCACTTCGCCCCGTTCGAGCATTTCGATCTTGCGCGGATCTTTATCGACGCACACGACGGTATGACCGAAGTCGGAAAAACACACACCGGAAACAAGACCAACATACCCGGTCCCGATCATCGCAATCTTCATGGCACTGCCCCTGTTATTCTTGCGCGACGTTTTGCGCGAGCCACACAGATCGGTCAACTCTGCGAAGTCGATGGCGCAAAAGAAAAGGGCGCGCTGTTGCAGCACGCCCCTCTCATGTCTGTTTCGGGTTTATTACGACCCGGAACCTGTGCCGTCGTGCACGGTGTCTGCATCAGGGCTTACAGTCACAAGATACGCGTAGACATCCTCCATGCCGCTGCGCAGACGATAGGACATCTTCGACCGAGCACCGCTGTCATCCAAGTACTCAGCAAGGAAACCCTTGGGATCCTGCACGTAGGCGACAAAAGTCTCTTCGTTCCAGACAAGACCCGCTTCGCCTGCAGCGACAAGGCTGTCACCGTAACGGAAATCTTCAACGGTGCCAGCTGTGCGACCGATGATGTTGTACAGGTTCGGTCCGGTGCGGCCGCCTTTAACGATTTCTGTGCCATCTGCCGCCACGATCATGTGGCAGGATTTGCACTTGTTGAATTCTTTTTCACCGGCAGCGGCGTCTTGTGCAAAAGCTGCACCCGACCCGACCAGCATCATGGCCGCAGTTGCGATCATCAACTTCATTGTTGAACTCCTCTCTCGTGTTCGGCGCAAACTAGCGCTTTCTTGCGATGTTAACCAATAGCAAACCCGTTTGGTTCCCCAATCAGGTAACCGGAGGCGTGGTGAAGTCAAGCGACCTGATGCGCAATAGCACACTGTTTCCAAAGGGTTGCGAGCGCCTGAACTAGATGTTCGATATCTGCGTCCGAATGTAGCGGCCCCGGCGTGAAACGCAGACGCTCTGTCCCTTTTGGCACCGTTGGGTAGTTGATTGGTTGCACATAGATTCCATAGTCCTGCATCAGAATGTCCGCGAGCATCCGGCATTTGACTGGATCCTTGATCATCACAGGGATGATATGGCTCGGGTTCTGAATATGTGGAATTCCCATGTCATCCAACCGTTTGCGCAACTTGGCAACCTGCACTTGCTGTTGCTTCCGCTCCGTATCGCTCTTCTTGAGATGCTGGATCGACGTGCGCGCTGCCGCCGCAACTGCTGGGGGCAGCGCGGTTGTGAAGATGAACCCGGATGAAAAAGAGCGGATGAAATCGCACATCGCTTCCGACCCGGTGATGTACCCACCCATAACGCCGAACGCCTTACCAAGCGTTCCTTCAATCAGGGTGATGCGGTCCGCCAAACCTTCGCGTTCTGATACACCGCCGCCGCGCGCGCCATACATGCCAACGGCATGCACTTCGTCGAGATAGGTCATTGCGCCGTGCTTTTCGGCCACTTCGACGATTTCCTTCATCGGGCAGATATCACCGTCCATCGAATAAACCGACTCGAACGCTACAATTTTGGTCGCATTCGAAGGCAACGCAGCAAGCTTGCGGTCCAGATCTTCTGGATCGTTGTGCTTCCAGATCACCTTGTTGCACCGCGCATGGCGTATGCCCTCGATCATGGATGCGTGGTTCAACTCATCCGACAAGATCACCGCATCCGGAAGTCGCGCACCCAGAGTCGACAGTGCGGCCCAATTGGATACGTACCCCGACGTGAATAGCAGTGCTGATTCCTTTCCATGCAGATCGGCAAGTTCGGTCTCAAGCAGTTTGTGCTGGTGGTTGGTGCCAGAAATGTTGCGTGTGCCACCTGCCCCACAGCCATTCTCACCGACGGCGTGCTGCATCGACTTGATCACATCGGGGTGCTGTCCCATGCCAAGATAGTCATTCGAGCACCAAACAGTCACTTCGTCCGGGCAGTCGTCATCATGCGACTTTGCTCTCGGGAACGCGCCACATTTGCGCTCCAGCTCTGCAAATATGCGGTAGTTCCCTTCTTCTTTCAGGGTATCAAGCTGGGCGTTGAACAAGCTGTCAAAGTCCATGGGCGTCCTCCGTTCGTATCGTCTTGTCTTGTTGTTTTGGTTTGGGCGCGGGAAGCATCCAGCGCCAGAGTTTCTCGTCGGGCAACGGCAACACCATGAACCAGTGCTCAAGCAACGCGAGCGCGGTCAGTGCGGCCAGAAGGGCAAATCCAATCGTATCCGCCACAGACTGCGCGGAATAAATCCGCTCGAGCCAGCACGCGACGGCAAAGGTCAGAGCGCTGACCGAAATCGGAAACAGCCAGTTCATCTTCGCATACCGGAAATGGCTGGGAAGATGCGCCAGCGGCTTTGGCAGGAATTCAGTGTTGATCTTGGGAACACCCAGAAACAGGTTCAGCTTGGCCGACACACGGGCAAAGAACAGGACAGCGAATGTCCAGAACCCAAAGCTGTTCACAGCGTCTTGCGTAAACAGCCAAAGCACGATCAGCGTGCCAGCAAGCAGCATCTCATGATAGGCAATCGTACCCCATGCCCGGATGAACCGTTCCCATTCAGGTACATCTCCGCGGCAAACAAGACGGTTGGGACCGGTAATCGTTCCGGTCAGAAACGCCAATTCGATCCAACCCCAAAGCGCAAGTGCCGCAAGGAATGAATAGTAAGCCGATATATGGCTTTCGAGATGCGCGGTCATTCCTATGCCGTAGGCACCAAGAAAAAAGATCGGAAGCGCAAGCCATGTTAGGACCTGACCGAAACGCAACCCGCGCCGGTCAGCGTATTTCACGACCATCAGGATCACTCCGGTGGAAAACCACCAGAGAAAAAGCGCCACAAGGGCGGCAATCCAAGGGTCACTTAACACGCGTTTTGTCCTTCTTCTTTTTTCAAATATGCCGGGGGTGTGGGGGCTGGCCCCCACATGGTCGCCGCCCGAAGGCGGCGAAACCAGATCAGTAGGACGGCACCAGTCGCGTCACGGCGGGTACTTTATGTGTCTTCACCGGAATGAAGTAGAGCGAGACAAAGCACGACGCCGCTTTGGCGGAACCCACAAGTTCCTTGAGCTTGCCACCCAGACCACCTTGCTTTTTACCAGTAGCAATCTGCACATTCGCCCGTTGCAAGCGTTCCAACGTCGGCTGCCAGCGCGGATGGTCGATATCCAAGGTGATCGGGAAGATCTGCTTGGTCAGCTCGGATGTCTTGGTGAACACCTCATGCGCGTACCAGTCAGGGTCCACGCCCAGCGCCTTGTGGAAGGCCGGTCGTTGATGATCGCGCACGTACATTGTGGCGTATACCGCCGTCAGGAAGAACTTGATCCAGTAGACATTGCGACCGCTGGTCAGCTTCGGGTCGGTCTTCATCAGCAACGCGAAAGCTTCGCCATGGCTGAACTCGTCGTTGCACCACTCTTCGAACCACTTGAAAATCGGGTGGAACCGAAGTTCCGGGTTCGCCTCAAGGTGGCGGAAGATCGTGATATACCGCGCATAGCCGATCTTTTCCGACAGGTAGGTGGCGTAGTAGATGAACTTGGGCCGGAAATAGGTGTATTTCTTTGACTGCGTCAGGAAACCAAGGTTCACGCGAAGCCCGGCTTCACGCAGAGCGTCGTTGATGAACCCGGCATGCCGCGCCTCGTCGCGCGCCATCAACTGGAACAGCTGAGTGATATCCTTGTTGTTGCCGCGCCGCTTCATTTCTTTGTAAAGGACGCAGCCCGAGAACTCGGCAGTGCAGCTTGAGATCAGGAAGTCGATGAATTCCTTTTTCAGCTGCGGCTCCATGTTCTCCCAATCGACATGGTCCCAGTCTTCGTTCTTCTTGAAATGGCCTTTGTTCGGGTCCGCCTCCATCTGGGCGATCAGCTCGTCCCATTCAGCGCGGATACCATCGACATTGATCGCGTCGAGCTCGTCGAAATCCGTGGTGTAGAACCGCGGCGTAAGAAGCGTGTTCGCCATCGCGGTTTCGGTTGCGAAATTGTCGTCGTACTTCGCCTGCTCTTCTTGGATCGCAAGGCTTTCTTCGACCGTGGTCGCGTCGGCGGTGTGCGTCGCACCAGAGGTGCGCGAATTTTGGGGCACTTGCATGTTCATAGCGTCACCTCTTCAGAGAACGAGAATTCGCAAAGTTCCATAACTTCGAAGTCACCTGTGAGGCGGGTCCAAATCTGTTCGAGTTTGGAGGCGCGAACGATGATCGCTTCACGATCTTCAGACACGACCTCTCCGAAGGCGGCCATAATTTCTGGCCCCTGAACCTTTACCTCGTCACCGGGGTAGATCACGGCGCCATTGTTGAAACGCACATGTGCATGAAGGCTCTCGAAACAGTGGCTGATTTCCACTGTGCACGGCGCCCTTTCGATTTCTTTTGTCAACAGACCCATTGTCCGATTCCCTTTCGGTTATTTCAGCAGCCTGGCGAAGGCCGCCGAGTTGTCAGCGCCGAAACCCATAAGGTCGGCGCCCCATCCCGTGCTGGGATCAAAGATCTCAAGACGGTTATTCTCACGTGCGCGAATGATCACCGGACCATCCAGATCAACACGTGCCTTGGTGCGTTCCCGTTGTAGAACGCGCCACATGCCGGACAGAAACCCACCCTCTTCCGGCGAATACTCGGCAACCAATGTGCCATCCTCGGCAAATACCTTTGCGGCACCGCTCATGGCGCCTTCAAGGAAAAGCGTTTTCTCGATCACCACCGGAGAGTCCGGCGCGGTGTACTGCACAGGTCCATCCATCCAGCGATAGGCACTCACCATGATAAGGCAGATCATGACCATGCCGAACATCGCGCGCACAAAAAGGCGCGGGACGAGCTCACGTTCTGTGGCGTGGATGCGGGCTTTGTCGACAGTTTGCGTTTGCATTACAGGCCCTCTCTATTCCGCCGCGACTGCGGACGGTGCCACATTGCTGGTGCGTTCCACCTGCGGGGTCGAAACGCGTGCCTGTGCAGCCTCGGAAATCATTGCAGCGATCTTTTCCGCTTCGGGAATACAGCGCAGCGCCGGTTGCGTCGGCGACACGCGCCACGGGCGAACATGCGGCCAGCATACAAGATAGCTGATCCGTGTGTCTCCCAGAAGATCAAAGGCAATGGTTCCCGTGCCAGACTTGCGCAGGTCCAGATTGGCTGAACCAACTTGAGTGTACGGCAGGTTCAGCGTCACCGTCAAAGCCGCACCGATCCGCATCGCAATCCGACGGTTGGTGACTGTGTAGACAGTGTAGTGCGCCTGCGCCCAGGCAATTCCCATCAGCAGGGCACAGACGATGACACCCAAGATCAGGAAAGGCACAGATGCCCAGATCGCCTGCCCAAGCGGCATGAGGTCAATGACCGCCACAAACCTCCAGGCTGCAAGGAACACGAAGTACCCAGCGACCCAGAGCAAGTTCAGCGATTCCTTGGACAGGGCCCACCAATCCGGTTTGCCTTGCCAGAGGATCACCTCCCCCTCGGGAGGTGTCTCTGGAAGACCTTTGACCGGTTCTACCTGAAAATCGTCGTGCGGCATGGTGGGTTCCCTTTCCTAAAGCCGTGGCTGCGGCTGTTGGTTCTTGTCTTGATCAGATTTGCGGCTCTTGGCGTTCCTTGCTCGCATAGAGCGTGCCGCCGCCGTAGTAGGCGCTGACCTTTTCTTCCTCGAGCTTGGTGATCTGCTGCGGCGATGCGATCTGCGGAACTCCTGCAAAGTGTTCACCAAAGATCGAACGGACTTTCACGCGGTTGCCCCAGATACGGGTAAAGGTGATCGGCACAAGGCGCGACCCGCCGCCGTATTCGGCATCCAGTTCCATCTCAAGATAGCGCACCATCTGTTCCGGCTCATCGACCCACATGTCTGTAATTTTGCCGACAATTGCACCGTCGCCAGCCACAACTGGCAAACCGCGCGGATCGCGACCCGCAGAGACGCGGAAATGTTCGCTGCCCGACATCGGGATGATCTTCGGATGACCGTGGCCATCCAGTTCCGGCTCGTCGCGGCGCGGTGCCCAGCTACCCGGACCAACGCCATCTGCCAGCGGGTTACCCACCGGATCAAAGGGGAATCCGCCGCTGTCGAACTGACGCGTCAGTTTCGCGTCGATATCCGTGCGCTCGGGTGTCTGGCCCGACGGAACAGTGTATTCGCCACGGCCATGCGGCAGAAGGAAGGTCTTGTCCGACGGATTTGGAAACACGCTGCCGGCATCCGCTTGGCTGCCGTCTTCGTCCATAAGCGGGTAGCCTTCACGCTGGTTCTCGCGCTGAATCCAGATCACGAGTCCAACGAAGAAAATGAAAAACAACCAGAGCGAAATACTCGCGAGGTCGAGGTTTCCAAGGATGTAGTCTTCGGTCATCTTTAGTGCTCCTTGATGGGCCTTGGTCAGGTTGGGAAATCGGCAAGGCCCAGCCCTGTCGGTTTCTGGTTGAGAGTGGGGATACTTCTGTTCTGGCTGATAAGACGACCCAGTATGATGAGCGTCGCGAACAGAAGTCCGATTTCGATATGATAAACGACGGAATATCCGGTTGTCGGAGTGGCAAGCGCTTCGCCTAGATTCCCGGACATTGCGACCATGTTGACGCCGTCACGGGTGGCGCCTCCGACAAGGGTCGACAAACCAGCCGCCGTGGCCTGAGCTGCACCCCAAGCGCCCAGCGCAAGGCCGCGCCCGGCAAGTCCATCAGAGGGGAGCGTCATGGCCGCTGTCAGGGTCGAGATTGCGAAATAGCCTCCGCCAAACCCGATCAGGCCAGCGCCGAGGAAAAACAAAAATGTCGAATTCATCGGCGCTGCAAAAATTACGATGCAAAAGGCTGCGACCCCAGCCAGCAATCCGACAGACGCCATGCGGTAGGTGTTACCGCCTTTGGCCAGAACACGCGCCGCCAAGGCGAAACCTAGCAGCGCACCCAGCGCCCAAGTCGCCGTGAGAAGTGTCGTCGATGATACGCTCAGGCCAAGAATTTCGCCGCCATAGGGTTCCAGCAAAACGTCCTGCATGTTGAAGGCCATCGTACCAAGGAAAACCACTGCCAGCAGACGTCCCGCTGTTCCCCCGGCCGTCAGGTCAGCCCAAGCATCCTTGAAAGACGGCTGCGGTGCCTCGCGATCTTCTTTTGTCATAGGACGCACGCGCTCTTGTTTCCAAAGCGCGATCACATTCAACACGAGCGTTGCAACGGCACAGCCCTGAACGACGCTGATCAAAAGAACACCCGAGAAATCGCGGAGCAGCCAACCAATCACGATGGCGGAAACACCCATGCCAACAAGATACATGACGTAGAGCAACGACACCACGCGCGGGCGCGTCTCGTCCGTCGCGCGGTCGGCTGCCAGCGCAAGACCAGCGGTTTGGGTCATGTGCATCCCAAAACCCGTCATGATGAAGGCGAGCGCCGCTAGGACTTCCCCCGCAAAGGGCACATCGTGGGTCACATCTCCGCCAAGGACCAAGAGACAGGCTGGCATGACCGCAAGTCCGCCGAACTGCCACAGCGTTCCGAACCAAAGGTACGGGATGCGCTTCCATCCGATGGCTGAGCGATAATTGTCTGATTTGAAGCCAAGCAAGGCCCGGAAGGGCGCAATCAGAACCGGCAACGCAACCATGATCGCAACAAGGGTCGCGGGGACCGAAAGCTCTACGATCATGACACGGTTCAATGTGCCCAGCAGCATGACACCCGCCATGCCGACCGACACTTGGAACAAGGCAAGCCGCAACAGTTGGCCCAAAGGCAGATCATCAGATGCCGCGTCCGAAAACGGAAGCATCCTCATGCCCAAGGACTTCACCTGAGAGCGGCTTACGATCATGGACGTAACTCCAAGGCTTGGCTTATGTAAAAGCCGGAATTCACCCGACCCAAATCGTTAAGTTGGCCAATATCAGAGACTGTTTTCGACAAACGTGACGGCCCGTGCGGGATCATCACGGGTGACCTGTCCGAGCGCGGAAACGCTTTTCCGGCGTACCACATCGTCATCAACAAGGGCGTGCGCGGAGCAACGGTAAACGCGACCGAACCCCGTGTGCGTTCTCCCAACTTGGCCAGCGCCGAGCGGATGTCTGCTTCCGTGTAGTAGATCAGGCTGTCCATCGCGATCACGTGGTCGAACGTGCCGTGATCCGCCGACAGCATATCGCCGCTGGCGAATGTCACATGAGACTGCAAATGCTCGGGTAGGCGGTCGCGCGCTATCTTGACCAGCGACGGCGAGATATCGACAGCAACCACTTCGGCACCACGTTGGGCCAGTTCTTGCGTCATTTGCCCTGCGCCACAACCGGCGTCCAGTACGCGGACACCGTTTAGATCCGACGGCAGAGCCGACAAGAGCTTGTCGCGCATCTGGTCCCGGCCTTTGCGGACCGTTTCACGAATACGGCTGACCGGGGCGTCCGAAGTCAGACGCTCCCAAACCTTGGTCGCCGTGCGGTCGAAATAATGCTCGACCCGATCGCGTGTGGCGTCGTAGCTCATCAATCGAACCCCAGCAGTTCAAAAATGTCCCGATCCTCGAGCGGTTGAGGCGCCATCGACTCGGTGCTGTTGAACAGCGTCTCGGCAAGGCGGATGTATTCCTTGCGGGCCATGACGATGTCTTCCTCGTCCGGCATTTCGAACAGAGTCTTCTTCTTGAGCCGTGACCGGCGGATAGCGTCGTAATCGGGCATGTGCGCGATCCGCTTGAAGCCGACCTCGTTGCAGTAGCGATCCACCTCGTCCGTGTCCTTGGACCGGTTCGCGACACAGCCCGCGAGCCGCACCTTGTAGTTGGCCGATTTGGCTTGAACGGCGGCAATGATCCGGTTCATTGCATAGATGCTGTCGAAATCATTGGCCGTCACGATCACGGCCCGGTCAGCGTGTTGCAGCGGCGCGGCAAAGCCGCCGCATACGACGTCACCCAGCACGTCGAACAGAACGACGTCAGTGTCTTCCAGCAGGTGATGCTGCTTGAGCAGTTTGACGGTCTGACCAACCACGTAGCCACCGCAGCCGGTCCCGGCAGGCGGACCACCAGCTTCGATGCATTTCACACCGTTGAAACCATCGGCCATGAAATCCTCAGGGCGCAGTTCCTCGGCGTGGAAATCAACCTCTTTCAGGATGTCGATCACCGTTGGTTGAAGTTTGCCGGTCAGCGTGAATGTGCTGTCGTGCTTGGGGTCGCAGCCGATCTGCAGTACGCGCTTTCCCAACATCGAAAAGGCGGCCGACAGGTTCGAAGAGGTGGTCGATTTGCCGATCCCGCCCTTGCCGTACACGGCGAACACCTTGGCGCCTTCGATCTTCATCGAATTGTCCTGATGCACCTGCACCGATCCTTCGCCATCCTGTCCCTTGAGGATAGGCGGCGCGGACAGGCCGCGCGCTTCCAGACCTGCGGCTTCGCGAAGTGCGGCGCGGGCGGCGGGCGGGCTTTTTGCGTCAAGTGGGCTCATTTGGGCCTCCGATTATAGGTGTTGGCGCTCATTCTGCGGCGATCCCCTCAAGGCGATCTTCCAGAGCGTCGGCAGCGTCTTGCAACGCGGCCAGAGTTTCGGCGTCGGGATGCCAGTAGTTGCGGTCGTGTGCTTCGAGCAGGCGGTTGGCCATGCGGCTCGATGCAGTCGGATTGAGATCGGCCAGACGTGCGCGCATGTCTTCGTCCAGAACGAAGGTTTCGCTCAGGCGCTGATAGACCCACGGTTCCACTTTGCCGGTGGTGGCGGACCAACCCATCGTGTTTGTGACTTGCGCCTCGATCTGGCGCACACCTTCGGCCCCGTGCTTCAGCATGCCTTCGAACCACTTGGGGTTCAGGCTGCGCGACCGGGTTTCAAGTGCGACCTGATCCTGAAGCGTGCGCACCTTGCCATTGCCACGCGTGGTGTCGGAAATGTAGATCGCCGCTTCCTGACCACCGCGAGCACGTTTCACCGCGCGGGAAATACCGCCCAGCGTGTCGAAGTAGTGGTCAACCGTTGTGACACCCAGCTCGACGGATTCGAGGTTCTGGTAGGCGACATCAACGGTTTTCAGCGTTTCCTGCAGCAGCGCGTGGTTAGCCGCTGCTTTGCCGTTGACGCCATACGCGAAAGACTTGCGTGCCTCGTAGGCATCAGCGAGTTCGTCTTCATCTCCGAATGCGCTGCTGTCGACCAAGGCGTTGACGTTGGACCCATATGCGCCTTCGGCATTCGAGAAGACACGCAGCGCCGCGGTTTCAAGATCGACACCGTTTTCCTGCGCGTAGACCCAAGCATGCGCCCGGATGTAATTCAGTTCCAGCGGCTCATCCGCTTCTGCCGCTTTCTTGGCGGCTTCGGCCAGCATCCGCGTCTGCAACGGCAGAAGATCGCGGAAGATGCCGGACAGGGTCATCACAACGTCGATGCGCGGGCGGCCGAGCTCCTCAAGCGGAATTAGGTCCGCACCTGACAACCGACCAAAGCTGTCAAAGCGCGGTTTGGCGCCGATCAGGGCCAGCGCCTGTGCCAAGGGGGCGCCATCGGATTTGATATTGTCCGAGCCCCAAAGCACCAGCGCGACGGTACGCGGCAGGGACTTGTGTGTTGCAAGCAATAGCTCTGCTTGCTTAGCACCATCGCGACAGGCGAATTCGGTCGGCATACGGAAAGGATCGAACGCGTGGATGTTGCGACCAGTCGGTAGAACGTCGGCGGACCGGATCAAATCCCCACCGGGAACCGGTGGCGTATACCGTCCGGCCATGGCACGCAGAAGACCCGCCAGTTCGGTCTCTTCCTGCAACAGCGCATCAACACGCGCCTTGGTTTCGGCGTCCGCGGTTTCGATCAGCTTGAGATATTCGGCACGCGCAGCATCGCTAAAGGTCTTACCCACAATGTGCAGGCCATCGGGGATCAGCGCGTCTTCGGTTTCAAGCAGCTTAAGCCAAAGCGCTTCCGGGGCGACGCCTTCCATATCGACGGCTTCAGCCTGTTCCGCGATCAGTGCTTCCAGATCGGCCCGCTCATGGTCTGCCGGACCAAGCGAGCGCCAGCGCGTCAGGCTGTCCTTCAGCTCTTGCAAACCTTTGTAAAGACCCGATTGCGCCAAGGGTGGGGTCAAATGCGTGACGGTGACAGCACCAGAGCGCCGCTTGGCCAATGACGCCTCGGACGGGTTGTTGGACGCGTAAAGATAGACGTTGGGCATTTCGCCAATCAGCCGATCCGGCCAATCGCGCGCACCCAGACCGGCCTGCTTGCCCGGCATGAATTCCAAAGCGCCATGCATCCCAAAATGCAGCACCACATCCGCACAGAACGTGTTGCGCATCCACATATAGAACTGAACGAAGGCATGCGTCGGGGCAAAGCCCTTTTCGAACAGAAGGCGCATCGGATCGCCTTCGTACCCAAAGGTCGGTTGCACACCAACAAAAATCTTGCCGAACTGCGCACCCAATACAAACACGCCACGCCCGTCAGATTGAATCTTGCCCGGGGCCGGACCCCAGACCGCTTCGATGGCCTTAAGCGGCGGCGTGTTGCGGACGATGTCATCGGCGCTCACATGGGCAGCGACATTGGCCTCTTGGCCGTATTGCTTGGCGTTGCCCTCAAGAACGGCGGCACGCAGGGCGGCCACGGTTTCTGGCGGCTCCAGATCATAGCCGTCAGCTTTCATCGCATGCAGCGTGTTGAACAGCGACTCGAACACATTGAGGTAGGCGGCGGTGCCAACAGCGCCTGCATTGGGTGGAAAGCCAAACAGAACGATGCCGACATTCTTGTCCGCGTTCTGCTTACGCCGCAGCGTGGCCTGCCGCAGAGTTTTTTCCGCAAGGCTTTCGATCCGTTCACGGCATGGGGCCATAGCCTTGCTCGCGGTATCACACGGGCACTGGTAGTGGCATCCGTTGCAGCCGTCAGGTCCGTGGCGACCACCGAACACTGTGGGACATGTGGCACCGTCAAGCTCCGGCAACGCGATGAGCATGGTGGTTTCAATCGGGCCAAGACCCTGGTCACCATTGGCCCACTGGCCCAATGTCTGGAATTCAAGCGGGTGTGCGGCGATGTAGGGAATGTCGAGATCCTTGAGAACCTCAACCGCGGCGGAACTGTCGTTATACGCAGGGCCACCAACAAGGCTGAACCCGGTCAGGGACACCATTGCATCGATATTGGTGCGGTCGTCCTTGCGGAAAAACTCGGCAATCGCGGGGCGGCCATCAAGGCCGCCTGCAAAAGCGGGAACAACGGCCATGCCTTTGGCTTCGAATGCGCGGATGACCGCGTCGTAATGCGCAGTATCATTCGCCAGCACGTAGGACCGCATCATCAGCAAACCAACGGTCGCCTTGACCTCGGACGGACGGGGCAGATCGGCTAGGTTGGTCGTGATACGTTGCGGCAAGTCCGGGTGATACAGAGCCACATCAGGATATTCGATCGGTGCTTCCGCAACGGCACCCAGCCACTCGGAACGACCCTTGGCATATTTGCCCAGCAGATAGCGCACCATTGCTTCGATGTTGTCGTCAGAGCCACCCAGCCAATACTGCATGACAAGGAACCACGACCGCAGATCCTGCGCTTTGCCGGGAACCAGCTTGAGCATCTTGGGCAGGCGGCGCAGTTGCTGCATCCGCTTTTCACCCTTTTCGACCTCGGACTCCGTGGACTTGGGCTTGAGCGACTTGAGGATCTTCATCAGACCTGATGCCGGTTTGCTCATGTCGAGCTTGCCCAGCTTGGTCAATTTGATGATCTCGGCATCGGCGATGACGCCGACCATACCGTCAACCTTGTCGCGCACCGCATGCAGATCGTCGAGGATTGGCTTGATGTGTTCTTCAAGGAAAAGCAGGTTCGCCACAACCATATCGGCACTGGCAATCGCGGCCTTCGCCTCGGTCAGGGCTTCGGGCGTTTCCGCCCACTCCGCAGCGGCATGAACAGACACGTTCAAACCGGGGAAATCGCGCGCAAGGTTCACGGAAGCCCGCGCCACAGGACCAGCCGCGTGGCTGTCCAACGTGATGATGGCGATGTTATACGCCCGGGCTTCGGTGAAACTATCGCGCATAATGGGCCTTCGCTTCGTAAAGCGTGTCGACGCTGATCTCGGAGACACCCCGTTCGGACGCGAACGTCTCAGTGTTGCGCTTGGCTTTGCCACGCACAAAAAACGGGATTTTCTTAAGTTCTTTTTCGGCTGCAGGAAGCCAGACAATCTCGAACGCGTCGGTGTTAACAGAGGCTGATTGGGCGAGATCAGTCTCTGGTTCGGCGGTTTCGAGGGCACCGATTTCGCGCGGCTTGGCTTTGTGACCATGATGGCTGGCGCCCGCATCATCGTGGAATTCAAAATCCTCACGGAACATGGTGAGCAGATGCTCTTCCAGACCCATGACCAGCGGATGAACCCATGTGTCGAAGATCACGTTTGCGCCTTCGATGCCCATCTGGGGACTGTATCGGGCAGGAAAGTCCTGAACGTGGACCGGCGCGGAAATCACCGCACAGGGAATACCAAGGCGCTTGCCGATGTGGCGTTCCATCTGCGTTCCGAGGATCAGCTCGGGAGCCAGCTCTTCGATCCGACGCTCGACCTCAAGATAGTCGTCAGTGATCAGAGGCTCGACGCCGAACTCCTTAGCCACGCTCCGAAGCATCCGGGCCTGTTCACGGTTGTAGCAACCCATCCCGACGACTTCGAACCCCATCTCATCGCGCGCGATGCGGGCGCAGGCCGCGACATGTGTGCCATCACCAAACAGGAATACGCGCTTGCCAGTCAGGTACGTGCTGTCAACGCTTGCCGAATACCAGGGCAACCGCAGGCGGCTTTCGTCCAAAACAGGCTCTATTCCTGCCAGTTTTGCGACTTCGGCAACGAAATCACGTGTAGCACCAACGCCGATGGGTACGGTCTTGGTGTAGGGCTGACCAAACTCGCGCTCCATGTAACGGGCGGCGGTTTCGGCAGTTTCGGGGTACATAAGCACGTTGAAGTGCGCCTGACCCATTTTGGCGATCTCGGACGGCGAAGCAGGCATCGGCGCCACGACATTCACCTCGATCCCCATATCCATCAGCAAACCGGTCACCTCGACAATGTCGTCGCGGTGACGGAAACCAAGTCCTGTTGGGCCGATCAGGTTGGCAGTCACCCGTGCGGTCTTTTCCATCGGCTTCGCAAGGTGCCGGACAATCTGAAAGAACGTCTCATCCGCGCCAAAGTTTTCTTTGCGCTGATAGCTTGGCAGTTCCAATGGAATGGCCGGAATGGGCAGGCCCAGCGTTTCCGCCAAACCTCCGGGATCATCCTGAATCAGCTCTGCCGTGCAAGACGCGCCTACGATCATCGCTTCCGGCTTGAACCGCTCATAAGCGGCGGTGGCGGCATCCTTGAACAAATACGCAGTATCGGCACCAAGATCACGCGCCTGAAACGTCGTATACGTTACCGGCGGGCGGTGATTGCGCCGTTCGATCATGGTGAACAGAAGGTCGGCATAGGTGTCGCCCTGAGGCGCGTGCAACACATAGTGCAAACCCGTCATGCCAGTGGCGACGCGCATCGCGCCGACATGCGGCGGACCTTCATATGTCCAGACGGTAAGCTTCATTCTGCCGCCTCCAGCTTGAGGAGGTCGCGGCGACGGACAGGACGCGAGAACAGTCCGGCCAAGTCGCCTGCTTGTTCGTAGAAATGTACCGGGGTGAAGACAAGTTCGATGGCCCACTTGGTGGTCAACCCATCCGCCTCGAGCGGGTTGGCAAGGCCAAGGCCACATACGGTAAGATCGGGGGCCGCAGCACGACAGCGGTCAAGCTGTTTGTCGACGTCCTGACCTTCGGCAATGACCGGGCCTTCGGCCAGCAGATTAAGATCGGGGGTCATAACGGCTTTGTGGATGAAAGGTGCACCCACCTCGATGGCCTCCATCCCGCATTCGCGTGTCAGGAATCGCGCCAGCGGAATTTCCAATTGGCTATCCGGGAAAAAGAATACTGTCTTGCCCTTAAGTGCTTCGGAGGCCTGCGAGACAGCCTTGCGAGCGCGGGCGCGCGGTGCTTCGGTGACTTCTGCAAACTTGGCATCCGAAACGCCAAATTGATCCGCAATCGTCCGGAGCCACTGGGTTGTGCCTTCCTCGCCAAACGGGAAAGGCGCTGCAATATGGTTGGCACCACGGCGCTGCAGCGCTTCGTGTGTGTCCGTCAGAAATGGCTGAGTCAGGGCATAGAGCGTGTTGGCTCCGATCCCGTACTCGTCATTCACACGCGAGGCAGGCAAAACCCGGATCGGACCAATGCCCATCGCCTCGAGCAGTCCAATGGCTTGTTCCTCGACCACATCCGGCAACGCACCAACGAGAAGTAGCTCCCGCGTATCTGTTTCCGGCAGAACCGGAACCATCGCGGCAAGGCAAGCGTCTTCGCCTTGGGTGAAGGTGGTTTCAATGCCCGAGCCTGAGTAGCTCAGCACACGAACGTTGGGCGCAAATTGCGCACTCATGCGCTCAGCGGCCTTGGCGAGATCAAGCTTGATCACTTCGGACGGGCAGGACCCGACAAGAAACAACTGCTTGATATCCGGGCGACGCGCCAACAATTCACTGACCACGCGGTCGAGCTCTCTCTGAGCGTCGGCCATGCCGGCCAAATCGGTTTCCTCAAGGATCGCCGTAGCGAAACGTGGCTCGGCAAAGATCATCACACCCGCAGCCGATTGGAGAAGATGCGCGCAGGTCCGGCTTCCGACGACTAGAAAAAACGCGTCCTGCATCTTGCGATGCAACCAGATGATCCCGGTCAAGCCACAGAACACCTCGTGCTGGCCGCGTTGCTTGAGAACAGGCGTGTTGGAACACCCGCGGGACGGAGGAGGTGCGAACTGTTCGGTCATGCTGTGACCTCATTGGTTGGGTTGGCTTTGCCTGCTTCGAGGCGCGCAACCCGCAATTTCCAGAGGAACTGACCAGCATTGATCACGTAGGCGGCATAAGCCGCTAGCGCGAGCCACATCTGATCGTTCGAGCTAAGCACACCCGTCCAGAGCGCCCAGACATAGGCGAGGTGCAGGGCGATCACGAGAAAGGAAAAGACGTCTTCCCAGAAGAATGCAGGCGCAAAGAGGTATTGCCCAAACACGACCTTTTCCCAAATCGCCCCCGTCACCATGATGGTGAGCAGGAAAACCGTCTTGATCAGGATCGAAATCGTGGCCGCATCATAGCCCGCACCAGTGATGAGATACCGTACCACAAGCGACAAAGAGACAAGAAAAACAAGGAATTGAAGCGGCGCAAGCACCCCCTGGATGGTGGTCCAGATGCTGTTGTCCCGACGTGCGCGCTGTTCCTCTGTATAGAGAAATGCTGATTTCCCAGCGGCGCGTTCCGATCCTGCCATGTCTACGATTCCGTTCTTGTTCTCCAAAAAGTATCTACGCGAGACCCCAAGTGTCAACTAAAACTTACACACTTGGGCGGTACTATCCACCGCATGTCTGAATCTCCAATGATTCTCCAAAAATACGGATAACTCATAATTTTTCAGGGATTTTTTGGTCTTTACCGCCTTGAAAGAAAAGCCTAACCGGACTTAGTGTCAATTATCTTGGACATTCCAGAGCAAGAATCAGAGACTGGTGCTGTCTGATATGCCTGACATGTGTCGCGCATTATCGGTTACGAGGGTTTGACAATGGCAAACGACCATACCGACGATCGCACGTCCTCGGAGGACAGTCGGCTCGATATTTCGGCCTTGGCATCGACTGTACTCTCTGTGCTAAGCGACAAGGGAGAAGAAGGCGCCCAGACGATCCGCAGCAGCGTCGTGCAGAAACTTGTCGATGTCGCCCTCCAGACCAGTGCATTCAACTCCGAGGCCCTGCTCGAAGATCTGAAGGATCGTCGCATCAGCGCTGACCAGATTGTCGACATTTATATTCCGCAAGCCGCCCGCGAGTTGGGCAGGATGTGGTCTGCCGATGTTATCGGTTTTGCAAAGGTCACAATCGCGACCGCGCGACTGCAAGGGTTGCTCACACTTCTGGCGCCACCATGGGCGGCCAAGCCATCAGAGATCGCTAATGGCGTGAATGTGCTGATGTTGCTGCAGGGCAATGACAGTCACACCCTTGGGCCACACGTTGCGACGGCCCAGATGCGGCGCGCCGGAGCATCTGTTAGAATTCTGTTCGGCGCTCGTGACGAAACGATCGTCAAAGCGCTGTCGGAAGAAAGTTACGATATGGTTCTGTTTTCGGGCTCACGTCCCGACGCGCTTGCATCAATCGCAAAGTTGGTTAAACGCATTAGAACCAGTGTCTTGGCTCCACCACCTCTCGTTCTGGGAGGCATTGTTCTGAACCTCGCGGATGGCGTCAAAGAGAAGACCGATGTCGATCTGGTGACAAACGATGTGAAGGTTGCACTGAAGCTGTGCGAAAAGAACAAGTCCAGAAGCAGGTCTTTGACGCGGTAATGAATACAAGTGGGTCCAGTTTTTGGAGCAGCGGCTCCGTACCACTTATCGACGCAGAAGTTCTGTCGAGTATCATCACAGTTGCGTCCGATATTGCGCTTGTGGTGTCCCACAACGGTAAAATCCTGTCTGTCTTGATCAACCCCAATGAAACCTCCTTTGGCAAGTTGAGCCATTGGGAGGGGCGTCCGCTGATGGATTTTCTGACTCGCGAAAGCCGTCCCAAGATCGAAGCCGTCATGGAACTGATGGAAAAGGGCGAAACGCCGTCGCGCTCTGTTGAATTGAACCATACAGACAATGCCGTTTGGGAATTCCCTGTCCGGTATAGTTTTCATCCGTTTGGATCTGACGGCTCTTTCCTCATGCTTGGTCGTGACTTGCGACCCATCGCCGAAACGCAACAACAGCTTGTTCAGGCGCAGATGTCTTTGGAACAAGGGTATGAGGCGCGTCGCGAATTCGATGCACGGTATCGGTTGCTCCTCCGGACGGTCCGAGATGCGGTCGTTTTCGTGTCGGTCAATGACGGCAAGATCAAAGATTTGAACGACCCTGCGGCAGCGCTTTTGCAATCCAGTCGCGATGACTTGATCGGGTCCTCGTTCGCGCAGGAATTTCGGGATAAACGGCCCGAGGAGTTTACCGAGGCTTTGATCAATGCTTCGATTTCGGAAAACAATTCGGGTCTTGAAGTTCAGTCTCGCCGGGGACGTCAGCGGGTCATGGTCACGCCACAGGTGTTCCGTGCTGCAGGCGAGCGAATTCTGATCTGTCGGCTGTCCACCGCAGACGAGGCACATGCCCGGTTCGACAACTTGTCTTCCAATCTTTCGGCAGTGTTCGAAAAAGGCGCGGACGCATTCGTGTTTACGTCGGCGACCGGCGCTATCGAGGCGTGCAACGACGCGTTCCTCGATCTTGTAGATGCCGCACATGCCGTTGATGTACGTGGTCGCAGTTTGGCAGACTTCCTTGGTCGGGGTCAGATCGACATGAGCGTGCTGATCGAAAATGCGCGGCGCACGGGTCAGATGCGGATGTATTCGACCAAGCTCCTGAACGATTTCGGGGCAAAAACGCCGGTCGAAATGTCAGTTACCTTCTTCGAAGATCGGAACGAGCCAACTTTGGGCTTCATCATCCGGGATATCAGCCGCGTCGATGCAATGCGCAAAGCGCCACTGCAAACGTCCGAGGAATCAAGCCGCAACGTGATGGAGCTTGTTGGGTCTGCGACGCTCAAGGAAATCGTGTCCGAGACAACGGATGTGGTCGAAAAGATGTGTATCGAAACGGCCGTTAGCCTGACTCGCAATAACCGCGTTGCAGCGGCCGAGATGTTGGGTCTGTCGCGGCAGAGCCTTTATGTAAAGCTGCGCAAGTATGGCTTGCTCAATAAGGACGGCGATGGCGAATGAGGCGCGAATAGCGTCATTTCGCCCTGTTCAAATCCAACTGTGATCGTTCTGTTTCGCTTGATGTGAATCGAATTGTCGTGTCTAGTTGACACATGACTGTCAGCGTAAGTTTACACCAAGATCGCTACCCTGCCCCTTCGGCAATGCTGGAGCTGATCAAACCCGTCACATGGTTCCCGCCGATGTGGGCCTATGCGTGCGGGGCCGTGGCCTCGGGTGTGGCCATCACCGAACATATTGGCCTTTTGATCGTTGGTGTGATCCTTGCCGGTCCCGTGGTCTGCGGAATGAGTCAGGCCGCCAACGATTGGTGCGACCGCCACGTTGATGCGATCAACGAACCAAACCGGCCGATTCCGTCCGGTCGTATCCCGGGGCGATGGGGATTATGGATCGCACTTGCGATGTCGGCGCTTTCGTTGGCTTTAGGCGCGACCTTGGGCACCTGGGGATTCATCGCAACGGTTGTCGGAGTGATCGCGGCATGGGCCTATTCGGTCGAACCGATCCGACTGAAACGGTCGGGCTGGTTCGGACCTGGATTGGTTGGCTTGTCCTATGAATCATTGCCGTGGTTCACCGGAGCTGCGGTTCTCAGTCAGACGCTCCCATCGGGACCAATCATCCTGATCGCGTTACTCTATGGGATCGGCGCGCACGGGATCATGACGCTTAACGACTTCAAGGCGTTAGAAGGTGATGCGCAGATGGGAGTGAACTCCCTGCCTGTGACGCTCGGCCCAGAAAAAGCAGCCAAGGTTGCCTGTATCGTAATGCTTGTTCCACAGGTCTTCGTCATTCTCGCGCTGGCCAAATGGGGGCAGTCGACACACGCGTCGATCGTGCTTGCGCTGGTTCTTGGGCAGATCTGGGCCATGTCCGTTATGCTCAAGGACCCAAAGGCAAAAGCCCCTTGGTACAATGCGACCGGAGTTTTGATGTACGTGTCGGGCATGATGGTTTCGGCCTTTGCCCTACGCGCTGTAGGAGCCATCTGATGACCTTGGGCTGGCTCGCTATCGTCCGACTGGGCTTGGTGCAAATGGCGCTCGGTGCCATCGTTGTGCTGACAACATCCACGCTGAACCGATTGATGGTCGTCGAACTGGCGTTACCCGCCGTTCTGCCGGGCATGTTGGTTGGTCTTCACTATGGCATCCAAATCACGCGACCCAACTGGGGTTTTCTTTCGGACAAAGGCGGCAATCGCACCCGCTGGATCTTGCGAGGGATGGTTATCCTTGCTGCGGGTGGTGTCTTGGCCGCGCTGGGTGTTGTCGAAATGGCGAACAGCTATTCCGTGGGCTTGGCGATGTCGATTCTTGCGTACGCGCTGATCGGCCTTGGGGCCGGGGCTGCGGGCACGTCTGTTCTCGCACTGCTCGCCACGGCAACCGCGCCGCACCGCAGGGCCGCTGCGGCAACAATCACATGGCTGATGATGATCTTCGGCATCGCGATGACCGCCGGCGTGGTCGGCCAATTGCTTGATCCATACACACCCGCAGTTCTGATCGAAGTCGTGATCGGAGTCGCGTTGACAGCTCTGGCGATCACTGTGCTTGCAACTTGGCACATCGAACGTGGCGTCGAGGCCGCGCCCGAGCCTGACCCCGTTCCTTTCCGTGAAGGCTTGGCCGAGGTATGGGCCGAACCCAAGGCAAGGATGTTCACGATCTTCGTCTTCCTGTCGATGACCGCCTATTTCATGCAAGAGCTGATCTTGGAGCCCTATGCAGGTCTCGTGTTTGGCTTCACTCCTGGTGAAAGCACCACATTGTCCGGCATCCAGAACGGCGGCGTTTTCCTTGGCATGTTGACCGTTGGCATCGCTGCAACGGCTCTGCGCTTTGGTTGCTTACGCAACTGGGTGATTGGCGGCTGCCTTGGATCAGCGGCCAGCCTGTGTGTGATTGCCATTCTGGGCGGCTATGCACTGCCCGATACTTTGCTGCCAGCTGTCTTTGCCTTGGGCTTTTTCAATGGCGCCTTCGCGGTCGCTGCCATCGGGTCGATGATGGCACTGGCCGGTGAAGGCCGGGAAAAACGCGAAGGCACGCGCATGGGCCTTTGGGGCGCAGCACAAGCGATTGCCGCAGGCTTTGGCGGTCTGACCGGCGCTGCTGCTGCTGACGTGATGCGGACTATGACCACCGACGCGCCGGCCTTTGGGGCCGTCTTTGTATTTGAAGCCGGGTTGTTCCTGTGCGCTGCCGTCATGGCGTTGCGCATCATGGAGGGCAGCCCTGCACAAGCCGAACTGATCGCAGGAGAGTGACCATGTATGATGTTGTTGTTGTGGGCGGTGGCCCATCCGGTGCAACCGCTGCCGAGGATTTGGCACGCTCCGGGCACCGGGTTGCACTGTTGGATCGTGAAGGCCGGATCAAACCCTGCGGCGGGGCAATTCCTCCACGCCTGATGCAGGACTTTGACATTGGTGAAGACCAACTGGTTGCCAAGGTGAATACCGCTCGGATGATTTCACCCACCGGGCGCCATGTGGATATCCCGATTGAAAACGGTTTCGTCGGCATGGTCGACCGCAAGGATTTTGACCCGTTCCTCCGCGCACGTGCCGAAGCTGCCGGTGCCGTACGGTTCACGGGAACATTCGTACGGATCGATCGCGACAAGAAGGCCAAAAAACGCTGGGTGGTCTACCGTGACAAGGAAACCGGCGAAGAGCGTCAGCTTGAAACCCGGCTGATCATCGGCGCGGATGGCGCGAATTCCCGCGTGGCCCGTGATGAAATCCCCGGTGGCGACAAGGTTCCGCTGGTCTTTGCGTATCATGAGATCATCGCCGCGCCCGAAAAGAACGACCTCTACGATCCGATGCGCTGCGACGTGATCTATGACGGTGCAATCAGCCCGGATTTCTATGGTTGGGTCTTTCCACATGGCGGCACCACATCGGTCGGCATGGGCACCTATATACAAAGCGTAAACCTGAAAGAGGCCACCGCTGCCCTGCGCCAAGCCTCGGGTCTGGCCGATTGCGAAACCCTGCGCAAGGAAGGCGCGCCGATCCCTCTCAAGCCATTGCGGTTCTGGGACAATGCGCGCGATGTGGTCTTGGCCGGTGATGCGGCTGGCGTTGTGGCACCCTCCAGTGGCGAAGGTATCTATTATGCGATGGTCTGTGGGCGGGTTGCCGCAACAGCCTGCGCCGCCACGCTGAAATCCGGCAGGATCACCGATCTGGCGCTGGCCCGCCGTTTGTTCATGAAAGAGCATAAGACGGTGTTCCGTGTTCTTGGCCAGATGCAGGACGCCTATTACAAAAGCGACTCGCGCCGCGAACGGTTCGTGTCCCTGTGTCACGATGTCGATGTTCAAAAGCTGACCTTTGAAGCGTATATGAACAAAAAGCTCGTGAAAGCACGGCCCCTTGCGCATCTGAAGATCGGCTTCAAGAACGCACGTCATTTGTTGGGGCTGGTGCGGGAGACGCATGTATGACCCAGACTCTTATCCCCGCATGGTGTGGCGACACACTGGAACCCGTTGAAAAGCTGGATGCCCATGTTCGGGGCCTCAAACACAAAGCGATTTCGGTGTTCGTTCTGCGCGGGGACGAGATCCTGATTCAGCGTCGGGCAATGGGGAAATACCACACGCCGGGCATGTGGGCGAATACGTGCTGCACCCATCCGAACTGGAAGGAAAGCAGCCTTGATTGCGCCAACCGGCGTTTGAAAGAGGAGCTTGGCATCACCGGGCTCGCTCTGGAATATCGCGACCGCGTCGAATACCGCGCCGATGTAGGTGGCGGTCTTATCGAACACGAAGTGGTGGACATCTTTGTCGCCGAAGTTGACGGTTCACTGGACCTTGCGCTCAATCCCGACGAAGTCATGGCGACTCGATGGGTGCGTTATGGCGATTTGGTGCAGGACGTGGTTAAGGAACCTAGCCGCTTTACCCCCTGGTTACGCATCTATCTTGACACATACGCGCCACAAATCTTCGGAGAGATGGCGATTTCCTGCGTAAACCCGGCATAAAATAGCAAATTTTAAACACATTCGCTCCTGTTTCTTGCCCTAGTCGCTCCTTAGACATCTATTTGGGGCTCGAACTGGGGAGTTTGAGATGTCTGCTGCCACCGCCAGTGATCTGGAGCGGTACATGTTGGATCTCGTGAACGAGGAACGCACAAGCCACGGCTTGGACGCTCTTGTTCTCGATCAGGTCTTGAACGCGTCCGCTGATGCGCATTCCTTGTGGATGCTTGAAAACAATGTCTTCAGTCACACCGGCGTGGCTGGATCTACGCCGACTCAACGTATGACGGCGGAAGGCTTTGATCTGTCTGGATCATGGCGAACTGCCGAGAACATCGCCGCCCAGAGCGAGCGGGGGGCCGAAGGCCTGTTTGATGACGTGTATGATCTTCACGTCGCCCTTATGAACAGCCCGGGCCACCGCGAGAATATTCTCATGCCGGAGCTTGAAGTCGTCGGAATCGGCATTCAGACCGGAGCGTATACATATGACTCTGGTACGTACTATTCGGTGATGGTCACGCAGAATTTTGCGATGACCGGAGGTCAGACCACACCGGATGTGATCGAGCAGTCCATGCCCGCTCCGCCAAGCACTGACCCACAGCCAGAAGCCCCCGGCGTGCTGGTGGGTACTGCAACTGCCGAAAACCTGATCGGTACAGACCAAGATGACCGGATCACCGGCTCTGGTGGCAATGACATCCTGTCGGGTGAAGGCGGAACGGATACGGCTGTCTACATGGCCGACATATCCAACTATGGCCTGACAGTCAGCAACGGCACAATCGTCATTGAAGATCGCAGTGGTGGCGACGGCACCGACACGCTCAACAGTATCGAGATCCTCGAATTCGACGGCACGCCTTTCGAACTCAGTCGTTTCACCAACGTGAGCACGCTGACCGATGCGGACATGCTGGCGTTCTGCGAGCTCTACGTCGCGTATTTCAACCGTGCACCGGATTCGACGGGCCTGTTGTTCTGGGGATCAGCGCTAGCCGATGGCATGGCAATGAACGACATCGCGCGTGAGTTCTTTGATCAACCGGAAACTCAGGCGCTTTATGGAGGCTCTAGCAGCACAGGCGACTTCGTGACCGCCGTCTACTCGAACATTTTGGGTCGCGCGCCCGATGCAGATGGGTTCGACTATTGGACCAACATCCTTGATAGCGGTGTAAGGGAACGATCAGAATTCATCCTTGCGATGATCGATGGTGCCAAAGCTGCCACCGGAAGTGCGGCGGACGCGCAATACCTCGAAACCAAGGCGGAGATTGGCGCATACTATGCGGTCGTGAACGGCCTGAACAACGTGAGCGTTGCCAACACCGTCATGCAAACATTCGACGGCACCATTGCTTCGGTCGTTGAGGCGAAAGAGCTTATCGACGATCATTCAGCCTTGGTGGATACCGCCGAAGGGTCCGAATTCACGATTAGCGTGACCGGCCTTGTTGATGACGCTTTGGATTGGGTCTGACACTCACGCCCCTTTGGTGAGTGGCACGACCTTTCCATCTTTCGACGTCAGCGAGACCGCCATCTTGTAGAGGTCAAAGCGGGTCATACCCGCATCGTGATACATTTCGTCTGGCGACGCTTGATCGATGAACCGATCCGGCAAAGTCATTGTGCGGATCTTCAGACCCCGATCAAGCGCACCACGGTCCGCCAGTTCGTGCAAGACCATCGCACCAAAACCGCCTCGCGACCCCTGTTCTATCGTGATCAGCGCCTTGTGCGTTCTTGCCAGCTTAAGGATCAGATCAACATCCAACGGCTTGGCGAAACGCGCGTCCGCAATGGTCACACTTAGACCGTCCTTTTCGAGCAAGCGGGTGGCGGCCTCGACCTCGGCCAGATGCGCGCCAAAGCTCAGGAACGCGACATCGCTGCCCTCTTGCAGGACACGCCCTTTGCCGATCTCGAGCACTTCTCCACGTTCCGGCATTTCGACACCGTTGCCAGACCCGCGCGGGTAGCGAAACGCAATTGGCCCACTATCATGTGCAACAGCGGTTGCGACCATGTGCTTGAGCTCGGCTTCGTCCGCCGCTGCCATCACCGTCATGTTGGGCAAAGCTGCAAGGTATCCAACATCGAACGACCCGGCATGGGTGGCACCATCGGCACCGACCAATCCAGCACGGTCGATCGCAAAACGCACCGGCAAATTCTGCAAGGCAACGTCGTGAACGATCTGGTCGTACCCCCGTTGCAGGAACGTCGAATAGATCGCGCAAAACGGTTTGAGACCGGACGCGGCCATCGCCGCAGAAAATGTAACAGCGTGCTGTTCGGCAATTCCAACGTCGAACACGCGCGATGGGAAACGGTCGGCCAGAATGTCGATCCCGGTTCCGCCGGGCATGGCAGCCGTGACACCGACAATGTTCGGATCGCGGGCCGCTTCTTCGGTCAACGCGTCGCCAAACACCTTGGTATAGCTGGGTGCATTGGGTTTTGATTTGGCTTGGGTGCCGGATTCCACATCGAATTTCGACACGCCGTGATACTTGTCGGCGCTGTTCTCGGCCGGGGCATAGCCCTTGCCTTTGACCGTACAGCAATGGATCAAAACCGGTCCCGTCGCGCGCGCGCGCGCAGCGCGCAACACTGGCAAAAGCTGGCCCATGTCATGACCATTGATCGGGCCGATATATTCAAAACCCAACTCTTCAAAGAGCGTTCCGGACCCTTGCAAATTTCCGGTGACAAGCTGGCGTGCGCGCTTTGCGCTTTCACGCATTGGCGCAGGCAACGCAGCCTCGAACCCCTCGGCAAGCGATTTCACCTTGGCCAAAGGCTCATTGGCGTACATCCGGCTCAGGTAGGATGACATGGCGCCGACAGGTGGCGCGATGCTCATTTCATTATCGTTCAGAATGACGAACAGGCGACGGCCTTCGTGGCCCGCGTTGTTCATCGCCTCGTAGGCCATGCCAGCACTGATGGACCCATCTCCGATTACGGCAATTGCGTCTCCGGTCGGGCGGCCCATGTCGCGGCCAACGGCAAATCCAAGCGCGGCGGAAATCGAGGTCGACGAGTGCGCAGCACCGAAGGGATCGTATTCAGACTCGCTCCGCTTGGTAAAGCCAGACAGCCCATCTTTCTGGCGCAGCGTTTTCATGCGTTCACGGCGGCCAGTCAGAATTTTATGCGGGTAGCATTGATGCCCCACATCCCAGATCAACTTGTCCATTGGCGTGTTAAAAACCGCGTGGATTGCCACAGTCAATTCGACCACACCAAGGCTCGATCCAAGATGCCCTCCCGTTTGCGCAACGGCGGAAATCACTTCGGATCGGACTTCGTGCGCGACTTTCGTCAGCGTCGCATCGTCCATGTTCCGCAGATCAGCAGGTCCAGCGACCCGATCAAGATTGGGGGTAAGGGAATGTGTCATGTGGCAGTCTCCTCGGGGACAGAGGGAAGAAGGCGTCACGTTTGCCAGGGTGTGCCTAGAAACGTGACGCCAGTTCCTGTAGCCAACAGGAAGGGAACCGGGGTGTTGAGCCCCGTATCCGGTTTTGCGTTTTGGGAACCTGTCAAAACCGGATCTGGCGGATGGCAGGGGCGGCGCACCGCCCCAACCCATCATTCGTAAACAGGCGCACCTGTTGTCGCGAGCTCGGGCCAGTCAGCGATGACATTCGTCCCTTGCAGCGGTTGCTGGTAACCTTTGTGGCAGGTTTTGCAGGCGGCTTTCGGCGCGTCGGCAAAGACTGGACCAAGGCGTTCCGGCGGATACACATCCTCAAGCGGAACAAGGTATTCATTGTTCATTTCTTGAACCATGCCGATACCTAGCTGCTCGGTCGACCATTGCGGGGTCACCTGCTCGGGATCATAGAACGCGCGGCTGTTGTGACAGAACACGCAGTTCACACCCAAGGAATTGGACACATAGTTCATCAGGCTGAACGTGCGTTCCGTATCCTGCCAAGTCGGATAGCCTTCCTCGGTCGGATAGGCGGCAACATGGGCTTCAAGATCGTGAACCCCGATGCGGCCGTAATCCAGAAGGAACGTCTCCAAAGCATCAGAAGGAAGCGACGTGTACTGGCTTTGCACCGTCACCCGGTTCTGAACCGCCGCCCAACCGCCGGCTGCTTCGTTGACTGCACCCATCTTGAACCAGATGTCGGACGGCACGTTTTGTCCACGGTGGCAGGTATAGCATGTGACGCCGACCTGCTTGTTGACGTTGACGTGCCCATCCCAACCTTCGTTGATGTTCTGGGTCATTTGGATCATCCGGCGCGCGACGACCTTGGTATAAAGGTCATCATTGCCGTACTCTTCGATTTCGACATCGCCGTGGCAATACGCACAGCCCTGGTCAGGCGCGACCCAATCCGTCATGGCCAACATGAGGCGGTTGAAATTGTCCTCGGTGAGATCGCCCAGAACCTGAACGTTCTGATAAATCTCGGACGCTTTCGCTTCGCCACCTTCCGGCACATAGGGCGCTTCGGTGTACATGACCTCGATCGACGGGTCGGGTTTGGCAAGATCAGAGACGAACTCTGGCCGTGACATCCCCGTTCCGCGTGGGCCGGTCTGAAGACTGTCTGTCTTGAACGGCTGGCCAACCACCACGAGGAATGCCGCTACTGTAACAGCCGTCCCCACAACTCCGATGAGAATGGCCGGACCGTAGATGTTGGTCGGGTTCTCATTGTTCCATTTATCGAACCATTTGGGAAACATGATCAGTTCTCCTGTCCAATAAAGGTCTCATAGGAACCGTATGCTTCGTACCCGTAAGAGCCGTCATACATCGGAGCGAAGTGATGCTCCTGTGCCCAGATGAACCAGTTGTCCACCACAGTGCCGGTCAAAAGGATGCCAATGCCGCCGGTGATCGGGGTCAGGACCGCGAACCACCACGCCCAGCGGTGAATACCTTCCATCGTGGCGTTGAAGCCCATGGTCCAGCGCCAGAACAAAGCGGCACGTTCGGTGGCAGTACCCCGGTCGACGATCTGTTCCAATTCACGGTCACCGCCGTAACGGGTCACCGCCAGAATGGTCGCGCCGTGCATCGCAAAGAGCAGGACAGAGCCATAGAGGAACACGATCGAAAGTGCGTGGAACGGGTTGTAGTAGAGGTTGCCGTAGCGGATCGAGAAAGCCGTGGTCCAGTCAAGGTGCGGGAAGATCCCGTAAGGCACGGCTTCTGACCATGATCCCATCAGGATCGGACGGAAGAGACCTAGGACAAGGAACAACCAGATGGCAGAACCAAACGCCCAGAAGACGTGTTTTCCCATCTTGTGTTCCATCGCGAGCAGATAGGTTCGTGCCCACCAGCTCATCACCGAGATCAGCAAGAAGAAGCTTGCGATGATGTACCAACCGCCTTCGTTGAGCGGTGGCATGCGCAACCCGTATTCCGGGCTTGGCGGCTCAAGTGCGAGCCAGAAAAGTTGCCGGATGAACTCGGGGACAGACCAGCCAACTTGCGCAAGCATGTTCAGGCCGATGATGTTCAGCGCGAGGATACCTGTCGCCAGCGACACCATCCCTGTCCAACCCAGCCAAACAGGGCCAAGCTGCGCGTTACCGATCCAACCGATCAGGGTGGAAAAGCCGGCTTTTCGTGTGCGTTCGAACTCGGCGTTCTCGGTGGCCATGCCCCATTCAGGTTTCCCCTGAACTTGGACCTGTGTGAAAATGTTTTGATACTCAGCCATGATTACATCCCCACATTGGCGCCCCAGATGGGCAGTTCGAGCCACCAGTTCCACCACTCAGGCCAGCCCTTTGTCCAAACGGGGCCAGAGATGATGATACAGATCGCGGACCAGAACCCGGCATTCAGCGCCAACAGAAGACCAACACGGTGGATACCCAAAGTGCCGACCGAATAGCCGATGAAATCGCGGAAGAACGTGTCTTCGTGATCCGGGGTTCGCATTTCTTCACCCTTTTCAGGGTTGGCTGCCGACAGGATCAGACCGCCATGCAACGCGAGCGCCAGAGTTGTGGTGAAGAAGAACGTCACCGCAAGCATGTGGGCCGGGTTGTAGTGGAAGTGCAGGTAGGCATAGCCCGTATTCGACACCCAATCGAGGTGGCTGAAGATCCCGTATGGAAAGCCGTGGCCCCATGCGCCCATCAAGAGTGGGCGGAATACAACAAGCGTCACATAGGCGAAAATCGCAACGCTGAAGGCGAAGGGAACATGGTACCCGATACCCAGCTTGCGGCATATTTCGACTTCGCGGAGCGCCCAACTGCTGAAGGCACCAACCGCGCAGATCGTGATGATCTGCCACAGTCCGCCTTCCATCAGGGGTGCCATGCCCAGACCGTAGCTTAGGTCGGGCGGCGCAATGTTGATGAGCCATGGATTGAATGTGCCTTGATCAGCCGCTCCCCACAAAATGAGGATCGTGCCAAGCAGAGCGAAAAAGGCGGTCGTGACTCCGAAGAAGCCAACGTAGAAAGGCCCAACCCAGAAGTCGAACAGATCGCCGCCGATCAGCGTCCCTCCGCGGACGCGGTACTTTTTTTCGAAGCTGAGCAGCGCCATCTTCTTTATCTCCGCGTTTGCCGGCGCATCCCTCGAAGAGACTCAGCCGTCATGTTTAAGTTTGGTTTTGCCGCGGGCGGGGCGATGGTCTGCCGCCCGCAGCGATATTGTTAGCTCTTCCGAGCTGACTGGCTTACATGCCAGCGGCTGCTGCGGTTTCGAACCAGTTGATGCCGTTGGACAGCACCACGAGGTGAATCATTGCAGCCAGCAGGAAGAGGAAGACACCCTGCGCGACAAACACGCGACGGGGATCAAAGATGAGCCAGATCTTGTAGAACTTTGCCATTATATTGATCCTTCCTTAGAACCAGGGGCGCCAGATGAAGGTTGCCAGGTGTGCAACCACTGCAACCGCCGAGAACAGCCAAAGGCCGCTCATGTAGACGGAATGCAGCTCCTGGGCCTGCTCGTCAGTAAGACCTGTGAATGACAGGTCGGTATTATCAGCCATGAACTTTCCTCCGGAATGTTATGCTGACGCCGCACTCCCTGCGGCCGGGTCCCTTGGAGCCAAAGCTCCGCAGGTCCTGTCCACCCCGCCGGGTGGCCAGTCTTGGATTCTCGACCTTGTTCAGGCCGAGAAAATGAGGGGCGTGATCCGATCCGCTTCACACCATGCACGCGCCAGTGGGCCGCGCATGTTGAGCGTCTGTTTCTGGAACACTTCGAGCATCCAGATCACCATTGCGAACGGGATCGCGACGATGAAGATGATACTGAAATAAACCAGGAACTCGGTTCCGCGTTTTGTGTGACCGTGCTTGTGCGAGCGCGTGTCAGAAGAGGTGAAATCCGTCATGTGGTCGGTCCTCCTTGGGAATTTGCAAGAGCCTGAACCGTCTCGACGACGACACGTTCAGCACCTTGTTTCAGGGCTGCCGCCTCTGCGGCATCGCGCAGGTTCTTGGCGGCAGAAATTCGGGTCAGTACGGGATGCTGCGATACAATCCGGTCCAGTTCGGACTGGGCATCGGCATCCCACGGGAAATCTCGACGCAGCGGTGTGAGGGTCGAATCCACTTTGTCCATTTCGCTGCCCAGCGGCAGGATGTGGAACAGCGCATCGAAAAGCCCGTTGCAGACTTCCTGCAGCAGATAGGTCGCTCCCGCGTATCCCATCATCGGCGTTCCGGTATGGCGGCGGATAGCAGCCCCCGGGAAACTGGCCGGCATGAATGTTGGCTGCGGGCCATGCCCTGCCTTCATTTCAGCAAGGTACATCTTTTCGTTGATCGACCCCATCAGAACGAGCGGCTTCTTGTTGTGCACAAGCGACCGCACTTCTTCGTTGTTGGTCTTTGACCCGGCAACACGGGCGACAGCAAAGGCGCAGGGAAGACCCAAGTCACCCTCGAGATAGTTACGGATTCCGCGGGCATAGGTTTCGTTCGCCACGATCCCAAAGGATGCTGTCGCAAAGAAATCCTGCGTCACGGAACGCCACAGGTCCCAAACGGGCTTGAGCGTTGAATGCTTTTCTTGTTCGATGAACGGCTCTGGATCAAGGCCCAGCATATCGCCCAGCTTGCGCAGGAACTTCGTGGTCGAATCCATCCCGATCGGCGCTTGCAGATAAGGCTTGCCCAGACACTCACACAGGCCGCGACCGAATTCGCGGTACATGCAGATGTTGACGTCGGCATTCACAAGGTTCCGCATCTCGGCAAGATGGGCGCCCAACGGCATCACCATGTTGACCTCGGCACCCATGCCTTCGACCAGTCTCCGGATTTCTGCGAGGTCCGAAGGCATGTTGAACGTGCCGTACATCGGGCCAAGAATGTTCACACGCGGCTTGGCGCCCTCTTCGCGTTTCTTTTCCGGCGGCATCCGACCCTTGGTCATGCCGAACTCGGTAAAGATCCACGTCATCGCACGATCCGCACTTTCCCACTGATCTTCGTCAATGGTGCGCGGCAGGAACCGTTGCAGGTTTGTGCCCATGGGAGTCACGCCACCACCGATCATTTCGGCAATGGACCCTGTAACAACAACCGCCGGCAGAGCTGGGTCAAGCACACCCCAGGCGCGTTTCATCGCCCCCTCGGTCCCCTCTCGACCCAGCTCCTCCTCACCGAGGCCAGTAACCACGATAGGGAGTTCGTGCGGCGGAAGCGCATCTGTGTAATGAAGTACGGACGTCACGGGCAGGTTTTCGCAACCCACCGGACCGTCGATAACCACCTGCAAGCCTTTGACTGCTGTAAAGGCGTAAACCGCCCCCCAATAGCCACCTGCGCGATCATGATCTTGGATCAGCATTTTACACCTCCGTTCGCTGCGACGCGGGCCTTTTCGGCGCGCTCGAGCTTTTTGAGGTTTTGCGCACGGTAGTCGGGTCGCAGGTTCGGAGATTTTTCCCAAACGCCAGCAGTGTCACCGGTTCCGACACCTTCAAAGAAGGCTTTCATGTCGTCCATACGGGACTTGCCCGCGATGGCGGCATTGATCACTTCGGCAAGGCTACCTGCACCAGCCGGGCCCATCAGCGGACGGGCGGAAATAAGGTTGGTGTAGTAGAGACCGGGAATACCCATCTCTTTGGCCTTTTGCACAACCGGGGTCGTGCCGATGGCCAGATCAGGTTTCACCGCTTCCATCGCCGCGCAATCGTCTTCAAGCGACGCGCGATAGGTGACCTTGATGCCCTTGCTTTCCAGCCATTCGCGGTCCGGTTCGGACCATTTCGTGCGCGGACAAGCCGTACCGACATAGCGCAGATCAGCGCCGCTCTCGACCAACAGACGCGCAACCAGAAGTTCAGAGCCTTCGTAGCCGGACAGTGTGATTGTGCCTTTGATCGGTGTCGCAGCAAGCGCACCTTTGATCGCCGGGAGGAACGCGTTTTGGGCAGCCGCGATTTGACCAGCAGGAATGTTGTAGGCATCACCGATGCCCGCCAACCAAGCTGCTGTGCCATCATGGCCTACCGGGGCAGAGCCAACGATCTTGCGGCCAGCCGCTTCGAATTCACGGATCGCCGCTGTGTAGAAAGGATGGATCGCCGCAACGACACCACAATCAAGCGCAGCATAAAGCTCGCGCCATTCACGGCAGGGTACAACCGGACCAGCAGCAAGACCCATCGGGGCAAGCATGGCGCCGATCATCATCGGGTCAGCAGGAAACATCTCTCCCAAAAGAGCGACGGTCGGTCGATCCGATTTGCCGCCAGCGGGCGCTTGAACCGGACCGGCCGTGATCTCTTGGCGCGCGTAATTGAGCATTGCACCAGCAAGCACATCTTTCGCCTCGGCATGGGTTGGAATGCCAAAACCGGGAACGTCGATTCCGACGATACGGACACCGTTGATTTCTTTTGGAAGCAGGCGGAGCGGAACGCCCGACGCTGTCGGAACACACAGGTTGGTGACAACGATGGCATCGAACCGCTCGGGATCGGCCATTTCGTGCACGCTTTCCCGGATGTCTTCGTAAAGCTTACCGGTCACGAGCGTTTCCGAATTGAACGGAACATACCCTACCGACCGACGCGCACCGTAGAAGTGAGACACGAACGTCAAACCATACACGCAGCACGCAGAGCCAGACAAAACGGTGGCCACGCGCTTCATCCGCAATCCAACGCGCAGCGACCCAAAGGCGGGACACATGCTTTGCGGTTGGTCGTGCGGACCTTTCGGATAATCCTTGGCGAACTGATCCAGCATCTCGGAATTGCCGGCAAGTCGCGCGGCCTTTTCCATCTCGGAACCAGAGTGACACCCAAGCCCATCCGCCAGCACAGGCGCATCGGGGGCGTCGACCCGTGGTTCCCCACGGATCACTTCAACCTCTGCCGTCTCGTCGTATGTTGCTTCGTTCGTCACGTGTTCTTCTTCTTTCGTTCCCAAGGGCGTTCCGGGGGCTAACCGTCACGCTTCGTCGTAAATCACTTCCAAGGATTCCTGCGGGGCAGCGTTCTTGCCGCGCATGTCCAAGTCGGTCGCCGGTACAAGCGTGTAGCCTGCGCCGGTTTCAGACCCGTCGAACAGTTCGAGCAGACCGTCTTGTGTCAACGGCGCAGGGCGCACGGGCGGCGCCTCACCCACGTTCACGCCCAGCTCAGCAAACAGCGCACCCCATTGGGACTGATCTGTGCCAACGATCTGGTAGTTTGCAGATTTCTTGCGAAGGTCGTCGTCCTGTGGGATCGAGGCCAGAACCGGGATTTTGACCGCTTCAGCAAAGGCCTGCGCCTCGCCCGATCCGTCATCCTTGTTGATGACCAGACCAGCCACGCCGACATTGCCACCAAGACGGCGGAAGTATTCGACTGCCGAACAGACGTTGTTCGCCACGTAAAGCGACTGAAGATCGTTTGACGCAACAAGGATCACCTTCTGCGCCATGTCGCGGGCGATCGGCAAACCAAAGCCACCACAGACGACGTCTCCCAGGAAATCGAGCAGTACGTAGTCGAAGTCCCAGTCGTGAAAGCCCAGCTTTTCCAGCAGCTCGAACCCGTGGATGATCCCACGACCACCACAGCCGCGACCGACTTCGGGCCCACCAAGCTCCATCGCGAAGACGCCACCACGCTTAAAGCAGACATCGCCGATCTTCACTTCTTCCCCGGCCAGCTTTTTCTTGGTCGAGGTTTCGATGATCGTCGGGCAGGCCTTGCCGCCAAACAGCAGGCTTGTCGTATCGGATTTCGGATCACAACCGATCAGCAGAACGCGCTTACCCTGTTCGGCCATCATGTGGCTGAGGTTTGCCAACGTGAAGGATTTGCCGATCCCGCCCTTGCCGTAGATCGCAATGATCTGAGTCTTGGACGTTGGCTCTGCATGCGGCACTTCGAGCGTATGCTCTTCGTTCGCCTCGTCACGCAGTCGCTGGTCGAAGTCCTTCAGGTTTGGAACTTCATCTTTCATTACTGCGTCTCCCAATTGAGAATCATTTTCAGGCAGGTCGGATCTTCGAATGCCTTGCTATAGGCAGTCGGCGCATCCGTTGCTGCCGCTTGATGTGTGATTAGGCCGTCGAGGCTGAGCGCGCCGTTCTCGACCAGCGTGCGGGTCGCCGCGAGATCATCACGCGCCCATTCGGCGGCAACACGGAACCGAGCCTCTTTCATGAAGGCAGGGGGGAAGGCGAATTGCAGCGGTTGGGTGTAAAAGCCAGCCAGCACGATTTCGCCACCTTTGGCGATGTGTCCAACCAGATCGTTCAACAGGCCGCCGTTGCCACTCGCGTCATAGATCGAGCGATAATTGCGGCGGTCGTCGGTATCCGGGTGAATAACTTCGTAGCCATCGGCACCGGATATGCGGTCCGCGTCGATTTCCCAAACCGTCGGCGCGGGTGCGCCAGCGGCAATGGTCAAACGGGCAAGCAGACGACCCAGAACACCGTGACCGACAATCAGATCGGGAACCGCTTTGTCCAACCCAGCCATGGCGTGCCGTGCGGTCGCCGCGAGCGCAAGCAACGCACCCTGAGCTCCAAGACCGGGGTCAATGCGCGTAACGCGGTCCTGCGCTGTAACCAGACGGCGCGTGGCGCCACCGAACAGGCCGAAGATCCCATCATAGCAGTTGGCACCGGGAACAAAGACATGGTCACCGACCTTGTAACCGGTGTTCGAACCCGCCTCGACAACCTCACCTGAGGCTTCGTAGCCGGGGATCAACGGATACCCCATCCCGGGAAAAGGAGGCATGTCACCCGTCCAGAACAGTTTTTCTGTGCCGGTCGAAATTCCCGAATACGCGATATCAACGACGAGATCGTCGGGTCCGGGATCAGTGAGCTGAACAGTCTCCAGCGCAAGGGTTTTTGGTGCATTCAGCACGACGGCGTTTGTTTGCATCTCAACCTCCTGCGGTTTCGTGGACTCAGAGCTAAAGAATCGACCTCGGAATCTCTTGCATGTCTCTTCGTAGTGTCAGTTTATTCTTACACACTCATCTGTCAACTATAATAGACACTTTGTCTTGTAAACTTAGTATCCACGCCTTCAGGACGATTTCTTCGCCATCAAGGTTGTCGTGACAAACGGACGACGCACGGGATATGTTTTCACTGAATAAAACCCTGCAGACCTGCACATCTCAGCGATGCGCGCGGCACTGCGGACGGTTCCTGTATTCATCGCCAGGCAGTAAAAGCTGAAATAGACATCGCCCGCGATCTCGGGCTTTGCGCCACCGGACATCGGCTCCGAGATCAGCAGGCTTCCCCGTTCGGGCAAACTGTCAAAAACCTTGGACAACAAGGCTTCGACCGTCTGGTCCTCGTGATCATAAAGAACGCGGATCAACGAAATCGTATCTGCCTTTTCCGGCAAGGCGTCGTCTCGGAATGACCCGGGCACAAACCGCAACCGATCCTGCGCCTTGGACTTCTGCATCAAGGCCACAGCTTGCGTTTCAACTGCCGGCAGATCGAAGACGGTTGCTTGCAGATTTGGATGTCTCAAAGCAGCCGACTCGGCAAACACGCCGTAACCGCCGCCAACATCCAGCAGATGTCGCGTCTCTTTGAGGTCGGCCACAGAAAGGGTATCGGCTGCCACGATCTGCTGCGATCGAGCCATGAGATCTGAGTATCGGTTCGCCGTGTCCATGTCAGTCGCATGTGCTGCGCCGAAGACATAAGGCCAGAATGCAGAGAGTTCGGTGTCGACTTCGTCGCGCAACAGGGCGACTGGGTCGTTCAGATCCCGATAGAAAGCAGAATGGTGGCGGATCATGTCATCTAGGCCGGGAACCCCAACCATCGCGGCACCCAACCGGGCAAGACGATAACGCCCGGTGCGATCGCGTTTCGTAAGTTTCATCGCAGAGGCAGCCATCATAAGGCGCTCCATGCGATCGCTGCGCATTCCGCAAGTCTGGGCAAGCATCTCTGCAGACAATGGCCCATCCATCAGGCGGTGCATGACCCGAAGCTCTACAAGCGCAAACAGCACCTGAGATTTCACGAACCCCTGAACCAAATCAAACAGCTCTGCGCCATCCTTTGCAGCGGTGCGCCTTGTCAGGGGGAACGCCGAGGCCCACCGTTGAAAACCAGGTCTTGCGATCAAACGCATCAAGCGTGTGCGGAAACCCGGTTTTGACGGAAGGCCAATGTGCGGACTGTCTGAAGCAAGCGTCATTCTATCCCGCTCTGACGGAACGGGCCTGGGGAACCGGTGTCAGGCGCTCGGCCTGCATCCGGACCATTTCAGCCAATTGCGCTTCTCCTGGGCACGAGGGGATTGATGAAATCGCGCCACTCAGAATATCCCGCAGTCGCGATTGAGCGCCATCGACACCCAAAACCGTTACCGCATTAGGGCGACCATGCAGATCGTCCTGACCAACCGGCTTGCCCAGCGTTTCGCAATCATAAAGCGCATCGCGCAAGTCGTCAGCCACTTGGAACGCTTCGCCAATGCGGGCACCAAGTTCAAACCACGGCTCTTCGTCCTGACCGGCAGCAATGGCGCCCATCTGGGTTGCGGCGATGAACAACGCACCAGTTTTGGATTTGTGATAAGCGGACAGGTCGATCTTGGGTTCACTTTCCCAGCCCTGCCCAGCGCAAATCCCGAACGGCATACCTGACTGCCGCGTCAGAACTCGAATGAGTTTGATCGCACGGTCAGCGTTGTGTTCTGCGGAACGCGCAAGGATTTCAAATGCCAGAATGATCAACGAGTCGCCGGTAAGCACTGCCAAAGGTTCGGAATAGGCCCGGTGCACCGTCGATTTGCCGCGGCGAATATCTGCGTTGTCGAAGCACGGCAGATCATCATGCACAAGGCTCGCGCAATGGATCAATTCCAACGCGGCAGCGGCGGCGTCGGCCATCTTGGGCGAATCATCACCGCAAGCCATCGCAACCGACATAAGGATCGTGGGACGGATACGCGCGCCGCCCGGAGTACAGGCATAATGCAACGCTTCCGAAAGCTTGGCAGGTGGGGTTCCACCCTGTCCGATGCGAATTGCTGCCTCAACTGCAGAATTTATCCGGGTATGAAGTCCCATCGAACACTCCTAAACAATGTGTTGTCATCTTGATCTGACACACTAGTGTAAACCATACTGGACACTTGGCAAATGCGAGTCAACAATTCGATGATGAAAAAGCCACGACACAGTTCTGGACGCGTCATCGTGATTGGTGCGGGTATCGGGGGGTTGGCAACCGCCCTGCCCCTTGTGCACCGTGGATTCGATGTCACTGTCCTTGAACGTCAATCGGTGCCCGGCGGGAAAATGCGTCAGGTGAACGGTGTCGATGCCGGACCAACCGTTCTGACAATGCTCAACGTGTTCGAGTCGATGTTCGAAGATGCGGGTGAAACGCTTGCCGATCATGTCACCTTGATCCCGCAAGACACTCTTGCACGCCATTGGTGGCCTGACAGCGATCCGCTCGATCTATTCCAAGACCGCGGAAAAAGCGCCGAGGCAATTGGTGATTTTGCTGGACCCAAGGCAAAGGCCGAATTTCTTGCCTTTGCCGAACGCGCCGCGCGGCTGTTTGACGGCTTCAGCGATCCAATGATGCAACATGCCGAACCGTCACTCGTAGGGCTCACCACACATGTGATGAAATACCCTGCGTTGATCCGTGATATGGGTGTCGGTCAGACACTCAAACGACTACTCGCAACCTCCTTCACAGATCCACGCCTCCGTCAGCTTTTTGGCAGATACGCAACCTATGTCGGAGGGTCGCCGGATCGGTCACCCGCTCTGCTAGCGCTGATATGGGAGGCGGAAGCCCGTGGCGTATGGTGCGTCAAAGGTGGAATGAGCGCGCTTGCAAAAGCGATTGCCTCCTTGATCGAAGCCAAAGGCGGCATAATCCGCACCAACGCGACAGTGAAAAAGATCAACACCGCGTTTGGCGGCGTGTCTGGCGTTACGCTCACATCAGGCGAAACGGTCTATGCCGACCAGATCGTCTTCAACGGAGATCCCCGAGCCCTTGCGCTGGGTCTGTTGGGCGAGGCTACAAAACCTGTTGCATCAATCACCGCAAAACGTGCACGCAGCCATTCGGCCAATGTCTGGAGCTTTGCTGCGACGCCATCAGACATGCCTTTGGTGCACCATAACGTCTTTTTCAGCGATTCCACAAAAAACGAATTTGCCGAGATCGAGCGCGGGTTCATCCCGTCCGATCCCACATTGTACCTTTGCGCCGAAGACCGGGGGCAAGGCACGCCACACCCCGAAACTGAGCGTTTCGAGATCATCATGAATACTCCGCCGCTGACCCAGCGCGCGGCCCAGCCCGAGGATTACGAGATATGTCACACACGGACGTTCCCAACTCTTCGCCGCTTTGGTCTAAGCTTCTCACCGGAACCGGGACCAGACGCCCTGACAACGGCAAAGAGCTTCGACACTCTCTTTCCCGGCAGCGCCGGTTCGCTTTACGGGCAGACCCCGCACGGGATGACAGCCGGTTTGGAGCGTCCGACGGCACGAACGCAGATACAGGGTCTTTATCTGGCGGGCGGCGGGACGCATCCGGGGGCGGGCGTCCCGATGGCGGCGCTCTCCGGCAGGCACGCGGCCGCGGCGATTGTGACGGACCGAACTTCAATCTCAAAGTCCCGGAAAACGGTTACGCGTGGTGGTACGTCGATGGGATCAGCGGTGACGGAAAACGTGCCGTATCGGTCATTGGATTCATAGGGTCTGTCTTTTCACCTTGGTATCGTTGGTCAGGACGCAAGAACCCTGAAGACCATGTCTGCATAAACGTCGCGACTTACGGTCCTGGCGGGCGGTTCACCATGACTGACCGTGGCACCCCTGCCCTGCGCCAAACCGCCGACACATTCACCGTTGGCCCGTCGTCAATGCGTTGGGTGAATGGCCAGCTGGTGATCGACATCAACGAAATTTCTGGCCCGCCATTGGTCAGTCGCGTGCGCGGTACGATCACGGTCACGCCCAGCGCCATCACATCGGTCGAGCTGCCGTTGACCGAGGATGGCGCGCATGTCTGGCGTCCCTTTGGCCCGGTCTCGGACATTTCCGTCGATCTTGGAGCGCCCGGCTGGCAATGGGACGGTCACGGTTACTTTGACGCCAACTTCGGAACCCGTGCGCTAGAGGAGGATTTTTCCTACTGGACGTGGGGAAGATATCCGGCGGCAGGCGGCAGCACCTGCTTTTACGATGCTACCCGGCTCGATGGGTCTGAACTGGGGTCGGGTTTTCATTTCGACCCAGATGGCACAGCGACCGAAATTGACCTTCCCCCACAGCTTGAATTCAAACGCTCGCTTTGGGCGGTCCGACGAGAAACACGTGGCGACTATGGTTTTCGCCCACGGCAAGTGATGAATATGTTAGACGCTCCGTTCTATTCCCGCTCAATGGTTGAAACGCGGCTGAACGGAGAAAAGACTGTTGGCGTTCACGAGGCGCTTGATCTGACCCGCTTCCGATCGCCACTGCTCAAACCAATGCTGGCGGTCCGCGTTCCAAGACGGCGAAACTGGTCGTTCAATTAACTGACGACGGGGGTGCGTTTCTTGGCTTCATCAGGATTCAAACGCCAGACGCTAAGGTTCAACGCACCAGCAATGGTCACCCAGAGCAAGTAAGGCATGAACAACAAACCCGCGATCAGATCAACCTGGATGAGTGCATAGATCGTCGCCGCGACGGACGTCCACAGGGCGATCAAGACAAACATCCCCAACTTAATCCGCTTCAAGCCAAAGAAAACCGGGGTCCACAGACCGTTCAACGCAATCTGCAATGACCAAAGCGCCATTGCCACAGCATTGTCCGGACTCATCGCAGCGCGCGCTCCTGCAGCAGACATACACAGGTAAAGCGTGGTCCACGCCACAGGAAACAGCCAATCCGGCGGTGTCCATGAAGGCTTGTTTAAATTACGATACCAAGGCCCCGGCGGAAACAGACCGCCAGTTGCACCCGCCGCAAAGCAAGCCAATAGGAAAATGCCGAACAATAGCCAAAACATAAAGATTAGGTAAGCCGACCGTGCAAACCATTCAAGGCTTCACGTTGCTCTCGCTCGCATTGCGCGACCTGGGTAAGTGCTTCGAACACAGCATCCGACCGAGACCTGCGAGTATCTTCGTGACTAGCTGCCTGAACCAGAAACTCGGTTTCGGGCAGACTGCGCGCATACAAAACAGCGGATTTCGGCATCACGACAGTCAGGGCAGCCTTCATCGCAGACACGGAAACCCAACCCAATTTTTGTCCTTTTGACGTATGCGCCCGCGACGAAATGGAATCGTATCCGCTCCGCTGAACTTGCCCGCCAATCCCCGCATAGATGAACCGCGCGGCATAGATGCCGGTGCGCGACGACATGGGCAATGCCGCAATGCCTGCTTCGGATCGCATATAAAGACGGTTCGCTTGCATCACGAGCCTGCGGGTCATCTGTCGAATGGCCTTGGTCGGCTTCGGGTTGGCAAGGAACCGATCTGGGCTCAGCCCTGCTTCATCCAGCCATTCGAGGGGAAGATAAATACGTCCCTCCAATGCGTCTTCGCCAATGTCGCGAGAAATGTTCGTCAACTGCATCGCGACACCAAGATCGCAGGCACGTGCCAATGCGTTCGGGTCCCGCACGCGCATCAGAACGCACATCATCGCGCCAACGGCAGATGCGACTCGCGCCGAGTAGTCAAAGAGTTCCGACAGGGTCTCATAACGACGGCCCATCGCATCCCACGCCAGACCTTCAAGCAATGCATCCGGCAAAGCACGCGGCATGTCGAACTCTTCGACCACGCGGGCAAACGCCCGATCCGCTGCGGCATTGTCAGGATGGCCGTCGTAAATCCGTTCCAGCCGGTCTTGCAGTCTTAGAACCGCAGCGGCTTTTTCCTGCTGAAGGTCAACCGCATCGTCCGCCAGCCGGCAGAATGCATAAAGCGCGAGCGACGGATCACGGACAGACGCAGGCAACAGCTTTGACGCCGCATGGAACGACAGTGACCCATGACGGATCGCCTCGCGGCAGGCTTCCATATCGCTTTCATAACAGCTCATCCGCGCACCAACGCGGGATCAGGCACAAGCTGCGCCAGCACCTCGGCCGATGAAATCACACCGGGCAAACCCGCACCGGGATGCGTACCAGCACCAGTCAGGAACAAACCCTTGAGTTCCTCGCTCACGTTATGAGGTCGAAACCAAGCGCTTTGAAGAATTCGCGGTTCGATCGAGAACCCCGATCCATAAGGCGTCAGATACCGGTCCTTGAAGGTTTCGGGTGTAAACACCTCGCTTGCGGTGACCCTGCTCGAGAACCCCGGCAAAAGCTGTTCTTCCAACGCCTTCGTCAGCCGCACACGGTATTGGCGTTCAATGTCTTTCCAATCTGCAGAATCCGCATGTCCCAGATGGGGCACGGGGCTCAGCACATAGAAGGTGTCGTCGCCTTCGGGCGCGGCACTTGGATCGGTTACCGTGGGACGGTGAACATAAAGCGAAAAGTCATCCGAGACTTTGCCCTTCATGAAGATGTCACGCACCAGACCCTTGTAGCGTGGACCGTTCAGAATGGTGTGGTGCCCCACATCCTTCCACATATCGCGGGTGCCCTTGGTGCCGAAATACCAGACATACAGCCCCATCGACCAACGGCGCGATTTCAGCTTTTTCGGCGTCCACCGTTTACGCGGCTGATTTCGAAGCAGGCGATCATAGGTGTGTCCCGCATCGGCGTTCGACACGACGATATCAGCCGTGAGCATATCCCCAGACGCAAGCTTGACCCCGCGCGCCTGACCGTTCTTGACGAGGATCTCGTCAACCTCGGTTTCCATGCGCAGCGTGCCACCCTGTTCGCCAATGATCTTGGCCATGTTCTCGGCAATCGCAGCGACACCACCCATCGCATAGTGCACCCCGAATTCCTTTTCGAGATGCGACACGAGGATATACATTGAGGTCACGTTGAACGGATCACCGCCAATGAACAGCGGATGAAAAGACAGAGCCATCCGCAACCGCTCATCTTTTACGCGCTTGGCAGCATGCGCGTAAACTGACCGGTCCGCGCGCAGCATCGCAAAACGGGGCAGGACGCGAATCAGATCGCCCAATTTGTGCATGGAACGACGGCCCAGATCCTCGAACCCGAACCAGTACCGCTCTTCGCTGTCGCGCAAGAATTTATCGTACCCGGCAACATCGCCCGGCGACAAGCGACGCACCTCTTCGCGCATTGCTTCGGTGTCCTGACGAGCGGTAAATTTGGACCCATCGGGCCACCGGATTTCATAGAACGGATCAAGCGGCCTCAGATCGACCTCTTCGTGGAAATCTTTACCGCAGACCGCCCATAACTCTTTGAAAACCTGAGGCACGGTCACAATCGTTGGCCCCAAATCGAACCGGTGTCCATCTTTCCAGATGCACGACCCGCGCCCACCCGGAACATCCAGTTTGTCGATCACGGTCACGCGGTAACCCAGCGCACCCAATCGCATGGCCGAAGCAAGACCACCTAGCCCGGCACCGATCACGACGGCATGGGCCGAAGTCAGCTTGTCGGAATGTGCCGCAAGGGCCGTATCAAGTTTTGTCATCATCATTCCATGATATACTGTCAACTTTACTTTACAATATTTTGCCGCTGGGGTGCGTCAAATTATTTAATATCTTCCCTGTCTGATGATAATATGTCAGACTTAGTTGACACTATGGGAACCGAAATGCAGACCGTGAGCCTGAGCTTTTACCGCTTTGCCACACCGCTTTCGCGGATGTGGGCGCTGACAATGATGGGCGTAGCGCGCCTGTCTCTGCCGCGAATCGACGGTCTTCAGTTCTGGAAGCTCTGCGGTTCGGGCACAGGTGAAGGCTTCACGCCGATTCCCAACACCTCGGTCTACGCAATCTTGACAGTCTGGTCTGACCTCGACCGCGCAAAGCAGGCGGTTACGCAGGAATCCATCTTTCATCGCTATAGAGCGAAGGCATCGGAACACTGGACGCTGTTCCTGACCCCCTATTCAGCTCGGGGCGCGTGGTCAGGCCAATCCCCATTTATCGAAGAAAGCCCGGCACAAACCGGGCCGATCGCGGCCCTGACCCGAGCCACCGTTCGACCTGTCGTCGCTGCGCAGTTCTGGAAACACGTACCTGACATCAGTGGCGTCATTGGCAGGGATCAAAACGTCCTGTTCAAGATTGGCATCGGAGAGGTTCCGCTCTTCCAGCAAATCACCTTTTCCATCTGGCCCGATTCCCAATCCATGGCCGCATTCGCCCGCAACAACGGCCCCCACGCGGAGGCCATCCGTGCCGTGCGTGACGGCAATTGGTTCCGCGAAGAACTCTATGCCCGGTTCCGGGTTGCCGACGAGATCGGCAGCTGGGAAGGCCAATCCCCCCGCATTCTCAAGGATATCGCCGCATGAGACATCAGTTCCCCTTTTCCGCCATCGTCGGCCAGGACCAGATGAAGCTCGCCATGGTTCTCACCGCAATCGATCCGGGCATCGGTGGCGTTCTGGTCTTTGGCGATCGGGGCACCGGTAAATCCACCGCCGTTCGCGCGCTTGCTGCGCTGCTGCCACGGATTTCGAAACTCGAAGGCAGCGCGACAAACGCCGCCACCCCCGCCGAAATGCCTGACTGGGCGGACCCCGTATCCGGCAATATGATCGACGTGCCGACACCCGTGGTCGATCTGCCCCTTGGCACAACCGAAGACCGGCTGGTCGGCGCACTCGACATTGAACGCGCGCTCAGCCGCGGGGAAAAAGCGTTTGAGCCTGGCCTTCTGGCCAAAGCGAACCGCGGGTACCTTTATATCGACGAAGTGAACCTGCTCGAGGATCATCTGGTCGATCTGCTGCTCGACGTGGCGCAATCCGGCGAGAACGTCATCGAACGCGAAGGTCTGTCGATCCGCCACGACGCGCGCTTTGTGCTCGTCGGCTCTGGCAACCCCGAAGAAGGTGAACTGCGCCCACAGCTGCTAGACCGGTTTGGCCTATCCGTCGAGGTTCGGTCGCCGAACGATATCGAAGAACGGGTCGAAGTGATCCGACGCCGCGCCGCGTTTGACACCAATCCCGATGCCTTTGTCGAAAAATGGTCGGTCGAGGACACAAAGATCCGCGATGCGATCCTTGCGGCCCGCCACGCCCTCAAGACTGTCGATGCCCCAGACGACACGCTGCGCGATTGCGCCGGTCTATGCGTTGCCATCGGGTCCGACGGACTGCGCGGAGAACTGACATTGCTGCGCGCCGCCCGCGCTCTTGCCGCGTACAAGGGCAGCGAAAGTGTTACCCGCGATCATCTGCGCGCCGTGGCCTCCATGGCGCTCAGCCACCGTTTGCGCCGCGATCCGCTGGATGATGCAGGATCCTCCACACGCGTCGACCGCACGGTCGAGGAAGTCTTTGCATGAAAGAAGACCCAACTGCCGTAAACGTCCAAGGCCAACTGGCCCTGACGCTTCTGGCGGTCGATCCGGCCGGGTTGGGGGGTCTGCACCTGCGCGCCCGCGCCGGACCGGTACGCGACATGTTCTGCGCTCCGATCAAGACGATCTTTCCAAAGGCGCGCCGCATTGCGCCCTCGATCTCTGATCTCCAGCTGTTTGGCGGCGTCGATATCGGCGAAACTCTGACACGCGGTCAGATCATCCGCGCCAAAGGCATTCTTGAAACGCCGACACCGCTGGTCTTTACCATGGCCGAACGCTGCGAACCCGGTCTGGCCGCAAGATTGGCACAAGCTCTGGATTCCGACATAGGTCACGCTCTGATCCTGCTCGACGAAGGCGCCGAGGATGACGAGATCGCACCAACCACCCTGACCGAACGGCTTGCCTTTCGCGTAGATCTGGACGGAATGCGCCATGTCGATCTCGTGCACATGGTCATGGATGAGGCCGACGTCACCGCCGCACAGGCCCGTTTGACCGCAGTCGAAATTCCCGACGACGCAGCGACAGCGCTGGCCGTGACCGCCATTCGCTTCGGCATCGATTCTCTGCGCGCGCCGTTGATCGCCTTGGCAGCCGCACGCGCAAATGCAGCTCTGAACAACCGGAAAACGATCAATCAGGATGATCTTCAGATTGCCGTTCAACTGGTCTACGCCCACCGCGCCACACAGATGCCGGTCGAGGACGAAGAGGAAGAGCACGAAGACAATACCCAACCCGACGACACACCCGACACGCAAAGCCCAGACAAGGACGAGTCTGACCTCAACCTGCCCGACGAATTGCTGATCGACGCGGTCAAAGCGGTTTTGCCTTTCGACGTGCTTGCCATGCTCGAAGGGGCTGGACGGATCAAGGCAGCGTCTGGCAGCAGCGGCGCGGGGCAAAAAAAGCGCGGCAATCGACGCGGGCGGCCATTGCCTTCGCGGGCAGGGAGGTTGGATGGCGGCAACCGGATTGATCTGGTTGCCACATTGCGCGCCGCCGTGCCGTGGCAGACCATCCGCCGCAAGCAGAACCCAGACCGAACCGGCGTTCTGATCCGCCCGTCCGATATCCACGTGAAAGTGTTTCAAGAGGTGTCCGACCGTCTGGTCATCTTTGCCGTCGACGCATCAGGCTCTGCTGCAGTCGCCCGACTGTCCGAGGCGAAAGGCGCTGTCGAACTGATGTTGGCTGATGCCTATGCCCGACGCGATCACGTGGCGCTGATCGCGTTCCGGGGCGAAAGCGCTGAGCTGATCCTCCCACCAACTCGATCGCTTGTGCAAACCAAACGCCGCTTGGCGGGCCTGCCCGGCGGCGGCGGCACACCGCTTGCCTCTGGCCTCAAGGCCGCCGCTGACCTCGCCCAGCGCGTGCGCGCCCAAGGGCTTTCCCCGTCCATTGCCGTCCTGACCGACGGTCGCGCGAATGTCCCGCTTCCGGGCAAAACCGGCCGCGCTGCCGCAAACGACGATGCTCAGGCGATGGCCCGCCATGTGCGGTCGCTGAATATTCCCAGCGCGATGATCGACACTTCCGTACGGCCACACCGCGACCTCCGTACGCTCTGCGATGTGATGAACGCGAAATACATCCCGCTGCCGCGCGCCGATGCCAAGGGGCTGAGCCGCGCCATCGAAACCGCGCTTGGCGCGTGACATCATGGGAGCGGTTGAAACCCTGACGGCTTGGCCCCACGCGGAGCATTCTCGCTTTGTCGATGTGCGCCCGCATCGCTGGCATGTTCAGGAAATGGGGCAGGGCAAGACCCTTCTCTTGCTGCACGGCGCCAGCGGATCGACCCACTCGTGGCGCGACGTGATGACAGACCTTGCAAAGGATCACCACGTTGTCGCAATCGACCTTCCCGGTCATGGGCAAACCAAGCTTGGATCGCGCCAAAGATCATCGCTGCCGCTGATGGCGCAAGATGTTCAGGCGCTGATCGACCACGAAGGCTGGACCGTCACGGCGATCATCGCCCATTCCGCCGGGGCCGCCTTGGGCCTCCGCCTGTTGCAAGCGTCAGGCATCAAAGCGCCACTGGTTGCAGTCAACCCCGCGCTGACACCGTTCAAGGGTATGGCCGGTGTGCTTTTCCCGATTGCCGCCCGTGTCGTCGCTCTCAGCCCAATCATGGCCAAGATGCTCAAACGCAGGATGTCAGGACCGGGGCAGGTTGTCTCTCTCTTGGAAACCACGGGGTCAAAGATCTCTCCCGAAGGTTTGAACCTCTATGCCAAGCTGTTTCGCAGTGACGCGCACCTAGACGGAACCCTGTTGATGATGGCGCAATGGAAGCTTGACGGGTTGGTGGCCGATCTGCCCAAGATCACTGTTCCCTGCACCTTTCTTGTCGGGGAAAACGACAAGGCGGTGCCGCCTTCTTCAGTCAAGGAAAGCGCAAAACGGATGCCTGACGCCGCGGTTTTAACCTATCCAGGCTATGGCCATCTTCTGCATGAAGAGGCGCCTGGCCTTATTGCTGATCAGCTTCGCGCAGTTCTGCGCAAATATACGTAATAGGCTCCACCACCACCGTGGCGAATATGCGCCTCTGACACATCCATAACAGCGGTGTTCAGCGGGGCCATGCGCAGCCACATCGGCACCTGACGTTTCAGAACACCCCGCTGTCGGGGGATCGGATCGTGCGGATCGTCACGCTGCCCCTTGCCCGTGATCACCAGAACAAGACGAAATCCGCGCGAATAGGATGTGAGGATAAACCGCGTCAGCGCTGGGTGCGCTTGATCAAGCGTCATGCCGTGCAGATCGATCCGGCCTTCGGGCGCCAGCCTTCCCCGTCGCATCTTGCCGTAGATCTTGGTATCCATGATGGGCTTGGGCTGAGAGGCAGTCTGCGGCTTGGATACTGAAGGACCAGTGGAGTTCGCCTTTGCCCCGATCCCGAACGCTTTGGGCAAATCCATGAGTTCTGGTTCTACCTTCGGCCGGACCGTCGGTTTTACAGGCTCAGCCGCACGGCGCAGCGCTTGGGGCAGGGGTGTCGCGGAATGTGTAACCTTCTGCCAAAGTTCTTTCTCCTCTGGGCGAAGCTTGCGCCGGCTCATTGGTACGCCTCGGGCAGGAACGCATAGGCCCGCTGAATGGGCATCAGCACAACCATGCGCCCCGGATCTTTGATCCGCCCAGCCTGACGGCCCGCGTCGTCGCCCGTGCCATAAAACACATCAGCCCTTTGTGCGCCTTTGATTGCAGAGCCGGTATCCTGTGCGACCATCAAACGGCGCAGCGGATCTGCGCCCTCCTTTTCGATCCAGACAGGAGCGCCCAACGGCGTAAAAGCCGGATCGACCGCAATTGAACGAAGAGTCGTGATGGACCGGTTCATCGCTCCCAACGGGCCCCGTTCTGCAGGAACTTGGCTGACTTCACGGAAGAAAACGTAGGAATCATTGTGATACAGCAGGTCTTCGCCTTCGGCCGGGTTGCGCCGCACCCAGTTCTTGATGACATCCGCTGACACCTGATGCGGCTGGTAGACACCGCGGCGCACCAGCTCTTGTCCGATGGACCTGTAGTTGTGACCGTTTGCACCACCATACCCGACCCGGATCATGCGCCCATCCGGATAGCGCACGCGGCCCGAACCCTGCACTTGCAGGAAAAACAGTTCTACTGGATCATCGACCCACGCAATCTCGAGTCCGCGCCCTTCCATCACACCACTGGTCAGAATGTCCCGGCGACTGAGCCACGGGCGACGGTCATTCGCTTCAGGTGGCATCTTGTAAATCGGGTGCCTGTACCGCGCGGTGCGCACAGGCGAACCTGACAGTTCCGGTTCGAAATACCCGGTGAACAAGGGCTCTTTGCCGTCGGTAATAAGAATGGGGCGAAAGAATAGCTCGAAAAACTGCCGCGCATCCGAAGCATCGAACGCAAGCGCACAGAGTGACGCCCAATCCGGTTCATCAAGATCTGCACAGGTGTTCTTGAACACCGCCAAGGCCGACGCATGATCATCGTCGGCCCAGCCGTTCAAATCCTCAAACCCAAGGATTGCGTATTGCGGATCCGGCTCATTGGGCACAACTGGTCCTGCCATCAGAACACCAAAGGTTATGGCTGCGCCCAGCCGTCGGATCATTCGCCCGTGGCGACAAGCTGCCAGTTCGGATCATCCACACCCATACGACGGGCATAGGTCCAAACGTCTTTTTGCCGCTTAACCTGGGTCGGCGACCCTTCAATGATCTCACCGGAACTGTCACGAACCGTGGATGTCAGCTCACCGATATACTTGACTGTAATCTCGGCCATGGCGGTGTCGTCATCGAATGTCGCCTCCACGAGACTCAATTCTCGAACACCAACAAACTCGGCTTCGATGGTCAAACCCTGCTCTTCACGTGCCTCAACACCCTCGGCAAAGGTTTCATACACATCTTCGGCTAGGAATGGTTTGATTTCGGCCAGATCGCCCCGTTCAAATCCCATCAGGATCATCTCGTAGGCACCGCGCGCGCCGCCAAGAAAATCAGCGACGCCGAAAGATGGCTCGGCTCGCTTCATTCGGGCCAGAGCATCTGCCGCATCGCTATCAGCATCAACATGATCGATGATATCGTGATCCGGCCCGCCTTCGATCACTTCAAAGTCACGACGTGTCGATGAATGGGGTTCTTGCTGCCGGGGAAGCGGCTGCTTTTCGAAACCTTCCCGTGTGCCAAGAACGCTTTTCAATCGCAGGATCAAAAACACGGCAATGCCAGCAAGCACCAGAAGCTGTATCAGCGGAGAATTCATCAGGACCTCGCCCAGACCAAAGTGGAAACGTCGTTGTTGCATCCTTATGTAGGGGTTGGGTGGTGCATAGTCCACCGCACGCCCAGCGAAAGGAGTGCCCTGATATGTGGCTGTTTGTGGCTTTTTTGCTCGTTCCCCTGATCGAGATCGGTTTGTTCATACAAATTGGCGGTTGGATCGGGTTGTGGCCTACCTTGGGTATCGTTGTCCTGACGGCGATCCTTGGAACATATCTTGTCCGCTCCCAGGGCCTGATGGCGCTCGACAAACTGCGGGGATCATTCTCGCGACTCGAAGATCCGTCCGAGCCGTTGGCCCATGGCGCAATGATCCTTCTGGCTGGAGCGCTGCTTTTGACACCGGGGTTCTTCACGGATGCCGTGGGCTTTGCCCTCTTGGCACCGCCGGTCCGGTCGTCGCTGATCGCCTACATGCGCGAACACATCAAGGTTCAGCGCTTTGAAATGGGGCCGCAACCTGATCCCTATGCACAAGACGCCCCTCGCAAGCCGAACGATACTATCATTGATGGCGACTACCATGAGGTGTCAAACGCCAAAAAACCGACGCATCAAGGTTCTGGCTGGACGAAGCATTGAGGCTGACGTCTCCGGCTGCTAAGCAACGTCCAACTTTTACAAATGCTCGATCCGAGGGAGAGACACATGGCTGATACGCCGGAAACCGCTGGCAATGGCGCCGCCCCGCAACAAGCGCCTGTCAAAATGAACGTCCTTGCGCAATTCGTGCGCGACATGTCGTTCGAAAACATCCTTGCCCAGAAGGGCGTTCAGGGTGAAGTGCAGCCTGACGTTCAGCTTCAGGTCAATCTGGATGCCAAGAAACGTACAGCCGACAATCAGTACGAAGTGATCCTCAAGCTTCAGGTCACATCCAAGGCCAAAGAAAGCGGCGACACGCTCTTCGTTCTCGAGCTTGAATATGCAGGTGTATTCCAAGTTGAAAACGTACCGGATGACCAGTTGCATCCGTTCCTGTTGATCGAATGCCCGCGGATGCTTTTCCCGTTTGTGCGCCGGATCGTCAGCGACGTCACACGTGACGGTGGATTCCCGCCACTGAACTTGGAAACTATTGATTTCCTTCAGCTTTATCGCACTGAACTGGCCCGTCGCGCCAGCGCACAGCAAGCAGAAACAGCGAACGCCTAAGCGTTACAGCCGCTTCCATAGGGCGGCATCCCCAAGCTTTTCGACAAAGGCGGCGTGAGCCGCCTTTTCGCTTTCCGACAGACGCGCCGGTAACGGAGTAGGGCGCGGCTCGGGCCGCCACTCCGCGGCACCTTCTCCAGTCGCGGATTTGTCTTGTGACACATTCAACGCGAAGTCGGGTTGTTTGCCCCCAATCAGTTCAAGATAAACCTCTGCGAGAATTTCAGAGTCGAGCAATGCGCCGTGTAATGTCCGCGACGAGTTATCAATCCCGAACCGACGGCACAATGCATCCAAAGATGCTGGTGACCCGGGGAACTTGCGCCGGGCAATCATCAGCGTATCCACCGCACGATCAAAGGGAATCGGCGCGCGTTTGACCCAAGACAGCTCTGCATTCAAAAATTTCATATCGAACGCAGCGTTGTGGATCACCAGCTTGGCGTCACCGATGAAATCGACAAACGCCTGCGCCACATTTGCAAAAACCGGCTTATCGCCCAGGAAATCATCGCCCAGCCCGTGCACCTCAAATGCCTCTTGCGGCATTGCGCGTTCGGGATTGATGTATTGATGATAGGTCTTGCCTGTCGGCACGTGGTTGAACAGCTCAACAGCCCCGATCTCGACAATCCGGTCGCCTTGTTCCGGCTCAAAGCCGGTTGTTTCTGTATCGAGAACAATCTCACGCATCGGTCATTCGTTTCCTGATCAGCTCCAACACATCGTGAACTTGCGCGCGTGCGTGTTCAAGCGTATCGGTCTCGATCACGAAATCAGAGCGCGCACATTTCTCGTCATTTGGCATCTGTTTTGCCCGGATCGCCATGAATTGTTCACGTGTCATTGTTCCACGTTCCATGACTCGTTTTTCCTGTACTTCGGGTGAAACAGTGACACATACAACAGCATCCATCTCGACCTCACCGCCTGTTTCGAACAGCAGGGGGATATCAAAGACAATCAGATCAGCATCGGCACTGGCGGCAAAACGGGCGCGGTCTTCTTTGACCAGAGGGTGAACAATTCCTTCGATCATCTGCAACGCATCCGGTCGGTCACTTATGATCTCCCGCAACGCGCCACGATCCACCGCACCGCCGGAAATCGCATCCGGAAACAGCGACCCAATAGGGGGTACGGCTGCGCCGCCCTCTGCATAAAGACGGTGAACGGCTGCGTCAGCATCCCAAACGGCACATCCTTCTTCAGCGAACAAACGGGCTGTAGTGGATTTCCCCATCCCTATCGATCCGGTGAGGCCAAGTTTGAACATCAACGCAGAACCGCCGCCCGCACATCTTCGTCGACCACAGGCCGTTTCCCAAACCAACGCTCAAAGCCGGGAACCGCTTGGTGCAGTAACATCCCCAACCCATCAACAACGCGACATCCCCTGTCTTCGGCTGTTGCCAAAAGGCGCGTCCTTAGCGGCGTGTAGACAAGGTCGTTCACGATCGCTCCGGGCCGCAGCCCGTCCAAAGGCACACGCATCTCGGGCTTGCCGGTCATTCCCAAAGACGTCGTGTTCACCACCAAATCAGCATCCTCCAGCACGTTGCCCGCTTGAACCCATTCAATCACCTGGATGCGATTGCCAAAATCCTCGCGCAGTTTTTCCGCCCGGACCCGTGTCCGGTTTGTAAGCATGATCTTCGGAACACCAACATCCAACAGCGACGCCAAGACTGCGCGGCTTGCCCCGCCGGCACCAAACACGACCGCGGGTCCCGATTTCGGGTTCCAATCCGGAATGGACTGTCGGATGTTCTCGATAAATCCATATCCGTCCGTGTTATCCGCATGGATGCGTCCATCTTTTCGGAAAATCAGCGTATTTGCCGCCCCGATGAGCGTCGCGCGATCAGTGATCAGATCCGCGATCTCCATCACCTTTTCCTTGTGGGGGATCGTTACATTGGCCCCAACAAACCCAAGATCTGCCAAGCGCGGCAAGAGATCGGGCAACTTATCAGGCTCGATGTCCATCGGGATATAATGCCCCTTTAGCCCGTACTTACGCAGCCAGTAGCCATGTACGTTTGGGCTTTTAGAGTGGGCGATAGGATGGCCAATAACAGCGGCCAAAGGAATTTTACTGTCACTCATCCGTCAATCCGTCCGGTCAAAGTAAGGTGGTTCAGAAGTTCCAGTAACGGAAGTCCCAGCACCGTGAAATAGTCGCCTTGCACCTGTGTGAACAGCCGCGCACCCTCTTCCTCGAGTTTATAAGCTCCGACAGAGTGCCGAATGCTGTCCCAGTTTCGGTCAACATAAGCCTCAAGATAGCTGTCTGAAACATCGCGCATCCTGAGACGCACCACACCGACATGGCGCCATTTCGGCTCACCGCCTTCATAAAGAACGGCCGCCGACATCAACATGTGCGATTTGTTTCGCAATGCCCGAAGCTGATCCCGCGCTTCGTCCGGATTTGATGGTTTGGCAAAAACGGTCTTATCGATGGCAAGCACCTGATCACATCCCAAGACAAGCTTACCGGGCATCTTGTCCGACACCTTGCGCGCCTTCATCTCGGCCAGAGTATCTGCAATGTCTCGCGGTGAAGCCTTTTCAGCCTCCAAGGCCTGCCGGATCGCGTCTTCATCGATTCGAGCAACCTGAACTTCGAATCGAACTCCCGCGTTGCGCAGCAGATCGGCGCGAATCTGAGACCCAGAGGCAAGGACAAGATGAGGATTCATGTGGACAACTCTTGGAACAAGTTCTGTTTCTTTCTTGGAGTGTTTTGGGGAAATCTGACCACATCAGCAAGCATGTAGAAATCTCGGCAAGTTGTTCTTGGCTCCAGGGTGGTTTGTTCTCCATGTGAAAAGGATAAGTGCTCTTTGGGAACAAGTTGGCACATCAACAGGACGAAGCGGCCTTTCTGATCACTTATCCCCGCAGAGATTTATATTTATTCATTTAAGATCAATAATTTAGATGAATATTTTTGAAATATCATCGGTTATACACAGATCTGCCCACATATCTGAACCTTGTGGGCAGTTTGTGTAGAGATCGTTAATCCACAAGCGTTTCGCTGGACTACAATTATCAAAATCCTTTTTTTAAACTTACTTATTTAAAGATTAGCTCTGGTTTGACAGCTTCCCTCCCCTCAGCTAAGAGCAGCACAGTCCTGTTCTGGACGCGACTTTCCTGAGACAACGATGAGACGACTGCCTAATGCCGCAGTCCGGGATATTTCATGACCGAAAAGCTGAACCTTGCCGATCTGAAGGCAAAAAGCCCCAAAGACCTTTTGGCAATGGCCGAGGACCTTGAGATCGAAAACGCATCGACCATGCGTAAAGGCGAGATCATGTTCCAGATCCTGCGCGAACGTGCGGATGAAGGTTGGACCATTTTCGGGGACGGCGTTCTCGAGGTTTTGCAGGATGGGTTTGGTTTCCTTCGCTCTCCAGAAGCAAACTATCTTCCCGGTCCCGACGATATTTATGTCTCTCCCGAGATGATCCGGAAATTTTCGCTCAGGACGGGGGACACCATTGACGGTGAAATCAAGGCACCAGAAGACAATGAACGCTACTTCGCCTTGATGGATTGCACCCAGATCAACTTCCAGGATCCTGAGCGTGCCCGTCACAAGATCGCGTTTGATAACCTGACACCGCTCTACCCTGATGAGCGTTTGAATATGGAAATCGAAGATCCCACCATCAAGGATCGCTCTGCACGCATCATCGATCTCGTTGCGCCGATTGGTAAAGGCCAGCGCTCGCTGATTGTGGCTCCGCCGCGGACGGGTAAGACAGTTCTTCTCCAGAACATCGCGCATTCGATCGAACGCAATCACCCGGAATGCTATCTGATTGTGCTGCTGATCGACGAACGTCCCGAAGAAGTTACCGACATGCAACGTTCAGTAAAGGGTGAGGTTGTGTCTTCTACCTTTGATGAACCGGCAACTCGTCACGTCGCTGTTTCCGAGATGGTGATCGAAAAGGCCAAGCGTTTGGTCGAGCACAAGCGAGATGTTGTTATCCTTCTTGATTCCATCACAAGACTTGGTAGAGCATTTAACACTGTTGTGCCGTCGTCGGGTAAAGTTCTGACTGGTGGTGTAGATGCAAACGCCCTCCAACGGCCCAAACGCTTCTTTGGTGCTGCGCGTAACATCGAAGAGGGTGGATCACTCACTATTATTGCAACTGCGTTGATCGACACCGGCAGTCGTATGGACGAAGTTATTTTCGAAGAATTCAAGGGCACTGGTAACTCGGAGATCGTGCTGGACCGCAAAGTTGCAGATAAGCGCGTGTTCCCGGCGATGGATATTCTCAAGTCCGGGACACGGAAAGAAGAGCTTTTGGTCGACAAGATTGATCTTCAGAAAACCTTTGTTCTACGCCGTATCCTCAACCCTATGGGGACCACGGACGCAATTGAGTTCTTGATATCCAAGCTCAAGCAAACCAAGACGAATTCGGAATTCTTCGACTCCATGAATTCGTAAACCTGGCGGGCGCGCAACGTCATGGACACGATCTTTGCCCTAGCCACTGTGCCGGGAAAATCTGGCGTCGCTGTGATCCGGGTGTCTGGGCCAAGCGCTTTCCAATCGTGCAATGTTTTCGGTTTCTCTCCGCCAGAACCAAGACTGTCTGCCCTGCGTCGTCTGGTGCACAAAGATCGAGGTTTCCTTGATGAAGCACTTGTTCTGACCTTCACAGAAGGCGCCAGCTTTACCGGCGAATATGTTGTCGAATTTCATGTGCATGGCAGTGTGGCGATCATCAACACGGTCCTGGATTGCCTTACAGAGGTGCAAGGTTTCAGACCTGCCGAGGCAGGTGAATTCACGCGGCGGGCGCTAAATAATGGTCGTCTGGACCTGACGCAGGTCGAAGCTCTGGCCGATTTGATCGACGCGGAAACGGAGATGCAGCGCAAGCAGGCGCTAAAAGGTTTCACCGGCAGACTGCGCGAAAAGTCGGAAAGCTGGCGTGGCGATCTTATCCACGCCCTTTCTTTACTTGAGGCGACTATTGATTTCGCGGATGAAGAGGTCCCAGTCGATGTGTCAGACGATGTTGAGCGTCTTCTTACCGGAGTGTTGGACACAATGGACCGCGAAATCTCAGGTTTTGGCGTAGCGGAGCGTGTCAGAAGCGGATTTGAAGTGGCGATTGTGGGTCCGCCGAACGCAGGAAAGTCTACACTTCTCAATGCTCTTGCTGGCCGGGATGCTGCGATCACGTCTGAAATAGCAGGCACCACGCGCGACGTAATCGAAGTGCGGATGGACTTGGGAACCTTGCCAGTTACATTTCTTGATACAGCAGGTCTACGGGAAACAACGGATGAAATCGAATCGATTGGCATCCAGCGCGCGATTCAAAGAGCAAAAGCTGCGGATCTACGCGTGTTCCTTCGAGGGGAGGGGCAGTTTTCCGACCTTGAACCACTCGAGCATGACATTGTAATCGATGGAAAGTCCGATTTACGATCCGATGGACAAGGTGTGTCTGGCCTGACTGGGGTTGGCATTCAAAAGCTTGTAGAAGATGTGAAAGATTACCTTTTGTCCTACGCAACTTTTGCTGGATTGGTTTCGCATGAACGCCAGAAGGAAGTTCTCGTGCTGGCACGAAGGTCGATGTCGAAAGCGTTGGATTTTGTACGCTCTGGCCCGGCGATGTATGACCTGGGATCAGAGGAACTTCGCGCATCAATTTTCATGCTTGAAAGGCTTGTGGGTCGTGTCGATGTTGAGGATGTGTTAGACAAGGTCTTCTCAAGTTTTTGCATCGGAAAGTAAGGAGTGTTTCACGTGAAACAATTTGATTTCGATGTCATCGTCGTTGGCGGCGGACATGCGGGTTGCGAAGCCGCGCATGCATCGGCACGGATGGGTGTACGTACGGCTTTGGTCACTCTGTCCGAAGCTGGCATTGGCGTTATGTCATGTAATCCGGCGATTGGGGGACTTGGCAAAGGTCACTTGGTTCGCGAAATTGATGCATTTGACGGCATCATGGGGCGCGTGGCAGACAAAGCAGGTATCCAGTTCCGTCTATTGAACCGTCGGAAAGGCCCGGCCGTGCAAGGTCCTCGCGCCCAGGCGGATCGTAGAATTTACCAATCAGAGATGCTGGCTGCGACCAAAGCGCAAAGAAACCTTGAGGTGGTTACTGGTGAAGTAACTGACCTCATCGTGCATAACGGCGAAGTCAGCGGTGTGGTTCTTGATGTAGATCGTAGGCTGACGGCAACTTCTGTCATTCTAACCACGGGGACATTTCTGCGTGGTGTTATTCATATTGGTGATCGCCAGATTGCTGGTGGTCGCATGGGGGAACGGCCATCTAACGATTTGGCAAATACACTTGCGTCCTTCGAATTGCCGCTGGGTCGTTTGAAAACGGGTACACCGCCGCGTCTGGATGGGCGGACCATCAACTGGGGTGGATTGGATGAACAGCCGGGTGATGACGAACCCGTTATGTTTTCGTTTCTATCCAAGGGCCCGACGGCCCGACAGGTATCTTGTGCGATCACGCATACAAATGAAAAAACACACGCCATCATCCGCACAAATTTGGACAGGTCTGCGATGTATGGAGGTCATATCGAAGGCGTTGGGCCGCGTTATTGTCCTTCAATCGAAGATAAGGTTGTCAGGTTTGCGGATAAGTCGTCGCATCAGATCTTTCTTGAGCCAGAGGGTCTTGATGACCACACGATTTATCCAAATGGAATCTCCACATCTTTGCCTGAAGATATCCAGCTGGAATACGTCCGTTCGATCAATGGCCTCGAGGCGGCAGAGATTCTGCAGCCGGGCTATGCTATCGAATATGACTACGTTGATCCGCGCGCGCTGAATCTTGATTTGTCGCTTAAGGGTCGGACAGGACTTTATCTTGCTGGCCAAATCAATGGGACAACCGGCTACGAAGAAGCCGCGGCGCAAGGGCTTGTTGCTGGATTAAACGCGGCCCGTCGATCAAAGCGACTTCCGCCAGTCACCTTCAGCCGTTCGGATAGTTACATTGGCGTAATGATCGACGATCTAACATCGCGTGGAGTTCTGGAGCCGTATCGAATGTTCACCTCACGCGCTGAATATCGCCTGTCTTTGCGCGCGGATAATGCTGATCAACGTCTGACGCAAAAGGCGATTGAGATTGGCTGTGTGAACGAAGAACGTCAGAGCGTTTTTGAGAATAAAATGTCATCGATGAATTCCGGTCGGAAAAAGTTGGATAGTCTAACCGTGACCTCTCGTCAGCTGGTCGATGTCGGCGTGACGATATCGCAGGATGGCGCAAAGCGGTCAGGGTTTGAGGCTTTGGCGATTGAGGCGGTGTCTTGGGATGCATTAATGTCGATTGATCCAACTTTGTCGTCTATCGATCTGGCGGTACGCGAGCAGCTTTCCAAAGATGCCCTTTATGCGAATTATATTGAACGTCAGCAGAAAGACATCGAAGCTCTGCGTAGAGACGAAGCGCAAACAATTCCTGAGGATTTTGATTTCCACTCAATCGAAGGCCTGTCTAATGAATTGAAGACCAAGCTTGGAAAAGCAATGCCAGCTAATGTGGCTCAGGCGGCCAGGATTGATGGTATGACACCCTCGGCATTGATGCTGATCTTGTCTAAAATCCGTGCGTCTGTTCACAAAGCGCGTGCCGCTGTATGAATGTTTCACGTGAAACATCAGAGCGATTGGATGTCTACCTATCGCTTCTTCGTAAGTGGTCACCAAAAATTAATCTTGTTTCGCCATCGTCCTTAAAAGAAGCCGCTCGGCGGCATTTTGATGATTCTTTGCAAGTAGCATCTCTATGCCCAAAAAAAGCGAAAACATGGGTAGACTTGGGGTCAGGCGGTGGTTTTCCTGGTGCCGTGGTGGCGATTGCGCTGCGAGAAAAAGGTTTGATGGTGACGCTGATTGAAAGCGATCAACGCAAGGCAGCCTTTCTGCGTAGTGTTTCACGTGAAACAAATACACCGTTCACCGTCCTTGCAAACCGCATCGAGGCGGTCGATCCACTTCAGTCAGATGTTGTCAGCGCCCGAGCACTAGCTCCTTTGGTCGACCTTTTGACGTACACAGAACGACATGTTGGTGGCGGCGGAATCTCGCTTTTCATGAAGGGCGGCACTTGGCGGAATGAGGTTACGGATGCTCAAAAAAAGTGGCGATTCACTTATGAAGCGCATACAAGTGTGACACACCCTGACGCTGCCGTTATGGAGATTGGAGACCTTTCTCGTGTATGATCCCACACGCCCAGTTGGTCCAAAAATCATAGCGATCGCAAATCAAAAAGGTGGCGTTGGAAAGACAACAACGGCCATCAATTTTGCGTCCGCGTTGGCCGAAATCGGTCAAAAGGTCTTGGTGGTCGATCTTGATCCTCAAGGCAATGCATCCACGGGGCTTGGCCTGATGCCAGATGACCGCAACGCAACGACATATGATCTGCTACTAGACGATTTTCCGCTCTCGGATATTATTTGCAAAACAGGGCAAGACAACCTGTTCCTTGTGCCTTCAACTACAGACCTCAGCTCGGCTGATATTGAGCTCATCGCTAATGAAAAGCGCAGCTACCTGCTCCACGATGCTTTGCGCCAAACCGATATGGATCAATTTGGGTTTGATTTCATTCTTATAGACTGCCCCCCGTCGTTGAACCTTCTGACTGTCAACGCGATGGTCGCCGCGCATTCTGTCCTTGTTCCACTTCAAAGCGAATTCTTCGCATTGGAAGGCCTCAGCCAATTGATGCTAACCATTCGGGAGGTGCGCCAATCTGCAAACCCCGCGCTGCGAATCGAAGGTGTTGTTTTGACGATGTACGACGCGCGCAACAACCTGTCGCAGCAGGTCGAGACTGATGCGCGCGACAATCTTGGAGACCTTGTTTTTAAAACGGTAATCCCGCGCAATGTGCGCGTGAGCGAGGCGCCGTCATACGCGATGCCGGTTCTTGAGTATGATACGAATTCCAAGGGCGCTCTTGCATACAGGGCGCTTGCCCGAGAGTTTCTTGGGAAAAACGAAACAATGACAGCAGCGTAGGTTGAGCAGATGGCAGAGAAAAAAGAACAAAGACGCGGGCTGGGCCGAGGATTGTCTGCTTTGATGGCCGATATTGAACCCAACTCTGAAGCCAGCGCGCCGCCACAACAACGCGCTGTGCGGACACTCCCTGTTGATCAACTTTTTCCGAATCCAGATCAGCCGCGCCGACAGTTTGATGCGGACGCACTGGATGAATTAAAAATGTCGATCCGAAGCAAGGGCGTGATCCAGCCCTTGATTGTGCGACCGCGTGGCACTGCCGAAAACCAATATGAGATCGTGGCAGGGGAACGGCGCTGGCGTGCTGCGCAGGCCGCAGGCGTTCACGAAGTTCCAGTGGTCGTTCGTGAGTTTTCAGATGAGGATGTTCTGGAAATCGCAATCATCGAAAACATCCAACGTGCCGATCTCAACCCGATTGAAGAAGCGGCTGGTTATGAACAGTTGATGTCTCGTTTTGGGCATACGCAGGAAAAATTGGCGCAAGCGCTTGGCAAAAGTCGCAGTCACATTGCGAACCTTCTTCGGCTTCTCAACCTGCCAGACGTGGTTAAAAATGCTGTTGTCGATGGCAAGCTTTCTGCCGGGCATGCGCGGGCCTTGATCACTGCACCTGATCCCGTCTTGTTGGCTGGGCAGATTGTTCGTCATGGCATGTCTGTACGCGAAGCTGAACGCCTGGTCCGTGAAGCACAAAATCCCGAAGGCGACGCAAAGCCAAAAAGGTCTGCGAAATCGTCGGGGAATGAGGCCAAAGATGCGGATACAAAGGCGCTGGAAGGCGATTTGTCAGCGGCTTTGGGAATGAAGGTCTCGATTAATCACAACGCAGGCAAAGAGACGGGCAGCGTTACGATCAGCTATGACACGCTAGAAGACCTTGATCTTCTGTGCTCAGCCCTTAGTGCGACGCGCTGATCAGCTTTTGGCAAGCTGAGCAATCAGGTAGTTGAGGACAGGCCGCCCTTTTGGTGTTGCGCCAATGCGGCTGTCCTGCTGCCAGATCAAGCCGTCGACTGTCAGGGTTTCCAGTCGGGCCCTGTCGATTATAGCGGTCACATCGTCAATCAGTAGACCTTCATTTAGTCTCAACCCCATAATGAGGCGTTCATCCTCAACATCTAGAGGCGGTAGCAGAAGCGCATCTTTGATACCCGTTCCCTCTGTCACCGCTTTCAGCCAAGCTTCTGGCTGTTTCCAGCACTCTGTGGCCATCCGTTGACCGTCGCGCGTCAACCTACCATGTGCACCCGGACCGATACCGGCATAATCGCCACCCCGCCAGTAAAGCAGGTTATGCTTGGATTCGGCCCCAGATTTGGCATGGTTCGAGACTTCATAAGCCTCATATCCCGCATCATCACACAGGCGCTGCGTTAGATCGTAAAGGTCTGCGCCAAGATCGTCAGACGGCAATCCACGCAGAATCCCGCGTTGGGCGCGATCCCAGAATGCGGTGCCTTCTTCGATGGTCAGTTGATAGAGCGACAGATGATCCACGGCCATGTTCAGGGCGGTCGTCAACTCGCGTTCCCAATTATCAAGTGACTGGTTTTGCCGTGCATAGATCAGATCAAAACTCACGCGATCAAAGAATGTGCGGGCGGTCTGAAACGCGGTCTGCGCCTCGTCAACCGTATGAAGGCGCCCCAATGCCCTCAGATCATCGGGATCAAGCGCCTGAACGCCCAAGGAAACCCTGTTCACGCCATGATTGGCGTATCCTTCAAATCGATGGGCTTCGACTGAGGTGGGATTTGCCTCTAACGTGATTTCGATGTCATTCGCGAAAACCCAAACCTCACGGGCGGCATCCAAAACGGTCTTTACCGTTTCTGGTTCCATCAGACTGGGGGTGCCGCCGCCGAAGAAGATGGACGTAAGGACCCTGGGCCCGGTTTCACCCCCGGTCCGCAGGATTTCCTGCGCAAGGGCGTCTGCCCATTTTGTCTGATCGACGGCAGATCGGACATGACTGTTGAAATCGCAATATGGGCACTTTGCTGCACAAAAGGGCCAGTGAACATAAAGCCCGAACCCGCGGTCTTGCCAAAGCTCAGCCAAAGCATCCTGCCACAAATTTGCGGAAGGCGTCGGCGCGGTGGCTGATCTTGTTCTTTTCCCAGCGGTCCATTTCGCCAAAGGTGATGCTGTACCCGTTGGGTTGGAACACCGGATCGTATCCATGTCCTTGCTCGCCACGCATGGGCCAGACGATGTGTCCTTCCATCGTGCCGGGGAACACTTCGTCATGTCCATCGGGCCAGGCAAGAACCAATGTGCAGCAAAACCGTCCCGTCCAAGGGGGCTCAACCCCAGAGTCTAGCAGCGCTTTGTTGGTCTTGGTCATTGCCATGACAAAGTCACGACCCGTCTCTGTTTCGGCCCAATCGGCTGTATAGACGCCGGGCGCGCCGCCCAATGCGTCAACCTCAAGCCCGCTGTCATCAGATAGGGCAGGGAGGCCAGTCGCTTTGGCCGCGGCATGTGCTTTGATCTGAGCGTTTTCGACGAAAGTGGTTCCGTCTTCGACAGGTTCCGGCAGGTTCATCTCGGCCGCGCCAACGACCGAGACCCCATAGTCTTTCAAAAGATCGGCGATCTCTTCCAGCTTGCCCTTGTTATGGGTTGCCACAAGAAGCCGGGTTCCTTCGAATTTGCGAGTCATTCCGCAGCCTTGAGCTGCAGAGCGACCAGTTCCTGCACACCGGCATCCGCCAGATCAAGCAGTTCGGTCATCTGCGTGCGCGAAAAGGTCGATCCTTCGGCTGACATTTGTATTTCGATCAACTGCCCATCGCCGCGCATGATGAAGTTGCCGTCAACACCGGCTTCGGAATCTTCTGGATAGTCGAGGTCAAGAACGGCCTGGCCGGCATAAATACCGCAGCTGACAGCAGCCACCGGAGAAATCAGCGGATCGCTCTTCACGTCACCGGCTTTCATCAACTTATTTACGGCCAGACGCAGCGCGACCCAACCGCCTGTGATCGACGCACAACGCGTGCCGCCATCAGCTTGAATGACATCACAATCGACGGTGATTTGACGCTCGCCAAGTGCCACGCGATCGACGCCAGCACGCAAGCTGCGCCCAATTAGTCTCTGAATCTCGACCGTGCGACCCTGTTGCTTGCCCGCGGCACTCTCGCGGCGCATCCGACTTGTCGTGGAACGGGGCAGCATGCCGTACTCGGCAGTGACCCAGCCCAGTCCGGATCCCTTGATAAACGGCGGCACACGGTCCTCGATGGTGGCGGTGCAGAGCACGTGGGTATCCCCCATGCGGATCATGCATGAGCCTTCTGCATGTTTGCTGATCCCGGTTTCGATTGAAACCGCTCGCATTTCGCTTAATTTCCGTCCTGACGGTCGCATGGTATATCCCCTTGATTGCCGTGTACGGATACAGGCAGGCTTTCTGGTTTCGCAAGCCAATAGTCTGAACCAGTGTGACCGTGATTTGCGATATGAGGTGAGTGATTGAGCGACGGGACCAAACTTCTGGACGAAATGAACGACCGGTCGCGGGAAGTGTTCCGTAAGGTTGTCGAAGGCTACCTTCTTAGCGGTGAACCTGTGGGCTCGCGCACGTTGACGCGTACGCTTGAGGAAAAGGTATCTGCGGCGACCATTCGGAACGTGATGCAAGACCTGGAGTTTCTTGGTCTGTTGGACAGCCCCCATATCAGCGCAGGCCGTATCCCGACCCAGCTTGGTTTGCGTATGTTTGTGGATGGCCTTTTGGAAGTGCGTGATCTTGATGTCGATGATCGACAGAAGATTGATGCAACTGTGACAAGCAACAGTCAGGATGTTGGTACCATTCTGGATAGGGTTGGATCTGCTTTGTCCGGTGTAACGCACGGCGCGTCCCTCGTTCTCACGCCCAAACATGAAGCAGCTATCAAACATATCGAGTTTGTTCCTGTCGGCGGGGATCAGGCATTGGTGGTTTTGGTTTTTGCCGATGGGCATGTCGAGAATCGTCTCTTCACGCCCCCTCCGGGACAAACACCAAGCTCGATGCGAGAGGCGGCGAATTTTCTGAATGCTTTGGTTGAAGGAAAAACACTGTCTGATCTGCGTCGCACGATCAAAGACGACATGGCCCGCAAGCGCCGTGAGTTGGATTCACTTGCCGCGATATTGGTCGAGCAAGGCTTGGCGATTTGGGACGAACACGCCGACACGTCCGGTCGTTTGATTGTGCGCGGGCGGGCGAATCTTTTGGCAGAAGACACCCATGCCGAAGAGTTGGAGCGCATTAGGGAATTGTTCGATGATCTGGAGCGCAAGCGGGACATCGCGGAATTTCTCGAACTGACCGAACAAGGCGACGGTGTGCGCATTTTTATTGGTTCTGAGAATAAACTTTTCTCACTTTCGGGTTCCTCTTTGGTGGTGTCTCCATATATGAACGCTGATCGTAAAATTATCGGTGCGGTGGGGGTTATAGGCCCGACCCGTTTGAATTATGGACGGATCGTACCGATCGTGGACTACACAGCGCAGCTCGTCGGGAAATTGCTCGGCGACCGCAACCAAGGGTAACGAAATGGCCGAAACGGATCACACGAAGGATTTTCTCGACAGCCTGGCCGAGGCCGAGGCAGAGGAAAACGAAGCTCTTGAAGAAGAGATCAGCAATGAAGACGCTGATCTGGATTCTTTGCGTGCCGAGCGGGATGATCTGAAAGACAAGTTCATGCGCGCGTTGGCGGAAGCCGAAAATGCGCGTAAGCGCTCGGATAAAGATCGCCGCGAAGCACAACAGTATGGTGGGTCACGCTTGGCGCGCGACCTCCTGCCGGTTTATGACAATTTGCAGCGTGCACTTGCTTCCATTCCAGAAGAGCAACGCGAGGCGTCCAAAGCCTTTATCGAAGGTGTCGAGCTGACAATGCGTGAATTGCTCAATGTCTTTAGCAAGCACGGCGTTACCGCGATCAAGCCTGAAGTGGGTGACAAGTTCGATCCTCAGATGCACGAAGCGATGTTCGAGGCACCGGTACCGGGTACAATCGCAGGCGAGATCATTCAGGTCTCGACCGAGGGCTTCATGCTGTATGATCGTCTGCTGCGTCCGGCGCAGGTTGGCGTAAGCTCGATGCCGAAGTCCTAATCGTCTTTCAGCAACGATTTCAGACTATACAGAGCCTGTAACGCCTCCATCGGCGTCATTTCATCGGGGTGCAGATCTTTGATCTGTGCCTCGATCTTGCTTTCGGTCGCGGGCTTTGTTGGCTGCGGGGTGTTTGCGACAGCCGAGAACAGCGGAAGATCGTCGATCAACGCCTTAGGCGAGGTTTTCTCGCGTTCCCCTTTTTCCAGCGCGTCCAGAACTGACCGTGCACGGGTGATAACCGCTGGTGGCAGACCGGCAAGTTGGGCAACCTGAACGCCGTAAGACCGATCTGCGGCGCCTTCGCGTACCTCGTGCAGAAAGATCACCTCGCCCTCCCATTCGCGCACCGCGACTGTTGCGTTCTTGACGCCGTCCAGACTGTTCGCGAGCGCGGTTAGTTCGTGGTAATGCGTGGCAAAGAGCGCGCGGACTTTATTAACGGATTGCAGATGCTCTAACGTGGCCCAAGCGATGGATAGGCCATCATACGTTGCCGTTCCCCGACCAATCTCATCCAGGATAACCAAAGCGCGGTCGTCGGCCTGGTTCAGGATAGCGGCAGTTTCGACCATTTCCACCATAAAGGTCGACCGACCACGCGCCAGATCGTCGGACGCGCCAACCCGGCTGAAGATTTGACTGACCAGTCCGATATGCGCCGATTTTGCAGGAACGTACGACCCAATTTGCGCCAGAAGAGCAATCAATGCGTTCTGGCGCAGGTATGTCGATTTACCGGCCATGTTCGGACCAGTCAAAAGTGAGATTGCCGCGCTGTTGCTCTGGGCCGACAAGTCACAATCGTTGGCAACAAACCCTGTTTCGCCTTGCGCCCTGAGCGACCGCTCAACCACTGGATGACGTCCGCCCTCAATCTCGAAGCTGCGGCTTTCATCAACCTTAGGGCGGCACCAATCCAGATCGCTGGCTAGATCAGCAAGCGCTGTTGCGAGGTCAAGTTCAGCCAGACCCGTTGCAAGGGCATTCAGTGCTGGCTGTTGGTCTAAAATTGCGCGACTTAGGGTGGAGTAGAGCCGCTTTTCAATCTCGATCGCCTCACCGCCGGCGTTCATGATGCGGCGTTCGAGTTCGGACAATTCCACGGTAGTGAATCTGATTTGGTTCGCGGTCGTCTGTCGATGGATGAAGGTTTCATTCAGCGGTGGGGCCATCATCTTTTGCGCGTGGGTCGAGGTGGTTTCGATGAAGTACCCCAGCACGTTGTTGTGTTTGATCTTCAGCGACGACACGCCCGCCATGTCGGAATATTGTGCCTGAAGGCCTGCGATTACACCGCGGCCTTCATCTCGGAGCTTTCGCGCCTCGTCCAAAGCCGCATCATAGCCCGGGGCGATAAACCCTCCATCTCGGGCCAATAGCGGTGGCTCAGCGATCAATGCCTCGTCCAGAAGTGCGATCAAGGCGTCGTGGCCTTTGCAGGCTCTAACCGCATCACTGAGCATGTCTGGCAGGTTATATGTCTCCAACGCACCTGAAATTGTCTCTGATTGCGCCAGAGCATTGCGGATTGCCGCCATGTCTCGGGGCCCGCCGCGCTCAAGCCCAAGGCGCGAAAGCGCGCGATCCAGGTCAGGAACACGTTTGAGCGCATCGCGAACTTGCCGGGCCAACATCGGATCAGAGATCGCCCACGTAATCGCCTCTTGCCGGTTGCGGATCACCGTCAGGTCGCGCGATGGCGTGGACAGTCGCCGTTCTAAAAGGCGCGCGCCGCTTGCGGTGGCCGTTCGGTCAATGACGGACAAAAGCGATCCGGCACGACCGCCCTGCAGGGAGTGGGTCAATTCTAGGTTCCGACGCGTGGCGGCGTCGATATGCATCGAATTACCAAGCTTTTCCTGCTGTGGCGTTCGGAGCAAAGGCAGACGGCCTTTTTGTGTCAGATCCAGATATTCGATTAGCGCGCCCATGGCTGATAGTTCAACGCGCGAGAACTGGCCGTAAGCGTCAAGCGATGACACACCGAATTGTTGTGTCAGGCGGGTGTGCGCGCCTGTTGAGTCAAAGCTTGATTTGCTGAGCCATGTTGGGTCCAGCCCTAGATCGTCGAGGACGTTGGCAATTACGGTTTCCGTGCCTTCGGCCATCAGGATCTCGGCTGGAGAGAGTTGTGCCAGTTCGGGACCCACGCGGGCCAATGACAGCGGCAAAACATGGAGCGCACCGGTCGAGATGTCGGTCCAAGCCAGCGCCCATTCGTCTCTGACACAGGCCAATGCGGCCAAAAAGTTGTGACGCCGCGCCTCAAGCAACGTTTCCTCGGTCAGCGTTCCGGGTGTGACAAGGCGCACCACATCACGGTTGACGACGGACTTCGATCCCCGCTTTTTTGCCTCGGCCGGGCTTTCCATTTGTTCGCAAACCGCGACGCGAAACCCTTTTCGTATCAGCGTGAGCAAGTACCCTTCGGCAGCATGAACGGGCACACCGCACATCGGGATGTCGTCACCGTCATGTTTCCCGCGTTTGGTAAGCGCGATGTCCAGCGCCTCGGATGCAGCTGCAGCATCGTCAAAGAACAATTCGTAAAAATCACCCATGCGATAGAACAACAAAGCGTCCGCATACTGGGATTTTATTTCCAGATATTGCGCCATCATGGGTGTGACGGGTGATTTATTCGCGTTCACAAGCTTCCCCTCGGTGCTATGGCGTGACATTAAGACGACCGACCCGGGTGGAAAACCCGATTTTGACGTATGAGGCCTCTGACGCATGTCCAACCCGAAATACACCCGCGAAGAAGCGCTTGCCTTCCACCTTGAGCCGACCCCCGGCAAATGGGAGGTGCAGGCCACCGTCCCCATGACCACACAGCGCGATCTGTCGCTGGCCTATTCCCCGGGTGTGGCCGTGCCCTGTGAAGACATCGCGAAAGACCCCGGTCTGGCATATGACTACACCAATAAGGGCAACCTCGTCGCGGTGATTTCGAACGGGACGGCGGTTCTGGGTCTGGGCAATCTTGGCGCGCTTGGATCGAAGCCGGTGATGGAGGGCAAAGCTGTTCTGTTCAAACGCTTTGCCGACGTGAATTCCATCGACATTGAGCTGGATACCGAAGACCCCGACGAATTCTGCAAAGCGGTGCGTCTAATGGGGCCAACCTTTGGTGGCATCAACCTTGAGGACATCAAGGCGCCGGAATGCTTCATCATCGAACAGCGCCTCAAGGAAGAGATGGATATCCCCGTCTTTCACGACGACCAACACGGGACGGCGGTGATCTGTGCGGCGGGGCTGCTGAACGCGCTGCATATTTCGGGTAAAAAAATCGAAGATGTGAAAATCGTCCTGAACGGGGCAGGCGCGGCGGGCATTGCCTGTATCGAACTGCTCAAGCGGATGGGTGCGCGGCATGACAACTGTATCGTCGCGGATACCAAGGGTGTGATCTACCAAGGCCGTACCGAAGGCATGAACCAGTGGAAATCGGCGCATGCGGTCAAAACTGACGCGCGTTCACTGGAAGAGGCGATGGTCGGCGCGGATGTGTTCCTTGGGGTGAGCGTGAAGGGTGCGGTCACGCAGGACATGGTTCGGTCGATGGCTGATAACCCGGTTATCTTTGCGATGGCTAATCCCGATCCTGAGATCACGCCTGAAGAGGCGCACGAAGTGCGGATGGATGCCATCGTGGCCACTGGGCGCAGCGACTATCCGAACCAGGTGAACAACGTGCTCGGTTTCCCGTACCTGTTCCGGGGCGCATTGGACATTCATGCGCGGGCGATCAATGACGAAATGAAGATTGCCTGTGCGCAGGCCTTGGCCGATTTGGCGCGCGAGGATGTACCGGATGAGGTGGCGCTGGCCTATGGCAAAAGCCTGACATTTGGCCGCGATTACATCATTCCCACGCCCTTCGATCCGAGACTGATACACCGCATTCCGCCCGCAGTGGCGAAGGCGGGTATGGACACGGGTGCTGCGCGGCGGCCGATCATTGATCTTGTTGCGTATGAGGAATCTCTCAAATCGCGGATGGATCCGACGGCAAGCATCTTGCGCGGGATCAATGCACGGGCGCGCAAGGCGCAGGCGCGAATGATTTTTGCCGAAGGCGACGATCCACGCGTGTTGCGTGCTGCGGTCATGTACCAACGGTCAGGGTTCGGAAAAGCCTTGGTTGTGGGGCGTGAGGCGGATGTGAAGGCCAAGCTGGAAGAGGCCGGATTGGGCGATGCGGTACGCGAGATTGAAGTGGTGAACGCGGCCAACACGCAGCATCTCAGCCGGTACAAAGATGTGCTGTACGGACGCCTTCAGCGTAAAGGGTATGACCATCAGGACATTCACCGCCTTGCGGCGCGGGATCGGCATGTCTTTGGCGCGCTGATGTTGCAGCAGGGGCATGGTGATGCGCTTGTCACCGGGGCGACGCGGAAATCGGCTCATGTGATGGAGCTGATCAACCACGTGTTCGACGCAGACGCATCGCATGGTGCGGCGGGTGTTACGGCGCTTTTGGTCAAGGGTCGGATTGTGCTGATGGCGGATACGCTTGTGCATGAATGGCCAGATGAGGAAGACCTTGCCAATATCGCAGAGCGTGCCGCTGAGGTTGCGCGTCTGATCGGGCTTGAGCCGCGTGTCGCGTTTGTGTCGTTCTCGACCTTTGGCTACCCGGTGTCAGAACGTGCCGAAAAGATGCACATCGCGCCGCGTGTTCTGGACCGACGCGGTGTGAACTTCGAATACGAAGGAGAAATGACCGTCGATGTGGCGCTGAACCGGAATGCGCAGAAGTTCTATCCGTTCCAGCGTCTGACCGGCCCTGCGAACATTCTTGTGGTGCCTGCACGCCATTCCGCATCCATTTCGGTTAAGCTGATGCAGGAAATGGCCGGGGCGACGGTGATCGGTCCCATTTTGGCAGGTGTCGACAAGTCGATCCAGATCTGCTCGACCTCCATGACGGCGGGCGACATTCTGAACATGGCTGTTCTGGCAGCGTGCAAGGGGCGGTAAACCATGGCCGTTTTTAACCTTGGTTCGATCAATGCGGATCTGTTTTATCAGGTGCCGCATCTGCTTGCGCCCGGTGAAACACTGGCCTCAACGCAACACAGTCGTGGGTTGGGTGGCAAGGGGGCGAACATGTCGGTCGCCATTGCCCGTGCCGCCGCACGGGCCGTGCATATCGGCGCGGTTGGGGCCGACGGGCGATGGGCGGTCGAGAGATTGTTGGAATACGGCGTCGATACCCGGAATATTGTGGAACTGGATGTGCCAACTGGCCATGCGGTGATCATGGTCGACGATCACGGCGAAAACGCCATTTTGTTGTTTCCGGGTGCCAATCGGGCCTTAACAGAGAAACATATTGCCTCAGCGCTTATGGCCGCAACCGAAGCAGACACGTTCGTATTCCAGAACGAAACCTCTGCCCAGATCGAGGGCGCAACGCTGGCCTCTGCCAAGGGAATGCGGGTGGTCTACGCAGCAGCCCCCTTTGATGCGCAGGCGGTCGAGGCAGTTTTGCCGATGTTGGACATCCTTGTGATGAACGCAGTTGAGGCGCAGCAATTGACAGATGCGCTGGGCATGACGTTGGGCGCGCTTCCGGTGCGCGATGTGATTGTGACGTTGGGTGGTGAAGGTTGCCGGTGGATCAACACGGATGCCGGTACAGACCAGACGTTTCCAGCCATTCCCGTCACCCCGGTCGACACGACGGGCGCGGGCGACACCTTTACAGGGTTCTTGGTTGCTGGACTTGATCGCGGATTACCGATGGAGCAGGCAATTTCATTGGGTCAGCAGGCGGGCGCGATCATGGTCACGCGCCACGGAACGGCCGACGTGATTCCCGATCTGAAAGATATCGAAGACGCCCGGTTTTCTTAATTGCCGATAAACGGCGCGTCGCTGCCCCAAAGCTGTTCGATTCGGGCGTCGCGTCCACAGCCTTGGCGGTAGCGTTTGTATGCCTCTTTCTGCGGGATCGCGCCGAACCGTGTCAGCACACGATTGGTGCCTTTGTAGTAATCTTGATGGTAATCCTCGGCATCGTAGAAGGCTTTTGCGTCTAGGATTGGCGTGACGATCTTGCGGCCCAACGCGGCTTGTGCGCTGGCTTTGGCCTTTTCCGCAGCGGCACGTTCGGCCGAGTTAGAGACGAATATAGCTGTGGCATAGCTTTGTCCCCGGTCGCAGAATTGGCCACCGGCATCCGTTGGGTCGATGGACCTGAAGAACAGATCGTAAAGCTGCGTGCGGTCAACAGTGCCACTGTCATAGGTGATTTTCACCGCTTCAAAATGGCCAGTGCCGCCGCGTGTAACTTCTTTGTAGGTCGGGTTCGCCACTGTGCCACCGGTGTAGCCAGACACCGCTTCCTTGACGCCGCGCACCCGTTCGAAATCGGCTTCGACGCACCAGAAGCAGCCGCCGGCGACAACAATCTGGCGAGTCTCACCCGCGCTTGCGTTACTGGTTTGCAGGAACACCCCGGCAAGGATGGCGAGTGTAAGGGCAATCGGGTGAGTGCGGCGAAGTGGGCGCATAGGAACCTCCAAAAATCTGAAATCAAACTGCGATGAAAGGCACGGAGGGTGCAATTTTTGTCTTGGGATCTCACTCGAAGGTGAAATGGAGTTACCGCTTGCGCGACGGCTCTGACGCGATACCGTCCGGGCAAAATTAACCTATCAAGGGGCTTGGACGATGAAGGTGGCGATGTGGTCTGGACCCCGCAATCTGTCGACTGCGATGATGTATTCTTTCGCGCAACGCGCCGATTTCGCAGTTTTGGATGAACCTTTCTACGGACCGTATCTTCGATTGACGGGGTTAGATCATCCAATGCGCAGCGAGGTTCTTGGTGATCGTAGAAAAGATGCCATTGAGGTGGAACAGTCCCTGATGGATCCTGTTCCAGACGGCAAGCCGCACGCGTATCACAAGCATATGTGCCAACACATGATCGACGGAATCCCCCGTAGCTTCATGGCGGAGTGTGTGAACGTCTTTCTGATTCGTCATCCGGCGCGTGTGGTTGCGAGCTTTGCCAAAGGCTATCCCGACCTGACGGCGGACGATATCGGCTTTGATGCTCAGGCTGAACTATTTGATCACGTTCGATCGCTTGGTCAAACGCCTGTCGTGATCGACAGCGCCGACATCCGCGATGATCCTGAAGGCATGCTGCGGGGGTTGTGTGAAACAATTGGGTTGGAGTTCGATCCCGCGATGTTGTCATGGCCCGTGGGACCAAAGCCTTATGACGGGGTTTGGGCGCCGCATTGGTACACGTCGCTTCATGCAACAACTGGATTTGCCGGTCCCGAGGGGCCATTGCCCGACCTGAATGGGCATTTGGCAGAATTGGTAGCGCGGACAATGCCCGCATATCGCGCGTTAGAAACCAAAAAAATTTCGCAAAGCATGAAACTCTGAACGGTTGGTGTCCGTGGCTGTTGGTGTCCGCGGGGGTCAAAGCCCGCACCAAACAGGAGACTGACCATGAAATTTGCACTCTCGACCACAATTTTCGCACTGTCCGCAACCGCGCTGATGGCGGCTGGCCATTCGTTGGCACCGTCCGTTGACGCGATGGATCAAGATGTGTCCGGCGGCACCGTGACCGCGTCCAGTGTTGTCGCCCCGGCCAATGGCTGGCTGGTCGTGCACCGCACCGACGCCGAGATGAAGCCTGGACCGGTTGTGGGTTATGCCGCGCTTAAGGAAGGCGAGAACATGGATGTTGCCGCGATTCTTCAGGAAGAGGTCGCGTCGGGTGACATGCTCATGTTGATGGTTCACGGCGAAGATGGCGGCATGTCTACTGGCGTGTTCGAATACACGCTGGGCGCCAAGGAAGACGGCCCGATCCGGGTAGACGAAAAGCTGGTGATGACGGTCGTTACAGCCAACTGAGATACGAAAAAGGCCCGCCAGTTTGGCGGGCCTTTTAGCTTGAACAGAGATTGTTTTACTTCAAACGACGGTTCCGCGCCGCCAGCAATTTCAGCCGCAGCGCGTTAAGCTGGATGAAGCCTTGCGCGTCTTTCTGGTCGTAGGCGCCCGCGTCTTCCTCAAACGTTACATGCGCTTCGGAATAGAGCGAATGGTCCGACCAGCGGGCAACCGTGTTGCACGATCCTTTGTAGAGTTTCACGCGAACTGTGCCGGTGACATGCTCTTGGCTCTTGTCGATCAGGGCTTGCAGCATTTCGCGTTCCGGGCTGAACCAGAAGCCATTGTAGATCAGCTCTGCATACCGCGGCATGATCGAATCTTTCAGGTGGCCCGCGCCGGAATCAAGTGTGATCTGTTCGATCCCACGATGCGCCTCGAGCAGAACGGTGCCGCCGGGTGTCTCATAAATGCCGCGCGACTTCATTCCGACAAATCGGTTTTCCACGAGGTCCAGACGGCCCACTCCGTGTTTGCCACCCAGTTCGTTCAGCTTTGTCAGGATCGTGGCCGGGCTCATCGCCTCGCCATTGATCGCAACGGCATCGCCTTTTTCAAAGGTGATCTCGACCATTTCTGGCGTGTCCGGTGCATCTTCGGGGTGCACGGTGCGCTGGTAGACGTAATCGGGTGCTTCCTGCGCCGGGTCTTCGAGAACTTTGCCCTCGGACGAGGTGTGCAGCAGGTTCGCATCAACCGAAAACGGCGCTTCGCCGCGTTTGTCCTTGGCGATCGGGATTTGGTTCTGTTCAGCAAAGGCCAACAGTTTGGTTCGCGAGGACAAATCCCATTCGCGCCAAGGTGCGATCACCTTGATGTCGGGGTTGAGCGCATAGGCCGCCAGTTCGAAGCGGACCTGGTCGTTGCCTTTGCCGGTCGCACCGTGGGACACGGCGTCGGCCCCGGTTTCGGCGGCGATTTCGACCAAACGCTTGGAAATCAGCGGACGCGCGATCGAGGTGCCAAGTAGGTACAGGCCTTCATACAACGCATTGGCGCGGAACATCGGGAACACGAAATCGCGGACAAATTCTTCGCGCACGTCTTCGATGTAGATGTTCTCGGGCTTGATCCCAAGCATGACCGCCTTTTCGCGAGCCGGTTCCAGTTCTTCGCCCTGGCCTAGGTCAGCGGTGAAGGTCACGACTTCGCAACCATACTCCGTTTGCAGCCATTTCAGAATGATCGAGGTATCGAGGCCACCGGAATAGGCCAGCACAACTTTTTTGGGCGCAGACATGGGTTTTCCTTTAACGGGTTTGCCGGGGCGATTACTTGTTTTTATGCGCAGGGGCAAGAAGTGGCCTGAGAACAAGGCAAAGGAGACAGGACAGTGGGTGCGATAACAGGTTGGCAGATTTTCAAACATTCGTTCAATCTTGTGATGGCCAATCTTGAACAAGCCTTCCGTCTTTCGCTGGTCCTGTACCTCATTCAGAGCGCGTACACCGTCTACAGTTTTCTTAACCCGCCGCAGATGATGGATCTCGAAGGCACGCAAGTTCCGATCATGTCTCCGGAAACGATCTTTCCAACGATTGTGCTGGGTCTTCTCGCGGTGATTGCCAGCCTGTGGATCGCCGTTGCTTGGCACCGATTTGCGCTGACCGGAGAAAGCACTTCTGGCTGGCTGCCGCAGTTTCACGGATCTGCCGTCATGGGATATCTAGGGCGATCGATCCTGATTGGCGTGCTTGTGGTTCTTGGGGTGATGGTTCTGTCAATTCCAATTGGCATCATCTCAATTGGATTGCCGGGGCTTGCGGGGATCATGTCGCTGATTCTGATTGGCGCGGCGGCCTATTTGTTTTTCCGACTTGGCATCATGCTGCCTGCCGCAGCGTTGGGAGAAAAACTGACGCTTGGCGAAACATGGGACGTCACCAAGGGGCGCAGCAGCATAATTCTGGTGCTTGCGCTGATCGTTGTCGGAGCGAGCGTGATCATCCAGTTGCCGTCATGGTTCAACGACAACCCGTCGTCGATCATCAACGTGGTTTATTCGCTTGTCGTCAACTGGTTTGCGACGATCATCGGGATTTCGGTTCTGACCACGCTCTATGGGCATTTTGTCGAAAACCGCCCCATTGACTGACTCCGTGTGCCCATGTGCTATTGCCCCGAGGGGGATGTATGACTGATTTTGCCCAATCCGCGCGTAATGCGACCCAAGCCATGCGCGAGGTGTTTCCGCAAACGCCGCTGTTGCGCAATGCGCATCTGTCCGAACAGTATGACGCGGATATTTATCTGAAGCGCGAGGACCTGTCTCCGGTGCGCAGCTACAAACTGCGCGGCGCGTTCAATGCGATGCGCAAGCGGCCCGAGGCAGAGCTGTTCGTTTGCGCCAGCGCAGGCAATCATGCGCAGGGCGTGGCCTATATGTGCAAACATTTCGGCAAAACCGGCGTGATTTTCATGCCGGTGACGACGCCACAGCAGAAGATCCAGAAAACTGCGATGTTCGGGGGAGACAGCATCGAGATCCGCCTTACGGGGGACTATTTCGACGACACTCTGGCCGCCGCGCAGGCGTTTTGCGTCGAAGCGGGTGGGCATTTTCTGTCACCGTTTGACGATGATGACGTGATCGAAGGGCAGGCGAGTGTTGCGGTCGAGGTCACTGAGCAATTGGGCAAAATGCCTGATCATATCGTGCTACCGGTCGGTGGCGGCGGATTGTCAGCGGGGATGCTCAGCTATCTCGGGACGGACTGCCAATACACGTTTGTTGAACCTGCGGGTGGCGCTTGTCTGCGCGCCGCTTTGGAGGCGGGCAAACCTGTGCGCTTGGATCATGTGAATACCTTTGCTGACGGTGCTGCGGTGGGGCAGATCGGGCAAAAGACCTTTGCGCGTCTGAACGGGATCGGCTTGGCGAACACGCTGACGATCAGGGAGGATAGGCTGTGTACGACAATCCTAGAGATGTTGAATGTCGAAGGGATTGTTCTGGAACCTGCAGGCGCTTTGTCGGTGGATGCGTTGCAAGATCTGGGTCAGTCGATCAGGGGGCGCACGGTTGTTTGTGTGACCACCGGCGGCAATTTCGATTTCGAGCGTCTGCCAGAAGTCAAAGAGCGGGCGCAGAAATACCTTGGGCTCAAGAAGTACTTTATTCTGCGGCTGCCGCAGCGGCCCGGCGCCCTTAAGGACTTCCTGAATTTTCTTGGTCCTGAAGACGATATTGCGCGGTTTGAGTATCTCAAGAAGTCGGCGCGCAATTATGGCTCTGTCCTGATCGGGATCGAGACACGCAACGCTGCAAACTTTGACAAGCTGTTTGCGCAGTTGAATGCGGCTGGTTTCACCTACCAAGACATCACCGACGACGACCTGCTGTCGCAATTTGTGATCTGATGAAGTTCGACGGCGCAACGGCGATTGTCACCGGCGCCGGGCAGGGCATCGGGGCGGCATTGGCGCGTGCCCTTGCAGCTCGGGGCGTTCGGGTTCTTGTCTCTGATCTGTCGCAGGATTTGGCGATCCGGATTGCCGATGAGATTGGGGGTGTTCCGCATGACGGAGACCTTTGCGACCCAACCGTGATTGCAGCAATGATCGACTTGGCCAATGCAAAGTTTGGCAAGGTCGACATGCTGTTTTCCAATGCTGGTTTTGCGCTGGGCGAACCCGATGGGCCGACATCGTGCCCGGATTCGCATTGGCAGAAAAGCTGGGATTTGCATGTCATGGCGCATTTGCGAGCGTCGCGACTGCTTGTTCCCCAAATGGTTTCGCGTGGGTCCGGTGTTCTGGTCAATGTCGCCTCTGCAGCAGGCGTGTTGTCCCAAATCGGAGATGCCGCGTATTCCGCCACGAAACATGCAGCGGTCAGCCTTGCGCAGTCATTGGCGATCGAACACGGGGCCGACGGTGTTCACGTCGCGGTTGTTTGTCCGCTTTATGTGGCCACGCCTTTGTTGGGGTATGATGATCCCGCTACGATACGTGCACCGGGTGTAATCAGTGCTGAAGACGTCGCTGATTCAACATTGACGGGTGTTGCCGAAGGTCGGTTCATGATCTTTCCCCATCCGGATGCCCAAACCTTTTTCGCGCAGCGCGCAGCCGACACCGACCGCTGGATGTCGGGGATGACGCGGCTTAGGGCGCGTGTATTGGAGCAGACAGATGGAACTGATCCGGCGGTTATTCACCGATTCATCTAGGACGCAAACCGCTGGGCAAATTCTGTTTCGAACAGTTGGCGGGATTGCGCATAGATTTGTTTCATGGACTGGACATCCATATCGCAATCGCCGTTGGTGACCGAAATTTCCGCTGCGCTGCATGTTTCTGCGAGGTTGGCAAATCCGAGATTGAGTGCCGAGCCTTTCAGGAAGTGCATCAACTCCTGCATCTGGTGTGCATCATTCCGCGCCGAAGGCAGCCGTGACAGCGTGTCTTCAACTTCCATCAAGAACAGTTCTGCCACTTCAGAAAAGTCTTCGGGGCCGATTTCATCGCGCAGTTCGGCAACGCGTGTCCAGTCAATCATGGGAACCTCCATCACTGGTTTGGCGTAGCAAGCAAAGATGAAGAAACTGCAACAGTGGGCAGACGACACGAAACTGGTGGGGTTTCATACCATCTTAACACTTGGCGCCTAACAGAAGCACGGGGGCCGGCGTTTGGGTTGGTGAATGGTTATGTTTCAAGACGCAAAATTTGCGTTCCCCGATGTGCAAGATGGTCATCTGTGTCGTGTATTGGTTGTTGATGACAGTCGCGTGCAGCGCCGGATCCTCACCCTTATGCTGGAACGCTGGGGGTATATCGTCGCCGAAGCCGAAGATGCGGAATGCGCACTTGATTTGTGCGAGGTGTTTCAGCCCGACTTCATCATTTCTGACTGGGTGATGCCCGGAATGAGCGGGCCCGAGTTCTGCGCTGCCTTTCGGGCCAAACCGCGCGCGTCCTATGGCTATTTCATCCTGCTGACATCGAAGTCTGAAAAAGCGGCTGTCACCACCGGGCTTGAATCAGGTGCGGATGACTTTCTGACCAAGCCGGTCAATGGTGATGAATTGCGGGCCCGGATCAACGCCGGTGCGCGTATTCTTTCGATGGAGCAAGAACTTCGGTCAAAGAACAGCGTGATCGCCGAAACACTGGCCGAACTGCAATCAGTGCATGCGGTTATCGATAAGGATCTTCAGCAGGCGCGCGTCTTGCAGCAGTCATTGATGCCGGTGCGCTCGGCCTGTTTTGGGCAAAGTCGGGTCAGCCTTTTGTTACGATCCTGCGGCCATGTCGGCGGTGATCTTGCGGGGATGTTCTCGGTTCCCAGCGGCGATTTCGGCCTCTTCAGTCTCGATGTTTCGGGGCATGGCATCACATCTGCGATGATGACGGCGCGGGTTGCCGGGCATCTGAGCGCCGAACATCTTGACGAAAACCTTGCTTTGAAACGGGAGGATGATGGTTTCGACTTCCTTCCACCGCACCAAATGGCAGAGCGGTTGAACGCGCGTATGGTTTGGCAAAAAGGTGTCTCGGAATATCTGACGCTTGCCTATGTTCATGTGTCTCAGACCAATGGTTTGGCGCGGTTCGTTCAGGCCGGTCATCCGCCGCCGCTTTTGTTGCGCAAATCCGGCGGGGCCGAATTCATTGGGTTGGGTGGTTTGCCGATTGGCCTGATCGATGATGCTCGGTTTGAAGAACACAAGATTGCGCTTTCGCCGGGTGATCGACTTTTGCTTTACACGGATGGTTTTACCGAGGCGGAGCTACCTGATGGAACCATGTTGGACAACGACGGGCTTTTGGCGCTTGTGATGTCCATCCCCCCCGATCTGAAGGGACCGAAGTTTTTGGACGCACTTTACGATGCGCTGAAGGCAAAACTTGGTGATATGGCAGAGTTTGACGACGATATCTCAGCGGCGCTTCTGGAATACGGGGAGATGTGACGCAAAACGCGCTACAAAATCCCTGTCCCCGGAATTGGCCAATGTGGTCATCGCTTCAGCCACATCCATCCAAAGTGCAGTATGCCCCGGCTCGAGTGGATCGCCATATCGCATCACCGGAGCGGCCATGTAGATCAGACACAGCTTTTCGGCCCAGAGATCATATTCCGGCATGTAGGTGAACCGTCGATACGCTCCCAACCGCCGGGCGCGTGTGATGCGCCAGCCTGTTTCCTCGTAGACTTCGCGAATCAACGCCTGAACCGGGGATTCGCCGGGATCAACGCCTCCGCCAGGCAATTGGACCTCGGGCCCGGGTGCATCCTGACGGGTGAGCAAGAGACCATCTCCGTGGGGCAAAATGGCATATGCACCGGTGCGAAGCGTGTACGAGCGCCCGGATTCCGGTGCGTCGCCAAACCTGCGTATCATGTCATTCCCCTTCTGCCCCTTGGACCTGCCGGATCGTCCCTTATATAGTCCCGAACATGCCGGAGGGCGGCAAGCAAGGAAATTCCATGACACTCGGATCGAAAATCGCTTGGGACGACACTGTCCTGCCATTTCAACTTGACCGTTCGGACATCCGTGGCCGTGTGGCCCGTTTGGACGGGGTGTTGAGCGGTATTCTCAAGCAGCACAACTATCCCGCCCCGGTCGAGGCGTTGGTTGCCGAGATGGCATTGCTGACCGCGTTGATCGGGCAGACAATCAAGCTGCGTTGGAAGCTATCTTTGCAGATCCAGTCCAAGGGTGCGGTGCGCATGATCGCGACAGACTTTTATGCACCTGAGGCAGAAGGTGAGCCCGCGCGCATCCGCGCCTATGCCAGCTTTGATCCCGACCGGATTACAGACGGACCTGCGATGGAGCAGATCGGAGACGGGTATTTTGCGATCCTGATGGATCAGGGTAAGGGCATGCAGCCCTATCAGGGGATCACGCCGCTGACCGGCACAACCTTGTCCAGTTGTGCCGAAGCGTACTTTGCCCAATCTGAGCAGCTGCCAACGAAATTCTCGTTGAGTTTTGGCCAGTCCACCGAACCCGGTGTTCCGCAGCACTGGCGCGCGGGTGGGATCATGATCCAACACATGCCCAAGGCATCGCCGTTTGCCACCGATGGCGGGTCGGGAGAAGGCGGTCTGCTGCATGCCGACGATCTGTTGGATGAGGATGAGGGCGAACACTGGAACCGAGCGAACCTTCACTTGGCGACGGTCGAGGACATGGAGCTGATCGGACCATCCCTTCCGGCGACGGACCTCTTGTTCCGCCTCTTCCACGAAGAAGGTCCGCGCGTGTTCGATGCGTTGCCGGTGCGCTTTGGCTGCACCTGTTCCGAAGACCGTGTACGTCAAAGCCTGTCGATCTATTCGGCCAAGGACATCGCTACGATGACCACTGCAGAGGGTCGGGTAACTGCGGACTGCCAGTTCTGCGGGGCCCATTATGACCTCGACCCGGCGACCGTGGGGTTCGAGGCAAAAGAGGTGTCGGGTGAATGAGCGCTCGCGGCTTGAAGCGGCGCTGCAACAGAACAGTACAGCGTCGTCTGATTTCGATCTGAACCCCGACGTGGTTCTTCCGGTGGGGCGCAAATTGCGCCCCGCTGGTGTTTTGGTGCCCGTGATCGTAGGCGCTCAGGGCACCGAAGTTCTTCTCACCAAGCGATCGTCGCGGCTTAAACACCATCCCGGTCAGATCGCCTTTCCTGGTGGCAAACAAGACGAAGGCGATATCGATGTCATCGCCGCAGCGTTGCGCGAGGCTGAAGAAGAAGTGGGGCTGCCAAAGACCCATGTGGAGGTTCTTGGCACACTTCCGACCCATGAAACGGTAACGGGCTTTCTTGTGACGCCGGTGGTTGGCTGGATCGAACGCGGTTTCGATGAGTTGCCTGAACCCGGTGAGGTGGCCGAGGTGTTTCGTGTGCCTTTGGCCCACGTAACAGACGCTGAGCTTTATACCATTCAATCCCGGCGTTGGCGTGGCACACGTCGACACTACTACACCGTTCCGTTTGGCCCCTACTACATTTGGGGGGCGACAGCGCGTATCCTACGTGGGCTGGCCCAACGGATGGAGGCAGTATGAAGGTTACGGGCGACTGGTTAACAGCAGGTGGCACGCAGGCGGTCTTTGCCGCATTGCAAGCTGAAGGGCACAGCGCTTTTGCCGTTGGCGGGTGCGTGCGCAATGCGTTGATGGGTGTCGCTGTGACGGATGTGGACATCGCTACGGACGCGAACCCTGAAACCGTACAGGCGCTTGCAAAAGCGGCGGGTCTCAAATCCGTGCCGACAGGGATCGAGCACGGCACAATCACTGTTGTGGCCGAGGGAACCGGGTACGAGGTCACCACGTTTCGCGCCGATACCGAAACCGATGGGCGGCATGCGGTTGTCCGGTTCTCCACCGATATGAGGGAAGATGCGGCGCGGCGCGATTTTACCATGAATGCGCTGTATGCGGATGCTGCCGGTCAGGTGGTTGACCCCCTTGGGGGATTACCTGATCTCGAAGCGCGGAGGGTTCGGTTCATTGGTGAAGCGCAGGACCGGATTGCAGAAGACTACCTTCGTATTTTGCGGTTCTTCAGGTTCGCCGCATGGTATGGCGATCCCGACCTTGGCTTTGATGAAGACGCACTGGCAGCCATCGCGGACAGCCTTGACGGTTTAGCTGGCCTGTCGCGCGAGAGGATCGGCGCAGAGGTGATCAAGCTTTTGTCCGCGCCAGATCCGGCGCCTGCGGTCGGGTCAATGGAGCAGACCGGCGTTTTGCACGCTATTTTGCCCGGCAGCTCGACACGGGGATTGGCACCTCTTGTTCACCTTGAACAGACAAGTGCAGTGACCTCGGATGCGATCCGCAGGCTTGCCGGTCTTGGGGCGTTGGATAGCGACGGTTTGCGGTTGTCAAAAAAGCAGCAAAGGCGCCTTGAGCAGTATCAGAGTCTGATTTCGACGTCCGAGGGCCCCGCCGAACTGGGCTATCGGCATGGTGCTGACGTGGCTCGGGATGTTGTGTTGTTGCGTGCTGCGCTTTTTGAAATGCCGCTTGATGCAGATGCCTTGTCCGCTGCTGTGGTGGGATCACGGCAGAAATGCCCGGTCAAACCCGGAGACCTGATGCCTGACTATTCAGGTGCAGCGCTGGGCGAAAAACTGCGGGACATCGAAGACAAGTGGATCGAGTCGGGCTTCCGTCTGAGCAAATCCGATCTTCTGGCTTAGGCGGGTTTCCTCTACAAAAAACCCGCGCTAAGATTGCGATGTCATACGGACAATACCGAACATTGTTTTATCTGTCGCCATGGGCCTAACGCGCTTCAGCGTGGTGTCTGCCCGTCGCCTATTCCTTGAGGAGACCGTTCGGTGTTCCGCTTTTTCGAAAATCTCGTTGATCCATACGGTCCCTACGACGAAAAGGATACGCCTCCGTCGCGTCTTTTGCCGTTCATGTTGGACTATGCGCAGCCCTTCAAACGGATCTTTGTATACGCGACAATCATGTCAATCGTTGTTGCGTCTATCGAGATTGGCCTCATCTGGGCGATGGGTTGGGTGGTCGATATCCTTGCCGGAGATCCAACCGAGGTCTGGGATGCCTACGGTGGATGGCTTATTGCTTTGGCGGTGTTCATCTTGTTGATCCGGCCTGCGCTGCAGGCTTTGGATGTGCTATTGTTGAACAACACGATCCTGCCGAATTTCGGCACGCTGATCCGGTGGCGGGCCCACAAGCATGTACTGCGGCAATCCGTGGGTTGGTTTGAGAATGATTTTGCCGGGCGGATCGCGAACCGCATCATGCAGACGCCGCCAGCCGCCGGTGAAGCGGTCTTTCAGGTCTTCGATGCGATCACCTTTTCTCTGGCCTATGTGATCGGTGCGCTTGTTCTGTTGGGACAGGCTGACCCACGTTTGGCTATTCCTTTGGTTGGTTGGTTGTTCCTTTACGGGGCGTTGGTCATTTGGACGGTGAAACGGATTGGCCCCGCGTCTCAGGCTGCCTCTGATGCCCGGTCCGAGGTTACTGGTCGTGTCGTTGACAGCTACACGAACATCCATTCGGTCAAGATGTTTGCCCACAATGACACGGAACTGACGTATGCCAAGGACGCGATTGAGAACACGCGCCGTACGTTCCAGTACGAGATGCGGCTGTTCACCATCATGGACGTGGTGCTTGTTACTCTGAACGGCCTTCTGATCGTGGCCGTTGTCGGATGGGCTCTTTGGCTTTGGATGCAAGGGCAAGCCAGTGTCGGGGTGGTGGCTGCCGCCACCGCACTGACGCTGCGTCTGAACGCGATGACCGGTTGGATCATGTGGGCGCTGACCTCGTTCTTTCGCCAATTGGGGGTTGTGGCCGAAGGGATGGAAACCATTGCCCAGCCAATCACGTTGGTTGATCAGCCAAAAGCGAAGCCGCTTGATTTGAAAACAGGAAAAATAGAGATTCAGTCTCTATCACACCATTATGGGCGCGACACGGGTGGTCTTGACGCTATTGATCTGACCATCCAGCCGGGGGAAAAAGTAGGCCTTATCGGGCGATCCGGCGCAGGTAAGTCGACTTTGGTCAAGCTTCTGCTTCGGTTCTACGACATTGAGCGCGGTCGGATCGTCATTGATGGGCAGGACATCGCGGGCGTCACACAAGACAGTCTGCGGCATGCGATCGGTATGGTGCAGCAGGACAGTTCACTTTTGCACAGGTCCGTGCGGGACAATATTCTTTACGGTCGTCCCGATGCGACCGAGGCCGAGATGGTCGCCGCCGCCAAGCAAGCGCAGGCGCACGAGTTCATTCTCAACTTGCAAGATCCACAGGGGCGTGCGGGCTATGACGCGCAAGTCGGCGAACGTGGAGTCAAGCTTTCAGGCGGTCAGCGTCAGCGCGTGACACTGGCAAGGGTCATCCTGAAAAACGCGCCGATCTTGCTTTTGGACGAGGCGACCAGTGCGCTGGATTCCGAGGTGGAAGCGGTGATCCAGGACACGCTGTACGGGATGATGGAAGGCAAGACGGTAATCGCCATCGCGCACCGCCTGTCGACCATCGCGCATATGGATCGAATTCTGGTCATGGACCAAGGACGGATTGTCGAACAAGGCACCCATGACGCGCTTTTGGCGAAAGGCGGGCTATATGCCGGGTTCTGGGCGCGCCAATCTGGTGGATTCCTTGATCCCGATACAAAGGCGGCGGAATAATGCGGCAGTTCTACCAAAACCTGGTCTTACGGGCAGGCAATCAGATTGACCCCGATGCACCGGCATTGGGCATGCCACCGATTCAGCTTCGGGCGTTCATGGCGTGGTGTCTCCGAGGCGGCTGGCGTGTTGTGTGGCTGGGCATCGCTATTTCTGTCTTGGCGGGATTGACCGAAGTTGTGTCGATGCAGCTACTTGGGAATGTGGTGGATGCCGTGGCAACCACACCGTCTGAGTCGTTTCTGTCTGATCATGCCGGTTTGGTTGTTATTTGCATCTTTGTCCTCTTGGTTGCGCGGCCGTTGTTGTTCGGCGGTTTGGCTCTGACGCAGTCGGTGATGATTGGTCCGAATATCGGGATGCAGGTCATGGCTCGCATGTTCCGCTGGACGCTGGGCCAATCCGTCACCTTCTTTGACAATGATTTTGCCGGGCGTCTGGCACAAAAGAAGATGCAGGCATCGAACTCTTTGACTGAGATCGTCATCGAAACGGTCAACGCGGTCACCTTTGGTCTGGCCACGGTACTGGGCACGGCTTTTCTTGTCGGTGCGGTCAGTCCGTGGATGATCCTTGCTCTGGTGCTTTGGTTTGCCGTCTATTTGGCCTTCCTGCGTGTCATGTTGCCGATCATCCGTAGCCGCTCTGCGGCTCGGGCCGAGGCAAAAGCGCAAGTCACCGGGCAAGTGGTCGACACGATCAGCAACATCAAAACGGTCAAGCTGTTTGCCGGGGATCAGCACGAGGATGGCAAGGCGCTTGGCGCAATGGAGCATTTGCGCAGAACAGCCTTGCGGTTTGGCGAAGCTCAGACCCTGTTCCGCCTCGGATTGATGTTTATCGCTGGCGCGCTCCCGGTTGTGTTGGTGGGTATGGCCATCGCAATGCGCAGCACCGGCAACGTGACCCCCGGCGACATTGCGGCGGTGGGGGCAGTTGGAATTCGTCTGTCTCAAATGACGGGCTGGATCAGCTACACGATCATGGTGATCTACAGCCATGTGGGCGAAGTTGAGGACGGGATGAATACCTTGGCTCCGGCGCAACGTATCGAGGACGCACAGGGCGCATCGGATCTTGTGGTTACCGATGGGCGTATCCAGTTCGACAGCGTGACATTCGCCTATGGCCAACGCGAAGGCGGGATCGACAATGTGACATTGGACATTGCGGCAGGTGAAAAACTTGCCGTTGTCGGTGCGTCAGGTGCAGGGAAATCGACCCTCGTGTCACTGTTGTTGCGGCTCTATGACACCGAAAAAGGCCGAATCACGATTGATGGTCAGGATCTGTCGCAGGTGACGCAGGACAGCTTGCGACAGCAGATCGGTATGGTCACGCAGGAAACGGCGATGTTCAATCGGTCTGCGCTCGACAACATCCGTTATGGCCGACCGTCCGCCACAGAGGCCGAGGTCATCCGCGCTGCTGAAAAGGCCGAAGCGCATGAGTTCATTCTGAGCCTTGAGGACAATCGTGGTCGCACTGGCTACGCTGTTCATCTGGGCGAGCGGGGCGTGAAGCTGTCCGGGGGACAGCGGCAGCGTATCGCTCTGGCGCGTGCCATTCTCAAGGACGCTCCGATCCTCGTGCTGGATGAGGCGACAAGTGCGCTTGATTCCGAGGTTGAAGCGCAGATTCAGTCGGCGTTGGAGCACGTGATGGAGGGCAAGACAGTGTTGGCCATCGCGCACCGTCTGTCGACGATTGCGAGCATGGACCGGATCATTGTCATGGATGCCGGGAGTATTGCCGAAGTCGGCACGCATGATGCGCTCTTGGCCAAAGATGGGCTTTATGCGCGCTACTGGGATCGGCAATCGGGCGGGTTCATTGGCGCACAGGCGGCGGAATGAACCTTGTCGCGCGTCTGATCCGCCCGTTCGACCCGGCAGAAGGCCCACCGCCACAGGCGATCCTCCCCTTCATGCGCTGGGCACTTCGGGGTGCTGAGCGCGCCATCCTGCTTGCCTTTGCCGTGACGTTTGTCACCGGCATATCTGAGCTTGTGGCGGCGCGGTTTACTGGCTGGGTGATCGACCAGACGGCGGTCGTTGAGCAGGGCGCGTTCTGGGAAACCTTCTGGCCTGTGGTCATTGTGGGAGTGGCGTTCTTTCTTGTGATTCGCCCGCTGATCTTTGTCATGGATGCCGGGGTGACCAGCATTCTGTTGGGGCCGAACCTGTACCCAATGGTCCTTGCCCGTTTGAACCAGCACACGCTGGGCCATTCGATGCAGTTTTTCGAAAACGATTTCGCCGGGCGTTTGAGCCAGAAAGCGCTTCAGACCGCGCGGGCGCTGACTGATCTGGTGATCGAAGTATCCGATGTCGTGGTCTATTCGGTCGCGATGTTCATCGGAGCTTTCATTCTGATGTTGATGATCGACGCGCGGTTATTGCTGGTGTTTGTCGTTTGGGCTGTCTTTTACGCAGCTGCATTGCGGTATTTCATCCCCCGCGTTCAAAAGCGCTCCAAAGCGCGGGCCGGAGCAAGAACTCAAGTCACCGGGCAGGTCGTGGACATTTATTCCAACATCGCCGCGGTCAAACTTTTTGCCCGTGATGCGGATGAAGACAGCGCAACCCGTGCCGCCTTGGATGCTTATCGGGATCGGTCGCTTGAGTTTGGAACTTTGTCGGCTGTCTTTCGAATGGTCCTGATGACGTTAGGTGGCGTCTTGCCGCTTTTTGCCATTCTTGGCGCCTTGTGGCTGTGGAGTGCGGGCAGCGCGACTGCTGGCGATATCGCGATGACCGCGATGATCACAACTCGTCTGTCTATGCTGACCAACCGTCTGGGGCGGGTCGCCATGTCGATCTTTACCAATATCGGCGAGGTTGAGGACGGGATCGGTACGCTGACACCCGAGCATGGAATCACCGATCGCCCAAACGCGCAGAGCATTGTTCCCCAAGGTGCAATTCGCTTCGACGCCGTGTCCTTTGGCTATGGACGCGCGACGCAAGCCCTGACCGATTTTGATCTCACGATAAGCGAGGGTGAGAGAGTAGCCCTTGTTGGCGCGTCGGGTGCCGGGAAATCCACGGTCGTGTCGTTGCTATTGCGGCTCTATGACGTGGAAAAGGGGCGCATCACTCTGGGCGGGACGGATATTCGTGACGTGACACAGATTGCTCTTCGCACGGATATCTCGGTCGTGCGTCAGGAAACGTCGATGTTCAACCGCTCCGCCATGGAAAATATCCGATATGGCAGGCCCGAGGCCTCGGAAGAAGAGGTGTTCGAGGCGGCACGTCGCGCATCTGCGCATTCATTCATTCTGGGCCTGACTGATCACCGGGGCCGCACCGGCTATGCCGCGCATCTGGGCGAACGGGGGGTCAAGCTGTCAGGTGGTCAAAGACAGCGAATCGCGTTGGCACGCGCCATTCTCAAGGACGCTCCGATCCTTGTGCTGGACGAGGCGACAAGTGCTTTGGATTCCGAGGTCGAAGCCGAGATTCAGTCAGCGCTCGAACAGGTGATGCAGGGCAAGACCGTATTGGCGATTGCTCACCGCCTGTCGACCATCGCCAGCATGGACCGGATTGTCGTGATGGATGACGGGGGGATCGTCGAAGTGGGCACACATGACGCGCTTTTGGCGAAAGGCGGGCTCTATGCCCGGTACTGGGATCGGCAATCCGGTGGGTTTATCGGGACCGAGGCTGCCGAATAGCCCTCGACCAATGGCATTGGCTGGGGCAAAAGCCGCAGCATGACAACGGTCAAGATAAAACGATTGGGGCATTTGGGCGACGGCATTGCCGACGGTCCCATTTACGTGGCTGGTGCACTGCCCGGCGAAGTGGTGAGCGGCACGCTGGACGGCGAGCATCTGCGTGATCCCAAAATCGACACTCCCTCGAACATGCGCGTGAAACCGCCCTGCAGCCACGCGAAATCCTGTGGCGGCTGTCAGTTGCAGCACGCATCCGATGCCTTTGTAGCAGACTGGAAACGTGACGTGGTGCGTCAGGCGTTGGCGGCTCACGGGATTGCCATTGATCTTGAGCTGCCAAACACCTCACCTCAGCAGTCGCGTCGCAGGGCGGCTTTTTCGGTTCGGCGGACCAAGAAAGGCGCGTTGGCCGGGTTTCATGTGAAAGGCTCGGATACGATCATTTCGGTTCCCAAGTGTCAGCTTGTGCACCCAGACCTGACTGCGGCTTTGCCAATGCTCGAGGCGCTGGGCATTCTGGGGGCCTCGCGCAAGGGTGAATTGTCTGTTCTGGTCACGCGCACGGATACCGGGCTGGATGTTGCCGTGACCGGCGGCAAAGAGATGGATCTGGACCTGCACCAAGCCTTGTCCGACTTGGCACGAGAGTACGATCTTGCCCGCATTACATGGGATGACGAGATCGCGCTGCAACGCCGCACACCTGTGCTTCGCCTTGGTCCCGCTGATATCACACCGCCACCCGGCGCATTTCTTCAGGCGACCAAAGACGGCGAAACGGCTCTGATTGATGCCGTTAAACAGGCTCTATTCGGCGCAAAGCGCGTGATTGATCTGTTTGCCGGATGCGGAACTTTCGCGCTTCCGCTTGCCAAGGACGCCATGGTGCATGCCGTTGAAGGCGAACGCGAGATGATCCGCGCTCTTGATCACGGTTGGCGGAATGCAGACGGTTTGAAGCGCATCACACATGAGGTGCGCGATCTGTTCCGAAATCCGTTGCAGCCCGAAGAGCTTGCCAAGTGCGATGCTGTGGTCATCGACCCGCCGCGCGCCGGGGCTGCTTCACAGGTGGCGGAGCTGGCACAGTCGAAGGTTCCCCGCATTGCCCATGTTTCGTGCAATCCCGCGACTTTTGCGCGGGACACCGCCACATTGATCCGGGCGGGCTATGACCTTGAATGGGTGAAGGTGGTTGATCAATTCCGCTGGTCCACCCATGTGGAACTGGTGGCGCTTCTGCGCCGAAATAGCTGACGAGGCAGGGTAATGCGGAACAAGGTGGCAGCGTTTCTTGAACAGGCTTGGGTGACGAATTTCATCATCGGGGTCATCCTGTTCAATGCTGTTTTGTTGGGTTTAGAGACGTCTGACGCGGTCATGGCAACCGCCGGTCCGCTGATTCTCGCGCTCGACAGCCTGTGCCTGGCCGTCTTTGTCCTTGAGATCGCGCTCAAGCTTTTTGCCCACGGTTGGCGCTTTTTCAAAAGTGGCTGGAACATCTTTGATTTTGTGATCGTCGGCATTGCACTTGTTCCGGCGACGCAAGGGTTCTCGGTATTGCGGGCGCTGCGGATCCTGCGGGTGCTGCGGGTGATTTCAGCAACACCGCGTCTGCGTCGGGTGGTCGAAGGGTTCATCACGGCATTGCCCGGCATGGGAAGCGTGTTTCTATTGATGGCGCTGATTTTCTACATCGGGGCTGTGATGGCCACCAAGCTGTTCAGCGATTCTTTCCCCGAATGGTTCGGTGATCTGGGTCGGTCCGCCTATTCGTTGTTCCAGATCATGACTCTCGAATCTTGGTCGATGGGTATTGTGCGTCCAGTGATGGAGGTGTTCCCCTGGGCTTGGGCGTTTTTCGTGCCCTTCATCATGGTCACGACATTTGCGGTGGTGAACCTGCTTGTCGGTTTGATCGTGAACTCCATGCAGGATGCGCATGCCGAGGAATCGAACGAAAAGACTGACGCATACCGTGATCAGGTTCTGGCGCGGTTGGAGGCCATCGAAAAGCGGCTGGATCAGCGCTGATCCGCCGATACAGACTCACGCTTTCGTTTTCCTGTCGATCTGATTGTCTGGTACACTGACAAAAAACAAATCGGGCAGTGTTTCCAATGTTTAGACTCTTGTGTCTACTGGCGCTTCTTCTGGGTGTGACAGCCTGTGGGAAGTTTCCCACTTATACCGGGCCCGAGGTGACTCGGATTGTTGTGCAGAAGGCGGATCGCAAGATGTACCTGCTGCACCATAACGCGGTGCTGAAATCCTATGATATTGGACTTGGATTCGCGCCCGAAGGGCACAAGCAGATCGAGGGTGACGGTCGGACGCCCGAAGGCGAGTATTTGATCGACCGCCGTAATCCCAACAGCAGCTTTTACCTGTCCATCGGTATTGATTATCCAAGACCGCATGACGTTGCTGCAGCGCGGGCTATGGGTAAGTCACCTGGTGGCGACATTTTTATCCACGGGCGTCCTTGGAAAAACCGGAAGGGTGGGCGCGACTGGACATGGGGTTGTATCGCGGTGACCAACAGGGAAATGCGCGAGATCTATTCGATGGTTAAGAACGGCACGCCGATTACTATTAATCCATGATATTGGGGCAGTGATGCTGACCCAATGTTTCGCACGCGAAACAATGGGTCCGACGCGGACCTATATCACGACGGGGCGTTCACTGGTGTGAAACCGATCTCGTCGGGCGCGCCCAAAACAAGGTTCCACCAGATTTTGCCGTTTGGTTCCTGAAACCACGAGAAGCCCATTTCGCGGGCGGACGCATCCAGAATGACGGTGCGCGTATTCGGCGCTTCCATCCATGCCCCCAGCGTTTCAAGCTCGGTTTCATAGGTTTCAGAGATCGCTTCGCCCACAAGGCGGCCGGAATATCCTGCGCGCTGAATGCGAGTGATCGGGGACGACCCATCGGAACCGAAATGCCACGGGCGGTTCTGGACGCTCATGTCTCGAGCATGCGTTGCCGCGGCGGCGTTCAGTCTGGCGTTCAGTTCGAGAGCAGGCGCACCGGAAGCCTGACGCAGAGCGTTGATGGCGTCGAGCATGCGAAACTGGATACGACCCGTATCGGTCGACCGGATTCGATAAACTTTTGGAAGCGGTTTTCCATCCGGGCCCAATGTCGGCGTGGGCGGTGCTCCTGCGCAGGCGGTCAGGGTCAGTGCAGCTGCACCCAAGAGAAATGTCGAACGCTTCATCATCAGCCACCCAAGTTTGGTCGCCTCCGGGCTTAGCCCTTGTGATGGGGAGGAGCAAACACACAAAGCCGAGATTTGCCGATATGACATTCCTTTGAATTGCGACTGAGGCATTCACGCCATATAGAATAGATAAGCTTCCATAACCTTTTGCTGACGAAGAGGCCATAAAATGGCAAATACTCCGCGTTTTTCCCTGAACCGCCGTCATTTTCTTGCCGGGACCGCTGCGCTTGTTGCGTCACCGGCTGTCGCGCAAGACGTCAATGACGGCTCTACGGTTGAGATCGAGCGTGATCTGTCTCAGGCCGTACGGCGCAATGTTTCGAGCTTTCGGACGCTCGATTGGCAGCCGTATTTTAGCAACCTGAACAATGGCGCGATCCTTGTAGATATCGATTCGCGCGCGCTGCATTACTGGGAAGAGAACGGGAATTACCGTCTTTACCCGTCATCGGTGCCGCTGACCGAGGACCTGACGCGTCGCGGTCGGACGCAGGTGACGTTCAAGGATCCCGAGCCCGACTGGCGCCCAACGCCGTCGATGAAGATCCGCAACCCTGAATGGCCGGATTACGTCGGGCCGGGCCCAGACAATCCCCTTGGTACACGCGCTTTGCACCTGAGCTGGACGTATTATCGCATTCACGGAACGCATGACACGCGCAAGATCGGGCGTCGTTCTTCGAACGGCTGCATCGGGCTTTACAACGAGCATATCGAAGAACTTTACGAATTGGCGAAAGTTGGCACGCAGGTGTTGCTAATTTGACGACATAGCGGTGAAGCCGGAAAGTTGTGCGATAAGATAGGTTTGCATTTGGCACGATATACTGGTTAGAGAGTCTTACGAGGTAAGTCTTGGGTGCCTGTCGTGTGATGCTATTGCGCGCCGACATGCAAATATCTGGAGGTTAATATGAAGAAACTCGTTCTCGCCGCTGCGTTCGCTGGTGCTGCTTCGACAGCAATGGCCGGTTCTTACGCAAAAGACGACGTGATGATGGAGCCGGTAGTTGTGGTTGAAGAAGCCGCAGCAAGCTCCTCGTCCGCAGGTCTCATCATCCCGCTGGTCGTTATCGCCCTGCTGGCTGCTGCAGCTGCTGACTAATCCACGTCGGATTGTCTAAACGAAAAAGGCGGTGCATGTGCACCGCCTTTTTTGTTGCCTGGCAGGTGGCAAGACGGTCATCAGTCAAGCCAACCATTCAGATTCTCTTCGATCACTGCAGACAGTGCCGCGATATGGGCATCGTCATCGTTGAGGCACGGGATATAGGTGAAATGCTCCCCACCAGCTTCTTCAAAGCTTTCCTTGATCTCTTCGTTGATTTCTTCCAGCGTTTCGATGCAGTCGGCTGAAAACGCAGGCGCACAGACAGCAATGTTCTTCTTGCCGTCTTCCTCGGCCAGACGCGCGACCTCTTCCACGGTGTAGGGCTTGAGCCATTCTTCTGGGCCGAATTTCGACTGGAAGGTCGTCTTGATCTCGGAATCTTCCCAGCCCAGGCGTTCCTTCAGGAGACGTGTCGTTTTCTGGCACTGGCAATGGTACGGATCACCTTCCATCAGGTAGCGCTTGGGCACCCCGTGATAGGAGCAAACAAGGATATCGGGGCGTTTCTCGAGCTTGTCGTAGGCGCGTTCGATGGATTGCGCCAAGGCTTCGATATACATCGGGTGCTGATAGTAGGGATCGACCGTGCGTGCGGTGGGTTGCCACTTTTCATCCATCAGGGCGCGGAAGAACTGGTCGTTCGCGGTCGCTGATGTGGCCCCCGCATAGTGCGGATAAAGCGGGAAAAACAGTATCTTGCGGCAGCCGGCCTCGACCATCGCGCGGACTTTGGATTTTGTGGACGGGTTGCCATAGCGCATGCAGAAATCAACCATGACCTGATCGCCGTACCGATCCTGCATCGACTTGGTGATTTTCGCGGTCTGATCTTTGGTGATCGTCATCAACGGGCTTTCGCCCTGATCTTCGTTCCAGATCGACTTATAGGCTTCGCCCGAGCTGAAGGGTCGCTTGGTCAGGATGATCAGCTGCAGCAACGGTTGCCACAGCCAAGGGCTATAGTCGATCACGCGGCGGTCCGACAGGAACTCGTTGAGATATCGGCGCATTGGCCAGTACGAGTAGTGATCCGGCGTGCCAAGATTGGCCAGAAGAATCCCGACACGTTCCGCAGACACCTTAGGGTGGTCTGTCGGGGCGTGGGTCGGGCGTTGAGCTGTTTTTGTCGCGTCCAACATCGGGCCTGCATCCTTAACTTCGTTTAGCGGGCTAACTAACCTCTATACCGGTCAGGTCAATCTTTGAGCGGTGTTTCCACCGTGTTCAATGCGTCGGCCAGCCGTTGCGCCGCAGATCCGGGTCGCAAAGGCTGCGGTTGAGAGGAATCGGGGGACCAACCGGTGAGGGTGATTAGTTCGAAAGTTGCTGCGATCCGGCCTGTGCCGTCTGAGTAGGCCTCTGCGTAAAGCTCCATTGCACGCAGGAATACGCTCTTGCGTGTCGCGCGTCTGAGTCGGGAAGTCATGGCATTGGTTTCGCCCATTGCGCGTAGATCGTGCATCAGGTGCAGAGGCGTTGCATAGCTGGTTCTGAGAACGGCACTGTCGGCGACGGGCAAGGCCAGACCCGCACGCTGCAACAGGGCACCCAGATCGCGAATCTCTCCCATTGGGGCAATGCGGGGGGACAACCCGCCGGTGATCTCAATTTCGGCCTGTCCAAGAGCGGCGCGCAATTCGTGAAGTGTCTGCCCCCCAAGTGCCACCACGAGCAGCAAGCCATCCGGTTTCAGGGCGCGACGACATTGGATGAGTTGTCCGACAGGATCATTCGCCCAATGCAAAGTCATCGCATGCACGATCAGGTCGTGTGCGGATTCTGTCAGGTCGAGAACGTCATCATCAGAGACGAGATGCGCATTAGGGAAGGCACTTTCCCAAAGGTCGGGGAAAGGTGTCACGATGGCTGGTGCCGTAAAGGATTTGTTAACCAATGCGAGCCGATCCTGCACATCGGCAAGCGCCTCCTGATGCAGAAAAAGTGCCGGGGATCTCCGTGCGCGGTCACGATGACGCGCCAAGGCAAGCCGGTCGGTTAGAGCGGGAATTTCAGACATGAACGGCAGATAGGATGCTGCGGACTGGATTGCAAACCGCACTGCGCATGATTTACCCGCCGCGCTGTCTTGGCTGCGGTGGGCTGGTCGATCAGGATCACGGCCTTTGTGCGACCTGTTTCGCCGAGACACCCTTTATCTCAGGTCTGGTCTGCGATTTGTGTGGCATCACGTTGCCCGGTAATTCCGACATCGCGGTGCATTGCGACGACTGCTTGTCTATTGGACGCCCTTGGTCTCAAGGCCGCGCACCGTTGCGATACGAAGGTGTGGCCCGCAAGCTGGTTCTTGGGCTCAAACATGGGGATCGGCACGAGATCGTGGGTATGGCTGCAGATTGGATGGTGGGCGCCTGCCCGCCTGATGTGCCCAACGATGCCATCGTGCTACCCGTGCCTTTGCATCTTTTTCGACTGGTTTCACGTCGGTACAACCAATCTGCACTTCTGGCTCAGGCGATGGCCAATCGGATGGGTCTTGAGTTTTGCCCGGACAGTCTTGTCCGGCAGCGGCGCACCGTATCACTTGACGGAAAGTCGCGAGATGCGCGCTTTGCAGAGTTGGCAGATGCCATCGCTGTTCGGTCCAGTAAGGTGGGGCAGCTTCGAAATCGCCCGATTTTGCTGGTGGATGACGTGATGACGTCTGGTGCCACCTTGGCTGCCTGTGCACAGGCCTGTCATGATGCACAGTCCCGAGAGATTTATGTCGTGGTTCTGGCACGCGTTGCAAAGGCTGCTTAAATCCCTGACAAACACTCAAGGGGACACACAATGCCACAGATTGAAATCTACACTTCACCTCTTTGCGGATTCTGCCACGCGGCCAAGAGGCTTTTGACTCAAAAGGGCGCGACCTTCACCGAGATCGACGTGCTTGCTAATCCGGATCGCAAGCCCGAGATGATCCAGCGCGCCAACGGAGGTCGAACCGTGCCGCAGATTTTCATAGGGGAAACCCATGTCGGCGGGTGCGATGATCTCTATGCACTGGACAGGACGGGCAAGCTCGATCCGCTGCTGGCGGCCTGATGCCCATGCGCGCCGCGCTGCTTCAACTGACATCCTCGGATGACCCAATTGCCAATCTACAGGTCACCACTGGACTGGTCCGCGCCGCGGCCAAGGATGGCGCAGACTTCATCCTCACGCCGGAAGTGACCAATTGTATCAGCAACAGCCGCAGTCATCAGCGCAGCGTTCTGATGCATCAAGAAGATGACCCGACGCTTGCTGGCTTGCGGAACGAGGCCGCGCGTTTGGGTGTTTGGATTCTGATCGGATCGCTTGCGCTCAAGGCCGAGCCGCCGGAGGAGAGATTTGCGAACCGGTCTTTTCTGATCGCGCCTGATGGTTCGATTGCTGCTCAATATGACAAGCTGCATATGTTCGACGTGCAGGTCACGGAAACCGAGACGTTTCGTGAATCGGCAGGATTTGCACCAGGCAATCGTGCGGTGTTGGCCAAGACGCCCTTTGGCACTGTTGGCCTGACGGTATGCTATGACGTGCGCTTTCCCAGCCTTCACCGTGCTTTGGCACAGGCAGGAGCAGATATCCTGACGGTACCTGCTGCATTTTCTCCCGCTACGGGGCCAATGCACTGGGAGCCGTTGTTGCGTGCTAGGGCGATCGAAACAGGGTGTTTCGTTCTTGCACCGGCGCAGGTTGGACAGCATTCGGTCAGCACGGGCAAACCCCGCACAACACATGGGCATTCCCTTGCGGTTTCGCCTTGGGGCGAGGTGCTTTTGGATGCCGGGCAGCAGCCAGGGGTGCATCTTGTTGACCTTGATATGACCCACGTGGCACAAGCACGACATAAAATTCCGTCTTTACAGCATGATAGAGAATTCTCTGGTCCTTGATGAATGACAGCAGCCCCCTTGCCATTTCGCTTTTCAGCGAATTGCTGACCGCAGACCAGTTGCTGCGGAACCGGCTGACGCGCGTTTTGCCAAACAAAATGGAAATTTCGCATTTCTCGGTGTTGAATCAATTGGCGCGGGGCGGGTCTGAGAAAACACCTGCGCAACTGGCCAAGACCTTTCACGTAACGCGAGGCGCAATGACCAACACCTTGGGCAAGCTTGAGGCTGCGGGATATGTACACATTCGTCCCGATTGGGATGATGCGCGCCGCAAGCAAGTGTCGATCAGCCCTGCCGGTCTGTCGGCGCGGGATGCTGCCATTGCGGCGATCACCCCCCTGATCAACGAGATGGTCAAGGAACTGGGCGAGACCAAGGTGCGCGCGGCAATCCCTGTGCTGCGGGAGTTGCGTGTGAAGCTCGAGGAGCCGGACAGTCGAAGCTAGGCGCTAAGGCCCTTCGAAGGGCCTTGGGCGCGTTGTTTCAAAACCATGTCGTAAGCGTGTTTGGACACGCTTGACCGTCACGCTGGGTTCAGCGCCGTGGTCACATAGTTCACGCTCAGGTCGCGGTCGGACAGGCGCCACTTCCATGACACCGGGTTGAATTGAAATCCCTTGCGGTCCACGGGGTCGAGTCCGGCTTGCCGCAGCATGCCGTACAATTCGTCGGGCGTGATGAACTTCGCCCAGTCATGTGTCCCTTTTGGAAGCCAGCGCATGATGAATTCGGCCCCGACGATGGCTGCACCAAAGCTCTTGGTGGTGCGATTGAGCGTCGAACACACGTGAAGCCCACCGGGTTTCAACAAGCGCTGGCACGCCGCAAGAAAGACAAGCGGATCAGCGACGTGTTCTACCACTTCCATTGTCAGAACCACGTCGAACTCTTCGTGTGATTCTGCGACAGCTTCGGCCGTGGTGTGGCGGTAGTCGATCGTCAGCCCGGATTGTTTTGCGTGAGCCTGCGCCACAGGGATATTACTGCCTCCTGCATCAATACCCACAACGGTCGCACCCAGCCGCGCCATGGGTTCGCACAACAGACCCCCACCACAGCCAATATCCAGTATGCGCAGCCCTGCAAATGGCTTGGCTTGTGCGAGGTCTCGGTCGAATTCAACGGCAATCTGTGCAGTGATATAATCTAGCCGAATAGGGTTCATCATGTGCAGGGGTTTGAACTTGCCGTTCGGATCCCACCATTCAGCAGCCATTGCTTCGAACTTGGCGATTTCAGACGGATCGACGGTTGTCGTCATGGTCACGAGACATTTCCCCATGGTCTTTTGGTAATTGCTGCCAATATAGAGTGGGTATGGACAAATTCCCGAGCCAAAAGCGCGCAGTGCAGTATCTTTACCCACCCATTGACCCCTTCGACCAGCGCATGTTGTCGGTGGGGGAGGGTCACAGCGTTTATATGGAACAATGCGGCGCTGAGGACGGCATTCCTGTGATTGTCCTTCACGGTGGGCCCGGTGGTGGCTGCAGCCCGTCGATGCGGCGTTATTTCGACCCCAAGGTGTACCGCGTCGTTCTGTTTGATCAGCGCGGCTGCGGGCGGTCGCGGCCACATGCCAGCGTCAGCAACAACACGACATGGGATCTTGTCGCCGATATTGAACTGATCCGCGAAACGCTGGGTATTGACCAGTTTATCGTCTTTGGCGGCAGTTGGGGGGCAACGCTTGCTCTTGTTTACGGGATCAGCCACCCGGACCGCGTGCGCCATCTGGTTCTGCGCGGTGTGTTCACGATGACCAAGGCCGAGTTGGACTGGTTCTATGGCGGGGGAGCTGGACAATTCTGGCCCGAAACCTGGGCGCGTTTTGTCGACATGATCCCCGAGGACGAACGAGATGATTTGATCGCGGCGTATCACCGAAGGCTCTTTTGTGGAGACCTGCGCACAGAAACACGGTTTGCACGGGCGTGGTCGGCTTGGGAGAACGCGCTCGCCTCGGTCTATTCCAGCGGATCGGGCAGCGAGTCTCCCGGTGATTACGCGCGGGCCTTTGCGCGATTGGAAAACCATTACTTCATCAACAATGGCTTTCTTCAAGAAGACGGTTGGATTCTGAACAACATGGACCGTCTATCGGGCATTCCCGGCGCGATTGTTCAAGGCCGGTACGACATGATCTGTCCCCCCGTTCGGGCATGGGAATTGGCGCGGGCTTGGCCCGAGTGTGACCTGCGCATGGTCCGCAATGCCGGTCATGCCTTGTCTGAACCGGGTATCAGTGCCGAATTGGTAAGAATTATGGACGGAATCTCAACATCTTAGCATTTGATCGCTATTAGATGTTTACACAAGGCCCGCTCTTGTTAACGTATGCAAACGACGGGAACCAAGGTTAAGCCACAAGTTGCAATCTGTCTTTCGCATCATTCTTCAGCGGCTTGCGCTCGGGTTGCTCACGCTTTTCGTCGTATCCATCGTCATATTCACAGCGGTCAACATGCTGCCGGGCGACTTTGCGCAGGCGATTCTGGGGCAGGGCGCAACGCCGGATGCGGTGGAAGCGATCCGCCGCGACCTTGGCCTCGATCAGCCGCCGATCACGCGCTATTTCCAATGGCTTGGCAGCGCTGTGCAGGGCGATTTGGGCAATTCCTTTGCGCAAGCGAATTTTGCCAGTTTTGTTGGCGCGGACAGCGGCGTGCGCACCACCGTCGCGCAGCAGATCGCGCCGCGTTTTGCCAACACCATGTTCCTTGCTGCGGTCACCGCCTGCATCGCTGTTCCGGTTTCGCTTGTGTTGGGCATTCTCGCCGCGCTGTTCCGCAATTCGGTCTTTGACCGCGCGACCAATGTCACCACACTGACCTCAATCTCGTCGCCCGAGTTCTTTCTGGCCTACGTGTTGATCCTTTTTCTTGCTGTGCTGAACCCGGTGCTGCCATCATTGTCCAATATCTTTGAGGGCATGTCGTTCGGAGAGCGGCTGGAAAAGACGCTGTTGCCCGCTTTGACGCTGACGCTTGTTGTGACTGCGCACATGATGCGGATGACGCGAGCTGCGATCATCAACCTTCTGGCCTCGCCTTATATCGAGATGGCGCGGCTCAAGGGGATGTCGCCGATGCGGGTGATCGTGAAGCACGCGTTGCCCAACGCCCTTGCACCAATCATCAATGTCGTGGCGCTCAATCTTGCTTACCTGATTACCGGAGTGGTCGTGGTCGAAGTGGTCTTCGTCTACCCCGGCATCGGTCAGCTGTTCGTGGACAGTGTGAAAATCCGTGACATTCCAGTGGTGCAGGCCTGCTGCCTGATCTTTGCCGCGGCCTACATCCTGCTGAATCTGACGGCGGACATCATGTCAATTCTGTCCAACCCACGTCTGAGGCATCCGAAATGAGCACGCTTCTGACATTGGTTCTGATCCTACTGGGTGTTGCGGCAGGTGGCTGGGTGTTACGGTTTGCCGGTCAAAAGGCCACTGGCAACGCGCCCATGTTCCGCGACATGCCATACGCTGTTGCTTTTGGATATGTGCTGGGCGCGTGTCTTTTGATGTTTTCCGTCTGGTACTTCTTTCAACCGACCGTCACAGAGGCAGGCGTTCCGAATGCCGGTGTCGTGTTCTTTAGATGGGCTGTTCAGTTTTTCATACTTTCTGCAATTGCCGCCTTCCTGTTTCGGGCACTGGGCCGAACTGTGGGCACGCGAGGAAGCAAAAAGCTGTTTCGCCAGATGCCGTTGACTGCCAGCTTTGGCGTGCTTGTGGTCATTCTATATGCCTTTACTGCAATCTTTGCCGCGTGGCTCGCGCCACATGGGCAAGAGGCGATCTTTGCCAAGGTCAACGTTCTGCCCGGCGGTAATGCGGCCACTGGTGGTGATCCACTGTTCCCATTGGGCACCGATCAGATCGGACGTGACCTGCTCAGCCGTCTGATCTATGGAGCGCAGAACACCGTCGGGATTGCCTTTGTCACGACCTGTCTTGCGTTTTTCCTGGGTGGAACCCTCGGGTTTCTTGCGGCCACCCTTCAAGGCTGGCTGGATCAGGTTCTCAGCCGTGCTGTTGACGTTCTGATGGCAATTCCGTCGCTGATCTTTGCTCTGCTACTGATGACCATCGCAAGCGCATGGGCCGGGTCAGAGCGGTGGCTGCTGACGGTCTATATGATCCTTATCATTGCTGTGATCGACAGCACGCGTGTGTTCCGATTGGCACGGGCGGTGGGCCTTAACATCGTAGTGATGGATTATATCGAAGCAGCCAAGCTGCGGGGCGAGGGACTTGGTTACCTGATCTTCAAGGAAATCCTGCCCAACGCGACCGCCCCGTTGCTCGCTGAGTTTGGTCTGCGGTTCTGCTTTGTCTTCCTGACGATCGCCTCGTTGTCCTTCCTTGGCGTCGGCATCCAGCCGCCCTTGGCCGACTGGGGCACGATGGTGCGCGACTCGGCTCAGTTCATCAACTTCGCGGCCTTCTCGCCGCTGACGGCTGCATTGCCGTTGCTGGCGGCCGGTGCGATTGCGTTGTTGACGGTCGGCGTCAACTTCGTGGTGGACTGGATGCTTCATAGAAGTTCGGGGCTCAAGGAATGAGCGCGCTTGTCGAAATCCGCGATCTCTGGATCGAAGGGCGCAGTGACGAAATTTGGTCGCCAATCATCAATGGTGCGAGCCTGTCTTTGAAAAAGGGCGAGGTTCTTGGCCTGATCGGCGAATCTGGTGCGGGTAAGTCGACACTTGGTCTTGCTGCGATGGGGTTTACCCGCGATGGCGTGCGTATTTCCAAAGGGTCGGTCATGTTCGACGGCATTGACCTGATCACAGCCTCTGCCGCCAAAAAGCGCGAGCTTTTGGGCAAGCGTATTGCCTATGTGGCGCAATCCGCCGCAGCCAGCTTTAATCCCGCGCACAAGCTGATTGAGCAGCACACCGAAGGTCCGGTGCAGCACGGGGTCATGTCGCGCTCTGACAGTGTGGAAGACGGAATCGAGTTGTACCGTCGATTGCGCCTACCCAACCCTGAGGAAATCGGTTTCCGCTATCCGCACCAAGTTTCTGGCGGTCAGCTTCAGCGGGCAATGACGGCGATGGCGATGTCCTGTCGGCCTGACTTGATCATCTTTGATGAACCGACCACCGCTTTGGATGTAACGACGCAGATCGAAGTCTTGGCGTCGATCCGCGACATCGTCGAGCAGTTCGACACAGCCGCGATTTACATCACGCATGACCTTGCCGTGGTGGCGCAAATGGCTGACCGCATCAAGGTGCTGCTCAAGGGTGACGAGGTCGAAGAGGCCGACACCCGCACGATGCTGTCCCATCCGAAAGAGGACTACACCAAAAGCCTTTGGGCCGTCCGCGCGTTCGAGCGCCCGCAAAAGCCCGCCGTTCATACCAACGCGACGCCCGTGGTGTCGGTGCAGAACGTGTCCGCCGCTTATGGCAAAATTCCTGTGTTGCATGATGTCAGTTTTGACATTCACGAAGGGCGCACTGTTGCTGTCGTTGGTGAGTCCGGTTCAGGCAAATCCACCACGGCGCGCTGTATCACCGGCTTGCTACCTCCGAGCGCCGGTGTGATCGAATTCGACGGAAAGGCGCTTCCGGCTAATTACAAGAGCCGCAACAAGGATCAACTGCGACAGGCGCAGATGATTTACCAGATGGCGGACACTGCCCTGAATCCGCGTACCACCATCGGCGATATCATAGGACGACCGGTGCAGTTTTACATGGGTCTGACCGGCAAGCAGAAGCGTCGTCGCGTGGAAGAGCTGCTGGAAGAAATCGAAATGCCTGCTGCGCAGTACATCGATCGTTTGCCGTCCGAGCTTTCCGGTGGTCAGAAACAGCGTATCGGCATTGCCCGCGCGCTTGCCGCCGAGCCAAAGTTCATCATCTGTGACGAGGTTACCAGCGCGTTGGATCAGCTTGTGGCCGAGGGTATTTTGAAACTGCTGGCGCGCCTGCAGGATGATCTTAAGCTCAGCTATATGTTCATCACCCATGACCTTGCGACGGTCAAAGCCATCGCGGACGAAGTGGTTGTGATGAAAGAAGGAAAAGTGGTGGAGCAGGGGCCGAAACAAGAGATGTTCGTGCCACCGCACCATCCTTATACGGACTTATTGCTCAGTTCGGTGCCCGAAATGGACCCGGATTGGCTTACGAATCTACTCAATGAACGTGGAGTTGATAACATCGGCGACGCAGCCGTTGATAAGATGTCATGAGAATCGGTCCATGAAGGACCATCAGGCGGCCAAAGACCGCTCATAATCACAGGGAGACGATGATGACTCGCATTTCAAGACGTGGACTACTCCGAACCGGTGCTGCTGCCGGTGTATTGGCAGCCAGCGGCCTGCCGTTGTTTGCTCAGGCAAAGCGTGGTGGTCGGCTTCGTGTTGGTCTGAACGGTGCCAACACCTCGGACAGCTGGGATGGTCGGACCCATTCCGACCTGTACATGATCGCCTCTGCGCAGGGCGCGGTGTTCGACAGTCTGACCGAAGTGGCGGCAGACGGTTCCTTGATCGGCGAACTTGCGACCGATTGGGAAGCGACGCCCGACGCAAAGACATGGACGTTCAACCTGCGGCAGGGTGTGACCTTCCACAACGGTAAGGCATTCGGCGCGGACGACGTGCTCGAGTCGCTGCAACTGCACGTGGCCGAAGGCGCGAAATCCGCGGCGCAGCCAATTGTTGCCGCGATCAGCGAGATGAAGAAAACCGGCGAGCATCAGGTTCAGTTCACGCTGGAAGCTGGTAACGCCGACTTCCCTTACCTGATGTCCGACTATCACCTGCTGATGTACCCGGCAGGCCAGATCGAAGAAGCGATTGCCAAGGGCATCGGTACGGGCCTTTACGCCGTGACCTCGTTTGAGCCAGGCGTGCGCATGACGGCCAAGCGGGTGGACAGCCACTACAAGGGCGACAGCGCCGGTTTCTTCGACGAGATCGAGTATATCGCGATCAACGATTCCACAGCGCGTATGAACGCCCTGATGACGGGTCAGGTGGATGCGATCAACCGGATCGACTTCAAGACCGAGGCGCTGCTTAAGGCGAATCCGATGATCCGCATTCAGGAAGTGACGGGCAACCAGCACTACACCTTCCCGATGCTGACCAAGGTTGACCCGTTCACCGACGTGAACGTCCGCCGCGCGCTCAAGTACGGTATCAACCGTCAGGAACTGGTGGACAAGATCCTGTTGGGTCACGGCATGGCTGCCAACGATACCCCGATCGGCCCGGCCAACCAGTATTTCCATTCTGAGATGGAACCGCTGACCTACGATCTCGACAAGGCCAAGTTCTACCTCAAGGAAGCGGGCCTGACCGAGCTCAACATTGACCTCAACGTGTCGGATGCGGCGTTCAACGGCGCTGTCGACTCTGCACAGCTCTATCAGGCATCGGCCAAAGGCGCGGGCATCAACATTAACGTGGTGCAGGAACCGGCCGATGGCTACTGGTCGAACGTCTGGCTGAAAAAGCCGTTCTGCGCGTCTTACTTTTCGGGCCGTGCGACCGAGGATTGGATGTTCGCGACCGCCTACGAAGCCGGTGTGCCGTGGAACGACAGCCAGTGGGATCAGCCACGCTTCCAGGAGCTGCTGCTGACGGCACGCGCTGAACTGGACAGCAACAAGCGTCGCGAGATGTATTTCGAGATGCAGCAGATCCTGCGTGACGATGGTGGTGTTATCATCCCGATGTTCGCCAACTATGTGCAGGCTGTGTCGACCAAGATCGCTACGTCCGAAACGGTGGGCAACCTCTGGCAGATGGACAATGGCCGTATGGCCGAGCGGTGGTGGATGGCGTAAGCGCCGCTACCCGGAAACAAGAAAGCCCCGCCGATTTGGCGGGGCTTTTTTGTCAAAGCATTATAGTGATCACTAAAGGACGTAGCGGCTCAGATCGGTGGATTTGGTCAACTCGCCCAGATGCTTTTCAACAAAGTCCGCGTTGACGACCACTTGGTCACCTGACCTGTCGGGCGCTTCAAAGCTTAGGTCTTCGAACACGCGCTCCATCACAGTGTAAAGCCGCCGCGCGCCGATGTTTTCGATGGATTGGTTCACATCTGCAGCGATCTTGGCCAGGGCTGCGATGCCATCTTCCGTGAAGCTGACAGCTACTTCCTCGGTCGCCATAAGCGCCGTGTATTGCAGCGTCAGAGCGTTGTCAGTCTCTGTCAGGATGCGTACGAAGTCTTCTTCGGTCAGTGCACGAAGGTTCACACGGATCGGCAACCGGCCCTGCAATTCAGGCAAAAGGTCCGATGGTTTGGCGATGTGAAAGGCGCCGGAGGCGATGAACAGGATGTGGTCTGTTTTGACAGGCCCGTGTTTGGTGCTGACAGTCGTGCCTTCGATCAACGGCAGCAGATCGCGCTGCACGCCTTCGCGGCTCACGTCACCGCCACGGGTTTCCTGCCGTGCCGCGACCTTGTCGATCTCGTCAAGGAACACGATCCCATTCTGTTCGACCGCTTCCAGCGCCAAAGTCTTGACCTGTTCGTCATCCAGCAACTTGTCCGCTTCTTCTGCGATCAGAATTTCGTAGCTCTCTGCGACAGTTAAGCGCTTGCGGGTGGTGCGCCCAGCGAAGGCTTTGCCGAACAGATCCCCGAGGTTCATCATGCCGCCGCCGCCCATGTTAGGCTGACCGGGGATGTCCATCGTGGGGAACGGACTGGAGGTGTCCTGAAGTTCAAGTTCGATCATCGTATCGTCGAGCAAGCCATCCTTGAGCTTCTTGCGGAACATCTCCCGCGTGCCTTCCCGCGCACCCTCGCCTGCGATGGCTTCGATGACACGCTCTTCGGCTGCCTCATGGGCTTTGGCTTTCACGTCCTCGCGCATGTGGTCGCGGGTCATCGCGATGGCCGCATCCACCAGATCGCGGATGATCTGTTCCACGTCGCGCCCAACGTAACCCACCTCGGTGAACTTGGTGGCTTCGACCTTGATGAACGGCGCCTTGGCCAGCTTGGCAAGACGGCGGCTGATCTCGGTTTTACCGACGCCGGTCGGTCCGATCATCAGGATGTTCTTGGGATACACCTCTTCGCGCAGATCATCGCTCAGTTGCTTGCGCCGCCAGCGGTTGCGCAAGGCCACGGCTACGGCACGCTTGGCATCGTTCTGGCCAATGATGAAACGGTCCAGTTCCGACACGATTTCGCGGGGGGTGAGGTCGGTCATTGCGATGTCCTATTCAGCTACGGGAGAGAAACAGCGGTTTACCCGCTGATCGTCTCGACCGTCAGGTTGCCGTTGGTGTAAACGCAGATGTCGGCTGCGATCGACATGGCTTCACGTGCGATCTGTTCTGCGTCCTTATCCGTGTTCATGAGCGCGCGGCCCGCGGCCAAGGCATAGTTCCCGCCCGAACCAATCGCGGTCACGTCATGTTCCGGTTCGAGCACATCGCCCGCGCCAGTGATGACATAAAGGTCCTTACCATCGGAGACGATCAGCATCGCCTCCAGCTTTTGCAAGTACTTGTCGGTGCGCCAATCCTTTGCCAATTCAACACTTGCGCGCTGCAATTGGCCGGGGGTTGCCTCTAGTTTGGTTTCGAGCCGTTCCAGCAAGGTAAAGGCGTCGGCAGTGGACCCCGCGAACCCGGCCACCACATCATAGCCTCCGGGAGAAATGCGGCGCACCTTGCGCGCGGTTCCCTTGATTACGGTCTGGCCTAGGCTGACCTGTCCGTCGCCCGCGATCACCACCTTGCCGCCCTTGCGAACGCCGATGATTGTGGTGCCGTGCCAGCCGGGAAAGTCGTTGTCAGCCATATCTCGTCCTTTTCGCTTTGTCCCGATATGGGCTGAACGGTCATTCCACACAAGCCCCGCAACGCAAAACGCCCGGCGCTAGAGGCCGGGCGTTTGCTGTAAAACCTTGAAAGATCAGATGCTTTCGTCGATCCAACCCTTCAGGGCCGCTTTGGGGGCGGCGCCGGTCTTGTTGGACACAACCTGACCATCCTTGAAGATGAACAGCGACGGAATGCCCCGAACACCCATCGCGGCGGCCGAGTTTGGATTGCTGTCGACATCGACCTTGGCGATCTTGACGGCATCGCCGTATTCAGCGGCCAGCTCTTCAAGCGCTGGGCCGATCTGCTTACACGGGCCACACCATTCGGCCCAGAAGTCCACGACTACGGGAACACTGGAGTTTTTGACTTCGGCATCGAAGGTTTCATCGGTCACGGCGACGGTGGGCATTAGGGCTCTCCTTGAGGCTCGGGCGCATGGGTCAATCGGAACGAGAGACTATGTAGCCTCAGATGGGCCGTCAAGGTGCCGCGCTCTCACGAGTGCTTGTGTCACACGGTTTTCCGACAACGGCATATAGGTGGCTGTCCGTGTCCATAGGATGCCTGTCTCGATCTGCTTGTGGGGATAAATTTTGGCCAACATGGCGTGATACGCGCCCATTTGGCGCAAAAGACCTTCTGGCGTTTGCTCTTCGCTGGCAGGAACGGTGCGGTTGGTTTTAAAATCCACGGCAATCACGGCGTCATCGGTCACCAACAGTCGGTCGATCACGCCGTGCAAGCGGGCACGTGGCAAGGCGTCGACCGTTGCGGTGATCGTGACTTCGGTCAACGCGGTTTCCCTAAAAAACACCTCTAGTTCGGGTGACCCGAGCACGGTAATGGCTTCGCTGATCATGTCCTCGGCCAACGGGTGGGCGCCGACAAGAGCACGTGCGGCAGCTTCGCGGTCATTTCTGGCAAGGGCAGGCAAGGTTTCTAAAAGAAGATGTATGAGCGTCCCGCGCTCCTTGGCGACCTCCGACAGGTCTCCATCCGCTCCGGGCAACGCTTTGGCTCCCCCAAGATCAGACGGGCTTAGAACGTCGGGCATATTTGGTGGTTCGGGCGCGCGCCTTTCGAAGAACGCAGGAAGCGAAGGCTCGGGCTCTGGCGTACTAACCGGGGCGTCGGCAATTGGGGTAGGCCAATCGGCGTGGTCAAGGCGCAAACCCTCATTCGGTCCGTCGTCATTGAAGCCAAAGTCACAGCCAACGCCGCCAACTGATTGCAGCGTTGCCTTGACACGGTCATGCCAACTTTCTTCTGCTTTGTCCGCCGCACCCGCCGCCGCTACGACAAGCCAGCGTTCTGCACGGGTCAGGGCAACATAAAGAAGCCGGTCCTGTTCCTGTTCTTCGGCCTGCCGAGCCAGTTCCAAGGCAGTACGCTGATACGCCGCACGCGTCTTGTCGGACCCTCGCCAATGCGCAGTGCCGTCGAACTTTACAAAGGTCTCCTTGCCGGAATGCGAAGCTTTTTTGTGGGTATCGGGCAGGATGACAATCGGCGCTTCCAGACCTTTTGCACCGTGAATCGTCATGATGCGAATTCGTGCGCCTGCGCTGTCGACCGTGCGCTTGATCTCGATGTCGTCGGTCTCCATCCAGTGGAGGAACCCGGTCAAGCTTGGGATATCCGTCTGTTCATAGGCCAAAGCCTGATTGAGCAAAGCATCTATCCCGTCTTCAGCCTCTTCTCCCAAACGTCCGATCAGTTTTTGCCGGCCCTTGTGGCGGATCAAAACACGTTCCAGTAGGTCATAAGGTCTGAGAAAATCCACCTGGTCCCGGAGATCATCCAGCACCTCCAAGACAGCTGGAAATTCGTCTTTGCGATGTCGCAGTTCCTCCCAAAGGTGGGGTGACTTACGCCGATGAGCGAGATCGAAAATTCCCTGTTCGTCGAGACCGAAAAGCGGGGATCGCAGCGCAGAAGCCAGCGACAGGCTGTCCTCGGGCGTGGCGAGGAACGACAAGAGCGCGCGCAGATCCTTGACTGCAATCTCTGCCATTACCTTGAGCTTGTCGGCTCCCGCAATCGGCAGGTCCAGCGCCTTGCACGCCTTGAGGATCTCATGAAAAAGACCGCCGCGGTTGCGGACGAGGATCAGGAAATCCCCGGCGTGCACGCGCCGTGCCGTCACAACACCGTTCTTTTCCCCGGTAGGAATCGCAGTCTTGTTCTCAAGCGTTTGGTGAATGAACCCTGCCACGCGCTTGGCCAAGATGACATGATGATGCGTTGGGCTGACCCGGTCGACAGGTGTGTCCCAAGGAAGGTCGTCTTTTTCTTCCTCGGCAGGTGTGATCAGTGGCCACAAATCTATGCGGCCCGGCATGTGGTCGTGAAAGGATATGTGGCTCTGATCAGGCAGAAAACCTGCATCGCCGCGCCCTTTGAACACCTCGTCCACCAAGCGGAGGATTGGAACGGAGGAACGGAACGAATAGCTGAGCTGCCCATCCTGCAAGGGGGCATCAGTCGCCTGCATCTGATCGCGGAATGCACTCCGCATCGTGTCAAATTCACGGGGATCGGCACCTTGGAACGAATAGATTGACTGCTTCTTGTCGCCGACAACAAAGATCGTACGGCGCACTTTGCTGCGTGCGCCTTCGCCAGAAGTGAATTCCTGAGCAAGTTTATTGATCACGTCCCATTGCGCTGGGCTGGTGTCTTGTGCCTCGTCCACCAGAATGTGGTCTATGCCGCCATCAAGTCGGTATAGCACCCATTGCGCCTGCTGCCGATCGGTCAAAAGCGTTCTTGTCCGGGTAATAAGATCGTCGAAATCAAGCCAGCCGCGCGCCTGTTTCGTCTTTTCGTACCGGTTGAGGAACGCCTCGGCAAAACGGTGGAGTGTAGTATCTCGATCCACCGCATCGAGCGCCAGCCGCGTGTCGCGTGCCGCTTCGATCCTTTTGTATAGAGCTTCAAGCCGGTTCACGCTGGTCGCCAGTGCGGCTTTGCGCAGTTTGCCGGTCGGAGGCACGCGTTGGCTGATCGTACCTTGCTGCGTCAGCACCACGCTCTCAAGCGCGAGCACTGCGTCTAGACCGCCGGTTTGCGCCTGAGCAATCGCATCTGCAAGCTTGTTGTCGGTTGCGCCACCAGACTGTAAATCAGAGACTAACCCTGCCAGAAATGATAATTCGTCACCGGGAAAGACCTCGGATGGCAGGGTATTGAGCGTCTGATGGGGCGCAAGTCCGTAACGGTTCATGAGATCGTTGCGGGTCAAAGCTGGCATGAACCCATCGCGTTGGCCGACAATCGATTCAGCCAGTGTCTGCAACGGTTCGTTCGATGCGATCCGCGCGATATCGCCGATCAGATCGGCCTCTGGGCCACTGGCCATATGATCGAGGATTTGTTCGCGAAGCAATTGTGCTGTCCGGTCGTCGATTTCCTGAAACTGTGGGCTGACTCCGGCTTCGAGTGGAAACCGCCGTAGGATTGAGGCGCAAAACGCGTGGATCGTCTGAATGCGCAGCCCGCCTGGTGTTTCGATGGCGCGGGCAAACAGGGTCCGGGCGCGGGACAGAAAATCTGTGGACAAGCTGTCTACGGGTTCGCCCAATTCCTCCAATTGTGCCGACAGGGCATTGTTTTCCAACATGGCCCATTCACCCAATCGTTTGAACAGGCGGTTTTGCATTTCGCTTGCAGCCGCGTTGGTGAAGGTCAGGCACAGGATATGCTCTGGCCGCGTTCCCCGCAGCAGCAGTCGGGCCACCCGGTCGGTCAGCACGCGGGTCTTGCCTGATCCGGCATTCGCGCCCAGCCATGTCGATGCAAAAGGATCGGCAGCCCGCACCTGTGCTTCGGTTGCATCGTTACGGATCACGACAGAAAGACCTTTTTGGCGGGGTCCGCGGCTGTCCATTCGCCGTACCGGGACAACTGGTCATAGTCTGAACTGAAGGAGTCTTTGTGTGCCCTGTTTCGGGCCGTATAGCCGGTATCAGGGTCTCGGTAGGCTTGGATCAGAGACTTTAGCATGCCGAGTGTGCGATCCGGTGGGCATTCATCCAAAGGTGCTGGCACTTCGCTACCATTGCCAGACAGAGAGATGTAACGCGCTTCGCTTACAAAACGGGGGCTAAACCCGTCGAACCCGCCTTCAAGGATCAGGGCCGCTGTCACAAGCAGCTGCACGTCGAATTGAAGCTGTTGGTTCTTGGTGGGCGCTGTCCCGGTCTTGTAATCGTAGACAAATGCCTCTGAGCGGTCGTTGAGGTCGATCCGGTCGGCTTTGGCGGTGATGCGGAACGGCGGGTCCGCGATATCCATCGCGCCTTGGGATTCGAACAAAACAGGGGCCGCAGCCGATTGCCGGGCCCATTCGTTTTCGATGAACCAATGCGCAATCTTTTCGATCCTGACACGCCACTGAATACGATCCGTCGGCCACGGCACCTCGGAATCAAGGATACGACGCGCTGTGGAAAGCAGCGTCTGTTCCGAGATTGGAACACGGTTTTTGGCCGTGTCAGAGACGAATTCTTCAAACACCCTGTGAATCACCGTGCCGCGATGCATCGGGTTTGGCGCGTGTTGGATGGGGTGCAATGGCCGGAGGCGCAGTATCTTGGACGCATAGATCGCGTAGGGGTCGCGGATCAGCTTTTCGATGTTCGTGACTGACAATTCGACGGGACGTACTCTGACCGGTGGCACGGGCGACGGTCGGGGTGCTGCCGGGGTTGGAATTGGCTTTTCCAAAACCCTTCCCAACGTCAACCAGACGTGACCGCGGGCTTGCATTTCGTTCAGCGCATGAGGGCCGCCGGTGTCTGGCAAACCTCGAAGCAGGTTGGTCAGACGGTTCAGCCAACGGGAGGGTACGGTTTCGGCATCTTCGGATCGCACTGCCCGGCTCAGCCAGACTTCCTTTGCGCCGACAGCCTGCTGAAAGTCATGTGCGGACAGGCCAATGCGCCGTTCGGGCAGTAACAGACCCGCGTTTTGGCGCATACGACGGTTCAACCATGGATCGGCAGGAGGAGACCCCGGCCACGACTGTTCGTTCAGCCCACCAAGGATCACAAGGTCCGCGCCCATCACGCGCGCCTCGATGGTGCCCCAGATCAGGATATGGGGGTGCGGTGCATCGCGGTCGCGCACCTCGTGGCTGCGCAAAAGGTTGTCTACGAGATCGGCATAATCGCGCGCCGAGATTGTTCCGCCGAAACCTGCGTTTTCGATAAGTGTGTCGAAAGCGCCCTTACATGTTTCACCCGCCTTCTTGTTCCAGAGTTCCGACGCATCGTCACTTTTGGACCCCGCGCATATGGATTGGGCCTGTGATATGTGCTGCGTGACATGCTCACCAAGCGGTTGTTGTGTCATCAAGGCAGGCTGAAGAAAGCAGCGATCGATCCAGTCAAGCCATTCCTGAGCGTCGTCAGCCCCCTTCCACGCCATCAACTGTGGTAAATCGGGGTAAGGAATACCTTTTCCTCGGATGAAAAGCTCCAACTCCGATGTCCAAAGACGGTGTTGGCCACGGTCCGCGCCACTGTGGCAGAGCGGGTGCTTCAGGAGAGTGAGCAATTGATCGGCAGTTGGGCCGTTGACCCGCAATTGTGCGATGTGCCGAAGCAACCGGCCCGGCGCGGTGAGCTGTGCAGGCGTGCCGGCGCTGTCGTCTGGCAAAATGCCCCACCGATCCAGCAGGGCGCTGACCCGGCGCGTCAACATGCGGTCCGGACTGATCAGGGCGGCGGTGGTCTGATCTTCTGCAGCCTGACGCAACCGCATTGCAATGGCGCGGGCTTCATCGCGTGGAGATGCTGCTTCAAGCAGGGTGAGTGACTGAGTCGCCTCGGCCAAAGGTGGCAGATTTGGACCGTCGCTCAGCCATTGGTCAGTGACCGGCGCGGGGCGCAGGGCAAGCGAGACAAGCGCATTGCGGGCAGCGCTGGGTGGCGGTGTGGGTGCCCAACGCGCAACATCGCTGTGGCGCATGTGCAACCTGTCCAGCAAGCGCGCAAACCTGAATTGGGGATGGTCTTCGCCCTGCATCGCGTCAGTGTTGCGGACATCGTTGCGCAAAACATCCCAGGTCGAATCCGGCATGTCAGAGTCGAATCCCGGGAGGATCACTGCGCCTTGGGGCAATTTTGCTGCGGCCGTCATCAACTGAAACGCGGAACCGCGTGATCCGGTCGACCCGGCGATGATAATCGGATTTTGGGGCGGGACATCTTCCCAACGGGAAAGCTTCATGCGGAGTGCCAAGCGGTTCACCGCCGCGGCATCTGGCGTGTCTCTGTCTGGGTCGAAATAATGCGTGACGATCTGCAGGAAGCGCTGGGCGCGCTCCCAGTGCCCCGATTGATCCGTCACATCCAGCGCAGCTATATCGTCCGGGGTGACGCCTTCGGCCTGCATTTCGTCCAACAGCGCTCCAAGGCTTTCTGCAAGATCGTAGACGGCAGATCGAGGCGCCAGACCGGGATCTGCCTCGATCAATTTCCTGACCAGCTCTGCAAGCTCAAGCTGCCGCTTCAGGGCCGGCACGGGCTTTGGCAGGTGTATGCGATCCAATGGGTCGGCAAGATCCGTGATCAGCCTAATCCGAGGCAGGAAGCCTGCGCCAAGACTGGCAAACACTGTTTCAATGCGACGTTGCATACGCCGAGTGTTCACGTACAGGTCGACACGGGCCATTGCTTCGGGTGACTGGCCGGCCATGCGTAATGTCAGGCCTAACACCAAATCCTGTGCGAAATCTGCGCCGGGCGGCAAACCAAAGACCCGTGGCTTGTCGGTCACATCAAACATCTGCAGACCCAAGCATCGCTTCGGCAAGCGATATGCCGTCTGGATGTCCGACGTCGCACCACCGACCTGGATACGCAACGGCGTGCAGCGCGCCTTTGGCTTCCAACGCCTCCCAAACGGTTTTCAAGGAAAACACGTTTTGCGGTGTGTCAGAGACGATTTCTGTGCGTATCATTTGCACTCCGGAAAACACGGTTTGGGTGCCCCATTGCGCGTGTCCGTCGGCAAGAATGTCGATGTCGCCACGGCCCGTGTGACCGATTGTTTGGTTCTTGGGCACACACAACAAAAGCGCGTGCATGCCCTCGGACCAAGCAGACTTCAACACCTGAAGCGGGTTGGGGCCATCCCATACTGCGTCTGTGTTCATCGTAAAAGTCACATCGCTCTTTAGCAGGGGAAGTGCTGCCTTCAGCCCGCCTCCGGTGTCCAAGATGTTTGGTGCTTCAACCGACACCTGAACATCGCTTCCGGCAAAATGATCGACGATCTGTTCTGACAAGTAATGGGCGTTGGCCGCCACCCGTGGGGATGGAAGGTCGCGCACGAATGTCATGGCGTGCTCGATCAAAGGTGTTCCGTTAACTGCGATCAAGGGTTTGGGCCTGTCCTTGGTCAAGGCGCCCATGCGCGTCCCGAAACCGGCGGCGAAAAGCATCACGGCATCGGTCATGACAAAGCTCGCGGTGTCAGACGTTCTGGCGTTGGCTCTGGGAACAGGTCGGTGATCAAGGGTTCGACCTCACGTGCAATTGGCGCAGCAAGACTGGTTTTTATGTACCGCCAGACCCTTGGGATCAGGGAAAGGTATGATGGTTTTCCTTGTTCCATCGCCAGTCGCGCGAAGATTCCCAAAATGCGAAGGTTTCGCTGCAAACCAAGAAGGTGAAACGCGGGTAGAACGTTGGATTCACTACGACCGGATTGGTCGATGTACCGTGCTAGGGTATCAGCGTAACAGTTATCGCTCACGTCTCTGCGCGCATCTTGCAGCAGGGAAACGAGGTCGTAGATTGGCGGTCCTTCAAGCGCGTCCTGAAAATCGAGCAATCCGACGCGGCGGACGTCGTCTCGATCAGGTAGCCATATCAGGTTCTCGGCATGATAATCGCGAAGCACAAGTACCCTATCCGCTGGCAGGTGACGTGACAGCAGATCCGTCAGCCTCAATTGAATTTCCGATGCGCTTGCGCCTGCGTTTTGGCCTAGGAGCGGCAGATAGTGGGTGAACGCAGGCTCGATCATGCGCCCTAAATGTTCGGGTGTCGCGGACGTCAGGTCACTTGGGGCGAGGCGAGTTTCCAGATGGCACAGTACATCGGTCGCGGCTGCGTATAGCGTGCATTCCATGTCTGGCTGATCCTTGGCGACCCGCGCAAATTGCGCATCACCGAGATCCTCCAGCAACATCAGGTTGGACGTATGGTCATAGATTTCAGGCGCCGACAAATTGACTTCGCGCAGATGTGTCGCGAGGTGTGCAAAGCAGGCGGTGTCGCCTTGTGGGTCAATCATCAAAATAGCACGTTTTTCGCCTGAATAGAGCCTTATATAACGGCGAGACGATGCGTCACCGGCCAGCGGTTCCTGACGTGCATCCCCCCAGCCGTTGGCATCCAAAAACGAGTCGAAGATCATTCCAGTATCCTCGCGATGCGGTCCGCCCAAGCACGATCCGACCATGTGATACTGATCTGTCGCGTATCGGTCTTTTCGGGGTCGTCGAGGCGGATGGTCAGCGCCTGTGCGGGCCGCAAATCATCCAGCCTATCCGGCCATTCGACGATGCATATCGCGGTTTCAAACGCATCATGAAGCCCAAGTTCGACGATTTGATCGGGACCGCCAAGACGATAGAGGTCAGCGTGCCAGAGCTCGCAATCTGGCAGATCGTAGACCTGAACGATGGTAAAGGTCGGAGACGGCACATCTTCGGGCACTGACAGACGTGATAGGATCAACGCGCGTGCGAAATGGCTTTTTCCGGCACCAATCTCACCTTCAAGCAAAAGCGTGTCGCCAGCACGCAGGGCAGCCCCCAACCTTGTGGCAAGTCGCGCGGTTTCATCAGGCGATGTTGAAATGAATTCCGCGCAGTTTTGGGTCATGCCAGCATGTTTACCTGCCCTGTCGGGGGCTGCAAGATTTGAAACCTGCGTTCAGGCAGAAACGATCTGCAGCCCCTCGGTACCCTTGTGGGTGTCAAGCTGCTGAGTGCGGTGGCAAAAGCGTATGAGAGTTGCGCCGTGGCAAATCGGGTCTATCCGACACACCAGTTCTCGTCCGTCCTTGCGGCGCAAATCGGTGTCCCAACTCGCCCTTTCAGTTGTGTTGGTAACGAAATCACGCAGTTCCGGCCAAAGAGGGCTGGGATGAAACGCCGATTTCCAGGTTTGCGTGGCATCGAGTATCGTTGTCTCGGGAATACCGGCGTCAGGATCAGTGTTCCAGAGTGTCGCGTACGCTGTGTTGCACAGGGTCAGAATTCCCTGTGAATCAAAGACACATACCGCGTCTTCGATCATGTCGATCACGGATTGAAGCGTATCAAGCTCTACCCGATAGCCCCGTGTCAAAGACACTTCGGCAGTGATGTCGTTGAACAGGAACGCAATGGCACCGTCGGGATAGGGCTGGCCGGTGATGTCGAAGGTCTGTCCGCTAGCGAGCGTCCAGGTTTCGCGAAACCTGTCATCGCTTGCCGCGGCAACCAGCTTGGCAAGGCGTTCGCGCCAATCGTCATAGCTCTTGGGTTCCGGCATGACACGGCACTCGCGCAATTTGTCAAAGAATTCGAACAGGGTGGGGCGCGCGCTGAGGAATGTGATTGGAACGCGGCTGAGATCGACGAGGGCCGGATTGAACAGCATCAGACGTCGATCCCGATCAAAAATTGCAAGTCCTGTTGTCAGGTTTGCGAATGTCTTGGACAGTGTCTGGACAAAATTGTGCTGGGCTGCTTCTGCATGCACCATTCCGTCGATCCCGGTCGCAAAGAAAACGCATCCGTTGTCTGTGTCCTGACGGGTCACTTCCAGCCAGCGGTTCAGATCAGGCCGCGTGTCAGCAAGGGCTACTTTGACACGAGTTGGCTTGGACAGGTTGGTGTCCGATAGGATTTGCGCAAGATGATCGCAAAAGGCTGCAGGGCCGTTATGCGACTCTGCATAGTGCGAGAAAGCATCGTTGCTCCAGAGCAGAACACCGTCGCGGGACGTGAACCAGATCAGATCGGGTGCATGTTTCACCGCATCGCAGCGTTGTTTCGACAGGATGGCTGTCTGTTTTGCCTTGAACCAGTCTATCTGATTGGTGGCTGTTGGCCTTAGGGTAAGGCGAAAACAATCTTCGGTACGGTGAATATCGACATGAAGTTCGCCATCTTGGGATGTGCGATTTAGCTCGACCAGTGTTTCGGGCAGATCGGGCATCATTGGGTAGAGCAGACGGTGGATTACTTGCCACGACTGTGGTTCGTCCGAAGCAGATAGCATTGACCACACCCTGTCGTCGGCATCCACGAGGAGGGAGTCCTGAAACACGAGTGTTATGGGGTGAGTTGTCTCTGGCGAAGAAAGTTGGGGCTTGGGTCTGTTTCGGAGGAGACGCACCCTGACAGCCAAAGCGACACTGGCCACCGCGATGATGGCCGCGGTTACATATGCTGCATTCATCAAAAGTCCCCCGGTTCGGCCATACGCCATTCAATGGCCGCAAGGTTAACCGCAGGTTAATGCGACTGTAGACTTTCAGAGCTGGAAAGACGGGTTTTCGCCAATGCCTTCGCCTTTTGGCAAACTTGGTGGCACAATTGCGTCGCGCGGCCAGACCACCTCGACGATGGCACCCCGGCGCTGTGTGGAACCGTTATTGCGATCTCCGCCGTTGGCAAAGCTCAATTCCGCACCCGAGCGCTGAAGCAGGGTCTTGGCAATGAACAACCCAAGCCCCATGCCTTCGTATTCCGGGCGCGCCTTGCGGTCCCGGTCGGTTTTTCGGTTTCTGACGAACGGATCACCAATCCGGCCAAGCATGTTCGTTGGATAACCCGGCCCGTCATCCAAAATGCGAATGGAGACGGTATTTTCGGTCCAATGCGCTTCGACCCAAACGGTTGCGCGGGCGAAATCGACAGCATTCTGGATCAGGTTGCGGAGACCGTGGATGATTTCGGGGCGCCGCAAGGCCAGCGGCGGATCAAAGTCTTCTTCCGTGCCATGAGGTTCAATGAGAACGTCTTTCCCGCGACTTAAATGGGGCTCGGCAGCTTCACGGATCACCTCCATCAAAGGCGCAGACCGGATTTGGAGATCCTGTTTGCCTGCACGCCCCATGGATTGCAGGATATCGCGACAGCGGTTTGCCTGTTCGCGGATGAGCCGTGCGTCCTCTTGCAGGTCTGGCTGATCGGACAGTTCTTCAATCAGTTCCGCGCTTGTCAGTTTGATCGTGGCCAGCGGTGTGCCAAGCTCATGCGCTGCGGCCGCAACCACGCCGCCGAGATTGTTGAGCATCTGCGTCCGGCTGAGCGCCATCTGGGTTGCCACAACAGCGTCACCCATTGAATTCATTTCCTCGGTGATCTGGCGTGCATAAAGCGACAAAAAGACTACCGCGATGGTGATCGCAATCCATTGGCCGAAAACAAACACATCTGCGATGCGCATGATGAATCCTTGTTCGGTGCGCAGCGGCAAATGGAAAAACACCATCAGCGTCACCAGAGTCAAAGCTGTCGCTCCGATGATGATCGTTGATCTGAGGGTCATGATCGTCGCTGACACGATCACTGGCCCAAGGATCAGGATCGTGAACGGATTGTGCAGACCACCTGTCAGATACAGGAGGAAACACAGTTGCAACAGGTCGAACAGGACCATGAGAAAATTCTCGGCCTCGTTCAGACGCTTGTTTTCTGGGAAGACGAAAATGGCGATCAAGTTGCCGACAATCGAGACGCCGACGGCCAAATAGCACAGGCCGAGTTCAAGTTGCAGGTTGTAAAGCTTTTGCGCCAGTGTGATTGCCGCCAGTTGTCCAACGATGGCGAACCACCGCAACCAAATCATGGTTCGCAGGCGAATAAAGCTGCCGCGCTGGCGTTCCTGGAAGATACCGAACTCGGATTCCGTCATCTGCGCCCTTTCGCCTCTTGCCCCGGATTTCAAAATCCTTACCTCAACACCGTCAGAGCATAGGCAAGCCAATTCTGATGAGAAAGGCTTTGTTCGTGCACATGCGAAGGAGATCCCATGGTACGTTTGGCAGCGATTTCGGCTGGCGTGGCAATCGTCGCGCTGATGGGCGGGGTTTGGTATGCAAGCCAGCCTTCTGAAGGGGAGGACAAGTACGCATCCTGCCGCAATACGCAGGTCGCGGGTGGGTCGGACACGATAGGTGGACCCTTTACCTTGGTAAATTCAACGGGTGAGACCGTCACCAACAAAGATGTGATCACAAAGCCGTCGCTGATTTATTTCGGCTATACGTTTTGCCCGGATGTGTGCCCTCTGGATACCGTTCGGAATGCCGAGGCGGTTGATCTTCTGGCCGAGCAGGGCAATGAGGTCACGCCGGTTTTTATCTCGATCGATCCCAAGCGTGATACGCCCGAAGTCGTCGGTGACTTTGCAGCCAATCTGCATGAAAACATGATCGGACTGACCGGCTCTGAAGAACAGGTACAGGCAGCCAGTCAAGCTTACCGCACCTATTTCCGCGCACAGCCGGCAGACGATGAATATTACCTCGTCGACCACTCGACCTTCACCTATCTCGTCATGCCGGAGGATGGGTTTGTCGAGTTCTTTCGCCGCGAACTAACCCCCGAACAGGTCGCCGAACGGACATCGTGCTTTCTTGACGCCGCAAGTTAGCGGGTCATTTGTGCGTTGATGTTGGAAAATTCGCCGGTAATACTGGCGGATAACGCAAACGCGACGGGAGGGAACCACGGTGAGCGAGCGTACCATCGACGATCTGGGTGACGACAAGAGCCTGCTTCTTGTGGACGACGACGAGCCGTTTCTGCGCAGGCTGGCCAAGGCGATGGAGAAGCGAGGCTTCGAGGTGGAAACAGCCCAATCGGTCACGGCAGGCTCTGCCATAGCAACTGCGCGTCCCCCTGCTTACGCCGTTGTCGATCTTCGATTGGAGGATGGGAACGGCCTTGATGTGGTCGAGGTCATTCGAGACAAGCGTCCGGACAGTCGGGTTGTGGTTCTGACCGGATACGGTGCGATTGCCACGGCTGTGGCAGCGGTCAAGATCGGCGCTACGGATTATCTGTCCAAACCCGCAGACGCGACGGATATCACAAACGCTTTGCTGGCCAAGGGAGACGATCTTCCCCCGCCACCAGAGAACCCGATGAGCGCGGATCGCGTTCGTTGGGAGCATATTCAGCGTGTTTACGAACTTTGTGATCGCAACGTGTCGGAGACAGCGCGCCGCTTGAACATGCATCGCCGCACTTTGCAGCGCATCCTTGCAAAACGGTCGCCGCGCTAAGTCAGATCGTAGCGTTTGCTGACCTTGTCTACCAACGCGCCATTGCCCAACTGCTGTTTTGGGTGATGTGCGTAGTCTTCGAACCCACGGCTTTGATAATAGGCCAATCCTCCGCCATTATCGGCGCGGATCGTTGCGTTGATCCAGCGATATCCCAGGGATTTTGCGGCTGTTTTAGATGCCTCGAACAGCTTTGAGCCCACGCCAAGACCAGTTTTTCCCAATCGCACAAAACTCGCAATGTCACAGGCCTCGGGCGGAAGATCGGGGTGCGGTTCGAGAAACTGAAACCCAAGGATGTGCCCTGCGTCGTCCTCCGCAACATGCCATGCCGACCTGTCCGGGTCGCGACCCATCCATTCCAGAATGATGTCTCGCGATATGGGCTTTGTATGCGCCGTGGTCCCGCCTTTTTTGACGATGGCATCCAAAAGTTCCGCCATTTGCCGGGCATCCAAAGCCCCGGCACGACGAATTGTGATCACACCATTTCTCCGATCAGTGTGGAGTGGCGCGAGGTGAAGTCGTTTCGTACATTGACCGGGGCCCGTAGCACAATCGACAGGTCAGCAATCAAGTCCAAATCAGGTGCGCCAAAGAATTTGTCGGCTTCCGAGCGGGTGAATCCTGCGATTTGGGTCGCTTCCATCCATGCACTGATCCGGTCTGCCTTCTTGATCTGCTTCTTGAGCTTGGCCGGGGTCATGGCAGGCAAGCCAAACCGTATATGAATCGCCGCCGTTAACCGATCATCAAGCGCTCCATATCCCGGCCCTACCGCTGCCTTCACGGGCGAAATCATATCACCGATCACGTATTCCGGTGCGTCATGCAAAAGTGCGGTTAGCCGTTCTGCGGCGGTTGCTTTGGGGCAGAGCCGCGCAAACAGGGTTTCAACAAGCAGCGAATGCTCGGCCACCGAATAGGCATAGTCGCCGAAGGTTTGACCGTTCCAGCGCGCGACAAAGGCCAGTCCGTGGGCGATATCCTCGATCTCGATATCGACTGGGGTCGGGTCCAGCAGGTCAAGCCGTCGGCCCGAAAGCATGCGTTGCCACGCGCGTGGTGGTTTTGCCATGATGCGCCTCGTTTTTGTCTTGGGTAGAATGCTGCTGGCTGGTTGTAAACAACCGTGCATTGCCGGGGCAGGGAGCACGTGCTACCTGCCTTCGCAATCAAGGTTGACATGTGGAGTGCCGGGAATGGCCAAAGATTATATCGTCAAGGACATCGCGCTGGCCGGATACGGCCGCAAGGAACTGGATATTGCGGAAACCGAAATGCCGGGGCTCATGGCGCTGCGCGAAGAGTATGGTGCCGAAAAGCCACTGTCCGGGGCGCGCATTGTCGGGTCCCTGCATATGACGATCCAGACGGCTGTGCTGATCGAAACGCTGACCGCTTTGGGTGCCGATGTGCGCTGGGCGTCGTGTAACATCTTCTCGACCCAGGATCACGCGGCGGCTGCGATTGCAGAGGCGGGCGTGCCTGTTTTTGCGATCAAAGGTCAGACGCTGGAAGAGCATTGGGATTACCTCGACAAGTCGTTCATGTTCCCTGAAGGCGCGAACATGATCCTCGACGATGGCGGCGACGCGACCCTCTATGTTCTTCTGGGCGCACGCGCCGAAGCGGGTGAAGAGATCATTCCGGTGCCCCAATCCGAAGAGGAAGAGGTGATCAAAAAGCAGATCGCTAAGCGGATGGCAGAAACCCCCGGTTGGTTTACCAAGACGCGCGATGCGATCAAAGGTGTGTCCGAGGAAACGACGACAGGCGTGCATCGTTTGTATGAATTGCACAAGAACGGTCAGCTGCCGTTCCCGGCGATCAATGTGAATGACAGCGTCACGAAGTCGAAATTCGACAACAAGTACGGCTGCAAGGAATCGCTGGTCGACGGCATCCGCCGCGCCACCGATACGATGATGGCGGGTAAGGTCGCTGTGGTTTGTGGCTATGGTGATGTGGGCAAAGGTTCGGCCGCGTCGCTGTCTGGTGCCGGTGCCCGTGTGAAGGTGACCGAGGCCGACCCGATCTGTGCGCTTCAGGCGGCAATGGACGGGTTCGAGGTTGTTCTGCTCGAAGACGTAATCGACAGCGCGGACATCTTCATCACCACAACCGGCAACAAGGATGTGATCCGTATCGAGCATATGCGCGAGATGAAGGACATGGCCATCGTCGGCAACATCGGTCACTTCGACAACGAAATTCAGGTGGCAAGCCTGCGTAACCATAAGTGGACGAACATCAAGGAGCAGGTAGACATGATCGAGATGCCCTCGGGCAACCGCATCATCCTGCTCTCCGAAGGTCGACTGCTGAACCTCGGCAATGCCACGGGCCACCCGTCCTTCGTGATGTCAGCCAGCTTTACCAATCAGGTGCTAGCGCAGATCGAGCTGTGGAAGAACGGCGGCCAATACGAGAACCAAGTTTACATCCTGCCAAAGCATCTGGATGAAAAAGTCGCACGTCTGCACTTAGGCCGCATCGGAGTCAAACTGACCCAATTGTCTCCGGAACAGGCGGCCTACATCGGCGTCACCCCCGAAGGTCCGTTCAAGCCGGAGCATTATCGGTACTAAGCCAATCGGCAAGAACTAGCGCATTGAACAGGAAAGGCCCGACGTGAATGTCCGGGCCTTTTTTCATTCTTTGTCAGGCACGTAGTGCTCCAATCCAATCCTAGTCGGAAAAAAGCGCGCGCTAGAGACTGATGCTGACGACGAAAGGCTTTTGAGGAATCGCGGCGGCGTGGTCTCATACACCCATTCGCTACTATTCATTTTTCATTTGAGGTTGAGATGGGCAATTACCGCGACCATCCGGCGATCAAGGAAATTCGAAACGCCAACTTCCCGAGGTTCAAGCCAGAGCTGTGGTGTTCGGAATTTGTTGAAATTTGCCATGCCCTTCCGGTGCGACTGCCGGGAGGAGGTGTGAAAAAGGTCGCCATCACGCGCTACAAGTCAGGCACTGGAGGGGGCGCTTACAAACGCGCAGGGACGCTCAGAGGGCAATTGCAAAAGAACTCGGAAGTCAAAAAGAACAAGCACGCTAAGAATTGGCTGGATGTCTCAAAACATCGAATACGGATGGCATTTTGTGGACATGCGACACTCGAGGAAATCTCGCTTTTATGCGAGCTCTCGTTGAAGGCGGGCCTTGTCTCGGCAGATCGTTTGCAGGCTTGGATCGACCAAGATCAGGAGATCGGGTTGGATTGCAATGGATTTACCAATGCCTATTACACAGCCATCGGCTGTTTTCTTGAGAAACCAATTCACTATCACAACAAGTACAAGCAGATCGCAGGAGTCGCGCATAGTTGGTATGATATTGACTACGACAGTGTCGTTTTGTGGGCGCGCCCGAAAGTGTCGGACGACCAGAAAAAAGATGTTTGGGAAGTTATTCCAAACGGTCACAAAGGGCCGGACCATCACGCTCATATCGGGGTGATTGACCATGTACTGAACGATGAGGTGGTTGTTTGTCAGCACGGCTCAAATGTAGGCCCCAGAATATCAACCTACAAAATTGTTTCAGAGCCACCCAGCAAGAAAAAAGGTAAAGAAGTCTGGTATTTGCGCGAGATTGGAAAGTCAAAAGCGCAGACTTTGATCCTAACCAAGCCTATGTCGACATTTGCCGCCGGTGAATAGTTTCGTCCAACATGAGCAAACACGAATTAGTAGCGGTTTGCTGGTCTTTCCGAAGCTTTCGGACCGGGCAAACCGCTGCCATTATTCGTCAAGAAAGCGAGATGCCTGAAGAGACCTCCAGGCATCTATCCTATGCTTCTTGCGGAATACGCAGAACCTGACCCGGATAAATCTTGTCCGGATGGCTAAGCATTGGGCGGTTTGCCTCAAAGATCGCGTTGTACTTTGAGCCATTGCCCATCGTTTTCTCGGCAATTGCCCAAAGTGTGTCGCCCTTCACGACCTCGTGGAACACCGGTTCGTCCGTCGTGTCTGCCTCGACTGCAGAAACGCCTTCGACGTTGCCAACGGCCAGGATGACCTTTTCACGTTCTTCTTGGGTCATGTCCCCGCCCGAGACCATGACCTTGTCACCGTCGACCTTGATTTCGGCACCTTTGGTGTCGAGTCCCAGATCGGCAACTTCCTTTTCAAGAATGGCCGCTGTCGGCAGGTCGTCCTTGCCGACCAACTTGCGGCCAGCCGATTTCACAAAATTCCAAAGGCCCATACGCCCCTCCAATGTCTGTTATTCCAGCCATAATCCCGTGGCTTTCGAACCCACTCTAGGGGGAAAACACGCCGCCGAAACGCAAAATGTGATTAATCGTTGCCGGATCCTTTGGTTTTTGCCACCTTTCCACTTGTTGGGGGCCGGTCCTCCGGGGAACCAAGACTTCACAGGGAGACAGTGATGGGTAAGAGAGACGATTTGATCGCAAAGTATGCGGACGACCTGAAGAACAAGTGCGGCATGACACCGGACATGGACCTTTTGACCAAGGTGACCATCGGCTGCGGACCAGCCATCTACAACGACGACGCGTCGACTGTCGCGGGATCGCAGGCGTCCGAGCTTGAAACGGTCAAGACCAATTTCCTTGTCAAAAAGCTTGGTTTGAAGGACGGCCCGGAATTGATGGACGCGATCAATTCGGTCATCGAGACCTATGGAAAGTCCGAGCGGAACAAGTATCGGGCGGTGGTCTATTACATGCTGACCAAGCATTTCGGCAAAGAGTCCGTGTACGGTTGATCCATCGGCAAAGAATCAAGATGGGGCGTTCCTTTAGGAGCGCCCTTATTCTTTGGAGTTGAGACAAATGCACCAGACTTCGCGTTTGGAAAGTTGCACGCAGTGACGTAGATTAGACAATGACGGTCAGGATGACCGAAACCATATTCAGTTTACGCGCGTGGTGACTTGGGAGCGCGGGGACGGAGGGTTTCGGCACGGGCCGAGCCCTCCGTTTATTTTCAGAACAGGGGTATCACGGCGCCGATCACTGCCGATCCAAAAGCCGCATAACCTGCATCGATCAGCGTCAACTTGAACGGCCGACCCGCAAACCCGTAATTGGTGGCAAGCCACGGAGCTGCAAAACATGCCCCGATGCCAAGGCCAGAAGTAAACCCTTTGCCAACAGTGACGATGTTCAGCATGTCAAAGGCATAATACATGGTTGCCGCAACGACCATCGCCGAGGTGATACTGATCACATACGGCAGCGCGGTTTTCAGATTGGCGGGCCTGCCTGTGGCATCGGTTGCAACACCCGAGACGGCAATCCACGGTTTGGCAAAGATGCTGTACCACGCCGTGCCAAACGCCCAGCCTGCAAGACCAGCTAAAATTATTGGGAGTATGGGCATGTCCATTCCTCCATTTTGCGCGCGTTACCCAGCCAAACCAGCAAGATCGCAAATGATCCGCCATTCCGTGTCCGTAACGGGCTGTACGGAAAGGCGCGAATTGTTCACGAGCACCATGTCGGACAACCGTTCATCCGCCTTGATCTGATCAAGTGTGACGGGCGTTTTCACGGCATCCAATGCCTTGATGTCCACGCATTCCCAGCGGTCGTCATCCGTCTTGCTGTCTGGGTGGGCTTCGGAAATCACTTCGATAGTGCCGACAATCGCTTTTTCGGATTGCGAATGATAGAAAAAGCCTTGATCGCCGATCTTCATCTCGCGCATGAAATTGCGGGCTTGGTAATTACGCACGCCGTCCCATTCTTCCCCGGCATCGCCTTTGGCGACCTGATCGTCCCAAGACCAAGTGGACGGTTCGGACTTGAACAGCCAGTATCTCATCCGCCGATCACACGCTTCCAGGGGATAAGCTCGACACTCTCGAACAGTCCCGCCTTCGCATAGGGGTCGTTGTCAGCCCAGTCTTGCGCGGCGGCCATATCGGCCACGTCCAGGATCACCAGAGATCCAATCATCTGCTCGGCGTCATCCAGCAGTGGCCCGGCCTGATTCACCACGCCCGTGGCGTCGATATAGGCCAGATGGGACTCCCGATTGGCTTTGCGGATTTCCAAAGCGCCAGGTTTGTCGCGCGCGATCAGGGCGATAAGCATTTATTCTTCCTTCAGTGGTCGGGTCATCAAAGAGTCTATGGCATCCTTGACCGTCGTTGAACCCTCGACAAGTCTGGCCACGATGTTGGTGATCGGTGTGTCGATCTCTTTCTGGCGCGCGATCTTGGACATGGCCTGCGCCGTCGCAGCACCTTCCACGGTGATTTTCGGATCAAAGGCGTCGCCGCGACCGAGGGACACCCCAAGACGGTAGTTGCGTGACAGGTCGGAAGTGCAGGTTAGGGCAAGGTCTCCAAGACCGGACAGTCCTGCAAGAGTGTCGGTGCGCGCGCCCAGAGCTCGTCCTATCCTTTGCATTTCTGCAAAGCCGCGGGTCATTGTCGCCGCCCGTGCGCTGTCGCCCAGACCAGCACCAATCACGGCACCACAGGCGATGGCCATGACGTTTTTCAACGCGCCGCCCAGTTCGGCGCCAACGGTGTCGGTTGTGCGATAAAGCCTAAGAGTGGGCGTCGTCAGAGCAGCCTGCAGTCTAGCGCCGGACGTTGCATCCTTGCATGCGAGCGTTAGCGCGGTGGGGCGGCCGATGGCAATGTCGGCAGCAAAGCTGGGGCCAGTGAGGATCGCGGTCGTCACATTGGGTGAAGCGTCATTTAGCACGCCCGTCGGGCCAAGACCGGTGCTTAGTTCGATGCCTTTGCAACAGGCCACCCAAGGTGTTTCGGTCTTTTGCGGAAGGATCGAGATCGCTGCGCGCATGTGCTGCAAGGGAACGGCGATCAAGAGGGCTTTGCCACCCATGATGGCGCTCAGATCCTGCGCAACCTTTAGGCTGTCTGGGAAAACTGCATCAGGCAAATAGGCACTGTTGCACCGCACCTTGTCCAAATTCCGTGCCTGTTCAGAAGTGCGGCACCACAATGTGACAGGCTGCCCGGTCTTTGCTAGCGCGATCGCCAACGCCGTGCCGAATGCGCCGGCGCCCATGATACTGATCACGCCTTAGCCCCTTTTTTACCGCTGCCCAGCGCCGCCGGGGCCACCCTGTCAAGTGGCCATCTGGGGCGCGCGGTCAAGGTCAGGTCATCTGCGCCTTCGAGTGCGAATTTCTCGGCTCCGGCGAAAGCGATCATCGCGGCGTTGTCGGTGCAGAGCGCGAGCGGAGGCGCCACGAAGGCCAAGCCGTTCTGGTTGGAAAGTGTCTCTAGAGCTGCCCGAAGTTGTGTATTGGCAGCAACACCCCCGGCCACGGCAAACCCCGTGATGCCGGTGCAGCCGGTCAAAGCGCGTCGCGATTTCTCGACCAGAACATCGCGGACGGCAGCCTGAAATCCAGCACAAAGGTCGCTGATATCTTGTGCATGCAAGCCGCCCTGATTTGAAACAAGTTGATCGCGCTGGCGGAGCAATGCTGTCTTGAGACCAGAAAAGGACAGGTCGCATCCCGGGCGATCCAACAGTGGCCGGGGAAAGACAAATCGCGTTTCATCGCCGGACAGTGCGGATGTTTCAACTGATGGGCCACCCGGCTGGGGCAATCCAAGCAAGCGCGCGGTTTTGTCGAAGGCTTCGCCCGGTGCGTCGTCGATTGTACTGCCAAGTCGCACAAACGATGTTGGCCCATCGACGCGCAGGAATTGGCAATGTCCGCCGGACACCAGAAGGATAAGATAAGGATACTCTATCCCGTCGGTAAGCCGTGGTGTCAGCGCGTGTCCGGCAAGGTGATTGACCCCAATCAGCGGTTTGCCAGTCGCCGCGCTCAAGCCCTTGGCCATCATCACTCCCGACAGCACACCTCCGATCAATCCCGGTCCCGCTGTGACTGCAATCGCATCGATATCGCTCAGCGCGACCTTTGCCTCGGTCAGCGCTTGTTCGATGCAGATATCCAGCTTTTCCGCATGCGCCCTTGCGGCGATTTCGGGTACGACGCCCCCGTAGGCTGCGTGAAGTGCGGTTTGGTCCGCCACAACCGAAGACAAGATCCCACGACCACGCACCACTGCGGCGGCGGTATCATCGCAGCTGCTTTCCAGCCCCAAAATGGTGATATCGCGACCCATTCGAGTTTCCGTTGCACCTATGAGGCTCAGCAGTTACCACCCTTGGTTGCTGCTCACAACAATCCCGGATGCACATGGCTGATCAACGCCCTCTTCTGCTTCTGACGCGCCCACAGGCGTCATCAGAGGCGTTTTGGGCCGCTCTTCCAGAGGAAACTCGGAATTCTGCAGATTTTTTAATCAATCCTCTTTTGTCGATCCATGTATCGGGACCATTGCCCGATCTCTCTGGGGTCACCGGGTTGATCTTCACATCTGCAAACGCTCTTGATGCTTATGCGACTTTGGGGGGGCCGGTGCTTGATATACCCGCGATTGCCGTTGGGCCTGCGACGGGTGCAGCGATACAGGCGTTTGGTTTTAGGGCGGATGTTGCAGGGGGGACGGCAGAGCAAGTGATCGAACACGTACTGAAACACGGCTACGCAGGCCCTTTGCTTCACTTGCGCGGTGACAACGCGATTGGAGACGTCGCGCATCGTCTGAACGCGGCGGGCGTGGAAACCCGGGAAGCTGTTCTATATACACAGAAGCTTGAACCCTTCTCTGCGGCGACTCGGGAGGCTTTGTCGCAAGACAGACCGATCATAGCACCGGTATTCTCGCCGAGGACGGCAAGACAGCTTGGTCGCGAATCGATAGGCATTGACTGCATCCGATTTGCTGCGATCAGTCGTGCCGTTGCAGATGTGCTGCCCGAAGATGCGGCACAGAGAACGAGAATATCGCGGCGGCCGGATCGCGACGGGATGGTGGAGTTGGTGAAGGAAATGATCACGGACACCGCGAGTCTTGAGCGTCGGCTGTGACGGTTGTAAGGTAAAGTTGACATAGCTGTCGCGCAAACTTGACAGATTGAAGGATTAACCGGTGGCGAAACGCAAGAGCACGGACAAAACCTCAAAAGACGAAACCGACCAAAAGGTCGAAACGGATCGCGCGCCAGATCAGTCAGACGCTTCGGAAAAAGAACCAACGGATTTGGAGGTTGCCGCCGAAGCCGTTGAAGCAGTTGAGGTTTATGCTCCTACCGACGACACGACCAAGACTGAAGCGGCACAGGAAGACGCCCTTGCCGACGTAGCGCCGACAGTCACGGACGACGTAATAGAGCAGGCTGAGCCCAAGGATGACGCGCCAGAAGAAACGCCTGCGCAAACCGAGGTCGATGCCGAATCTGCAGAAGCTGACCCGGACAACAAACCCGTCGATGGGGCTGCCGCTGACAATCATCTGACCGAAGAAGAAGCGGAAAAACTGATCGAAGAAGCCGAGTCCGTTGAAGGTCATCCGGATGAGCCCAAGACAGAGGCCGAACCAGAAACACCGCCTGTTGCGCCACAGGTGATCAAGGAAACAACCGTTGAACGCAAAGGTGGCTTGGTTCCGATGTTGGTTGGTGGCGCAGCGGCTGCCGTGTTGGGATATGGTGTTGCGGCTTATTCATCTCAGGCTGTCTGGCCATTCGATGCGGCGACAGACACGTCTTTCGAAGACGAGGTTCGCGGTGCGCTGACCACACAAGACGGTGCGCTATCCGATCTTGGTGCGCGGCTGTCGTCACTGGAAGGGATGGAACCGCCAAGCGTTGATTTGACCCCTGTCCAGGATCAGATCGCTGCGGTTCAGGCTACGGCTGCAGACTTGACAGCGCGGCTTGATGAAATCGTATCTCGGATTGACACACTCGAACGCCAACCGCTTGAAAGCTCGGTTTCGGAAGAGGCCATTGCCGCCTATGAGCGTGCATTGGCAGACCTGCAGGCCGAAATCGAAACGCAACGTGTCGAAGTGGCGCAAATGGCGCAGGACGCTGTTGCGGCTGAAGAAAACGCTGAGGAAAAAGCGCTATTGGCAGCCTCTCGTGCGGCCTTGGCCGAGCTTACAACCGCGCTGAATAACGGAGCATCATACTCAGGCGCCGTGGCAGTTCTTGAAACGAACGGGGTGGTGGTGCCAGAGGCCATCGCATCACTGGCAGATCAAGGTGTGCCGACCCAAACCAGCCTGAACGAGACGTTCCCAGAAGCCGCCCGAGCCGCACTAGGTGCTGCGCGGAGTATAGATACCGAAGGCGCCGAAGGCATTGGTCGGGTCACGACGTTCTTTGCCAACCAGCTTGGAGCGCGATCTGTCGCGCCAAAAGAGGGTGATGATCCCGACGCCGTGCTTTCCCGCGCTGAAGCTGCTGTGAGATCCGGCGATTTGAGCACTGCTTTGTCGGAATTGTCTGGATTGCCTGACGTCGCACAAGAAGCCCTCGCCGACTGGCAGGCCCGCGCAGAAACCCGCCTCGCGGCGACATCCGCTGCGGACGAACTCGTCCAGCAACTGCTTCAGGAATAAGGGAGGCGTCCGATGCTTTGGTCTCTTTTCAAGATCGTACTTTTTGTCGTCATCGTCGCTGCTTTGACACTGGGCGCCGGCTTTCTCATGGAAAGCAACGGTGGAATCCAGATCACCGCCGGGGGCACTGAATTCACCTTGGGGCCGCTTCAATCCGTGATTGCGGCCCTTGTCGCGATCCTGGTTGTATGGCTGTTCCTTAAGCTTTTTGCGCTGTTGATTGCCACGCTGAAGTTCATCAACGGCGACGAAACCGCGATTTCGCGGTACTTCGACCGCAACCGGGAGCGCAAAGGCTTTCAAGCCCTGAGTGAAGGCCTGATGGCACTTGCTTCAGGGGAAGGGCGTCTTGCGATGGCTAAGGCGTCGAAGGCCGAGAAATACCTTCACAAGCCTGAATTGACCGATCTGATCACAGCGCAGGCTGCTGAAATGACGGGCGACCGGAAGAAAGCCGAAGAGGTGTACAAGCGGCTGGTTCAAAACGAAGCCACCCGCTTTGTTGGTGTGCGCGGACTGATGAAGCAAAAGCTCGACGCCGGGGATACCGACACCGCGCTGAAGTTGGCCGAACGTGCATTTGCCATCAAGCCGAAACATGAAGAAGTGCAGGACACGCTGCTGCGCCTTCAGGCAAAAAATGCCGACTGGTCAGGAGCCCGAAAGACCTTGAACGCAAAGCTGAAGCACGGCGCCTTGCCGCGTGATGTGCACAAGCGACGCGATGCCGTGTTGGCCTTGTCCGAGGCAAAGGGCATTCTTGACGAGGGCAAGACCATTGAGGCGCAGGAGGCTGCGATTGCCGCCAACAAATCCTCGCCTGACCTTATCCCAGCCGCTGCCATGGCAGCGCGTAGCCATATTGCGCAGGGTCGTTCCAAATACGCGGTTCGTATCCTCAAGAAAGCGTGGCAGGTACAGCCACATCCCGATCTTGCAGCCGCCTTTGCCGAGATCGAACCGAATGAAGCACCTCAGGCGCGGTTGCAGCGTTTCAAGCAAATGACCGCTATGCGGCCCGAACACCGCGAAACAAAGTTGCTTTTGGCAGAACTGAACCTTGCCGCCGAGGACTTTCCCGAAGCGCGACGTTCTATGGGCGACCTTGCTGAAACCCAGCCGGACACGCGGGTTCTAGCTATCGCAGCTGCGATTGAGCGCGGCGAGGGTGCATCGGATGCAGTTGTTCGTGGCTGGCTGGCGCGCGCGTTGACGGCACCCAGAGGGCCACAATGGGTGTGCGACAATTGTAAGACCATCCACGGCGAATGGACCCCGGTCTGTAACACCTGTGAGAGCTTTGACACGCTAAGTTGGACCACCCCACCGCAGAGCGAAACGGTGCTTCCCGCCGGTGCCGAAATGCTCCCGCTTATCGTAGGGTCGATCGAAGACAAATCCGAGCCGATTGAACAAGCCAAGGTCATTGATCCTGAGCCGTCGCAGAGCACGGATGCGGCGTCTTCCGAAGTCGACGCCGATGAAGCAACAGCGACTAGCGCGCCGGAACCTTAAAAGGTCAAATAACACTTTTCCTGCGCAGCGGGCGGTGCTAACAGCCCGGCCAATCCGCTTCTGATACGCGTTTGTATCATCGGATTGGCCGCTGTAGCTCAGCTGGTAGAGCACGTCATTCGTAATGATGGGGTCGGGGGTTCGAGTCCCTTCAGCGGCACCAGTGTTATTCAATGGGTGGCGGAAGGCGCTGGCGACTGGGCTGGCCGATGACCGATCCACGTCTGTTGATTGAATTGTGTTTTGATCGAAAAGACCGCTGCGACGACTATCGAGCGTAGCACAGTTGTCCCTAGTTTGGCGGCTGGCTGTGACTTTAGACCTTTCAGCTATGACGTAAGCTATGCTGCAACATGTGCATAAACGTGACGACAGGGTTGCACGTCCAGACGCCAAGCACGGGTCACAAACGGAACGGCAGATGGAACACAGGACACATCAAAAGGGTGTACCCAAAGCGCTTGTTCCTGATGGGGCATTTAGTTATCCGATTGCGCATTGCAAAGCGACACGCTGGTTTGGGTTCCTTCTTTTGCCCGAATTTACATTGCTTGCCTTCAGTTCTGCCCTTGATCCGTTGCGGATCGCCAATCAACTTGCGCAAAAACCGCTTTATGGGTGGTGGGTCCTTTCTGAGACCGGCGCGCCGGTGGCCTCCTCTTCCGGCCTCGACGTCAGTGTTCATGACAGCTTGGAGCAGTTGGACAAGAGCCTTACCTTGTTTGTCTGCTCGGGAAACAACGGTGTGCGGGCGGCTACGGATAACGTGGTTTCCGCAATAAGGCGCCACGCGAGGTTCGGTGGACAAGTCGGTGGCATTTGCACTGGGGCCAGCACATTGGCGCGTGCGGGTTTGTTGAAGAACAAGAGGTTTACGTTGCACTGGGAAAACCAGCCTGGCTTCGTAGAAACCTTTCCCGACCTCATCCCAAGACGTTCGCTTGTAGAGGAGGATGGGGGTCTTCTGACATGCAGTGGGGGGTCTGCTGCGACCGAAATGATGTTGAGAATTATCAAGGATGATTATGGTGAGGACTTCGCAATTGCGGTCGCGGATATGTGCTTGAACGCCCTATCCGGTGACCCGAAGCGTGATCAAAGGTCATCGATCGCCAAAGCGATAGATTCTCGCAATCCCAAGCTCCTGCACATTTTGCGCGAGATGTATGCGAATATCGAAGAGCCATTGCTACTGGAGGAATTGGCCGAAAGCGCAGGTGTGTCGCGCCGCCATATGGAAAGAATGTTTACCAAGGCGCTGGGCGAAGCACCGGCGTCCACCTATCGGAAGATCAAGCTGGATAAGGCGCGAGCCCTATTGGCTGAAACCGATCTGTCGGTGATCGCCGTTGCGGCTGCGACGGGGTTCAGTTCTGCCAGCATTCTGACACGCCATTACAAGGCACGCTATGGTGAAACCCCATACGGAAAGTCCCGGAAAATTTGACGGCGGGTACGAAGGTGATTTCCTTGACCAACATGACAGCCCGAAGCAGTGTCTGAAAAATTCATGAACTGAAGGGGCTGTGCTCGCCCCTCTGCCTTCTCATCCTTCAAGGGCGGCTCTTCGTAAAGCATCTGCTGTGAACGGCATGCGCTGCATCCGAAGGCCTGTGCAATTTCGAATAGCATTGGCGATCGCTGCTACAGTGGGACCTGGCGACGCCTCTCCAGCACCGACGGACGGATCCGAAGTGTTGCCGAGCAGGTGAGTGTCGATGATCGGTACATTGTCAAAGCGGATCACCGGGTAGCTGTCCCAATCGCGTGAGGTGATGCCGTCACGGTCCCATGTGACCTCTTCGCAGAGTGCCCAGCTTGCCGCTTGCATGACACCACCTTCAAGCTGCGCCGTCAGTCCGTCCGGGTCGATCACGCGGCCTGCATCGGCAACAAGTGTGACGCGATGAAGCTTCACTTCGGCGGTGTCGGTCACGGTCAAGTCAACGGCCAGGCCAACTCGGGTCATGACATTCTTGTACTGGGCATAGGCGATGCCGCGTCCCATCTCTTCGGCCAGCGGCGGCAGGGCTGATAGGCGGCGCTCCAATGCGTCCAGCAGGGCTATGGTGCGGGTGTCGTTGAGATGGGCGCGGCGGAAAGAGATCGGGTCGATACCGGCAGAATGCGCGGCCTCGTCCATCGTGCTTTCCAGTGCAAAGATATTGGTGACAGCGCCAAGGCAACGCATCGCGGAGGTGCGGTGAGGCAGACCTTGGACAAGGTTCTTGACCAGACGAGTTTCCGCAATGTCGTAGATCGGATCAAGGTTCCGATGCATCCCGGCATGGTTGCCCATATTCGGTGGCGATACGTAAGGCGCGAGCGCATCGGCACGGAACCGGTTTGCCAGAAGTTTCGCGGGACCGGCGCGGTTGGGGCCGGGGCGCGGGCGGCCTCGATGCGTGTCGCTGAAGGCTTCGGCTGACAGCGCAGTGATATGGCCGTTGTTCAAGGTCGCATCGACCTGAACAGCCATCGCCGGGGCATAAGGTTCCCATGCGTGTTCATCCTCGCGCGACCATTTGAACAAGATCGGCGTGTGAGGATGCGCCATCGCGATCAGTGCGGCCTCAAATGCCGCGTCGTCGGCACCGTTGTGGCCGTAACAGCCAGAGCCGGGAACATAAGTGATCTCAACCTGTTCCAGTAACAGGCCAAGACTGTCGGCAATCGCCTCGCGTAGTGGATAGATGCCTTGGCTGTGACTTTTCAGGAAAAGGCGATTGTCCGTCCATTCCGCCAAAGCGGCCGAAGGCGCTAATGCGCCATGCATTTGGTAAGGGCGTTCGAACCGGGCGCTGAGGTCGGGTGTGGGCAGCCGGTCGGGCACGGGGGCTTTTTGCGGTGTGCCGCTGATCACCGGGAAGCGTTGAGCGTTGTCAGGGGTGAATTGCGCGAAAACGTCGGTTTCAGGCAAGCCACCGCCCATATCCCAAGAGCAGGCAAAGCCAAGGCTGGTGGATGCCTTGACCACATCCCACTCGCGTGGGCCAGCTACGGCAAGGAAGCTGCCATCACGGATGATGTGCAGCCCTTTGGCTTTCATCCGGTCGAATGAAGTCTGATCGATATCGCGCAGCGTCGCTTTGGCGTGCGGTGGGCTGACGCGGCGGGCGTGCCACATTCCAGGTAGGTCAAGGTCATGTATATAGGTGAACCGACCTGCGACCATCTCGGTGATGCCGCGCATCGTGGGGGCTGGAGCGCTTTCAGGAACATGTCGGGGCAGGGTGGGATCAACGGGCAAGTTCGAGGGTAGGTCGCGGGCAAGATCAGTCAGAGCAAGGCGTAGATTGGTGCCCGCTCGCTCCACATAGCCATCTACAAGCAACCATTCAGAAAGATCACCGCCATGTTGGGCCATAGCCGCATCAAGTAGATACTTGCGAAGGGTCGCAGAGGCAGAAGCTACAGCTCGGCCAGATTGTTCGATGGAATTGCTGCCCGAGGTGATACCTTCGTCCGGTGCAGTTCCGGTGCGGACTGTCGCGATCTCCACAAGCGACAGAGGCACCGCCAGTTCCTCTTGCACAATCCGCAATAGCGCGTTCGAAATACGCTGCCCAATATCGACCTTGCCGGTGTGGACCAGCAGGCGGTCGCCGTCCATGGTGATCCAATCCGAGACAAGTGGATACGCACCAAGACTCATTCTGCGATGGCCTCTTTGATAGCCCTAAGCACGCGCGGGTGGGATCCGCAGCGACAAAGATGCGGGGTCAGTGCGGCCTTGGTCGTCGCTTCGTCTGGCTTAGGGCTCTTGGACAATAGTGCGGTTGCGGCAACCACAAGACCAGAGGTGCAGTAGCCGCATTGCGCGGCGGTTTGTGCAATGAACGCCTGTTGTACCCGCTTGCCGACTTCCGTTTCGGAAATGCCTTCGATCGTGGTGATCTCTTGACCGTCGAACACCTCAACCGGCGTCACGCAGGACAGCACGGCCTTCCCATCGACCAACACTGCACAGGCCCCGCATTGTTCGAGGCCGCAGCCCAGTTTCGTGCCTTTCAGTTTCAACTCGTCCCGCAGGACATAGATCAGCGGGGTGTCTGGGTCCGACCTGATGTCATGCTGTATTCCGTTGATCTTCAGCCTCAGGTTCACGGCGTGACACGCTCCCATGTGATTTGAACGTCCACATCCGCTGATTTGAACAGGTTCATCACCGGGCAGCGGTATTCGACGTTGCGGGTGAGGCGGTCGAACCGATCCTGCGTTTCCTCGGTATGGACCCGGATGCGCAGTTTGACCCAGTTGAAATAGGGCCGCACGCCCTGCACGCCGCGGCTGCCGCGCTGGTCGACCTCGCCATCTGCCTCCATGTCGACGGCGGTGTAGGCGAATTGCATCGCTTCGGCGCAGCGGTTGATGATGACGCCTTCGCAACCCAACAGCGACGACAGCGTCATTTCCAGCGGCGTCGGTCCGGTGTTGCTTTCTTTTTCGTCGGTGATGACGATGTGATCGCGCACCATCATGACCGACCGGGTCGATGCCTCGTTTCGGGCGCTGACGCGGCGGATGCCCAGCGCCTTGGTGTTGGGATCGACGCTGGGGGGCAGCAGGTCATGATCGCTCATAGCGTCATCTCCAGAATGTCGAGGCCACGGTTGCGGTCCAACACATAGATCAGGCCGTTGTCATCCACGTCGACGTCATTGGATTGGGGTGGAGCGCCGGTGGGTCCGGGCTCCATGAAATGCGCCACTTCGACGGGCAGGTGCGGATCGGCCACATCGAGCACCCGCAGACCACCCGCGAACCAAGTCGCGTAGATCTGTGTGCTGTCCAGCTTTTCGCGGAACTGATGTCCGCCAAAGCGCACGCCCTCTTCGCCGACCCAGGGACAGAACCGTTCCGACAGATCCCATGCCGCGACGGGTTCCATGTTGTTCAGGTCGGTCACGTCCATGATCCAGATGAAGCCGTGCAGGCGACCGGGCTTGTGGTCATGTTCCTCGTCGATCACGACGGCATAGCGTTTGCCGTTGATCAACCGTTCCAGAGGCATGACCGTGTGGGTCGGTTCTGGGATCGCCTTGGGAAAGCGGTAGCTGCCCTTGACCGTCGGATGGGTGATGTCGCTGGCGTCCAGCACCCGGAACCCGGCATGCCAGACCGCCGCCCAAAGCTCGTCGCCGCAGCGCATGGCGTGGTGCAGGCGGTGGCTGTAGCCGACACCTGTGGGGGTCTCGCCATTGGCCACGTGCTGCCCCGGCATATGCCAATGCGATACTTCGGTCGGGTTGGTGGGATCAGACAGGTCATAGATGACAAGGATGTTGCCGACATAGCCTTCCATCTCGGTCGAGATATAGGCGTAATTCGCGTCCATATCGAAGCGGTGCACGCCGAACCCGTGCGTCTTGACGTAGGACAGCAGCTTTGGCGCGGTCTTGTCCGAGATGTCCCAGATACGGAACCCGCCGCTGTGATACCCACGCTGCAACGCTTCTTCCAGAACAGGGATGTCCGATGGTTTGACAGACAGGCGCTCGGCGATCTGGGCGTCCGACAGTCCCTCGGCGCGCAGGCCCGCGATCTTATCGCCTTTGCGCAGGAAATGTCGGCGGTCCATTTCCACATTGGTGATCATCAGATCGCCGACCACCTTGACCTTATGGGTATGCGACCACTCATCCGGCGGGGCGACATGTGACACAACCGTGGGATTAGCGGGATCTGACACGTCGATGATCGACGTGCCCATGGGCGGTTTCATATGCCCGACATAGGCATAGCTGCCCCGCACGACCACTTCGCCACCGCCTTCGATATCCAGATGACCCAGTCGGCGGATATTGCGCGCCAGATCATATTCGACTTCACGTTTCATTCCGCAGGCACCTCGAATTTGCGTTTGCGCCGCATGCCAAAGACAATGGGCAGGATGATGGACAGTGCGAAGGCCACCCAGAGGATGTTGCCCAGCGTGGACGAGAAGAGAACCATGATGTCGCCATCGGATTTCTTGAGCGACCAGAGGAAGTATTTTTCCAGAAGCGGACCAAGGATGACCCCGATCAGGATCGCGGCGACATGGTAGCCAGTGCGCCGCGCGATATAGCCCAGAACACCGAAGGCCAGCGCGAGGTACATGTCGAACATGTATTCACGCGGAACAAAGCCGCCGACCAGCGTGAAGGCGATGATCATCGGCGCAAGGTAGATCGTCGGGATCGTGGTGACGTGGCTCATGTAGCGGCTGAGCGGCAGGATGGTCAGGAACATGATCACGTAGCTGACCGCCATTGCCATGAACATGCCGTAACCCACCTTGGGCTGGTTCTCGAACAGGGACGGGCCAAAGCTGACACCGTGGAACTGCATCACCACCAGCATGATCGCCGCAGTGGCCCCACCGGGAATTCCCAGCACCAGAAGCGGCACCAGCGTGCCCGAGGTGACACCGTTGTTGGCGGACTCGGGCGCGATCAGGCCTTCGGGGTGACCGGTGCCGTAGAGTTCCGGCGTCTTGGAGAAGCTGCGCGACTGCTGATAGGCCACGAAGCTGGCGATGGATGCGCCTGCACCCGGGATCACGCCGATCACCAGACCGATGATCGAGGTCCAAACGATGTGCACCCAGCGCTTCAGCGCGATGCGCACCCCGTCAAAGGTATCGCCCCAATTGGGGGTCTTGGGTTCGCCGTCGTGGTTCACGATCACGCGTTTTTCGATGATGACGAAGGCTTCGGAGACCGCGAAGAGGCCGACCAGCGCCGGGATCAGCGGCACGCCGTCGTAGAGCTCGAGAATGCCGAAGGTCCCGCGCGGCGTGGCGTAGACCACATCTGTGCCGATGGAGCCGATCATCAGGCCCAGAAAGCCCGCGATCAGTCCCTTGACCATGTCCTGTGCTGCGATCGACGCGATCAGGGAAATGCCGAAGAGCATGACCACGATCATCTCGACCGAATGCATGTAAAAGCCGACGCGGGCGAGGATCGGCATGGTGGCCAGCGCGATGATCGTCGTCAGCAGGCCGCCGATGCAGGAGGCGACAAATGAGATCGCCAGTGCCTGCTGTCCCTTGCCTTGCTTGGCCATCGGGTAGCCGTCCAGCGGTGTGGCCGCTGCCCCCGCCGTGCCGGGGATGTTCACGAGGATCGCCGGAATGCCCGCGCCCATGCGGGCCGAACAATAAAGCGAAATCATGAACACCAGACCCGATTGCAGATCGAGTGCCAGTGTCAGCGGCATCAGGATGATGATGGTGTTGGCGGCCGAAAAGCCGGGAATGCCGCCGACGATCAGGCCCAGAAGGATCGTCGGGACGATGATGTACCAATAGCCGATGGTTTCAAAGAACACCTCGACCAGGATGGAGGCTGTGCTGCTATCCATTTGCCAGTACCGCTTTCATGGTCGTTTCGAACCAGCCGCGCGGAAACCGCGTGTCGAATGCCCAGATGAACACTGCCCAGCCGGTAAGCGCCATCGCCGCCGAGATCATCGTGATGAAACCGGCGTTCTTGCCCTTGGCGAGGATCAGCATGCTGGCCGCAAGGAACAGAAAGGTCATCAGCGTAAAACCCAGCGTGTCGATGAACATCACGTAGGCGATGGTGGTCACCAGCAGGCCGATGCGCCCGGTGCGGATGTCGTCCATCGTGAAGAGGTTGCCGACCCCGAGCGTGCCTTCACCGCGGACAAGCCAGATCCCGGCGCGCACGAAGAAGATCGCGCAGACCAGAAGCAGGATGCCTCCGACGATGAAGGCGCTAACCTGTGCGGTCCATGGCGAGTTCCAGATCGTCGAGAAGAAGTAGATCGTGAAGCCCACCGCGAGGATGGGGATGACAAGCTCTCCACCGATCTGGCGCGGCGGTTTGTGGTGGTCCGAGGGCATGGGCAGGCCGTCCTGTGTGCGAATGGGGTGGGGTGTGACCGGCAACGATCCATGCGCTGCCGGTCAAGAGCGCGGTTACGCGCCGGTCAGAAGCGATTTGTAGCGGGCACCCAGTTCCAGCATGGATTGTTTGAAGGCCGCGCATTCCTCGATACCGGCATATTGCAGGTATTCCGGCTGGCCCTTTTGGGCGACATAAGCTTCCATCAGCTTTGGATCGTCGAATGTCTCACGGAATGTCGAGGTCAGCAGCTCGAACCGGTCCGGGAAATCGTCCGCGGCTTTCTGGTGGATGCCGAACGCCCGTGCTGACAGCATTTCGGGCAGGTCCATGTCATAAGCGTCATTGATGCTGGGCGCGTTGTCGAGCGCCTCGCCGACGATGTTGTCGCCGAAGACCAGCAGCGTCTTGACGCTGTCACCCGCCGCAATCACCGAGCCGGATGTCAGGACCGAGAAATCGACCTCGCCGGTCACGGCGCCGGCCACGGTGCCTTTGCCGCCCTGAAGCGGGATCAGGTTGAAGTCGACGCCCAGCTTGTCGCCCAGTGCCAGCAGCCCGATCGAGGCCGGGTGCGCCATGCGACTTGTGCCGACATTCAGACGGCGTGTCTTGGCCGCTGCGATGATGTCATCCATCGTTTGCAGCGGGCTTTCGGCGCCCACGAACAGGCAGCACGGGTCCTTGTCGACCTGGCCGAAATAGAAGTAGTCGTTCACGTCGAAGCTGGGTTCCTGCATCGCCCAGTTGAGAACCTCGGGACCCATGTTGCCGAAGATCAGGTTGTAGCAATCGGGCTCGGCCTTACCCATGTAGATCTCGTAGCCCACACGGCCCGACGCGCCCGGATAGAAACCGGGTTCGAAATCTGTGCCGAGCTTTTCCTTCCACACGCTCGAAAAGGCGCGGAAGTTGCGGTCGGCACCACCGCCTTCAGAAGTCGGGACATAGACGCTGATATTACGGTCGGGGAACGTGTTGGCCCGGACCAGTGCCGGAGTGGCAAGGGTCAGGGCTGCGGCTGCAGCACCGGTGCCAAGCAGGGTGCGGCGGTTGATGGTCTGTTTCATGGACATGGTTTCCTCCCAGTTACATGTTCAAATTCGTCTGCGCGGATGATGGTCCACTGCCGGGGTCGCGCACTTGCCCGGCGGCTTAGTTGGTTCCTCCTGTCGGTGCCTCTGGGGCAGCGGCAAAGAACACGTCGCTGGCCCCGGCATAGATCAGGCGCACGGCCAGCAGCGACAGTACCACGGTCAGCACGATGCCAAAGCGGCGGTCGTCGATCTTGGCGAGCATGAGCCGCCCGGCCAGCGTGCCCAGCACTCCGGCAGCGATCAGCAGCGCGATCAGCCCGGCCCAGATGCTGAAGGCAAAGCCGAGGATGCCGAACATGATCGTCTTGAGCAGGTGCTGCAGCGTCATGAACATCGCGTGTGTGGCGACATGGGCATGGCGGTCGAGGCCCTGCGCCTTCACATAGGTGGCCACGAAGGGGCCTGTTCCGCCAAAGAACATCGTCAGGAAACTGGACACCGTGCCGGTCACCGCGCCAGAGCGGCGCAGGAAAGCCGGTGGCTTGGTCAGAACCGACCAGAGGATGAACAGCCCGACACCCATCTGGATCCAGCCGGGCTCCAATTGGACAACCAGTGATCCGCCGATCAGGATGCCGACAAGCGCGCCGCCCGCGAACGGGCCCAGCAGATCGAACCTCATGTAGCGGGTCATTATCGCGGCGCGCCCGGCGTTTGAGCCAAGCTGAACCAGCCCGTGTACCGGGATGATCGCGGGCGCGGGCAGGAGCGTGGCAAGCACGGCAAGCATCACCGCGCCACCGCCGATGCCGAAGGCGATGGTGATGAAAGACCCAAGAAAGCTGAACGCCAGAAGCGTTATCGCTGTCGGCCATCCCAATCCTGCGTGCCACATTTCCATCATCTCAGGCGTCCAGAACCGAAGGGTGGAACAGGGATTGCGGCGCGACCGGACCTGCTGCGAGGTGCTGATCCAGCGAATAGCGGCAGATCGCGTTGATCTCGTCCATGTTGGCGGTGCAGCCATAGCTCCAATAATCCGGCCCCATGCTGGCCAGCGTCCGTTCCATCGCGGAATTGAGCCAAGGCAGAGTCATCCGGTTCGCGTTCCCCAGCCAGATGGACCGGAGCTGCGCCATCGCGAGGTCGCGGGATTGCACGAACGCATCATAGAGCGCGCGCGGCAGGTCTGGGTATTGTTCGGCCACGCTTTTGCGGATGCCGATCAGGTGCATGATGGGAAAGAATCCGGTTTTGGCGTGATAGGCCTGTTCTGCCGTCTCGAAGTCAGGGATCAGGCGTACGAGATCTGGATTTCCTTCCAGAAACGCCTGCGGTGGTTTGGGGGCCAAAAGCCCGTCAATCTCACCGCGCAAGAGCATGTCCTGAAGTGTGTCACCTTCTGTGATCGGTTCGACCACCATGCCTTTGGGCAGCGCCAGTTCCAGCCGTTCGCGCCGCACGCCTTCGTCCAGTGCGCCTGTACGCCAATGAATGTCGTCGCAAGCGACGCCGTATTCATCCGCCAGAATGCCCCGCATCCAAAGAGCGGCGGTCATTTGGTATTCCGGCACGCCAATCTTGCGACCCGCGAAATCAGCCGGGCTATCGATTCCGGAACCAGCGCGGGCAAAGAACCCGCTGTGTCGGAACGCCCGGCTGACAAAGGCAGGGATTGCCGTGTAATCCGACCCGCCACGCGACAGTTGCAAAACGTAGCTGGATACCGACATCTCGGTGATGTCAAACCGCGCCTCTTGAACCGCCCAGGGGAAAAGTTTGGAGGTCGGGTGAATATGGCTTTCGAGCATGACGCCGGGCACCGTGACGCGCCCGTCATGCAATGCCATCACGCGATCATGGTCCCATGTTGCCAGTGTCAGGGTCAGATGGCTCACGCGTTTGTTGCCTCCATGCCGATCACCGCTTGGCCGCGTAGTAGGAGACGCGCCGTTCAAGGTACGCGAGGAATTCCGATATCGTGAACGCCAGCGCGAAAAGCACGATCAAGACCGCCCAGAAGTGTCCCATCAGGAAGTTGGCCGAATAAAGTTCGAACAACGCACCAAAGCCCACGATTGAGATCAGCAATTGCCCGATGATCACACCTTTGACTGCCCGGATGACGCCAATGCGTACACCGCCGAGGATTTCGGGAAGGGCTGCCCAGAAGTAGATCTTGAAGAACGCATCTGTTGGCGACGCGCCAAAGCTGTGCGCCATTTCCACCAGCGACCGGTTGATCTGACGGACCCCGGCGCGCGAGTTGAGGATGATGATCCAGATCGCAAACAGCGTCGTGGTGATGATGATGGACTTCATGCCGAAGCCGAACAGCACCATCAGAACCGGCACCAGCGCGGTCAGTGGTGCGCTCAGGAACACGTTGACCCAAGGCAGGAGCAATTCGTCCAGAAGGCGGCTCTTGCCCATGAGGATACCTGTGGGGATGCCGATCACGATGGCAAAAAACACACCCGCGAGAAACGCGTAGGCGGTCTCGAACAGCGCTTTCTGAAACGCTGCAGTTCCAAGGATTTCGAACAGCGTGCCAAGAACTTCGCTCAGCGGTGGTATGAAGAATGTCAGCCCGGCCTGACCCACGATCTCCCACAAGAGACCCCAGAGCAGAAGTGACGACATTCCAGGAAGGCGGTATCCGAACAGTGTCATGATGCCCGCCTCATTCCACGTAGGTTCTGAGCGACGCCCAGATCTCATCTACGATATCGAGGTATTCCGGGTCGCGGCGAATGTTGTCGACGCCTTTGTTCCGGAAGCTGGACGGGCGGATGATCTCGGACACGCGGCTGGGGCGCGGCAAGAGGATGGCGATCTGGTCGGATACATAGACCGCTTCTTCGATCGAATGGGTCACGAAGATGAAGGTCTTGTTTTCATTCTGCACAAGTTGCAGCAGGTCTTCCTGAAACTTGCGGCGAGTCTGTTCGTCAACGGCCGAGAACGGCTCGTCCATCAGCAACACTTGTGCATCCACGGCCAGGGCACGGGCAAGGCCCACGCGTTGACGCATGCCGCCGGACAGTTCGTGCGGATAGCTGTGTTCGAACCCGGCAAGGCCGACTTCTTTAATGTATTTCTCGGCGCGCGCTTCGCGCTCGGATGCAGCGACACCGCGCATCTCAAGCCCGAATGCCACGTTGCGCAGAACAGTCGCCCAAGGCAGTAGCGCGAAATCCTGGAACACGAAGGCGCGGTCGGGACCAGGGCCGGTGACGCGTTTGCCGTTCACTTCGACTTCACCTGAGGTCGGTTCCAGCAGGCCCGCAATGATCTTGAGCAACGTGGTCTTGCCGCAGCCAGACGGGCCCAAAAGCGACGTCAACTGCCCGCGCGGAAACTCAAGCGACATATTCTGAAGCGCTTGCACGTCACCGTAGTTCTTCGAGATATTTCGGGCGGAAACCGCACTTTCGAACTCGGCAGCCGGTGTCGGCGCAAGCGGTTCCTTAATCTGAGACATAGCCACGTTGATTTCCTTTGAAGAGAGTGACCTCGATCTTTTCGAGCAGGTTCAGGAACAGAACCGCGAGCAGGATGATCGAGAAGATGGCGGCGTACATACTGGGGTAGTCCGCGATAGAGCGGCTGTAGGTGATGATGTCCCCAACGCCCGTGGGTGTGATTTTCAGCTCGGACAGGATCGCGCCGATGAAACCGGCGGAAATGCCCAACCGCAAACCGGCAAAGATCACCGGCGACGCGGCGGGAATAATGATGCGCAGGATGATGGACGTTTCGGATGCGAGGAATGACCGTCCCATTTCCTTGAAAGATTCAGGCGTGTTGCGAACCGCACCGCTGGTGTTCAGCACGATTACAGGCATCGCCATGATGCAGACGACCAGCACCTTGGACGTCAGACCGATGCCGTAGGCCAAAACCAACAACGGGATCAGCGCTGCCAAAGGGGCCGCCTGCATCACGATGAAGATCGGCGAGAACAGCCAGTCGAATGTCTTGCTTAACCCGACCCAGAGACCGATGGCGATGCCAAGGACTGCCGATATGGCGACCCCAATAGCTAGCGGTTTCAGCGTTTCGGCGTAGGCATCGAAGATTGTGCCATCAAGCGTCATCGACAGCAGCGCGCTCATGGATTCGAGAAAGGTCGGGAATGCGAAACTGACGGGCACACGGCCCGCGATTTCCCACGCGCCGAACAGGATCACGGCAGAAAGCAGTTTGAGAAGCAGGGCGCGGTTTGGCATGTGGCGGTATCTTTCGGACTGCAATGAGAAAAAGTCGCTGCGCGGGCATCCCGCGCAGCGGCAGTGCAAAAAGCTTAGTTCATCGCGGCGTCAAGTGGGGCGAGATACCAGAAGTCTTCGATGTTCAACTCGTCCGGTGTGCCTTCGAGCTGGCCTGCAGCAGAGTACCACTCCATATCGGCCTGCGCGGCTTTGCGACCGCCACCGTTTGGATCATAAAGTCCACCTTCGACCGCATCCGCATAGAACCCGTCGAGTTCTGCGAGGATTTCTGCCGGGAGTTGACCAATGGGTCCGTCGGGGTTGGTTTCGCGACGGATGATCGTCGGGTCTTTGGCCATGTCCTGCCAGACGCTGACCAGGGCGTTCACAAAGATCGACACGTCTTCTTCGTTTTCCTGAATCCAGTTCAGGTTGCCAAACAGGGCCTCATCGCTCGCATCGACTTCAAACATTTCGAGAACATTGAAGTCGGCACCCGCAGCACTGCGCATCAATTTGTTCTTGTTGGACAGGTCGATGATGGTGGCATCTGCGCGTCCGCCCAGAAGGGCGGCGACCCGATTTGACGAACCGGGAACATAGGACCGTTCGCCGAAGGTAATACCAACCCGTTCTTCGATCACGTTTGCAATCGAGTCGGTGCCACCACCTCGCGAGTGCAGCAGGATCGGCTCACCGTTCATGTCTTCCAGCGAATTGTATTTCTGGGTCGTCACTGGAAAGAACTTGAGCTTTGACAGCTGAAAGATGATCCGCAGCGGCGCTTTGGAGCGCTGCATGGCTGCGTAGGGCGTGCCGAAACCGATATCCATCTGACCGCTCAGTACAGATTGGATCGCCAGCTCTTCGTCCGAGAACGCCGTCCATTCATAATCCAAGCCATTCGCCTTGGCCCGGTCCAGTGCGACGAAGAACGCTGCGAGTTCATCGGATGGGGTTTCCGCAAGAGCGATACGGATTTTCTCGGCCTGTGCCGGACCGGCGCTAAGGCCGATGGCTGCGGGCAGTACGAGGGCCGCGACTGCGGCTGCCTTGATAAAACGAAACATGTGTCTCCTCCCTGAGATCGTGTTGATCGTCGTCTTTGCGGGCGTTGTTGTGCTTGGTGCCCCGCGGTTTGTGCTTCTTTCTGTCAAACCTCCCCGAACAGGCGTGCGGAGACTGAACCAAGATGCGCGCGCATGGCATCTTGGGCCGCCTTTGGATCGCGTGCTTCGATGGCTGCCACGATGGCGTCATGTTCAGCGAAGCTCGAATGGGTGCGCGAAGGTCTGTCGGAACTGCGGACCACCATGTTCCAAGCCACAGCACGCCGTACCGCGTTCAAGTGGTCAAACAGCGACAGCAAAAGCACGTTGTCCGTGGCTTCGGCCAGAACACGGTGGAAATTGTCATCTTGCGCCTCGTACTCGTCCCAGTTCGGCGCTTCGGTTGCCAAGTCGCGGGAGTGCTTCAAGTGTCGAACAGCCTCTTCCGACGCGTGCAGGGCAGTTTCACGTGCGATGGCAGGCTCCAGCGACAGGCGGGCGCGCATCAGCTGCACAGGCGTGACTTGCTGGCTGAGCAGCTTAAGATTGCTGGGGCCAGACGTGACATTTGGCGATGCGATAAACGTGCCTTTGCCGACATGCCGCCAGATCGCGCCTTCATGTTCCAGAGTGTCCAGAGCTTTGCGCAAGCGTGCGCGGGTCACATCCAGTCGCACGATAAGATCACGCTCTGATTCGAGCCGGTCCCCGGGCTTATACCCGCCCTCGGCGATATAGGACCGCAGCTTTGACACCACGTCATCTGTATCCACCGTGACAGAGTTCATCAGCATGAATTGGCCCTCATATTGGTCAACCAATTTCCGCCAATGGCGGCGGTTTGACACGAGGCTAAGCCTAAATTGGGCGATCAATCAATGATTTTTCTTGCAATTCAAGAGTTGGTCGAGAATTGATTTACGTATCGCGCTGAGCTAATCCACCCTAAGCCAATAAAAATTCCGGAGAACTGCATGACCCAATACGCAATCGAAACACCGCCTGTCGTGGCACTTCCCGTGGCCGGGCAGGATACGTTGTTCCCGGTCCGCCGGATTTACTGCATCGGTCGCAACTACGCGGCGCACGCCATTGAGATGGGTCATGATCCGGATCGGGAAGATCCGTTTTTCTTTCAGAAAAACCCTAACAATCTGACCACGTCTGACACCTTCCCGTACCCGCCGCACACGTCGGATGTGCACCACGAGGCAGAGATGCTTGTGGCGTTGAAAACGGGCGGAACAAACATCCCGGTTTCCTCGGCCCTGGACCATGTGTTCGGCTACGGCCTAGCGCTTGATATGACACGGCGTGACCTGCAAGGAATCGCCAAGAAGGCTGGACGCCCTTGGGAGATCGGTAAGGCGTTCGAGCAGTCCGCGCCCTGTGGACCGATTCACACGGTGGAAAAAGTGGGGCATCTCGATCAGGGTCGAGTTGAACTCAAGGTCAACGATGAGGTGCGTCAGGAAGGTGACTTGAACCAGATGATCTGGAAAGTGCCTGAAATGATCTCGTACTTGTCCGAGTATTTTGAACTTGCCCCCGGTGACGTCATTCTCTCGGGTACCCCGTCTGGCGTGGGTCCGGTCGTCAAAGGTGACAAGATGGAACTGTCGATCGACGGGTTGGGCTCATTGAGCGTCGTTGTCGGGTAAAGCCGCAGTTTGATGTGTACTGGATGGTCGCCCAATTGAGGGGGCGTGTTTTGCTCACGGTAGAGCTGACCAAGCAAAGTTCAGCGTTTTAATTGACATGTCGCGCCCATGGGCGCGGCATTCTTTTTTGGCAGTGGCGCAGGCCGATGGGATCCGGATGGATGTATGGACTGCGAACCCGCCAAGACGGCGAGAGCTGCTTAGCTCGTCTGTCCGGGGATCAGGTGAAATCCAAGATCAATGACGCGTGGCACTTCTGACGTGTCGTGGTCGTCAATCAAATGCTGGGCAGCGCGGATTCCCATCTCGAGCCGGGGAGTTTCCACCGTTGTAAGTTGAATGGGCAATGCTTCGAGGAATGGCAACCCGTTGAAGCCAGCAAGTGCCACGTCTGTCGGCATTGTCACCCCGTGGCTCAGGCAATGCATAATACCGCCTGCCGCCAGATCATCATTCGAATAATAGATCGCTTCCGGTCTGTCGGGCGCGGATAAGACTGTCGCGGTGGCGCGACGCCCCTCAATCATCGACGAGGGGCCGTCCGAGACATGCTCGACCAAAATCTGTCCACCGCTGTCGCGGACAGCGTCCCGGAAGCCATTGAAGCGTTTGACTGCCCGCAAGTCGCGGGCGCCCTGACTGCCGATATAGCCGAAGCGACGATAACCCTTTGTTAACATATATCGAGCAGTTGCCTGACCCGCTGCATACTGTGACAGCCCAAACGCGATGGAGATCGGATCGCCATCAATGTCCATCACTTCGACAACGCGAACCCCTGCCGCGCGGATGGCAATGCGTGTTGCGTCGGAGTGTTCCAGTCCCGGCAGGATTATACCTTGCGGGCGCCATGACAGCAGATCGCGGACAAGTTCCTCTTCTGTGGCTTCAGAATATTCCGTTACGCCGAACACCGGCTGCAAGCCACGGCCAGACAGAGTGGCGGTGATGCCATCCAGAACTTCCGAAAACACGCGGTTCCCAAGCGTCGGCAGAACGACCGCGATCAAAGGGGTGGTTTCGTCCCGGAGCGAAGTGGCAAGCCGGTTTGGGACGTACCCCAATTTGCGCGCGGCTTGTTCAACGCGGTGGCGGACTTGCTCTGATGTTTGGCCGGTTCCGCGCATTACACGTGACACGGTCATCTGGCTCACGCCAGCCTCGATCGCGACGTCGTCCATTGTTGGTCGCGAATCGACTTTGCCTGTCACTGCACCGGCCTCCTGACGGCCATATTCTTATGGGTTTAAATTGAACTGAAAAGAATGTTCTTGACAAGTGTTTACGTAAACACTGATAAAAAAGCCTGATGTTTACGTAAACATATGCGCCCGCTTTGTTGAGGGCCGTTTGGTGGTCAGGGGGGAACACCATGACACGCGTCTTGAAGACGGCCGTCGTTGGGCTTGGCTCCATGGGATACGGGATGGCACTTTCCTGTCTGCGCGCGGGGCATCAGGTATGGGGTGTGGACATAAATCCTGAAGCTGTTGACCGCCTTAAGGCCGAGGGAGGTGAGCCAGGCAACTTGCCGCGCGATTTGGATGCTGTGGTCGTGGTTGTCCTGAACGCGGCGCAAGCCGAAGCCGTTCTGTTCGGAGATGAAGGCATTGTGCCGACCTTGTCGTCCGGGGCTATTGTCCTTTCCTGTGTCACCGTTGCTCCGGAATTTGCCTGCAGGATGGAGGCTCGGTGCACAGACCACGGCGTACATTACCTTGATGCGCCGATTTCAGGCGGTGCGGTGAAGGCTTCACAGGGCAAGTTGACGATCATGGCGTCGGGAACCGCAACGGCGTTTGACGCGGCCGCGCCGGTTCTGGATGCTTGCGCTGAAACTGTGTTCACACTCGGGGCAACGGCAGGCCCGGGTTCGGCCATGAAGGCGGTCAACCAGCTCTTGGCAGGCGTTCATATCGCAACCATGGCCGAAGCGCTGACATTCGGAATGACTCAGGGGATTGCCCCGGATCAGTTCCTGAACGTCATCAGTAAATGTGCCGGATCAAGTTGGATGCTTGAAAATCGCGCACCGCATGTGGTGGCTGGTGATTACAGCCCCAAAAGCCAAATCAACATCTGGCCCAAGGACCTAGGCATCGTTTTGGAAGTCGCGTCATCCGTCGGCTTTGATGCCCCAATCGCCCGTGCCGCTCTGTCGCAATACACGGCTGCCGTCGAGATGGGTCTCGGCGCGGAAGATGATGCTGCCGTCACCAAGGTTTACGCAGAAAATGCCGGTGTGACGCTGCCAAACAAACAAGACTGAGCTGGGGCACACGCCGTGCTGTGGCTTGAGTCACTGAAAGATCAATCGGGAGGACTGACATGAAACTGACTACAAAAATCGTCAATGCGTTGGCTTTGACTTTCTTGGCTGCGGCACCCGTCGCTGCGCAGGAATTTCCGGAACGACCCATCAACATAGTGGTGCCATTCAATGCCGGTGGGGGCACTGACTTGTTGGTGCGCGGTTTTGCAGCTCATTTTGCCGAAGCTGTTGGCGGTGACGTGTTCGTGTCGAACATGGCAGGCGGATCTGGCACTGTGGCTGCCGCTGCTTTGGCGGGACAGCGTCCCTCCGGGTATCAGCTTGGCTATTGGTCTGTCACAGTTGCCACGGTGCAGCCGCAGATCAAGGATGTGCCCTACGGCATCGACAGTTGGGAGCCCATTTGTTCGGTCGCCGCATCCCCCACCATGCTGTTCACGAATAAGGGCAACGGCATTGAAACGATCGAGGATGCCAAAGCTGCGATCGAAGCCGAACCCGGAAAGTACCTGTTTGGATCATCGGGTCCGGGCGCCATGACGCATCTCACAACGGTGGCTGCGTTCGAGGGATTGGGCGTGATTGACAAGATCAAGCATCTTCCGTTTCAGGGCTCGGGTCCAGCTTTGCAGGCGATGGCTGCCGGTACGATCCAGTTCTTTGGCGATACAGAGATCCTGATGCAGCGCGGTGACTTCACCCCGTTGGTGATCTTTGCAGATGAGCGGTCTGCGGCCTATCCAGATGTTCCGACAGCCACCGAGGTGGGCATCGCGCCGCCGCTGAACGAGCTGTATCTCTGGGGTGGTTTGTTCGCACCAGCGGAAACGCCTGCCGATGTCGTGCAAAAGCTGTCCGATGCCTGCGGTACAGCCGTTGCATCCGACGGGTTTGCGGCATTCGCGGCGGATACCCAGACCACGCTCAAATATCGGGACTCAGCCGAGTTCGATGCGTTCTATCGTGCACAGTATGATGGAAACACGGCGATCATTGAGGCCGCAGGTCTCTGAGGTCTTTCCGGGGGTCGGCTGGTTCGGCCCCCGGCATTTTCAAACCAGCTGTGAAGGTAAGGCAAATGGGTGCAGTGACAGAACGGCGGGTCACTTCCTTGATCGTGCTTCTGATCGCGGCTGCGCTTTTGTCGCAGACTTTCGGGCAGGCCTATTCCGGTCTTGGTGCATTCAGCCCGATGTTCTTTCCCCAGATCGTACTCGGGTTCTGGGTCGCGGTGGCCGCGCTTGATGTGGTTTCCGAATTGCGACGCAGTTCAAGCTCGGATCATCCGCGATTGATGCGAGTGTCATTCATGGGTTTGGCAACGCTCTTGTTTCTTTACGGAATGACGCGCCTGGGGTTCTTCCTCTCGGCTGTACCCTTCTCGATCACTTCGCTGGTCGTTCTGGGTTTGCGAAATCCACTTGCCATACTGGCTGTCGGGGTAGGAGTGCCGGCTGCGCTGGTGGCGCTTTTCAATCATCTGCTTGTTTTGCCATTGCCCACATCGCCGTTCACCTGGTGGTTCTGAGGATCTGACATGATCGAACTGCTGCCACAGGCCATCGATTTGATATTCACCTTCGAAGGGATCGGGGTGCTTGTGCTTGGCACGATGCTGGGCGTAATCCTCGGAGCGCTTCCGGGGATCGGATCAACTGTCGCGGTTGCGATGATCCTGCCCTTCACTCTCACCATGAGCCAAGCTCCAGCCATTCTGATGCTGCTCGCGGTGTATGCTGGTTCGGTCTATGGCGGTTCGATTTCGGCCATCCTGATTAACACACCCGGAACGCCACAATCTGCCGCAACTTGCCTTGACGGTTACCCGATGGCCCAGAGGGGTGAGGCAGGTCTGGCCCTAGGATGGAGCACCATCGCGTCTACAATTGGTGGACTTGTCTCGGCGGTCGTTCTTCTCATGGCTGCACCTCAACTTGCGCAGCTGGCGCTGAACTTCGGTCCGATTGAAACCTTTGCACTGATCCTGCTGGGTTTGACCTGCATCGTGTCCGTTTCCGAAGGGTCGTTGATCAAAGGCCTGATCGCGGGAAGCATCGGGCTTTTCCTTGGTTGTGTCGGAGGTGACCCCATCACCGGAGAGGCGCGTTTCACCTTCGGTCAATTCCAGCTGATCTCGGGGTTCAATCTGCTGGCAGTCGTGATCGGCGTCTTCGCCTTGTCTGAGGTATTGATCCGCGCGGCAGCGAAACACGAAGAAAGCACCAATCTGGTGTCCTTTTCCGGCATCGTCTTGCCCGCTTGGTCTGCGTGGCGCGGTCGCTGGAAGGTGCTCGCCAAATCCGTCGCAATTGGCAATGGCATTGGGATCCTACCCGGGACAGGTGCCGCCACGGCCGCCTTCATTTCGTATGCCGAGGCGCAACGCTCTTCGCCCAATCGCAAGAATTTTGGCAAAGGCGAGCCAGACGGTCTGATCGCATCAGAGTCCGCCAACAATGCCGTGACCGGCGGCGCCTTGGTGCCGACAATGGCGCTTGGGATTCCCGGCGATGCCATCACTGCGGTGATGCTTGCCACCTTGACCTTGCATGGTGTGACGCCGGGCATTCGTCTGATGACCGACAATCCTGTCCTGATTACCGCCATCTTCGCCGGGTTTTTCGTGATCAACCTGATGCTTTTGCCGATGGGCATGATCGTTGCCAAAGGGGCAGCGCCCCTCTTGCGCTTGCGAGAGGGCTATATGCTTGTTTTGATCGTGCTTTTGTGCAGCGTCGGAGTTTATTTCGTGCGAGGGAATCCGTTTGACCTGATGGTCATGGGTTGCGCTGGCATTCTTGGGTTTGTCTTGCGCAGGCAAGGCATGCCGATGGCCCCCTTGGTGATCGGCATGGTGCTCGGCCCGACGCTCGAAATCAGTCTGCGACAGGGCTTAATCATAACCGATGGCAGCTTTCTTGCGTTCTTCAGTGGTCATCCCATCGCGCTTGTTCTGGCTGTTTGTGCGGTCGGAATGCTGTCATTGCCGGTGATCACTGCAGCGCGAGCAAAACGGACGACAGAAGACACATGACTTTGGTTTTTCTGAAGGTGCGATTGCGATGACGACGATATTGGGATGCATAGCTGACGATTTCACCGGGGCGACGGATCTCGCCGGTCTGTTGGCCCGTTCCGGAGTTCCAGTGTCCCTTCGCATTGGTGTTCCGTCAGAACCGCCGACCGACACAGCCGCGTTCGAAGTGATTGCCTTGAAGGTCCGAAACCTCCCGGCACAGGAGGCAGTGTCGGAGTGCCGCACAGCCTTGGACTGGTTGCAGCGCGCAGGGGCACAACGGTTCTATTGGAAGTACTGTTCGACTTTCGACTCCACGCCCGATGGCAATATCGGCCCTGTTTCCGAGGCACTGATGGCGGCGCTTGGCATTCATCAAACAGTCTATTGCCCGGCTTTTCCCGAAAACGGGCGGTCGGTGTTCATGGGCAACCTGTTTGTTGGTCGCGAGCCTCTCGCAGAAAGTCCGATGAAGGATCACCCGCTGACACCTATGCGGGATTCGAACCTGATGCGCCTTCTCGAACCACAGGTTACCAAGTCCGTCGGCCTCATCGACCGGCTTTGCGTCGCACGGGGGCCGGAGGCCATACTGTCAGAATTGACGCGGCTCTCAGAGCAAGGCATCGCGCATGTCGTGATCGATGCTGTTGCGCAGCAAGACCTTGATGCCATCGCAACCGCCTGCCGCGATATGCGTCTGATGACCGGGGGCAGTGCCTTGGCGATGCCCTTGCCGGCCCTCTACAAGGCGATGGATGCCTTCGACACGACCTTTGCGCCCAACCAGCCGCCTGAGATTGCGTCAGACGGTATCATTCTTTCGGGCAGTTGCTCGGCTATGACTAACGCACAGGTCGCGCAGTATCTGGCAACCGGAGCGCCCGCTTATCGGATTGACCCTTTGACTTTGGCAAAACTGGGGCCTCAGGCAATTCTCGACTGGCTTGTGGCTCAGGATCTGGAACACGTTCCGTTGATTTATGCCACGGCTGAACCGGACGCGGTGCGCGCGGCGCAAAACGAACTTGGCCGCACCCGTGCGGGTGAAATAGTCGAAGAGGTCCTCGCGGCTTGCGCGATTGCTGCCCGTGATGCCGGTGCTCGTCGTATCATTGTCGCGGGCGGAGAGACCTCCGGTGCAGTGACCAAAGCGCTGGACGTGGATCGCCTCGATATCGGCAAAGAGATCGCGCCGGGTGTGCCTTGGACGTTCTGCGTCAGCAACGGGTATCAGCTTGCCTTGGCCCTGAAGTCTGGCAATTTTGGAGCCGAGAGCTTCTTCACAGACGCCTTGAGCGCAATATGACCCTTGAAACCAGCCTTCGAGAACAGATTTGTACGTTGGCACGGTCTTTGTTCGACCGGGGTCTGACCCATGGCAGTACTGGCAACATTTCCGCCCGCACGCCGGAAGGAGGGCTGCTTGTGTCACCAACCGGGACAAGCTTTGGTCGCCTTGATCCGGGTCGGTTGAGCCGGTTCGATCCGTCGGGTCGGCATATCGACGGTGATGCGCCTACAAAGGAGATGCCGCTGCATTCCGCTTTTTATGAAACGCGCTCGACGGCTGGCGCTGTTGTGCATCTGCATTCATGCCATTCCGTTGCGCTCTCGATGATGCCCGATGTGGATTCGGACAACTTTCTGCCGCCTTTGACCCCGTACGGTCTGATGAAGCTGGGAAGGGTTAAACTGTTACCGTTCTTCCTGCCCGGTGATCCTGCCATGGGCGAGGCAGTTCGGGGTCTTGCGGGCAAGCGGACTGCGGTCATGTTGGCCAACCATGGCCCGGTCGTCGCAGGGCGCGATCTGGAGGCGGCGTGCAATGCCATTGAAGAGCTCGAAGATACGGCCCGCCTCGCGATGATGACCCGTGGCTTGATGCCCAGAGCGTTGACCGACGCGCAGGTCATGGAAGTTGTCCAGAAATTTGACGTGGAGTGGGAAGGGTGATGTATTCAGCAAATCTTGGGTTTCTCTGGACGGATCGAGCATTGCCGGACGCGATTCGTTCCGCGCGGGCGGCGGGATTTGCTGCTGTTGAATGCCACTGGCCTTACGATACACCGGCCTCGGGTGTCAAAGCGGCGCTTGAGGAAACCGGTCTGTCGATGCTTGGCTTGAACACGGTGCGCGGGAAGGCTGGGGAAAGCGGTTTGTCAGCACTGCCGGGGCGCGAGGCCGAAGCCCGCGCGGCGATTGATCAGGCTATCGACTATGCCGTGTCGATCGACGCTAAAGCGATCCATGTCATGGCCGGGTTTTCCGAAGGGCAAACGGCAGAGGCGACGTTTCTTGAAAACCTGGCTTACGCAAGAAAGCAGTGTCCTGATGACATCACGCTTTTGATCGAACCGCTGAACAGGCACGATGCACCCGGCTATTTTCTCAAGACCACCGGCCAGGCGGCGGACCTGATTGGTCAACTTAATTTGCCCGGCGTCAAGATAATGTTCGACTGTTATCATGTCGGTCGCACCGAAGGGGATATTGTCACCCGGTTTCTGGCGCTGATGCCCGTGATTGGCCATGTCCAGTTTGCCTCGGTTCCAGACCGTTCGGCTCCGGATCAGGGCGAAGTGAATTTCGATTTTGTGTTCAGGAGGATTGCTGCGGCTGGCTGGTCTCGCCCCTTGGGGGCGGAATACAAACCAGGCGGTGATACAGACGCGACCCTTGGATGGATGCAGACATTTTCTGCTGGGTGAGCGCGGTCTTGCGTGCGCCAGTGTCGTGCGTGGCGTTCTAAGTTCGGATCACACGCTGCCGCTCGGACGATGCGAAAAAGGCGCAACTAATGGGTTGCGCCTTCTGCCAAATCAAAGGGCGACTGACGTGCGAGTTTGAGTAAGGTCAGTTCGTTTGGAAGGTCGCAACTTCAGAGGCAAGCACGTCGGATGCGTCTGCAAGCCTTTTGCAGGCAGAGGTCGTTTCTGTAGCCATCTGAGCGTTTTCTTGAGTCATATGTTCCATATGGCTGACCGCCTCAGTGATCTGAGAGAGCGCGGCCGATTGCGTGGTCATGCCGTCCGCGATCCGTTCCACAGTCTTGGTCAGACTTTCAAAGCCTTCGAAAAAGCTGTTCAGGTCCGTGCCAGCCCGATTGACCAGAGACACACCGTTCGAGACATGGGTCTCACTTTCAGCGACCAGCCCGCCGATCTCGCGGGCAGATTCCGAACTGCGTTGTGCAAGCTGCCGCACTTCCGTTGCTACAACGGCAAAGCCACGACCGGCGTTCCCTGCGCGCGCGGCTTCGATCGCTGCGTTCAATGCGAGAAGGTTGGTTTGAACCGCAATGGATTCGATCGTGTTGACGATTTTTGAGATACGCGCTGACGATGTCTGGATCAGCACCATGGCATCCATCATGTCTTCTACCAGCTTTGCATTCCCTTCGGCTGTAACGCGAGTTTCCTTGGCGATGCCGTCTGTGGATTGTGCTTCGTCTACTGCGGTGCGGACCGTTTCATTCAACTGGTTCAGAGCTTGTGCGGTCTGGCTCAGTGCAGACGCTTGCGACGCGCTGCGATTTGACAGCTCTTCCGACGAGGCCGAAAGGGTCTGTTCGATGGTTTGAACTGCTCCGGTCACAGTCGAGACCCGTCCAAGCAGCGCGTTCCAATCGTCCATCGTGCGGTTGAATCCATCGCCAATTATAGCCATTTCGGGCAGTTCGCTGACCTCTATGCGATGTGTCAAATCACCTGTGCGCAGGTATTCCAGACCGTCTGCAATGGCTTTGATCGCTTCCTGACGCGCGGTGATATCGGTTGCGATTTTCACGATACGCGTGACGTCACCGTTTGCATCGAACATCGGCGCGTATGTCGCCTGAATCCAGATTGTACGACCCGTGCGCGTGCGGCGCGGAAACTGGTCGGTGAAAGTTTTGCCAGATTTCAAATCTTGCCAGAACTTTGAATATTCATTGCTTCTGGCATAGGTTGCGTCGACAAAAATGCGATGGTGTTCACCAACGACCGCATCTGCGCTGTATTCCAGCGCCGCAAGAAAATTCTGGTTCGCGTGAAGGATGATGCCATCCACTGTGAAATGAATGACGGCTTGTGTCCGCTCTACCATAGAGAGCAAAGCGATTTGCCCTTCATCAATCTCGACGTCGATTGCAGTATCTAACATGCGTTCATCCCCTTGTGGCTGAAAAGATCAACGACAAAAAACACGAGAGTTTTAGAAATTCGCACGCGCCCAGATCGCTTAGTGGTCTGGGCAATGCGATTGGTGGCATTTTTTCAATTTTTGGATATTCGAATTTTAGACAGGGGATACGAGGCGCGTCCACGCTTCCAGTGTCGCCAGATTTGACGTTGCAGCCCATCGTTGCGCCACGATGTCCATTTGAATAAATCCCAAATCATTTTGCAGATTGATCAGATCACCGCGCAAAAGATCGGGTTGCGCCAGCGCCGCGGGAACCCATGCCACGCCAAGGCCGGATTGGGCCAATTGCATGGCTGCTGTCGACAGACCTGTTTCGGTCACCACGCTCACCGTGCATCGACCCTCCAGCGCCGGGAGGATATGTCGGTTCAGTGCGGCTCCAAGAAAGACATCCGCAGGGTAGCCGATGATGCGCAGCACCCCATTCTGCAAGCGTTGGGTCAGGTCCTGTTCGTGTGTACTGCCAAGAACCGGGATCAGTGTTTCCTCTCCGATGACAGCTTCGAACAGGAACGACGCGAGTTCGGTGACGGGTTCCGATCGTATTCTGTAGGTGAGCGAAATAGCGGCTTGCCTGCGGATCAGTAAGGTCTCGCATTCGTCGCGGTTGGCCGACCGAAGGCGAATATGCGTGCGACTGGGCTCAGCTACCGAATTGATGATCTGCGTACCCATGGATGTGGTGATCGCATGCTGACTGGCAATCACAAGCTGGCGCAGCCCTGTGCTTTGCTCTTGCCTCATGTCCGAAAGCAAGAGGCGCAGTTCCGCTGCAAGCTTTCGCATCTCGGTTTCTCGGTCGCGCAGGACCTGCGATGGCCCACTGGGCTTGACGCTTCGGTCGATCAATTCGATCCCCAAAACGTCTTCCAGAGTTTTGATGCGACGTGAGAACGCCGGTTGTGTTACATTGCGCAAGCGGGCGGCGTCGGCAACGCCACCGCTATCAAGAAGCGCAACAAGGTCTTCGATCCAGTCAATGCGCATTTTGAGCCTCTTTATGCACAAACGGCATAATAACGCCCGTTTTTCTATTTGACGAGGCCGGTTACATGCAGAACTTATGCTGTGAACCCATCAAAGGATGCTGTTATGCACTTTTCCCGATTCCCCCGCGTTAACCTCGCTCATTTGCCCACCGCACTGGAGCCGATGGACCGCCTGTCCAAAGAGCTTGGCGGGCCGCGTATCTGGATCAAGCGCGATGATTGCACCGGCATGTCGACGGGTGGGAATAAAACCCGCAAGCTCGAGTTTTTGATGGGTGAAGCGCTTGAGCAGGGCGCTGACATGGTAATGACCCAAGGTGCGACCCAATCGAACCACGCCCGCCAGACGGCCGCCTTTGCGGCGCGTCTTGGTCTGGATTGCCATATCCTTTTGGAGGACCGGACGGGATCAAACGACCCGAACTACAATGAGAACGGCAACGTCTTCCTTGATTTTCTGCATGGCGCGACTGCTGAAAAGCATCCCGGCGGCGCGGATATGCCCGGTCTGATGGAGGCACGTGCCGAAGAGCACCGCGCCAAAGGACGCAAAGTCTATGTTATTCCGGGTGGTGGATCAAATCCGACAGGTGCGCTTGGTTATGCCAACGCAGCAATGGAAATTGTGAGCCAAGCCAACGCAATGGGATTGGAGATCGACCGTATTGTGCACGCTACAGGAAGTGCTGGCACACAAGCGGGTCTGATTACTGGATTGAAAGCGATCAACGCGAATATCCCGCTTTTGGGGATTGGCACACGTGCGCCCAAGCCGAAGCAAGAGGAAAACGTCTTCAATCTCGCGGTCAAGACAGCCGAGAAGCTGGGCTGCCCGGGTGTCGTATCGCGCGAAGATGTGGTGGCGAACACCGACTACGTAGGTCAGGGTTACGGCATCCCAACCGAAAGTGGGATTGAAGCGATTGAAATGTTTGCGCAACTTGAAGGCTTGCTTCTTGATCCGGTCTATTCCGGCAAAGGTGCTGCGGGGATGATCGATCTGATCCGCAAGGGAGAAGAGTTCAAGAACGACAAGAACATCGTATTTCTCCACACTGGCGGTGGTGTCGGGCTCTTTGGCTACACGGCGGCTTTCAACTATGATGCGCCAGTTTCGTCACCCGCCGCAGCCGAGTAACCCTTACCGATGCAGCCATTCACCGGCAGTTTCACGCAACAGGAACCCATCGCGGATGACGCGATTGCGGCAGCTGTTGAGGTACTGCGCAGTGGACGGCTGCATCGCTACAACACGGTCGGCGATGAGCTTGGCCCGGTGGCCGAACTTGAAAAGGCTTATGCAGCTTATCAGGGGTCGACCTATTGCCTTGCTTGTACATCCGGCGGTTACGCGATGGCGACAGCGCTGCGCGCGCTGGGCGTGGGCGCCGGTGATCGGGTTTTAACAAATGGCTTCACTCTCGCCCCTGTGCCGGGATCGATTGCAGCCGTAGGGGCCGAAGCGGTGCTGGTCGAGATCACATCAGATCTGGTGATCGATCTCGAAGATCTTGAGGCAAAGATCGTCGCATCAGAGCCCAAGGCGATGCTGCTGTCGAACATGCGTGGGCATCTGTGTGACATGGATGCGCTGATGGCGGTTCTTGACAGTCATGGTGTGCCACTGATCGAAGACTGCGCCCATACGATGGGCGCTTCGTGGAATGGGCGCAAATCCGGCAGCTTTGGCATCGCAGGATGCTTTTCGACCCAGACCTACAAACACATGAACAGCGGCGAAGGCGGGTTGTTGACTTCGGATGATCCCGAATTCATGGCGCGTGCGATTATGCTGTCGGGATCTTACATGCTCTATGAACGGCACGGCGCTGGGCCTGCGCCCGAGGTGTTCAAAGACATCCGGCTCGACACGCCTAACATGTCGGGGCGGATGGACAACCTGCGGGCGTCGATCCTTTTGACCCAATTGGGCGGTTTAGAGACGAATATCGACCGTTGGAATGCCCGGCATGATCTGGTGGCAGACCGTCTTCGCGCGATGCCTGATGTCTATGTCCCCCACCGCCCCAAAGAAGAGCGATATGTCGGTTCGTCGTTCCAATTCCTAATGCCGACCGCCAGCACAGAGACAATGAAGCAGGTGGTTACTGGAGCAAAAGCGCTGGGCGTCGAACTCAAGTGGTTCGGCGCGGACAGCCCGGTTGGGTTTACGTCCAACCACCAAAGCTGGCGCTACGTAACACCGCAGAATTTGCCCAAAACGGATGCAATTCTCGCAGGATTGCTCGATATGCGCATTCCCTTGACGTTCAGCCTTGAGGATTGCGCCCATGTGGCTGACATTATTGCCCATGTGGTAGGGCATGCCTTGCAAAAAGGAGCAGCCTGATGCGGCGTATTGGTGTGCTGGGTGGTATGGGCCCGGAGGCGACGATCTTTTTCATGCAGCAGGTTGTCGCTGCGGTACAGGCGGGCGATGACGCGGATCACATCCCGCTTTTGGTCGACAACAACACGCAAGTGCCCTCGCGCATCAAAGCCATTCTCGAAGGTACAGGCGAAGACCCCGGGCCGGTCCTTGTGGATATGGCCAAGGGGCTGGTTACTGCAGGTGCCGAGGCGCTAGTGATGCCGTGCAACACGGCACATTACTACGCAGACCAAGTGGCGGCAGCAACGGACAGGCCATTTTTGAATATGGTCGAGATGTCCTGCGCAGAAGCGGCCCGCATCGCACCCGGTGGCAAGGTCGGGCTGCTGGGATCGCCGGCATTGCAACAGGTGGGTGTGTTCGAAGCTGCTTTGGCTCAGGCTGGTCTTGCTCCTGTCTACGCAAAAGAGCAGGGGCGTGCCCTTGCTACGATCCGCTCGATCAAGGCACAGGGTCCATCCGAATTTGCAGCGCATACGCTGTCGGATATCTGTGCCCAGATGGTCGAAGATGGCGCGGATGTGATCTGTATCTGCTGCACAGAGTTTTCATTATTGGCATCAGACATTGCGGCGAACGTGCCGATGTTCGATGCGCTGCAGGTGCTTGTCAGCGCCGCGGTCGAGTATTCACGATCGGGTGTGTCCTCACCCGGCGGGAGAGAGGGGGATGTCGCACTGACATGTGCCGCTTCCCCCTGAAAAATCAATCAACAGGGAAAGGACGACACTATGAAGATGACCAAGACACGGGCTCTAACGACATCAGCCATCGTGGCTCTTAGCACCGGTGGCGCGGCTCAGGCTGCGGATATCGTAATCGGCGTGCCCAATTGGGCGTCTGTCAATGCGACGGCGCATGTTCTGGAAGTGGTGATCGAGGATAACCTCGGTCTGGATGTCGAGCTGCAGAACGGCACGAACCCAATCGTTTTCGAGGCGATGGACAGTGGCTCCATGCATGTACACCCCGAGGTGTGGATGCCGAACCAGCAAAACCTCCACGACACCTATGTCCAAGACAAAGGCTCGGTTGTGATGAACACGAACCCGGTGCAGGCCGAGCAGGGCATGTGTGTGCCTGCCGCAATCGCTGAAGAATACGATATCAAATCCATCGACGATCTAAGTGACCCGGATAAGATCGCGATCTTTGACACAGATGGCAATGGCACGCCCGAAGTCTGGATCGGCGCACCCGGCTGGGCGTCGACCGTGGTCGAAAAGATCCGTGCAAAGTCGTACGGCTATGACCAGATGTTCGAACTCACCGAGTACGAAGAAACCATCGCTTATGCCAACCTTGCCAATGCGGCAACTGCGGGTGAGCCGTGGATCGGGTTCTGCTACAGCCCACACTATATCTTCGTAACTCAGGATCTTTATGTGCTGGAAGAACCCGCGCATGATCCGGCAACGTGGACCATCGTGCAGCCGACCGATGATCCCGATTGGCTCGAAAAATCCGAAGCGTCGACCGCTTGGAACGGTGCCACCTTGCATCTGCACTATGCCAAGGAACTGGAAGAGGCCTATCCCGAAGTTGCGGCGCTGTTCCAGAACTACCAGATGACCGGTGATGACCTGAGCGCCATGGGCAAAGCCCTTGCCGTTGATGGCGTTGAAGCAGCCACTTTCGCCAAGCAGTGGGTTGCGGACAACGAAGACACCGTCATCAACTGGCTGACCAACTAAGCCTCTCGTATCAGGGTCGCAGTGATGCTGCTGCGGCCCTGTTCCCATGTGCTCCGTGCTGCGCGCGCAGGGTACGCATACCCAACGGGAGAGGCATATGAACGACCCTGTCGTAAAGCTCGAACATGTCTGGAAGATCTTTGGCGAGCGCAGTGACGAGGCCATGAACGCCGTCTTGAACGAAGGGCTGACCAAGCCGGAAGTTCTTGAGCGTTTCAAATGCGTCGTCGGTGTGCAGGACGCCAGTTTCGAAGTCGCACGTGGTGAAATTTTCTGCATCATGGGCCTGTCTGGTTCGGGCAAGTCAACGCTCGTGCGTCACGTGAACCGGCTGATCGAACCAACGGCGGGCAAGATCGAAATACTTGGGCAGGATGTTTCTGCAATTTCAGCAACCGAACTGAGGCGCATCCGGGCGCAGCAGATCGGGATGGTGTTTCAGCACATGGCTTTGCTGCCGCACAGGTCAGTGCGGGATAATGTGGCCTATCCATTGGAAATCAGAAAAGTGCCCAAGTCCAAACGCTGGGCGATTTCCGATCACGCTTTGGGGCTAGTCGATCTGACCGGTTATGAGGATCGTCTGCCGCGCGAATTGTCTGGCGGCATGCAACAGCGCGTTGGTATCGCCCGCGCTTTGGCATCCGATCCTGAGATACTCTTGATGGACGAGCCGTTTTCAGCGCTTGATCCGCTCATCCGTTTGCAGCTTCAGGACCAGTTCAAGGCGCTTGTTGCGCAGCTCAAGAAAACCACGCTTTTCATCACGCATGACCTCGATGAAGCTATCCGCATCGGTCACCGCATCGCCATCATGAAAGACGGGGTGATCGTGCAGATCGGCACACCAGAAGACATCGTGATGAACCCGGCCGATGATTACGTGCGTGAATTCGTACAAGGTATTTCCAAGCTCAAGCTCGTGAAGGCCCATTCTATCATGGAGCCGATGGCAAGCTATCAAGGCTCGCTCGATGGCGCGCCCCGTGCCGATGAGGGTGCCGATCTGGACCAACTGATCGACCTTGCCGTCGGAACCGACCTTCCCGTGGTCATCACTCAGGACAGCACGGATATCGGAATAGTTACAAAGCCGCGCCTGCTGCGCGGCATTCAGGGGGGCAAAGATGAGTGACGCAACCACAGATGTGAAAGTCACCGCCGCCTCGGATATCGAGGTCGACCGCGAAGCGCTGGACAGATCCATCAAGGACTTTGCCGGGCCCAATGGCGACTACTATGTGCGTGCGTTTCATACAATCCACGACAGCACGGGCATCATTCCCAAGACCTTCAATATGGCAGCAGCACTTCTTGGCCCAGTTTGGGCTTCGTCGCGGGCAATCTGGGGAATGTTCTGGGCCTTTCTCATCCTGGAAATCATCGCGTGGGTGCAGATCGGACGCGGGCTCTGGGGCAATCTTGGCGCTGAGTTTCTTGACCGTGCAGCCCAGCAGCAGGTGCGCATGCAAGAACGGCTGGATCAGGCTGCTGCAGCCGCAGATGAAACAAGCCGCCAAAGGTTCGAAACGCTGGCCGGCAACATGCAGCGTGCCATCGACCAGAACATTGAACGGGCCGAAGCCGCACAAGCCGAGGGCATGAGCATCCTGGTGACTGGTCTGATGCTGCTGCTGGTCTTCAAATTCGTTCAGGGGGTATACGCCAATGTGGCCTACGAAAAGCAGTATTCGCGTTGGCGCATTGATCCGACTGGCACGGAAAGCGGTCGTTCGACCAAAAATCTGGTCTTGGGCGCGGTTCTGACCGCGGCTGTTGCGCCGCTCATCATCTACAAGTTCACCGTCAGCAATTCACTCGCTCTGCTTGACGAATTCCCTGAAAGACAGGTTTCCGAAGCAGTGCTTGGTGAAGGCGGAGGCACGCTCTTTGGTGCGGTCGCCTCGTGGATGGAGGCGCGCATTGATGCAGCTGCCACCGCCGGGGGTGACGTGTTCGACGGGATCGTCGCGGGTGTTCGAACGGTTTTGGACGGCCTGACATTGGCCCTGAACGGTTCGCCTTGGCCGGTGGTGATGCTGGTGATTGCCGTCACCGCCTATCGCGCTGCCGGTCCGCGCGTGGCGATCTTTACGATAGCGGCCATGGCCTATACGGCGTTGCTCGGCTATTGGGCGCTGGCGATGGAAACGGTCGCTCTGGTTGGGGCTGCAGTGATCCTGTGTGTGATCATCGGCATCCCATTGGGCGTATGGTTCGGCAAATCGCGGCGCGCCTATCGCATGGCGGAACCTGTGCTTGACCTGATGCAGACGCTGCCCGCTTTTGTCTATCTGATCCCGATCATTGCGTTCTTTGGTACTGGCAACCCACCGGGTATTTTGGCAACGATCATCTTTGGCATGCCACCGGTCATTCGCCTGACAGCGCTGGGCATGCGGGGTGTGCCTGACAGCATCAAAGAAGCTGCCGTGGCCTTTGGTGCATCCAAGTGGCAGCTCTTGAAGGATGTTGAAATCCCACTTGCCTTGCCGTCGATCATGGCCGGGGTGAACCAGACAATCCTGATGTGCCTTTCAATGGTGGTGATCATCTCGCTTATCGGTGGCGGTGGTCTGGGGCAGGAGATCCTCGAAGCGCTGCAATTTGCGGCCAAAGGCCCGGGTTTGCTAGGTGGCTTCGCCATCCTGTTCCTCGCGATGGTCATGGACCGCATTGTTCAGGGCGCGTTCAAACGGGCAGATCAGAAGTAGGTCTGCCCGATCACACGACCAAACGCGACACGCTTGACTTGTTATGTTGCGTGACCTGAGGCAGATTTGCCTTGGGAGGAACGTGTGATGGCAACGGAAACGGCAGGTTCAAAGCCGCTCAACACTGTCGCGTCGCAGCAGCGGACGACCTACACCGTCAACACCGTCACGGCGGACGATATCAAGGCATCGCTGAAAGCAGGGTTCTCGGACTTCGTGTCCCGACCGATGATGAGTGGTTTCTTCGGTCTCTTCTATGCGGTCTTCGGAATCTTGTTTGTCTGGTGCTTGGTCTGGCTGGGAAAGGTCTGGATGGTCCTCCCAGCTGCCGTTGCCTTTCCCTTGATCGCGCCTTTCGCGGCGGCCGGGCTTTACGAAATGTCCCGCCGTTTGCAACGCAACGAAAGCTTCGGCTGGTCCGAAATCCTCACCGTCATGGCCAACCAGCGAAAACGCGAGATGGGCTGGATGGCTTTCGTAACCTTGTTCATCCTTTGGATATGGTTTTACCAGTTCCGCACGGTATTGGTGATCGTCCTACAGGATTCATCTTTCTCGGATTTGGAGGGCTTTTTCAGAGTCGCTTTCTTCACCTCCGAAGGATGGACCTTTCTGGCCATAGGCACCTGCGTCGGCGCGTTTCTGTCGGCTGTTCTATTTTCATTCACCGTTGTCGCGATGCCCATGCTTCTGGATCGCGACATCGATTTCATCACGGCGATGCTGACCTCTGTCCGTGTCGTAACAGAGAACCCTGCGGTTATGCTGGCTTGGGCTGCGATCATCACGGTCACCATGCTTCTGTCGCTGGTGCCAGCGTTTCTGGGCCTGATCTTCACGCTTCCCATTCTGGGGCACACCACGTGGCACCTTTACCAGCGCGCGGTGACTCCGACTCTGGCAAACGGCTGATGGATAAGGCCTCGCCTGCGTCCATCAAAATGTGCACGCGGTATTTGTAGCTTTACACCGACACGCCTGCCAATAGCGCATCCCGATCCAGCTCCGCCTTTTGTCCGCTCATCTTTACCGCGCCGCGTTCGAGAACGTAGAAGCGGTCGCCAAGGTCATAGGCAAAGCTGAAATACTGCTCGACGAGCACAATCGCCATGTCCGCCTGTTCGCGCAGCAGGGCAATCACCCGACCGATTTGTTGGATAATGTTGGGCTGGATGCCCTCGGTCGGTTCGTCCAGTAGCAATAGCTTCGGCTTGGTGATCAGCGCCCGCGCAATGGCAAGTTGCTGTTGTTGCCCGCCAGACAGGTCGCCACCCCGACGGTTGAGGAATTCCTTGAGGATCGGGAACAGCTCAAAAATATGATCAGGGATGTTATGTTCGGATTTTGGCAGGCAGGCAAACCCTGTCTCAAGGTTCTCGCGCACGGTCAGCAGCGGAAAGATATCGCGGCCTTGCGGAACGTAGGCCACACCTTTTTGCGCCAGCGCATGCGCCGAAGCATGGGAAATCGCCTCGCCGTTCAGCGACAGCGATCCACCTGAATAGGCATGTGTACCTGAGATCGCCTTGAGCAATGATGTCTTGCCTACACCGTTGGTTCCCATCACGCAGGTGATTTCGCCCTTGGCGGCGGCCATGTCGATGCCGTTGAGGATTTGACTGCCGCCATAGTGCAGCGTCAGACCCTCGGTTTTCAGGACTTCATCGGCCAAGATACACCTCAATCACCTGTTCATTCTTCGTCACGTGGTCCAATGATCCTTCGGCCAGCACCGACCCTTCGTGCAGCACCGTCACCTTGCAGTTCAGGCGGCGCACAAATTCCATGTCATGCTCCACCACCACCACCGCTCGTGTCTTTGCAGCTTCGCGCAGGATGTCGGTGGTGTGTTCGCGTTCCGCCGGGGTCATCCCTGCAGCGGGCTCATCGACCAACAAAAGGCGGGGGTCTTGGGCCAGTAGCATCCCGATCTCGAGCCACTGCTTTTGCCCATGGCTCAGCTCTCCCGACTTTCGGTGCAACGCGCCCGACAGTCCGATCTGTTCTGCCAAGTCCGCCACCTTGTCGCTGTCCTCCTGAGTTTGCTTGAAGAACAAAACTGCCAGCGGGCCGCGCGTTTTCTTTAATGCCATCATCAGATTGTCAAAAACGCTCTGATCTTCGAACACGGTTGGGCGTTGGAATTTTCGGCCAACTCCGGCTTGCGCGATCTTGCTTTCCGACATCTTGAGCAGAGAAACACTTTTGTCTCCATAGATCACCCGGCCCTCATCGGGTTTCGTCTTTCCCGTGATGATGTCCATAAAGGTCGTCTTGCCCGCGCCATTGGGCCCGATCACTGCGCGCAATTCGCGATCGGCGATCTGGAAGGACAGGTTGTTGATGGCTTTGAACCCATCAAAGGACACCGACACGCCCGAAACCTCGAGAAGTGTGCTCATTTCTCGGCCTCCTGTTCCCGCAGCGCGCCGTGATCGGGACCAAGGTCAGCACCGTGACGGTTCGGGCTTTTGCGATCGATCAAGATGTCCACCAATCCACCGATGCCCTTGGGCGCGAATAGCGTCACACAAACAAAGGACAGGCCCAGCAGCACAGTCCACCAGTCAACCCAGCTGATCGTGTAGAAGCCAAGGTTGATGTCCGGTGCCTGACCTCCGGTGAACCATGTCGATACTAACGACACGAATGCCGCACCAATCACCGCTCCATATAGCCTCCCGCGTCCGCCGATGGCGACCCAAACGGCCAGATAGATCGATGCGATTGGCGCGATTTCTGCCGGGTTCACAATGCCCGCCTGCGGATAATACAGCGCTCCCGCAATACCGGCGATTACGGCGGTCAGGGTGAAGATCACCAGCTTGAACGCCTCGACCGGGTAACCAAGAAACCTGACCCGTGCTTCGTCATCGCGGATGGCCCGAATGACCGATCCGAACTTGCCTGATACGATCCAAGCACACAGCAGATAGCCGAGCGCCAGCGCCAGCGCCGAGGCCCAGAAGAACCAGAGCGACACGATGGATTGCGGTGTGTCGCCCATACCCGGCAGGTTTTGCAGTCCGGACAACCCATTATTGCCCCGCAAACCGCTGTCATTCTGAAACAGGTGCAGAGAAAGGGCGAGGGTCATCGCTTGGGTCAGGATCGACAGGTAAACACCCGTCACGCGGCTGCGGAACGCCAGCCAGCCAAAGATCAGCGCCAGAAGGCCGGGCACGAGAACAACGGCGGCCAGCTGCAGGGGCAGCGAATGCGCGAACGCCCAGATCGGCGGAAATTCTGACGATCCGACAACGCCGAAGATTTGCGTGGCAATCCCGTCTGAGACCTCTTGCGGTGTCGGGGGCAGTGCGGCGGCGGACAGGCTTTCCAGCACGATGATCTCGGTCCGGGCATACATCAGCCACATGCCGATGGCGTAGCCGCCAAGCCCGAAAAAGGCCATGTGCCCCAGCGACAGGATCCCGCAATAGCCCCAGACAAGGTCCATCGCCAAAGCCACAAGGCACAGGCAAAGCGTCTTACCCAACGTCTTGATGAAGCTGGTCGAGATCACGCCGATCCCGAACCCTTCTGACAGGACTGTGACCCCAACTGTGAACAACGCGAGGATGGTGAGAAAGATCATCACCGACGGAAAGCGTAGCGCGAAAGGCTGGCGGCGGGGGAGGGCAGCGTCAGTCATGTCTTACGCCTCCGCCGCGCGGCCCTTGAGGGCGATGATGCCCTTTGGCCGGAACTGGATGAACAGGATGATAAACAGGATCATGTAGGTCTGCGCCGCCAGCGTGTTGGACGGGTTGAACCACTCGATCCCTTTCTGCAGGAAGCCAACCATCGTGGCCCCCAAAAGTGTGCCCCAGATGTTGCCTACACCGCCAACAACAACGGTCATAAAGGACTGCACGATGTAATCGCTGCCCATCTCGGAGGTGACTTTGGCATAAAGTCCGATAGCCACCCCAGCGATGCCCGCGATGCCAGACCCAAACCCAAAGGTCAGCATGTTGATCTTGTCTGGGTTGATGCCCATCGAGGCTGCCATGCGCGGGTTCTGCGTTACCGCGCGTACCTCCAGACCAAGTCGCGTGCGGTTCATCACGAACAGGAACAGCGCGAGGAACAGCAATGCGAGCACGAAGATCGCAATCCGGATATAACTGATCGAAACGATGTCATTGATCACCAGCGATCCATCCAGCCAACCCGGCGCGGTGAGGGGGCGTGCCTGTGTGCCAAAGATATTCTTGGCAATCTGTTGCAGCGCGATGGAAATCCCGAAGGTCGCCAACAGCGTTTCCAGCGGACGGTGGTACAGCCAGCGGATCACCAGCCGTTCCATCGCCACGCCTGCTCCAAAAGTGATGGCAAACGCCAGCGGGATCGCGACCAGAATGGACAGCGTGTAGTCGGGGATGAACAACTGCACGACATAGCCGGTATAGGCGCCCATCATGATGAATTCGCCGTGGGCCATGTTGATGACGCCCATCACACCAAAGGTGATGGCAAGCCCAATTGCGGCCAAGAAATAGATCGACGCCAAGGACAGCGCGTCCAGCGACAGGTCGAACATCTGGTTGATCGCGACCTTGTTTTCTATCGCATTCAGCGCGGCTTGGGCAGCAAACACCACTTCGGGCGGTGCACCCACATAGCGTTCGTAAAAGACGTGATTGGCAAGACGCTGGTCGACCTCGGCTTCGGTTGCAACAGCGGTCACCACGCCCTGTTCTGCCAAGGCCGCATAGGCCATATCGCGCGCATCTTGACTGTTCAGCGTGGCGACCTGAATGCCCGCCACCTGCCCATCGGCAATGTTCTCAATCAATGCATTGCGTTGGTCTTCAACACTGATCCGGGGCTTGGCAAGATCAGCGGACACCAGCAGCGCATAGGCGTCATCACGCGACAATTGTTCTGATCCGGGGTCAAGCATCTGGCCGATATCCGGGTCTGTCGGCAACACGTTTGCGGCTTCGACCCGCACTGATAAGAGCGGGTTCAGGGCGGCGCGGACGTCGACGCCCAAATCCCCGTCAAAGCTCTGGATCGCCTCGATCCGCTCGGCATCCGTTTCGCCATAGGCGATGGTCAGCAAGCGTTCCAAACGCTGCTTGCGGGCGAGGATCTGCGTGTCCGTTTCATTTTCAAGGCTGGCACGCAGCGCGGCCAAATGGCTTTCCTCAGCCCCACGTTCAATCGCATCCAGCGCGCGGCGGCGCGTGTCGGGGTCAGGATCGCTGAGTTGGAACTGGACAAGTGCCGTACCGATCAATCCGCGAATGCCAGAGTTCGGTTTGAGTTGATCGAACCCGTCATCGGGAACCTCTCCGATCTCTGTGCCATCCGCAAAATCGAATATCCGCAGTGTGTCCCGGTCCACTTCTTCGGCGTAGACGAACAGGCCGGTTTCCGTGTTCACCCACATCTGGCGTGTTTGCCATTTGTCCATGACCACCTGCGCTTCGGGCAGCCCGCTATTGGCAAGCGCGTCAATCGCGGGTCCAATGGTCCGGCGCGAACTTTCAACGATAATGTCGCGTTGCGACTGAAGCAGTTGTTGGATGGGGGCATCTGCCTGCTGTGCTGTGGCGGGAAACGCCAGTGTCAGGCAAGCAAGGAAAGTGGCGACAAAGCGCAGCATTTGGATATCCGTCGTCATTGGAACGCGCGAACGCGTACCTTACGGGAAGGGTGGGGTGCGTGGTTTCCCACGCACCGCTCATTGGCTTAGTAGTTCGACTTGATCTGCACGCAGGTCGATGTCTCGGTGTTGTACATACCACAGCCGAGGTCTTTCCAATCCGATGTCAGAACAGCCGATTCCGGCAGGAAGTCGGTCCATGCATCGCCCGGTACCGGATCAGTTGCGCTGATGATGTCGAACTGGCCATCGTCCTGAATTTCACCGATCAGAACCGGCTTGGACAGGTGGTGGTTCGGCAGCATCACGGCGGTGCCGCCGGTCAAGTTCGGGAATTCCTGCCCGTACATTGCCGTACGAACCGCATCAACGTCTGTGGTGCCAGCTGCCGTGGCCGCGTTTACCCACATGTTGAAGCCGATGTAATGCGCTTCCATCGGGTCGTTGGTCACGCGCTCTTCACCCATGCGGGCTTTCCATGCGGCGACCCACTCTTCGTTGGCGGGAGTGTCTGCGGACTGGAAATAGTTCCAGGCAGCAAGGTGACCGACAAGGTTGCTTGTGTCGAGACCGGAGAGTTCTTCTTCACCGACCGAGAAGGCCACAACCGGGATATCGTCAGCAGAGATGCCCGCAGCAGCCAGTTCTTTGTAAAAGCCGATGTTTGCGTCGCCGTTGATCGTCGAGATCACGCCGACTTTCTTGCCGTCTGCGCCAAGCGCCACAACGTCAGCGACGATCTTGGACCAGTCAGAGTGACCGAAGGGCGTGTAGTTCACGAAGATGTCTTCTTCCGCGATGCCCTTGTCCTTCAGGTAGGCTTCGAGAATGTTGTTCGTGGTGCGCGGGTAAACGTAGTCGGTGCCCAAAAGCGCGAATTTCTCGACGCCGAGTTCTTCGAGGAAGTAATCGGTGGCCGGGATCGCCTGCTGGTTCGGCGCGGCGCCGGTGTAGAATACGTTTTTGGAGCTTTCTTCGCCTTCATATTGAACCGGGTAGAACATCAGGCCGTTGAGTTCTTCCAGAACCGGCAGGGCAGATTTGCGCGACACCGAAGTCCATGATCCAAAGATCACGTCAACTTCCTGAACAGTCAGAAGCTCGCGCGCCTTTTCAGCGAAAAGCGGCCAGTCGGACGCGGGGTCCACGACAACCGCTTCAAGCTCACAACCCAGCAGACCACCTTTGTCGTTCTGGATATCGACCAGCATTTCCATCGTGTCTTTCAACGTGGTCTCGGAAATCGCCATCGTGCCGGAGAGCGAATGCAGAACACCCACTTTGATTGGGCAGCTTACGTCCTGCGCGAGGGCAGGGAGTGTTGAAACCAGAAGCGCGGCAGCCGCTGTAGTGCTGAGAAATTTCATCGACATTATGCAAACGTCCTTTGTACGTTTTGCGCCGCGAAGGTTGCCAAGAGCAGAGCAAGGCCCCAGATATCGCTAACGCAAGTCTATTGCGAAGTGCGGTGGAGCCTGGAGTTGAACGGCCGGCTTCATCGCACGTGATCAACTGATGACGCGCATCAGCCGCCGGTATCTAGGCCGCAGATTTTCACGGCAGGAAATGTGTCGTTCATCGGGATAGCGATCCACGGCCTAAACGCACAAGTTTTACGCTGTATTTACAAATTCGTCTGATTTTTGGGCAAAAAGGCGGGGTGTGAAAGCGCTATTGCGACGCCTGCCATGCCCCCTGATTCACGGATTCGATCTTGGAAACATGGGTACTGCCCGCAATAGCAACGCTTTCGCGGCTCGGCTGCAACAGGATCGTGCCGCACTGGAGCAATTCCTGTTTCGCCCGTTTTTCAGCCCATGCCGCCCGCCGTTCATCCTCCGAGAACGCTGCTTGGGTCAAAAGAGTGGCGTGTGCCATCTTGGCGTCGATCCGTTTAGACAGGATCTGTGTCGCGCTATTCGGCGTGACCAACGCATCAAGAATATCGACGAGATGCGCCCGCTGGATTTCGATCTCTTCGGTCGGTTTGTCGGACAGCAACCAGTGGTGTTCGATCTGCGCGGACAATCGGCCAACACAGTCTGTCACGCGGCGCAAAAGGTCTTCGTCAGGCTTCGCCGCCGTGGTGGCGAGGCAGGTGAAACTGGCTGCATATGCGAGAGTTTTCAAAACGCCCATATTTTGAGCGTGTAGCACGATTTATCATCTCGCAAGTTAACCTAAGCGAAGAATGAGCTTTTTTGGTGAGTGAGTCATTAATGCAGCAGGGCTATCTATTGCCTGATCCGCTGCCCCACTCCACGCACAATCGCGCCTACTTCCATGAGTTGATCAGCAAGCGGATTGGATTTCCGCCACACCATGCCGATCGTTCGGCTGGGTTTGGGGGCGTCAAACGTCACAACCGAAACTTTTGCGTTCCGCGTTTCCAGCGCGACCGCCATTTCGGGGATCAGGGTCACACCCATGCCCGCTCCAACCATCTGCACCAAGGTCGAAAGTGAACTGCCCTCCATGAGTTGTCTGGGTTGTGTCTTGGTGATCTCGCAGAACGACAGGGCTTGATCACGAAAACAATGCCCCTCCTCAAGCAGCAAAAGGCGCATCGTCTTAAGCATGTCTGCGCTTGGCACAGGTTTGTCCTCGTCTTTGCTGGGCCGAACCAGAACGAAGTCCTCTTGGAACAGCGCAAACTCCCGTAACGCGGGTTCCGAAATCGGCAGCGCGACAATAGCCGCATCCAGCCGCGACTCGAGCAAGTCCGCGACAAGGGACTTTGTCACCGATTCCCGCAGTTCGAGGTCGATATCAGGAAACCGTCCAGTCAATGCCGTGATCGTGTCGGGCAAGAGGTACGGCGCAACCGTCGGAATAACACCAAGCCGGAACCGCCCGGCAAACGGCCCCTGAGAGGCGCGCATCAGGTCTTCCAGTTCATCAATGCCCAACAAGACTTGCCGCGCCTTGGCGACAAAATCTTCTCCAATGGCGGTCAGGCGTATCGTGCGCGAACCGCGCTCCACCAAAGTGGCCCCGGCCATGTTTTCCAATTCCTTGATCTGCAAAGACAATGCGGGTTGCGAAATTGCGCAAGCCTCGGCGGCGCGACCAAAGTGCTGATGCCGGGCTAAAGCATCAAAATATCTGAGTTGCTTGATGGTCAATCCTATCATTTGGAAAACTTATCATTTCTTTTTGAATATCCAATTGGAAATTATTGATCCCCATGGTTAGAACCATTCTAGAACGGGCGTTCTTGCCCATCTGATTCACTGCGAGGGAGAAAGATCATGGACGGCAACAATCTCGATAAAAAAGGGGCCTGCCCCATCATGCATGGTGGCAACACCGGCACCGGCAACAGCGTGACCAAGTGGTGGCCCAGTGCCCTCAACCTCGGCATCCTGCACCAGCACGGCGCACGGACCAACCCGATGGACCCCGACTACAACCACCGCGATGCCGTCAAGGGCCTCGATTATGATGCGGTGAAGGCTGATGTTCAGGCGCTGATGACCGAAAGTCAGGATTGGTGGCCCGCGGACTGGGGTCACTACGGTGGTCTGATGATCCGCCTCGCATGGCACTCGGCGGGCTCCTACCGTATGGGCGACGGTCGCGGTGGTGCTGGTACGGGTAACATCCGCTTCGCGCCGCTCAATTCGTGGCCGGACAACGCCAGCCTCGACAAAGCGCGTCGCCTGTTGTGGCCGATCAAAAAGAAATACGGCAACGCGCTGAGCTGGGCTGACCTGATCATCCTCGCGGGCAATATGGCCTATGAGTCGATGGGTCTGAAAACCTTTGGCTTCGGTTTTGGCCGCGAAGATGTGTGGGCGCCCGAAGAAGACGTGAACTGGGGTGTCGAAGAAGAATGGCTGGCACCGTCCGAGAACCGCTATGGCGATCTGGATGAACCGGCGACCATGTATAACCCGCTCGCCGCGGTGCACATGGGTCTGATCTATGTGAACCCCGAAGGCGTGAATGGCCAACCCGATCCGGCCCGTACTGCTTTGCATGTGCGCGAAACATTCGCCCGTATGGCGATGAACGACGAAGAGACTGCTGCGCTGACCTGTGGCGGACACACCGTCGGCAAGGCGCATGGTGGCGGCGGCATGGCTGATAGCATCGGTGATGCGCCTGAAGGTTGCCCGGTCCACTCCCAAGGCTTTGGTTGGGACAACCCGGGCCATCAGGGCAAGGCAGCCAATGCGTTCACATCCGGGATCGAAGGCGCATGGACCCAGCACCCGACGCAGTGGGACATGGGCTATTTCGACTACCTCTTTAACTACGAATGGCGTCTGACCAAATCCCCCGCCGGTGCAAACCAGTGGGAACCGGTAGACATGCCGGAAGACAAGAAACCAGTGAACGCCTCGGATCCGTCCAAGCGGGACATGCCGATGATGACCGATGCCGACATGGCGATGAAGGTCGACCCGATCTACAACGAGATCTGTCAGAAATTCCGCGCAGACCCCGAGTATTTCGCCGACACCTTTGCCCGCGCATGGTTCAAGCTGACCCACCGCGACATGGGTCCTAAGGCGAACTACTACGGTACAGACGTGCCTGCGGAAGACCTGATCTGGCAAGACCCGATCCCGGCGGGAAGCACCTCCTACGATGTGGCTGCGGTAAAGGCCAAGATCGCCGACAGCGGCCTGAGCTCTGCCGAAATGATCGCAACCGCGTGGGACAGTGCCCGCACGTATCGTCAGTCGGACAAGCGCGGCGGTGCCAATGGCGCCCGTATCCGTCTTGCCCCGCAGAAAGACTGGGTTGCGAACGAACCCGAGCGTCTGGCCAAAGTGCTGGGCATCCTCGAGCCGATTGCAGCAGCAACCGGTGCATCCGTCGCGGACGTGATCGTTCTGGCTGGCAACGTGGGTCTGGAACAGTCGCTCAAGGCCGCTGGTCACAACATCGACGTGCCCTTCGCGCCGGGTCGCGGCGACGCCACAGCCGAGCAGACCGATGCGGATAGCTTTGAAGTTCTCGAACCTCTGGTTGATGGTTTCCGCAACTTCCAGAAGGAAAAGTATGCCGTGTCGATGGAAGAGCTGACGCTCGACAAGACACAGCTTCTGGGTCTGACTGCCCGCGAAATGACCATTCTGATCGGTGGCATGCGTGTGCTGGGCACCAACTACGGCGGCAGCGCGCATGGCGTGTTCACCGACCGTGTTGGTCAGCTGACGAACGACTTCTTCGTCAATCTGACCGACATGACCTACACATGGGTTCCGATGGAAGACGGCACATACGAGATCCGCAACCGCAAGACCAATGAGGTCAAGTGGACCGCGACAAGCATCGACCTTGTGCTGGGTTCAAACTCCATCCTGCGGGCCTATTCCGAAGTCTATGCCCAAGACGACAACGCTGAGAAATTCGCGCGTGATTTCGTCGACGCGTGGACCAAGGTGATGAACGCGGACCGTTTCGATCTGGTCGCCTGATTAACCGTTTAAACCGCTCCCGGGCATCCATGATGCCCGGGAGCTTTCATATCTACCCGTCGTCAGTTGTGGTGTGCCAAGCCCGGATCACTGACCTTGTGCCAAAGGCAGGATGACATGCACGCGTGCGCCGACGGATGTGTCGTCGTCGATCACGATCTTTCCTCCCATCGCCTCGGCAAAGGTGCGGGCCAGTGGCAAACCGATACCGACGCCGGATGTCGTGCCGTTTTCCTGCCCCAAGCGCTCGAAAGCTTCAAACGCGATTGTTGCGGTATCCTTGGGGAAGCCGGGACCGGAATCCTTGAACAAGATATCGACCATCTTGCCCTCTATCACAGACGCGTCGATTGAAATCGTGCCGCCTGGCCCCGAGAATTTAATCGCATTGTCCAGAATTTGTTTGAAAATCGAGCCAAGCCAAACGGGGTTCGCCACGACCAACAGCTCTGCATCCACATTTTGGTCAAGGTGCAATTGCTTGTCCAACAATGCGCTCGCGAACCGTCCGGTCACGGGGTGCAGGCACGATTGCACGGAAACCTGCATCTTTTCGGGCGAGGCGTCTTCGCTACTCCAATTTGCGAAATCAAAGATGTTTTCGACGATCCGCCGAAGCGCTGTAGATGATTGGACGATCTGCCGAGAGTAGGATTCGATCTGATCGGCACTGATTTCCCGCCCGGCTTTTGCATCGGCATGCAAAAATTCGGCAAAGCCGGATATCGCATGAAGCGGCGTCAGCATCTCGTGGCTGACGCTGCGCATCAATTTGCTCTTGGCTTCGCTTGCTTGTTCAGACTGTTGCTGCGCCTCGAGCAGCCAAGTTGCGTGCAGACGCGTGGCGCGAACAAAATACGCGATGACAAACAACACTGTTCCAAAAAGGGTGACCGCGGTTGCTGGTGCAAGAACCGAATGGGCGATGGACGAGGAAACTTCGAACGTCCCAAACAGCGCATCACCTGTTGCCCAGCTTAGGAACCAAAGAAAGATCGGCACAATACCAAGCCCGACAAGCCAGACGAATTCTGTTCGTGCCGAAAACATCACAAACGGACCGATCGCGATCGCCACAAGGATGAACGACATGTGACCTTCAGGCGGTGTTACGAACGCAGCCAAACCAACTGCGATATTTGCCGCCCCCAACCAGACCACACGTGCAGCCAGGTGCTTGTCGTATGCGTGTAACGCGATTCCCGACAGAAATCCCAACGTTGCTATGGCGGCGGCAAGCGACAAGAGTTTTGCGTCCAGAAAGATCGCGCCGACCAGCCACCCAAATGCAAAGGGTGTGACGAATTTGACGAAGACCTTTGAATACTGAACCCGCTGGTCCAGGGTGGCTCGTGCAGCAGGGGAGGCGTTTTTCATCAGCATGGGCGTTTGATTTCCGTCCCCTCAATCATCTTTCTGTCGTCATCTATGCGCGCGAAATCTCGTCGAGATATCCCACGTTTCTTATTCTATTTTCAAATGCACGCCGCAGATCGCGCCTGTAGCAGCGTGTCTTACCCTATCTTTGGATCAGCTGTCGCCCGGATTGACAGCGCGCCTTATCCAAAGACAGGTTTCGTGTAACGCCCTCTGTGGTAAAGGGGTATCGCGACCGCATTTGACCCGCGAAAACCAACAGATAAACTCTAAATTCTCACCATCAACAGATTACCCGGTCACGACCCTGATCCGCAAAGCGCCTGACTTCAGCACCGAGGCTTTTACATCGCCTGCGTTTAACGATATTGCGCTTCGAGGCAAATCGGGTTGGACTAACAGCTGATATGAACACCACGGGCAACGTTCTCATTCTCATCGCTTTGCTGCCGTTCATCGGAGCACTTGTTCCCGGCCTGATGATTCGAGCTGGGCGCAACGCCTGTGCAAGCTTCACTGCCGTTCCAACTGCGATTGCACTGATCCTGCTGCTGACTTTTGCGCCCGCCGTGATGGATGGCGAGGTTATTCAAGCCGAGGTGGAGTGGCTGCCGCAATTGGGGCTGTCCGCGTCCTTCTTCCTGGATGGTCTGGGGTTACTCTTTGCCTGTATGATCCTTGGCGTCGGCCTGCTTATCACGCTCTACGCTCGGTTCTACCTGTCTGGCGAAGATCCTGTTGGGCAATTCTATACCTATCTCCTGCTGTTTCAGGGTGCGATGCTGGGTGTTGTTCTGTCCGACAACATCCTGCTGCTTCTTGTCTTCTGGGAACTGACGTCGCTCTCGTCCTTCCTGTTGATCGGATACTGGAAACACTTGCCCGAAGGTCGGCAAGGCGCGCGCATGGCATTGACAGTCACTGGTGCCGGCGGACTGGCGATGATTGGCGGTATGCTTATCCTTGGCAATATCGCGGGCAGCTACAATCTGACCGACATCCTGCAAGCCGGCGACGCGATCCGCGCGTCTGAATGGTATCTGCCTGCGCTGATCCTGATCTTGCTGGGCGCTTTCACCAAGTCTGCCCAATTCCCGTTCCACTTCTGGCTGCCACACGCGATGGCCGCTCCGACGCCTGTGTCAGCCTATCTGCACTCTGCGACGATGGTGAAAGCCGGTGTCTTCTTGATGGCCCGCATGTGGCCGGTGCTTTCGGGCACCGATGCTTGGTTCTATATTGTCGCAACCACCGGGTTGGTCACGATGGTGCTCGGCGCGCTGATCGCGCTGTTCAAAGACGACCTCAAGGCGCTTCTGGCGTTTTCGACGGTCAGCCATCTTGGCCTGCTGACCATGCTTCTTGGCTTCGGCACCGAGGCTGCGGCGGTGGCGGCTGTGTTCCACATCATCAACCACCTGACGTTCAAGGCGGCACTCTTTATGACCGCCGGGATCATCGACCACGAAACCCACACTCGCGACATCAAACGCTTGGGCGGACTAAGGCACCTGATGCCGATCACTTTCTTCATCGGCACGGTGGCGGCGCTGTCGATGGCGGGAATTCCGCTTTTCAACGGGTTCCTCTCCAAGGAAATGATGCTGGAAGAGGCGTCGCATACTTATTGGGCCGGAAGCGCCTATGCCGTGCCGGTGCTGGCCACCATTGGCGCGCTCTTGTCCGTTGCCTACTCTTTCCGGTTCATCAGCCATGTGTTCTTCGGTCCGGTGCGCGACGATTACCCGGCCAAGCCGCATGATCCTCCCTTTGGCCTGTGGGCCGCTCCGGCTTTGCTGGTCGTTCTGGTTGTCCTGATCGGCGTGATGCCTTTCCTTGCCGACGGCATTGTCGCAGCAGCGGCCAGTGCTGTCACGGGGGCCGAACTCGATCCACATCTCAAGATCTGGCACGGCGTCACACCAGCGCTGTTCATGTCGATCATCGCTGTTGTCGGCGGTGCGGTTTTGCTTGCCATGCACACGCCTTTGGATCGTGCGTGGATCAAAGCCCCCCGTCCCGAGGCGAAAGCCATTTTCGATCAGCTGATCGCCGCGATCGTTGCCCTGACACAGCGTATTACCGCAACCACCCACAACGGCTCGATCAGCCGCTATCTCGCAATATTCACAGTAAGCTCGGTTGTTCTGGGGGCTATCGCCTTCATGGGCGGTGGTCTGTCCGCACCAACCCGCGAAATGTTGCCCGTCCCAGCGGTTATCGCAGTCGGTTGGGTGATGTTGGTCGTTGCCACGATTTCGGTTGTGACAATGCACCATCACCGGTTCCGGGCGTTGGTGCTGATCGGGATCATTGGCCTCACGATCTCGGCGGGCTTTGTTTACATGTCAGCCCCCGACCTTGCGCTGACACAGATCTCGGTCGAAACCGTCACGATTATGCTGCTTCTTCTGGCACTGCACTTCCTGCCCAAGGAAACCCCAAAGGAAAGCCCGTTCGGGCTCAAGGTCCGTGACGGGATCATTGCTGTTGCCGCGGGGGCCGGTGTTGGTGGCCTGTCCTATGCCTTCATGCAACGGGACATCTCGACGATTTCGTCCTTCCATGTCGAAAACAGTTACGAAGGCGGTGGCGGCACCAACGTCGTCAACGTGATCCTTGTCGACTTCCGTGGGTATGACACCTATGGCGAAATCATTGTTCTCGGCATCGCTGGTCTGCTGATCTACGCGCTCATGCACGCCCTCCTCGAAGGCCCCGCCGCGCGTCGTCTGCGCAATGCCGACTATGCACAGGACCGTTCCAAGGACCGTCACCCGCTGATGATGGTGGTCGTCACACGGGTTCTTATGCCAATTGCGCTGATGGTCGGCATTTACATCTTCCTGCGTGGGCACAACCAGCCGGGCGGTGGCTTCGTGGCGGGCCTCGTGGTCGCGATTGCCCTTCTGATGCAATACATGGCGTCGGGTTTCGCTTGGACTCAGGACCGTCAGCGCATCGAATACCACACACTTATCGGGTTCGGCGTTATCATCGCCGGTGTGACCGGGGCAGGCGCGTGGGTGTTTGGCGTGCCGTTCCTGACCAGTTCCTACACCTATGTGCACCTACCCCCGATCGAGGAGTTCGAACTGGCGACAGCCATGCTCTTTGACCTTGGCGTGTTCCTGACGGTTCTCGGTGCCGTGATGCTCATGCTCTACAGCCTGTCGCGCATTGCGCGCTATGCTGGGACCACGGTCAACGTGGACCCAATGGATTATGACCCAAGCAGTCGGGTCGAAGACACACCGGAGGCACGCTGACATGGAACTTCTTGTTGCAAGCGCCATCGGCACAATGACCGCAGGCGGCGTCTACCTGCTGCTTCGGTTGCGCACCTTTCCGGTGATCCTGGGCTTGGCGCTCCTGTCCTACGCGGTCAACGTGTTCCTGTTTTCCAGCGGGCGTCTGGCCATCGACATGTCGCCAATCCTGTCGAAATACGGCGAGGCAAGCTATACCGACCCGCTGCCGCAGGCGCTGGTCCTGACCGCGATTGTGATCTCCTTCGGGATGACGGCGGTTCTGGTGATGATCTCTCTAGGTGCGTTTTTGGAATCCGACACTGACAGCATCGATATAGATCAGGCCGACACCGACGAGGATGCTGCGAAATGAGCCACTGGATCATCCTTCCCGTCGTCCTGCCCGCCATGCTTGCGCCGATCATCGGCTTCATGATGCGGCACGACATCGTACTGGCCCGCGTCACATCAACAGTGGGTGCGGTGCTTTTGCTGGCCATTTCCTTTGTGCTGGTCAGCATGGCGATGGACGGCACGACCCATATCTACCGATTGGGAGACTGGCCAGCTCCCTTCGGCATTGTTCTGGTCCTCGACCGGTTGTCGGCGCTGATGGTGCTTCTGACGTCTGTGCTGGCGCTGATGGTGCTGTTACATGCCATGGCCACAGGCTGGGATGATCGCGGAAAACACTTCCACGCGCTCTTTCAGTTCCAATTGATGGGCATCTGCGGAGCGTTCCTCACAGGCGACATCTTCAACCTGTTCGTCTTTTTCGAGATCCTGCTGATCGCTTCGTACGGCCTGATGATCCATTCGGGCGGCCGTGAACGGATGCGCGCCGGGCTGCAATACGTGGTGATGAACCTTGCCGGATCAACACTGTTCCTGTTTGCGCTGGGTACACTTTACGCTAGCACCGGCACACTCAACATCGCTGACCTTGCCGCCAAGATACCGTTGATCCCCGCCGATGAGGCTGGGCTGGTCCGTGTCGCGGCAATGCTTCTGATGATTGTCTTCGCGGTCAAAGCGGCCTTGTTCCCGGTTCAATTCTGGCTGCCCGCCACCTATTCGAACGCACCCGCCCCCGTGGCAGCGCTATTTGCGATCATGACCAAGGTCGGCGCTTACGCCATCTTGCGGGTGCACACCGTGGTCTTTGGTCCTGGCGTTGCTGGAACTGAAGGCATGATTGACGCCTGGCTCTTCCCGGCTGCGATCGTCACGATCGCCTTGGGTGCATTCGGCGTGCTTGGTGCAAAGCGCCTTATGCCGCTGATCAGCTTCTCGGTCATCGGCTCAATGGGGACGCTTTTGATTGCTGTCGCCGTGTTCTCGCCGGTCGCGACCACAGCAGCACTCTATTACATGGTGCATTCGACCTTTGCCGCGGCCTGCCTTTTCCTGATCGCTGATCTGGTGGTCAGCCGTCGTAGTGGCGACTCGCTGACACCCACATTTGCCACCGTACAGAACGGCCTCTTCGCGGCGATCTTCTTTGCCGCTGCCATCGCTATGGCCGGGATGCCGCCGCTGAGCGGGTTTCTCGGCAAGCTTCTCGTGCTGGATGCGCTGCGTGGTCCGGATGTTATCGTCTGGGCATGGACGGCAATTCTTGTTGGGTCGTTGCTGACCATTGTCGGCTTTGCCCGAGCGGGCAGCGCTTTGTTCTGGAAATCCACCGCAATTCCAGCGCCCACATCGGACATGTCAGCAGCCATTCCGAACAACAACGCAACAGTGCTGCAGGTTGCACCTGTCATGCTCACCCTTGCTGTCCTTGTCGCGCTGTCGGTGTTCGCTGGCCCTGTGGCGGCCTATCTGGAACAGACGTCGAACCAATTGTTCGATCGGTCGGGATATATCTCGGCCGTGCTCGCGCCGGTTGCGGAGGGCTGAGTGATGCTGAAACGCCTGATCCCCCACCCGTTCCTAAGCCTGACGCTGGTGTTCGTCTGGTTGGCACTGGTCAACAAATTCACATTGGGCAACCTGCTGTTGGGTATCCTGTTCGGCATCGTCATCCCGATGCTCACAGCGCCGTATTGGCCGGATCGCCCGAAAATCAGCCGTCCGCTGAAGGGGCTGCAATACATCCTCATCGTCCTCTGGGACATTGTCGTTGCCAACGTTCAAGTCGCCGCCATCATCCTGTTCAAGCCCGAGAAGGACATCAGATCGCAATGGATTGTCGTCCCGCTTGATGTGACATCTGCCGAGGCGATTACGGTTCTCGCCGGGACGATCACTATGACACCCGGAACTGTCTCGACTATGCTATCCGCAGATGGCGGGAGCATCCTTGTCCATTGCCTGCACACCGATGATCCGGATGCAGTACGTGACGAGATCAAGAACAGGTATGAACGGCTGCTGAAGGAGATTTTCCAATGATCGAAGCAGCAATTCTGTTTGCAGCCGCATGCTATGGCATTGCCCTACTGCTCGACCTTTGGCGTATCGCGCAAGGTCCGGACGCAGCCGACCGCATTCTCGCGCTGGACACGATGGTCATCAATGTGATCGCGCTTCTCGTGCTTTACGGCGTCTGGCGCGGTACAGCGATTTACTTCGAAGCCGCGATGCTGGTCGCTATGGTCGGCTTTGTGTCCACTGTCGCCTATTGCCGCTTTCTTTTGCGCGGCGACATCATCGAGTAAGGGCGGGCACTATGAACTTTGTCGTTGAACTTCTGATCGCTATCTCGCTCGTCATCAGTGGCGTCTTCGGGTTGGTCGGCTCGTATGGTCTGGTCAAACTGAAGGACAGTCTTCAGCGGCTGCACGCGCCCACCAAGGCGACAACTCTTGGTGTCGGTGGGGTGCTTGTGGCGTCGATGATCTATTTCTACGCTAAGACTGGCTACCTCTCAGTCCACGAGCTGTTGATTTCGGTGTTCCTGTTGCTGACCGCTCCGATCACGGCGAACTTTATCGCCAAGACCTACATGGCGCGCAATCTCAAGCGTCCTGATCTGCCGGACAGCCAAAGCACCTGCGGTTGGTCGATCTACGACGAACCACCCGAGTCGCGTCCGGGCTCTTAAACCTTTTTGCTGCCCTGAATCTCGCCCGTGGTCAAAACGGGGGAGGCGTCCAGACTGCGGGCATCCAACATGTCGGCCACGCGCTCCAGTGTCGCGACAAGCTGTGCCTGCTCCCAATCCGCCATCTCGAGAAAGGCCCGCACATAGCGTTGCTGCAAGGCGTCCGGTGCGCGCTCCAATCTGGCATGCCCGTCCTTGGTGACGGTCACGTTGGTCTGCCGCCGATCCTGTTGGGACGGAACACGCTCGACCAACCCCTGTGCGACCAGCTTGTCGACAAGGGCAGACACTGTAGCTTGGCTTACACCCATCTGTGTCGCCAGTGCCTTGGGCGTGACGCTGTCGCGTTCATCCACGATCTGGAGCACGCGCAACTGTGCCGGGGTCAGCCCCACTGAACCGGCAAGATCTCGCGCATAGAGCTCGGTCGCACGCAGAATGCGGCGCAACGCGATCAGGCTGTCATCCATGCGGGCATTGGCATCTGTGGTCATGGCGGAAAACATCGCACGAAAGCCAGATCAGCTGCAATCTGCTTGGAAATCTAATAATTTAGCTTAGCTAAATAAAATGGGAACCAATCCACGGCTTGTGCGCTTAACCAACACGCAACTGCCAGTACTTTACGGCAGAAAATACGCTATGAGCGTGCCGTAAGTTAAACATTGAAAAGCAAGCCGTGATACATTACTTAGTTAGACGAACTAACAAAGGGTCAGAAAAGATGCCAAAACACAGTGACATTCCTCGAACGCGAACGCCCCGTCTGCGCAAACCAGAAGCGACGGACGGGGCTGCCATTTGGGAGCTTGTGAAGGAGTGCAAGCCTCTCGACGAGAATTCGATGTACTGTAACTTGGTTCAGGCTGATCATTTCCGCGACACCTGTATCGTGGCCGAACTTGATGGCGACATTGTCGGCTGGGTTTCTGGCCACATGATTCCCGACCAAGATGCGCTGTTTGTCTGGCAGGTCGCGGTCAGTGAGAAAGCCCGCGGCATGGGTTTGGGTAAGAAGATGTTGCTCGACCTGATCGAGCGCGATGCCTGCGACGACGCCAAGCACTTAAAAACGACGATCACCCGCGACAATGCCGCCTCATGGGCGCTGTTCCGGGGGTTTGCCCGCCGCATCGGCGGTGACCTGACAGATGCGCCGCACTTCACACGCGATGATCACTTCGAAGGTCGTCACGCCACCGAACACATGGTGTCGATCACGCTTCCAACTGCAAGCGACCTCAAGCGCGCTGCCTAAGCTGCGCTCTCCTCACAATTTAAATTTCACTGCCTTGAAAGGACACATGATGCCCAAGGACATGAATACTATTTCCATCTTCGAACGTCGCGAAAGCGAAGCCCGCTCATATTGCCGTGGCATGCCTGCCACGTTTACGACCGCTAGCGGGTCGGAAATCACCGACGACACCGGCAAGAGCTACATCGACTTTCTCGCTGGCTGTTCGTCGCTCAATTATGGCCACAACGATCCCGACATGAAGGCGGCCTTGATCGAGCACATCTCGAATGACGGGATTGCACATGGCCTGGACCTGCACACCAACACCAAGGCCGCATTTCTCGAAGCGTTCGAAGAACACATCCTCGAACCGCGGGAAATGGATCACCGTGTGATGTTCACTGGCCCGACCGGTGCCAACGCGGTTGAGGCGGCGATGAAGATCGCCCGCAAAGTGACAGGTCGCACCAACATCATCGCCTTTACCAACGGGTTTCACGGTGTGACCACTGGCGCGCTGTCGGCCACCGGCAACGGCTATCACCGTGGCGGCGCGGGAACATCCTTGAACGGCGTGACACGTATGCCCTTCGACGGCTTCTTCCCCGGCGAAACCGATACGGCAGAATTCCTTGACGCCATGCTCAAGGACAAATCCGGCGGTGTTGATGCACCCGCAGCGATTCTGCTGGAAACCGTGCAGGGCGAAGGCGGTCTGAACGCCGCAAGCCCGGAATGGGTCAAGAAAATCGCAAAGCTGGCCAAAGACCACGGCGCGCTGCTGATCATTGACGACATTCAGGCCGGCTGCGGCCGCTGCGGCACGTTCTTCTCGTTCGAAAAAATGGGCGTCATGCCCGACATCGTGACGATGGCGAAATCCGTGTCCGGTTTTGGCTTGCCGATGGCCATGCTGCTTGTTCGCCCGGAATACGACATCTTCGGCCCGGCCGAACACAACGGCACGTTCCGCGGCAACACTCACGCCTTTATCACGGCCAAAGTCGCGGTCGAAAAATTCTGGTCTGATGACAGTTTCCAACAAGATCTGACCGAGAAATCGCAACTGATCCACGATGCGTTGGCTGATCTGGCCGCGATGGTGCCGGACGCTTACCTCAAAGGCCGTGGCCTGATGCAAGGCGTCGATGTCGGCTCTGGTGATCTGGCAGGCGAGATCTGCGCGCGCGCCTATGACAAGGGTCTCATCATCGAGACCTCGGGCAGCGAAGATCAGGTGATCAAGGTTCTCGCACCGCTGACCACATCGAAGGATACGCTGCGCAAAGGGTTCAACATCCTCCTCGACGCCGCAAACGACGTTCTGTCCGCCCCCAACAAAATTGCTGCGGAGTAACAGGCATGATCGTCAGAGACTTCAACAAGATCGTCGAGAACGAAAAAGACCGCGTCGTGTCGGATGCCAACTGGACAAGCGTCCGAATGCTTCTGGCGGACGACAATATGGGCTTTTCATTCCACATTACCTTCCTCGAAGAAGGGTCCGAACACACGTTCGAATACAAGAACCACTTTGAAAGTGTGTATTGCATGAAGGGCAAAGGCGCGATCACCGATCTGGCCACCGGCGAAACCCACGAGATCGTACCGGGGGTGATGTATGCGCTCGACAAGCACGACCGCCACGTTCTTCGGGCCGAGGAAGAGTTGGTCATGGCCTGCTGCTTCAACCCGCCGGTGACCGGCACCGAAGTGCACCGCGAAGACGGGTCTTACGCTGCGCCGGAGACAGAGGACGCCTGATATGACACACACTGTCGAAAAAATCGGAGGGACATCCATGTCCCGCCTCGCGGAATTGCGCGACACGCTCTTCATAGGAGACCGCGCAACGTCCGAGGTCTACAACCGTGTCTTCGTGGTCTCTGCCTTTGCTGGGATCACCAACCTCCTGTTGGAACATAAAAAGTCAGGCGAGCCGGGCGTCTACGCGCTTTTCGCGAATGATGACAGTAACCATAAATGGCAGGATGCGCTCGACCGAGTGGCAGAAGCTATGAAAGCTGCACAGTCAGAGATCCTGACCCACAAAGGCGATATCCAGCAGGCCGATCTTTTCGTCGATGAGCGCATCCTCGGCGCGCGCAACTGCCTGATAGACCTGCAACGCCTGTGTTCCTACGGTCATTTCCGCTTGCCGGAGCATATGGGCCATATCCGTGAACTGTTGTCTGGTCTGGGCGAGGCACATTCAGCTTTCGTCACGACTTTGATGCTCCAGCGCAGCGGTGTCGAAGCCCGTTTTGTCGATCTGTCCGGATGGCGCGATGAAGGGGATGTCTGTCTTGAAAAGCGCATCACCAGCGCGTTTGACGGTATCGACCCCGCAACCGAGATGCCCATCGTCACCGGCTATGCGCAATGTGTCGAAGGCCTTATGAACGAATTTGACCGTGGCTATTCCGAAGTCACGTTCTCCCATCTTGCTGCGCTGACCAGCGCGCGCGAGGCGATCATCCACAAGGAATTCCATCTCTCCTCTGCCGATCCAAAACTGGTCGGTGAAGGCGCTGTGCGCAAACTGGGCCGCACGAATTACGATGTCGCAGATCAACTGTCGAACATGGGGATGGAGGCTATTCACCCCAAAGCGGCCAAGACCCTGCGTCAGGCAGGCGTGCCGCTCCGTGTGACCAACGCGTTCGATCCCGGTGACCCTGGCACACTGATCGACGATCAGCCCGCTGACACCGCGGCGGCTGAAATTGTCACGGGCCTCGATATTGTGACGCTAGAGGTCTTTGAGCAGGACATGGTGGGTGTCAAAGGCTATGACGCAGGCATTCTCGAAATTCTCAAGCGCCACAATGTCCGCATCGTGTCCAAGACCTCGAACGCCAACACGATAACCCACTACCTTGACGCCTCGCTCAAGACGATGCGCCGGGTAGAACGTGACATTGCCAAGCTGTTTCCGGCCGCCGAAATCACCAGCCGTCGCCTCGCGATGGTGTCTGTGATCGGACGCGACCTGAACGGCTTGTCGGTTCTCACCCGTGGCCTTCAAGCCATCGCCGCAGCCGGATGCGAAGCCATCGGCGCAAGCCAAGGCCCGCGCAATGTCGATGTACAATTCGTGATGGACCGCGCCTCGTCCGAGACCGTGATCAAGGCGCTTCATGCAGAGCTGATCGAAAACGCCCCCACGCGATTGTCCCGCGCGGCGTGAGTCAAAGAAACTCCGGTGCCCGGTTCAGGGCATCGGAATATCTGTCACGAATTTCGGAATCTGATACCCCTTCTGCACCGCAGGCCGCGTTGCAATCCGCAGATACCAGTCTCTGACATTGGGGAAATCGTTCAAGTCGATCTCCTGCCATTCGAACCGCGCGGCCCACGGGAAGATTGCCATATCGGCAATCGTGTAGTCCCCTGTGATGAAATCGCGCCCGTTGAGCTGTGTGTTCAGCACCGAATACAGCCGCTGCGCCTCTTTCCCATAGCGTGCCTCGGCATAGTCCGACGTGCCCTTGTTGAACTTCAGGAAATGATGCGCCTGACCAAGCATCGGCCCAAAACCGCCCATCTGCCACATCAGCCATTCCATCATCTGCCAATAGGCGTCGCCTTCGGCCAGAAAACGCCCGTGCTTCTGCGCAAGGTAAAGCATGATTGCCCCGCTCTCCATCAACGACAGACCGTTGTCCTGATCGACAATCGCAGGGATCTTGTTGTTCGGCGAAATCTTGAGGAAATCCGGCGCAAACTGGTCATCTTTGCCGATGTCGATGGCATGCACGTTGTAAGGCACACCCAGCTCTTCCAGCAGGATAGACACCTTACGCCCGTTCGGCGTGGTCCATGTGTATAGATCAATCATTTTGCCCTGCCTTTCGTCCTGAATTCAGCGCAGCGCCTCACCCGTCGCTGCATCGAAGATATGAAGCGTGTCGACGGCAGCCGTCAACGTCACCTCTTCCCCGACTTGTGGCGGTGTTCGCCCATCCGCCTTGGCAATCACCTCCTGTCCTTCGGTCCCGACATAGATCAGCGTTTCATGCCCCAGCGGTTCACGCACCGTGACCGGCCCGCGCACCAAGGCAGGCCCATCGCCTGGATGCAGGTCCTCGGGGCGCACACCAACAGTCACGTCGCGCCCTTCCGGCAGGTTATCACCTAGCTCAAGCGTGCTCCCCGACGCCATTCGCAGCGCGCCATTCGTCACCGTCCCTGACAGCATGTTCATCGAAGGAGCCCCGATAAACCGCGCCACAAACGTATTCGCAGGCTTGTGATAAACCTCGGCCGGCGTGCCCACTTGCTGAATATGCCCGTCCTTCATGATCACGATCCGGTCCGCCATGGTCATCGCCTCGACCTGATCATGGGTCACAAAGATGATCGTATTGCCCACCCGCTGGTGCAGTTTCTTGATCTCCAGCCGCATCTGGGTGCGCAACTGCGCATCAAGGTTCGACAGCGGCTCGTCAAACAGAAACACTGCCGGATCGCGTACCATCGCCCGGCCAATCGCCACGCGCTGGCGCTGACCCCCGGACAACTGGCTTGGCTTGCGCGCCAAGAGATCCGTCATACCAAGAATGCCCGCCACTTCGTCAATGCGCGCTTCCTTGTCCGCCTTCGACATCTTCGCGGTCCGCAGGCCAAACCCGATATTCTTGCGCACGGTCATATGCGGGTAAATCGCGTAGTTCTGGAATACCATCGCGATGTCGCGGTCCTTGGGTTCGAGGTTGTTCACCACCCGCCCGCCGATAGCGATCTCGCCCTGTGTCGCGTCCTCCAGCCCCGCGATAAGCCGCAGCGTCGTCGATTTACCGCAGCCAGATGGTCCGACAAACACCACGAACTCCCCGTCTTCGACATCAAGGCTGATGCCATGCAGCACCTCGGTCTTGTCGTAGCGTTTGACCAGATTTCGGATCGCAAGATCGGCCATGCTCAGTCCTTCACCAGCAGCGCGTCAAACGCCGTATTCAGTCTCTGTTCCGCAGTTTTGTGTCTGTTTGTGCGCACGTCACAGGCAGCCCGCGCCGCCGATGCCTCCGCTGCGTACCCCGCCAAAGCCTCGCGCAGCGCTGTCTCCGCTGGCCCACCGATCCGATCCCGCCGCGCAACAAAGGTCTCCGGCGCAACCGCTGTCCGAAACGCGGTCTCGTTCAACTCCGGCAAGCGCCCTGTCAACGCTTCGAACGCCACCGAGAACGCCGCGTACCCGTCGCCCAGTGATGCGCCTTCGGCAATCACCGCCTTGGCCGTCGATGCCGCAATCTCATGTGCCGTGCGGAAAGTCAGACCCTCGTCGCGCACCAATGTGTCCGCCAGTTCGGTTATCGTGATACAAGCCGCATCTGTCGTCCTCCGCACCCGATCCGCATTCACCCGGCAGGCAGGAACCAGTGCCGTAAGCAATTGCAACACCCGCGCACCACGCTCGAATGCGGCATAGCCCAGCTGCTGCACCTCGCCTTCGCTGTCATTCATGTCGGTGAACGGCGTGTTCTGCATCACGCCCACAATGGCATCACATTGCCCGACCGTCGCACTCGCCAGATGGCGCAGGTGTTCGATCGGCACCGGGTTGCGCTTCTGCGGCATGATCGAACTGATCTGCACAAGGCTGTTGGGCACGTAAAGCTGCCCGACCTCGAACGCGGTCCAGAACTGCATGTCCTGAATGACCCGCCCAAGATGCAGGAACATCAGCTTCATCGCGGAATAAAGCCCGGTCACGTAATCGACGGATGCAATACAGCCATAAGAATTGACCAAAGGCGCCTCGAACCCCAGAAGCTCGGCAACCCGCGCCCGATCAATCGGAAACCCGCTGGTGGTGATCGCGGCAGCCCCCATCGGGCAATGCTCCAACCCATCCGCCGCCGCATTGAGCCGCGTGATGTCGCGTAACAACACCTCGATCACTGCCCCGAGGTAATGCCCCCAAGTCGTCGGCTGCGCAGGCTGCCCGTGCGTATAAGCGACGATCAACGTCGCCTTCTCAGCCTCCGCTTTGGCGATCAACGCCTCCGTTAAGGTTAACGCCTGATCCAGCAGCACGGCGACCCGCCTCCGCAAGGCCAGCTTGAACAGCGTATGGTCCATGTCATTGCGCGACCGCGCCGTGTGCAAAGCCCCGCCAAGATCGCCCAATCTGCGCCTCAACTCCGCCTCGACCAGAAAGAAGTAATCCTCGAACTCGCCGGTATAGCTCAGCGCATCGAGGTCCACCTCGGCATCAATATCTCGCAACGCACCCGCAATCGCGCCCGTGTCCCCAGAACCCAAAATCCCGGTCTCCGTCAGCATCACCAGATGCGCCCGGTTGATCGCCGCCATGTGCCCCGCGTAATGCTCCTTCACCCCATCGAACAAAGGCGCCAGCACCGTGTCCCGATAGGTCGGGTCCGGAAACACGCTCTGGTCCGTCATGCACCGCCCCCTGCTTCTTCTTTTTCCAAATATGCAAACGCAACGACTTCCAAAGAGATCACGCTCATCCCTTCAAGCCCGCCATCACCACACCTTGAATGATATACCGCTGGAAGATCAGGAACACGATCAGAGTTGGAATGGTCGAAATCGCCGCCCCCGTCATGATCAACTCCCACGCCACATCGGCTTCATCCCCAAAGGACGACAGGCCCACGGGCAGGGTATACATCTCGACAGAATTGGTCACGATCAACGGCCAGATGAAGGCGGTCCAGTTGCCCAGGAAGACAAAGATCGCCAAGGCCGCCAGCGCCGGTTTGACCAAGGGCATCGCCACGGTCCACCAAATCTGCAATTCATTCAGCCCGTCGATCCGCGCCGCTTCGATGAAATCGTCCGGAACAGTCTCGAAAAACTGCTTCATCAGGAAGGTGCCGAAGGCGGTCATCAAACCGGGGAACATGATGCCCCAATAAGAGTCCAGCCATCCAAACTGCTGGCTCATCAGATACCATGGGATCACCAGCATTTCCGTCGGGATCATCAGTGTCGACAGGATAGCGATGAAGACAATATAGCGGCCTGGAAAGCGGAACTTGCACAGGGTGTAGCCCACCAAAGAGTCGAAGATCACATTACAAACAGTCGTGATCACCGCGATGATCATTGAATTGACAAACCACCAGTAAAACCGCCCGTCCTCCAGCACATAAGTGTAATTCTCGATATGCGGCTCGTCCGGGATCAGCTTAAGGTTATAGACCTCGTGTGGCCACTTCAGCGAGGTCGAGATCATGTAGGCAATGGGCATCACCATCGCCACACCGCCCAAAAACAGCAGCATCCAGCGCAGGATCTGTCCCATATTCGCAGGCTTTTTGGGCGCTTCGGTCTTGAGCAGCGCGTCAGTCGTGGGACGGATCTCTGTCGCGGTCATCAGCTGTCCCTCAGAATGCGCAGCTGGATCAGGCTCACCACCAGCAGAACGAGGAACAGAACCACCGTCTGCGCCGCAGCGTACCCCATGTCGAAGGCACTGAACGCGGTCTCATAAATCATCAGAACCAATGGTTTCGTACTATTCAAAGGCCCACCGGGATTGTTCGTCGTCATGTTGAAAACGTGGTCAAAGATGCGCAGAAACCCGATGGAGGAGAACACAACGATGAACACGATGGTCGGCTTCAAGAGCGGCAACGTGATCTCCCACAGCACTGTCCACCACGACACCCCGTCGATGCGCGCCGCCTCATAGTAGCTGCGCGGGATCGCCCGCAGCCCGGCCATGAAGATGATCACCTGAAACCCCAATCCGGCCCACACCGCAGGCGCCAGAACCGACGGCAGCGCCCATGTGGTCGATTGCAGGAACGGGAATTGCGGGATGCCGATGCTGGCCAGTGCATTGTTGAACAACCCCACCGGGACCGGCTGATAGAACCAGCGCCAGACCCAAGCCATCGCCACCGCACTGGTCATGAATGGCAGGAAATAAAGCATGCGCAGAAACCCATGCATGAACCGCACCTGATCCAGATGATAGGCAATCACGAAGGAAATGATCAGGCTCACGGGCGTGCCGATCAGCAGATAGACAAACGTGTTTTTGAACACCTTCCAGAACACCGGATCGGCAAACAGCTTTTGGTAATTGTCGAACCCGGTCCAGGTCCGGTCCCCCAGCAGGTTCCAGTCCTGAAAACTGATCAGGATGGCGTTGCCCGTCGGATAGAACCGGATAACCGTGTAAAACAGGATTGGGATCGCAAGGAACGCCCACGCCCATACGATCTGCTTCTGCCGGATGGTCAGATTTCGATACATGCCTCAGCCCGAAAAAAGTGACGCCCCGGCCGGGAGGGAACCGGGGCGTCCGTGCCGCGCGCTCAGTTGGATGCGCTGTTGTAGTATTCGTCGAGGATCTTCTGCTCGGCCTCTGCCGCAATGGCGAGGCTGTCTTCCGCGCTCATGCCTTGCAGGGTCATCCGCTCGACCATCTCCACCATCAGCTGACGCTGCCCGCTTTCATTGGCGAACTTGGTGGTATGAGCATAGGCAAGGCCTTTGATGAATGGTCCGAACACGGGATCATTCGAATTTGCGTCGGTTAGACCAACCGACGGTTTCGCGGGCAATTCACCCACGACGTCAAGCCAGACCTGCATTGCCTCATCGCTTGTCACGTATTCCATGAACTTGACCGCAGCGTCGTACTTTTCGCCCTCGGCTTTGGTTGTGATCGCGTTGACCCAGTAGGATGAATAATTCGACCGTGTGCCATCCGCCGTCGCCGGAAGCTCGGTCACTCCCCATTTCAAGCCGCGTGTGTTGTTCAGCGATCCGATGCGGAATGATCCGTCGATATGAAGCCCGGCGCGACCCGCTTTGAACGCGGCCTGCGGTTCATCCATGAACCCAATGGCAGAAACTGCGTCGTCGCCACTGAAAAGTGACGCATAGAAATTCAACGCCTCAAGCCCGGCCTTATTGTTGTAATTCACCGTCTGGTAATCATCGACATACGGCTCACCACCGAATTGGCGGATCAAACCTTCGCGCCACCAATGGTGGTCTTGCGCTGTCATCCCAGCGGTCATGCCGACCTGCGTCAGATTCCCAGCACCATCGCGCTTGGTCATCGCTTTGGCGGCTGCAATCATCTCGTCCAGCGTGGTCGGCGGCTCGACACCCGCTTCTTCCAGCAGGCGTTCGTTGTAGAACAATGCCAGAGAGCGCACAGCAGTCGGCAACGCCCAATAGGCGTCTCCGTCCTTCATCGCCTGCACCATCGGAAAGAACTCTTCGTCGATCTTGCTGGCCGGGAACACATCGGCAGGGAGCGGCTGGATCAGATCGGCTGCGACGTAATCGTTCAGCCAGCCGTAGAACAACTGTACCACATCCGGGCCTTCGCCCGCCGGGATCGCGGCGGCGACCTTGGTGCGGTAATCGGCGTAGGGGAAATGGGTCATTTTGACCGTGATATCCGGGTTCGCCTCTTGGAAGTTCTCGATCAGCGTTTCCATCGCTTGTACGCGGGCATCGAAGAAATACTGCCAGTATTCGATTTCCACCGCCTCTGCGGCGGTGCTGAAAAGTGCAGCGGCGCTGGTTGCTGTCGCAACGGCCAGTGCTTTGACGTTGAAGAAGGACATGGACCTCTCCCTGTTGAGATCTGTTGAATGTGCCGATCCATTCTTATTCGCGACCGGTCATCCTCCAAGCGTTAACTCAACTTTCTTGAGTGTTCAAGTTTGGTGCGTTAAGCGAAAGCATGGTCAGTACGCTGAAACCTCAACTCGGGGCCAATCCCGAACGGGCGCGAAGCCACAACAAACAGTTGGTTCTGCGCGCCATTCGCCATGTCGGCGCGGTCGGTCGCGCCGAGATCGCCCGCGCATCCGGGCTGTCGACACAGGCGGTGTCGAACATCATTTCTGATCTTCTGGGTGAAGGCCTGTTGATCGAACAGGGCGTGCGCAGCGCCGGGCGCGGCCTTCCGGTGCAGCAATACGCGATCAAACCCGATGGCGGGTATGCCTTCGGCGTTGAGGTCCGCCCGACGGCTGTTTTCACCGCGCTGGTCGATCTGGTCGGAACCCCTGTGTTGGCCCGCCGCACCCCGCTGCGCAACGCGGGGAAATCGACGATTTTAGAGACTGTTTCAGCCCAACTCGCTTCCGCTTTGATAGAGGCACGGATCAGCAAAGGTGCGTTGATGGGTGCAGGCATCGTCATGCCCGGCCCCTTTGGTGACACCGGACTGACGGGCACGGAGTCCGAGCTTCCCGGCTGGAACACCGGCGACCCCGCCGAGATATTTGCCAACACGCTCAATCTTCCGGTCTTCGTCGAGAATGACGCCAACGCGGCAGCGATGGCCGAGCGGATGAACGGCGTCGCGCGTGGACTTGACGATTTCGCCTACCTCTATTTCGGTCAAGGTTTGGGATTGGGTCTCGTCCAGAACGGTCAAATCCTTCAGGGCGCCTTCGGCAACGCCGGAGAGATCGGTCACATTCAGGTGCTTGTCGACGGACATGCGGTGGAACTCGAAAGTGCCACCAGCCGTTTGTCGGTACAGGCCTGTCTTGCCCGCGAGGGATTGGACGTGACGAACATGGAAGACCTGATCAGTCTCTATTCCAGCGCAAACCGGCATTTGTTGGTTTGGCTGGACAAAGCCGCGCAAGCGCTGTCTTCAGCATTGTCGATCATTGAAAATCTGTTTGATCCGCAAACCGTGATCCTTGGTGGTGCGATGCCTGACGTGTTGTTGGACCACATCATCGCCCGCACCGCGCTGCCTGAACGGTCTGTGTCCAACCGCCCCGACCGGGTGCATCCGCGCCTGATGCGCGGCACGTCGGGCCGTATGACAGCGACGCTGGGCGCAGCCGCCCTTGTGCTGCATCAGGCGTTCACCCCCACCATCGCCGAAGCGAGGTAACCCATGCCGACCCCTGACCAGATTCGCCTTGAACAGACCCGCATGCGCCCGCGCATTCTGGACCTATGGTGGGCGCTGCGCCCGCTGCAATCGGTGGTGCGTCTGATGAACACCGGTGCCCATCCTGATGACGAGACCACTGCTTTGCTGGCCGCCATCGGTCTGCGCGACGGCATCAACCTCAGCTACGCCTGTTCCACACGCGGCGAAGGCGGGCAGAACGACATCGGCACCGAAAGCGGCCCAGCATTGGGCGCATTGCGCACCCGCGAGATGGAGCGCGCCTGCGATCTGCTCAACATGCGCCTTTACTGGCACGGCACCTCGCCCGACGATCCGATCCGGGATTTCCGCTTTTCGAAAAGCGGCACGGAAACGATGGGCATCTGGGGCCATGATCACCTGTTGCACCGTTTTGTCGAAATCGTCCGCACCGACCGCCCCGACATCATCCTGCCGACCTTCCTCGATGTGCCGGGCCAGCACGGCCACCACCGTGCCATGACCCAAGCCGCGTACGAGGTCATGGCGGCTGCCGCCGATCCTGACTTCCCGTCAAACCTGCCGCCATGGCAGGTGTCCAAGATGTACCTGCCCGCATGGTCGGGCGCAGGTCAGGCTTATGACGACGATCTGCCCCCACCCGAGGCTACTCTGACGGTCAGTGGCGCTGGCAAAGACCCGATGTCGGGCTGGAGCTATGCCCGCATCGGCCAAATGTCCCGCGCCTACCACCGCACCCAAGGCATGGGCCGCTGGGTGCCTGCTGGCCCCGGCAAGGATTGGCCGCTGCATTTGGCGATCAGCCATGTCGACGGGCCTGATACCGCGCTGGGCACTGGCCTGCCGCAAACCCTCGCAGATTTGGCCGATGGAGTGCCTGATATTGCGCAGGATCTCTTGATTGCGCACGGGTTCATCACCGAAACCGTGTCCGCTTTTCCCCACGTTCGCCACATCGCAAAGACGGCTCAGAAGGCTTTGCATCACCTGCAAAAGGCCGAAGCCGATGCGCCCGATCATATTGCCCACCGTCTAGAGGCCAAGCACCGCCAGTTGGCCTATGTCTTGCGTCTGGCTCTTGGCGTTGAGGCGAACGCGCGGACCAACCAGACGTGGTTGCGTCCCGGTGCTACGACACAGGTGACACTCGAATTCGACCCCGGCGATGCCACGTCGTGCAGCCATAGCCTCGCCTTGCCTTATGGCTGGTCTGAAGACGACGGTCAGATCACAATCTCGTCCGACGCCAACCAGACCGACCCGTACCGTGCCGAGTACGATCCCGCCGACCCACCGCTTCCGCGCATCGACATCCAGCTTGAAACAACAACGGTCTCGGTTCCGTTCGATATCCCTCCGGTGGTCCTACCTGACCGGGCGGCGTTGATCGCGCCTGATGCGGCTCTGATCAACCTCAAAACGCCAAATCGGTCAGTGTCGGTCGCCATCGCAGATGTCAGCCCGGCGGGTGCGAAAGTCAGCTTTGATTTGCCCGACGGTTGGTCGATGCAGCAGGGCGCTGGCGGTATCGAGGTCAATTTACCCGACGAGCCTGAACCGGGTCGCTATACGCTCCCACTTTTTGTCGGAAATGCCCCGGCAATGACCGAACAGCGCATCGCGCATGACCACGTTGACCCAACCGTTTATGCCCAACCCGCAGCGCTGTCGGTGCGCGTGCTGGATGTGGCTCTGCCGCAGGCCAAGGTTGGTTATATCGGCAGCGGCCATGACGCGGTGGCCGACTGGCTGACCGCGCTTGGTGCCGATGTCACCGCATTGACTGACGATCAGATCACCAGTGACGAGGCGCTCGCCGGGTTCGACACGATCGTGGTTGGTATCTTCGCGCTACGTTTCCGCGATGGGCTGGTGTCGGAAATGCCCCGCCTGCGCGAATGGGTGGAACAAGGCGGCACGCTTGTCACCCTGTATCACCGCCCTTGGGACAATTGGGATCCAGACACTGTTTCACCCCGAAAGCTGGAAATCGGGCAACCGTCGCTGCGGTGGCGCGTGACCGATGCAGAGGCCGAGGTAACGCATCTCACCGATCATCCGCTCTTGTCCACGCCCAACGCGATCACGGTCGAAGATTGGGATGGCTGGGTCAAGGAACGCGGTCTCTATTTTGCCAAAAGCTGGGACGACGCCTATACGCCGCTACTCTCCATGTCCGACCCTGACGAAGCGCCTCTCACCGGCGCGCTCTTGACCGCTGACATCGGGAAAGGCCGTCACACCCATTGCAGCCTTATTCTGCATCACCAGATGGCCAAGCTGGTGCCCGGCGCCTTTCGCCTGATGGCGAACCTGATCGCCCCACGCCGATGAGCACAAACGCGCCCCGCGACAACTTCAAAGGGGGCGCATGGCTCTTGGCCGACATGGCGCTGAACATCTGGGCGCTGGGCATCGTCAAAGCGTTGGGTCTTGGCTACCCGGTGGCGCAGATTGTGTTCTTGCGCGCAGCCATTGGCCTTCTGCTGCTGTCGCCGTGGATCATTCGAAACCGCACCGATTTTGCCAGTGTCCCGGACCTCCCACTCCAGATCCTGCGCGTCGGTCTAAGTGCTGCGACACTCACCGCCAGCTATTTCGCCATTTCCCGTGTGCCACTGGCGCTGTTCACGACAATGAACTTCACCCGCCCATTGGTTGTCATGGTCCTTGCCGCACTCTTGCTGCGGGAACGGATCACGCCGTCGCAATGGGGGGCCGCAGCCATTGCCATGATCGGCGTGGTCATCGCCATTGACCCCGATGGCACGATGTTTGGGCCGGGGCTGTTGGCACTGGCACTGGTTATTCTAACAGGCTCTGGTGCGGTGATTGTCACCCGCCGGTTGCGGGACACGCCAACCATTGTTCTGATGACTTTCTACACCGTCGGTCTTGGTTTGTGCACCTTGCCGTTCGCGCTTTGGTCATGGCAGCCGATCCCGACAGACCATCTTGCGCCACTGCTGGCGGTCGGAGTGTTCGCCCAAACCGCGCAGGCCTGTTTCCTGCGGGCGCATTACAACGGCGATGCTGGCGTTCTGTCAGTGCTGGGCTATGTCAGCCTCCCGTTGTCGACAGCAGCGGGATATTTCGCCTTTGCGGAAACGCCGGCGCTGCGGTTTTACGCAGGGGCCGCTTTGGTCGTTCTGGCAGCCGCGTCACTAACGGTGTCTCGCCGCAGGCCTCCGGTGATGCGGGTGCGGTGACGGCGTTGGTTCAACAGACTGTTCAGGAAAATTGGCTGGCGCATATGTCTTTGCACACCTATCGTCGCCGCCAATCGGAAGGTTGGGTAACGTGTCAGCAGCAAAGTCGAACAGATCATTCGCTTATCTTGTGCCGCAGTTTCCCGGTCAGACCCATATCTTCTTCTGGCGCGAAATTGCGGCACTCGAAGCGCAGGGCGTGACGCCGGTTCTTTACAGCACCACCGTTCCACCTGCCGGGCTGATCTCGCATCAATGGTCCGAAGATGCGATGGCGCGCACCACCTATCTTGCGTCGCGCAATCCGGCATTGCTTTTGGCGATCCTGCCGCGCCTACCCTGGGGCCTGATCCTCAGGGAAGCCCGTCTGATGCCCAAAATTGAGGCGAGGGCGTTTCTCAAGGATGTCATCATCAGCGCACCGGCGGCTGAAAAACTGGCCCAAGATTGCAAGCAGCGTGGGATCACCCACATACACGCACATTCATGCGGACGCGCTGCCCTGATCGCGGCTCTTGCCCATTATGCACACGGGCTGACCTACAGCCTGACCCTGCATGGCCCGTTACAGGATTACGGCGTTGGACAACGGTTCAAATGGCGGGGCGCTGCGTTTGTCAGCATCATCACCCGCGCCCTGCTCGACCTTTTGCCCGGCCAGTTGGGGGACGCCCTGCCGACACGTCTGCCGTTGCAGCCGATGGGTGTGGATACAAGCGCATTCCGGCGTGATGTGCCCTATGTGCCCCCCATTCCCGGAGAGCCGTTGCGGGTGTTCAGTTGCGGCCGCCTGAATGTCGTCAAAGGCCATCAAGACCTGATGCAAGCCGTTCGACTGCTGATTGACCAAGGCCAGCCGGTGCAGCTCGAGATTGCGGGCGAAGACGATGCGGGCGGATCGGGGTTTCGCGGCGAACTGCAACAACGCGTTGTGGAACTTGGGCTTGAGGACCATGTCACCTTGCTGGGCGCAATCAGCGCCGAAGCGGTGCACGACAAGCTGATGGCCGCGCATGTCTTTGTGCTGGCCAGTTGGTCAGAACCTCTTGGTGTCGCCTATATGGAGGCGATGAGTTGCGAGGTTCCGACCGTGGGCACTGACGCGGGCGGCGTGCCCGAACTGATCACAAACGGCAAGGACGGGCTTTTGGTGCCGCCAAAAGACCCAAAGGCGCTCGCGGTCGTCTTGACGGATTTGGCTGACAACCCTGAGGTGGCAGTCACACTGGCGCAGGCGGGACGCGCGCGGGTGGTTGCGGCGTTCGATTCAAGCCGTGGAGCGGATATGCTGGTGCGGGAAATTTGGCGAGACTGATCCACGCCCGGCCCAATCAGGATTTGTACCTGTCTCCATACATGCGCTCTTGCATGTTGGTGTACCATTTCCGGAAGTCCCGGATCGGCATGAACAGAAACACCGGTATCTGGGAAATCCCGTATAGATAGGCTCTGACAGTGGGGAAGCTCAGTCGTTTCTGCGCGGCGTCGATGGCAAGGTAGAGGCTTGCGAACTTGGCGAAGGACGCGCAGCAGCGCAAAGCCGACCGCACGCGGTTGCTGCTGTGAACGGCATGCAGAGCCAGCAGGTTGCGCACACGAATCTTGTTGATCAGGAACCGGCTGGCGGTGCTTTCATTACCGTCTGCATGGAAAAACCCTGCATCCGGCGCCACAACCAATCGGCCATACCGCGACATGCGATATGAAAAATCGCTGTCCTCATGTGTCGCATAGTACCGCAAAAGTTCGGTCCAGCCGGAATCCTGTGCAAATTTCCGGCGGAATGTGGTGCGGCCGCCATTCACCAATCCACTGGGCGCAACGTTCAGATGCTGAACAGAAGCGGGCAACGGGCCCATATCAACAGGGTCTGAGTAGGGAACGAAATGACTGTCTAGGGTCAACTGCTCTTCGACCCATGCCCGCATGCCGCTGGTTTCCTGTCCCGCCAGAGCAACAGCCGCGGTGGGCGCTGCATCCGGGTCGTAAGGGCCGGGGGTGAACAACCCGGTAACCATCGCGATTTCGCAATCGGTATCCGCCTCGTACACGTCCATCACGTTTTCCGCAGCGTCCGGATACAGGTAGATGTCGTCATCCAGCGAAAACACGATATCCGACGTCGCAAGACCCAACGCCTGATTTCGCTGAAAGGTCAAAGACCGCACCTCGGCAGGCGCGTAGACCAAGGACACGTTGTCCCAGTCCGACGCGAACTCGGACTGCATTCTGTCTCGATGTTCTTCCCAGTTGTCCGACGCATCGACCACGACAACCTCAACCGGAGGTCGCGTCTGGTTCAGGGCATGGCGCAGTGTTTCGACCAAGAAATGTGGCCGATTGTAGGTGCAGATTGTCAGGGTCCAGCTTAGGGTCATGGGGATATAAACATTACTCTCTTACTCAACGGCGCATATTTCGCGATGTTAGCCGATATTTTTGGCCAAACTGCGGCGGAATGATCGCGAAACCGGATCGCCATGTCCAGAGCGAGACCGATTCTCGCCACGATACGGTACCGCGTGGGAAACTATTGTTTTATGAAACCGCAATTCGCGCGGCATGTGTGACTGTCGTAAAATGAAGTGTAGCAGAATTTGTAGGAGAGTGTTCGGTGAAACAACGCGTCCTTTTGACAGGCGGGGCCGGCTATATCGGGTCGCACACGTATGCAGCGCTGGTCGAGGCAGGGTATGACGTTCTGATAGTCGACAATTTCTGCAATGCGTCGCGTGAGGTTCCAACGCGTCTGTCTGCGGTGACGGGCAATGATGTGCAGGTGATCCAAGCGGATGTTCTGGATCGCGCGGCGCTGGATCGGGTCTTTGCCGACAACGCGATCGACGCAGTGGTGCATTTTGCGGCGTATAAATCCGTGGGCGAGAGTGTGCGCAACCCACTGGCCTATATGCAGAACAATGTCGGTGGACTGGTGACGTTGATGCAGGCGATGGAGTCAGCCGGCGTGCGCCGTTTGGTATTTTCCTCGTCTGCAACCGTCTACGGCGAGGCCGCAGAGTTGCCGACGCCGGAAACCGCTGCTTTGGGATATGGGAACCCTTACGGTCATTCCAAACTGATCTGCGAACAGATCATCGAACAGACCGCTGCCGCTGACCCGCGCTGGGCGGTGGGTGTGTTGCGATATTTCAACCCTGTGGGCGCACATCCGTCGGGGTTGATCGGCGAAGACCCGGCTGGGGTTCCCGACAACCTCATGCCCTATGTCGCCAAAGTGGCAGCGGGGGAATTGCCTGTTCTGTCAGTGTTCGGCGGGGACTACCCGACGCCGGATGGCACCGGGGTGCGCGACTACATTCATGTCAGTGATCTGGCACAGGGACATGTTCTGTCGCTTCAGGCGCTTGAACGTGATGGTACCGGGCATGTCGTAAACCTAGGCACCGGGCGCGGGTATTCCGTGCTCGAGGTGATCGCGGCGTATGCCCGTGCCAGCAACCAGCACATTCCCTACAAGATCGCGCCACGCCGTCCGGGCGATGCCGCGTCGAGCTATGCCGATCCAAGTCTCGCCAAGACCCTGTTGGGGTTCGAGGCGAAATACGATCTACACGATATGTGCCGGACAAGCTGGATGTGGATGCAGAACGCAACGCAAGCCATGGATTGAGGTCTGAAGAACAGGTGCCGCTGCTACCAATGCGGATGCAGATCGTCGATGCGAAAGGCGTGCTTGTGTTTGTGGTTAGGTGCGATTGCCTCTGGGTTGCGCAGATGCGGATGGTCTGATGGCAGCTCGGGGTGCGCATGGACACGCTCCAAAGGATCGTGCGCTGGCCAGACCCAAAGAGCGATCAGAGTGACAACCAAGCTCAGCGCCGACAGCATCAGCATTGCCATCTCAAGCGAGACCTGCGTCGCGAGCCAGCCTGCCAACGGATAGGCCAAAAGCCAGCCCGCATGGCTGAGGGAAAACTGCGCCGCAAAAACCGCTGCGCGGTCCGAGGTGTGCGCCGACCGCGTGATCACGAGACCGCCGGGTGTCAGAACAAGCGATGACGACAGGCCAAACCCGATCCAGATCATAGCCAAAGCGGCAAGAGCAGGTTGGGACCAAACGGCAAATCCCACGCCACAGGCAGCAAAGGCAAACGCACCCAAAGCCATCGCACGTCGTTCTCCGGTGCGTTTCACAAGTCGTGGAACGCTGAACGCGCCCAACCCTGCGCCCAAGCCGTAGAACGCCATCAGTACCGGGAAATATCGTTCACTATCGCCCAAGCGTGCCCCCGCATAGGCGACCGTGTTCACCAGAACCCATGCCATCGACAGCGACAGTGCAAAATTCAACAGGAACAACCCGCGCAGCCGCGGTGTTCGGACATAGATCCGCAGCCCTTTGGAGGCGCGGTGCCAGAACGGTCTTTTCCCGTCGGGTGCCGAGGGTTGCGGGACCTTTGAAAAAAGGATCGCTGCGATCGAGACCGAAAAGGCCAATGCAGCAACAAGGAACAGGGAGGACCCGTCCAAGACGGTCAACAGAGCCCCTGCGATCACCGGGCTGAGCACCGCTTCAAGCGTATAAGCAACCCGCGACCAGGACAGCGCTTTTGTGTAAAGGTCTTCACCCAGCACCACGTCCGGGATCACAGACTGGTAAAGCGGGGTGAATCCAGCGGAGAGCGAGAAAAAGACGAAAGACAGCGCTGCGATCTGCCAGATGTCTGTGGTAAAAGCCATCGGGATCAAAAGCACCATGCGCCCGATATCCAGCGCCACCAGCGCGGCCTTGCGCGGCACGCCCGACAAAAGGCTTTCGGCCAGTGGCGCAAGGCCCACATAGGCCACCATCTTAAGCGCCAGCAACAACCCCAGAACCTGACCCGCCGCTTCGGCCCCGCCGATCCGGTAGGCGGCAAGTGAGAGACCCACGGTCAAAAGTCCAACCCCCACCAACGAGCAAATCTGCGCGCTGAACAGCCACCGGAAGTTCGGATTGGTCAGAGGTGAGGCCACGGTTGTGAGGACTCCTGTCTTGGTGATCTAGCCGAGCAATTCCTTCATCCCCATGCGAACGGCCCGGTTGGGGTTCTGTTTGAGAATGTGCTCACCAAGCGATTTCGCCAAGGTGGTGTGTCCCTTTTCCACGGCGCGGTTGAACAATTCCCGTTGGTAGCGTGGGAAATTTCGACGTTCGCGAAGCAGTTTATAATAGGCGTCGTTGCTGAGCGTGCCGTTCAGTGCGCCAAGGATGATCGGACTCAAGATGCCCATCTGGTTCAGCGAACTGCCAAGACGGTGCCCCAAAAGTGGCGCACGCAGGTGTTGCACGTTGTCGCCGGTAAAACGCGCTGCGTGTTGCGCATCGAGCGGTTCGTAGGGGTCATACAGGATCGACACGCGATTGGCAGCCTTGCTGACCTCTGACGCGTCGCCGTACGTTCCGGTAAAATCGCGGTCCCAGACCACCTTGTACCGGGTTTCCCAAGGGACGATGGATTTATCGACCGTCGATTGCGGTGAGATGGCGACAACATCACATCCTGGTGCTGCCGGTGAAAAGGCACAGGCTGCATATCCGCCCATCGACGCGCCGTAGAACACAACGCGTTTGAACTGCGTGAAGAAACCGCTGTTTTTCAACTCGTCGAACTGATCATACACCCATTGTTCGCGATACCACGTCCAGCCACCCGCCAGCACGCCCATCATCGACCATCCCTGATCCTTGATAAAGCTGTAGCCCCAAGGGCGTCGGTCCTCGCGCTTAGTCATGGCGATATCAAGGTTGTCAAAGGACACGACCAGCGTGTCGGAGTCGCGTGGAATGTAGACGAAACTGTGCCCGTTATCCCCTGCACGGTACCATCCCTTCATGCCAGCAAGCTTGAGCGCGATGGCGTCCCAGCTTTCATCGGCGACGGGTTCGGGTGGGTTCGGTGTGACTCGAATGCGCGTGATCTGTTTGCCATCGTCTTCGCGCGTCGACAGCGCGGTGTTGCTGCCATAGGGCTTGAGAAACGGAAACGCCCCGGAACCGCGCCGGACGTCCATGAACACGCGCGTGTCCGAATGAATGCAGCGTTGCAGGAATGGTTCCAGAAACTGCGTCTTCCACTGATCGCCAAAGCCTTGGAGATTGCACAGCACATCCACCGGGCGAAGTTCGGCCTCGGCGCGGATCACCTTGATCCGGTCGGGATCCACCTCGTTCTCGGTCAGGAAGGTGATGTAGTCGGCCAGCCAAGGCATATCCTCGTCTTTGAATTTGGCCCGGCGGTTCGTGTTCACAAGCTGGATGTCACAATCGAACTTGTGATGGAGCGCAAGGACAAAACTGCGGGCTGTCCCAACCAAATCAGCGACGCTGCTGACCTCATCAAGGTCCAACTCGTCGATCAGCGCACCGTCAAACGTGGTATTGCCGCGTCCTTTGATCGGGGCCAGTGCTGGGGTGATGCCATGCTCTTGCACCAGCTTTTCAAGGTATGACCCCTTTGGCGGCAACCCGTCATGCAGGTTGCCCAACTGCCGCTTGTTCGACGCCCAAAGGTGCAGCGCGGTGGTTTGGCTGGTGATGAGCCCATCCGCCAGTTCGCCGCGGCGCATGAACTTGAACCGTTCCCGAAAGGTGATCGGATAGAAGGCATTGAGCGGTTGCACATGCTCTTCCAGACCCAGCGCATGTACATAATGGGTCACCATCATCGGCCCCCACACGCCCCAAGGCTGTTCGGTGATGTGAACCGGTTTGCCTTTCTCGGCTTTCTTGCGCATCTCTTCTTTCCGCTTCTTCGGCAGGAAGGGCGCGATGGAATAGCGGTCGCTGGTGAAGTCGAGCATTTGGCGCAAAGCGTCGCTGTCGGCTGGCAAGCCAAGAACGGCATTGTTCACCCGATGTTCGCCGGGCAATTCGTAACCGAAGACGTAATCGCTGTCGTAGTCCATAGGACGGTAGCAATAGACGTCTGTATCGACCCAGATCATGCCGGGGTTCTGGTGGATCATGTGCAGGCGGAACCAGTCGGCAAACAGCGCATAGCTGTTCTTTTGCTCGTACTTGATGAAATCGTTTGTATCTATGATCTCGCGCCCATCGCGGCGGATCACGCCATCGGGGACATTCGGGATGTCTTCATAGCTGAACAAGGTGATCTTCTGGCCCTTGTCGACAAAGGACTTCAGGCACAGCTGTTCCAGCCAACTGAGCGGCCCACCGATCCAGAGCGTTCCAACCTCGCGCGTGCGTGGCATCTGCATGTCCTCATACGCGCCTCTTTTCTTATCGGGCGCTGTCGTTTTGAGGAATGCTAAGCGCAAATCAGTGCATTGTGTAGCCTGCGTGATATCTGACTCAGTTTTTGCGCCATTCGTGCCTTTGCTGCCATGCAGCTTGCAAGAACGCTGGCTGACACGTAGTTTTTTCGCAAAATAGTAATGAGTGCGGTCAATAAACGAACCGCGAGGCGAGGCATAAGATGAGCGGTGAGACCTACACGGTTGTCTCAACCATGAAGAACGAAGGCCCCTATATCATTGATTGGGTGGCCCATTACAAAACGCTGGGATTTGACCACATACTGGTCTGCACCAACGATTGCACGGACACGACCGTCGATATTCTCTTGCGTCTGCAAGAGATGGGTTTGGTCACGCAACACAATACCATCGTGCGACGTGCGGGAATTCACCGCTCGGCTCTGCGGCAGGCCAGCCGTCGCTATGATATCGTGATGGATGCCACATGGGTCTTTGTCTGTGACGTGGACGAATACCTGAACGTGCATATGGGTGACGGATCGGTGCAGGCGCTGGTCGAAGGGTCTGGCCCCGGTGCCGATGTGATCTCGGTCCCATGGCGCGTGTTCGGATCAGACGGGATCGAAGGCTTTGCGGATAAACCCGTGACACAGCAATTCCGCAAGGGCGAATACGAATGGGACGCAGACCTGCGCCCCGAAACCGGCAAGTTCGTCAAATCGCTTTATACCAACCAGCACAAGTTTCAGCGCATGGGCCTGCACGCGCCAGTGTCGCTTGAGGAACACGTGGCCGACACAAGGCGCGTTTTGCCCGGCGGGATCGACTATGTGATCAACGGCGAACGCACCGCCAATCCGCCGCTCTTCACCCATGCGCAGGTCAATCATTACGCGCTGCGGTCGATGGACAGTTTCCTTGTCAAACGGGCGCGTGGCCGCGCCAACCATTCGCATCACGTGCTGGGGATGGAGTATTGGGAGCGGTTCAATCTGAACGACGAAAAAGACAGCTCGATCGACCGCTACAAGACCAAGGTCACCAAGCTTGCCAAGGAATTGAAGTCCGATCCGGTGCTGAAAGATCTACACGCCCGCGCGGTTGACTGGCACACGCGCAAGGCCGCATCGCTGAAGATGGACCCGGATATGGACGAACTGGTCAACGGGTTGAAGGCAGCGTTGTGATCGGGCCGCGACCGATCGGCTGTTGAACCACAGGTAAGGACGACATGGGACAGGTGATCGAACGACGCTTGCTGGGTCTGAGCCTTGGGCAGATCACCCTGCTGGACGCAGTTGCGACGGGGCCAAAGGATGACCGCAGCGCGACTTTGTTTTTTGCGGCGGGCAGTGATTTGTCGTCCTTGGCGCATGCAGACGGTGTGGTGCCGCTGTCACAGATCAGTGTCGGTGGTGCGGCATGCATCACCTATCCTTTGCCCGCCGATGGCCACCTACGGCTGACGCTTGATGGTGCTCCGGTGGACATCACCCCGGTGGCGTCGGAACAGGACCGGTTCGAAGGATTGAACTGCATCGCCGCTGTGCGCAATGGCGAAGATGCACAGACCGTTGCGGTTTGGGTGCAGCATCATGTGAAGACCCAATCGCTTCAGGCGGTCGTGATCGTGGACCGCGCGAAACCGGGGGCCGACCCTGCTTTTGCGTCGGGTCTGGCAGCCGAACTGAACCGCCTCTCGGTTGATTGTGATGTGACGATCCTGACCAGCGATTTGCCGCTGGGCCGCACCGATACCCCGGCCGAGGCGCATCCTTTCTGCGTGCCCGAAGCCCCCGGCAAGGACCGGATGAAAGTGCCAAAGCCGTCACCGTGGGATTCGCCCCTTGGTGCGATGTCGCTTTACGAGATCCTACGCGCCCGTTTTTTGGGGCAGGCGCGGGCGGTCAGCAACATCGAAGTGCACGATCTCATGCCTCTGGATGCGCCCAACATGTTCGACAGCGCGGTCGAGGCTGATGGCGGGGTGATCGCGCTGTTTGGCCGCCACTGTTACCCTTGGCGCGTGCGCAAGGACGATCCGACACGCTTCGCCGATCACATCTGCGTCCAGTTCGATGCCAAGGGGGGACGACAACGCTGGTGTATTGCTCCTGCCAAGGCACCCGAGGCGGCGATCTGGCGGATGATCCGGATCGGCAATGCGATACCGGACCGGGGTCGCACGCAACTGTTCTACCGGCACATGGCGCTGCGGCATCCGACGCCGTCGATCTCAAAGATCGTGCCCAAGACCTCGCTTATCGAGCACCCGCCGCTGATCGAAATGTCTGAACAGTACTGGGGGCACAAACCTGTTCGGATGCCCGAACTGGAGGCCGATGCGCTGCCCAAGGGAAAGGGCCGCCGCGCCATCGTCACCACGATGAAGAATGAAGGGCCGTTCATCCTTGAATGGTTGGCCTATCACCGTGCGATCGGGTTCGACGACATTCTGGTTTACACCAATGATTGCACCGACGGCACTGATACGATGCTGCAAATGCTCGAACGGAAGGGGTTCGTGCAGCACCGGGAAAACCCGTTTCGCGAAAGCGGGCTAAAGCCACAACACGCGGCGTTGCAGGCTTCGGATGATGAACCGGTGGTCAAGAATGCGGCTTGGGTGACCTGCATCGACGTAGACGAATTCGTAAACATCAAGGTGGGCGATGGCACGCTGGATGCGTTGTTCGACGCCGTGCCCGACGCCAACATGATTGCGATGACATGGCGGCTTTTTGGCAATTGCGACGTGCATGAATACGTCGATCGCCCGATCACCGAACAGTTCCTGCGCTCTGCGCCCGAGTTTGCCCGTAAACCGCATCAGGCCTGGGGCTTCAAGACGCTTTTCAAGAATATTGGTCTCTTCAAGAAGATGGGGGTGCACCGACCCAAGGGTCTGAATCCGCAGCTTTGGGAGGACATCAACTGGGTCAACGGATCAGGCAACCCTCTGCCGCGCGAGATGTTCCGCAATGGCTGGCGCTCCACGACCGAGACGTATGGCTATGACCTAGTGCAACTGAACCACTACGCCGTACGCTCTGCCGAGAGTTTTCTTGTGAAACGCGATCGCGGGCGAGTGAACCATGTCGACCGGGATCAGGGGCTCGCTTATTGGTTTCGGATGAACAACAATTACGAGGAAGAGCTGTCGATCCAATTACGCCTGCCGATGATGCAGGCGGAACTGGAGCGCTTGCTGTCAGACCCCGAGATCGGCGCGGCACATGACAGCGCAGTGGCGGCGCACAAGACCAAGATCGACGCGCTGCGCGCAACAGAGAATTACGCGAATTTCTATGCGGATTTGACGGGGGGCCGGCTTGAGAAGCTGTCGCGATTGCACAATCACTTTGGGTCAAACGTGTTCCTGTCTGGTCCCGAGGTGGTGCCGGATGAAGTCTTGCTCAAAGATCCGGAGGAAGATTGGTTCTTCACCGTCGAACTCACTGGTGAAACCGCACATTGACCCCCTAAACGATTGAAGGCCGCCCATTTGGGGCGGCCTTTTCATCGTCCGCGACGGAGCTTGTGTCAGAGGCTGCGTCGCGGGGAGTGGTGTGCGACCGTCATGGGCCGTGTCTGGATCACTTGACCAGAGCTTGTATGACGGCGCGCTTTTCGCTGTTGCTGTCACCGGAATGGATGACGGACAGGATGGTGTTGACCTCGGCTTCGGTCAGTGTGGAGACGTCAACGTTCGGTGCGAATTGCGAGATGCCCGAGGTGTCGACCATTGCGGATGCCGAGAATGCGGTGAGGGCGAGGGCGGTTGCTGCGATCAGAGTTTTCATTTTCTTAAGTCCTTTTGTATGAGGGTTGGTTTACTTGACGAGGGCTTGGATGACGGCGCGCTTTTCGCCGTTGCTGTCACCGGAATGGATGACGGACAGGATGGTGTTGACCTCGGCTTCGGTCAGCGTGGAGACATCGACGTTTGGTGCGAATTGCGAGATGCCCGAGGTGTCGACCATGGCGGATGCCGAGAATGCGGTGAGGGCGAGGGCGGTTGCTGCGATGAGCGTTTTCATATGTTTGATCCTTTGGTTTGTATTGAGATGCGCCGTGTGGCGCGGTTTTCGGTTGTGTCTGTCGTCGGTCTGTCTGTCCGACACCAATCAAGTTAGGGTTGGTGCGGCGGGCTTTGAATTCACAGCTCGTGCACAGCGGCTCTCGCAAAAGTGGCCTTGACGCGAGGGGCGGGCGATCACCCCCTGCGCGCGGCTGCACAGGCTTGGTGCGGGTCAGGATTTGTTGGGTTTTTGGCGGTGTTCGGATGGCAGGATTTGACACTGCCGCGTGACGGAGATCACGGGTTCGGCGATGTCCTATGACGTATCAAGAAAATGTGACGGTCCGGAAAAGGGCATATGTTTCAATGGGAACACCGGGGTGCGAGCAGCCGAGACCACGGCCGTGATCCATGTGTCAGGCGGCTTGGGTGGATTTTGAAAATTGAAGTGAGTCGGTCGGGGCAAGCGGGCTATTTTTTGAGGCAGGCCTGCGCAGAGCAGTCTGTGACAGATCGTTGTGCAGGGGCGATTAGAAACGCCCAAGCGGTTTCACCGGGCGGGACCCGGTGAACTGTCGTTCTGCTTTATGGAGATCCTTGTGCTTGGCCAAGGGTCTGGCTGGCATAGGGTCCCAGGCTTGCGTCCTAGGATGGCTGCATGTTGTAAGAGTAGAAGCGGCGCCGCCCCGTGGGCATGACGGTTCTCTCGCGTCCGCGATTTAACGCGTGACCTGTACTCCGGGGGTGCCGAAGCCTGTTCAGACCGGTCTCTCAAGGTCAGCCTTCCGGCATGTGAGAGAAATGTCATTTTGTCGTATCGCGGCATGGGAGTGACCCTTCCCGCTCAAAGCGCTTTGTGGCGGGGAAGGTGAATTGCGCGGGTTAAGAACTTGGAAATGAGGCGAGCGCTTGGTCCCGCGCTTCGAACGCGATGCGCAAGCCCGTTCGAACGGGCTTGCGACCGTTGCACCGCCAGCTCTCAGCCGATGATCTCGTTCAGTTTGGCCGAGGGGCGCATCACTGCTGCAGTTTTTGTAGTATCGGTGTGGTAATACCCACCAAGATCCGCAGGTGCTCCCTGAGCCGCTTTCAGCTCTGACAGGATTGTCGCCTCGTTCTCAGCCAAAGCAGCCGCGATGGGTGCGAAATGGGCAGCCAAGTCGGCATCCTCAGACTGCGCCGCCAAGGCCTCGGCCCAGTAGCGGGCGAACCAGTAGTGACTGTCGCGGTTGTCCGGCTCACCGACTTTGCGCGAGGGCGACCGATTGTCATCGAGAATGCCCTGCGTCGCGGCGTCCACGGCTTTGCCCAGCACGCGGGCCTTTTCGTTGCTCCGCACATCCGCGAGGAACTGCAGGCTTTCGCCAAGTGCACAGAATTCGCCAAGGCTGTCCCAGCGCAGGTGGTTCTGTTCCATCAGCTGTTGCACGTGCTTCGGCGCTGAGCCGCCTGCGCCCGTTTCAAAAAGACCGCCGCCGTTCATCAGCTTCACGATCGACAGCATCTTGGCCGATGTGGCCAGTTCGAGGATCGGGAACAGGTCGGTCAGGTAGTCGCGCAGCACGTTGCCTGTAATCGCAATCGAGGTGTCGCCTGCGCGGATCGTTTCCAGCGACGCGCGGGTTGCTTCGCGTGGTGCCATGATTTTGAACGTGTCCGTCAGGCCTTTGGCCGCAAGGATTGGCGTAACGTATTTGATCAGTTCGGCATCATGTGCGCGGGTCGCATCCAGCCAGAAGATTGCTTCGCAGCCTTCGGCTTTCTGACGGTCGATGGCCAACTGTACCCAATCTTCGATTGGTGCTTTGCGGGTCGAGGCAGAGCGCCAGATGTCGCCCGTTTCGACCGCATGTTCGTGCAGTACCGTACCATCGCCGAGGATCATCTTGACCGTACCGTTGTGCGGGATTTCGAATGTGGTCGGGTGCGAGCCGTATTCTTCGGCCTTTTGCGCCATCAGTCCGATATTCTGCACTGTGCCCGCGGTTGCCGGGTCCAGTTTACCGGTTTCCTTGAAGTAGTTGATCGTCTCTTCGTAGATCGGTGCATAGGAATTGTCGGGGATGACGCAGTTTGCATCGTGTTCCTTGCCGTCCGGCCCCCAACCTTTGCCGCCTGCGCGGATCAGGGCAGGCATGGAGGCGTCGACGATCACGTCCGAGGGTACGTGCAGGTTGGTGATGCCCTTGTCGGAATCCACCATGTACAACGGCGCGCGGTCGGCCAGCACTTTTTCGATTTCGGCTTTGACATCGGGCATGTTGTCGACATGAGCCATCAGATCACCAAGGCCCGAGTTCGGGTTGATGCCCGCAGCGGCCATCTGATCACCAAACTTGTCGAAAACTGGCTGAAGGTAGGCTTTGACCGCATGGCCAAAGATGATTGGGTCGGAGACCTTCATCATCGTCGCCTTGAGGTGAAGCGAGAAGAGCGTGCCTTCTTCCTTGGTCTTGGCGATCTCTTCGGCAAGGAAGGCGTCCAGCGCCTTTGCCGACATGAATGTCGCGTCGACAACGGTGCCTGCGGGATAGCTGAGACCGTCCTTCAGGACAGTTTCAGAACCGTCTTCACTGACCAGCACGATCTTTGCTGTGCTTTCTGCAGAGAGGGTCGCGGATTTCTCGTTCGAGCGGAAATCTCCACCGGTCATGGAGGACACGCGTGTCTTGCTGTCGGCAGACCAGTCGCCCATGCGGTGCGGGTTGTTCTGGGCATAGGCCTTGACCGCCTTGGCTGCGCGGCGGTCGGAGTTGCCTTCGCGCAGGACCGGGTTCACGGCGGAGCCTTTGATCGTGTCATACTTGGCGCGGACCGCCTTTTCGGCATCCGTTTCGGGTGTTTCCGGGTAATCCGGCAGTGCATAGCCTTGGCTTTGCAGTTCTTTGATCGCGGCGACCAGCTGCGGCACTGATGCCGAGATGTTCGGCAGCTTGATCACATTCGCTTCGGGCGTCTTCACCAGCTGGCCAAGCTCTGCAAGGTCGTCGGACTGGCGCTGACCTTCGGTCAGGTGTTCGGGGAAGGTGGCAAGGATACGGCCTGCCAACGAAATGTCCTTGGTGCCGACGCTTACGCCTGCGGCGCTTGCGAATTTCTGGATGATCGGCAGGAACGAGGCCGAGGCCAGCTCGGGCGCTTCGTCTACCTTGGTATAGATGATGTCGGGGGTTGTGGAATCAGCCATGGGTCACGCCTTTCATGATTTGCCCATGCAATAGGCCAAACCAGCTGAGTCGTAAACAGCATACAGTGGTATACATTGCCGCAATCAGCGGTTCAGGTCGAAATGAACTCGACCCCGTCCGGCGCGAATACTGCAGCGGTCAATTGCCCCGTGGCGTAGGCGCCTGTGTCGATGGAAATGCGGCCGTCCTGCATCTTGGGTCTGTCGACGATCGTGTGACCGTGGACGATCCAGAACCCATCTTCGCGAGGCTTTTTTCGGAACTCGGGGTGTCCCCAGATGAACGTATCAGGTGCATGCTCTTCAAGCGGAGTGCTTGGATCCGCGCCCGCATGGACGACTGCCACGTTTCCGGACCATGCAATACAATCGAGTCCTGCGACCCACGCGACCATCTTTTCGCCCATTGTATCGTATAGATTATCTCGCGCCCGCGTCAGGCCTTCTGCCCCGGATGAATCGGTGACACCGGACACGCCAAAGCTGGCCAATGTTTGCAGGCCACCATTGCGAAGCCATCTGCGCCCTTGGCTTTCCGGCGACTTGAGGAAGTTCAGCATGAGTTGTTCATGATTGCCCATCAGCGATGTGATGCGATCATGCCCAATGACGTACTCGAGCACATCTTTGCTGTGGTCGCCGCGATCTATCAGGTCGCCGACGCAGATGATGCTCATGTCCTGCGGCAGGGCGTCGACCAAAGTGGTCAGCAGATCATAGCGGCCATGAATGTCTCCGATCACGCAAAACCGCGATTCCGGTTCAACCGGCTCGAAGACAACCTCAGGCTCGGAAGTTTTGCGTTTGCCGAAAAGATTGGAGAACATCATGCAGTCTTCTTGTTTGAGCGTTTGGCATTTGCCAGTTTTTTGGGCGTTTCTACAGGGGAATATGGTGTCCTCATCGTCAATACAAAGACCAGAGGGGATTTCATTTGGTGGTCGCCGTCTGTCTTTCGTGCTAGGCGCGAGCACACTCCGAACGATCTCATATACGAAACGGCTTTATGAAACGTGTCCTTGTCACCGGAACCGCCGGGTTTATCGGGTTCTATCTCGCGCGGCTTTTGCTGGAGGAAGGCTTTGTTGTCCACGGCTATGATGCGATCACCGATTACTATGATGTGACGCTCAAGGAACGCCGTAACCAGATGTTGCTGCAATCTCCGGGCTACAGCTTTACCCATGCGACGTTAGAGGAGAACGGCACGTTTGACCGGGTCGCGGCTGAGTTCGCGCCGGACATCATTGTTCACCTCGCCGGTCAGGCCGGTGTACGTTATTCGCTTGAGAATCCGCGCGCCTATTTGGACAGCAATCTGGTCGGTACGTTCAACGTGATGGAAGCCGCGCGGCAGTTGCAGGTTGAGCATCTGCTGATGGCGTCGACGTCGTCAGTCTACGGTGCCAACGAAGAGATGCCGTTTCGCGAGACCGACAAGGCGGATACCCAGTTAACCTTCTACGCGGCAACGAAGAAGGCGAATGAGAGCATGGCGCATTCTTATGCGCATCTGTGGAACATCCCGACCACCATGTTCCGGTTCTTCACCGTCTATGGCCCGTGGGGACGGCCCGATATGGCGCTCTTCAAGTTTACCAAGGGCATCTTTGAAGGCACGCCCATCGACATCTACAACCACGGCGACATGTATCGCGACTTTACCTATGTCGAGGATCTCGTGCGCGGTATCCGGCTGTTGATGGATGCGGTGCCCGGTGGGCCGGAAACCGCGGTTGAAGGGGATACGCTCAGCCCGGCAGCGCCCTACCGGGTCGTGAACATCGGCAATTCTGACAAGGTGCGCCTGATGGATTTCATCGAGGCGATCGAGGCCGAGACCGGGATTTCAGCCAAGCGCAATTATATGGAGATGCAGAAAGGCGATGTGTTTGCCACATGGGCCGATGCGTCCTTGCTGCGGAACCTGACGGGATATGCGCCCAAGACCGATGTGCGGGATGGGGTGGCGAAGTTCGTAAAGTGGTATCGGGACTATTACCGCGTTTGACGATTGATTGCGGTTCCAAGGCAATCCCGGGCGATTATCAAGGAAAGCCGAAAAGTCTTGATTGCCGATAGGCATGGTCGGCTGGGCTGCGCGGCGCGATACTTGGCGCATCAGCAGCAGAGAGTATCGCGCATGACCACGTCTTATTACGCGCCCAAGGGCGGGCATCCCGGGCAGGATCAGCTTTTGACGGATCGCGCCATGTTCACCGAGGCCTATGCGGTGATCCCCAAAGGCACGATGCGGGACATCACCACGAGCTTTCTGCCGTTCTGGGACAACACCCGCCTTTGGGTGATCGCGCGTCCGATGACCGGCTTTGCCGAGACCTTTTCGCATTACATCATGGAGGTTGGCCCCGGTGGCGGGTCAGATCGCGCCGAGACCGATCCAGAGGCCGAAGGTGTGTTGTTCGTGGTCGAAGGGTCCATGAGCCTGACCGTGGGTGGTAAAACACATGAGATGATGCCCGGCGGTTACGCATTCCTGCCGCCTCAATCGGGTTGGACGCTGCGCAACACCGGGACAGAGCCGGTGCGCTTTCACTGGCTGCGCAAGGCGTATCAAGCGGTTGAAGGACTCGACCATCCCGAAGTGATCGTGAAGAACGAAGCAGATGTTGCCCCATCCCCGATGCCGGGTACGGATGGAAAGTGGGCAACAACCCGTTTTGTCGATCCGAGTGACCTGCGCCACGATATGCATGTTACCATTGTGACGCTTGAACCCGGCGCGGTGATCCCGTTTGCAGAAACCCATGTGATGGAACACGGGCTCTATGTGCTCGAAGGCAAGGCGGTCTACCGGCTCAATCAGGATTGGGTCGAGGTCGAGGCTGGGGACTACATGTGGCTGCGCGCGTTCTGCCCGCAAGCGTGTTACGCAGGTGGACCGGGGCGGTTCCGGTATCTGCTTTACAAGGATGTAAACCGGCACATGCCGTTGCGCTTGGGCGCAGGACGGTAAAGGCCTTCCGATTCTGTTTGAAATGGATGAAAAGCGCATCTTTTTGGAGGTGCGCTTTTGTTTTTCGAAAAATCATTTCATAAGATGAAAAAATTAATGCACTGATATCGCTTATTTTTCCACTTCCTCCAAAAATGAAAAATAATTTCGAAAAAATTGAATGCGGGGGCTGGATCGCGTAGGATACGTTCAATTGGAGGAGATACACCATGAGTTTCCAGAACCCTGTTTTCATTCCCGGTCCGACGAACATCCCTGAATCGCTTCGCAAAGCGTGCGATATGCCGACCATCGACCATCGGTCGCCGCTGTTTGGACAAATCCTGCACCCTGCCCGCAAGGCGGTTCAGCAAATCCTGAAAAGCACCAGCGCTGAGGTGTTCATTTTCCCGGCGTCCGGTACGGGCGGATGGGAGACCGCGCTGACCAACACGCTTAGTGCGGGTGACACCGTTCTGGTGGCGCGCAATGGAATGTTCTCGCATCGCTGGATCGACATGTGCGAACGCTTTGGCCTTGATGTGATCATCGTAGATGTGGCGTGGGGCAAGGGTATCCCCGCTGACCGCTTTGAAGAGATCCTTAGCAAAGACACGTCGCACCGGATCAAAGCGGTTCTGGCCACACACAACGAGACCGCGACAGGCGTTAAGTCCGACATCAGCGCGGTTCGCAAGGCTATGGATGCCGCCACACACCCGGCGCTTCTGATGGTGGACGGCGTATCTTCGATCGCGTCGATGGATTTCCGGTTTGACGACTGGGGCGTCGATGTTGCCGTGACGGGTTCGCAAAAGGGCTTCATGCTGCCTGCGGGTCTGGCCATCGTCGGGTTCAGCCAAAAGGCAATGGAGGCAACCAAGACAGCTGGTCTGTTCCGCACGTTCTTCGACGTGAACGACATGATGAAAGGCTATGCCAACAACGCGTATCCGTACACGCCCGCCGTTGGTCTGATGAACGGTCTCAACGAAGCCTGCCGCATGTTGCAAGCCGAAGGGTTGGAAAACGTGTTCGCCCGCCACACGCGCATGGCCGAAGGCGTGCGTGCAGCGGTGGACGCTTGGGGCCTAAAGCTGTGTGCGGAAACGCCGGATCTGTATTCCGATACCGTGTCGGCCATTCGCACCCCCGAAGGCTTTAACGCGACAGATATCGTGACCCATGCGGCCAGCGCCTATGGCGTTGCATTTGGTGTGGGTCTGGGTGAGGTCGCTGGCAAGGTGTTCCGCATCGGCCATCTTGGCAGCCTCACGGACGTGATGGCCCTGTCGGGGATTGCTACTGCCGAGATGTGCATGGTGGACCTTGGGCTTGATATCAAGCTCGGGTCAGGGGTTGCCGCCGCTCAGGAATACTATCGGCATGGTTCCAAGATTGCAGCGAAGGTGGCCGCAGAATGAAAGACCTGGCTATGACTATCCCGACCTACGACGATATGCTGGCAGCGCATGAGCGCATCAAGCCGCATATCCGCCGCACGCCGGTCATGCAGTCTGATTACCTAAACGAATTGACCGGCGCACAGTTGTTCTTCAAGTGCGAGAACTTTCAGGAGCCGGGTGCCTTCAAGGTGCGTGGTGGATCGAATGCAGTGTTTGGCCTGACCGATGAACAGGCGAAAAAGGGCGTCTGTACCCATTCGTCCGGCAACCACGCTTTGTGCCTGTCCTATGCTGCCGGACGTCGCGGTATCCCGTGCAACGTGGTCATGCCGCGTACCGCACCGGAGGCCAAAAAGGACGCGGTGCGCCGTTATGGCGGTACGATCACCGAATGCGAGCCATCGACCACTTCGCGTGAGGCTGTGTTTGCCGAAGTTCAAGCGCGCACCGGTGGTGAGTTTGTGCACCCCTACAACGACCCGCGCGTCATTGCCGGGCAAGGCACGTGTTCCAAGGAATTCATGGAGCAGACCGACGGTCTCGACATGATGGTGGCACCCATCGGGGGCGGGGGGATGATCTCGGGCACGTGTCTGACGCTGTCGACACTGGCGCCCGAGGTCAACATCATTGCTGCCGAGCCGGAACAGGCCGACGATGCCTATCGAAGCTTCAAGGCGGGACATATCATCGCCGATGACGCGCCCGAAACGATTGCTGACGGACTCAAGGTGCCGCTCAAGGATCTGACCTGGCATTTCGTGTCGAACCATGTGTCCGACATCATGACTGCGTCAGAGCAAGAGATCATCGACGCGATGAAGATCACGTGGAAGTACCTGCGCATCGTGATGGAGCCGTCCTGCGCCGTCCCGCTGGCCGTGATCCTCAAGAACAAAGAAGCTTTCGCCGGAAAGCGCGTCGGTGTCATCGTCACTGGTGGCAATGTTGACCTTGATAAACTGCCGTGGATGATGAGTTAAACGCTCTTTCCTCCATGCTGTGTTTCCTATAGGAAACTTCTAAGATTATACGACACATGCCGCTTCCACGCGATGACCGGGTACGGCTTAAAATCGGAGAGACGCAATGAAAGACATGAGCATTCTGGACGACTTTGAAGTCGGTTTCGATATTCCTGCCAAGCCGGGTATGGCTGAGTCGGAGGTGCAGACGCCTTGCCTCGTGCTCGACCTTGACGCGCTTGAGCGCAACATCAAGAAGATGGGTGACTACGCCAAGGCGCACGGTATGCGTCACCGCGTGCACGGCAAGATGCACAAGTCGGTGGACGTTGCATTGCTTCAGGTCGAACTGGGCGGCGCTTGTGGTGTTTGCTGTCAGAAGGTGTCCGAGGCTGAAGTGTTTGCGCGCGGCGGCATCAAAGACGTGCTGGTGTCGAACCAAGTGCGTGATCCGGCCAAAATCGACCGGCTGGCCCGTATGCCCAAGCTGGGCGCGCGGACGATTTGCTGTGTGGACGATCTGGCAAACGTCGCCGATCTGTCGGCAGCGGCGGTCAAGCATGGCACCCAAATCGAATGTCTGGTCGAAATCGACTGCGGTGCGGGCCGTTGCGGTGTGACGACCACGCCCGCGGTTGTCGAAATTGCCAAGGCGATCGATGCGGCAGAGGGTCTGAAATTCGCTGGTATCCAAGCCTATCAGGGCGCGATGCAGCACATGGACTCGTATGAAGAGCGTAAAGCCAAGATCGCGATTGCTGTGGCGCAGGTGAAAGATGCTGTCGACACGCTTAAGGCGGACGGCATCGAGTGTGACATCGTTGGCGGCGGCGGCACCGGGTCGTACTACTTCGAATCCAACTCGGGCGTGTATAACGAACTTCAGTGCGGATCCTACGCGTTCATGGACGCGGATTATGGCCGCATCCTCGACAAAGACGGCAAGCGTATCGACCAGGGCGAGTGGGAGAACGCGCTGTTCATCCTGACCTCGGTGATGAGCCATGCGAAGGCGGATAAGGCTATCGTGGATGCGGGTCTCAAGGCGCAGTCGGTTGATTCAGGCCTGCCGGTGATCTTTGGCCGTGACGATGTTCAGTATGTCAAATGCTCGGACGAGCATGGCGTCGTGATGGACACGGATGGTGTGCTGAAGGTCAATGACAAGCTCAAGCTGGTGCCGGGCCATTGTGACCCGACCTGCAACGTGCACGACTGGTATGTCGGTGTGCGCAACGGGGTTGTGGAAACAGTCTGGCCGGTTTCAGCCCGCGGTCGCGCGTATTGATCTGGTTTCGGATCGGGCATGCCCGATCCGACTGGTTGGGGGTTCCACCCCCAAACCCCCGGCATATTTTTGAAAAGAAGAAGACAGGACGGTGCGCAGTGTGGACTGTCGCACCGTTTTTCATGAGGGAGAGACCATGTATATCGTTCCAGAAGCCTTGATCGCTGATCTGGTGTCACGCGAAGCCTCTTTCGAGGCGGTGGAGCAGGTGTTCGCCGCGATGGCGGCCAAGGATGCCTATAACTTTCCGGTGGTGCGCGAGGCGATTGGGCATGAAGATGCTTTGTACGGCTTTAAAGGCGGGTTCGACCGGGTTGGCGGATCGCTGGGCCTTAAGGCTGGAGGGTACTGGCCGCACAATCTTGAGAAACGCGGGCTGATCAACCACCAGTCAACGGTGTTTTTGTTCGATCCGGATACGGGCAAGGTTCATGCGATGGTTGGCGGTAACCTTTTGACGGCGTTGCGGACGGCGGCGGCGTCTTCGGTGTCGATCAAGCATCTGGCGCGGGCGGATGCCAAGGTGATGGGCATGGTCGGCGCGGGCCATCAGGCGACGTTCCAGTTGCGCGCGGCATTGGAGCAGCGGTCGTTCGAAAAGGTGATTGGTTGGAACTACCACCCCGAGATGCTGCCGAATATCGAGAAGGTCGCGAATGAGGCCGGTGTGCCGTTCGAAGCTGTTGATCTGCCCGGGATGCAAGAGGCGGATGTGATTATCTCGATCACCTCGGCGTTCTCTCCTTCGTTGATGGCCGATCATGTGAGTGCTGGCACGCATATCGCCTGCATGGGCACCGATACCAAAGGCAAGCAAGAGGTCGAGGCAGCGCTTTTGGCAAAGGCCAAGGTGTTCACGGATGAAGTGGCGCAGTCGATTTCCATCGGCGAGGCACAGCATGCGGTGGCAGCTGGGCTGATTGCACAGAGCGATGTGATCGAGATTGGTGCCGTGATCAACGGCACCCATGAGGGGCGGACGTCGGACGCGGACATCACTCTGTTTGATGGCACAGGTGTCGGGCTTCAGGACTTGGCGGTTGCGTCCAAGGTTGTCGAGCTGGCGATTGAGCGGGGCGTGGCGATCGAGGTGGATTTCTGATCCGCTAGCCTTTGGGGAACCAGTGTCGCGTTCGGTTGGCGAACGCGACAAGGGACAGCATCACGGGGACTTCGACCAGCACACCGACCACCGTGGCAAGTGCTGCGCCAGAGTTCAGTCCAAAGAGACTGATTGCGACCGCGACGGCGAGTTCGAAGAAATTCGATGTGCCGATCAGAGCGCAGGGCGCGGCAACGTTGAACGGAACCCGCCATAGTCGCGCCGCGAAGTAGGCGACGAAAAAGATACCGTATGACTGGATCAGAAGCGGCACCGCGATCAGTGCAATGATCAAGGGACGGTCAAGGATCACTTCACCCTGAAACCCGAACAGCAGCACGACCGTTGCAAGCAGGCCGAAGATGGAGAAGGGCTGGACCCGGGATTTGAATGCGTCGATTGCAGGCTCATCGCCTCTGGCAAGAAGCCTGCGACGAGTGATGTAGCCCGCAATCAGGGGCAGGACGACATACAGACCAACAGAGAGAAGAAGCGTGTCCCAAGGGACGGTGATGTCGGTCACGCCAAGCAGGATCGCAACGATGGGTGCGAAAGCGAACACCATAATCACGTCGTTCACGCTGACCTGAACCAAGGTATATGTCGGGTCGCCTTTGGTGAGGTGTGACCAGACAAAAACCATTGCTGTACAAGGCGCCGCCCCCAGCAGGATGACCCCGGCGAGATAGGCCTGTGCATCATCGGGTGGGATCAGATCGGCAAAAATGACTTCAAAGAAAAGTACGCCTAGGGCGGCCATCGTGAAGGGTTTGATCAGCCAATTCACAATAACTGTGATGACGAGGCCTTTGGGCTTGTCACCAACATGCTTGAGCGAACCGAAGTCCACGCCCACCATCATTGGATACACCATCGCCCAGATCAGAACCGCGACCGGCAGATTGACTTTGGCGACTTCTAGTGACGCCAATGCCCCAAAGAGACTGGGCACGAGGTTTCCAAGTATAAGTCCTGCGCCGATGGCCAGAGCGACCCAGAGCGACAGCCAGCGCTCGAACGTTCCGAGACCTGCATTTGTGGCTTTGGAAGTATCGGTCATGCGTCGTGTCCTTGCAGCACTTGCGATTGATCGCACGCGCCGCTGTTCGAAAGCCCGTCAGTCCGGCCGCGCTGCACCCTGTTCAACGATCAGCGATATCTTCGCGTTGTGGAAGGCGCAACTTTTGATCTTTGGGTTCTGCAAATGAAAAACCCCCGATATGGATATCGGGGGCTTTCTGATTATGGACTATGGAGCAGTTATTCTCCGGGCATGGACCCTTTCCCATGGCCAGCCATGCCGCCCGAGACTTCCTCGGTTGCCTCACCGGCCAGTTCTTCGGGCAGAACAAGGTTCAGCACGATGGCGATCAACGCGGCGGGCAGGATGCCGGAGGTGGCGAGCACTTTGAGCGTCTGTGGCAGGTACTGGAGTGCGTCGGGTTCAAGTTGCAGGCCAAGGCCCAGCGACAGGGCAATGGCGAAGATCACCATGTTGCGGCGGTTCCAGTTCACGTCGGACAGCATCGAAATGCCCGCTGCGACAACCATACCGAACATGACGATTACACCGCCGCCGAGCACTTCGATCGGCACCGACGAGATCACTGCGCCGACCTTGGGGATCAGACCGCAGAGGATCAGGAAGATCGCACCGATGGTGACCACACCCCTGCTCATCACGCCGGTCATGGCGATGAGGCCGACGTTTTGGCTGAAGGAGGTGTTGGGTAGTGCACCGAAGAGGCCGGAAATCGCTGTACCCAGACCATCTGCATAGGTCGCGCCCTGGATTTCCTTGTCGGTCGCTTCGCGACCTGCGCCGCCTTTGGTGATACCGGAGACGTCGCCAACGGTTTCGACCGCAGATACAAAGGACATCAGGCAGAAGCCGAGGATCGCCGCGAAGGAGAATTCCAACCCGAAATGCAGCGGGTTCGGCAAGGCAAAGCTGGCCGCACGGCCCACATTGCCAAGGTTCACCTGACCCAGTGCGAAGGCCACCGCATAGCCGACCAAGAGACCGACCAAAACGGCTGAGACTGAAAGCATGCCACGGGTGAAGAACTTAAGACCCAGTGTGACGATGATCACCGTGCCTGCCATCGTCCAGTTCAAGAGCGAGCCGTATTCCTCGGTCCCGATGGCGGGAACGCCGCCTGCCGCGTATTGGACGCCGACCTTGACCAGTGCGAGACCGATCATCGTAACGACAAGGCCCGTCACCAGTGGTGGCAGGGCAAAGCGCAGTTTGCCGATGAACAGGCCAAGGAACGCGTGGAAGAGACCACCAACAAGGATACCGCCCATCAGAACGGCGATGGCATCAACACCCTTGCCCGCGACCAGCGGGATCATGATCGGGATGAAGGCAAAGCTGGTGCCCTGCACGATGGGCAGGCGCGCACCGACCGGGCCTATGCCGATCGTCTGGAACAGTGTGGCGATGCCTGCAAAGAACATCGACATCTGGATCATGTAGATCATCTGCGGGAAGTCGGGGCTGTTCGAGCCAAAGCCGAAGCCTGCCGCGCCGCAGACGATGATCGCGGGGGTGACGTTGGACACGAACATCGCCAGAACGTGCTGGATGCCAAGAGGCACCGCCTTGGCGATGGGGGGTGTGTAATTCGGATCGCGGAGCTGCTCCGGCGTGCCGATAGATGCGTCTGACATGGTTCCTTCTCCCTCGTAACCATTTGTTTATTGCCGGGGGCTCCTCCTCTGAACCGTCCGGTTAGTTTTGGTTCTTCACGACTTTTCCAAGTGCGTTGAACCAAGCTCTTTTGTGACGTCGCGCTCTCATCAATCCGGAAGATGTCACTGTGTGTTCAAAGCTTTGTTCCAAGCTTGTTGAATCTCGACGCCGTTCTCCTGGGCTATGCGCACCAGCAAATCGTCCTTCCTAGTTCCGGACGTTGCTCCAACATCGTTCAATGCTCTCTGGAAGCTGGTGACGGCCTCGTTTTCCATTCCAAGAGCAGCAAGAGCGATACCTCTTTCCAAGTGCAAGATCGAACCTTCGGCGCGCTCGATTGGAATAAAGCGCATCCAGCCTCCATACTTTAGTGACCTCTCGCAGTACTTAAGCTTCGTTTCCGGAGGGTTGTCCGTTCCCCGGCATTCTCTGGCGCTAAAGGCTGCGATCATGATGCTGAGCCAGAAAACCATGAACACGCCAATACAGAGGCCCAATCCGATCTGTCGGGTCAGTGACTGCAATGCACGCGTCCTTCCCGTTTATGCTTTCTCCACGCGATGAGAGACGATTGGCTCACGAAACGGTCCATGGCTCATCGAGCCAGTGTTCTTCCAGATTTACCCCATCGCCGATCCGGTCGATCACGGCGAACAGCCCGGTTCCGGCCAGCGGGGTCAAAACCCCGTGCCAGGTGTTGCGGTGAATGTTGATCGCCTGACCGCCTTGAGTCAGGAAGGCGCGCGGTGCGCCGGGTGCGCCGCCAGCGTCCGGGGCGACGATCACCAGAAACGGATCATGGCTCATCGGGACAAAGGCCTGACTGCCCAAAGGGTGCCGTTCCATCAGGTCGAGCGTATAGGGCAGGCTGCGCAGCTCGGCCTTGAAGAGGCTGATCCCGGCGCGACCATCTGCGAAGTCGAGTGATGCGCGGTCATGGTAGCGGCCGCAAAGGCCCTGATTGATGAGCTTGTCCGGGTCGCCCGCGCAATCGAGCAGGTCGCCGAACGGGGCGAAGGCGGTGGCCGTCATCGGCTCTGTGAGGATCTGACGGGTCATGCGCCTAGCTTGTCCAAAAGCCGCAATTCGGCGATGCGTTCGACCTGACGGCATGCTTCGGCGAATTCGGTATCGCGGTCGTTTTCGATGCGACGGTGGAACGCGTCGAGGATGCTTGCCTTGGTGTTGTCCTTGACCGCGATGATGAACGGAAACCCGTGGCGTGCGACATAGTCGGTGTTCAATTTCTGGAACGTGACGCGTTCGTCGTCGGTCAGCATGTCGAGGCCTGCACCCGCCTGTTCGGCCGTGGACTCGGCGGTCAGACGACCCGCAGCGGCGAGTTTGCCGGCAAGGTCAGGGTGGGCGTTCAGCACGCCAAGGCGTTCGTCGTCCGTGGCTGTGCGGAAGGCGCGGAAGAGCAGGCTGTGCACGCCGCGCGCGGTGTCATGGGTCGGGCCGGATTCGTAGGCGCAAGCGCGTTCAGCGATCCACGGGGAATGCTCGAAAATGCCACCGAAGGCTGTGACGAAATCTTCCTGTGACATGTCAGACGGACGCTGCGCGGTGGGCGCGGGGTGTTCCTTGGCCCAGTGCTGCGCGATCTGTTGACGCGTGGCGAACCAGACGCCCTCGTGTCCCGCCATGTAATCCAAGGCCCGTTTGAGCGCGGCGGCGCGACCGGGACGACCGGCGATGCGGCAGTGCAGGCCTATAGAAAGCATCTTGGGCGACCCTTCGGCGCCTTCTGCATAGAGGTAATCGAAGCTGTCCTTGAGATAGCTTTCGAACTGGTCACCGGTGGTAAAGCCCGCCTGAATGCCGAACCGCATGTCGTTGCAATCCATCGTGTAGGGCATGATGAGCTGGTCGATTTCGCCAAAGCGCGACCAATAGGGCAGGTCGTCGGCATAACTGTCGGCGACGTAATCGAACCCGCCCTGTTCCGCGACCAGACGCACCGTGTTGTTCGAACAACGCCCGGTGTACCAGCCTTTGGGCGGTTCCCCGACCACTTCGGTGTGCAAGCGGATCGCCTCAACGATCTGGGCGCGTTCCTCGGCCTCGGGCATGTCCTTGTGTTCGACCCATTTCAGGCCATGCGAGGCGATCTCCCACCCGGCGTCCTTCATCGCAGCGACCTGTTCAGGCGCACGCGCCAAGGCGCTGGTCACGGCATAGACGGTAATGGGGATGTCCTTCATCATCCGGTGCAGACGCCAGAACCCGGCGCGCGATCCGTATTCGTAGAGCGACTCCATGTTCCAGTGTCGCTGACCCGGCCACGGCTGTGCGCCGGTGATCTCGGACAGGAACGCCTCGGATGCGGCATCGCCGTGCAGGATGTTGTTCTCGCCGCCCTCTTCGTAGTTCATCACGATCTGTACGGCGATCTTGGCGCCACCGGGCCAATTGGCCTTGGGCGGGTTGGGGCCGTATCCTGTCATGTCACGGGGGTAGCGTTTCACGTCGGTGTCCTCCTGAGTGGTTGTCTGTGTAATCCGAATAATCCAAATCGTTTTTCAAGAAATCCCGAAAGCTGTCTCAAATGGCTTATCGTTTGCGCATTTTGCGAAGATGGCTGCATAAAGAGGCACTCACACACGAGGAGAGCGCAATGTCCGGTTATTTGACGACCCATGTTCTGGATACCGCGCGGGGCTGCCCCGCCGAGGGGATCAGAATTGTTCTGTCCCGCGTGACCGATGCCGGGCTTGAGCAGATCGCAGAAACCGTGACCAACGACGATGGGCGCACCAATCGTCCTATCCTTCCGGCAGAGCAGTTCCAGACTGGGACCTACGAGTTGGTGTTCTTTGCGGGGGATTACCTGCGGGCGTCAGGACAGGCGGGAGACGATCCGCTGTTCCTTAATCAGGTGCCGATCCGCTTTGGCATGTCGGACGCGGCGGCGCATTATCACGTGCCGTTGCTGCTGTCGCCTTACGGGTATTCGACCTATCGGGGCAGTTAAGAAGACTGCGCCTTTTGTCATTGAAGTGGCCCTGCTGTTTCGGGCTGCTTTGCGCCTGAATCAAGATGCATCTGGTTTAGGTTTCATGCCGCTTGGTTGATCCGTACCGGGTCAAACTATGCGTCGACGTGAGTTCTTGATATCCGTCTTAAAGCGCCCTCGAGATGATCGTGTGAAAATCGGCAAGTGAGGATGAAACCGACATCCGGGTCGCTGTCTGGCGGGATGGATGCGTGGAAACGGTCAGTTTGTGTCCATGACCGTTTCGACACATACAGCTGGGCCGCCAATGTCCCGCACGCTTCAAGGCATCGTTTGTGTGGTGGCTGGAATGGTGCTGTTTGTTGGTCAGGACCTTTTGATGAAGGGTATGCTGACCATCTACCCCGTGTGGATGCTGATCTTCGTCCGTTCGGTTGTTGCCTTGCTGACCCTGCTTCCACTGGTCCTCTGGCTGGGTGCGCCGCACCGCATCTCTACGCCGCTCTGGCCGTGGTATCTGGCCCGTGCGGTTCTGTTTGCCGGCGGTTTTGCGATGTTTTACGCGGCCTTTCCCTTTATGGGTCTGGCCGAGGTCACCACGCTGTTTTTCGCGGCACCGCTGATGACGGCAACCCTCGCGGCTGTGTTCTTGCAGGAAAAGATCGGGATTCACCGCATTCTTGCGTTGCTGGTGGGGTTCTTGGGCGTTGTGATCGCGGTGAACCCGACGGGTGGATCCTTCGGCTGGGTTTCGATCCTGCCGGTCATGACGGCGCTGACCTACGCGATCAGCCAGACTATTGTGCGCAAGATCGGAGAGCAGGACACATCACTTGTGATCGGTCTTTATACGATCTCGTTGTCCGGTGTGGTGATCATCCCAATCGGCTTTGCGGTGACGCAGATGATCGAGATCACGCCGGAGCTTATCCATCTTCGCATGACATGGCCCGTCCCCAGTTTTGATGGTCTTGGCATGTTGGCGCTGCTGGGGGCTATTGGGACAGTGGCCTACACGCTGGTGTCGCGCGCCTACCAGATCGCGAACGCCAGCGTGATCGCCCCGTTTGACTATAGCTACCTGCCGCTTGCCGCGCTTCTTGGATACCTCGTTTGGGGCGAAGTTCCGCATTTCACAACCTTTGTGGGCATGGTTCTGATCGTGAGCAGCGGCATGTACACGGCCTACCGCGAGTTGCGTATCGAGCGCGAGGCCAACGACAACCCGCCAACGGCCCAAACGGTCTTTACGCCCGGCGCTCCTGCTGTGATCTTAGTGGATGCGCTGGATGCCGAAGCGGCTGATCCGGAACAGGAGGTGCCGTCCCGGGAATGACGTCAGGCACGTTTCATGCGCTTTTGATCGCGGTCCCGATCCTGCCGATGACGAAATCCATGAAGAGCCGCGTTTTCGGATCCTGCCTGCGCCGATGGGTGAAAAGGCAGGCCATCTGAACAGGGACGGGTGGCGTGTCTTTGGCCACAGCGACAAGACGCCCGGCGCGCAGGTGGTCGGCAACCTCGAACACGGGTTTGAGCGCGATGCCCTGACCATCCAGCGCCCAGTCTGTCAGCACATCGCCATCATCGGATTCGAACCGTCCCCGGACCTTGAACCGCTTGGGGCCGTCGGCGGTTTGCAACCGCCATTGGAATTCGGTCGCGCCCGGAAACCGCAGGTTCAGGCATTCGTGGTTCTGACTCAGCAGGTCGTCGCCCGTGTTGGGCATGCCGCGTGCCTTGATATAACCGGGTGCTGCGCAGAGCACCCTATCGACATCGGCGATCTTGCGGATACGTAGCGTGCTGTCTTCGGGTTCACCCAGAAACACCGCGAGGTCGAGGCCTTCTGTGGTCAGGTCAACCTTACGGTCCGTGAGGCGCAACCGTACGGACACCTCGGGGTACTGTTCGATAAAGGCAGGCACCTGCGGCGCGATCAGGCGGCGACCGACGCCCAAGGGGGCGGCGACATAGATCGACCCCCTCGGGTTTTCGGTGATGTCGACCACCTGCGCCTCGGCGGCCTCAACCGCTTCGAGCACTTCGACGGCGCCGGCGTAGAACAGCCGTCCCTGTTCGGTCGGTGTCAGGTTGCGGGTGGTGCGTTGGAACAGGCGGACGGACAGATGTTCCTCAAGCTGTGCGATCCGCGTCGAGGTGACGGCAGGCGAAATGCGCAAATCGCGACCAGCGGCGGACATGCTGCCCAATTCGTAGACACGAACGAAGGTTCTGATGTTGTCGAGATAGGACATTATTCGGAGATTCTTGATACAGCTTGGGTTTTCATCGGAATAGCAGAAGAATGGCTCTGCCGCTAGGTTGTCGGAAACTGCCAAAGGGAGCCTCTTGCCATGTATGATTTCGCCGTTCTTTGGGACTGGATCGCCTTTGCGGTACGGTGGTTGCACGTCATCACCGCGATGGCATGGATCGGCGCGTCATTCTTTTTCATCGCTCTGGATCTGGGATTGAGAAAGGCCGCCCATGCGCCTGTTGGCGTGTCGGGTGAAGAATGGCAGGTGCATGGCGGGGGGTTCTACCACATCCAGAAATATCTGGTCGCCCCCGAGAACATGCCCGAACACCTGATCTGGCACAAATGGCAGAGCTATATCACCTGGGTGTCTGGGGCGGCTTTGCTCATGATCGTGTACTGGGTCGGGGGCGAATTGTTCTTGCTCGACCCGACCAAGGCTGATCTTGCGCTTTGGCAGGGGATTGCGATCTCGGGTTTGTCTTTGACCATTGGCTGGTTGCTTTATGACTTCCTGTGCAAGTCGTCCTTGGGGGAACAGCCGACCCTCCTCATGGTACTTTTGTTCGTGATCCTTGTGATCATGGCGTGGGGCTATGATCAGGTGTTCACGGGCCGTGCGGCGCTGCTGCATCTGGGGGCGTTCACGGCGACGATCATGACGGCCAACGTGTTCTTTATCATCATGCCGAACCAGCGGATCGTGGTGGCAGACCTCAAGGCTGGGCGCACGCCGGATCCCAAGTATGGCAAGATCGCCAAGCTGCGATCGACGCACAACAACTACCTCACCCTGCCGGTGATCTTCCTGATGCTGTCGAACCACTACCCGCTGGCCTTTGGCACCGAGTTCGCGTGGCTGATCGCGTCACTGGTGTTCCTGATGGGGGTCACGATCCGGCACTACTTCAACTCCATGCATGCGGGCAAAGGCCAGCCGAACTGGACCTGGGCTGTGACGGCAGTGATCTTTATCGCGATTGCATGGCTGTCGACGCTGGGCGGGACCGAGACCTATGACGAGGCGGCGGAGCGTCCTTTAACAGCCTTCGAGCAGCAGTTTGCATCTGCTGATGGGTTTGAGGATGCCTATAACGTTGTGCAGGGCAATTGTTCGATGTGCCACGCCCGTGAGCCGCTTTGGGATGGCATCCGCTGGGCGCCCAAGGGTGTCTATCTGGAGACCGAGGCGGACGTGGCGCAGCACGCGCAGCAGATCTACCTGCAAGCGGGACGGTCGCACGCGATGCCGCCGCCGAACGCGATCCAGATGGATGCCGAAGCGCGGGCGCAGATCGTCGCGTGGTATCGGAACGCGGATTGATCGGCGGGAGACTTTTCGAAAAGTCTCCCGCAATTCTTCGAAGAATTGCGCGCCCTTAAAGCACAGACTCAAACAACGCCTGCGTGTTGGCCTCGGTCATCTCGACCGGATTGCCGCCTGTGGACGGGTCGTTCAAAGCGTCGCGGACCAGCACGTCGAGGTTGGCATCCTTTACTCCCAGATCGGTGAGCGTTTTCGGGATCGCGAAGCCCGCGTTGAACTGATCGACAAAGGCGCAGAAGCCGTCGAAGCCGCCGTCGATGCCGAGATAGCCCGCCGCGCGGTCAAAGCGGTCGCGGATCGCGTCGGCGTTGAACTTGAGCACGGTGGGCATGAAGACGGCGTTGGTGGTGCCGTGGTGCGTGTGGTGATGCGCGCCGATGGGGTGCGACAGCGCATGGATCGCGCCGAGGCCTTTCTGGAAGGCGGTCGCGCCCATGGCGGCGGCGCTCATCATGTTGGCGCGGGCTTCGATGTCTGTCCCGTCGGCATAGGCGCGCGGCAGGTTGTCGACGACAAGTTTCATTCCTTCGAGCGCGATGCCTTGGCTCATCGGGTGGTAATGCGGGCTGGAATAGGCCTCGACACAGTGGGCGAAGGCATCAAGCCCGGTGCCTGCGGTGATGAACTTGGGCATGCCCACGGTGAGTTCGGGGTCGCAGATCACCACGGCGGGCAGCATCTTGGGGTGGAAGATGATCTTTTTCTCGTGGCTTTCCGAATTGGTGATGACGCTGGCGCGGCCCACCTCAGATCCGGTGCCAGCGGTTGTGGGCACGGCGACGATGGGGTGGATGCCAGCAGGGTCGGCGCGGGTCCACCAGTCGCCGATATCCTCAAAGTCCCACAGCGGGCGGGACTGACCCGCCATGAAGGCCAGTGTCTTGGCAAGGTCGAGGCCGGAGCCGCCGCCAAAGGCGATGACGCCGTCAAAACCGCCTTCACGGTAGACCTTGAGGCCTTCTTCGACGTTCTTTTCATTCGGGTTGGGATCGACATCCGAGAACATCGCGCGGCCCAGACCCGCCTGTTCGACAAGGTTCAGGGTCTTGGTGGTGATCTCCATATCCGCAAGGCCCCGGTCGGTGACGAGGAGCGGCTTGGAGATGCCAGCGGCAAGGCACGCCTCGGCGATTTCCGAGATGCGGCCCGCGCCGAAGCGGATGGCGGTGGGGTAGGACCAGTTTGCAGTGAGTGCCATTGCGGTCATGCCTTCTTGAGGTGGTAGGATTTGGGGCGAGTCAGAGCCTGATACGCCAGTTTCGATAGACCTTGCCCGCGGCCGGTGTCTTTGCACCCAGTCCAGCAGAGCGCGGGGTCGAGGTAGTCGCAGCGGTTGAGGAAGACGGTGCCGGTTTCGATCCGGTCACCAAGCGCCTCAGCGGTTGCGATGTCGGCGGACCAAATGGAGGCGGTGAGGCCGAATTGGCTGTCATTCATCAGGGCGATGGCTTCTTCGTCGTCTTTGACGGGCATGATGCCGACAACGGGGCCGAAGCTTTCGTCGCGCATGACGCGCATCTTGTGGGTGACGTTGGTCAGGATCTGTGGGGTCAGGTAAGCACCGCCATCGTCGGCTGGCATGGTGTCGATATGCGCTTTCGCGCCATCGGCCAGAGCTTCTTTGATCTGAGCGCGGACTTCCTTGGCGAAACGCACATTGGCCATGGGTCCCATGGTTGTGTCCGGATCCAGAGGGTTGCCGAGTTTCTGCGCGTTGACCCATGCGACGGCCTTTTCGACGAACTGGTCGTAGAGGTTTTCATGTACGTAGATGCGTTCGATGCCACAACAGCATTGGCCCGAGTTGAACATCGCACCATCCAGCAGCGTATCGACTGCCGCGTCGATATTGGCGTCGGCGCGGACATAGCCGGGGTCTTTGCCGCCAAGTTCGGTCGAGACGGGCATGAACGTACCAGCCGCCGCGCGTTCGATGGCCTGACCACCGCCGACCGATCCGGTGAAGTTTACGAAGTCCACTGCCCGTTCCGAAAGCAGGGCAGAGGTCGTGTCGTGGTCGAGGACGAGGTTCTGGAATACGTCCGCAGGAACGCCCGCCGCATGGAAGGCTTCGGCCAGATGGTCGCCTACGGCCAGCGTTTGGCCAGCGTGCTTCAGGATCACGGTATTGCCCGCGATAAGGGCAGGGGCCACGGTGTTGATTGCGGTCATGTAGGGGTAATTCCACGGCGCGATAACCAGAACGGTGCCCCACGGGGTGCGCTTGATCACACGGCGGAAGGCATCGCTGTCTTCGATCTCCAGTGGGGCGAGGCTGTCTTCGGCCACGTCTGCCATGTAGGTCAGACGTTCGTTGAAGCCGCCGAATTCGCCACCGTAGCGGATCGGACGGCCCATCTGGTGCGCCAGTTCGGTCGTCATGCGGTCTTGCTGCGTGCCAATGATCTCGGCTGCTTTGCGGACCATCGCGATGCGTTGGGAGACAGGGCGCGCGGCCCAGTCGGCTTGGGCGGCTTTGGCGCGGTTGGCGGCGGCAAAGGCAGCGTCTTTGGTCAGCACTTCGCGCGTAAGATACACCGATCCGTCAATCGGTGAGATCAGGTCTACGGTCTTGGTCATTTGATTGCCTGTGTCATGTCATGTTCGAGTTCGTTCAGGCTGGTCTGGTGGATCAGCCATTTTCCGTCTGGATCTTTTTTCAGAGTGTTCAAGCTTGCTCCGTAGATGCGAGTTTGCCCCTGCTCGCCCGAAATATCTGCCGAATAGGCAACGAGGCAAAAACCTGTAGCACCATCCAGAGCTGCGTCGAGCACGGTCATCGACTTGTTTGTTTCGCCTTCTAGAAACCATGCGGCATGTTCGTCGCGGATAGCAGTCCGGCCTATGGCCGGAGGTCCGTAGGGCGAAAGGATTACCGCATCCTCAGCGTATAGGTCTGCGCATCCTTCGGAATCATGAGCTGCGTACCTTTCTAGGTAGCTGTTCATGAGACTTTGGAATTGCACCACAGCTGTCATGGTCAGGCTCGTTCAAATCCGCGTTGGAGTTCCCAGTCGGTTACAACGGCGTCAAAGGCTTCTTGTTCCACTTCGGCGGCGCGGGTGTAGTGGTCGATCACGTCATCGCCCATCGCTTTGCGGAGCATGTCGGAACTGCGCAGTGTTTCGGTGGCGGCGCGCAGGGTGTTGGGGATCTCGGGGATGCTGGTCATGTTATAGACGTCGCCCGAAACAGGTTCTTCCAGAGACAGCTTCTCCTCCATCCCGGCGATGCCAGCGGCAAGTTGCGCGGCGCAGGCGAGGTAGGGGTTTATGTCGGAGCCGGGGATACGACATTCGATCCGCACGCCCTTGGTGCCATCACCCACAAGGCGGTAGCCTGCGGTGCGGTTGTCGACCGACCATGCGATTTTGGTCGGGGCGAAGGTGCCGGGCAGGAAGCGTTTGTAGCTGTTGACGTAAGGCGCAAGGAAGACGGTCATATCCGGGGCGTATTTGATCAGGCCCGCGACGTAGGACTTCATCGTGTCCGACATGGTCAGCTTGGCATCTGCGTCGTGGAACACGTTGGTGTCGCCCTTGAACAGCGACTGGTGCACGTGGGCGGCGCTGCCGACCTTGGCCGCGTGCCATTTGGGCAGGAAGCTTGCCGCATGGCCGTGCATCTGGGAGATTTCCTTGACCGCGTGTTTGGCGATCGTGTGATTGTCGGCGCAGGCGAGTGCATCGGCGTAGCGGATGTTCAGCTCTTCCTGACCAGTTTCGGCCTCGCCCTTTGAGTTTTCAACGGGCACACCGGCGGCCACCAGATGGTTGCGGATCGGGCGCATCACGTGTTCTTCGCGGGTGGTCTGAAGGATGTTGTAATCCTCGTTGTAACCGCTGATCGGGGTCAGGTTGCGGAAGCCCGATTTTCGGATTTCGTCGTAGCTGTGTTCAAACAGGAAGAACTCCAGCTCGGTCGCCATCATTGGCGTCAGGCCCATCGCATCAAGGCGTGCGACCTGCTTCTTGAGCATCTGGCGCGGGGAATGGGGTACGGGTTCGTGCGTGTTATGGTCGATCAGATCGCAGAGCACCATCGCCGTGCCTTCAAGCCACGGCATCACGCGCAGCGTGGTCAGGTCTGGCTTCATGACGTAGTCGCCATAGCCCGCTTCCCAGCTTGTGGACTTGTAGCCATCGGGTGTGGCCATTTCGAGGTCGGTGGCCAGCAGGTAGTTGCAGCAATGGGTTTCTTTCCATGCTGACTCAATGAAGTTCGAGACGTGGAAGCGTTTGCCCATCAGACGTCCCTGCATGTCGACCATGCAGACCAGAACAGTGTCGATTGCGCCGGTTTCGGCTTTGGCTTGCAGGTCATCAAGGGTCATGTGGGCCATCGTTTCGTCCTTTCATTCACGATCAAAGCGACCCCCCGCAGGGGATCGCTTCGGAGTGCTGCCTTGTTCGATTATTCGAAGTTGTAGGGCGCACCAGCTTGGTTGATCACGCTGTTGTACTCGCGGAAGATGTTGATGATCTTCTCTTGGATCTCACCTTCCGCAGCAACCTCATTCCAGAACTCCTTGGCCGCGTTTTCAACCTCGGCCCATTCGCTTGGCGGCACCTGGCGCAGTTGCAGCTTGTCGCCATTGGCGCGCAGTGCCGCTTCGCCGCCCCAGTACCACTGGTTGCGGTAGGTGTGGCCCGCTTCGGTTGCCGCCATGACAACGGATTTGAGGTGATCCGGCAGGTCAGCCCAGCGTTGCTGGTTGATGAACCACGATCCGATCCATGCACCAGAGATGTTGTTGGTGAGGAAGTAGTCGGTCACGTCAGCCCAGCCCACGGTGTAGTCTTCGGTGATGCCGGACCATGCCATGCCATCAAGCTCGCCCGTCTGAACCGCGACTTCGGCATCCTCATAAGGGATCGACACAGGGACGACGCCGAATTTGGACAGGAAGCGACCAGCGGTTGGGAAGGTGTAAAGGCGCAGGCCGTCGAGGTCGGCGACCGAGGTGATTTCCTTGGTGGTGTTAAAGTTGCACGGATCCTGACCTGCGGCCGAGATCCACTTTACGCCGACCTTGTTGTACTCTTCTTCCCAGATTTCCTTGAGGCCGTACTGGTTGAACAGCACCGGCACGTCGAGGATGTGCTTGGTGGCAAAGGGGAAGTAGCCGCCGAACTGGCGCAGCGGGGTCGGGGACGCCATGGAGTCGTCGTCCGAGTGCACGCCGTCGATGGTGCCGCGCTGAAGCGCTTGGAACAGTTCGCCAGTGGGCACGATCTGGTCCGCGTAGAACAGTTCGACTTGGAGTTCGCCGTTGGAATTGGCGTTGATGTAGTCGATGACCGGTTTGGTCACGTGTTCACCCAAGGCGGCCCCGGCATAGGTCTGGAAGCGCCAAGTGATCGCGGATTGCGCCTTGACGACCGCGGGGGCGGCAAGGGTTCCGACACCGGCGATCCCTGCGGTTTTTAGAAACTTACGTCTGGTGGTCATATTATGTCCTCTCAGTTGGTTTGGGTTTCTGCGCTCCGTTCGCGGAGTCTTGATTGTGGTTATTTGTCATACACGTATTCCGGCAGCCAAAGGGCGATTTGCGGGAAAATCATGATCACGGCCAGCGCGATGACCATCACCAAGACGAAGGGGATGATCGACACATAGATGTCACGCAGGCCGATTTCTGGCGGGGCCATGGCGCGCATCAAGAAGAGATTATAGCCGAAGGGTGGTGTCATATAGGCGATCTGGGTCGTGATCGTATAGAGTATGCCGTACCAGATCAGGTCGAAGCCAAGCGCGCCCACCAACGGGACGTAGAGTGGCGCGACGATCACCAGCATTGCGGTGTCGTCAAGGAATGTGCCCATGACGATAAAGCTAAGCTGCATCAGGATCAGGATCACCCAAGGGCTGAGGCCGAGTTGATCGGTAAAGAGGTTCTCGATTGCCTTGACGGCCCCCAGACCGTCGAACACTGCGCCAAAGGCCAGTGCGGCGAGGATGATCCACATGAACATGCAGGAAATGCCGAGCGTGTTGCGCACCGAATTTTCGAATACCTCGCGGGTCATGCGACCCTTGAGAACAGCAGCCATGAAGGCGGCGATGGCACCGATGGCCGAGCTTTCGACCAGCGAGGTCCAGCCGTTCACGAAGGGGACCATCATGATGAAGAAGATCGCTAGCGGGAGGAGACCAGCGCGCAGGAGGCGCAGCTTTTCGGCGCGGGGGATGTCGCGTTCTTCTGCTGGCAGGACGGGGCCAAGCGACGGGTTCAGTTTGCAACGGACCACGATATAGACGACGAACATCGTCGCCATCATCAGGCCGGGGATCACACCGGCGAGCCACAGCTGGCCAACGGGTTGGCGGGCGATCATCGCGTAGAGAACCAGCACCACCGAGGGTGGCACAAGAATTCCCAATGAGGACCCGGCTTGGATCACCCCGGTGACCATTCGTTTGTCGTATCCTCGCCTCAGAAGTTCGGGCAGCGCGATGGTGGCGCCGATGGCCATGCCGGCCACGCTCAGTCCGTTCATGGCAGAGATCAGAACCATGAGCCCGATGGTGCCCACGGCAAGACCACCCGACAGCCCGCCCATCCAGACGTGGAACATCTTGTAAAGATCATCCGCGATGCGGCTTTCCGACAGCACGTAGCCCATGAAGATGAACATCGGCAGGGTCAGAAGCGGATACCACTTCATCAGCTTCATCGCCGCCGAGAAGCCGAGGTCGTATCCGCCACGATCCCCCCAGAGGAAGAACGCGGCAACGACAGCCACAAAGCCGATAGCGCCAAACACGCGCTGCCCCGTGAGAAGCATCAGCATCATGGTCGAGAACATGAGCGCCGCAATCATCTCGTACGGCATCAGACCTTGGCCCCCATGTCATGTCCCTTAAGGCGCAGGATGTCCTTGGCCAGTTCGCACAGCACTTGCAGCAGCATCAGGAAAATGCCGATCACCATGATGGTCTTGATGGGCCACAGGTAGGGTCGCCATGCAGTTGGGCTGCGCTCCATAAAGCCGATTTCTTCGCTTCCCGTGACGAGGCCCGCGAAAAAGCCGATGGGCTCGGACCCGAAATAGCCAAAGGAATAGGCTGTGGAAGCGATGCCGCCGTAAAGCAGGAAGCCGAGATAGATCAGCAGGAAAACCACCGTCATTGCGTCAATCCCGGCTTTGCGGCGGTCGGACATTTCGCCATAGATCAGGTCCATTCGCACGTTCGACCCCATCTGGATCGAGTACGGCCCGCCAAGGATGTAATAGGCGACCATTGCGAACTGGGCCATTTCCAGTGTCCAGAGCGACGGCAGGAAGAACACCTTGGTCACGGATGACCAGAGCAGGATGCCCATCATCACGAAGATACCGTACATGACAATACGCCCGATCATGCGGTTGACCGGGTCGATCACGCTGACATAGGCCTGCAGCACGCGGATCATAGCGCCTCCTGCTTAGCGAGAGCTTTGGTCAGCATGGTGGCAATGACATCAGCAAACCGTGCAACTCCCGTAGTGTCAGAGAGCAGGTCGTTGCGTACTTCGATCATAACGTTTTGTAACCCGCGCGGGATGGCATGCTCGCGCAGTGTGTGGGTGACGCCGTCGGTCACCGAATAGGGCGCGTTGAGCCGTGCATCTAAACCGTCCGGCCTGTTGGCCAGCATCGCGCGCGCCAGCCTGTCGTCGCTATCGTGAAGCAGGCCCAGTTCCACCTCGCGCGGTTGGCCGAACCAGATGGGTGTAAAGGAATGAATGGTGACAAGCAGAGGCGGTGTCGCGAAACGCTCAAGCGTCGTGCGGAGCAGGTCTTTGAACGGGTCATAGACGTCTGACACACGTGCAGCGCGGGCGACATCGGACAGGCCGACATTGCCGGGAACATCTACGACCTCGGACCGTTCGGGGATCGCGCCGGGGGCGCTGGGCGGGCGGTTGCAGTCATAAACCAAGCGCGACACGCGCGAGGCCACCAGCGGCGCATCGAGTTTCGCAGCCAAGGCCGTCGCCAGATCGAGACCGCCGATATCCCACGCTGCGTGGCTTAACCGGTGTTCCGGTGCAACGCCCAAATCGGCCAGAGCGGGTGGAATGAGGGCGCTTGCGTGTTCGCAGACAAGACATATCGCTGCCCCGCCTTGAGGATTGATCACCTCTGCGGCCGGCCCGTCATTCGGGCCCAGAATCGTATGATCTTTGGCTGTGCTCACGCCGTCATTAGGGTTGTGGGTCTTGGACCTGTCAAGACAATTTCGTTGATTATTGTACCAAGATGAGTATCAATGTAGCGATTGCTACAAAAGGCGTCAGGCGATGGCGAAACCCCTTTCGGTCAAAGACAGGCTGCACGAGCAGGCCGGTGTGCTGACACCTGCAGAGCGGCAATTGTCCAGCGTTCTGATGCGCGATTACCCGGTGGGTGGCTTGCAATCCATCACCCGCATTGCCGAGGCGGCGGGGGTGTCGACACCGACCGTGATCCGTCTTGCACGCAAGCTGGGATTTGACGGCTTCCCCGAATTGCAGGCCGCCATGCGCGACGAGGCGTCAGAGCAGTTCAAGACGCCTATCCGCAAGCGCGAAGGCTGGGGGGATACCAAACCCGGATCGGCGGCCTTTACTGCCTTTGCCGAAGCCGTGTTCGACAATCTGAGTCGGACAATTGACCGGCTGGAGCCGGGAACGCTGGATGCCATCGCTGGGGTTCTCGCGGATCGGCAGAGGCCCGTCTACTTGTCCGGTGGCCGGATCACGCGGTCGAATGCGGATTACTTCTACAACCACCTTCAGATCATTCGCCCTGCGGTGACGTTGCTTGGCGCGTCGCCAAATGTCTGGCCGCAATACATTCTGGACATGGACCGCGCGTCGGTTCTGATTTTGTTCGACATCCGGCGCTATGAGCGGGATCTTGAACGCCTTGCTGAGTTGGCGAAAGAGCGCGGGGCCGAGATTATCCTCTTCACTGATCAGTGGGGGTCGCCGATCTCTGGGCTGGCGGACCATGTGGTGAACGCGATGATCGAAGTGCCGTCGAGCTGGGATTCGACGCTGGCCATCAACCTGATCATCGAAGCGCTTGTGGCTGAGGTACAGACGCGAGTCTCCGACACAGCCCGCGAGCGTATCGAAGCCTTGGAAGATATGTTCCGGTCGACACGGATTTTCCGAAAACCCTGAGCTTAGCTGAGGGCAAGGATGATCACGCCCAGAGCCACGACTGACGCGGCGACAAGGCGTCGTTGCGCCGGGCCTTCACCCAGCCAGTATACGCCGATCAGAGCGGCGAAGATCACGGATGTTTCGCGCACTGCCGACACGATTCCAATGGGCGCTAGTGTTTTGGCGAAGAGGGCCAGGCCGTAGGCAAGGCCAGAGATGACTCCGCCCGCTAGGCCGAGGACGAGGGAGCGTTGGCTGATGCGGAGCGCGCGCTCGAACCGAGTGCCGATGACGAAGACGGCCACGCAAATCTCGGCGGCGAAAAGCCAGACGACATAGCCGATGGGACTGCCGGACATTCGGATGCCGATACCGTCGACCACGGAATAGGCGGCGATGATCGCAGAAGTGGCAAGGGCGGCACCGATTCCGCGTTTGTCGGCATGACGGATCGCGGCAAGGATCATGATGCCGCCGGATACTATCAGGATGCCGATCCATGCCCAGAACGGCAGGGATTCATCTGCCCAGACCATCGCGCCCAAGGCGACCATCACGGGGGCGGTGCCGCGGGCTATGGGATAGATCAGGGACAGGTCGCCGAAGCGGTAAGACGTGTTGAGGCCGTAGTAGTAGGCCCAATGAATCACCGTAGACGCGATGATGAAAGGAAACGCCTCGAAGGCTGGAATGGGTGCAAAGGGCATCAGAGCGACGGCAGGCAGGGAATGACCCATTGCCACCAGCCCTAGCGTGATCGCCCGATCGCCCGAGGTCTTGACCAGTGCGTTCCAGAGCGCGTGGAGCAGTGCGGCCAGCAGGACGATCAGAAGGACCGCTGTGCTCACCTGGTTGTCCGGATCGCGTCAATGACGATGTTCAGGGCTGTGTCGAGATCGGATTGAGAGATCACCAGTGGGGGTGATAGGGTCAGCACGCTGCCAGCACTGATCTTGAAGCTGAGACCTTGGTCGAGGCAGGCGTAATAGATGCGTTCGGCGCGGTCTGGATCGGGAGTGCGGCTGTCTCGGTCGGTGACGATTTCGACCCCGAACATGAGGCCGCGACCGCGGATGTCACCGACATTCGGGTGATCGTGCAGGGCGTCTTTCAGGCGGTCTTGCGCGTGTTTGCCCAAAGTGGCGGATAGGTCGACCAGGCCTTCGTCTTCGATAATGTCGAGCGTTGTCAGGGCGGCGCGGGCTGTGACTGGGTTCTTTTCGTGCGTATAGTGCCCGATGGCGAAGTCTCCGGCCACATTCAGATCGTCCCGCGCAATGATCCCGGCGATGGGGAGCATTCCGCCGCCAAGCGCCTTGCCCAGAACCACGATGTCCGGCTCGATCCCGTCATGATCAAAGGCGAACATGCGGCCCGTCTTGCCGAGGCCGGTGGGGATTTCATCCATGATGAGCAGCGCACCGTGTTTGCGACAGGTAGCCTGCACGGCTTGCCAGTAGCCCGGAGGCGGGACAACGGGCACGGCGCGCATCGGCTCTGCGATCACCGCTGCCACATCACCCTCGCGGGCGAGTGCGAATTCGACCATTTTCGCACAGGCAAGGGCGCAGGTTTCGGGGCCGGGATGGCCGTAAGCGCAGTGGTAGCAGTGGAATGGGGCGACGTGTTCAGCACCGGGCAGGAGCGGGCCTGCGATATGGCTGCGGAACGTTGCCTCGCCGCCGACGCTGGACGCGCCAAAGCCAGCACCATGGAACGCGTCCCAGAAGCTGATGGTTTTGAACCGGCCTGTCGCGGCGCGGGCAAGGCGCAGGGCGACTTCGACGGCGTCTGATCCACCGGTGGTAAAGAGAACGCGGTTTAGAGTGCTGGGCGCGATCTGGCCAAGGCGTTCGGCAAGCGTGACCGAGACATCATTGGTGAACCGGCGCGGAGAGAAGGGCAGCGCGTCGATCTGGTCTTTGACGGCTTGCACAAGGCGCGGGTGGCCGTAGCCGATGTGATGCACAGAGTTTCCGTGGAAATCCATGAAGCGGCGGCCAGAGGTGTCTTCGATCCAGATGCCTTCGGCCTTGGCGATGGTCGACAGGCAAGGCGAAGAGAGAGATTGATGCAGGAACGCATCGGCATCGCGTGCCAGCAAATCGCGCGTTTCATTGTGCGTCTCGCGTGCGGACCAGTCGGCCCGTGCAGCGCTGGTGTTTGCTTCGCCTTCGGTATGACGCATCAGGCTGGGTCCTCGATATCTGTCATCTGGACGATAATGCGATCTGGACCGATCAGGATGACTGCGTATTGGGGGCGTTCATCGTGGGCGACGAAATTGGACCAGTCCCAAGTCTGATGCGGCGGTCGGGTCTGGTGCGCAATGGATCGGAGGGCAGTGAACGGCACGCCCCCGATCACGCCGGACACGGGCCGGTGCACATGACCGCAGAACAGGTGTTCGACCTGCGGGGCATTGGCGATCAGATCGATAAAGGGCTGATGATCGAGCAGGGGCATGTCGTCCAGCAACCCGAGACCCAAAGGGCCGGGTGGGTGGTGTGTGAAAACCAGAACGCGCCTGTCGGCCGTGTCGTGCAGGCGTTGCGCGAGCCAATCAAGGCGCACCGGGTCAAACGCACCCGCATCGCTGCCGGGCAGGGCGGTGTCGAGGCAAAGCAGTGATACGTTCTCGTCCATATCAAAGCGGTATTGATAGTAGGATTCGAGGCCCGAACCGGAATAAGGAAGTGCGGCCAGCAGATTTTCCCGGTTGTCATGGTTCCCGATCATCGGCAGCAGGGGTGTGTTTAAAGACGCAAGCCTGTCCGTCAGCGCGGCATATTCTTCGGGTGTGCCCGTGTCGGTCAGATCACCCGACACGACACAGCAGGCCGCGTCGGGGTGATAGCGGTTCATCTGGTCGATCACCTGCCGCAACCGGGTGCGACTGTTCACGCCTTCGACCTGCCCCGAGACCGTCTGGTGCAGGTCAGACATCCAGAGGATCTTGTGGGTAAATCCCATGTTTATCCGGGCCAGGGCAGGGAGTAGGTCTTGACGTTGGTGAAGAACTTCATCGCCTCAATAACGCCTTCCTTCACCCCGTTGCCACTGTCCTTGATGCCGCCGAAGGGGGACATTTCGATCCGGTAGCCGGGCTGTTCCCAGATGTTGCAGGTGCCGACGTTGAGGCCGTTGATATAGGCAATCGCGCGGTTCAGGTCGTTGGTGCAGACGCCAGAGGACAGGCCGAAATCGGTGCTGTTGGAGATGCGCATCACTTCTTCGTCGTTGTCGGGAACGCGGACGATGGGGATGATCGGGCCGAAGGTTTCCTCCATCACCAGTTCGCTGTCATGGGGGACATGGTCCACGACGATGGGCGGCAGAAGCGCGCCTTTGCGACCGGGATCGTAGAGCACTTTGGCGCCTTGGTCGGCGGCCATGTAGACCCGTTTTTCAAAGAGTTCGGCGGCTTGGGCGTGGATCACACAGCCGAGTTCGGTGGCCGGATCTTGCGGGTCGCCGAATTTGATCTTCTTGGCCTTTTCGACCACCAGCGGGACGAACCTGTCCGCCACGCTTTCCTGCACGAGGATGCGCTTGATCGCGGTGCAGCGTTGGCCGGAATTGCCGGTGGCACCCGCGACAGCAATGGTCGCGGCCTTGTCGAGGTCTGCATCGCTCAGGTCGTTGCAGATGATCAGCGGGTCGTTGCCGCCGAGTTCCAGTGCGGTGCGTTTGTAGCCCGCTTTGGAGGCGATGAGTTTGCCGACGGGGACGCCGCCGGTGAAGGTGATGATGTCGATGTTCGGGTTCGTCACCATCTCATCGCCGATGTCGGCGGGCATGCCGGTGACCACCTGGAACATCTCGGGTGGGAGCCCTGCTTCGTAGAGGATGTCGGCCAAAGTAAGCGCGGTCAGCGGTGTGAGTTCGGTCGGTTTGCACACCATGCAGTTGTTGGTGGCAATCGACGGCGCGATCTTGTGGCTGACCATGTTCAGCGGGTGGTTGAATGGGGTAATAGCGCTGATCGCGCGGACGGGTTCGCGCATCGTGAAGATCTTGCGCGCCTTGCCGTTGTGGGTCAGGTCACACGAGAAAATCTCGCCATCATCCTTCAGCGCCTCGGCGGCGGCGAATTGGTAGACGTCCTGTGCGCGCTTGGTCTCGTAGATCGAATGCTGGTGGCAGATGCCCAGTTCCAGCGTCAGCCATTTGGCAAGGTACTCGCGCTTTTCGCCAATGATCTCACCCGCACGTTGCAGAATTTGGCTGCGTTCATAGCGGGTGAGTTTCGACTGATAGTTCGCCGCGATCTCGAAGGCACGGCGGGCGTGTTCGGCGGTGCCCATGGGGACGGTGCCGATCACCTCGTCCGTGTAGGGATAGCGGACTTCGAGCCGCGCCTCGGTGTCGACCTTTTCACCACCGATGCGCATCTGTTCGTGACGGATTTCAGTCATGCGGGCACCTCTTCTAGCGCGGCAGCGGTTGTGGCGTAGAAGAACGCATCGAAGTTCCGCAGGGTCGGTGCGTTGGGCAGGTCGATCACGCGGTTCACGATGAACGGAACTTCCTGTTCGGTCAGCCCGCCATGGCTGCGCAGCGGTTCCTTGAGCGCGGCAAGGTCGTGGCGGTGGGCCGAGGTGCCGATCGTCATGTTCTCGGTCGAGATCATCACGATGTCGCCGATGCGGTCTGCGGGGAGTTCGAACCGCTGCACCGCAGTGGCTTTGTCCAGCACTTCGAGCATCTCTGGAAGAGCGCGGAGTCGCGCGATGACATCCGCCTGATCGGCTTCGGATGGCAGGTATGCGGTGGCGAACGATCCTAGCGCGCCGTGATGCACCACGTAGGGGTCAGTGATCGGCAGGATCACCCGCGCCGCCGCCTCGCCCAGCCAGTCGTCGAGCAAATCCTGAACGTAGATCACCGCCGGATCGCCATTGGTGTCATGCTTGGGCTTCATGCCGTGGTCGGCGGTGACGACGATTGCCGCACCCATGGCGTCCAGCTCCGTTAGGTAACGGTCGAACATCGAGTAGAAGTCTTTCGCACCTTGCTCATCCGGCGCGAACTTGTGCTGGATGTAGTCGGTCGTGGACAGGTACATCACGTCCGGCATCCACTCTTTCAGCAGCTTTACACCAGCGGCGAAGACGAATTCCGATAGGTCGGCGGAATAGACCTCGGGCACCGGCATGCCGAGCCAATCGGATGCTTTGTCGATCCCGTGTTCCGCTTTGGTCGTGTCGCCAGACCGCTCGGATGAAAACGCGATCGCGCGGTCTTCGTCGAACTTCAGGCCAGCGCCGAGCAACGCGCGCAGCTTGTCTTTGGCGGTGACGACAGCGACGCGTGCGCCTGCCTCGTAGAACTTGGAGAACACGGTCGGCGCGCGCAGGAAGCGCACGTCGTTCATCATTACCTCTTCGCCAGTTTCCGGCTCATAGAGGAAGTTGCCGCAGATGCCGTGAACGGCGGGCGGGCGCCCGGTGGCGATGCTCATGTTATTGGGGTTGGTGAAGGACGGGATCACCGAATGGGCCAGACGGTCTGTCCCGGTTTCGCGGATGCGCTTGAGCGTCGGCATCAGGCCTTCGGCAATGGCAACCTCAAGGTATTCGGGTTCGCAGCCATCCAGACAGATCGCAATCGCGCAGGTCTTGGGCGCGGGGTAGGTGCGGTCATTGGCGACCACGGGGCTCTTAATCGGCATATCTTTTCCTTCAGGCGGCGAGTTTCTTGCGTTCTTCCAAAGCGGCGGCAGGGGGTGCCGCGCTGCTGACGTTCATATCTGCGAGCGCATCACGGGCGGCATCCACCACGCGGCGCATCACGTGTTCATCCATCTGCCCGATCACCCCGATGCGAAAACTGTCCACGACTGTCAGCTTACCGGGATAGATGATGAACCCGCGTTGCTTCATGGCGTCATAAAACGCCTTGAAGGTAAAGTTCGGATCGGCGGGGCAGAAGAAGGTCACGATGATCGGGCTGAGCCAACGGTCGGCGAGCAGAGTCTCGAAGCCCAGATCGCGCATACCCTGTACCATCACATCACGGTTGCGGGTGTACCGCGCGCCACGGGCGGGGACACCGCCTTCGACTTCGTGCAGGTCGAGCGCCTTGAGAAAGGCGGCGACAACATGGGTCGGGGGCGTGAACCGCCACTGGCCGGTTTTCTCCATCGTGAACCATTGCGCATGAACGTCGAGCGACAGGGAGTGGGAATTACCTTTGGAGGCTTCGATCTCGTCCTTGCGGGCGATGACAAAGCCGAAACCGGGGACACCTTCGATACATTTGTTGGCCGACGACACGAAAGCGGCGCAGTTCAGTTTGATCGGGTCTAGCGGCAGCGCACCGAAGGCCGACATGCTGTCGATCAGGAGCTTGCGCCCGGCGGCTTGCGTGGCAGCGGCTATTTCCTCGACCGGGTTCAGGATGCCGCTGGAGGTTTCGCAGTGAATCGCGAGAACATGGGTGATGGCGGGGTCGTTGGCGAGGATCGTCGCAACCTCATCTCCGCGCGGTGGCAGGTAGTCGCCCTTGTCGAGCAGATGACACGCGCGGCCCAGATAGCCCAGCGTTTGCGCGGCGCGCAGGCCGTACGCGCCGTTGGCCAGTACAAGTACTTTGCCGTCGCGGGGGACAAAGCTGCCCAACATCGCTTCGACGCAGTAGCTGCCGGAACCTTGGATCGGAACGCAGTCGTATTCAGGCGCGCCATCGCCGATCAACCCCAATAACCGGGTGCGCATCGTGCGGGTCATCGACCGAAAATCGTCATCCCAACTGCCCCAATCCTTGAGCATCTCCTGCTTGACGGCATAAGCCGTAGTCAGTGGGCCAGGGGTCAGAAGATAGGGTTCCCCAAGTTCCGGGGCAGGCAGCGGTGTAGTAGACATGGTGTGGTTCCAAAGCTGATCTGGTCTTGGATATGCGGTGCTGTCAGGCATATGTAAAATCTTTGTTCTCTATTGATTGATAGGCTAGGGTTATGAAAATTTAGCGAACCCCGGAGCGAAGATGCGGTACAGTCAGCTACGCGCCTTTCATCACGTGGCCCTGCATGGCGGGTTTTCCCGTGCAGCGCGCGCCTTGAACATATCCCAGCCGTCGGTCTCGGATCAGGTGCGCCAGTTGGAACAACGGCATGATGTTTTGTTGTTCACGCGCGAAGCGCGGCAGGTGCGGATGACGGACGCGGGTGAGGCGCTGTTCCGTTTGACGAGTGAGATGTTCGAAGTCGAAGAACGCATCAGCGCCTTGTTCGACGAAAGCCGAACTGCACTTTCGGGACACCTGCGGATCATGGCTGACTCGGCGATGCATATCACCGACGCCGTGCGGCGGTTCCGCGAGGCCAGTCCGGGGGTGTTCGTGACGATCCGCACCGGAAACACCGAGGATTTGCTGCGTCGCTTGCGGAATTACGAGGCGGAGATTGGTGTGGTAGGCAATTCGATTTCTGCGCCTGATTTGGACAGCATCGACCTTGGGCGGACGCCGATCCTTGCCTTGGTGGCGAAAGGGTATCTGCCGCAGGGGACACGCAAACTGCGGTTCCGCGATTTGGGGCAATACCCGCTGATCTATCGCGAAGTGGGGTCACGCACACGGGCGCAGGTCGAAGAAGAAGCGGATCGGTTGAAGCTCTCACTGAATGCCGCGATCGAGGTCGAAGGTCGGGAGGCCATGCGCGAGGTTGTCGCCTCTGGGGCGGGGATCGGGTTCATCAGTGAGGCTGAGTTTGGGCATGACCGGCGGCTGAAGGCCATTCCTTTCGAAGATGTCGACTTGGGAATGTCGGAATCCCTTGTCACATTATCTGCGCGCAGGGATGTGCCGCTGATCCGGGGGTTTGTGAAAGCCGTGCAAAAGACCCTGACGACTGCGTGACGCAGGTATAGCAATAGGTTTTGCCTATAGGCTTATACAAATCACTTGTCTTTACATATGATCCTTGCTCGGCATGATCGACTCAAGCCTGGGAAATGCCGTGTCAAAACCAAAGCCGAATACGCTGTTCATCGTGATCGACCAGCTGCGCGCGGACTGCGTGTTTGGGGCGCTTGCGACGCATCTCGGCCTGCCAAATATGCGTGCGCTTGCTGCAGATGCTGTGACATTCAGCAACCATTATTCCGTGACATCACCTTGCGGTCCTTCCCGTGTGTCTTTGCTGACTGCGCAATATGCGTCAAACCACGGCGCCACGCGCAACGGGACGCCGCTTAAGCGCGACACGCCGAATCTAGCGACGGTTTCACGGCAGCACGGGTTCGATCCGTTGTTGTTCGGATATACAGACACATCGCATGATCCAAGATTCCTGCCGCCGGACGATCCGAGACTGTTCTCCTATGAAGAGCTTGCGCCCGGGTTCGAAGAAGTGGTGCGCATGCGGTTGGAGGAGGATTCCAGCGCGTGGGAGGATCATTTGCGCGCGCATGGCTACGATGTGCCGCCTTATCCAGAGATGTACCGGCCAGTCGGGGATACGCCGGATTCCCCCGCGCTTTATGCAGCTGAACATAGCGACACGGCCTATTTGACCGACCGCGTGATTGACGATTTGGGCCAACGCCCGCCGGGTTGGTTTGGTTTGGTGACTTATATCCGGCCGCATCCGCCTTTTGTGGCACCTGCGCCGTATAACCAGATGTATGCCGCAGCCGACATGCCAACTGCGCAAGAGGCCGATGATCCCGATTGGCACCCTTATGTGGCGACGGCACGGCGCAAATCCAAAGTGTCTTCGACGGTTGTCGGGTTCCCCGATTTAGAAACTTCGGACGCGACAACGCGCATGATCCGACAGCTGTATTTTGGGCTGGCGACAGAGGTGGATCATCACATCGGGCGGCTGATCGGTTGGCTCAAGGAAACTGGTCAATACGATGATACATTGATTGTTCTGACCGCTGATCACGGCGAAATGCTGGGTGACTATGGGCTGTGGGGCAAGATGACGTTCCATGATGCGGCATTCCACGTACCGTTGATCATTCGCGCACCGCACGCCACTGTTCGCGGAGTGACCGTCGCGCAGCCGACGGAGTCCATAGATGTCACGCCTACGATTCTGGAGTGTCTGGGGCTGGACGCGCCGCATTCTATGGATGGGAAAAGCCTGAAGCCATTTCTTGACGGCGAGGCGCCGAAAGAATGGCGGCAGGTTTCTGTATCGGAGCTGGATTTCGGCGATCCGGTCAAGCCAACACTTTGGCAGATGGATCATGATCTGCCCATTGATGCCGCGAATCTGGCTGTGCTGCGCCGTGGTCCGATGCGATTCGTGCAATTCGCAGGCGGGCTGCCGCCGATCCTCATGGACGTGTCCAGCGGCATGGAAGTTCGAAATCTGGCAAAAAATTCAGCACATATGCAGACAATGCTTGATTTGATGCAGGATATGCTTTGCCATCGAATGGTTAACAGCGATGGCACTTTCTCAAGAACGCTGATTACCGACAACGGCGTGAAAGTGGCCTCATGAGTTTTGCTGATCTGGTCCTGTCACGCATCTGTCATGGTTGCCAGAGATACACATCCCGGCTGTTTCAACCGGGCTGACCAAATGAAGGAGGCACACTGCCAGAACCCAGTTCTACCGTCGCGTCGAGATCTGCCGAACACTGGCGCGATACTATGGACACCCGAAATGACCGGACGTTGAATGTACCGGAAAAAGGGGGAACAGCCCCCATTCACCACTTGGAACCAACAGGAGATAAAATGAAACGACTTCTACTTTCAGGCGTGGCCATGATTGCCCTGCCGGCAGCGGCTTATGCCAACTGCCCCGCAGTCACAGTCGCCGATATGCAGGGCGTCGCCGCCGGTGAATTCCCGCAACAGTTCGAGCTGAGTGCCTTTCAGGACGCCGCCGGCTGCTCCATGGAGTTCAAGGCAAACCCGGAAATCGAAGCGCTGAACGCACAGATCAAAGGCAACCCTGACCTGCCGCCGCTTGCAGAGCGTATCCCGGCAGAGCCGCTGGTTGTCGTGCCTTATGACAGCGTTGGTCAATACGGTGGTGAACTGAATGTTCTGTCGAACGCGACAGAAGCGGGCACATCCGATTTCCTTTCGGTGCGTCACGTTAACCTCGTGCGCTATTCCGATGACCTTCAGACAATCGTTCCGAATATCGCCAAGTCGTGGTCGTGGAACGATGATTACACCCAGCTTACCTTCAACCTGCGTGCGGGGCACAAGTGGTCTGACGGTGCGCCTTTTACGTCGGCTGACGTGAAGTTCTGGCATGACAACATCATGCTCGACACCAACATCTTCGAGCAGGTGCGCGACTACGTGACCGTCGGCGGTGAGACCATGACGGTCGATACGCCGGATGATGTGACAGTGATTTTCAATCTGCCAGCACCGAAGCCTGGTCTGCTGACACACTTTGCGACGTCCTACGCGCAGGGTTTCCAGCCCATGCATTTCCTTGGCCAGTTCCACCCGGACATCAACCCGGATGCCGACAGCTATGCGCAGTCGCTTGGCTTTGAAAACGGCTATGATGCGATCCTTGCCTATTACGGGAACTCGGACTGGACTGACACACCGTCGCCGATGCTGTCGCGTGCGGACATCGTCGATGGTCTGCCCAAGGCAACTGTGCCGACGCTGGAATCGCACATCTACATCACCGACACGACCGAAGGTCGGAAACTGGTGGCGAACCCGTATTTCCACCAGGTCGACACAACTGGTCAGCAGCTTCCCTACATCTCGACGCAGGACGAGCTTTATATCAACGATAACGAAGTGCGTATCCTCAAGCTGGTCAACGGCGAAGTGGACTACAAATCGCAGTCCGTGCGTCTTGAATCCGCTCCGCTGCTTCTGGAAAATCAGGAAAAGGGCAACTACTCGATCCAGCTCAAGCCGACGGTTGGCATGCCAGCCTTCAGCTTCAACTTCACCATCGAAGACGAAGGCAAGCGCGCGCTTTACAACGATCTGCGGTTCCGTGAAGCCATGTCGTTGGCCGTCAACCGCGACGAGCTGAACGAGATTGCGTATTTCGGTCAGGGTACGCCCAGCCAGATCGCACCGTTCAATCCGGCGCCTGATTTCGTTGATCCCAGCTGGGAAACCTACAAGGCCGAATTTGATCCAGACACCTCCAAGGCGCTACTGGATGAGATCGGCATGGTCGATACCGATGGTGACGGTTTCCGTGAACTGCCCAACGGGGAAAAGATCACTCTGAACCTGCAATTCTCGACTCAGGGTATTGCCGGTGCCGTGGTGGAACTTGTTGGCCAGAACTGGGCCGATGTCGGCGTCCAGACGCAGGTCAAGGAAGTGACGCCGGATGAATACCGTTCCGCGCAATCCGCCAACAACCTTGACGTGGGTCTGTGGCAGTACGGTGCGCCGCTGGCAATCCATCTGGGTCTCAACAGCTTCTTCCGTCCTCCGTTCGGCACGTATTTCGAACACCGCACCGGGATGCTCTGGGCGGAATGGCTGGACACCAATGGCGCGTCTGGCGTTGAGCCGCCGGAATGGGCCAAGAAGCTGGCCGCTGATATCGACGCGTTCCAGTCGGCTGTTCCGGGCACCGCTGAGTCCAATGCGCTGGGCGCTGGTCTGGTGGAGAACTTCGTGAGCAACATGGTGATGATCGGCACGGTGAAAGCGCCGGAACCGATCTATGCCAGCAACAACCTCAAGAACTTCACCGAGTTCAAGACATGGTCCTACGAATACTACCGGACCTACCCCTACCGCGCGACACAGTGGTGGTTGGACGAATAAAGGTCTCTGACCTTGACGTGGGCGGCGATTGTCGCCCACGTCTTTCCTCAAGAATGATGGCAGTCTGACAGGCACACCGGATCAACCGGAGGCGCAGACGCAATGCAGGGGCATGCTTCATGTTGAATTTTGCGCGCTTCGTGGTGACACGCGCAGTTCTGGCAATGGTCACGCTGATCATTGTCTCGCTGGTCGTGTTTTCACTCATGGAGTTGGTCCCGGGCGATTGCGCCGAGCGATACCTTGCGTTCAAGAATACCCAAGGTTCCGGTATCTCCGCTGCCGATATCGAGAACGAGCGCATCCGACTAGGGCTGGATCGACCGTTCCTCGAACGTTGGGGCAAGTGGATCGTCAACGCATTCCAAGGCGAGTTCGGCGACAGCTGTATCCTGCGCGTCGATATCGCCCAGCTTCTTGGCGACAAGTTCTGGATTTCGCTGGGTCTGTGTCTTGCCTCATTGCTGCTGGCCTATTCAATTGCCTTGCCTGTCGGCATCATCGCTGCTGCGTCTGACAATGCGATCCTGAACAACTCGCTGCGTCTGTTCAGCTATCTTGGCCTTGCCATGCCGAATTTCTTGCTGGCGCTGATGATCATGCTGTTCTCGACTGTCTATTTCGGGGACACACTGACCGGATTGTTTTCAGCCGAATATCGCGATGCACCATGGAGTGTGGACCGGGTTCTTGACCTGCTGAGTAACGCGTGGTTGCCCATTTTCATCCTTGGTTGGTCGGCTACCGCCTTTGCGTTGCAAACCGTGCGCGCACTGATGTCCGACGAGATCGGCAAGCTTTACGTGACGGCTGCATCAGCCCGCGGCGTACATGGGCGCAAATTGCTTTGGAACTACCCGGCCCGTCACGCGCTTGGCCCAATCGTCAACAGCCTTGGCTTTGACCTCAACCGTATCTTCAACGAATTGCCCATCGTGGCGCTGATCTTGACGCTGACCGAAGCGGGCGCGTTGTTGATCGAAGCGCTGGCGCGGTCAAACGATCAACAATTGGCCGGGGCGATCATTTTCCTTCTCACCGCGTCCATCGTGACGCTCAACTTCTTGACGGACGTGTTGTTGGCGGTTCTTGATCCGCGTGTCCGCAAGAGCATCGTGAGGTGACGCCATGACGACGACACCCAATCCCATGAAGCCGAATTTGGCCCAGACCACGGGACCAGATGTGCAGGTCGTGGAAACGGACGCTGCCGTAGAGCGTCGTTCGAAAGAGGCGTATTTCACAGCGTCACAAGGCCAACTGATCTGGGCGCGTTTCAAGAAACAGCGCGCGGCGATGATCGCGGCATGTGTGTTGCTGTTCCTTGTGCTGTCAGGGATTTTCGCGCCGTTCCTGTCGCCCTACAATCCGACGATTGCCGGCAAGAACGACGAATACACCAACGGCGCGCCACAAATCCCACAGTTCTGTGACGTGAACGGCTGTTCGCTGCGACCCTTCGTTCATGCAGTCGAACGCGAGCGGTCGATGGCAACGAACTTTCGATGGGTGACGACCATCAACGAGGAGGAGCGGCACTACGTCTACTTCTTCGTCGAAGGTTGGGAGTACAAGCTTTTCGGCTTCATTCCGATGGACACACATTTGTTCGGTACGCAGGAAGGGTTTGTGCATGTCTTTGGCACCGATGATGCTGGAAAGGATATCTTTTCACGCACCTTCCACGCCATTTGGACCTCATTGCAAGTGGGGACGATCGGTGTCTTGATCGCTTTTGTGCTGGCACTCGTGATCGGGGGCGTGTCGGGGTATTATGGCGGCTGGATCGACTCTGTTCTGCAGATGATCACCGATGCGGTGCGAACGGTTCCTGCCATTCCGCTTTTCATGGCAGTGGCTGCGTTCATGCCACCTGAATTATCCGCCGAGGAGCGATTCTTCTATATCTCGCTGATCCTTGGCTTGATTGGCTGGCCGACACTGGCGCGGCGCGTGCGGACGCACTTGCTGACCGAGCGCAATCAGGAATACGTGTTGGCTGCCCAGCTTTGCGGAGCCTCGTCTGGCCACGTGATCCGGCGCCATCTGCTGCCCAGCTTCACCAGCTATATCATCGTCGATCTCGTAATTTCGTTCCCGTACATGGTGCTGTCGGAAACGGCGCTGTCGTTCATCGGGCTTGGCCTAAAGGATCCGGTGAACAGCCTTGGCGTGATGCTCCAGAACGTGACCAGCGCAGACGTGCTTCTTAATTACCAATGGTACTTCATCCCGGTGATCTTTTTCATCGCACTGGTGATGGCGTTTGTGTTTGTCGGTGACGGCTTGCGCGACGCGGCAGACCCCTATTCGGATAACAACAAATGACGGCCCTAATCGACGTAGAAAACCTGACACTCAAGTTTCGCACGGACGAGGGGCTGATCACCGCTGTCGACAATGTCAGTTTCTCGCTCAACAAGGGCGAGGTGATGGGGTTGGTCGGAGAGTCCGGTTCGGGCAAATCGGTGACCGCCAAGGCGCTGATGCATTTGAACGCTCGCAACGCCGTTTATACGCCGGAAAGCAAGATCACGCTTCACACCGAAAGCGGCCCAGTAGACGTTCTATCCCTCAAAACGCCGCGCGAGTTGAACATCGTGCGTGGCGGTGCTGTGTCCATGATTTTTCAGGAACCGATGGCCAGCTTTGCGCCCGCGATCACCATCGGCAAACAAATGGTCGAGCAGCTTCAGCTGCATGGGGATTACACGAACGAGAGCGCCAAGCGCTGGTCAATTGAAATGCTGGACCGCGTTGGCATTTCTGATCCGTCCAAGAGGTTCGATCAGTACGCGTTTGAATTGTCGGGCGGCATGCGTCAGCGGGCGATGATCGCGATGGCACTTTCGACGCAACCCAAGCTGCTGATCGCGGATGAGCCGACAACGGCACTGGACGTGACCATTCAGGCGCAGGTGATCGACCTTATGAAAGACCTCGTGGCCGAGTTTCAGATGGGGATCGTGTTTATCACGCATGACCTTGGAGTGGTTGCACAGACCGCTGACAAGGTGAACGTCATGTATCTGGGTCGGATGATCGAAGAAGGCCCCGTCCGCGAGGTGATCCGCAATTCAAAACATCCCTACACGCAGGGTTTGCTTGCGGCTTTGCCGAAACTGGATGACCTCGACTCGCCGTTGACGCCTGTCCCCGGCGACATCCCGTCACCGCTTGAGCGGCCATCAGGGTGTGTGTTTCACACACGCTGTTCCAAGGTTGTAGGAGACGTGTGCAGAATCACCGATCCCAGAGATCGCAAGATCGACGCGACACACAAAGTGGCCTGCCATATCTACGACGAGGTGCCGGCATGAGTGATGTTCTGATCTGCGCCAAAGGGCTGTCCGTGGGGTTTCCTATCGGGGGTGGACTGTTCAACAAGCAGGTCCTCAAGGCTGTTGATAATGTTTCCCTCGACATCAAAAAGGGGTCGTTCTTTGGGCTTGTCGGCGAAAGTGGTTCTGGAAAGACCACGCTGGGACGCGCTCTGCTGAAGGCGGCTCCGATCACTGCGGGCGGTGCGCATTACAGTGATGGTGAGGTTGATTACGATCTTGAGAAGATCACAAATGACCAGCTCAAGGATTATCGCAAACGTGCGCAGTTGATCTTTCAGGACCCCTATGCGGCGCTTAGCCCGCGTATGACGGTGCGGGATATCATTGCCGAACCACTCGAAGTGATGCGTCTTACGAAGAACCGCCAGGAAACCGATGCCCGCGTGCGCGAGATCGCGGCGAAGTGCCGGTTGAACCTTGAACACTTGCGCCGATTTCCTCACGCATTTTCCGGTGGTCAGCGTCAGCGTATTTCGATTGCCCGCGCGCTGGTGTCTGCACCCAAGTTCATCGTTGCGGATGAAAGCGTTGCGGCTTTGGATGTGTCCATTCAGGCGGATGTGCTGAACCTGCTCAAGCAGATCCAGTCCGATATGGGTCTGACCTTCATGTTCATCAGCCACGATTTGTCGGTGGTGGCGCATACCTGCGATCATGTCGCTGTGATGTATCTGGGTCGCTTGGTGGAATCCGCTCCAACGCGCAAACTTTTTGCGGCCCCGCGCCACCCTTATACCAAGGCGTTGTTCTCGGCGATCCCGTCGCTTGATCCGGATGACCGGGGTTCCGCGCAAAAGCTGACGGGGGAAATACCGTCGCCGACCAATCAACCGTCGGGCTGCAAGTTTCACACTCGGTGCCCATTCGCTATCGACCACTGCAAACAGGTTGAACCCAAACTTGAAACGGACGGCACAGGGCATGACGTGGCGTGCCATCGGTGGAAGGAACTCATGGCCCCGCAAGCCGCGTGATCAGCTGTCCAAGTTTCTTCGGTACGGTGCATGTGTCGTGGCACGTTTCAGATCGTCGGCGAGGATCTTGGCAAGCGACAAGGCTCCGCTTGGGCTAAGCCGCGTCGAGGTGATGTAGTCACTCGACAAGCCACCCCGCACATCGCATCGCGTGCTTGAACAGAACGCGCCCCACGTGTCGACATAGGTCATCTGGCCGGTGGCAGCAAAGCTGCGGAACAGATCGTCCATCGTGGCGTGGCGCTGTGTAACGTCCGAGACTGCGACCGTGGTCGAGATTTTGGGCATACCCATATACAGCCCGGCACCAGGCAAACTGGATCGTGCGGCCATTTCTGCGTCAAAGCTTGGATGTGATGGAACCTGCCGCAGAACCGAGACGCGCACGCCTCTGTCTGACAAGGTCTGCAAAGTGTTTTTTGCTGCGCTTTCCACGTAGTCTGCTTGTCGTGAGATGTCCATGGGACTGCCGTCCAAGGGCCCGATCCGCACTTTGGCTTCGGTGAAAAGTTCAATCTTTGGAACATCTAGGTAATAGGCCCAATCCGCAACAAGAGTGACTTGTCGTACAGACGTCAGATGCGGCAAGGCTTGCAGGACTTGGGCTGACTGCCTGTCGCATTCCTGTCCGGAAACAGATGATCCCGCAGGGAATCGACTTTGCAGGTCGCCCAAGGGCACGCAGTCAGTGCGTGCGATCAGCAATGTGGGTACAGCCGCCCGGCGTGCAGCCTCGGCATAGCCAATGCTGATCGCATCAAGCTGGTGATCGCCCCAGACCAAAACCTTTGGCGGGCCGTCTGGCCCTAAGCGGCAGACTTCGAGTCCCGCCAAAGGGCCGTCGGTTTCGCGCGGACACCGCGTGGACGGTGCGTCCGAATGCAGCGCGTGAAGATACGCTTGCGCCCCATCGGGGAACCGCCATTGCAATCCATGTGTCATCAGACTGATCATGCCATTGACGAACAGGACCGTTGCAACCGCGCCGCTGATAACGAGCTTATTTGTTCCGGTCCGTTGTTCGATATGTTGCCAGACCGACCATGAGAAAATCGCGAAGAGCAGGCAGGGGATGACCAACAAGACTAGGTCGAGTTTCTCATGCCCTGAGATGCTGAGCGCGGTGTTCAGTTTGAGAAGTGGAACGGCCCATAGGAAGGTGTGAAGCACCATTCCAAACCAGCGCCTGCGCAAGTCGGTCATCTCTGGCTGCGAAGTTCGACTGCGGCTGCCAAGATAGAGAAAAGACAGGCCGAGCGCCACAATGGCACGCGACACCAACGTGTCACCGAAGGCCGAGATTGCAAGGACACCGGCCAAGATATTAATGACGCCGATGAGTGCTGCGAACTCCAAAACGCGGAATCGGTGCGTGATGATGAACGGCAGTGCGCCGAACAGAAAGGCCCATAAGCCGCCGATGGGAAGCTGCTGGACCATCGGCGCGTCGATCAGTGTCAGGATCAGCGAAACGATGGAAATGCTTCCAAGAACGAAAAGCAAACGCAAGCTGTTGGCTGAAAACAACCAGAAGAGCACGCTGAGGATCACGCCACACTGCGCGATCAGTGCCAGCAACCACAAGTGGTCGAACAGCCCGTCAAAGCGCATGCCCGTTTCAACAGGAAAGAACACTTGGCCGACATTGGTTGTGAAGGTGGCAGCCAACAACAACGCATGACCAAGGTTCTCATACTCTTGCGGTAAGAACACCATCCAGCCCACGCCGAACAGCAGCACCGCACAGCACAGAACGCCGATGAAGTATGCCTGCAACACGCAGATGATCTGGGATTTGAATATGTCCGTGCCACGGATCAGCTGATTGGCGCACCAAGCGCCACAAAAGACCAGGATGATATCCTTGGCAAAGGCGTCCGCACCCACTTGTCCTGCACCCAAAGCTGCAAGAACAAAGGCGAGGCAGGCCAATGCAAGCAGAAACTGTCTGATTTCCGACCGCGCAGATTCAGAATCTTTGAGAACAAAGACGTCTGACACACGCAAGGTCGAGCGGGTTGACACAGTATCACACCTTAGCAGCTACGGCCCCCACCGTTGAGCATGGATACTCTTTCGCTGACGGCGTGGGCAACTGCCAATTGGGAAACAGTGTGTTGTACTGATTATGGCATTGTTGCGGAGATTGGTCGCAATCCAGCCGCGAAAATGTCAGGTTTGTCTGCTTGCCTCTTGTCGAGAGTCCATTCGTAGACATCTCGGATTTGGTTCGCCTTGCGGGACCACAAGAAATACTCATCCACCCGTGCTTTCGCCGTCGCTGCAATCGGCGCAAGGGCGTCCGGGTTTTCTGCCAAGCGTTCGAATATTGTATGAAATCCGGCGATGATCTCATCACGGCTGCCGCATGGCACTTTGAAACCCGTTTGAGTTGTCACCAATTCACCCGGACCTGCGTAATCCACGATGACGGGAACAACGCCCAAAGCCATCGCTTCAAGCACGACCCCGCCTCCGAATTCACGGATCGACGGAAAACTGAGGATGTGAGACTTGCTCAGGAGCGTCTGAACTTCGGAATGGTCTATCCATTTGTGGAACTTGAGTCCTGTTTCGCATCCAAGCGATTTTGCTTGGGCGATCAGGTCTCCAAGCATCGGTCCGTCACCTATGATATCCAGCGTCATCCGACCGCTACGCAGGAGATCCGCCGCCGCCGCTATCAGCATGTCTGCGCCTTTATAGGGCACCAGACGTCCGACAAAGCAGGCTTTCAGAACATCACCGGTCGGCTTTGCGATCTTGTTGAACCGACCCGGATCAATGCCGTTCTCCGGGATGTAGACCGTTTTGTCCTGATACGCCTTGGGAATTTCGCTTTGTGTGTGGTGTGATCCGACCACGATTGCCGATGCATGCTTGAGAGCGGTGTTGCGGCCGGGCAGATGTTTGTAGGCGCTGCGAATGTAGCTTAGCCATTCCTTTTCCGCGCGCCGCTCGGCGTCGAAATGCTTGGGCCAGGGTACGCCCCCATTCAGAGGACCCAAGACAAACGGTACACCGACGCGGTGAACCTTGCGCGCAATCGGAGAGCTGATGGTCGGGCTTAGTGGCGTGATCCGGTGGACAACGTCGAAAGCGCCAGCTTTGATTGCGGGGCCGAATTCCTTCCAGACAAGATGCTCGAACCAAGGATATATCAACGCGTTTATTGCTTGCAGCGTTGTCCAGCCCTTGCCTTCGCCCATGCGCAGTTTTTCGGCCAAAGCCCATAGTGGCCGCGCGACGGCCTCTGAATCGATTGCCGTAAAGTCCTTCCCTTCGACAAGCCCTGCACGCAGGATCGCATCTCGGTTGCGCACTTGAGTGACCAGATGCACATCCGCCACGTCCCGCAAGGCCTGCGCGAGCGACCAGCCCACAAGCGGAACACTGACCCATTCGGGGTTCGCGGCTTCGGCGATGGCCAAAACCCGCGGAGGGCGGTTTCTCGAGGTTTGCATAAGGATCGTCGTGTCCTACAAAACGGTGCGCCATTGCACGCGGTGGCTGGATAGATACGCGCCCCGCCCGTCGCGGAGGGTTTCTGCATAGCCCGTTAAAGCGCCGGCCATCAACCACGTCAGTGGCGTAAGCGTGGCATTCGGCAACATATCGAAGACATTGACCGCGAGGATCAATGAAAGCGGAATGATCAAGAGCGAATAGTCGCCCTGTTCCCGGTACCTGATTTCGCGCCACAACAGGAAAACGGGCAAGACCAAGAGACCGAATTCCGCCAGAAAGCCAAGCCATCCCAACTGACCGATCAGGATGATCCAGCGACCGTCAGTGATCGTCTCGATCATGCCGTTGCTCGGATTCATGATCTGGTTGCGATCATAATTGCCCCAGCCAAAAAGCGGCTTCTCTTGGGCGCGTTCAAGAAGCCTGTTCTCGTTGTGGAACCGAAAGTCCAATGAGGCAGCACGGTCTTCATCAATGCTGGCGGCTGCCTCAAGGATAGCGGTCTCGGGAACCAGGCTTGCGCCTTTCAAGGCGGGATATGTGATCGCGAATGCAGCAATGCACACGGCCAGCCGCATCTGCCATTTCATACCGAACAAAACGATCACGGGAATAAGCACCGCTGCGAACAGCCATGCGCCCAGTGATTTTGCAAGAATCAAAACGCCCGTAAGGTACATCCCGATCAAAAGGAATTTCCAATTCGACTTAAACGCTCCGGTCTTCCAAAGCGCAAAGGCCGCCACGATGGCCATCAAGAGATAGAACGCCGCCCAGATGCCATGGTACAGAAACACCATTGGGCGAAACCCGCCAAAGCGGATCGTCTGGATGAAATCGTGTTGGTAGTAGCCATAAATCCAAAGGTTCAACTGTGGCGATAGGCGCACTTCGATGAGCATTGGCAAGGAATATAAGAGCCCGCCAACCATGAAGGCGAACATGAGATCACGCTGATCTTCCGCTTGGGACAAGAACCTTCGGGCCAACAGGAACGGCAGGATCAGAAGAACTTGCTGGATGACGAAAGCGATGGCATCGCGAATGGTCATGCCTTGAATGTAAAAGTCGCCCCAGAGGACAGGGCTGCGGTTCAGAAGTGCCGTTGCAACCGGCGAAAAGACGAACAACACGATCAAAACGACTGCGATTGGCGATCGTGGCAATGGCCTGAAGTCACGGGAATACATCCAAAACCACATCACAAGTGCGCTAAGCGCCGGGATCGTATGTTTGGTCAGCGGTGGAACCAGCGGAAAGTCAAAACCAGCGGGAGGTTCTGGCAAGAACAGATAGCCAGCCAGAAGCGTGACGATCACAGCACGACCGGGCGGCAGTTTCTGAAACAGAACAACTGTCACGAGTGGCCATATGGCCAGTATTAGAAGTGCCAATGCATTTGGCATTCAGTGTCCTGCCGTTAGCCTGCCGTTCGAGGGTCGGTTGCATTTATAGTCTGGAGCCACAGCTCAAAGCCATGTCTGGTTCCTGACCCCTTTAACATACTGCAATCGAAATTCGGCACAAATGGTGCGGGAATGCAGCAAATACATGATAGTGCAGCTTCCCGGTTTGGCCGTGTCGGGCAGTGCGTCCATGGATTTTGGCTATAAGTTGGGTATCAAATTGGCCCTATTGGCTACGGCGACTCATCGCTAGTGTCCGCCCAACCGCGCCGGCCCCTCGGTCCGCGCCCTTCTCAGGGAGAGCCACCATGAAAATGACCACCGAAGAAGCTTTTGTCAAAGTCCTCCAGATGCACGGGATCGAACATGCGTTCGGGATCATCGGGTCGGCGTTCATGCCGATCTCGGATATCTTCCCGAAAGCGGGCATCACGTTCTGGGACTGTGCACATGAAGGTTCGGGCGGGATGATGGCTGACGGGTATACCCGCGCATCCGGCAAAATGAGTATGATGATCGCGCAGAACGGCCCGGGCATCACCAACTTCGTCACCGCCGTGAAAACGGCTTACTGGAACCACACACCTCTGTTGCTGGTCACGCCGCAGGCGGCCAACAAGACCATCGGTCAGGGTGGCTTTCAGGAAGTCGAGCAGATGAAGCTGTTCGAAGATATGGTCGCCTATCAGGAAGAAGTACGCGACGCCTCGCGCGTGGCCGAAGTGCTGAACCGCGTGATCCTGAACGCCAAGCGCGCCTCTGCCCCGGCACAGATCAACATGCCGCGCGACTTCTGGACTCAGGTGATCGACATCGACCTGCCCGAAGTCGTCGAGTTCGAACGCCCGTCCGGGGGTGACAGCGCCATTCAAAAGGCGGCTGACCTGATCTCGTCCGCCAAGAACCCGGTTATCCTGAACGGCGCGGGTGTGGTTCTGGCGGGCGCAATTCCCGCAACCATGGCCCTTGCTGAACGGCTGACGGCACCTGTGTGCGTTGGCTATCAGCACAACGATGCCTTTCCGGGATCGCATCCGCTGTTTGCGGGTCCTTTGGGCTATAACGGGTCCAAGGCCGGGATGGAGCTGATCGCGGGTGCGGACGTCGTTCTGTGTCTTGGCACACGCCTCAACCCATTCTCGACCCTGCCAGGCTACGGCATCGACTACTGGCCCAAGGGCGCCAAGATCATCCAGGTCGACATCAACCCCGACCGCATCGGCCTGACAAAGAAGGTCAGCGTCGGCATCGTTGGTGATGCCAAGAAAGTCGCCGAGGGCATCCTCGCACGTCTGTCCGATACGGCGGGCGATGAGGGCCGTGAGGAACGGAAAGCCAATATCGCGAAAACCAAATCCACATGGGCGCAGCAACTGTCCAGCATGGACCACGAACAGGACGATCCCGGCACCAGTTGGAACGAACGCGCCCGTGCCGCCAAGCCGGACTGGATGAGCCCCCGCATGGCGTGGCGCGCGATCCAGTCAGCATTGCCGAACGACGCGATCATATCGTCCGACATCGGCAACAACTGCGCCATCGGCAACGCCTACCCGACCTTCGAGGAAGGCCGGAAATACCTTGCGCCGGGCCTGTTTGGCCCCTGTGGTTACGGTCTGCCGTCCATTGTGGGTGCCAAGATCGGATGCCCGGATGTGCCGGTGGTTGGTTTCTCGGGTGACGGTGCATTTGGTATTGCCGTGACAGAACTGACGGCGATCGGTCGTCCGGAATGGCCCGCGATCACTCAGATCGTGTTCCGAAACTATCAGTGGGGTGCGGAAAAGCGGAACTCCACGCTTTGGTATGACGACAACTTCGTCGGTACGGAACTGGACGAGGGTGTAAGCTACGCCGCCATCGCAAAAGCCTGCGGCCTTCAGGGCATCGTCGCCCGCACGATGGACGAACTGCGCGATGCGCTGAACACCGCCATCAAGGACCAGATGGAGAATGGCAAGACCACGCTGATCGAAGCGATGATCAATCAGGAACTGGGCGAACCGTTCCGCCGCGACGCGATGAAAACGCCTGTCGCTGTGGCGGGTATCGATCCGGCGGATATGCGCCCGCAGAAGGTCGCCTGACATGACCGACCCCGCACAGGGCGGACCTATTCTGGTCCTCAATGCGGGGTCGTCCTCGATCAAGTTTGCGTTGTTTGATCAGAGCGTGGCCGAAACGCTCTCGGGCATGGCCGAAGCCATCGGCGGCGCGTCCAGTCTGCGGATAGGTGACGATAAGCGGGACGTCCCGCTCATAGACCACCGTGCTGCTTTGGAAGCCATCCTCAATGCCTTGGCCGAGCGGGGGATCACCCCTGACACGCTTCGCGCGGTCGGGCATCGCGTGGTGCATGGTGGGCGCAAGCTCACTGGTCCGATGCGCGTCACCGACGAGGTGCGCGCCGAGATCGCCAATTGCACCCCGCTTGCCCCGCTGCACAATCCGCACAACCTTGCGCCGATGGAAGCGTTGTCGCGGCTTGCACCGGACCTGCCTCAGTTTGCCAGCTTCGATACGTCGTTCCATGCCACCAACCCGAACGTGGCCACGCGTTACGCGATCCCCAAAATGATGGAGACCAAGGGCATCCGCCGCTACGGATTTCATGGACTCAGCTATGCGTCACTCGTGCGCCGTTTGCCGGAGGTCTCGGGCGAAGCCTTGCCATCCCGTCTTCTGGCGTTTCACCTCGGCAATGGCGCGTCGCTTTGCGCGATCCATAATGGACAGTCGATTGCCACGACAATGGGATATTCACCGCTGGATGGCCTGACGATGGGCACACGCTCTGGCGGGATCGACGCAAACGCAGTCCTGCGGCTTGTTGAAGAAAACGGGTTGGAGCGGACCAAGGCAATCCTGAATCACGAGAGCGGATTGTTGGGTTTGTCCGGCGGCAAGTCTGACATGCGCAAGTTGATGCTGGACGCGTCCGCTGAAAGCGCCTTTGCGGTCGAGCATTTTTGCTATTGGACGCTGCGCCATGCGGGATCGCTTATTGCGGCACTGGAAGGACTGGACGCCATCGCGTTCACCGGCGGGATCGGTGAAAATGCGGTGGGTGTCCGGGCGCGGATATTGCGGGCGCTTGAATGGGTCGGTGTTCGGATCAATCCGGATTTCAATCACCGCTCCGGTCCACGCCTGCATGCCGACAGTTCCAGAGTCGCTGTTTGGGTCATCCCCGCCGAAGAAGAGCGCATGATCGCGCTGGATGCCATGGCCTTGCTGGAGGCCGCATGAGATCCACCGTTCAGCTGTGCTGCGCGAGGGCGATGGTGACCAGCGTTGACGCCACGATGTCGTCCACTGTGGCACCGCGGCTCAGATCGCAAACCGGGCGGGCAAAACCTTGCAGAAACGGGCCGATGGCCTGGGCACCTGCCAGTTCCTGGCACAGCTTGTACGCGATATTGCCTGCGTCGAGCGATGGGAACACCAGCACATTGGCGTCGCCGCTGCCCAAACCTTTCTTTGCCGCGATGGTGGCATTCAAAGCCGCATCCGCCTGCACGGGACCTGTAAACCCTGTGGCCTCGGCTACGTTGCGCACCCGGTCAACACTGTCTCCCGTTCCACTTGAACCGGTGGAGAAGGACAAGAGTGCCACCCGCGCCTCGCCCAGAAGGGCGGTTGCGGTGTCTGCGGATGCGCGTGCGATAGCTTCCAGCATCACAGCGTCGGGGGCTACGTTCACTGCGCAGTCGGCAAACACGAACTCGCGACCATCCGGGAACACCATAAGAAAATACGACGAAGGAATTGTCACACCGTTTGCCAGACCAAGGGCCATGCTTGCCGCTTCGATGACGCGCCGCGTTGGGCTATCGGCCCCCGCCACCATCGCGTCGGCCTCGCCTGCGGCGACCATTGCGGCGGCGCGGTACAGAGGTTTCTGCAAGAGCCGACGGGCCATCGCCTCTTTCATGCCGCGGGCTGACACAAGGGCGGCCACCTGCGCCTCTGTCGGATCAGCCGCGACATCCAACACAGTACACAGCCCGTCATCGGTCAGACGCCGCGCGGCCTCTGCCACGCGTGGATCGTCCAGTTCGGGGAACACGACGCGGGTGTTCGACCCTGCTGCAACGGCGCGTGCCTTGTCCAGAACGCTCATATCACTCTCCCACTTCCGCCCGCAAAGGAGCCTTCAATGACTGATAACGTCAAGATCAACCGAGGCTTGAAGGGCGTCTATTTCGAACGGTCCGGTGTAAGCGACATCGACGGTGCGGCTGGGACGCTTCAGTATCGGGGCTATTCGATCCATGATCTGGCCAAGCATGCCACCTTCGAAGAGGTCTGCCACCTGTTGATGAAGGGCGAATTGCCAAACGCGGCGGAAATCGCAGCATTCGACGCAGAGATGCGGGCGGCGCGGTCTGTGCCTGATGCGGTTCTCGACATCATTCGCGTGTGCAAGGATGGGCACCCGATGGATGTTCTGCGCACGGCGGTGTCTGCGTTGGCCGCGTTGGAGCCTGACAGCCTTGCGACTGGGGAAGAGGCGTTCCTGCGCAACGGCATGCGGTTGACTGCACAGGTGCCAACGCTCGTTGCCGCTCACGAGGCGATCCGCAGCGGGCGTGACCCTGTTGCGCCAGATGACAGCCTTGGCCATGCGGCCAACTGGCTCTGGATGCTCAAGGGTGAAAAGCCCTCAGACAATGCAGCGCGTCTGGCGGATGTGGATTTTGTCCTGCACGCCGAACACGGTGCCAATGCCTCGAGCTTTGCCGCGCGGGTGACGGTCGGAACCGAGGCGAACCTGCACGGCGCGATTGTGACTGCACTCAGCACGCTGGCAGGTCCTGCGCATGGCGGGGCGGCGGAAGACGTGATGAAGATGGTCAAAGAAATCGGCACGCCGGACAAAGCGGCGGAGTACGTGAAGACCAAGCGCGCCAATCGTGAGGCCGTCACCGGGTTTGGCCACCGAGTCTACCGCGCCGAGGACCCCCGTGCGCGACATATGCGCGAGGGCGTCCGCAAGCTGGGCGAAGAGATGGGCGCACCCGAATGGTACGAGATCCTGCAAGCGGTCGTCGAAGCGATGAAGCCCTACAGCCGTCACGGCCTGAACGTGAACGTGGATTTCTATTCCGGGGTGATCTACCAGCTTCATGGCATCCCGATGGACCTTTACGTGCCGATCTTCGCTATCGGGAGGATGCCGGGTTGGGTGATCCAGTGTATCGAACAGCAGCGCGGCAATATTCTCATCCGTCCGCTCACGCTCTACAACGGGCCTGAACCGCGTGAATGGGTGCCGATCGACGCCCGTTGAAATGGAAATGTAAGCGCTTGCATAATCCGCCTTTACCATCGGCGCAGAAACGTAAACACTGTCGCCAATTCTGACCGGGGCGACACCCGGCGGATCAGGGAGAATTGATATGGGCCACGTCCAGCCAGAGCTGAACCTGTCACCGAAAGTCTCGGACGAAGTGCGCAAGACCACATGCTACATGTGCGCCTGCCGCTGCGGGATCAACGTGCACATGAAGGACGGCAAGGTCGCCTATATCGAAGGCAATCGTGACCATCCGGTGAACAAAGGTGTCCTTTGTGCCAAAGGCAGCGCGGGCATCATGCAGCACAACGCGCCGTCCCGCCTGCGTGCGCCATTGAAACGCGTCGGACCGCGCGGGTCGGGTGAGTTCGAAGAGATCTCGTGGGACGAGGCCTTGGAAATCGCAACTGGATGGCTCCAGCCAATTCGCGAAACGGCGCCGGAAAAGCTCGCGTTCTTCACTGGTCGCGATCAGTCGCAGTCGTTCACCAGCTTCTGGGCTCAGAATTTCGGCACTCCGAACTATGCCGCCCATGGCGGGTTTTGTTCGGTGAATATGGCCGCCGCCGGTATCTACACGATGGGCGGCGCGTTCTGGGAATTCGGTCAGCCCGATTGGGACCATACCAAGCTGTTCATGCTGTTCGGGGTGGCCGAGGATCACGACAGCAACCCGATCAAGATGGGCCTCGGCAAGATCAAGGCGCGGGGTGCCAAAGTGATTGGCGTCAACCCGATCCGCACCGGCTACAACGCGATTGCCGATGATTGGGTCGGTATCACACCGGGTACGGATGGGCTGTTCATTCTTGCGCTTGTGCATGAACTGATGAAGGCTGGGAAGATCGACCTTGATTACCTCGCCCGCTATACCAATGCGCCGGTTTTGGTGAATGGCGATCCGAAGTCGCCGGAACACGGGCTGTTCCTGAAGGACGACAACGGCAAGCCTCTGGTCATGGACCGCGTGACAGGCAAGCTGACGCCGTTTGATCAACCGGGTGTGAAACCCGATCTGGCTGCCAGCTATCGTCACGCCGGGATCACGCACAAGCCGGTGATGCACCTGATGGCTGAGCGTTATCTTGATCCGCAATACGCCCCGGAAGCTGTGGCTGAAACCTGCGGGGTGTCCGCCACAAAGATCAAGCGTATCGCGGCCGAGATCGCCCGCGTCGCCTTTGACGAAGCCATCGAGATTGACCAGTCTTGGACCGATTTCCGCGGCGAGAAACATGACAAGATGATCGGTCGCCCGGTCAGCTTCCACGCCATGCGCGGGATCAGCGCCCATTCCAACGGCTTTCAAACCTGCCGCGCGCTGCATGTGCTGCAAATCCTGCTGGGGTCTGTCGAAACCCCCGGTGGCTTCCGCTTCAAACCGCCTTACCCGAAGCCCGCAACTGCGCATCCAAAGCCGCATTGCAAGGTGACACCGGGCAAGCCGCTGGATGGCCCGCATCTTGGGTTTGTGCATGGTCCCGATGATCTCTGCCTCAAGGATGACGGCTCGCCTGCGCGCATCGACAAGGCGTTCACCTGGGAAAACCCGATGAGCGCGCATGGCCTGATGCACATGGTCATCTCGAACGCCTATGCGGGCGATCCCTACAAGATCGACACGCTGTTCATGTACATGGCAAACATGTCGTGGAATTCGTCGATGAACACGGGCGGTGTCATGAAGATGCTGACGGACACGGACGAAAACGGCGAGTACGTGATCCCGCGCATCATTTATTCCGATGCCTATTCGTCCGAGATGGTCGCCTATGCTGACCTGATCCTGCCTGACACGACCTACCTTGAACGGCACGACTGTATCTCTCTGCTCGATCGCCCGATCTGTGAGGCAGACGCAGCGGCGGATGCGATCCGTTGGCCTGTGGTTGAACCCGACCGTAATGTGCGCGGCTTCCAGTCGGTGCTGTGCGAGTTGGGTGCGAAACTTGACCTACCGGGTTTTGTGAATGAGGATGGCAGCCAGAAATACGCGGATTACGCGGATTACATCACCAACCACCAGCGACGCCCCGGTGTCGGTCCCTTGGCGGGGTGGCGTATGGGCCAAGAAGGCCTAACTGGCGGGCGCGGCGACGTCAACGAGGCGCAGATCGACAGCTATATCGCCAATGGCGGGTTCTGGTCGTCGCATGTGCCGGATGCGGGTCTGTATTACAAACCGTGGAACAAAGCCTATCAGGACTGGGCGGTTGAGATCGGTCTCTATGATGCGGCGGCGCCCTACATCTTCCAGCTTTATGTTGAGCCGATGCGCAAGTTCCAACTGGCGGCTGAGGGTCATGGTGACCGCCAACCGCCGGATCATCTACGCGAACGCATCAAGGAAACGCTCGACCCGCTGCCAATCTGGTACGCCTCGTTTGAGGACAGCCGCGTCGATACTGATGAATTTGCGATCCACGCGCTGACGCAGCGCCCGATGGCGATGTACCACAGCTGGGGCACCCAGAACGCATGGCTGCGGCAAATCCATGGCCATAACCCGCTCTACCTGCCGACCAAGATTTGGGAAAAGCACGGGTTCAAGACTGGGAATTGGGCGCGCGTGACGTCCTCTCACGGTGACATCACAGTCCCTGTCGCGCATATGGCGGCGTTGAACGAAAACACCGTTTGGACGTGGAACGCCATCGGCAAGCGTAAAGGTGCGTGGGCCTTGGACAAGGACGCCCCCGAAGCGACCAAAGGGTTCTTGTTGAACCACCTGATCCACGAACTGCTGCCGCCCAAAGGCGATGGTCTGCGCTGGGCAAACTCTGATCCAATCACCGGACAAGCGGCGTGGTTCGACCTGCGGGTGAAAATCGAAAAGGTCGACGGACCATCCGAAGCCCACCCGGTGTTCGATGAACTGAAATCCCCAGTCGGCAAAGGGCCAGACGAATTGCGCTGGAAGGTGGAGCCGTGAGTGGCGCGATGAAGGCGACACTTCTGGCTATTGCCATCGTTCTGATCGGCATGGCCGGATCGTTCATCTGGTTTGTGGCAACCTGGGACAAAGAGGCTGAGCAACCGATTGGGTTTGGTCCTGCTTTTGAAACCAATATCACAGAGGACAGCCGGGCATGACGCAGCTTCCCGAAAAGACCGACCGCAAGATGGGTCTGGTGATCGACCTTGACACCTGCGTCGGGTGTCATGCCTGTGTCGTGTCCTGCAAAGGCTGGAACACCGAAAACTACGGCGCACCTTTGTCGGACCAAGATCCCTATGGCGCGGACCCGTCCGGCACGTTCCTCAACCGGGTGCATTCCTACGAGGTGCAGCCAGAAAACGGCCCGGCCCAGCTCATTCATTTCCCGAAATCCTGCCTGCATTGCGAAGATGCACCCTGCGTGACCGTGTGCCCGACGGGTGCCAGTTACAAGCGAACCGAAGACGGGATCGTTCTGGTGAACGAGAAAGACTGCATTGGCTGCGGTCTCTGCGCTTGGGCCTGCCCCTATGGCGCGCGCGAGTTGGACAAGGCGGAAGGGGTGATGAAAAAATGCACCCTCTGCGTGGACCGCATCTATAACGAGAACCTCCCCGAGGAAGACCGCGTTCCCGCCTGCGTGCGCACCTGTCCGTCCAATGCCCGTCACTTCGGCGATCTGGGCGACCCGGATAGTGAGGTCAGCCAGCTTGTCGCCGAACGCGGCGGGATGGACCTGATGCCGGAACAGGGCACCAAGCCCGTCAACAAATACCTGCCGCCGCGTCCCAAGGACCGGCTCAACGAAGAAATCGACATCCTTGCCCCGCTGCTCGCCCCCGTGGTGGAAGAGCCCAAGGGCTTCCTTGGATGGCTCGACAAGACGCTGGAGAAACTCTGATGCATCCGGCTCCATCAATCATCGCGTTCAGCACGTTCTCCGGTCTTGGCTTGGGTCTGCTCTTCTGGCTGGGGATTGACGCAACAGCGCCTACAGGATGGGTGGCCTTCGCATTCTTCGCGATTGGCTACGCATTGGCCGTGGGCGGTTTGATCTCTTCGACCTTCCACCTTGGCCGCCCCGAGCGGGCAATCAAGGCCTTCACCCAATGGCAGACAAGCTGGCTCAGCCGCGAGGCATGGTGCGCGGTAGCGGCATTGGTGACCATGGGGATTTACGCGTTCCTCTTGGTGTTCTTCGACACGCAGGTTTCTATCCTCGGCTGGATCGGAGCGGCCTTTGCGCTGGCCACCGTCTACACGACGTCAATGATCTACGCACAGCTCAAGACCGTGCCGCGTTGGAACACTGTCCTGACCTCGGCACTCTTCCTGGCGCTGTCGATTGCAGGCGGGGCGCTGCTTTCGGGGCGTGTGACCATCGGTCTGATCCTGCTCTTGGTGGCGGGTGGCCTTCAGGCGCTTTGGTGGAAAACCGGGGACGCGCGGTTCAAGCAAAGCGGTACCGACCTCAATACCGCAACCGGCCTTGGTAACATCGGCGAGGTCCGTGCTTTTGAGCCGCCGCATACCGGTACGAACTACCTGCTTAACGAGATGGTCTACACCGTGGGTCGCAGGCATGCGCAAAAGCTGCGGATGATTGCGCTGGTGCTGATGCTGGTTTTGCCAGTGCTCCTTCTGTTGCTGCCCTATCCGCACATCTTCGGGCTGTTGGCCCTGATCAGTCACATCGCAGGTGTGCTGGTGTCCCGCTGGCTGTTCTTTGCAGAAGCTGAACACGTGGTCGGCCTTTACTACGGGATGCGGTGACACATGCCATTCCTTCCGGGGTTCGACGCGCGCTGGAAGAATGTTCCCGACTATATCCTCGGGATCACCAAGGACATTTGGGAAGACCGCGGCATCCACACGCTGCACCAATACTACGGGCCAGAGCTTGTGGTCCGCTCGCCAGCTTCTGTCATAAAGGGCAACACCGGGATCATCGCCGCGACCGAGGCCACTTTGGCCGAATTTCCGGATCGTCAGCTTCTGGGCGAAGACGTGATCTGGGGCGCCACTGGCGACGATAGCTTCCTGTCTTCGCATCGTCTCTATTGCACCGCCACACATGACGGACCGGGTGTGTATGGCGCGCCGACGGGGCGCAAACTGGCCTATCGCATCCTTGCCGATTGCTGGTGCCGCGACAACGGCGTGTATGACGAGTGGTTGGTACGGGATCAGGGCGCGATTGTCCGGCAGATGGGTTTGGATGTGGTCGATTGGACCCGTGAACTCATCGCGCGTGAAGGTGGGCCAGACGTTTGCGTGAAACCGCTGACACCCGCGACAGACATGCCCGGGCCTTACAAAGGCACCGGCAACGACAATCCTTGGGGCCAGGCCTTGGCCGACATCCTGACGCAGATCGCCAAAGCGGAATTCTCTGTCATCCCCCAAAGCTATGATCGCGCTGCCGAACTGGCCTATCCGGGGCATGTCCTAGGCGCGGGGTGGTCTGATGCAGACCAGTTCTGGATGCAACTTCACGCAGCGTTCCCAAACGCGCAGTTTTCTATCGATCACCAAATCGGGATGGAGGAGCCGCTGTGCGGGGCGCGTGCTGCGGTGCGCTGGTCTTTGCACGGCACCCATTCTGGCTGGGGCATGTTCGGCGCGCCGACCGGGGTTGAAGTGTTCATCATGGGCATCACCCATGCCGAGTTTGGCCGCCACGGCCTGCGGCGTGAATGGACGTTGATCGACGAAACGGCGATCTGGAAACAGATCCTGTTGGCGACCGGAAACCTCTGACCTCTACGCCGTTATGCGACGCACCAGAGTTACGGGCAACGGTGCAGGGGGCAAAACCTCTGTCCCGCCGATTTCGGACAGCAGCGCATCTACGGTGGTGCTTACCATCGCTTCGGCATCCTGCTTGACCGTGGTCAGGCCATAGGCTGGCCATGCCGCGCTTGGCACATCGTCGAACCCGATCAGCGCCACATCTTCCGGTACGCGCAAACCCAGTTCTGACCGCAAAACATCCATCACGCCAAACGCCATGTAATCGTTGGCCACAAACACGGCATCCGGCCTGTCGGGTGTATCGAACATCCGCCGTGCAGCTTCTTTCGCACGGGGCAAGCGGTAGTCGCCGACCTCGCGTGCAAACAGACCGAGTCCCGCAGTGCGCAGCCCTTCCATGAAACCCGCCTCACGGTCCCGCTGCGTGCTTGCGCCTTCCCAGCCCGCAATATGGCCAATCCGGTTGCGCCCCAGCGAGATCAGATGCTCCGCCGCCAAACGCCCACCCATGCGGTTGTCCGACACCACCGCCAACTCGCCCTCTGCCTCAAGCTTGCGATTGAACAGAACGACAGGAACACCCGATGCGCGGCAGCGATCTGCAAGATCGGAACTCAGGGAAACCGAGGCCAATATCAGACCGTCCACTTGGTAATCGAGGATCTGGCTCACCACGTCTTCGACATCATCCGTAGAGTGCGCCGCCATGAAGACCAGCACGTGATACCCCTCGCGCTCCAGCGCTTCGGACAGCAGTTCCAGCACGGTCGGGTAGAAATGGTTATCAAGATAAGCCACCACCAGCCCAATGATCTTGCTTTTTCCGGTCAGCATCGCGCGCGCCAGCACGTTGGGTCGGTAGCCCAGTGCGCTGGCAGCCTCGCGCACCTTGGAGGCCGTGCGTTCGCTGACCGAAGCCCCGGGTGTGAACACGCGGCTGACCGCAGAGCGACTGACCCCCGCGCGCTTGGCCACGTCAAGCGATGTGACTTTGCGCGTTGTGGTCATGGGGCAGGTGGGGTCTTTTCGCCCCTATCATAGATTTCCCAGCCTTCGCCGCCGAACACGTCAACGCCAAGCTGTGCCAGCACATGCGGGAAGTCGACCATCACGTAATTGTCGACGATCTTGCCATCGACCACTTTCCAGAAATCCATGTACCGGATGGTGACGCGCTTGCCTGTCGGCTCCACCCCCATGAACCGCCCTGAATGTATCGCTTCCTGACGTCCAAAGGCAGCGGCCCATTCGCCCATGTAAAGCCGCGCTTCGTCAACGCAGACCTTGTCGGAGAATGCCGCCTGAAACGGCTTTTGCCAGTTGTCCTGAAACTCCCGCAGACCCTCTTTGGTCCCGCAGCCGGTGTTGCCCATCCAGCGGAACCCTTCGGCAAAGAACGCACCGATATCGGCAATGCGGTGGTCGTTGAGACCGTCCACCATGCCTTCGATCACCCGGCGGGTGTCTTCGGTCTTGGACAGATCCGTATCGCGGGTCAGAACCGCCTGTTCCGGTCGTGCGCCTGCCATCATCCCTCACTGCATGCGTTTGCACGAGACTGGACGCAACCCCCCCGATTTGGCAAGGGCGTTACTTGGACTTCCAGCTGTCCAGCCACCGGCGCAACCCACCGCGACGACGCGCAATCCCGTCGCCCACGGCATCGAACCCCTCTTCCACGTCTTCCAGAACCGGGTCGATCCGCGCGATGCGGAAGCGCCGCCAGCGCACCCAGATAGCCCAAAACAGCGCGGTCAAGGTCGTCAGGATGATGATGTTGATCCACGGAATGATCCGCACATCCGGGCCATCCACAGCCCGCACATTCAAAGCGTTGGGAAAGATCGTCAGGAATTCGTTGCGCCAGCCGTAATGCTTGATCACCACCCATTGCGGCGCGGCAGACGTGCTGCGCAGGTCGGCGGCTTCGGCCTGCAGGTTCGATGTGTCGAACTTGAAATAGGGCGGCCAACCCCAGCCGGTGTCTTCGTTGCGGTAGACCATGACATCGCCACCCGACCGCACGCCTGAGATGAAGAAAACGTCGCGGTTCGGCAGGCTGCCATCGCTGCCCACATCTGCGGACGCCCAGAACCAGCGGTTCTCGCCGGGATCAACGCGGCGCACTTCGGTATCGGTGATCCGCGCGATATCGTGCTGCGGGAGCGTGTAATGCAGGAACGACGCGAACAGCACCCAAAAGGTCAGGATGAAAGCCCATTTGATGTAACCCACGGCGCGTCCCCTAGTAGAAGTTCGTAAAGTAGATGATCACAGAGATAACCGTCAGCGGCACGATATACACCCCCAGAATGAGCTTACGTCGCAGCGATCCGTCATACTCGCGCAAGCCACCTTCGACAAAGGTCTCTCTGTCGCCTTCCCTGATCTCTTCGTCCCATTCCTTTTCCAGCTTGTCCCGCCGCACCGCACGCGAATAAAGCGAAAGGCAGATATAGACCACGCTCAGGACCAGAAATCCGATCACCAGCAACCGACCAAGTGCAAACATACCCTACCTCCGAACCGCGCCCCACGGACCAACACGCGTGATCATATCCTCGCGCACGGGCTTAGGTTCTTCAAGCGGCGCGTCATGACCGAACAACGCCTCTCGCGCACCGGCCTTGTCGGCCACGTATTCCCGCGTCAGGAAATCCACCACATAGGCACGCTTTGTGTCCGTCCAGCCGCGATAGGCGGCGTAGAACGCCTCCTTGTGGCAGATGTAAAGCTGCCGGATGTCCTTGGGTGACAGCTCGGACAGCAGCATGTTCACCAGCGTCGCATCCTTGGTGTCACTGGCCCGCAGCGTGTAGAAATAGGCCGGATGGTCACTCGCGATCCGGGGCCATTTGGCATCCCCATCGGCCCATTGCACCAACTGGTTCAGCGCATGCCATTCGGGTGGCAACCGATCCGAATACCGCCGCGCGAGCCCGCGAATGTCTCGCCGGGTCGCCCCGGTCAGGTCGATCTCCGCCTCCTGAGCGATATCCACAACGACGAAATCCATCTTCTGCCGCAGAATGGCCGACGCATCGATCCCCCGCGCCTTCACAATCGGTTCCACCAACCCGTTCAGGTCCAGAAACTTCGCCACCTTGTTCCTGTCCTTGAGCGCAAACGTATAGGCAATCGGCAACCCCGGCACCGCGTCCCCGGCACAGATCGTCGCCGGATGCTCCACATCGCGAAACACATACATCCCGCCGAAATGGCTTGTGTGGAAATTCTCCTGCCGGAACTCCATCTGTTTGAGCCGCACCGGGTTGCGCACCACATCGCCCGTCCGTTTCGCCAAGGTGATCATGTCCGCGATCAGCACATCATCGTGCCAGCCGTCCGGCTCCGTCTTGAACCGATCCACCAGCGCGCCCAGCTTTTCCGCATCGCGCACCGTGCCGCTTGTCGTGTCCGCCTCGATCCTGATGGTGTGAATATCGAACAGCCGCTCCGGGTTGGACACGTCGAACACCGTGTTCACCAACTCCCCCGCCACCGCGTCCTTGGCGGTCAGCGCGAACAACTGGCTCTCATTCGCCTCGATGAACTGCCGCAGAATACCCCGCGAAGTCGAGAATTTCGCATCGAGCAGCGGCGCCGTCTTCTGCTGCGTCGTAAGGAGGATAAACTGCCGGTTCACCCCGTTGTGGTTGAGGTAGAGCGGGTCGTTGAGTTCGTCCCCCACCTCGGGCGAAAAGCCGGAGATGTCGATGTGGAAATCGGTCTGGGCTGTGGTCTTGCCGGTGAGATGTTTCAGCGCCCGGTTATACCGTTCGACCAGCGCCGGTGAGGCGACATGGATCAGGTTGCCGAACATCAGACCTGATTGGATGAGGCGGTTCATGGATAAACTCGTGTCGGTTGGTAAGTGAACAGTATCCAAGGAGCAGGCCTAGATATGCATGTCAGATGTTTCACGACAAACATGCTAAGTTTTCCACTTCTAAGATTGTGTTTCATCACCTGGCGTAAAGACACCGATCAACTCTTGAGGTTGCCAAATAAATTCTCTCTCGCTGATTTCTTTGACTAGCCGATAAGTATCAAGCAGGTTTAGCCGCTTGGCCCATAGTGTGTTCAAAACGCTTGCGCGATTATGGTGAGAAACAATCTCCTCGAGCCGGGTTAGGTAAGTGATGATTACGGAGCGTTCGTCGGAGCTGGGAAGCGGGTCAACAAATCTACTCACATTCTCCAGTATTAGTGCATCATTTGCTGATTGAGCATGCTCGTAAATATCTTGGCAAAACTCCTCCAAATTGAAATCGTCGTATCCCTCGGTATCAGGAAACAATGAAACGTAGCTGTCGAAATCATCACTGTCTTCGTACAAAGGCACTGCATTTCCATTTTCCTTGGACCAAACATACGTGCTCCAAGTAGGTGAAATCTCCTTTTTGCAAAAGTCATGAAGGTTCCGGATCATTTCTTCTAATATCCTTCGTTGTGTCTCTTGAACCAGAGACTCACGCTGGACCTGCGATGTTGAGGTTTGAGCCTCCAAAGAAATAGCCATTTTTTCAGTGGCTTCTCTATTCCTCCGGTATTCATTTCTTGTGAGTTCTAATTCTAGTCTTTGGGCCCGGAGCTCCGAAGACTGCAAAATTATTGCAACTGCCGCTGCGAGAAACGCTAGGGGACCGAATATTCCAGCGAGCGTGTCGCCAATAGCGTTTGGAGGAAGTGTTATGAATTTTTGAAAAAAACTTGCGCATAGTCCTTCGTTATCGCAGTAGGTAATGTGCCCGATAAAAACTATCGGGAAGCCGATTATGGCAAGTGTAACTGTCGTCGCACCGAGCCATAAATTCGAATCTCTTTGTCGCTTGCTCATTTTGGCCGGTTCTCCAACCACCTCTTCTTCGCCTCTTCCTGACGTCCAAAGTCCCGCACCATCGCCTCGATCGCCACCTCATCCGACTTGTCTGCATAGCGGAACTCGGAATCCGCGTAGCGGTTGATCTCCTGGATCACCATCTCGACCGTGATCGGCCGCCGCAGGTCTTCGATCATCGCCGCCTTCTCGTCATAGGGTTTGAACAGGAACAGATCCGGCTGCTCCATCCATTCGTCCGGCAACTCAAAGTCCATCGCGCGGACCTTCACCGCGTCGGTGATGTTCTTGATCGCCCGCCCCGTAAAGCGCGGGTCGGCCTCCTGAATGGCCTTGAGGTAGGTGCCCATCTTGGCAATCGTGTCCAGGTCGCCGATCTGCGACGACACCCGGTCGAACACCTCCATCAACCCCGGCTCCTTGGGCCGGTTGTGGGATTCAAACGACGCCGCCACCGCCTTCTGGATCTGCTGCGCGGCGTACAATTCATGATCCCCCAGCGGGATGTCGTGCTTGCGCCCCATCAGCAGCGCAAGGATGTCGATGTAATCCTCCCGCGTCTGCGGCCCGTCCACAAGGAACCGCGCCCCCGCCCGCTGCCGCAACGCATCGTCCACGTTTTCGGGAAAGTTCGAGAACATCCCGAACGTGCAATTCCCCCGCACAACCGTATTGGCCCCGGCAAAGGCCTCCATGAACACCGCCGTGACTTCCTGCTGGCCCGCGCTGGACTGCCGGTCACCGCGCCTGCCCGCGATCTGGTCGATGTCGTCAATCGTCCCGAACCCGATCACAGACGGGTCGAGCACATTGTTGATAAACGCCTTCGCGTTCTGGCCGGATTTGCCCTGATAGCTGTCGATATTGTCGATGCCGAAGTTCTGGTAGCGGAACGTGTAGCCCGCGTTCTGGCAATACTCATAGATCATCCCCGCCATCATCTGGATCAGTGTCGTCTTCCCCGTCCCCGGCGCGCCATCGCCCATGAAGGTAAAGATGAATCCGCCCAGTTCCGCAAACGGGTTGAGCCTGCGCTCAAAGTCATAGGCCATGAGCATCTTCGCCAGCCGCATCGCCTGGTACTTGGCGATGTGGTTGCCCACCACCTGATGCGGCTTCTTGAACTGCATGGTGAGCGTTGTGCTTTTAGCCTTCGTCGCAGGTGTAAAGCCCCGGAGCGTCAGGTCATCCGCCTCCACCCGCCAATTGGCGCTGGTAAACGCCCCCGTCCGCGCCCCGTTCTGGGCACGCAACGCGATCCGCTCCATGAGTTGCTCGGCAAATGCCAACACCGTCGCCACCATGCGCGGCTCATCGCTCGCATGAGTGCTGAGCTTCTGGTCCAACTCCCACAACGCCCCATGCAGGGCAAGCTGCGCATTGTCGGTCAAAACCTCCTGCACCTCCCCCACGTCGACCGTCACTTCCGACGCTTGCGATGCCAAAAGAAACGCCGTCGCATTGGCAAACACATACCCAACCGCCAGCGCCTCACCTTCCAAGAGCGAAGAAAACTCCGCCTTCCGATCCGCCCCCAGTGACCCCTGCAAATTCGCCCGCTTCATCTCGCCCAACGGCGTCGCGTCCGAAAACGCCTCCCCAACCGCGAGCGCAATCCCAAGCGCCCGCCGCAGCCCATGCATCACCGACGCCTGCGCGCGCGACACCAGCGGATCATCCCCATCCGCCCCGGCAATCCGGTCAAGCAGATGCACCCCCTCGGGCCGCGCCGTAGACCGTGTCACCAGACCCGGTGTCGTCGACCGAAACCGCCGCCGCGTGCCAATCCCCGAAGACCGCTCCACCGCCGCAGGCTCCGCCCCGGACGCCACCCGTGGCGTATGATCGAACCCCTCCAGCATCGCATTGGCCGCAGCATAATGCTTGCGGACCGCCTCTTCGCGCAGCTCCATCAGGTCAGATGTCACACTCATATCACCACGCTCCTATGCTTCATCTTGCCAAATAAACTCCCGCCGGAGGCTCCCGCAGCAAACGCAAGCACGACGGTCAATAACTCAACACCCGCCCCGCATCGTTCACCACGAACTTGCGGACAGTCGCAAATCCCGGCGGGTTCAATTCCGCCAGCGCCTGAAACGGCCGTTCGGGCAGGATCACCATCCGCTCGGTCGCTGTTGTCCCAGTTTCGGCCCCACGCCCGGCAAACGGGTCCAAAGCGAATACCTCGCGGTCCACTTTGGAGAACCAACCCGATTTCTCCTGCCGCACCCGCTCGCTTTCCAGCTCTTCCAAAGTCCAGGCCAAGGCCCAATCTTGCCCCTCGGCCGCACGCGCCTGTTCCAGCACCTCGCGGATCGGGCCGGACTGCTGGGTAAAGGAATGCGAATACATCGGGCCAATGTGAAACCGCCGCAGCCGTTTGGGGTGCAGGTCGTCAAAGGTCTCGTCAAACCCCTGCGCAATGGTCAAAAGTTTTAACCCACCCAAAGACTGCGCCATCAGATGGGCCTGCACTTCGGGCCAGCGCCGGTCATCCTTGGGCAGCGCATCCCGTCCGCTGTCCTCGACCTCCATCAGGTAGATCGTCGGCAGGTTCACCTGGCTGTCGTAGACCCCCCAATGCAGCAGATACCGCCTGCGCGGCTCGGTCCCCGACAACCATAGGCATTGCGGATCGTTGCGCGCCCAGAACAGTTTCCCGCGTCCCAGTTCTTCGTAATAAAGCCGCTGGCTCAGGGTGAATTGCAGCCGCGTCGGGATCGCCTGATCGCCGATGATCTCGGCCACCATCTGGTCCTTCAGTGCATCGACCGAGTGCATGGTTCGCAAATGCTGATCCGCTTGCGCGGCATCATTGGCCATGACCAAAAGTTCGGTCACCGTCGGAAACCCGCTGTCCTTTACGTCCATCGTCAAAGACCCGAAAAACTGCCCGGTGTCCCGGCCAACCAGCAGGTATTTCATCGACAGCGCCCGAAAGGTCAGGTTGAGCGCGGTCACGTAGCGCGTCAGAACCTCAACCTCCTCCTTGGTCAGCCGCTTTTCCACATGCAGCATCGCCGCAACCCGGCCAAGATGGGTGAGGATCTTGTCGAACTTCGCAAAATAACGGCGGCTGGCCTGGGTGTCAGGCAGCCCCCGGTGATCATTGGCCGCGGTGGTCATGCCCCATACAGGTTCTTGTCATGTTTCTCGACAATCGCTTGGAACCGGCGGGCAAAGCGTTCGTCCGCCTTGGCCTTGGCCTCAAGAACCTCGCGGGCGAACACCATGTGGTCCTCGTGGCTTTCGAGCATGTCCGCCATCTTCTGATTGGTCGCCGCGCCAATCCCAGCCATGGCGGTTTGGGCCTCTTGGTCGGTCTTCACGCCAATTTCGTTGATGCGGTGCGCAACGTCCTGCTGCTGCGCTGTCTTCAACGACTTGGATAACGCATCATACAGAACAACACGCTGCTTGGTGTCGGTCTGCAGCTTGTTGATCAACACCATCTGCGTCGCCGCCTGATTCTGGAGCGAGTCGATCCACGTCTTGCCCTTCTCGATATACCGTTCGAGCGTCTGGCTTTTGGCCAGCTTGACCTGTTCGTCCTGCACCATCGCATTGTAGGCGGCGTTCAGTTCAGCGAGTTCGGTTTCCAGCTTGGTGCGGGCTGCGGCGTCTTGTTCAACGCTGATCTTGCCTTCCAAAGCGATGATCTTGGGGTCCATCGCAAGGATGTCAGCCTTCACCGCTTCAAGCTCTCCAACGGTCGCCTCGCGCTCGTCCAGTGTTTCGGAAAGGTTTACCTCGACCTTGTCTTTCTGCTCGTTCAGCAGGTTCAACTGCCCCTGCAACAGTGTCACGATCACGTCGGACTTGGCGATCAAATCCTGCAACTTATCATCGATGGAGGCAGTTTTCATCCGTTCCTGACGCATCGACTCTGATTTGCCTGTCGAGAAGATCCCGACAAAACTTTCCCAACCGGTTTTTGACCGCATCTCGTCAAAATCCTTGGAAAACGCAGCGGTCACGTCATCCAGACCCATGATGAGCTCTGCAATATTCGCGTTCATCACATCCGTATGCGCGTGTACGTCATCGAGAGTGGCGTTCTCGATGTCAAAGGTGACATCTGTGCCATCCTTCATCTTGGCGCGTGCGGTTTCGATCCGTCCGGTCAGTTCCGCGATCTTGGCCTGTGCTTCGGCCACCTGTGCCTGGCTTTCGCGCACTTGAGTGTCGAAATCCGCCATTCCAAATCCTCCAATCAAACCATCCGGAGCGGCATTAATGGCATCTCGGGGGGGGGCACCGAACCGGGTCTGACAAAACAATCGCAAAAGCCCGGTTGAAAGGGAAGCGAAGATCGCGCTTAAAGTTGTGCAAGGCGCGGCGCTTTGTCGAGCCAAGGCCATACGCGAATGGAGAATTTGAAATGAAAAGATTAATGACGCTGGCTGTTGCTGCCTCCCTGTCCTTGCCGCTCTCGGCGCAGGCAGACGAAATTACTGACACGCTGCAAGCAGCCATTGATGCCTATAACGACGGTGATGTGACCTATGCTTTGGAAGAACTGGATTTTGCGCGTCAAAAACTGATGGCCTTGCGCACTGAGGCGTTCCAGCAATTCCTGCCCCCGGCACCCGATGGCTGGACCCGCGAGGTGGAAACTGACATGCAGGCAGGTCTGACAATGATGGGTGGCGGCATGGGGGCCAGCGCGGGATACCGTGCGTCTGATGGATCGCAGTACTATTCGATCACCATGATGGCAGACAACGCGATGGTCGCCAGCATGGGTGCCATGGTCGCCAATGCAGCAGCGATGGGCATGAAGGTCGAACGTGTGGGGCGTCAGCGCGTCGCTATCAATGACGGTCAGGCGATGGCTTTGGTCAACAATCGCATCCTGATCACCATCGAAGGCGGTGACGAAGCGCTTTTGTTAGAGGCAATGCAGGGGATAGACTTTGACGGGTTGTCGAATTTCGGCAACTGACAATTCAATCCCCCGGTAAAAACTGAAAGGCGTCCTTCCTGCGACGCCTTTCGTCGTCTTTGGGCTTGCTGACCTGCGTCTTGTGACGCATCCCTTCCGCAACCCAGTCAAGGAGCATCTTACATGTCCGATCTGTTCCTGCGCGTTCTGCCCTCGGTCGAGGTCGAGGAAGACGCGCCACCGGCTGACCGTGTGATTTCAGGGTCGCCCATGTTCCGGACATGGAACCATGAAGAGCATGATGGCCTTTATTGTGGCATCTGGGAATCGACGCCCGGCCACTGGCGCATTTCCTATGACGAATGGGAGTTCTGCCATATCCTGTCTGGTCATTCGATCATCACCGGTGCCGAAGGCACGGAATACGAATTGAGGGCTGGCGACAGCTTCATCCTGCGTCCGGGCTTTTCCGGGTCGTGGAACGTCATCGAAACCACCCGAAAAGAATACGTGATCCGCACGTAAGACCCACCAATCAAGGAAGAACCGAATGAATTGGTCACCCGACACAACCCAGGTCAAAAGCTGGAACGAATGGGATACTCTGCGCCACGTGATCGTGGGCAAAGCCGATGACTGTCATATCCCACCCGAGGAACCGGCGCTGGACGCCAAGGTGCCCGAGGACAGCGACATGCGCGGCCAATGGGGCCGCCGTCCGCAGGAAACCATCGACCGCGCGAACGAGCTGCTGGATAACTTTGCCGACATGTTGCGCAAGCGCGGTGTGCGGGTCGACCGCCCGACGCCGACGGATTTCAGCCTCCCGGCAACGACGCCCGATTTCCACACCGACAGCCAGTTCGGCTGTATGCCGCCGCGCGACGTGCTGCTGACCGTGGGACACGAGATCCTTGAGGCGACCATGTCCTATCGCTGCCGTTGGTTCGAATACCTCTGCTACCGTCCGCTGATGCAGCAGTACTGGGAAGAGGATGTGAACTTCCGCCACGAAGCGGCGCCCAAGCCGCGCCTCACGGACGCGGATTATCACGCCGACTACCTGTCCGAGAAGATCGGCATCGAAAAGCGCCTGAAGTGGACCGCCGAAAAGTTCTTTGTCACGACCGAGGAAGAGCCTCTATTTGATGCGGCGGATGTTCTGCGCTTTGGCAAAGACCTGATCGTGCAGCACGGGTTCACTACGAATATGAAGGGGATCGAATGGCTGCGCCGCCACTTCCCCGACCATCGCGTCCGCGCGGTGAACTTCCCCGGCGATCCGTACCCGATCCATATCGACGCGACCTTCACACCGCTGCGCCCCGGTCTGATCCTGAACAACCCGAACCGTCGTTTGCCAGACGAACAGCGCGCATATTTCAACAAGAACGATTGGGAAATCGTCGACGCTGCCCAGCCCGCACACAACACGCCGCCGCCGCTGTGTTATTCCTCGACATGGCTGTCGATGAACGTGCTGGTGCTTGATCCCAAGACGGTCTGCGTTGAGGCGTCCGAAGTCTACCAGATGGAGCAGATGGACAAGCTTGGGATGGAAGTCATTCCGGTCGAGCTGCGAGATGCCTATGCGTTTGGCGGCGGGCTGCACTGCTGTACGGCGGATGTCTACCGTGATGGCGACTGTGAGGATTATTTTCCGGTCCAGTAAGGCTAGGTGCCAAGTGTTTTCGAAAACACTTGGCCCGACATTTCGAAATGTCCGGCCGCCCCGACCCGTACGGTCAGCCTACCCGAACCGTACGGTCGAGCAAATCCACACCCTGCTGCGCCCAGAGGTGCAGCAGGTCGATGAAAATCCAGTTCTCGGCCAGTTTGTCCCCATCGCGGCGGTAAAAGTCGATCACCCGGAATTCGACACGCTTTCCAGTGGCAGGCATCCCCATAAACCCGCCGGTGAATTCGGCGGTGAAGTTGGGCCAGCCGAAGAACCCACCGAAATGCCCCTCGGCCATACGACAGAGGTGACCGGTTTTTGACCGATTGGTAAAACTTGCGCGGAACGGGGCGGAATGCTGCTCGGCATAGCGCGGGATTGTGTAGGTTGCTCCGATCCCGGCAGGCCCCCACCAGAGCATATCCTCGTGCCACGTGCGGCGCAGTTCCTCGACCAAAGGCAGGCCAAGGTTCCAGTCGCCCAGATCGCCCACCATCGCGTTGATGGCATGTAGGGTCGCGTTTCCTTCGGCCTCGGGAGCATCGTGGTAGTGGAGCCCGTCATGGGTGATCGGCCCCGGCTGTATCAGATGCGCACCGGTTTGCGGGCCGAACGGGTTTTGCCCGGCCTGCATCATCAGTTGGGGCAGGTCGAAATACATCACCTCTTCGGTGATCTTACCGTCTTCGATCTTGTGAAACGCGCCGAAGCGGAGCATGGCGATCTTGCGGGTCGGGCGGATGCCCCAGAGTGGTGCATCGAAAAGGCCCATGAGATGCCCCATCGACGCCACCCAGACTGCGCCATCATCGGCCATATGGTTGCGCCCGGCGAAGAACAGGTCGGTGCGTCGTTGCAGCGCCGTGAGCGCAGTTTTGATCGGCGTCCAGAACTGTGCCGCAACGGCCTCGGGTCCGGTCAACAGACCGACAGGATAGTAGCCCCGCCAGATCAGATCGGGGTGGCAGAACTGGGCCATCACTTTGGCGCTGTCCTCAGCCCTCGACAAACCGGCGTAGTAATCGCGGACAAGCTGTTTTTCGGATTGGAAACCGGGCATGGCAGGCCTTTTTGCAATCGTATGCATTCAGCCGCCACAATGCCCGAATTCACTGTTTCGGCAAGGCCAAAGTCAGATGTCCAGCGTGTTGTCTTTCTCCCACTGGGTGAAGTGTGACACGTAGGAATTCCATTCCTGCATCTTGAGGTTCAGGAAAGCGGACGAGAACTCATCGCCCATCGCGACCTTCAATTCCTTGTCCTTGTCATAGGCGCGCAGGGCGTCCAGCATGTTGAGCGGCAAGCGCGGGGCACCGCGTACCTTGTGGCCTTCGGCATACATGTCGATGTCATAGCGCTTTCCCGGATCGGCCTTGGACCGGATGCCCGACAAGCCAGCGGCGATGATGACCGCCTGCAACAGGTATGGGTTCGCCGCACCATCGGCCAAGCGCAGCTCGAACCGTCCGGGTCCAGGCACACGGACCATGTGAGTGCGGTTGTTGCCGGTCCATGTTACGCTGTTCGGTGCCCATGTCGCGCCCGAGATGGTACGCGGCGCGTTGATGCGCTTGTAGCTGTTCACGGTGGGGTTGGTGATCGCGGCCAGTGCGCTGGCGTGTTTCATGATGCCGCCAAGGAAATGCTTGCCGCGCTCCGACAGGCCCACCTCTCCGGTTGGGCCATCACCGTCGCCTGCAAAGACGTTGGTTTTCGCCTTGTCGCCCGGTGCGTCCCAGACCGAGATATGGGCGTGGCAACCATTGCCCGTCAGTCCCTCAACCGGCTTGGGCATGAAGGTCGCGCGGAAGCCGTGCTTTTCGGCGACGGATTTGACCATGAACTTGAAGAACGAATGTTTGTCGGCTGTCTTCAACGCATCGTCAAAGTCCCAATTCATCTCGAACTGGCCGTTCGCGTCTTCGTGGTCGTTCTGGTACGGACCCCAGCCCAATTCGAGCATGTAGTCACAAATCTCGCGGACCACATCATAGCGGCGCATAACTGCCTGCTGGTCGTAGCAGGGCTTTTCCGCCGTATCGAACGGATCGCTGATCTGATCGCCGTCAGGGGTCAGCAGAAAAAACTCGGCCTCGACCCCGGTCTTGACATGCAGGCCTTCGCCTGCTGCTTCGTCGATCAACCGTCGCAACACGTTGCGCGGGGCTTGGGCCACGTCTTCGCCTTCCATGACGCAATTCGCGGCAACCCAAGCGACCTCTGGTTTCCACGGCAGTTGGATGACTGAAGACGGGTCAGGTACAGCCAGCATGTCGGGATGGGCCGGTGTCATATCGAGCCACGTTGCAAATCCGGCAAAGCCAGCGCCGTCTTCCTGCATATCCGCGATCGCCTGGGCCGGAACCAGTTTGGCGCGTTGCCCCCCAAAAAGATCGGTGAAGGAAATCATGAAGTATTTGACGCCATTGTCCTTGGCGAATTTGGCGAGATCCGTGGTCATGCGATCTGTTCCCCGTTGTCTGTTATCCAATGGAAAAAGGCGCAGCATGGGGGCCGCGCCTTTGGGTTTTGTTCAGAATGTTGTGCCGGGCTTGCCGGGCCACCAGTCGGTTCCGGCGAGCGGCACCTTGGCCATCGCCGCAGCCTCCATGGTCAGCGCGCACAGATCCTCGGGTTCGAGATTGTGCAGCTTGTTCTTGCCGCAGGCACGGGCAATGGTTTGTGCTTCAAGCGTCATCACCTTGAGATAGTTGCGCAAGCGTCGCCCGCCTTCAACCGGGTCAAGACGCGAGGCGAGGTCCGGGTTCTGGGTGCTGATGCCCGCAGGGTCGTTGCCTTCGTGCCAGTCGTCATAGGCCCCGGCGGTGGTGCCCAGCTTTTGGTATTCGGCTTCCCATTTCGGGTCATTGTCGCCCAGCGCGATCAGGGCTGCGGTGCCGATGGACACGGCGTCTGCGCCAAGTGCCATACATTTGGCGACATCGGCCCCGGTGCGGATACCACCCGACACGATCAGCTGCACTTCGCGGTGCATGCCAAGGTCTTCCAGTGCGCGCACCGCTTCGCGGATGCAGGCCAGCGTCGGCATTCCGACATTTTCGATGAACACATCCTGCGTGGCTGCTGTGCCGCCCTGCATTCCGTCAAGGACGACCACATCCGCCCCGGCCTTTACCGCGAGTGTGGTGTCGAAATAGGGCCGCGCGCCGCCGACCTTGATATAGATCGGGACCTTCCAGCCCGTGATTTCGCGCAGTTCGAGAATCTTGATCTCAAGATCGTCCGGGCCTGTCCAATCCGGGTGACGACAGGCAGAGCGTTGGTCGATCCCCTTGGGAAGGTTGCGCATGTTGGCCACGCGGTCGGTGATTTTCTGACCCAGCAGCATGCCACCTCCGCCGGGTTTTGCGCCTTGGCCGACGACCACTTCGATAGCATCCGCGCGGCGCAGGTCATCGGGGTTCATGCCGTAGCGCGAGGGCAGGTATTGGTAGACCAGCGTTTTGGAATGGCCGCGTTCCTCGGGCGTCATGCCGCCATCGCCGGTTGTTGTCGATGTTCCGGCAAGTGTCGCCCCCCGGCCCAACGCCTCTTTCGCAGCACCGGACAGGGCACCGAAGGACATGCCTGCGATGGTGATCGGGATGTCGAGCTTGATCGGGTTCTTGGCGTAGCGCGTGCCGAGAGTGACAGAAGTGTCACACGCCTCGCGGTAGCCTTCGAGCGGGTAGCGGGAGATCGACGCGCCGAGGAACAGCAGATCATCGAAATGCGGGACCTTACGTTTCGCACCGCCGCCGCGAATGTCGTAGATGCCGGTGGCGGCTGCGCGCCGGATCTCGGCGTTGACCGGGTTGGAGAACGTGGCAGATTGGATCGGAACGGTGCGCGGGGCGCTGGTGTGGTCGTCTTTCATCTGTCCGGCCCTCAATACGCGTTGTCGATGTTGAAGTTGTAAAGCTGCCGGGCAGAGCCGTAGCGTTTGAACTCTTCGGGCTTGGCATCGCAGCCGCCGCGTTCCAGCAGGTCTGTCAGCAATGCGATGTGTTCCGGGCGCATGTCTTTCTCGATACAATCGGCTCCAAGCGATTTGACCGATCCGCGCACGAACAACCGTGCCTCGTAAATCGAGTCGCCCAGCGCATCACCTGCATCGCCGCAGACAACCAAATTGCCCGATTGCGCCATGAAGGCGGACATGTGTCCGACATTGCCGTGCACGATGATGTCGATGCCCTTCATCGAGATGCCGCAGCGCGACGAGGCGTTGCCCTTGATGATGAGCGTGCCGCCATGGCCGGTGGCACCCGCGTATTGCGAAGCGTCGCCGTCGATGATGACCGTGCCGGACATCATGTTCTCGGCCACACCCGGCCCGACAGAGCCGTGTACGTTGATCGTCGCCAACTTGTTCATGCCGCCGCAGTAATAGCCGGTCGATCCCTTGACCGTCACTTCGATCTCGGCATCTAGACCGACCGCGATGGCGTGGCTGCCTTTTGGGTTCACGATTTCCCATGCGGTCTGGTTGGTCGCTTCGGCCTGCGCCTGAAGCGTGGCGTTCAGATCGCGCAGGGGCGTGTTGGCCATGTCGATGGTCTGCATCTCAGGCGGCCTTTTCTGTTGGGGTGGAGGTGTCGGCGTGGCTCCAGAAATACACGGTTGCGGGCTCCGGTTCCCAGACGCGGGCCTGTTCAATGCCCGGCAGATTGACCAACGCGCGGTATTCCGATCCGAACGCCACGTATTGATCGGTTTCGGCCATCACCGCTGGTTTGCAGGCGATGGGATCACGCACCACGCCGAACCCGTCTTTGGTGCCGACGAGGAAGGTGAAGAACCCGTCCAGATCGTTGAGCGAGCTTTTCAGCGCCTCGCCCAACGTCGCACCGTTCTGCATACGCCATGTGAGGTAGGCGGCACCCACCTCGGTGTCGTTCTCGGTTTCGATGTGGATGCCCTCGCGCTGCAGCTTGCGGCGCAGGCGGTTGTGGTTGGACAGCGACCCGTTATGGACAAGGCACTGATCCGGCCCGGTGTTGAACGGATGCGCGCCCATCGTCGTCACCATCGACTCGGTTGCCATGCGGGTGTGGCCGATGCCGTGCGTGCCGGACATCGCGCGCAGGTCGAAGCGCGCCGCGACCTCCTTGGGCAGACCGACCTCTTTGTAGATCTCAACCGTGTCGCCTGCGGACATGACGCGGATGTCGGGATTGAGTGCGGCCAGTGCAGCGCGGGCGGCAATCAGTTGGCCGCGCGGGATGTTCAGAACCGCATGTGTGTCTTTCCGGCGCAGATGGACCGGGCTGCCCAGCGCAGTTCCGAGATCCGCTTCCAGCGTCGCAAAGGCCTGATCCGGGGTGTCCGACTGGACTGTCAGTTTTGATATATTTGCGTTTTCTTCGCCATAGATCGCGATGCCAGCGCTGTCGGGGCCGCGATCCGTCATTGTGATCAGCATGTCGGTCAGCAGTGACCCAAGCTGTGGTTCAAGCGAGCGATCTTTGAGGAATAATCCAACGATTCCACACATCCCGCGTTCCTTCTGCGTTGTCGGAGTTCAAAACGATGGCGTTGGATAACATCGCCTGTGTCTATCGACAACAAGGGGAATGAAATATTCCTCTTAGGAAAACTGTGTCTGCCTGATTTTTCAGCTTTGGGCGTAGCTTATGATCGACAGATACCGGGCTGGAAGCTCTACCAGCGTTTCCGGTCCATGCGGTGCATCGGCTTCGAAAAACAGGGTGTCGCCTGGTCTGAGCGGATAGATCGTGGAACCGTGCCGATAATCGACAGCGCCTTCGAGCATAAAGATGGTTTCTATACCGTCATGCTGGAACGTCTGGAACGTGTCCGATTCCGAGTTTAGTACAATCAGGTAGGGCTCGACGATCACACCGCTGGTGTTCGCGCCGATATGGCCCAACAAGTTGTACTGATGCCCGGCCCGCGTGCCTTCGCGTTCGATGGTGAGGCCGTGACCGGCGGGTGTATGCACCACCTCACGCTTTTCCTCGAACCCTCGAAAGAACGCGGTCAATGGAACTGACAGCGCATTTGCCAGCGTTTGCAACGTGGTGAGCGAAGGCGAGGTGTTGCCGTTTTCGATCTTGGAGAGCATCCCGACCGAGATGTCGGTCTGTTTCGACAAGTCGGCCACAGTCAGATTCTGCTGCTTGCGAAAAGCCCGCAGTTCGCGACCGATTGCGACTTCAAGAACCTTCTCCTGGATGTCTGTCGTGCGATGTGGATTCTGCGTGAGTTTGGTCAAAGATCACCCGTGCTGAGGCAGGGTTGTCTTCACCCCGTGTGATGCAGTGTTGCCAAAAGGTCAGCAGCGTCAAGCCTGCGGCAGTTTCCACCCAGCGCAGGTCCGATGGAGTTTTTTGCAGAAAATTCCTGACTTGATCCCCATTTTAACGGAACCGGTTACAAAATGGTGCGTTGCATGACGGGAACCTGATCGAAACAAACGAGCGGAGTGGCAATGTCTTCGACGATACGAACGGCGCTTTCAGAACCGGGCGGCCCTTTCGACGGGGACTTGGCGTGTGTGCATGACACAGAAGTCATGACATAGGATCAATGCAAACGCCTAACACCGATAACGCAGTCTCGCAGGGCCGAGAGAGCGGAGTGAAAGCGCTCAGCCAGAAGTTGGTTGTGCGCATCGCTTTCCTTTTGTCCTTGGCTTTGTTGCCGATTGGATTGGTGGCGATGGGCCAAAGCTGGCGGGCGTTGCACATTACGAATGACAACCTCGAAGCGTCCATTCACGCACGCACTGCGGCACTTGTAGCGCCTGAACGTCAGGCGCTCTTTTCCAAGATCGGGACAGCAAGCGCACTTGCCGATACGATGGGCGCGGCAGAACTCAGCATTACGGATTGCACGGCCATCATGCAGCGCGTTCAGGAAAGCAATCCGCGGCTGGCCTTTGCCGGGCTGCTAGAGCCAGGGTCCGTGTCCAACTGCAATAGCATCGGTCGGCGGTTCGAGTTTTTGCCCGACGCGCGGTCGGACGCCTTGTTCGCCAATCCCGAGCCATACATTACCTTCAACCCGCAAGGGTCAGCTTCGGAGCTGCCGGTCATCATCGTCGCCTATCCGACCTTTTCGTCGGATGATGTGCTTAAAGGGTTCGTCACGATTTCGTTCGAGACAGAACCTTTGCTGCAATCGGACACCGCGACCGGCCCAAACCGGGATGTTGCACTTTTGACCTTCAACAAATTTGGCGACACCTTGTCGAGCTTTACGCCCGACGGTCCGATAACGGATTATCTGCCAAGTGGTCTGGCGTTTGACGGGTTCGTAAATCAGGGTGATACCTTTTTCACCGCAACCACCCAAACCGGGGAAACCCGGCTGATTTCGGTTGTGCCCATCCTGCCCGGAGAGGTCTATGCCTTGGGCAGCTGGGGGCGCGCCGAGTTGCAGCGCACAAGTGCACCTTGGTTCACGATTTCAACGCTGCTCTTTCCGTTTCTCATGTGGCTTGTCGGGATCATTGTCGCGGTGGTGTCGCTGAACCGTCTTGTGTTGCGGCACATCAGCGATTTGGGCCGCAGGATGCGCCGGTTTGCGACCTATCGCGATGTCGAGACCTCGGAAAAGATCGACGACGCGCCCAGCGAGATTCTGACTATCAACGAAACCTTCGAAGGCATGGCCGACCAGTTGCTGCGTGACGAAGCCGATCTGGAGAACGCGGTGTTCGAACGTGAGGTGCTGTTGAAAGAAGTGCACCACCGGGTGAAGAACAACCTTCAGCTCATCTCGTCGATCATCAACATGCAGGTGCGACAGGTGGCCAGCCCCGAAGCGGTTGCGGCGTTGCGACAGTTTCAGGATCGAGTGACCAGCCTCGCCTCGGTGCACCGGGCATTGTATCAGGAACCTTCGCTCACCCATATTCGGTTCGACGTGCTGTTGGGCGATCTTGTCTCGCAGGTCAACGCTGTGGGCAGTGCGCAATACCGTCCCGTCGAGATTGACCTGGTGCTGGACCCGGTGACGCTTTTGCCGGATCAAACCAGCCCGCTTGCCATGGTCACAACCGAAGCTTTGTCGAACGCGTTCAAATATGGCGGTCCCGGTCCTGACGGAGTGTTCCGTTTGAAAGTGCATCTGAAAGAGACAACTGAAGGCGGCACAACCCATGTGCGTCTGGTCATCGAAAACTCGGTTGAAGCAGAAACATCAGCAGATTCGGGAAGTGGTTTGGGAAAGCGGTTGATCCTTGCCTTTGCCAGTCAGTTGGATGCTGATCTGCAGGAAACGGAAACAGACGACCGGTACATGCTGTCCATCAGTTTCGAGTATCAGCCCTTCACACCTGACTAATCCCGTCCCATCAAACGAAATAGCGCGCCCCGATCGGAGCGCGCTTTTCTTTGTGTTCGGATCTGTGGTGCGCCGTTCAGTGATCGGGCGCGTCCTTGGCCAACCGCGACTTTGGCGCGTTCGGATCATGGAGCTTTTCTTCTGTTCGGTGCTTGCTGACGAGGGCGAAAATGATCAAAGCCAACATCGTCATCAGGGCAAGAAGTGGTACAAGAAATTCTGCTGTCATGGGTTTTTCCTTTCACCGTATCAACCCATGGTGGGCTATCGGGTTCCCCGATCTCTTCGTCACGATCCCGTCACTTCGAAAAGCCCCCTAAGCGCGTCCAGCTGAGTGCGCTCGACAGCAAACAAAAGACTGTCTCCGGCGGTAAGCACTTCGTCACCTGTCAGAAGTCTTTCGCTTTCTTGTGCAATCACCGCGATACCGCGAACTCCATCCGGCAGGTCGATGTCTGAGAATGTCATGCCGTCCAAGCGTTTCGGCACTTCGACTCGTTTCAGGCAAAGGTTATTTTGAAACACCGGCTCGTTTTCGAGGGCGGTCTTGTCCTCCAGTGCATCGGCAATGCTCTCGGCGACCGTCGCGTGTGGATTGATCACGTCATAAAGCTCAAGCTGACGACAGACATTCACCAGCTGAGATGTCACGATCTGCGGGATCACTCGCCCAAAACCGATTGATCGGGCAACCAGCGCGGCAAGGATGTTGTCTTCGGATGCGTTGGTTACGGCGACAAAAGCATCCTTCTTGTCGCGGAAGGTTTCTTCAAGCACCGAGGGCATGGTGCCGTCGCCTTCGATCATGCCGCAATCCAACCGTTCGGACAGTTTTTCCAGCCGGTCCCGATTCTTGTCGATCAGAACGACCTCGTGGTTTTCCTCGATCAGTTTTTCGGCAATGGCGGCGCCAAATCGTGACGCGCCCAGAATGACTACCCGCATGGGTCAGCTCCTCTTCAGCCAGGTGGACGGGGCCAGCAGCACCAGCACCGCAATGAATTCCAGACGGCCCAGCCACATCGCAAAGCTCAGCGACAGGATCAGGTCGGGCGGCAAATCGGCATTCACGATGCCGCTGGACAGACCGACAGTGGACAGGGTCGAAATGATGTCGAACAGCGCCGGAAGCGCGGGCAGTTCATGGGCAAGGCATTGCAGCCACAGAAGCACCACTGTCGCCGCATAGAGCATCAGAAGCGCCAGCAGATTGATCAGCGTGCTTGCTTCAACCTTCTTGCCGTTCTCCATCAGTGGGTTCACTGCCCGCTTGGGCAAACGCACGTCGCGCATCGCATGAACCATTGCGCGCATCAGAATGCCGAAGCGCGCGATCTTGAAGCCCCCGGCGGTGGACCCGACATCGCCACCCAGCAGCATCGCCATCAGAAAAATGATCACTGCCGGTCCATAGACGGGCATCGCATTGGTCGAAAACCCGGCGGTTGTCATACCGGAAATCAGGTTGAGCATTTCGCCATAAATGCTTTCGGCAGATGTGCTCACGGTGACAAGCAACACAATCGCGTACGCCATGCAAAGCAACCCCAATGCCATCATGACCCGGCGGATGGAGCCCAACCACCAAGCATCAACCGGCTTCTTTTGCCCCAGCAGAACAAATGTCAGCAACGATACCGATCCCAAAACGCATGTCAGCATCACGATGCCCTGACCGGCGGCAGAGTAGGATGCGAGGCTGTCCGGTCGGGGTGCAAAGCCCCCGGTCGAAATGGCAGAAAGGGTCAGCACAAACCCCTCGCGCCAGTCCGGAATGATCAGCATTGTGGGGATCGCCATGATCACCGTTAGGCTCAGATAGACACTTAGCAATTGCCGCGCCTGCACGCGTGTCGATGCAATCCGGTCGCCTTGGTCGATACCAGCGCGGCCCAAGCGTTGGGTCGGCACGCCCGCTGGCAGCAGAAGGGCCAGCACCGCTGTCGCCATCACCAACCCGCCACACCATTGCAGCCACGCCCGCAGAAAATGCGCGGCAAAGGGCCAGTTTTGAGCATCCGCTGCAACCGAATGTCCCGTCGTTGTGATTCCGCTCATGGCTTCGAAAAGGGCCGCGTGTGGCGCCATGCCAAGTGTCATAAAGGCTGGCACCGCGAAGAGAGCACCGATCAACATGATGAAAGCAACTGTCACCATCGCCTCGACCCGCCGCAGGTCTTCCGGAAGCGCGATCCGATATGAAAACGCAAAAAGGGCAAGCGCAAGCGCTGACGGTATCGCGAGGGCGATCACCAGCGCCCAGTCACGGTCGACACTGGCCCAGAGCGCCGGCGGAACAACAAGGATGAGAAAGATGGGCGCGTGTTTTGCGATGGTCAGCGCGATCACCCGGGGGCGCGCGCGCTGTGCAAGGCTGTCCGCACCAGAGGCAAACGCCGACGCAGGCCGGATGGACATGATACGTCTTTAAGAGCACCGTTATTTCTGAACGACCAGATAACGTTGTGCGCGGGCAAAGGTTCCCGCCCTAAAGCGCGGATTTCATCGCAGTCAGCAGCGCATGGTGCAACGACCCAGCCGAGGACCTGCCACCGAGGACCGTCAAAGCATCCGGTGCGCTTCGTAGTACATAGACCCCCATGTAATGGATCACGCTCCGCGTGGCGGAACCGACAGGCATCGTTTCGATGTCGATATTGGCACACAGCTGCATCACCTGTTCGACGCCGCCGCCCTGCATGTCGAAACACACCCAGGCATCGGTCTGTTCGGTGATCGACGCGGTTGTGCCGAAATGGTCGGTCAGGTGCGTGGCAAGGTCTTCATGAGTGCTGAACGGAGCGCTGACCATCCATTGGTCCGGTGCCATCCAAAAGGCTGACATCGGGTCTAACCGGACCCAAGCTTCGACGCCCGGCGCATTTGCGCCCAGCAGAGTGCCAAGACGTTCGGCACAGGCGCTTTCCTGTCCGAGCCGGGCGGCGACAGAGACAAAGGCGTGACCGGGGTTTTCGGTCAGTGTGACACCCGCCACTGTATCGGTGTGCGGTTCTGCGCTGCTGAGGGCGCACAGGGGGGCCAGATCATGCACGGAGACGGTCTCCTTCCGGATCGACGAAATGCGGGCTGACGACTTCGACATCGTGATCCACGCCAGTCAATGGGCTGACAAGGCGGATGATTTCCCCGATGCGGGTGTCGCCGGATTTCAGGAAGCCAAGCGCGATATGGCAGCCAAGGTTTGGCGAATAGCAGGCCGAGGTGACGTATCCCTGATCGTTCTTTGCCTGCACCGTGTCGCCTTTGGTCATCAGATGCGCGCCAGCGGGCACCTTGTGCTCAGGGTCCACCGGCTTCAGCCCCACCAGTTTCAGCGCGTCGGGTTCATTCAGACCGGGGCGCTCAGACAGTTTCGACCCGATGGAATCCTTGGCTTTGGACACCATCTTGCCCATCCCAAGGTTCAGTGCGGTGGTCGTGCCGTTCAGTTCGTTCGCCGTCGCGTGGCCCTTTTCGATCCGCATGACATTGAGCGCCTCAAGCCCGTAAGGCACCACATCGAATTCCTCGCCCGCCTGCATCAACCGGCGCACCAGCGCGTCGCCATAGCGGGTGGGTACGGCAATCTCGTAAGCCAGTTCGCCCGAGAAGGAGATCCGGAACAGCCGTGCGCGTAGCCCACCGCAGATTGTGATCTCGCCGCAGGCCATGAAGGGGAACGCGTCGTTCGACAGGTTCACACCGTCGTCGACGATCTTTTCCAACAGCTTGCGAGAATTCGGACCGGCCACCGCAAACTGCGCCCAGGCGTCTGTGGTCGAAATCATCTGCACATCCATGTCCGGGTAAAGACACTGACGCACAAATTCGAGGTGGCGATAGACCGGAACCGCCTTGGCCGTGGTGGTTGTGACAACGAAATGGTCCTCGGCCAGACGCGCGGCGGTGCCGTCATCCATGACGATCCCGTCCTCGCGCAGCATCAGGCCATAGCGCACCTTGCCGACCGGCAACTTGGCAAAACCGTTGCAGTAAACGGTGTTCAGGAACGCCGCCGCATCCGCGCCCTGCACGTCGATCTTGCCCAGCGAGGTCACATCGCAGATGCCCACCGATTTGCGGGTCTGGATCACCTCACGGTCGCAGCTTTGCCGCCAATGGGTCTCGCCGGGTTGCGGGAACCATTGTGCGCGCAGCCAAAGACCCGCTTCGGTGAAGACTGCGCCTTGTTCCTCGGCCCATTTGTGGCTGGGGGTGAGGCGTGTTGGTTTGGTGTCCATGCCCCACGCGCGGCCTGCGAAGACGCCCATCGCTGTGGGGGTATAGGGTGGGCGGAACATTGTGGTCCCCACCTCGGGGATCGCCTTGCCCGCCACTTCGGCCATGATCGCCAGACCGGCGATGTTCGAGGTCTTGCCCTGATCGGTTGCCATGCCCAGCGTGGTATAGCGTTTCAGATGCTCGACCGAGACATAGTTTTCCTGATGCGCCAGCTTGATGTCCTTGGCGGTCACATCGTTCTGCTGATCCACCCAAGCGCGTTTGGCGTTTTTGACGTGCCAGAATGGGGTGATGCGGGCGGGAGTGTCTTCGGCCTCGGGCAGGGCGGGGGCGCTGGCGTTGATGCCCAGATCGGCGAGGATGGCCTTCACCCCGTCCGCGCCGGATTGAAGCGCGCCGTGGGTCGAGAAGACGCCATTCGCAGCCCCTGCTACCGACATACCCGGCGGCAGAGTTGCGCTGGGTACAAAAGCGGAAAGTTCTTCGTTCCAGACAGGTCGCCCGCCCTGATGGCAGGTCAGGTGCACGTTCGGGTTCCAACCGCCCGAAACACCCAAGGCACCGCATTTGATCCGGCGGATACCACCTTTGGGCATCTTCACCTCGATCTGGGACAGGCCTAGCCGGCCCCACGTTTGGTCGATCACGCCACCCGCAATCACGTCATAGTCCGACGAGGTCGGCGCATCGGCGCGGGTGTCGATCACTGAAACGACCTCCACACCTTTCGCCACCAGATCGGACGCGGTGCAGTGGCCGTCGTCATTGTTGGTAAAGATCGCAACCTGCTCTGCGGGTGTCGTCGCCCAGCGGTTCGCATAGGCGCGAACGGCACTGGCTTGCATGATGCCGGGGCGGTCGTTGTTCTCGAACACGATGGGGCGTTCCGTGGCCCCAGCGCAAAGCAGCGCGCGCTTGGAGGTGATGCGCCAGAGGATTTGCCTTGGCTTGCCGTCTTCTGGAACGGCGAGATGATCACTCACCCGCTCGACCGCGCCGTAGATCCCGTGGTCGAACGCACCTATAACGGTCGTGCGGGGCATCACACGCACATTCGGCATCGCCTGCAACCGCGCCACGGTTTCCGCCGCCCAAGCTGCACCCGACATACCGCCGACCGCATAGGTCTCAAGGTTCAGGCGACCACCGATCAGGAAATCCTCGTCACACAGGATCACCCGCGCGCCGCTTGCCCCAGCGGTCAACGCGGCCGCAAGCCCAGCAGGGCCACCGCCGATGATCAGCAGGTCGCAATGCAGGAAGCCCTTATCGTAGCCATCTGGGTCGTCCTGAAGGCTGAGCGATCCCAGACCGGCAGCGTGGCGGATGATCGGCTCATAGACCTTTTCCCAGAACGCGGCGGGCCACATGAAGGTCTTGTAGTAGAACCCAGCGGCAAAGAAGTTCGACAGAAGGTCGTTCACCTGCATTGCGTCGAATTTCAGTGACGGCCAACGGTTCTGCGAATTGGCCCGCAGCCCGTCGTAAAGCTCTGCCGTCGTCGCCCGCGTATTGGGCTCCTTGCGGGCCCCTTCGCGCAACTCAACGATCGCGTTCGGCTCCTCTGACCCGGCAGTCATCGGCCCGCGCGGACGGTGGTACTTGAACGACCGTCCCATCAGCCGCACGCCATTGGCCAGCAAGGCAGAGGCCAGCGTGTCGCCTTTGTGACCTTTGTAGTACTGGCTGTCGAAGCGGAAGGAATAGGTCTCGGACCGGTCGATCAGCCCGCCGTCCAAACGGTTCTTCTGGGTCATTTGGACCGCCCCTCTGCCCGGGCCACGTTGCGGGCCAGTTCCACCGATGTGATCTCGTGCGTGACCGTGTTGCGGGTCACCACAAGCCACGACCTGTCCCCTTGTTCGTGGTACCATAGCTCGCGGTGTAACCCTGCCGGGTTGTCGCGGGTGTGGCCGTAGTCGATGAACTGATCCAGCGCATCGTCGGCCTGCCAATCGGGGCGGTTGAGCAGGCAGGCATCACCCAGATAAACGAATTCGCTCAGGTCGCGCGGGCCAAGAAGGGGGTGGTTGATGATCATCAGTGCAGATTGGGCTGATTGCCCATCCCTTTTTCGTCGACCATGTGCCCGGTGTGGAACCGGTCCAGTCGGAATGCAGTGGCGGTGTCATGCGGTGTGTCGGTGGCAAGCAGATGGGCATAGACCAAGCCCGACGCAGGCGTTGCCTTGAACCCGCCATAGCACCAGCCGCCATTGAAATAGAGCCCATCGATATGGGTTTTGTCGATGATCGGCGTGCCGTCCATCGACATATCCATGATCCCACCCCAAGAGCGCAGCAAACGTGCGCGGCCCAGCATCGGGAACATCGCGATGGCCTCTTCCATCACGTCCTCGACCATCGGAAGATTTCCGCGGGAAGCGTAGGAATTGTAGCCGTCGATATTGCCACCGAAAACCAAACCACCCTTGTCGGATTGGCTGACATAGAAATGCCCCGCGCCGAATGTGATGACACCGGGCAGAACGGGTTTAAGTCCTTCGGATACAAACGCCTGAAGCACATGGCTTTCGATGGGCAGGCGCATCCCGGCATAGGCCATGACCTTGGACGATGAACCGGCCACGCAAGACCCGACTTTCTTTGCACCGATATAGCCGCGCGAGGTCTCTACGCCGAGGATCTTGCCGCCATCGATCCTGAACCCGGTGACTTCGCAGTTCTGGATGATGTCCACTCCGCGCTGGTCTGCCGCGCGGGCATAGCCCCACGCGACCGCATCGTGCCGCGCCGTACCTGCGCGCGCTTGCAGCAGGCCGCCCATCACCGGGAAACGGGCGTTCTTCACGTTCAGAAACGGGTACTTTTCCAACACCTGCTTCTGATCCAGAAGCTGCGCATCCGCACCATTGAGGATCATCGCATTGCCGCGACGGATATAGGCGTCGCGCTGGGCGTCGGAGTGCATCAGGTTGATGATCCCGCGCTGGCTCATCATCGCATTGTAGTTCAGGTCCTGCTCCAGCGTTTCCCAAAGCTTGAGCGAGAATTCGTAAAATGGCTCGTTTCCGTCGAGCATGTAATTAGACCGCACAATCGTGGTGTTACGCCCCACATTGCCACCGCCGATCCAGCCCTTTTCCAGCACCGCGATGCGCGACTGCTTGTATTCCTTGGCAAGGTAATAGGCGGTCGCCAGACCATGCCCGCCGCCACCGATGATGACATAGTCGTACTCTGGCTGCGGATCAGGATCACGCCACGCCGGCCCCCAGCCGCGATGGCCGGTGAGCGCTTCCTTGATCACGCGGAAACCTGAATATCGCATATCAGTCGACTCCTTCCCGACGACCCTCGCATGGGGCTGAACGATGCGGCCTGTCCTTTTCAGTCAATTCACGGTCAGAAAAAGACATTATGCGTCGGAAGCTCTTTCCGAATTTTGCTAAGTGTCAAGACGGGGTGTCGAGAATTGCTCGCATCAGGGGGCTGTCCGCTCGGGTCATGCCGTTTATGACATCAAAATGATGCGTGCCCGCGTCGATCACATGTCCGCAGCCCCACGCATCGGCCAACCATTGCGCCTGATCCAGAAAGGCGGGGCGTTCATCGCTGCCGACCCAGACGGTCACCGGTATGTCGGGTGGGTTCATGGCAATCGGGCTTTCGTCAACGGCCTGCGCCTCGTCCAGCTTGAAGTCCGTGTTCATCGAGGTTTGCATCAACGGTCGTAGATCCGAAAGCGGCGAGATCGGCACACAATTGGCGATCCGCGCCCGCACATCATCCGGCAGCACACCGGGGTCCAACATCCGCGCCACCAGATGCCCACCGGCGGAATGCCCAGCCAGCCGGATCGGGCCTGACAACTCTCGCGCGATTACAGAAATCGCGTTGGCCACCTGACGGGTGATGTCGGCAATCCGCACGCGCGGGCACAAGTCGTAGGTTGGCATCGCCACTGCCCAACCACTGTCAACAGCACCTTGCGCCAAATGTGACCAAAGCGATCCATCCGTCTGCCGCCAAAACCCGCCATGCACAAAGACGACCAGACCTTTGGGCACCCCGTCCGGCAAGAACAGATCAACGATCTCGCGCGTTCCGTGACCATACATCACGCCCAGCCGCGCACGGCCCAAAACCGACATCCTTTGACGATAGGCATCCGCATCGGCGCGCCAGATGGCTGGGAATCCGTCCCCGTTGGGGATATGTTTGCTGTTGGCGTAGGCGTCGTCCAATTCCACGTCACGGCTCCGAAAGATCAGCACTTGTTATTGCATGTAGCAAGTGTTCCACCTTTGTCAGCACAAAATCCGGAGGGACTCCATGCTCGACCAGACAACAAACCTTGCCAGCCTTCTCAAGGATCCATCGCTGCTGGAAACCCGCGCCTATGTCAACGGCGCTTGGATCGACGGCGATGATGGCACCTTCGCGGTGGACAATCCCGCGCGTGGTGACACGATTGCCGATGTGGCCGACCTATCGCGCGCCCAAGTGGCCGATGCGATTGCCGCCGCCGAAAAGGCGCAAAAGGAATGGGCCAAGTGGACCGGCAAGGAACGCGCGGGTGTTCTACGCAAATGGTTTGATCTGATGATGGAACATCAAGACGACCTTGCCACGATCCTAACCGCCGAACAGGGCAAGCCGCTGGCCGAGGCGAAGGGCGAGATTGCCTATGGCGCATCCTTCATCGAATTCTTCGCTGAAGAGGCCAAGCGCATCTATGGCGAAACCATCCCCGGCCATCAGCGCGACAAGCGCATCATGGTGATGAAACAGCCTATCGGGGTTGTCGGATCGATCACGCCGTGGAATTTCCCCAACGCGATGATCACCCGCAAGGCCGGTCCGGCATTGGCTGCAGGTTGCAGCTTTGTCGCGCGCCCCGCCGCCGAGACACCGCTGTCGGCCATCGTTCTGGGTGTTCTGGCCGAACGCGCTGGCATCCCTGCAGGCGTGCTGAACATCGTGCCGTCGTCCTCGGCGTCCGAAGTGGGCAAAGAGATGTGCGAGAACCCGGCCGTCCGCAAAATCACCTTCACAGGCTCCACCGAAGTGGGTCGCATCCTGCTGCGTCAGGCGGCAGATCAGGTGATGAAGTGTTCGATGGAGCTGGGCGGCAATGCGCCCTTCATCGTGTTCGATGATGCCGATCTGGATGCGGCGGTCGAAGGTGCGATCATGTGCAAGTTCCGCAACAACGGTCAGACCTGCGTTTGTGCCAATCGCATCTACGTGCAGGCCGGAGTCTATGACGCCTTCGCGCAAAAGCTGAAGGATCGCGTGTCCAAGATGAAGGTGGGCGACGGTCTTGAAGCAGGCACCGATCTTGGGCCGCTGATCAATTCCGAGGCGATCGACAAGGTGCGCGAGCATATCGCTGATGCGAAATCTAAAGGTGCTGAGATCATTCTGGGTGACGAGTCGGGTAGCAACGATGGCAATTTCATCGCGCCAACCATTGTGACCGGGGCAACCCGCGATATGTCGTTCTCGACCGAGGAAACCTTTGGCCCGCTGGCCCCGCTCTTCAAGTTCGAGACCGAGGATGACGTGATCGCACTGGCCAATGACACGATCTTCGGTCTGGCCAGCTATTTCTACGCCAAGGATCTCAGCCGCGTCTACAAGGTGGCCGAGGCGCTGGAATATGGCATCGTCGGCGTGAACACCGGTATCATTTCGACCGAGGTGGCCCCTTTCGGTGGCGTCAAGCAGTCGGGCCTTGGCCGCGAAGGCAGCCATCACGGCATCGAGGAATTCCTCGAGATGAAGTATGTCTGCATGAGCGTGTGATCGTGGGACTTGAGACGAAACATGCGTGGGACCGGGTCAGGTCTCACGCATTTCCCAGGTGTGAGTGGTTGCGTGATGACGCCCCCGAACTCGGACCGAAAAATAATCCGCATTTGAGCATGAACTAGATACCGGACGCGTTGCCAGCGTCTTGCAATGTGATTGCGCATCTTCCTGCGCGCCGTAAAGTCTAAAGCATGACAATGAGATTTACCGGGCAATGCCTTTGCCGTGACGTTGTATATACGGTCAATGGACCGCCTGTTGTTGTTGCTCAATGTCATTGCGAGGAATGCCGCCGACTTAGCGGCACGGGCCATTCTGTCGGCGCTATGTTCCGTACAGAAGCTGTGGACGTGACTGGAACACTAAGCCAATTCAGTTACACATCTGGCATTGGGTCCGAGGTGACCAAGGTCTTTTGTACGACCTGCGGTAGCCCGATCTACGGAAAGAACACGCGATCCCCAAATCATCTGACACTTACGCTTGGAACTATGGACAATCCAAGCGGGCTGGAGGTCGAGGTTGTCATATATGAGCGTGACAAACCGCATTGGGATCAGCTTGGAAGAGATGTCGTCTGCTTTGCGACCCAGCCCGATTGGAAACCAGATAACTGAGCAGGACGACGTGTAGGCACGTTTTTGGCCAGCAATCGTGTCCTGAAGGCATCGGGCGGTTTCCCTGCCGCGTGGCAAGTTGCCAATCGCAAGTTCACAAAACTGAATCAAAACTGTCATTCACATGTCGCGCAGTCGCGGCACCTCCCTTGGTGTCAATCCAAGGGGTGAATTCCATGACATACCGCGCGCTGTGCCTGACATCGGCCATAGCTCTGACTGCCTCGGCTGCTGCCGCCGAGATGAATTTCAACCGCATCGCGTCTTTCCCGGTCGTGGCCAATATGGCCGACGGCGAAGACTTGGCTCGCGAATCCAGCGCCGAGATCATCTCGGCCAGCGCTGACGGCATGACGCTGGTCTATTCCGACAGCCCGCTGGGTGTGATCGGCATGATCGACATCACCGACCCGGCCAACCCGCAACCCAAGGGCAATGTGACGCTTGAAGGCGGTGAGCCGACGGCTGTGTCCGCGCTGGGCAACACGGTGTTTGTCGGCGTGAACACGTCGGAAAGCTACACCGCACCGTCCGGTTTCCTGTTGCATCTCGACATGGCGACGGGTGCCGAGGCCGCGCGCTGTGATCTGGGCGGTCAGCCTGACTCGACCGCCGTTGCGCCCGATGGTTCCTTCGTCGTTGTCGCCATTGAGAACGAACGTGACGAGGATGCAGGCGATGGCCGCGTGCCTCAGATGCCCGCAGGCCATGTGTCGATCATTCCGCTCGATGGCAACGGCATGATGCAGTGCGACGCACAGGTCCGCGCGAATGTCACTGGCCTTGCCGATATCGCGCCCGAAGATCCCGAACCCGAATTCGTCGATGTGAACGCCAATGGCGAGATCGTCGTGACGATGCAGGAAAACAACCACATCGTGGTTTTGTCCGCGACCGGTGAGGTGCTCAGCCACTTCTCTGCCGGGTCTGTGGACCTCGAAAACGTCGATGCCACCGACGAACGCGCAGCACTGCTGTTCAACGAAACCCTGACAAGCGTTCCGCGTGAACCCGATGGCATCCAGTGGATCGACAATGATCATGTCGTGACCGCCAACGAAGGCGATATGGATGGCGGATCGCGCGGCTTTACCGTGTTCCACAAGGACGGCACCGTCATTTACGAAAGTGGTGCGTCGTTCGAACATGCGGTGGTCCAGATCGGTCATTATCCTGACCGCCGGTCCGACGCCAAAGGCGTGGAACCCGAAGGCATGGAAGCTGCCGTGTTCGGCGACACGCCTTACGTGTTTCTGCTGGCCGAGCGTGCGTCGGTGATCGGCGTCTACGACATGACCGACCCCGCGAATCCTGTGCTCAAGCAATTGCTGCCCTCAGGCATTTCCCCCGAAGGCGCAGTCGCGATCCCAAGCCGCAACCTGCTGGCCACCGCCAACGAGTTCGACGGCCTTGAGGACGGCGCAGCGCGGGCGCATGTCATGATCTACGAATATCAGGATGCACCTGCCTCTTATCCGCACATCACCTCTGCGGGCATGGAAATGCTCACCGGTTGGGGCGCGAATTCCGGGATGGTCGCCGACACGGACGGCACCATCTGGGCGGTCAATGATAGCTTTTACGGTTTCCAGCCCACCATCTTCCACATCGATCCAAGCCAAACCCCGGCGCAGATCAAACATGCAATCCCCGTCACACGTGGCGGTCAGCCCGCACAGTTGATGGACATGGAAGGTATCACGCTGGACGGTGAAGGCGGGTTCTGGGTTGCCTCGGAAGGCCGTCTGGATCGCGGTGTCCTGCATGCGCTTTACCATGTGAATGGCGATGGCGAGATTGAAACGACCATCCCGGTTCCATCAGAGCTGCTGGCGGTCGAGCGTCGATTTGGCTTCGAAGGAATCACCAAGGTCGGCAACACGCTATGGATGGCGGTTCAGCGCGAATGGGCCGATGATCCTGCAAACCATGTGAAACTCGTAGCCTACAACCTCGAGACCGAAGAATGGGGTGCCGTGCGCTACGAGAAAGCCGAACCTGAGACCGGTTGGGTTGGTCTGTCGGAAATCACCGCACATGGCGATTACGTCTACATCATCGAACGCGACAATCAGATCGGTGATGCGGCCGTGACCAAGAAGGTCTATCGGGTGGCCCTGTCCGAGATGGTGCCCGCACCGCTGGGTGGAGACCTGCCTGTTGTGGCCAAAGAAGAGGTGGTTGACCTGCTGCCTTACCTGACTTCGACCGGCGGCTATGTGCTCGACAAGGTTGAAGGTCTGGCCATCGCTCAGGACGGCACAATGTGGGTGTCCACCGACAATGACGGTGTAGATGACCACTCCGGTGAGACGATGTTCTTCGCCATTGATGGCAAGTTCTGAATTTCTGAAAAACCAACGAAAAAGGCGCGGGTTCTCCCGCGCCTTTGACATTTTGGATTGGGTAAAGATCAGTTGACGGCTTTTGCGTCCACAACGTCTTTATCAACCGCATCGGCCTTGGCAATCGCGATCCGGCGCGGTTTCAGCGCTTCGGGAATCTCGCGTTGCAGGTCGATATGCAGCATACCGTTCTCATGGCTCGCGCCAACGACGCGGACATGATCGGCCAAATGGAACCGACGCTGGAACGCGCGGGTCGCAATGCCGCGGTGCAGATAGGTGCGGCCTTCGTTTTCATCGACCTTGCGTGCAGACACGTGTAGCGCGCCATCCTTGACCTCAACGGTCAGGTCGTCATCCGAGAACCCCGCAACGGCGATCGAAATGCGATATGCATCATCGGCTGTCTTCTCGATATTGTAGGGCGGGTAGGTGGGTTGCGCGACCTCGTTGGTCAGAACCCGATCCATTAGGTCGGCGATTTGGTCAAAGCCGACAGTTGCGCGGTAAAGCGGTGCGAAATCATATCCTCGCATAGGTCATCCTCCATTGAGCGATACCAGATGTTGCAAGCCTTCCGATGTGGACAGGCCAAGTTTGCTGTCAGGCCCCGTCTGGGCATCCCGACGAATGTGATTTGGGATGGCAAGCTTCGGGTTTCAAGGGTGATGTCACACGGCTCAGGGCCGAATGAATTTCGCGCCTGTATCCTTGCGTTCGCCAGCCTCGGCACGCAGCGGGCGGTGTACCGAACCTTCGGGGAACCCTGCGCCCTGCGCCATCATCCCGAGAATTGCGTCGATCTGCGCCTCGAGAGGGGCACCTAAGGACACCGGCTGCTCCCCGCTCTTGGCCTTGGACGAGACCACCGAGACAATTCGCGCACCCTGCGCCCCAAACGCGAAAACCGGCGATCCGGAGCTGCCGAAATCTACGGAACAGGACATGATCAAAAGGGTCTTCTGCGCCGACATCACTTCGCAGGTATCTTGCATGGAGGGCGCTTCGGATCTGTTGTGGGCGTAGGATACTACACCGACGCTTTCGCCAACCTTGGGTCGTTCCCCGGTTACGAACGGGATGATCGTCGTATTCTGGATCGGGTGTTGCAACTCGATCAAAGCGATATCGAAGTAAACGCGCTCTGGGCTGGGTTCAGCGGTAAAGTCGTATTCCGGATGCGCCACCGCCCGTCGCACGCGCCGATAGGCTGCCGCACGCCCGTTGCGCCACCCGGCAAGGAACTGAATATCCTCGGGGGCAAGCAATTCGCCCGCTTCGTTGTACAGGCAATGGGCCGCCGTCAGAACGAGGTTTGGGGTGATCAATGACCCGGTGCAAAACGCTGTGCCAGCCAGTTCTAGCCGCCCAACAGCTTCCCACGCGCGACCATCCTGGCGGCTCTCCATCGAGAACAGCCCGGTGCTTTGAGCTCCAGCAATGGCTGGAAGCAGCGAAAACAATGCCCCCCAGAGCATTTGGCGCACAGGTCACCTCCGTTTGTCTTGTGCAGTTATGCGCCAATTGGGGCGAAACTATGACCCAGGGTCAGCCGTGAGACGCGGCAAGTGCTGTTGGTTTCGGCCCACCCGTCGCCCAATCCAGCAATTCGACCGTATGTACGATCGGTACCGCCGTCCCGGACCCGATCTGCATCATGCATCCGATATTGCCAGCTGCGATGATGTCGGGTTGCTTGGCCTCCAACGTTTTGACCTTGCGCGCCTTCAACTGCTTGGAAATCTCCGGTTGCATCAGGTTGTATGTGCCCGCCGACCCACAGCACAGATGACTGTCCGCCGGTTCCACCACTTCGAACCCTGCCGCCTTGAGCAGCGTCTTGGGATGTGTCTTGATCTGCTGCCCGTGCTGCAAGCTGCACGCGGCGTGATAGGCCACCTTCATCCCACCATGATGCGTCCGCGCCCCAGCGACGCTGGCCTCGTCGATCAGGTCGATCAGCACTTCGCTGACATCCTTGGCAATCGCCGACACGCGCAGTGCATCTGCAGCCAAGGCGTCATTGCGGAACATATGCCCGTAATCCTTGACGGTGGTGCCGCAGCCGCTGGTGTTGATGACAATCGCATCAAGGCCCGCGCCATCCATCTCGCGCGCCCAGGCTTTGATATTCGCCGCCGCCGATCCGTGGCTTTCGTCCACCTTGCCCATGTGATGCGTCAGCGCCCCACAGCAGCCCGCGCCTTGTGCTACGACTACCTCGCAGCCCAGCCGCGTCAGCAACCGGATCGTCGCATCGTTGATATCGGTATTCAGCGCCTTCTGCGCACACCCGGTCATCAACGCCACCCGCTTCTTGCGCGGTGCCACCGGCGCAAAGCTTTGCGGATCGTCATTGCGGCTGACAGGCGGAATGGTTTTCGGTGCCATCTCCAGCATCGCCTTCACCCGTGCATCCGGAATGAGCGGCGCAAACGGCTTGCCAATCTTCGCCAGCAACAACGCGACCCGGAACCGCGTCGGATAGGGCAGGATATGCGCCAACGTCCAACGCAGCGCTTTCTCGTGCCACGGGCGATCATAGTTCTTTTCGATATACGCCCGCGCATGATCGACCAGATGCATGTAATGCACACCCGACGGGCAAGTGGTCATACAGGCCAGACAGGACAGGCAGCGGTCGATATGTTTGACCGTCTTCTCGTCCGGCTTGCGCTCGTTTTCAAGCATATCCTTGATCAGGTAAATCCGCCCACGCGGGCTGTCCAACTCGTCGCCCAACACCTGATATGTCGGACAGGTTGCGGTGCAAAACCCGCAATGCACGCAGGTCCGCAACACCTCGTTCGAGCGTTTTATGTCCGGATCGCGAAGCTGGTCTTCTGTGAATGTCGTCTGCATCGCTTACCCCATCAATCCCGTGTTCAGGATGCCTTTCGGATCGAATTTCTGCTGCAGGCCACGTGACAACGCAGCAATAGGCGCCGGGTTGGGTTGAAACTTCGGTTGGCCGGTTCCGCGGACCAAGGTCGCATGGCCGTCAAACTCGCCCAGACGCGCCCGCACGTCTTTGCCTTGCGTCACACGCGCCCAGATCAGCCCTCCGCCCCAATCGTAGAGCAGCGCATCAGCGCCGATTTTGGCTGCAAGCGTTGCGGCGTCCGACGGCGTACAAGACACGCGCCAGACATCGCCCTCCGCGCCATGAAATGCCGAAACATCGCGCACCCAAGCCCAGCTTTTTGTCACCGCCTCAAGATCGCGGTCAACCCGCACAGCCATATCATCAAACAGCCCTGCGATCTGATCCGCGCGATAAGCCACCGACCCGGCAAAGCCTTCGATCCGCAGCATCGTCACCGGATGCCCATCCAAACCTGCGGGGATATGCGCTGCACCCGATACCTCGAACGGCGATCCCAGCGCCTTTGCCATCGCCCGCACTGCGTCCGCATCGCTCAACCCGTCGATCATCACGCAAGCGGCCGTTTCCGGCTTCGGCAAAACCTTGAGGCTCACCTCGCTCAACACACCCAACGTGCCCCACGACCCGCTCATCAGCTTGACCAGATCGTAACCAGTGACGTTCTTCATCACCCGCCCGCCATTCTTGACGATGGTCCCGGTCCCATCAACGAACCGAACACCCAGCATGAAATCCCGACAGGCCCCAACCGACACTCGACGGGGCCCGCTGACATTGGCCGCTACGACACCGCCAATGGTTGGCGCGCCGGATGTACCCATCAGCCCCCGATGATCCATCGGCTCGAACGCCAATCTTTGACCTTCGGCATCCAGTGCCGCTTCAATCTCGACCAACGGCGTTCCCGCTTGCGCCACAAGTGTCAAAGACCCCGGCTCATACAACGTGACCCCCGACAACCCGCCGGTTTCCAGCATAGCTCCATTCAGGTTAACGCCCCGCGTTCCCCCACCTCGCACACAAACGGGCCCGCTTGCCGATGCGATCATGTCGGCCAGTTCGGCCTCTGTCTCAGGTCTCATGATCTTCTTCTTTTTCCAAATATGCCGGGGGTTTGGGGGCAGAGCCCCCAAGACTTACTCCGCCGCCAGCGCAACGCTGCGGCGGCTTTCCGACGCCGCCAGCGGGAACACCTTGGCCGGGTTCAACAACCATGCGGGGTCGAACACATCCTTCACCGCCATCTGCGCCTCAAGATCGGCAGGCGCAAACTGGTCCACCATCAAATCGCGCTTTTCGATGCCAACGCCGTGCTCCCCGGTCAGGCAGCCGCCCACCTCGACACACAGCCGCAGGATATCGGCGCCAAACGCCTCGCACAGCTCCAGATCGCCTTCCTTGTTCGCATCGAACAGGATCAGCGGGTGCATGTTGCCGTCGCCAGCGTGGAACACGTTGGCCACATCCAGCCCGTATTCCTTGGACATCTCACCGATCCGGCGCAGCACGTAAGGCAACTCCGACACCGGGATCGTGCCATCGAGGCACATGTAATCGTTGATCTGCCCCATTGCGCCGAAGGCCGATTTACGCCCCAGCCAGATGCGCCCAGCCTCGTCGGCATCCTTGGCTTCGCGCAGCTCCACCGGGTTGTGTCTGCGGGCGATTTCAAGGATCAGGGAAAGCTGCTCGTCGATCTCGGCAGGGCTGCCCTCGACCTCGACGATCAACAGCGCTTCACACATCGGATAGCCCGCTTTGGCAAAGGCTTCGGTCGCCTCGATACAGGGGCGGTCCATGAATTCGATGGCAACTGGCAGAACGCCCGCCTTGATGATGTCGGCCACACAGGCGCCTGCGACTTCGTTTGCATCGAATCCCATCAGCACAGGCCGCGCGCCTTCGGGTTTGGGCAGAATGCGCAGCGTGGCTTCGGTGACGACGCCCAACTGTCCTTCCGAGCCACAGATCAGACCCAGCAGATCATACCCACCCGCATCCAGATGTTTGCCGCCGATCTCCATTACTGTGCCATCCATCTGCACCATCGTGACACCCATCAGGTTGTTGGTCGTCACGCCGTATTTCAGGCAATGCGCACCACCAGAGTTCATCGCGATATTGCCCGCAATGGCACAGGCCAACTGGCTTGATGGATCGGGCGCGTAAAAGAACCCATCCGCCTCAACTGCGCCGGTGACGCTCAGATTGGTACGCCCGGTCTGCACACGGATGAAGCGGTTGTCGTAATCGGTCTCCAGCACGTCATTCATGCGTGCGACGCCCAGCAGCACGCAATCCGCCGTTGGCAATGCGCCCCCGGCCAGTGATGTGCCTGATCCGCGTGGAACAACGGGAACACCCATCTCGTGGCAGACCTTGAGAACCGCCGCGACCTCTTTGGTTGTCGACGGCAGAACGACCGCAAGAGGCGGGCACTTATAGGCCGTCAGCGCATCGCACTCATAGGCACGGGTTTCCATCTCGTCCGAGATCACCGCATCAGCCGGGATGGCATCGCGCAGGCGTGCAACGATCTGCGCCTTGCGGGACAGTACACGCGCGTCGGGTTGGGGCATTTGCATGGCGTTTCCTCCAAATTGGTAAAAAGATATAACCAATATGTCAGATAACACCAGCGAAAATTTTGCAACGCGCGGCATCTGTTCCTCTTGCCTTTGCGGTCAAGCCCGGTCACCAAGCTGCTATGGATTGGATCAAGATCATTCATATTCTCTGCGTCATGGGTTGGATGACCTCGATCTTTGCCGTCCCCCGCGCCCTGATCTACTGGAAGCGCGAATATGACCGGATCGGCGAATTCGGTCCTTTGGGGGATCTGACCATCCGACTCTATCGCTTTTCCGCAGGGTTGGGCGTGATCGCGATCATCACAGGACTTTGGTTGGGTGGTCTGTGGGGCATGCCGGGTTGGGTTTGGCTCAAGCTGAGTCTCGTGCTGCTGCTTGCGCTGCACTATGCGTGGACAGGTCGGCTGGTGCTGCGGGCGAAACGCGGCGTGTTCACAGAATCCGACCGCTACCTGCGCATCTTCAACGAAGTCAGCGTGTTCGGCGCCATCGCGATCCTGTGGGTTGTCGTCGTCAAACCGTTCTGACCGATGGACTGGTTTGATCGCCTTTACCTCTTCACGGCTTTGGATGCGGTTGGTCTTGGCTTGCTCATCGGCAGTTGGATCGCCTGCAGTCTCGTGGTCGAGAACGCGCCGAAATCACATCCGTCGACATCGCAGATCATGGCAGAGTTTCGCCGCGAATGGATGCGCACCTTCGTGCAACGCGATCCGCGTATCTTCGACAGTCAGATCATTGCAAGCCTGCGGCAAGGCACGGCGTTTTTTGCCTCGGCCAGCATGATCGCCATCGGTGGCAGTTTCGCGTTGTTGGGTAATGCGGAGCGGTTACGAGGGGTGGCGCAGGATTTGACGCTTGAAAGTGATCCGATTTTTCTTCTGGAGGTCAAACTGCTGGTTCTATTGTTGTTCGCAGCGAACGCATTTCTGAAATTTGTCTGGTCGCATCGGCTGTTCGGTTACTGCTCGGTCATCATGGCGGCGGTGCCGAACGACCCGGACGATCCAAAGGCGTTGCCGATGGCGTTACAAGCCGGCGAAGTGAACATCACGGCAGCGCGGGGATACAATCGCGGGCTGCGGTCGGTCTATTTCGGCATCGCGTCTTCAGCATGGCTGCTTGGGGCGGGGCCGTTGATCCTTGCCACGCTGGTGACCCTGCTGGTGATCTTGCGGCGGGAATTCGCGTCACAATCGCGGTATGTCCTCATTCACGGTGCGCCGGACGCGAAATCGTGACCGCTGGGTGAGGATGGGTCTGCTAGTCTCATCCTATGTTGACCCGTGCCCTCTTTTGTTTTGGCTGTTTCGCAGCGCCCGCTTTTGCCGATCCACCTCAGATCGTCGGGGCCGAAGTGAGCGGCGCGCGCGTGTCTGTAACCCTCGCGCACCCGGATACGGGATGGGATCACTACGCCGATGGCTGGCGGGTCGAAACCGAAGACGGGACTGTGATTGGAACGCGGGAATTGCTGCATCCGCATGTTGAGGAGCAGCCGTTTACCCGAAGTCTGACGGTTAACGATCTACCCGATGGTCCGTTGTTTATCCGGGCGAAATGCTCGGTCGACGGCTGGTCTGACACACGCGTTTCTCTGATGCGCTAAGAGCCGTCGTACGACCACCCTCTGACCGCACCCCAATAATGGTGGACAAGAAACGGAACGGAACCTGACCCAATGTTTCGCGTGCGAAACAATAGGGCCGGGGCGGACCTATTTACGTTTCGTCAACCACGTCCGAATGCAGATGCCGTTCGCCCCGCGCTTCGGCCAAGCGGATCTGTTTTTGCCGTTCGCGGAACCGGGCTTTGTCGTCGTCCGAGGTCTCGTTGAAACACAGATGGCAGGACACACCTTGCTCGTATTCAGGGCGATTTTTATCATCCGGTAAAATTGGGTGACGGCAGGCGTGGCAAAGCAAATGTGGCCCTTCCTTAAGGCCATGCCCCACGGACACGCGCGCATCAAAAACAAAGCATTCGCCCTGCCAGGTGCTTTGCTCGGCGGGCACCTCTTCGAGATATTTCAGGATGCCGCCCTTGAGGTGGTACACGTCCTCGACCCCCTGACTGATCAGGTAGTTCGTCGACTTTTCGCAGCGAATACCCCCGGTGCAGAACATGGCAATCCGCTTGTTGTGAAAGCGGTCCTTGTTCTTTTCCCACCATTCGGGGAATTCGCGAAAGCTGTCGGTCTTGGGATCAACTGCGCCGTCGAAGGTTCCGATGGCGACCTCGTAATCATTGCGGGTGTCGATCACGGCCACATCGGGGCTTTGGATCAGCTCGTTCCAGTCCGCAGGTTGCACGTAGTGGCCGACCTTGGCGCGCGGATCGACATCGGGCACGCCCATGGTCACGATCTCTTTTTTCAGCCGCACCTTCATGCGGTGGAAAGGGCGGTCCTGCGCGGTCGACAGTTTCCATTCCAGATCGGCGCAGCCGGGCAGGGCGCGCAGATTGGTTAACAAAGCGTTAATGCCAGCCTCGGGCCCGGCGACCGTGCCATTGATGCCTTCGCGCGCCAACAGAAGCGTGCCGGTGATCGCGTTGTTGCGGCAGACCGTCAGCAACGGCTCCTGCAGGGCGGCCGGATCGTCAAAGCGGGTGAAGTGGTAGAGTGCGCAAACCGTAAACATGGGCGCGGAATTACGCCTCGATTCCCGGTCGCGCAAGGCCCCGCGATGCCGCAACCCTTGACCCTGTTGGACAGTGTTCTTACCCAAGGCACACCCAAGAGGAGGCTACCCCATGTCTGCGCTGATCGTCATCGACGTCCAAAATGATTTCTGCCCCGGCGGCGCATTGGCCGTGCCAGAAGGCGACAAGATCGTTCCGGGGATCAATGCGCTGATGGCAGAGGCCGGGTCGGTTGTGCTGACGCAGGATTGGCACCCGGCGGACCATTCGAGTTTCGCCTCGCAACATGACGGGCAAGAGCCGTACGGTTTGATCGAGATGCCGTACGGTCCGCAAGTGCTTTGGCCGGATCATTGCGTGATTGGATCGGAGGGTTCGGCGTTTCACCGTGACCTGACCACCGACCGCGCCGAGATGGTGATCCGCAAAGGGTTCCGCCGCGCGATCGACAGCTATTCGGCGTTTTTTGAGAATGACCACGAAACGCCCACCGGTCTTGAGGGCTATCTGCGCACGCGCGGGATTACGACGCTGACACTGGTTGGCCTCGCCACTGATTTCTGCGTCGCCTATTCGGCGATTGATGCGGCCAAGCTGGGGTTCGATGTGACTGTGCGCATGGACCTTTGCCGGGCCATCAACCTGAACGGATCGCTTGAGGCGGCGAAACAGGACATGGCGCAGGCGGGTGTGACGCTGGCATGAGCAAAATCCCGACGCTGGCGGACCGCCTGAACAAAGCCCGCACACCAAGCACGCCCGAGGTGAGTGACCGCGCCAAGCGTGGCTTGGTCGCTTACATAGGGGCGCAGCCAGATACGGCGCGTGCCACGAAAGACCTTGCCGATGGGACGGCAGCCACCGGGATTGGGCGGGTCGCTTTGTCGGGGCTGTCTCCGCAGGGACTGGCCTGCGCCGATGGCTGCGCGTTCTGCTGCATCCTGTCAGGTGCGGATGGCGGAACGATCACCGAGGCCGAAGCTGTTGCACTCCACAGCGCGCTTGCGCCCTTGGCGGGGCAGCCCGATGGTCGCGCTTGGCATCCAAAAGCGTGTCCATCGCTGGACCCGGAAACCCGCAGTTGCCGCGCCTATGAGGCACGACCGATGATCTGCCGGGCCTATGTGTCGACCGATGTTGAGGCGTGCAAATCGGTGTCTGAAGGACAGGCTGTGCCTGGGCCGGGCACCTTGGGGCCGTATCACACCTATCTTGCGGCCATCGGTCTGAGCCGCGCGGCCCTCAAGGGGGTGAAGCGGGTGTCGACCTATGCGCTGGCACAGGTTGCAGCGGCTGCTGTCGACGGGGTTTCGCTGGACGAGGCTTTGGTACATGCGCGGCACAAACCGACCGAGTTGGACGCAGAACTCAAGCGCAGCAAGCGGGATATCTCGCGCGTTTGACCAAGGGTGTTCCCGAATGCGCACTGTTGGGAACGGAGACGCATCTGCATGTGGTTTCCCTCTTTGTGCCTGTCGCAGAGTTTCGTAGTCTCTTAAAAACACTCTCGTAAGAGGCACCGAGCCATGTTCGAACGCATCCTTGCCCTGTTTGATAAGTCCACGCCCACGACTCCGCTGCCGCCTGCGGACGCCAAATACGCGTTGGGTGCGTTGATGGTGCGCACTGCGATGGCAGATAAAGCATACCTTTTTCAGGAGGTCGAAGAGATCGACCGTGTGTTGTCTCGGATTTACGGGCTCAAACCCCTTGAGGCGGCAAAGATGCGGGCGCAATGCGAAAAGCTGGAACACGAGCTTCCCAAGACCGCCGATCTTGCGGCGATCCTGACCGAAAACATCAGCCAAGAGAAACGCGAAGCGGCGGTCGCGGCGCTGTGGGATGTGGTCTATGCCGATGGCAATCGCCATGCCAAGGAAGACCTGCTTGTCGGTGAGATCGCGGGTCTCTTGGGCGTGGATGAGGCGACCTGTGAGCGCATCCGCGATGAAGAGGTCGCGAACTGGCACAAGTACCACTGACACTGGACAAGTCGGGGTTGGGTTGGTCTAAGCGAGGCGCCCGCGCTTTCGGAGACCCTCATGGTTGATATCGCCACCCGCGTCTGGAACCACAAATGGAAGATCGACCCGATTGTGCGGTCGCTCATCGACACGGATTTCTACAAGCTGCTGATGTGCCAGTCGGTGTTCCGCAACAAGCGTGACACGCAGGTCACGTTCAGCCTGATCAACCGGTCCTCGCATGTGCCCTTGGCCAAGCTGATCGACGAAGGGGAGTTGCGCGAACAGTTGGATCACATCCGGTCGCTGTCTTTGCGGCGCAACGAAAGCACATGGCTGCGCGGGAACACGTTTTACGGCAAGCGCCAGATGTTCCGCCCGGATTTCATGGAATGGTTCGAACAGCTACGCCTACCGCCTTATCACCTTGAGCGGGTGGGCGATCAGTACGAACTGACTTTTGAAGGCGCGTGGCCCGAGGTGATGCTTTGGGAGATTCCGGCGCTGGCGGTGTTGATGGAGTTGCGCGGACGCGCGGTTCTGAACGACATGGGGCGGTTCGAGCTGCAGGTGCTTTATGCGCGCGCCATGACCAAGCTGTGGGAAAAGATCGAAAAGCTGCGTGGTGATCCGGCCTTGCGCATCGCGGATTTCGGCACACGGCGGCGGCATTCGTTCCTGTGGCAGGACTGGTGCGTGCAGGCAATGTACGAAGGGCTGGGCGACAGTTTCGTTGGCACGTCGAACTGCCTGATCGCCAAGAACCGCGACCTTGAGGCGATTGGCACCAACGCGCATGAGCTGCCGATGGTTTATGCGGCTTTGGCCAAGGATGATGCGGCGTTGGCAAAGGCGCCTTATGACGTTCTTGCCGATTGGCACGAAGAACACGAAGGCAATCTGCGGATGATCCTGCCAGACACCTATGGCACTGAAGGGTTCCTCAAGAACGCGCCGGATTGGTTGGCGGGGTGGACAGGTATCCGCATTGATTCAGGTGACCCCGCAACCGGGGCCGAGACTGCGATCCGCTGGTGGAAAGAGCGGGGCGAAGACCCGACCAAGAAGCTGGTGATCTTCTCGGACGGGTTGGATGTGGACAAGATCCTAGAGTTGCAGCGTCAGTTCGCTGGTCGTGTGCGCGTGTCCTTTGGTTGGGGGACTTTGCTGACCAATGACTTCCGGGGGCTCACGCCGGATGATCGACTGGCGCCGTTCAGCCTTGTGTGCAAGGCGGTCGATGCGAATGGGCGGGCGACGGTAAAACTGTCTGACAACCCCAACAAGGCGATGGGACCACAGGACCAGATTGATCGCTACAAGCGTGTTTTCGACGTTGGCGCGCAAGAACGGCTGGACGTGGTGGTCTGACAAAGAGCGTCTGCGCGGCGGCCGCTTTTCTGCGGAAATCCCAATTATCAAGAAAAGATGTATCTCAGGTGTTGATTAGATCTGGGCGTGGCACTAGCTCTGCTGTGTCCAACTGACGCAGGGTCACCTTGCGTTATCGGAGGAAGTTGGATGTTCCATAATTCAGGGAGGATATTATGGGTTATCTGTCTCGTACTACCGCTGTTCTGGCGCTTGCGCCGTTCATGACCGGTGCATTTATTGCCGCGTCTTCGGCTTCGGCCCAAATGATGAACACGACCAGCCTGCAGCATACACTTGTTTTGCAAGACCTTGATGAGCCATGGGACATGTCGTTCCTTGACGACGGCACCATGTTCTTTACGGAAAAATGTGACGGGCTGTCCGTTATGCTGCCGTCCGGTCAGGTGAACAGCCTTTTGGGCATGTCCGGTGCCGAAGGCTATGCCAGCAGCGCTGACGACCTGTTCTGTGATGGCCAGGCCGGGATGATGGGTGTTGCCGTTGATCCCGATTTTGCGACCAACCGCCAGATCTATGTCTATTCGACATCTAATATGGTTACGCCGCACACCAACCGGTTGATGCGCATGGTGGTGAATGACGATTTCTCCAACGTGTCGGATCGCACCGATATCGTGGACGATGTGCCCTACAAGATGGCGCCGAGTGACCACCCCTTCGGTGGGTCGGGTGCGCATAATGGCGGGCGGGTTCGTTTCGGGCCGGACGGGTATATCTACCTGACGACCGGAGACACCCATAACGGCGAAGTGCCGCAAAGCCCAACGATGATGGGCAGCAAGGTGCTGCGTATCGACCGGGATGGCAACGCTGCTGCCGAGAACACGCCGCCGGAAGGGTTCGACAAGCGGACCTACACCTATGGGCATCGCAACGTTCAGGGCATCGCATTCCATCCGGGAACCGGCACGCCGATCACGGCAGAGCATGGCCCGTGGCATTCGGACGAGATCACAGTGCTCAGCAACGGCGGCAACGCCGGTTGGGATCCGCGCCCGAATATGGCCGGTCGGGGCGATTGCCCGGACAATTACTGCGGTTACAGCCCGAACCAGATGGATGGCATGGACCGCTATGCGCGTGCTGCGTTCATGCCGATGACGGATCTGGCAACATATCCTGACGCTATGCCGCCGATCTGGGACAATAACGGTTGGTCACAGGGCACATCTTCGGCTGCGTTCCTTGAGGGCGAGCAGTGGGGTGACTGGAACGGTGCGATGGTCGTTGGGATCATGGGTATCGGCTTTGGTGGCACACCGATCGGTCAGCGGATCGACGTCATCGAACTGACCGACGAGATGACGGTTGAAGATGTCACGGAACTGACCTTGCCGATGGAGTCGGGGCGGTTCCGGTCGGTTGTGTTCGGGCCGGATGGTAGCCTGTACACCGCGACGGATGAGGGCTTTATCCACAAGCTCACTCCGGGCAACTGATACGAAAAACCCTGCGCCGGACGGTCCGGCGCAGGGCTCTTTTAGGGTCAGTCACGCAGCCAGCGGCGAGAGCGTGTCAGCTTTTCTTCAAGGCATCCCGGATTTCGAGCAGCACATCAAGTTCGCTTGGGCCGGTTGGAACTTCAGGTGCCACATCTTCCGGCTTTTCAGCGGCAGATTTGATCCGGTTGACCATCTTGACCAGCAGGAACACCACAAAGGCGATGATCAGAAAGTTGATCAGGGCCATGATGAAGCTTCCCACTGCGAATACCGGAGCGCCAGCTTCCTGCGCGGTGGCCAGTGATGCATGGGTGCTGCCATCAAGCGTATAGAACCAACCCGAGAAGTCGATGCCGCCGGTAAAGAGCGCGATGATCGGGTTGATGATGTCGCCGACCAGTGATGTGACGATCGCTGTGAAAGCAGCGCCGACGATGATACCGACGGCCATGTCCATGACATTGCCTTTGGCAATGAAGTCCTTGAATTCTTGAATCATTACTGTGTTTCCCTCGTGTTGGCTTACCGCGGCGAAAAACGCGCAGCGAAGATTTTGATATCATCGCCACGGTCTTTGTCACGTCTTCCGACACAAACCACGGGGAAATTGCGAAACCTTGCCGCAAAAATGCAGCATGGAAGACTCACCTTTAGCGATGCTCTTAGCCGGGGAGTGTTCCGGTCAGCACGTAGCGCAGGATTTGCGCGACTTCCTGTGGGGTGCGGGTCATCGCAAGAGCCGCCGCGTCGACCTCTTTCAGCGCGTGGTCATGTTCGGGCTGTTGCAGGATGATCAGCGACTTGCCCAATGCGGCGGCGTATCCGGCGTCAAAGGCAGCGTTCCACTGTTTGTATTTCTCGCCGAACCGCACGACGACCACATCGGCATCCGCGATGCCCTTACGGGTGCGGATCGCGTTGACCATCGCGCCCTTGTGGTCGTGCCAATACTTGTTCTCTTCTGCGCCGAGGATCGCCACGCCGCAATCGTCGCTGGCGGCGTGATCAGTGACGGGGCTGTCGAAGGTTACATCAAGGCCTTCGCAGGCATCGATGATCTGTTCACGCCAATCGGTGTGGATTTCGCCGGACAGGTAGACACGCAGGGTCATGGGGTACTCCTAATTGTTTGGGAAAGGGGTAGCGCAGATCTGCGGAAAGGCCAATCAATCGGCCCGGCGCGCAATAACTGTGCGGCGGGGGTCTTTGCCTGGAGCGTTTATGGTTTCGACAATGTTGAACCCGGATTTTGTGATCGCAGCATCAAGGTCGGACGTCGCCAATTTGGCAAAATAGGGTGCTTTGCCAATGGCTTGCATAATGGGCAGGCCAAGCTGGATGAACCACCAGATCATGTTGCGGTGTTCCGGCATGCAGAAGGTTTTTGATACGAACACACCACCGGGTTTGGTCCGTTTGGCGATTTCGGCCAAGGCGCCGTCCATGTCTTCGATCAGGTGCAGAAGGTTTAAGGCCAGCACCGCGTCGAACGGGCCTGCGGGGGCATCAGCAGCGTCGGATTGGCGGAAATCGACATTGGTCGTGCCAGCAGCCTGCGCCTTTTCGCGTCCCTTGTCCAACATTGCGTTAGAGACATCAGTGGCGATGATGTGTTGGACGCTTGCGGCAAGGGCAAGCGCAGTGGTGCCGGTGCCGCAGCCCAGTTCGAGCACGGTATCGTCGGGTGACAAGAGCAGGCGCATCTTGTCCAAGGTGGCCTCATAGGCGTCTTGGTTGCGGATCGGCGAGGCCGCGTATTTGTCCGCGGCCCGATCCCAGAACTTCGCAGACTTATACATGGTGGCCTCGCCTTTTCTGCTATGTCGCTCTAGCCGCGCAGCACGCCGCCGGTGGCTTTTTCGACCTTTTCGATGATCTTTTTGCCGACCGCTTCGATGTCCGCTTCCTTGAGCGTGCTGTCGGTTGGCTGAAGTCGCACGGTGATGGCGAGGGATTTCTTGCCCTCACCCAGCGACCCGCCGATGAATTCATCGAACAGACGCACGTCAGAGATCAACGTCTTGTCTGCCCCAGCTGCGGCGTTCATCAGGTCGAGCGCTGCGATTTGGGCATCGACGACAAAGGCGAAATCCCGTTCGACCGCTTGCAGATCGTTGAGCACCAGCGCTGGGCGTGTGGCCCCGGTCTTGCGCGGCATCGGAATTTCCTGCGGCCAGAGGGTGAAACCGACGACCGGGCCTTTGACATCCATCGCCTTGAGCACTTTGGGGTGCAGTTCGCCAAAGACGCCCAGCACCTTTTTTGGGCCAAGGCAGATCATTCCGTGACGTCCCGGATGCCACCAATCGCTGGCACCGCGCAGGATTTGGGTTTTGGCGGGTGCACCCATGGCTGCAAGGATCGCCTCGGCATCGGCCTTGGCGTCAAACACATCGACCGCGCGGGCGGTGCCGTGCACGTCTTTGGGGCCGGTTTTGCCGATCAGGACACCGGACAGCATCAGGTGCTGCTCTTCGGGTTCGCCGCCGTGGAAGGCGTGGCCCAGTTCAAAGAGCGCAAGGTCCATGAACCCGCGTGCCTGATTGCGGGCGGCTGCCTGCAAAAGACCGGGCAGCAGGGCGGGGCGCATGTGGCTCATGTCCGTGCTGATTGGGTTGGCGAGCATTGTGATATCATCACCGCCGCCGAAAAGGGTGGCAGACGCTTTGTCGATGAAGCTGTAGGTGACACATTCGTTGTAGCCGAGCGCCGCCGCTGTCCGACGCGCGGCACGTTCGCGGCGCTGCATTGGGGACAGGATCGGCTTGGGCACACCGGGGTTGGTGCGCCGCATCGGTTTGCCTTCCAACTTGGTCAGCGACGCGATGCGGGCGACCTCTTCCACCAGATCAGCCTCGCCCATGACATCGGGACGCCAGGACGGCACATGCGCCATGTTGCCTTCGAGGCGGAAGCCAAGGGCGGTGAGCGTCTGGCGCTGTGTGGCTTCGGGGATCTCCATGCCGACGAGCGAGATCACGCGCGCAGGGTTAAGCTTGTAAGCGCGCGAGGTGTCGGGCACGGCACCGGCGATGATCATGTCAGACGCTTCGCCGCCCGCGTGATCGACGATCATGCGCACGGCCAATTCCAGACCTTCGGGGGTGAAGGCCGGATCGACACCGCGTTCAAAGCGGTAGCGCGCGTCGGAGTTGATCTTGAGAGCACGACCCGCGTAGGCGATCTGGATCGGATCCCAATAGGCGCTTTCGACAAAGACATCGGTGGTCTCGTCGGTGCAGCCGGTCTCTTCGCCGCCCATGATACCCGCGATGCTTTCTGGGCCGTTCGCGTCGGAAATGACCATCTGGCCGGGCTGGAGCGTGTAGGTCTTGCCGTCGAGGGCCAGCAGTTCCTCACCACCAGCCGCGCGGTGGACGCGCAGGTCGCCGGTCACTTTCGCCATGTCAAACACGTGAAGCGGGCGGTTGCGGTCGTAGGTAAAGAAGTTGGTCACATCGACAAGGAAGTTGATCGGGCGCAGACCGATGGCGCGCAGGGCGTCTTGCAGCCATTGCGGGCTGGGGCCGTTTTTGACGCCGCGAATGATGCGACTACAGAACAGCGGGCAACCGTCCAGCGTGTCTTCGTCGATGATAACCTTGGTTTCAGCCGTGAACGACGCGGGCACGGGATCGGCGGGTTTGGCCTTGAGCGTGCCCAGTCCGCGCGCCGCCAGATCGCGGGCGATGCCCTGCACACCCAGCGCGTCGGGGCGGTTGGGGGTGATGGCGATTTCGATCACCGGGTCCACTTTGGCGGGATCGTTCTGGGCCAGCCAGTCGATGAACTTCTGGCCCACCTCGCCCGAGGGCAGTTCGATGATGCCGTCATGTTCTTCGCTCAATTCAAGCTCGCGCTCGGACGCCATCATGCCGTGGCTTTCGACGCCGCGAATGTTGCCGACGCTGAGGGTCACGTCGATGCCCGGCACGTAGTCGCCCGGTTTTGCCAGAACGACGGTGATGCCCGCGCGTGCGTTCGGCGCGCCGCAGACGATCTGCTTGTCGCCTTCGTCGGTCTCAACCGTGCAGACGCGCAGGCGGTCAGCATCTGGGTGCTGTTCGGCGTGTTTCACCTTTGCCAGCGTAAAGGTCTTGAGTTTGTCCGCCGGATTTTCGATGCCTTCGACCTCGAGGCCCAGATCGGTCAGGGCATAGGTGATCTCGTCCACGGTCGCGGTGGTGTCGAGGTGCTTTTTCAGCCAGGAGAGGGTGAATTTCATGGTTCGTCTTCCTGTAGGCCGGGCTTCAGCCCGGCAATCCAGTTCTGTGCCGGGCTGAAGCCCGGCCTACGATTTTAACTCAATCCGCCATGCAGCGTGGGCACATCCAGCGCGGCAAAGCCGTAGTGGCGCAGCCAGCGCAGGTCAGAGTCAAAGAAGGCGCGCAGGTCGGGGATGCCGTATTTCAGCATCGCGATGCGGTCGATGCCCATGCCGAAGGCAAAGCCCTGCCACTCGTTCGGGTCGACGCCTGCGCTTTGCAGAACATGCGGATGCACCATGCCGGAGCCGAGGATTTCGAGCCAGTCGTCGCCTTCGCCCACTTTCAATGTGCCGCCTTCCCATGAACAGCGAATGTCGACTTCGGCAGACGGTTCGGTGAAGGGGAAGTGCGACGCGCGGAAGCGAAGCTCGACATCGTCCACCTCGAAATAGGCCTTCACGAATTCTTCCAGCACCCATTTCAGGTTCGCCATGGAGATGTCCTTGTCGATGGCAAGGCCTTCGACCTGGTGGAACATCGGTGTGTGGGTCTGGTCGTAATCGGCGCGGTAGACGCGGCCCGGTGCGATGATGCGGATGGGCGCGCCGGTTTTCTCCATCGACCGGATCTGCACTGGCGAGGTGTGGGTGCGCAGCACATGGGGCGGGCGGTCGTCGCCGTCGGCGCGGTGCATGTAGAACGTGTCCATCTCGGCGCGCGCGGGGTGGTGGCCGGGGATGTTCAGCGCGTCGAAGTTGTACCAGTCGGTGTCGATCTGCGGGCCTTCGGCAACCGAAAAACCCATATCGGCGAAGATCGCGGTGACCTCTTCGGTCACCTGGCTGATCGGGTGGATCGTGCCTTGGCGGTGACCGCGACCGGGCAGTGTCACGTCCAGCCATTCGCCGCGCAGACGCTCATCAAGTGCGGTGTCTTCTAGCGCGGCTTTTTTCGCGGAGAGGGCCGAGTTGATCTCGTCCTTGAGCGCGTTCAGCGCGGGACCGGCTGTTTGACGCTCTTCGGGGCTCATCTTGCCCAGTTCGCGCATCTTGAGGCTGATCTCGCCTTTCTTGCCGACGGCCTGTACGCGCAGGTCTTCAAGCGCCGCTTCGTCGCTCGCCGCTGCTATCAGCCCAATATACTTGTCGCGCAGATCGTCCATGTCACCCTCCGGCTCGTGTCGTGCTTTCCCTAGCCGCGACCGTGCAGGGACGCAAGGCAGCCGGAATGTCCGGTGGGATTCTTTCATGCTGAGTCGCGAAAGTGACAGGCGAAAAGAAATTCTATCCTACAGCGCATGGTTGCCACATAGATGTTGACGCATACACCAAATTGAGCAGTATCTAAAGATATCACTGCCAATATGTTGAGCGAAACAACGCTCACGATGCTGCTTAATTCTGGGGGAAGAGCATGTCGTTACGAATTTTGAAAGAGCATTTGCCGTGGATTGCGCCAACGACGGCGATCGTCCTTGCTGCCACGGGTGTCATTAGTTTTGGCCCGCGCGATGCAGCGCCGGTCGACGTTGCGTCTGAATTTGAAGTGTCGCGTACCATGACGCAGAACCCTGTGGCCTTGGGTGAACAGGGCATCGGTATGCTGCCGGATTCGTCTGGCAGCATCGAAGCACTTCAGGCGGTCGTCCAGCAGGCGCCGCAGGTTCCAGAGGTCACGTTGGCACCTGTCCCGGTGGAACCGGCAGTTGTGACCCCGGCGCAGCCAGAGGTCACGCCGCAACAGGTGTCGATCGAACCAGAGCCTTCGGTCAGCCCGACAAGCAATCCGGGGGCGTTCTTTGCCGCAGCGCAGGCCAATCTTGCGCAGGACAGGTCCTGTGTCGAAGACCTGCGGGTTTTGGCTGGTGAAGCGCGTGTCTATTTCCCCAGCGGTGGCCTGACAGCCGATGAGGCTGGAATGGCGCAAGCGCGCCTTATCGGGTTGGTCGCGCAAGATTGTCCACATGTCGAAATCGTCGTCGAAGGGCATTCCGATCCGTCGGGTGACCCAGCGGCCAATCTGCGGCTCAGCCAGCAGCGCGCGGACGCTGTCCTGAAACGGATCGCAGCCTCTGGCATCGACGTGGTTCGGTTCCAGTCGGTGGGGCTGGGCAGCCAGGAACCGTCGCGCATCACCGGCACACAGTCGACTGCGTACTATGACCGTCGTGTGGAGTTCGAAGTCCGTGAAGTGGCGCAGCGCGCGGGTGTAACCGGGTTCTCGCGTCCGTTGGCGAGCGCATCGTCGGCCTGTGCTGCGCAGCTGCAAGCGGCAGTGGCACAGACCAAACTGTTCTATTCGCCGCGTTCGATCACTGCGCCATCTGATGGAATGCCTGCTGTCGTCGATCTCGCGGCAAGGGCCAGTGCCTGCCCCGATGCTCGGTTGCGGGTTGTGGGTCAGTTCTCGGATGATCCGGGGTCGGGTGAAACTCCGGCCACTGCGCGCCTTCGGGCTGTCGCATTGATGAGTTCGCTTGTGGCGGCCGGGTTCGATCCGGAACAGATCATCATCGCGGCGCATTCTGCCCCGCAGGTTCTTGCTGGGCAGCCGGGTCTTAGCGAGCACCGGGTTGATTTCGACATTATTCTCGAAAACTAGGTCAAACACTGGTCTTGATGGATGCGGGCGGTCGCTAGGCCGCCCGTTTTCGTTTTGGAGTTAGTGGCTAACCGCCATGTGCTGAGCTGTTGTCGCTGTGCTTTGCCCCTTGATAACGAGCCAAAGGGCGAAACTGAGTTCCGACAGTGTTACGATGACCAACAGAGCGATGCGCAAAGCCCCAAGAAGTGCGGCATCCGGGAATGCGAAAGCATAGACACTGTCGAGCAGGTACCCTGACGCGCCCAGCATGAGGCCGATGCCGATCAGGCGGGGGGCTTTGTTGGAGGCCACAATCAAAGCGCCGAGCAGAACGAGATGAACTGTAAAGAAGACCTGCCAGATCCAGACACCGGCGCGGTGCATTTCCAGCAGGAGACCGGCAAGGTCGGCGCGTTGGCTTGCGTTGAAGCTGGGCATGAGATCCGGAGACGTCGCAAGAAGGGTCGCTCCTGCGTGGAAGAACAGCATCGCGGACATCACGCTGACCATGCTCAACCGCGTTATCGCAGCGGCCAAGGAAAGGGTCGCCGAAACCGGTTTGAACATGAAGTAGAGCATGGTCAGGGCCATGATCTCGAATATCATCACGACAACATCCGCCGCGATACCGGATTGATAAAGCGCGCTCCGGTTGAGGATGTTCGCGACCGTTTGCGCCGGATCGTCCGGGACCACGATCTGCGAGGGAACATACGCGATGGCAAACCCACCGGCGATGGCGATACCGAGATAGAACATGCCCGTCAATCGGGCATAGATGGGGGAGGTCGGATCGGAAAAGGCGTGCATGACATGTCCTTTCTTGAGGCAAAATCATTTGGACCGGCGGGTCGGGTGACCACCGTTTATGAAGGTTGGGCAAGTCGTGGGTGCCGCTTTGGTGTGACGACTGCGACAGACATTAGCTGCAAAGCTATCTCAACATAATTGACGTATATTCTATTTCTGATATGCAAAAATGCATGGATTGGTCTTCTGTCACTTTTGACTGGAACCGCGTGCGAGCCTTCCTTGTGACGGCAGAAGAAGGGTCGCTATCGGCTGCTGCACGGGCATTGGGATTGGCACAGCCGACGCTCAGCCGGCAGGTCGATGCGTTGCAAACCGAACTGGGAGTTGTGTTGTTCGAGCGTTTTGGCCGGGGGCTCGAACTGACCCCCGCCGGGGCCGATCTGATTGCGCATGCGCGAAAGATGGGCGATGCCGCGATGGCATTGTCGATTGCTGCGCATGGGCAATCGGAAGACGTGTCTGGCTTGGTGACGATCTCTGCGTCCGATCTTTACGCAGGTTTGGTATTGCCGCCGATCCTGAAGCGTCTGCGCGAGGCGGAACCCAAAATCACGTTGCGCATCTTGGCGGACAATCAAGCCAGCGACCTGATGCGGCGCGAGGCCGATATCGCGGTGCGCAATTTTCGCCCGAAGGAGCCCGATCTGATTGCCAAACGGCTTGCCGATGCGAGGGCAGCTTTCTTTGCCGCGCAGGATTATGCTTCGCGCACTGGCATGGTCGAGACTGAGACTGATTGGGCCAATGTTGATCTGATTACACCCGGTCCAGCGCAAGAATTCATAGCCGCACTGCAGAGTTTCGGAGTGTCTATCCCGCACGCCTCTGTCGCTTGTGAATGCACCAGTTATCTTGCGATGTGGGAAATGGTTCGACAGGGTCTGGGTGTTGGAATTGTCGATACCGGGATTGGAGACCGTGATCCCACTATGTGCCGTATCGCGCCATCTTTGCCAGATGTGCCATTTCCGATCTGGTTGACCGCGCATCGGGATATCCTGACCAATCGGCGCATGCGGTTCGTATTCGATTTCCTTGCGGCCGAGCTTTCGGCATCACAATCAGCATGATCGCTAGGGTTGCGCGCATCAGATGTGGGGTTCTTTCCTCTACAGATCGTGTCCAGTGAACGGTGACGGCAGAAAATTCAGAGCCGTTCCGATGTTGCGGGGCAGGTGTTTGCGAGATCTCAAAGTGCTTTGATCTGTTTCCAAAAAACATCGTAATTTCAATATCTAGCGCGTTCCGTGCACCTATGGGTTTGTGCGCCATATCATGATGTTTTGGGTGGTTCTTGGCTGCATGTTTTGAGTTTTCCCAATACCGAGAATGTTCATTCTTTGCGTGGTTTGGGAAAAAGCTGTCTTGATTTATGATCTATACACGATACACATTATACAACTTTTGCGCGCAAGTGTCCGGGGGATCTTCTTATGAGTAATACAGCACCAAGTGAGTTCAACGCGAGTGTCGCCGAACAAAACCCCGATTTTCTGCGCACGCTCAATGAATTTGCCGTCGACTTAATTTCCATACCGAACGCCACTGATCTGTTCTGGTACGTTGCACGAAATGTGGCTGGCAGATTGGGGTTTGTAGATTGTGTGATCTACACCGCTGACGTTGAAACCCAGGAACTGACACAGGTTGCTGCGCTTGGGGAAAAGAACCCCTACGGCAGGACGATCCTCAATCCGCTCGTCATTCCCTTTGGTGTCGGGATCACAGGCAAAGTGGCGCTCTCACGGCAGCCGATTATTGTGGATGATCTGCTGAATGACGCGAACTACATTCAGGATTCCCAGCCCGCGCGGTCGGAGATCTGTGTGCCTTTGCTGTCCCGTGGACAATTGGTTGGCGTGATCGACAGCGAACATCCGGATGCGCATGCCTTCGGCCCGGCCGAGCTCGAAATCTTGACAACCGTGGCCGCGATGACAAGCGCCAAGCTTGAACTGCTGGACGAGGCGGATCGGTCCCAGCAACGGTATGCCGACCTCGTCAAGACGCATGCAAAGCTATCAGAGGAAATCTGCAGTCGAAAAGCGCTTGAGGCCGAGCTGCACGACGCGCGCAGACACGAAGCGGTCGGACAACTGACAGGTCGCCTCGCATATGATTTCAACAATCTGCTGTCTGTCATTTCGGGAAATCTTGAACTGGTCGAGGCCTATTTCAAGGAACCGAGCAGCCGGCGATTTCTTAATGAAGCAAGCCTTGCGTCACAGCGGGCGACACGATTGGTGTCCGATCTGCTGGTTTTTGCTCAGCGATCCAAATTGACGTTTTCCAAGACGAATATGAACGATCTGGTTGCCGACCTATGTGGCGTTTCGGTTGTTCCCCACAATGTGACGTTGCAGCTTGATCTGTCACCGATCGACCTTGTTGCCGATACAGATGTCAGCGCGGCAAAATCTGCCATCAATGCAGTTATTTCAAACGGGATCGAAGCTATGGCCGACGGCGGCACGCTCACGGTGTCGACAGATATCGTTGGCCGCAGCACAATGTCCCGGCTCATGCTTCCGCGGGTTTTGTCTCCGGGAGTTTATGTGTCGGTTAAGGTTGTCGACACTGGAACGGGCATGACATCTGACCAGATCGAGCGCGTATTTGATCCGTTCTTCTCCACCAAACCGGCAAGTTCGGGATATGGGCTTGGGCTGTCCATGGTTCATGGTTTCATGAAGCAATCCGGTGGCGCAGTTGTCGTGTCTCAAAATACCCCCAAGGGGACAATTCTGGAGCTGTTTTTTCCGGTCCAACCGTGACCCGTCGCTCACGTTGCCCGCTCATTTCATGAAATTGGTTTCTTGCATGGAGGAATCCAATGACGATGTTCTCCGACATTCAAAAAGGCGAGCAAGTCTTGCCTCTCATCAGTATCGCCGGGCTCAGGTCGGGCTGTGAAAGCGAAGTCACTCGGATTTCACATGCAATCGGGAAAGCCTGCGAACAACACGGATTTTTCCGAATCTGTGATCACGGAATACCGCTGGATCTGATCGACTCTGTCTACGCAACTGCGGAAAGGTTTTTCCTTCAATCCGAAGACGTGAAGATGCGGTGTTACATCGGGGACAGCCCCAATCATCGGGGTTACGTGCCGTTTTCCGAAAAAGGCGATTACCCCGACGAGGTGCACCGCAGCTATGAAGCTTTCGACCTTGGGCTAGATCTGCCTCAGGATGATCCCGATTTCCTTGCGGGGAATCGTGTTCTTGGCCCGAACAACTGGCCGGAACTGGCGGGATTTCGTGAAACTGTTGGTCGGTATTATGACGAGGTAGCGGCTCTGGGTCGGCTGATCAGCACGTCGCTGGAGCTTTATCTCGACCTGCCGGTGGGTGCGATGACCCAGCATATGACAAAACCGATCTCGCAGCTTCGGCTGTTACACTATGTGCGAAAAGCAACGGTTAAGGACACAAAGTCCGTGAATATGGGGGCGCATACGGATTACGAATGCCTGACGTTGTTGCACACCAGAAATCAGGGATTGCAGATCCTCGGTCAGGACGATGTCTGGATCGACGTTCCGGTGGATCCGACGGCGCTGGTCGTAAACATCGGTGACATGATGGAGGCGTGGACGAATGGGCGGCTTCGATCTACGCCTCACCGTGTGCTCAATCTCCGCCCCGAGCGCTTTTCGTTGCCCTATTTCGTGGCCGCCAATCATGACACGATCATCCAGCCGTTTCCACAACTCGTCCCAAAAGGCGCGACGCCTGAGTACCAACCTTTTGCCGCAGGTGCGCATTTGGAACGGATGCTTATTCGCGATTTTCCATATCTGAAAGCATTGATGGCCAAAGCCGCGGAAGCATGTGATCCTGGGGATGGACATCTCCAGATCGAAAACCCATTCGAGCAAAGACTAAAGAAAAACACCTGACCACCCAATGCCAACTCTCGAAACGATGCTCACCGTGGCCCTTGCCGGGCTCGTTCTAAGTGCGACGCCGGGGCCGTCGATGCTTTATGTCTTGTCCCGAAGCGCCGGGCAAAGCCGGAGGGCGGGGTATGCTTCGGCGCTGGGCTTGGGCCTTGGCGGCATTCTACTGGCGATTGCTACAGCCTTCGGCCTCGCAACGCTGTTTCGCCAGTTCGATTGGCTGATGACAGGCCTTCGGTTTCTCGGGTCGCTGTATCTGATCTATCTGGGCTACGGGCTGATCCGCGATTCCTATGTCGCCCTCGATCTGACTGTCACTGACACGCCGACATTGCATCAATCCTTCGGGCAGATCGTGTGGCAGGGCATGTGGGTCGAATTGCTTAATCCGAAAACAGTATTGTTCTTCTCGTTATTTCTTCCGCCGTTTGTTGATCCAAGTCTCACAGGCCAAGCGTTACAATTGCAATTGATCGTCTTGGGTGCCCTTGTCCCATTAACCGCAATTCCGTCGGATCTCGTGGTGGCGTGGCTTGGATCGACACTGTCGACCTCTGTGTCGGCCAACCCCGGTGTGCGCAAGCTGCTGTCGTGGGTCGGGGGGCTGGCCTTGGTCTTTATCGCACTGAACCTGCATTATGAAATCCTTTGAGGACGTGCGTTGAACCGTCCAGACCCCCTGCATTCCAAGGCCATCACAACAACAGGTTTTGTTGGGTCAATTGCGTGCAGAGGTCCACGACTTTCTCTCGATTGTCCTTCGCCACAGACCCGTTGCTGAGCAGTCGGGAATTCTCGAAACCGACGCGGCATTTTCCACCTCTGCGGGCGGCTTCAACCAAGCACGCCGGTTCTGCCGCTCCAAACGCGCAAACGGCCCAGTCGGGTGTCAGATTTTGATCCTTCAGCCACGTGAGGAACGGCAGCATTTCGTTTGGCGAAGACGCGCCTGTTTGGCTGTAACGACCAAGAACAAAGATCATTTGCAGTTTGGGGTCGGAGAGGCGCGTCCGCGGCAGTATCTCTGAGAGACGCTGACAATCCTCGACATCAAAAAGAATATGTTGAACCGCGATCTTGCGATCCTCACATTCGGCGTAGAACGCGCGGGCGGTCTCCAACCCGGCTTCGCCGATTTCGCGCACCGCCGCGGACACCATGTCAGCCCCCGAGTTCAGGGCAACCTCCATTTGGACATCCGGCTGGTAGACCCCTGCCGCCTCGGTCGTGATCTGGAGGGCCATGTCTGGTACAGCACGCCTCAGATCAGACAGCAGATCGCGGTAGACGGCCGCATCAAGCAGATGTGACCCGTCTTCATCCCGGATATGAGCGTGAAGCCCATCCGCGCCGACCTCGAAACAGCTTTTTGCAACTGTCACGACTTCGTCGATGGTGAGCGGCAATGCGGGATGGTCTGCTTTCGACAGGCGCGCGCCGCTTGGGGCGACCATTATTTTCGGAAGCGGTCTCATCGCACGTCCGAGGGTCGTGCCAAAAGGTGGCGGCCTGTCATGTGGTCAACTCTGCCTGGAACGCATCTAGGCTTTTCTCGACTGCTGACAGGATTTCGGTGATCTGAGCAGGCGTGATGATCATTGGCGGGCAGAAGGCCATGGCGTCCGTCATGTTGCGCGAGATCAGGCCGTTTTTCAGGAAATGAGCACCAAGCCCTGCACCCAGTTTGCCCGGTGCGAACTCTTCGGCGCGGCCGTCGGGGGCCACGATTTCCAGGGCTGCGATCAAGCCAACGCCGCGTGCCTCACCCACCAGCGGGTGGCCGGTGAACTTGGCCAGACCTGCCTGCAATTCCGCGCCCCGTTCGGCCGCGTTCGCCACCAGATCGCGCTCTTCGATGATCTTGAGGTTCTCCAGCGCCACCGCCGCACCCACCGGATGCGCGCCGCCGGTATAGCCGTGACCCAGCACGCCAATGCGGCCGGATTCGTCGGCGATGGGGGCGTAGACCTCTTCCGTCATCATGAAGGCCGAGAATGGGAAATAGGATGACGTGATCTGCTTGGACATGGTCATGATGTCCGGCTTGATCTGGAAAGTGTCACAGCCGAACATCTTGCCGGTGCGGCCAAACCCACAAATCACCTCGTCGGCGATCAGCAGGATGTCGTACTGGCCCAGCACCTTCTGGATTTTCTCCCAATAGGTTTTGGGCGGCACGACAACCCCACCCGCGCCCATCACCGGTTCGGCGATGAAGGCGGCAATCGTGTCGGGCCCTTCGGCCTGGATCATCGCGTCGAGGTCCTCGGCGCAGCGGGTGGCGAATTGTTCTTCGCTCTCGCCGTCGCGCCCTTCGCGCCAGTAATGCGGGCAGGTGGTGTGCAGCACGCCGGGCAGCGGCAGGTCGAAGGATTTGTGGTTGTACGGCAGCCCGGTCATCGACGCGGATGCAATCGTCACCCCGTGATAGCCGCGCATGCGCGAAATCACTTTCTTCTTCTCGGGCTTGCCGAGGCTGTTGGAGCGATACCACAGCATCTTGAGGATCGTGTCATTCGCTTCGGACCCGGAATTGGTGAAGAACACCTTGCTCATCGGGACCGGCGCCATGCCGATCAGCTTTTCCGCCAGATCGATCGCCGGCCCGTGCGAACGGTGCGCGAAATTGTGATAGTAGGGCAGCTTGCTCATCTGCCGGGTTGCGGCGTCGATCAGACGCTGTTCATTAAAACCGACAGCCACGCTCCACAGGCCGGACATGCCTTCGATGTATTTGTTGCCGTGGGTGTCGAACACATGAACCCCCTCGCCCCGATCCATGATCAGCGGCCCGTTCTGCTCGTGCAAGCGGGCATTGGTGTAGCTGTGGAAGTGGTACGCGATATCGCGGGCTTCGTCGGAATTCGGGCGCAGGTCCATGGGGCACATCTTTCGAACTGTCGGTGAGTCTCAACCAACAGCTAAAGCGTTCCAGACTGGCGTGGCAAGGGGGCAGGGGTCATGCTAGCCCTGACAGGCCACCCCGGACCAATAAGTGGCAGCTTGCAAGAAAACCTATTTCGACAAACGCCATTGGGGACGCAAGCCCAGGTTCAATTGTCGTGACGGCGCGCCAATGCAACATCCCGAACAGCCGGAACGCGCGATGGGCCACTGACGGTGCTCATTTAACAGGGCGGATATCTTGGCCGCCTCTGCGCAATGCTGCCGAGGCGTTCCTGACAGCGTTCGAACCACCATCCGCGACTGATCCCGCGCGGGGATGTTGCTTGTGGGTGCGTCAGGTTTTGCCCTTAAGAGCATCCCGGAGCGCATCGGCAAGGGCGCCTTGACCACCGCCCCCTGTGTCCGTTTTCGTATTTGGCCGTGGTTTTTTAGGGGTGTGGTTCTGTGCCTTCTGGCCAGATGGGCTTTTGTCTCGGACGTTTTGGGATGTGTCTGGGGCGTCTTTTCGCATGCTCAAACCAATGCGCTTGCGTGCGACGTCGACCTCAACCACGCGAACCTTGACGACATCCCCGGCTTTCACCACCTCATGCGGGTCCTTGACGAACCGGTCGGCCAGTTGGCTGACATGCACCAAGCCGTCCTGATGAACACCGATATCGATGAAGGCTCCGAAAGCGGCGACGTTGGTGACCGTTCCTTCCAATAACATTCCGGGGCGCAGGTCCTTGATGTTGTCGATTCCATCGGCAAAGCGCGCGGTGACGAAATCGGGGCGCGGATCGCGGCCGGGCTTTTCAAGCTCTGATAAAATATCGCGGACCGTGGGGATGCCGAAACGTTCATTAACGAAGTCTTCGGCGCGCAGGCTGCTGAGGGTTTCCGGCGTGCCCATGATCGCTCGGAAGTCGCGCCCACAGGCTTGCACGATGCGGCGTGCCACGTCGTAGGCCTCGGGGTGCACCGATGTCGCATCCAACGGCTCTGAGCTGTCCCGAAGCCGCAGGAACCCGGCGCATTGCTCAAACGCCTTTGGGCCAAGCCCAGGAACCTTGAGCAACGCTTTGCGGGATGCAAAACGGCCCTGTGCATCGCGATGTGTGACGATTGCGTTGGCCAGCGATGGGCCAACACCCGCCACGCGCGCCAGAAGCGGCGCTGAGGCCATGTTCAGGTCGACGCCAACAGCGTTCACGGCGTCTTCGACCACCGCGTCAAGCGCCTGCGCCAGCCGCCGTTGATCGACGTCATGTTGATATTGCCCCACCCCTATGGATTGCGGTGTGATCTTTACCAATTCGGCCAGTGGGTCTTGCAAGCGGCGTGCAATGGAAACCGCGCCGCGCAGGGACACATCGAGGTCAGGGAATTCCTGTGCCGCCAGTTCCGACGCGGAGTACACCGAAGCCCCGGCCTCTGACACGATCACGCTGGCGGGACGCGATACACCCTGAGGCATTTGCTTGATCGTCTCTGCGACAAGCCGTTCTGTCTCGCGGCTTGCAGTGCCGTTGCCGATCGCGACCAGTTCGATGCCGTGGCGTTGGATCATGGAAGATATGGCGGACTGCGATCCGGTCACATCCATACGTGGCTGGAAGGGATAAAGTGTTGCGGTTTCCAACAGTTTGCCCGTTGCATCGACCACTGCAGCCTTGACCCCGGTGCGAATGCCGGGATCAAGCCCAAGTGTCGGGCGCGGTCCGGCGGGTGCTGCCAGCAGAAGATCGCGCAGGTTTCGCGCAAAGACGGAAATGGCCTCTTCATGGGCGCGTTTGCGTAGGTCGCTCATCAGATCGACATACATCGTAAGGCTGAGCTTGACGCGCCATGTCCAATCCGCCGCCGCTCGGAGCCACGTGTCTGCCGGGCCGGTGCCGGAGATCCCTATGGCCGCAGCAATGATCCCGATTGCGCGGGGCATGTCGGTTTCTGCGTCTGGTGCAATGTCGATGGCGACGATTTCTTCCTTGGCGGCGCGGAGAATGGCCAAAGCGCGATGGCCTGGGATGGTTGCCCATTTTTCGCGATGGTCGAAATAATCTGAGAATTTTGCGCCGGCATCTTCTTTTCCGGGTTGCACACGCGCGGTGATCAAGGCGGTCTCGTGCATGAATGACCGCAGTCGGCCCAGAAGATCGGCGTTTTCACTGAGGTCTTCCGCGAGAATATCGCGGGCACCGGCCAAGGCCTCTTTCGCCGTGGGAACGGCCTCGGTCAGATACGTGGTGGCCAGGTCTTCGGGCGCGGCGGACCGTGTGTTCAAAATGGCGCTGAGAAGTGGCTCCAAACCGTTCTCGCGGGCAATCATCGCTTTGGTGCGGCGCTTGGGTTTGAAGGGCAGGTAAATGTCCTCCAGCACTGCTTTTGTGTCAGCCCTTGCGATGGCTTTGGTCAAGGCATCGGTCAGCTTGCCCTGATCCTTGATCGAATTGAGGATCGTCTCGCGACGGGCTTCCAACTCGCGCAGATAGACCAAACGATCCGCCAATGTGCGCAATTGCGTGTCGTCCAGACCACCGGTTGCTTCCTTGCGATACCGCGCCACAAAGGGAACAGTGGCACCTCCATCCAAAAGGCTGACGGCGGCGGTGACCTGATCCGGTCGGGCGTCGATGTCAGCGGCGATGATGCGCGAAATACGGTCAGAGCTCTGGCTCACGTCACGTGTCCTCTGATGTTGTTGGTCTGTCTTGATAGCCAGCGTGTTTGCCAGAGGAAAGAGGTGTTTGCCATGTCCGCGCCTTTCATCATCATGCCGCCTTGTTCCTGAGTTTCAGCTTGCACCGGGCGTGATCTTGCCGTTGTTATCGCTAACGGGGGTTGGACAGGCACCGTATGATTGCAACTATATTGGCTCGAGGTTGCATTGGGCGAAACTGGGCGGATGGCTTTCAGCATGGCTGTTTGAATGGCGACGAAACCCTTGGGCATTACTGGTTTCTTAAGCCCAGTCTGCGCTGCAACGAAGGAACACAGGTATGAAACGATCGCGCATCAATGAAATCATCGCGGATGCAGATGAGATGATCCGATCCCATGGCTTTAGCCTGCCGCCATTTGCCTATTGGACACCGGACGAATTCCGGGCCAGAGCAGCAGAGGCGCAGCATGTGATTGATACACGCTGCGGCTGGGACATTACTGATTACGGGGCAGGACGGTACGCCGAGCTGGGCCTTTTCCTGTTTACCCTGCGCAATGGCATCTTGTCAGACCTGCAGCGCGGCGGGGGGATGTGCTACGCTGAAAAGCTGCTGATTTCTCAGCAGGATCAGTTGTCTCCGATGCACACGCACGTGATCAAGGCCGAGGACATCATCAACCGAGGCGGCGCAACACTGGTGATCGAATTGTTCGGATCGGACGATGCAGGCGGATTTGCCGAAGATCGCGGCGGCGTCGTGTGGTGCGATGGTATTCGTCTGGACTATGCGCCGGGCCAGAAGCTCCGCCTCGCGCCGGGTGAAAGCGTGACACTCCGTCCGGGAGATTGGCACGCGTTCTGGGGGGAAGGTGGCGATGTGTTGATCGGAGAAGTTTCGACCGTGAACGATGACGAGACCGACAATATCTTTCGCGAACCGATCGGCCGTTTCTCTACAATCGAAGAGGACACGGCACCGACCCATCTTCTTGTCAGTGATTACGCGGCGGCGTTTTAAAGCGTTCCCGCAGCTAAAGCCGTGAGGTGCCGTTGCATAGGGGGCTGACAGGTCCGGATCGCTTTGTGGAATTCGGGAATGGCCAGTTTGCAAAGGAAACCGATTGGCCCCGAATGTGTTTTTCCGAATGACAAGAGTATCTTGGACTCTGTGATTTGCGCGCGATAAACAAGAGGAGCTGCCTTGTTGGTCGTGCTGGACGGAGTGTCCACGACACAGGAGCGGCGAGGAAAGCACATGACTGACAAACATCAGGTCCACGGGCGTATTGATGGGCCGATCGTTATGATCGGCTTTGGTTCGATCGGAAAAGGCACATGGCCACTGATCGAGCGGCATTTCGAATATGATGCAGATAAATTCATCGTCATCGAACCGGATGCGGGTAAGGCCAATTTCCTGCGGCAGCACAAGATCCGCCATCTGCAGCTTGCCCTAACACCCGACAACTATCGCGAGGTGCTGGGGGGGATTTTTGCCGAGGGCAAAGGGTTCTGCGTTAACCTTTCGGTCGATACGTCGTCTTTGGATCTCATGAAATTCTGCCGTGAACTGGGTGTGCTTTATATCGACACGGTGGTTGAGCCGTGGGCCGGGTATTATTTCGACACCGCCGACAATGCAGCACGCACCAATTATGCCCTGCGGCAAGCGGTGCAGAACGAAAAGGTGGCCAATCCCGGTGGTCCGACTGCGGTGAGCTGCTGTGGGGCTAACCCCGGCATGGTGTCATGGTTCGTGAAGGAGGCATTGCTTACCCTTGCCAAGGATACGGGGCGTGAAGTGCCAGCGCCCAAAGACCGATCGGGTTGGGCGACGCTGATGCAGTCGCTGGGTGTGAAAGGTGTCCATATCGCAGAGCGAGATACCCAAGCGCGCCGTCAACCGCGACCGCGCAACGTGTTCGTCAATACATGGTCTGTCGAAGGGTTCATTGCCGAAGGTTTTCAACCCGCCGAACTAGGGTGGGGCACGCACGAAACATGGTTTCCGGAGAACGGGTATTCCTATGACACAGGGTGTCAGGCGGCGATCTGGTTGGACCGTCCCGGAGCGATCACTCGGGTGCATACATGGTGCCCGACACCGGGACCGCAATTCGGGTTCCTTGTGACGCACAATGAGGCGATCTCGATTTCCGACTATTACACGGTCGGTGATGCGGCTGCGCCCGACTACCGTCCGACCTGTCATTATGCATATCATCCTTGCGACGATGCGGTGTTGTCCCTGCACGAGATGTTCGGGTCGGGCAAACAGCAAACGATCCATCACATCCTGACCGAAGACGAAATCGTCGAAGGCATCGACGAACTTGGTGTGCTTCTTTTCGGGCACGAAAAGAACGCGATGTGGTACGGGTCTCGGTTGTCCAACGCGGAAACGCGTGATCTGGCACCCTATCAGAATGCCACCGGCTTACAGGTGACTTCGGCGGTTCTTGCCGGAATGGTCTGGGCACTGGAAAACCCCGAAGCGGGAATTGTGGAAGCCGATGAGATGGATCACGCACGCTGTCTTGATGTGCAGCGCCCTTACCTTGGTCCTGTAGAGGCGCATTACACTGATTGGACACCGTTGCAGGATCGGTGGGAACACTTCCCCGAAGATATCGACGAACGCGACCCGTGGTTGTTCAGAAATGTTTTGGCAAGCTGATCCATGGGCAATGCCATCTGTCCAAACGGCGTGACCTGAGGTGAAGGCTTTGATGCGCAAACGGATAAATCTCCTTAAGGATGCAATTTTGCTATACACACCACTTTTGCGAGGTTACCCATGACCGTGGGTGTGGGCGAAAGCTGTAACTACTGGACGGCGAGATGACGTTGCATACGAAAGAGCTGGAAGTTCTAGATAATTTCCGGGCGAACCTGCAAAGCATAATGAAGTCACAAAACCTCAGCGAAGCCGAGTTGTCGGCGCGTGCAGGGTTTGAGGAAGCTAGCATTCTGGACGAAATCATGCGTGGTCGCACATTGCCGAACATGGCCGCACCTGTGCGATTGGCGGACGCTTTGGGAATCCCTGTGGATGTTTTGCTCAGGGACCGGAACGATCACCTCAAAGGAGATTTCGAAGCGCTGCCGGTGCAGGAAGTGGATCGGCAGGCTGCACAGCTTTTGTCTGCGGTCTTCAAGGCAACCGAACGGTCGCTGGACCGGATCGGAGATCGACCAACACTGGATTCCATCATCGCTTGGTGGAAGGAAACTGACGGCGACCTGTCCCGTAGCGAGCAGATCGCTCCGCATTTCGATCTTGTCAGTGCAGCCGAAGCTTTGACGTCGATCCCGCGCATTCACCATGTTGGTGCGCTTGGCCTGTCCGCAACGACGCTCGGGTCGGCAGACAATTCTAGGCTCGCGAACTTTCTCGAAACCCTGAGCACTTCTGATCTGACCGAACTGAACGGACAAATCAGATCGGTTGCGCATTCCGGTGTGGGGATGATCACGCCGCTCAAGCGGATTGTGCCCTTCCCCGAAACGAACGAAACCGCAGAGGTCAGCTTCGTTCGCCTCATGCTCCCTGTCAGGGATGCGTCGGGCACCTTGTTCGTGCTGAACTATTCCACCCTTTTGAGCGAATCGACCCCCAGAAGAACAGACGGGTGAAGATTGAAGTAGCGTGCCATGTCGCACAGTTCGCTTGATTGAATCGCCACAAGATATTCACCTGTTGCCCGCCCTTTCGGCAAGGTTCCCCAGACATGCGCGCCGGGATACTGTCGGGTAAAGCCATATTCCGTGGCATAGCCCAACCGGGCATCATCGGCTCTCACAAAGGCATAGAGCCAGTCTGGATGCCAGCGCAGGTGGCAATAGGCAAACAGCAGATGCGTGTAGAGCGACAACATATGCCGAGAGCCGCGCATCTTTTCGGCGATAAAGAACTCGCCCATGTAGATGACGCTTCCCGTGATCTCGTCACACGGGCGGTGTTCGTCCGAAACAACCCGTAAATGCCCCTGGCCCTTGTACAATCTGCCATAACTGCGGGACCAGAAGCTTGACAGCGTTTCGGTCACAAACCGGTCGTGCCGGGCAGCGACACCACCGATATCTTGACCGTCCTTGCGCAGGATCAGCCACCCGGCATTGTCTTTGGACAGATCATTGTGTTCTGACGAGATCATTGGTGTGATCGAGTTTTTACCGATCGCGCGCATCCGGTTTTCGCATCCTTCAAAATCCGATGAATCTTCGACCGTGATTCCCCGCTCTTCAAGCATGTAGAGACAGGTGCTGAAGAATTTCATCAGGTCTAGATGAGCAATTTTGGCCACGTGCATTTCTCCCTCATAGAGTGTTGAACAATCCCTCCACACCACATTATTCGCGGGGCCGCGCCAAGCCTTAAGGTTGTTTCTTTTCGGTTGAGACACCTATAGATAGCTTCAGTTGAATGTGTTGCTGCTGGATCATGCCGAGTGTTCGAAGGCCATTGGCAAAATTCCGCAGACAGACCGTATTGCATGGCACTGTCGGCATGCTGGGACATCACGATGACGTGGGCGGGGCCTTTCCAGACAGGAAAGCGGAATATCATTTGGTAAGCTCGCGCGAACACAAGACTGGGCGGTGAGGCTGTGTTGCGCCTCATGATTGTTCAGCTGCAAAGGAGGTTCGTCATGACCATTTCAAGTCTCACGCGGCGGTCCGTGGTAACCACTGCTGCTGCGGCGCTGTTCACAACCGGGTCGGGTTTGCTGGTTCCTGCAAGGGCCAAAGGGCTTGCGCCGACACCGACCATGCGGGGTGGGTCCAACAATTATCGCCCGGGCGCACCAATCGTTGCGCGGATTGGTGGTGGCGGGTTCTGGATGACCGGCACGGTGCGTCGGGCCGAGGATGGAGCGCCACTCGAAGGTCAGCGTATCCAAATCTGGGCGCATACCACCGAAGGCCATGAACGTGATTGGCACAGCCACGGCGCAACGCTGACGGATGCGAACGGGGAATTCCGGCTGGAAATGCCGCAAATCGTTCCAGCCTTTGGCCAAGCGCACGGGCATCTGGCCTATGATGGGGACGCATTCAAAACTGTCTTTCTGCGTCCTGTGATGGGCAGTTCGCGCGACACCAGCCTGCGTGCGGATTTCGTCTTGCAACCAGTCTGACGGGGGCTGACACCATGCCCCGGCCTCGCGCGGTTTTGATCTGGATCGCGGTCGCGACAGCGCTTTTGGTGCCGTTTGGCTTTGCCGTTTCAAGCCCCCTGCTTCAATGGCGTGACCCGGTTTATATCGGGTCCGGAATTGCCGGTGTGATGGCCATGGGGCTGTTGCTGATGCAGCCTTTGTTGGTCGGGGGGTACTTGCCCGGTTTCAAGGGTATCTCCGGACGGCGATTGCATCGCGGCGTAGGAGCTTTGCTTGTCGGGCTGGTGATCATCCATGTGGCTGGACTGTGGATGACCAGCCCGCCCGATGTCATTGACGCGCTTTTGTTCATGTCGCCCACACCGTTCTCTATCTGGGGTGTGATCGCAATGTGGGCTGTGTTTGCAGCGGCGTTGATCGGAGCGCTGCGGCACCGGATGGGACAGCGATTGCGACTTTGGCGCGTACTGCATACCTCTTTTGTCAGTATCATTGCCATTGGGACGGCCCTGCATGTTCTGCAGATTGACGGCACAATGGAGCCGATTTCGAAAGCACTCCTCACAGCGTTGGTCCTAGGTGTTTTAATGCGCGTGATCTTTGATCGCCGGATATGGGTTCATTTTCCTTTGGTGCGCCGAAAGTAATTCGGGGCACTCTGGGATTGACCGCAATCGGTCGACCCTGTCAGGTGACACCAAAGGAGGCTCCATGGAGCAGATCACATCCCATGTTCTGCGTGATGCAGACACAGAAGTGACGGTGCTTTCGATGGGTTGCGCGGTGATGGATTGGCGTGTTGCAGACCGTCCTGTTGTTCTGGGTTACGCAGAGCCCGAGCATTACAGGCATAACCCCGCGTCGATGGGCGCGGTGTGCGGGCGCGTGGTCAACCGGATTTCCGGGGCTCGGTTCGACCTAAATGGTGTCAGCTATGACCTGCCCGCCAATGCGTCGCCACATCATCTGCATGGCGGTCCGGGCGGGCTTGGCCGGTGCAACTGGCGTATGTCACCGGATGGAGATCGCGCGGTGGAATTCCGATTGCTCTCGACAGACGGGGATCAGGGCTACCCCGGAAATGTGGCGTTCCGCGTGGTGCTGCGTCTCAGGGGTGGGTGTCTGACATGGGATATGGAAGGTGTGCCGGATCGCATGACGCCGATCAATCTGGCACAGCATGTTTACTTCAATCTTGCAGGCCACGGCACCGTTGCCGAGCATTATGTGCAGGTAGCGGCGGACCAGTACACACCCACGGCCCAGGATCTTGTGCCTTTGGGCACGATCGAGCCAGTGGAGGGGACGGCGTATGATTTCCGTCGTCCGGTGCGATTAGGGGATGGCGACGGGTGGGATGGGAACCTTGTCTTGACGTCTGACGCCGATCCCGCAGCTGAAGTGACAGGCCCCGATGGGCTTGAACTGCGGCTGTGGACGGATCGTCCGGGGTTGCAGGTCTACACTTCAAACAGCTTAGCGCGGCATTTGCCAGAAGGACCGGGGGCGGCGCATGGGCGTTTTGCCGGTCTGTGTCTTGAGGCGCAGGACTTTCCGAATGCGGTGAATGTGCCTGCATTCCCGTCGATCCTCTGTACTCCGGACGCGCCATACCAGCAGATGACCTCTATCGAAATCCTCTAGGAAACATGCAGCTCTGCGTCCACGCTGCGCATTTCATCGGTCGAAAGCCGCCTGTGGCCACCACATGCGGTTCTTTCACCCGTGTGTTCTTTTGGGCCGGCGTCGTATCAGTGCTGCCCAGTGGCAAGATCGCTCAGGATCGGGCAATCGGGACGATTGTCCCCGGCGCAGCTTTTCACAAGGTTCGAAAGCGTATCACGCATGGATTCCAATTGCGTGATTTTGTCTTCGATCTTGGCCAGGTGCGCTTGTGCGAGGTCCTTCACATCGGCACTCGCGCGCGTGTCATCCTCGTAGAGCGCCAGCAATGTGCGGCAGTCCTCGATGGTGAACCCCAATGTGCGTGCACGTCCGAGAAAGGCCAGCTTGTGCAGATCGCTTTCGCGGAACACTCGATATCCGTTGGTATCCCGCAACGGCGTGATGAGCCCGATATCTTCATAATACCGGATGGTCTTTGGGGGCAGTCCAGCCTTTTGGGCAACATCTCCGATGTTCATGCTGGGACCTCCGCGTAAGTGACGGACGCCGAGTCGTTCTGCACCGGTGCGATGTTTCGCAGACGCAGGGCATTGGTCAGGACGAACACAGAACTCAACGCCATCGCACCCGCGCCCAGCATCGGCGACAGCAGGATGCCGAACGCAGGGTAAAGCACACCTGCGGCAACCGGGATCAGCGCGGTGTTATAGGCAAAGGCCCAGAACAGGTTCTGCCGGATATTGCGCATGGTCTGTTTTGACACGTCCACTGCATTCACCACACCAGATACCCGACCCGAGGACAGAACGATATCCGCCGCCTCGATGGCGACATCTGTGCCTGTACCGATGGCCAGTCCGATATCTGCTTCGGCAAGGGCCGGGGCGTCATTGATGCCATCGCCCACGAAGGCGACCGCACCAAAGCGGCTGCGCAGATCCTTGATGGCGTCGACCTTGCCATCGGGGCGCACGCCTGCAGTAACGTGGTCGATGCCCAGTTGACGGGCGATGGCATTGGCGGCGGCTGGATTGTCGCCCGAGATCATCGCCACTTTGAGGCCAGCTGCGTGCAGCGCGTCGATGGCAGGCTTTGCGCTGGGCTTGATTTGGTCTGCCACCGCAAAGACAGCCACGGCCTGCCCACCCCGTGCGAGGCAGACGAGGCTGTGCCCGTTATCTGCAAACCGCGTGATTGCTGCTTGCAGGGGTGTCGTGTCTACACCGTTTTCTGTGAGGTGACGCTCGGAGCCGACAAGTAGCTTGTGATCCCCCAGTGACGCGATCAGCCCATAGCCGGGAACCGTTTCGCTGTCTTTAACAGTGGGGAGGTCGTCAGGGGCCGAGGCAAGGATGGCGCGCCCTACCGGGTGATCTGATCCCTGTTCAACCGCAGCCACAAGGCGCAGCGCCTCGGCGGCTTCTATGCCGGGCACGGTGTATTGATCGACAAGGCTTGGGCGTCCTTTGGTCAGGGTCCCGGTCTTGTCGAACGCCACTACAGTGGCGCTGTCGAGGCGTTGAAGCGCGTCGCCTTTGCGGAAGAGCACACCAAGCTCAGCCGCGCGACCGGTGCCCACCATAATCGAGGTGGGCGTCGCAAGTCCCATTGCGCAGGGACAGGCAATGATCAGGACGGCCACCCCGGAAACCAGCGCGTAGCCCAGCGATGGCTGCGGGCCGAAGGTCAGCCACACAACGATGGTGAGCGCGGCGATGCCTAATACGACAGGCACAAAAATGCGAACTACAGTATCGGCCAGCGCCTGAATTGGCAATTTCGCGCCCTGCGCGGTTTGCACCATGTCGATGATCCGGGCCAAAACGGTGTTTGAGCCGACCGCCGTCGCGCGATAGGTCAGTGCCTTTCGCCCATTGATGGTGCCGCCGGTCACGACGTCGTCGGTGGTCTTGGCCACGGGCACAGGCTCTCCGGTGATCATGGACTCGTCAACATAGGATTCTCCGTCCATCACCATGCCGTCGACGGCAATACGTCCGCCGGGGCGCACCATGATCACATCGCCAACTGCGACATCGGCAAGCGGCACTTCGACAAAATCTCCGTCCCGCGACAGCAGCACGGTGTCAGGCCGCAGGCCGATCAGATGGCGGATGGCAGCGCCGGTGCGCCCCTTAGCGCGGGCCTCCATCCAACGGCCAGCGAGGATAAGTGTGACGATCACACCCGCCGCTTCGAAATAGACCGCGCGGGTACCCTCGGGCAAAAGCGCAGGCGCGAAGGTGGCGATGGTGGAATAGCTCCACGCGGCCAGCGTGCCGAGGGCGACAAGACTGTTCATGTCGGGGCTGCCCTTAGCCAACAGCGGCAGACCGATGCGGAAGAACCGACGGCCCGGCCATGCCAGAACCAGTGTGATGAGCAGGAATTGCAACACCCAGAAGCTCTGCATCCCGAGGCTGCCCATAATTGCGTGGTGCAGCGGCGGGTAGAGGTGCCCGCCCATCTCCGTCAGGAACACCGGCAGGGTGAGCGCGCCTGCGATCAAGGTGTCGCGGCGCAGGGGGGCGATTTCGGAATGCCGCTCTGTCGGGATGTCGTTGTCGACTGGCCGTGCCGGATATCCGGCATCGGTTACCGTCTGGGCAAGTGCTTCGATTGTTACCGCGCCATCCAGAACACGCACGCTTGCGGTCTGTGTGGCGAGGTTCACGTTGGCCGTCAGAACACCCGGTACGGCCTCAAGCGCGCGTTCGACACGGCCGGTGCAGGAGGCACAGGTCATGCCTTCGATGGACAGACTGTGGTTCGTTTCGCGGGCGGGGTAGCCCGCGGTCTTGAGCGCTGTGCGCAATGTTTCGGGTGAAGCTGAACCGGTAACCTGCGCAATGTGATTGGCGATGTTGACTGATGCTTCGGTCACGCCGGGGGCAGCCGCCAATGCCCGCTCGGCGCGGCCTGCACAGCCTGCGCAGCTCATTTTGTCGACAGAAAAGCGGAGCGTGGTCATGGGAATGATCCTTGTTGCTTGAGGATCAGATAGGGCCTCCAGTCGCTGGAAGGTCAAGAGGCAAGGCCAAGAAATCACCAGAAAGGCGCTGCATGCCTAGTTCAATGGGGTTTTTACCGAAGGTGTCAAAATCCGTGCGCGGCATTCTTCGCACAACAGCGGCAAGCCAAAACGAGATGCTGCGCAGAGCAAAGGCAAAAGGGCTGAGGGTGACACCAGAAACCTTGCTTCTGCCAATGCGGTGTCGCGCCTCTGTTCGGTTGACGCCATGACAAACCGTGCCAAAGCTGCTTCGTCGGGCGTCATACCCTTGGTCCCCATGGGCATGATCGTCAGAGGGCGCCAGCTGTGTTTTGCGAGCAATTGAAGCATCTGTTCGAACGCTTGCAGACACGATCTGGCGCGGGCTGCGCCCAACGAGGTTTGCAAATCTTCCCACATCGCTGTTTGCGCGTCCAAATTGGTGTTCCATGCACGCAGCAGCGCGATCACGCGCATTTCGGCGGATCGCAGGTCATCATCCGGCAGAAGAATATGCGAGTGGTGCATGGGTGACCCTTGTTGGACCGTGGCGGCATAATACCCAATTAAAATAATCAGGATTATTCCTGAATAGAGGAAAGAGCCGAGGGCATTCAAGCCCAATGATGCGATCTTGGATCAAAAAGACGAGCTGACGCCTGTTCTGCCACGCAAACGGTCAATTGTTCAGTCGACACGAGAAGTGCACATCAAAACTCCAAAGCTCTTGGGCTTAGGAAGTCCCGCTCTCTGCTGCGATCTGCGCCTTGCTTTTACGCGCGCGTTCTGTGGCCGACTTCAACTGCCCGCAGGCTGCCATGATGTCCTCGCCGCGCGGGGTGCGGATGGGGGACGCGTAGCCTGCTTTGTATATGATGTCGGCAAAGGACTCGATCCGGCTCCAATCCGACCGCTGGTAAGGTGCGCCGGGCCATTCGTTGAATGGGATCAGGTTGATCTTGGCCGGAATACCCGAAATCAGCTTGACCAGACGGCGGGCGTCTTCGTCGCTGTCGTTCACATCCTTGAGCATCACGTATTCAAAGGTGATGCGTTCGGAGTTCGATTTCTTCGGATACTCGCGCAGGGTGTCCAGCAGCGTTTCGATGTTCCATCGTTTGTTGATCGGAACCAGTCTGTCACGCACCTCGTCTGTCGTGGCGTGGAAGCTGACCGCCAGCAGGCATCCGATTTCCTCGGCGGTTTTGGCGATCTCCGGCACGACGCCAGACGTGGACAGCGTGATGCGGCGGCGGGACAGGGCGATGCCTTCGCCATCCATCGCGATCTTCATCGCATCGCGCACGTTGTCGAAATTGTAGAGTGGCTCGCCCATACCCATCAGCACGATGTTCGACAAAAGGCGTGGGCCGTTCTCACCGGTGCCGATGCCTGGTTCGGGCCATTCGCCCAGATCGTCGCGGGCCAGCATGACCTGACCGATGATTTCCCCGGCGGTCAGGTTGCGTACCAGTTTTTGCGTACCGGTGTGGCAGAAGGAACAGGTGAGTGTGCAGCCTACCTGGGCCGAGATGCACAGCGTGCCACGGTCGGTTTCGGGGATATAGACCACCTCGACCTCGTGCCCACCTGCAATGCGGACAAGGTATTTGCGCGTGCCGTCTGCCGAGACCTGTTTGGACACGATCTCCGGTAGAGCGATTTCGAAATGATCGTCCAGTTCGGCGCGGTAGCCCTTGGCGAGGTTTGTCATCGCGTGGAAATCGCGCACGCCCCATTGATAAACCCACTGCCAGATCTGGTTGACCCGCATCTTGGACTGCTTTTCCGGTGTGCCCATGGCGACCAGCGCCTCGCGTAGCTTGTCGCGGGTCAGTCCGACAATATTCGTTTTGCCCCCCTCCGGCATCTTGCGCGGGATGGTCATAACGTCTTGCGTGATCGGTGCAGAGCCGGTCATTGGGTCAGCCTTTCTCGAAAAGAGATGGGCCACATATAGGATTCTTTGGGCTTTGCCAAAGGGGAATGCGTGTGAAGGCTCTTGCAAGAGCCTAGATCATCGTCCAGCCCTGATAGGCCAAACCGATGAGAAATGCGCCGCCAAGCGATATTGCGATGTAGAGCGTAAACACCCGGGGCTTCACCAGTGCCCAGACCGCGATGGCGGCGGGCAGGGACGTGACGCCCCCAGCGACAAGGAAGGCAAGGCCGGCACCGGACGCCATGCCCTGCTCCATCAACCCACTGATCAGCGGCAGCGCGGCATAGCCGTTCAGGTAGGCGGGCACACCGACCACCGTTGCGATCGCGATCGGACCAATCCCGGTGCCGCCCAGAACGGACGTAATGGTTTCCGCAGGGATATAGGCCAGCATCAGGCTTTCCAACAAAAAGGCCAAGGTCAACCATTGGGCAAGGAAGAGCGTTGTCTTCATTGCCTCCTTGCCGAATTTCTCGACCCGTTCAGAGTGCTCCCAAAAACGCCAGACCACAGGCTTGGGATTGCGGATCTTGGCCGAACCGCAGCCGCCATTTCCAACACCTTCGCGCAAGGCATCATGCAGGATTTGGCTGCCGCCCAAGGCCAGCACGATATAGCCACCCGCCACGCCAAGTCCGATTGCCGCTAATGTCTTGGCAACTGCGAATTCAAACCCAAGCACACCCGAGGTCAGCAAGAACATCGACGGGTCCATCACTGGCGATGCCAGCCAGAAGGCCATCACAGCGGATAACGGAACACCCATCGTCAAAAGAGCTGCGATCAGGGGAATTACGCCACAAGAACAAAAGGGTGACAGCCCACCCGCCAGTGCTGCAAGAAAGATCATCAGTGCTGGTGAACCTGTAAAGGCACGGGCGATCAGGTTGTCCGCCCCTGTCGCCACGGCCCAAGCTGCAATCCCGATGGACAACAGAAGGTAGGGGCCGGTTTTCATCAGCGACTGCACCACAAAGCCAAGGCTGTCTTCGGCTTGATTGGCTGAGACCAATGCAACGATTAACAGCAGAATAGCAGACGTGATCCAGACCTTCTGTTTCTTGACCGCAAGCCAGATCGGGTTCGGGGGTGCGTTAGATGAGAGGTCAGCCATTCTCGATGTCCTTGAGCTATGCAGCGGTGTTGGATGTGTTGGTTGCGAACCCTGTGCAGCATTCCTCCGAAAGGAACCCGATCAGGCCGTTCATCCTGTCAAAATCGACCGTGTTGATCACTTCTCGCCCTTGCCGTGTCTGCGTCACCAATCCGCCTTCGACGAGCATCTTGAGGTGATGCGCCTGCGTTGAGGCAGGTAGGCCAAGATGTTCTGCGATCTGGCTCACTGTGAGGCCGGAATGCCCCGCCTTAACCAGAACGCGGAATATCTGAAGTCGGGCTTCGTGGCCCAAGGCAGAAAGAGCGCGGGCGTGATGTTGAGTCTGATTCATGAAACCATAAAACTAGAAATATAGTTGTATGGCAAGTGAAATTCATGCGGCACGAAAAAAGGCCAGACAGATTTGCCCGGCCTTTACATCATTTGGGTCAGTCGCAACGTTCGTTTAACCGCTTGCACATCGCTTCTCGGCGTCTTCTACGGCTGCTGTGAAGCCCAAGAGCGAGAATGTGTCTTTGGTCGTGGTCCCACGCGCAGACCGCGCTGTGAGAACTGCATCAGCGCCGCGTTTCATTGCGGTGACGATCTTGGAATCGTCCTGCGGCGTTGCGGGCCATGCCCATTCACCCTCGGTGAACAGCTCGAACTCCGTACCGCTGATGTTGACGTTTACCGTCGACCCAGGTGCAAACGGGTAGCCACCCGTGAAAGCAACCTGACCCTGCACTTCGGCTCCGGGTCGGTAGAAGACCATCAGGAGGATCTCACCACGGGTCACGGCAACAACGCGGCCATCCTTGGTGTTCACGCTTTCTTTGTAGGTCGTGACCGCCCAGCATTCTCGTGGTTCTTGCCCTTCGAACACGCTCCAGTCGGTGATGGCGTTCACGCGGTTTGTACTCGTTTCCTGCGCCACGCCCGCACTTGCCGCCACCAGCGCGACTGCACCGATCACCGCTCCGCCAATCCATGAATTCATGCGTCCAGCCTCCAGACTGTCCTTAGCCTCAACTCGTTTGTCTGCCACAGTATGGGGTTTGCCCCGCTTATGTCACTGCAACTTTGCCCTCGACGGCGTGAGAATAGCCTGATTTATGAGGATCTTTAAAGCCCAATTGGCAGTTTTTTGCCCACGCACGAAGGAGCGAACCCATGGCACACCCCGTGTCGCTGGCCGAGGTCTGGCGCGGTCCATTTCTTGAAAGCCATCACAGCGGCCATGCCGTGATCTGCGATGGGTCTGGACAGATCGTTTCGGCGTGGGGCGATCCCGATGCGGTCGTGCTGCCACGCAGTTCGTCGAAGATGATCCAGGCGCTGCCCCTGCTGACGTCTGGTGCCGCCGACGCGCGGGGTTTGACGACCGAGCAATTGGCGTTGTCGTGCGCGTCGCATCAGGGCGCTGCGATTCATGTGGACCGGGTGAACCGTTGGCTGACTGATCTGGGGCTGAACGATGATGCGCTGTGTTGTGGCCCACAGGTGAGTCGCGACACCGATCTGAAGATCGAGATGATCCGCGCGCATGAGTCGCCGTGCCGCGTGCACAACAATTGTTCCGGCAAACATGCGGGCTTCCTGACGCTGACCCAGCATCTTGGCGCCGGGCCGAACTATGTCGATCCTGCACATCCGGTTCAGAAAGCCTGCCTTGAGGCGTTCGAGACGGTGACGGATCAAACCAGCCCCGGGTTTGGGATCGACGGTTGTTCCGCGCCGAACTTTGCCACCACGATGCATGGTATGGCGCGGGCAATGGCGTGGTTTGCGACTGCCGCACAACGGTCAGACACGATGAGCACCGCTGGGACCCGTCTGGTAGAAGCGATGCATACGCATCCTGAACTGGTTGCGGGAGAGGGCCGTGCCTGCACGCGTTTGATGCGGGTTTCCAAGGAACCTGTCGCTCTCAAGACCGGGGCCGAAGGTTATTTTATCGCGATACTGCCGACGCGCGGATTGGGTGTGGCGGTCAAGGCAGCGGACGGCGCGACCCGGGCTGCGGAGTGTGCTATTGCCGCGATCCTTGTGAAGCTGGAGGTGCTGGATGCCGATCACCCCGAGGTCAAGGCGTTCCTGTCCCCGACCATTCACAATTGGGACGGGCTGGTGACCGGAGAGATCAGGCCAGCGCCGGCACTTCTGGTGTAACGAAATCGTCCTTGCTGTAGCCTTGCAAGAAGAGCAGGGCAGTCAGATCGCCATGGTTGATGCGCAGCTTGGCCTGCGCCTGCACGCTGGGTTTGGCGTGCAGCGCCACGCCTGCGCCTGCCCGCTGCAACATGCCAAGGTCATTGGCCCCGTCGCCGACGGCCAGAACATCGGCATCGGTGATGCCCAGACGCGCGGTGATCTCTTGCAGAGCGGTGACCTTGGCTTCACGCCCAAGGATCGGACGACCGACTTCGCCTGACAACGTGCCGCTTTCAACCAGCAGCGTGTTTGCGCGGTTTTCGTCAAAACCAAGCGTTGCGGCGACGCGCGCGGTGAAGGCTGTAAAGCCACCAGAGACAAGAGCCGCATAAGCTCCGTGTGCTTTCATCGTTGCCAACAAAGCAGGCCCGCCGGGCATGAGGGTGATGCGCGTGGCCAGAACATCGCCGATCACGCTCTCTGGCAAACCTTTGAGTAGACGAACCCGTTCGATCAACGCGCCGTCGAAATCCAACTCGCCGTTCATCGCCCGGGCAGTGATCTCTTTGACCTGCGTACCAACGCCTGCGACCTCGGCCAGTTCGTCAATGCATTCTTGCTGGATCATGGTGCTGTCCATATCGGCCAGCAGCATCTTCTTGCTCCGATTCGCGGTTTGCTGGATCGCTAGGTCGACGCCTTGATCCTGCAGCGCCGTCCAGCTTGTCTTGGCGGTGTCGGGCGCGATCTCAAGATCGAATTCCGCCGCCTCGTCCGGTGACAGCCAAACCAGATCACCTCCGCCCCAGGCATTGCGCAGCGCTTCGGGAAGAGCAGGATCAAGCTGTCCCGGACGGGCAATCAACGTGGCGGTGAACATAAAAGCACTCCAAGCAAGGTTTGCCGCGATGTATCTACGGCCCGTCAAAAAGGCCAGATGGAACAACCGCACAACTACCCCCTTCTTGTTCCGAATACGCTCTGCGTGCCGCGTCCGATGCCGCCGGACTTGTAAAACGGAACCAAGTTTCCGATCCGCAACGCGCGTTTCGTGCGGAACTTCAAATGCGTCACATTGGTCGCATTTTCCGACTTGCGCGGCGTGCGAGGCCCGCATAAACGCAGCAGCGGGACACCCCTCCCCAACGAGGGGCGCTTATCTGGAAGGATAGCATCAATGGCTATTGCACAACCGGCAACGCGGCCGGCTAACCCGCGTTTTTCTTCTGGCCCCTGTGCCAAACCCCCGGTTTTCAAACTCGACAACCTCGCTGACGCGCCGCTGGGCCGGTCGCACCGCGCTGCTGTCGGTAAGGCCAAGCTGAAAGCCGCGATCGAAGAGACGCGGGACCTGCTTGGGGTGCCCGCCGACTACAAGATCGGCATCGTACCCGCATCCGACACCGGTGCGGTCGAAATGGCGATGTGGTCGCTGCTGGGTGCACGCAAGGCAACGATGGTTGCTTGGGAATCCTTTGGTGCTGGCTGGGTCACGGATGTGGTCAAGCAGCTTAAGATAGACGCCGAGGTGAAAACCGCCGAGTACGGTCAAATCGTCGATATGGCTTCGATCGATTACGACACCGATGTCGTCTTCACATGGAACGGCACCACCTCGGGTGTGCGAATGCCCAACGGCGATTCCATTCCGGCGGACCGCGAAGGCCTGACGATCTGCGACGCCACATCGGCGGCGTTTGCGCAGGATTTGCCTTGGGACAAGTTGGATGTGACCACCTTCTCTTGGCAGAAGGTTCTGGGCGGCGAAGCGGCGCATGGCATGCTGATCCTAAGCCCGCGCGCGGTCCAACGGCTTGAGTCTTACACACCCGCGTGGCCAATGCCGAAAATCTTCCGCATGACCAAAGGCGGCAAGCTTATCGAAGGCATCTTTGTCGGCGAAACCATCAACACACCGTCGATGCTGGCGGTTGAAGATTACCTGCAAGCGCTTGACTGGGCGCGGTCGGTCGGCGGTCTCAAGGGGCTGATGGCGCGGGCAGATGCCAATGCGAAGGCTGTTTGGGATTTCTGCGAGGCGAATGACTGGATTGCGAACCTTGCGGATGATCCCGCCACGCGCTCCAATACCTCGGTCTGCTTGAAGTTCACCGATGACCGGATCACCGATGGTGCGGCTTTTGCCAAGGCCGTCGCCAAGCGGCTTGAAGCCGAAGGCGTGGCGCTGGACATCGGCGCGTATCGTGATGCGCCTGCTGGTCTGCGCATCTGGTGTGGTGGCACGGTCGAAACTGCGGACATCGAAGCGATGTTGCCGTGGCTTGATTGGGCCTTCCACACCGAGATCGAGGCGCTGGCGCAAGCAGCCTGATATCACGCGGTGCGCGCCCGCGCGCACCTTTCCCCATCATTCCCTGTAGGGTGCGTGATCCCACGCACCTTTCCCCGATATTCAAAAGGACCACCGACATGGCCCCTCGTGTACTCATCTCTGACAAACTCTCCGATGCTGCCGTTCAAATCTTCAAAGACCGTGGCATCGAGGTCGATTTCCAGCCCAATCTGGGTAAAGACAAAGACAAGCTGGCCGAAGTGATCGGTCAGTATGACGGGCTGGCGATCCGCTCGGCCACCAAGGTCACGCCGACGATCCTCGAGAATGCGACCAATCTCAAAGTGATCGGCCGCGCCGGGATTGGCACCGACAATGTGGACAAGGAGGCCGCGTCCAAAAAAGGCGTGATCGTCATGAACACGCCCTTCGGCAACATGATCACCACCGCCGAACATGCCATTGCGATGATGTTCGCCTGTGCGCGTCAGATCCCAGAGGCCTCTGCCTCGACCCATGCGGGCAAGTGGGAAAAGTCGAAATTCATGGGCGTCGAACTGACCGGCAAGACGCTGGGTGTGATCGGTGCGGGCAATATCGGTGGCATCGTCTGCGACCGTGCCCGTGGGCTCAAGATGAAGGTCGTCGCCTACGATCCGTTCCTCGGTGAAGACAAAGCCAAACAGATGCAGGTGGAAAAGGTCGAACTGGAAGACCTGCTCAAGCGTGCCGATTTCATCACGCTGCACGTGCCGCTGACCGACCAGACCCGCAACATCCTGTCGGCAGAAAACCTTGCCAAGACCAAGAAGGGTGTGCGGATCATCAACTGCGCCCGTGGCGGTCTGGTAGACGAAGCCGCGTTGGCAGAGCTTTTGAAATCCGGCCATGTCGCAGGTGCGGCGTTTGACGTGTTCAGCGAAGAACCAGCGACAGAGAACCCGCTGTTCAATCTGCCCAACGTTGTCTGCACCCCGCACCTTGGTGCCGCCACAACCGAAGCGCAGGAAAACGTCGCTCTTCAGGTGGCCGAGCAGATGGCCAACTACCTGCTGACCGGCGCTGTGGAAAACGCGCTCAATATGCCGTCGGTGACGGCTGAGGAAGCCAAGATCATGGGCCCATGGATCAAGCTTGCGGATCACCTTGGCAGCTTTATCGGCCAGATGACTGACGAGCCGATCAAGGCAATCAACATCCTCTATGATGGGTCGGTGTCCGAGATGAACCTCGAAGCGCTGAACTGTTCGGCGATTGCGGGCATCATGAAGCGGGTCAACCCGGATGTGAACATGGTCAGCGCACCGCTCATCGCAAAAGAGCGTGGCATCAAGATCAGCACGACCAACCAGGCGAAATCCGGTGCGTTTGACGGCTATGTGAAGGTGACTGTGGTCACGTCCGAGCGGGAACGTTCGATTGCGGGCACCGTGTTCAGCGATGGCAAACCGCGCTTCATCCAGATCAAAGGCATCAATATCGACGCCGAGATCGGCCAGCACATGATCTACACCACCAACGAAGATGTGCCGGGCATCATCGGGACGCTGGGCATGACCCTGGGCCAGAACAGCGTCAACATTGCGAACTTCACATTGGGTCGCTCGGTCGCCAAGGGCGAGGCGATTGCCTTGCTCTATGTCGACGAAGCGGTGCCCGCCAATGTGGTGGACAAGCTCAAGGCGACAGGATTGTTCCGGCAGGTTAAACCATTGCAGTTCGACGTCGCTTGACGCGAACGCCATACTTACTGGGGGGCGGTTCTGATTGCGCCGCTCCCTACCACATGCGACATACCGCGCATGACACAAACCTTATACGCAATTGGCGATATTCATGGCCAACTCGGCATGTTGGAAACTGCCCTGGCGCAGATAGATGTCGATGGTGGACGCAATGCGCGGGTTGTTTTTCTAGGTGATTATGTTGATCGGGGGCCGGACAGCAAAGGTGTGATCGACACGCTTGTGCGCGGATTAGCGGACGGGCGCGATTGGGTGTGCCTCAAGGGTAATCATGACCGGTTCTTTGAATGGTATCTTGATCCCGAAGGCCCGCGCTTCGATCCGCATCTGTTGGTGGGCTATCACTGGTTTCATCAGGCGATTGGTGGCACGGAAACCATCGCCTCTTATGATGTTTACTTGCCTGACCGCATTCGCAAAACCGATCTTGCAGAGCTTTTGCACGCGGCTGTACCCGACACACACAAGGCGTTTCTGCGGGGGTTGAAAACGGCACATCACCAAGACGGGCGCTTCTTTGCACATGCGGGTATTCGCCCCGGCGTGCCTCTGGACCAGCAGGCCGAGAATGATCTTCTGTGGATTCGGCAAGAGTTTCACAGTGACAAACGTGATCACGGCGCTTTGGTCGTGCATGGTCACACACCAGTGGATGCACCGGAACGCTATGCCAATCGGATCAATTTGGACACCGGCGCCGGATATGGGCGCCCGCTAACCGTTGCCGGGTTCGAGGGAGAAGACGTCTTTATCCTGACCGCAAATGGGCGCAAGCATCTGCCTAGTCGTAGCTGAGCGCCGTCGCTTTTCCCCGGAACACCGTATAGGCCAGCGCAGTGTAGCCAAGGATCATTGGCAGAACGAACAGGGTTCCGATCAGGATGATGAACAGGCTTTCGGGTGCACTTGCGGCTTCGTAGATGGTCAGCTGGTCGGGGACGATGAATGGGTAGAACGAATAGGCCATCCCGAAAAAGCCCAGTACAAACAGAACGATGGTAGCCGCGAACGGAAACCACGCAAAGCTGTCATCGCTGGTGGGCAGGCGGCGCAAAGCCAGCCACAAAAGGACGATCAATGCACCCGACATCAGGGGAAGCGGCAACAGCAAAAAGAACTCGGGCATGGAGAACCATTTGTCGAAGATACGTTCGCTCACGAACGGCGACGCCAGAGACACCGCGCCCATGCCCAGAACGACGCCCCAGATGCCGCCCTTGGACCACGCCACGGCTTTCAACTGCAGCGCGCCTTCGGTTTTCAGGATCAGCCAGGTTGCACCGATAAAGCTGTAGGCGACGGTCAGGAAAACGGCGGTCACCGCCGAAAAGGCTAGAGTGAACGCGGTCACTTCAAGGCCCATGATATACATGCCCAGCATGTAGCCTTGGCTGAGTGAGGTCATCATCGAGCCGATATAGAATGCTCCATCCCACGCTTTTTTGTGATGGGCAGGCGCCTTTACCCTGAATTCGAACGATACACCCCTCAGGATCAACCCGACCAGCATCACCGCCACCGGCAGGTAAAGCGCTGTCAGGATGGTGCCGTGTGCCGTTGGAAAAGCGACCAGCAGGATACCGATAGCCAGAACCAGCCAAGTTTCATTGGCATCCCAGAACGGGCCGATGGAGGCAACCATGCGGTCCTTTTCATCCTGCTCGGCGAAGGGGAACAAGACCCCAACGCCCAGATCGAACCCGTCCAGAACAACATAGATGAGAATGGACAGTCCTAGCAGAGCGGCAAAAGCCAAGGGCAGCCAAGTGGCGGGGTCTCCGAACAGATACATGGGTTACTCCGCCGCAACAGTGACTTGAGCTTCGGACGCGCTTGGAACGCGCGACCCAAGCGGTTCGCCTTTGGCGGCCTTGCGCGCAAGGTAGAAAAGCACGCCGACATAGGCCGCAAGCAATGCCGCATAGATCGCGAGATAGACGATCAGCGTAGATGCGACCATGGGGGCAGGTACATCGGCCACGGCGGCCTCAGTGGTCAGAACGCCTTGAACAAGCCACGGCTGACGGCCGATCTCGGTTGTGTACCAACCGGCCAAAGTGGCAACCCAGCCCGAGAAGGCCATGGGCACCATTGCCCAGAGCAGCGGCTTGGGTAGCCCTTCGACACCGCGTTTCTTGCGGGCCATGAAGAACACGCTGGCCCAGCTGAGCAGCAGCATTGCCATGCCGGTTGCCACCATGATGCGGAAGCTAAAGAACACGGGCGCTACGGGCGGATGCTGTATGGTGCCGTCTTCCAGAACAAAATCGTTGAGACCCGGCACAACGCCATCTGGCGAATGCTTGAGAATGAGCGATGCCCCATTCGGAATCGCGATTTCAAAATCGGTCGAGCGGGTTTCCTCGTTTGGAATGCCGAACAGAACCAGCGGCACGTTCGGCCCGGTTTCCCAGTTGCCTTCCATCGCAGCCACTTTCTGCGGCTGATGCTCCAGCGTGTTCAATCCGTGGAAATCGCCTGCGAGAATTTGCAGCGGGATCAGAACGGCACCGATGGTCATCCCCGTCTTGAGCGTTGCACGCACGCCCTTCGACCGGTCGCCGATCAGCCAGCGGAACGCGCTCAGACCAGCCAGCAGGAAGGCAACGGTCAAGCCAGAGGCAAGCAGCATGTGCACCAGGCGATACGGCATGGACGGATTGAAGATGATCGCCCACCAATCGGTCGCAAAGGCCACGCCGTCGCGCATCTCGAACCCGGCTGGGGTGTGCATCCAGCTGTTCAGGACAAGAATCCAGAACGCCGACATGGTGGTGCCGAATGCCACAAGAAAGGTGGATAAAGTGTGCAACCAACTTGGCACCTTGGACATGCCGAAAAGCATGATCCCAAGGAACACCGCCTCAAGGAAGAACGCGGTCATCACCTCGTAAGCCAAGAGAGGCCCGGCGATGTTGCCGACGCTTTCCATAAAGCCCGGCCAGTTGGTGCCGAATTGGAACGACATGGTGATGCCAGACACCACGCCCATCGCGAAGCTGAGGGCAAAGACCTTGACCCAGAAGCGATAGGCGTCGACCCATTTCTGATCACCGGTTCGCGCAAAGCGCAGCTTGAAGAAAAGCAGAACCCAACCCAGTGCGATCGTGATCGTTGGGAACAGGATGTGGAACGAAATATTGGCACCGAACTGGATGCGAGAGAGGATGAGAGTGTCCATGATTGACCATCCTTTGAAACACGTTTTTCTGTTAGTTTGTAAGATAGGTCGCAGATGCAGGTTTCCCCTCTCCTGCGACAGCATTGCGCACCGGAAGTGACGACAGTGTTCGCAAGCCTCTCTCCCAAGGGTTGTGATGTGCGGATAATTCCTGCGATTCGGGACAATTTTGCGCAAATAAGCTGATCTGGGGCAGATCTTTGCAGCGTTTACCGCTCTGGAACAAGGAATTGAGGCAAATGGCCTTTGCTGTAGGTGGTAGATTGTCGGCACCGGCGTTGAGACCGGGAACACTCCAAAGGGGGATATTATGTCTGAGAAATTTGTCGTGGGATACGACGGGAGTGATGTTGCGAAACGTGCTCTCGATTTCGCCGTATCACGGGCCCAGGCCCAAGGGGGAAGTATCCTGATCGTTCACGTTCTGGAATGGTCGCCGTATTCCTTCCTGACACCCC
>NZ_JFKD01000010.1 GCF_002115725.1 Marivita cryptomonadis
TGCGGCGCTTTGCCGAGACCGTCAAATCGGAAATTGACCAAAGTCGCGTGGTATATGTCGAATATTCGAACGAGGTTTGGAATTTTATTTTCGAACAGGCGCATTGGGCCGGCCAGCAAGCGGAAAAGCTGTGGGGCGAAACCGGTGATGGATGGGTTCAATTCTACGGCTACAAAGCCGCATCCGCGATGAAGATCTGGACAGATGTTTACGCTGAAGACGCAGAAGCACGGCTGAATAGGGTCGTTTCCGTGCACACTGGATGGCCTGAACTGGAGCAGTCGATCCTCCTTGGAGACCGGGCTCAAGCTGCACTTGGTTTTGCTCCTGTACAGATGTTCGATTCCTATGCAGTCACAGGATATTTTGCAGGAGAGCTTGGGCAGCCAGGCACGCTGGACACAGCATTCAAGACATCGCTATCCAAGGCCGAAACAGACGGACGTGCAAAAGGATTATCGCGTGTTGCCCTGCGTGAATATATAAATGAGCACCGTTTCGATGGCATGCATCAGATGGCTGCGGAAATCGTCAAAACCGGATCGTTGCGCGAATTGACTGAAGAGACGTGGCCCTACCACGCGAGGGTGGCATCACGACATGGGCTTGAGTTCATTATGTACGAAGGTGGCACCCATGCAACGCCCACGTTTGATTCGGTTGAAGATGAGCAGCTGGTCGATTTTCTGATCACTTTCAACTACTCGCCCGAGATGGCGGACATTTATCGCGAAGCGCTCTCCGCTTGGGGCGGACTGACCGACAGCCCTTTCAATGTCTTTGTGGACGTCGCAGGACCAAGCAAGTGGGGCAGTTGGGGCGCATTGCGCCACTTGAGCGACGACAATCCCCGCTGGCGCGTCGTTGATCCCGCCGAAACAAGCACCACTAAAAATTAAGGAGCGCGCTACCGTTTGTCCATAAAGATGACAACATCCTGTGCGACTGCAGCCTTTGTACGGCCGCGCCGGAAGAAATGGGAAATACCTTGCCATGCCGCAAAACTCGCGCGGTCAGACCGCCGACAGGATGCCGCTTCTGAGCGTGCTTATCCCGGCGTCGAATGAAGAAGCGTTGATTGAACAGTGCCTTGCGTCGGTGCTCAACAGTGGGTGGCAGAAAGACGCTCCGTTCGAGACGATCGTGATCTCGAATGGTTGTCGTGACAGGACTGCTGAAAAAGCGATTTCCATGCAGGGCCTGTTTGCCGAACGTGGACTTTGTCTACAGGTGCTTGATCGGAAGGAAGGTGGCAAGCTCGGGGCGTTGAATGCCGGGGATCACATCGCCCGTGCCCCGATCCGGGTGTACCTTGATGCGGATGTCGTGGTTTCGAAGGAGCTCATGTCGCAGCTTTTCGAGGTGCTCGATACCTCCGAGCCTCGTTATGCAAGCGGCACACTTTTGCTTGCTGCGGCCGACACCTGGGCGACACGCGCTTATGCACGCATCTACGCGCAGGTTCCTTTCATGAAACACGGGGTGCCGGGTGCCGGAGTCTTTGCTGTCAATGCAGCAGGTCGCATGCGGTGGGGGGCTTTTCCAAATATCATTTCGGACGATACGTTTGTGCGGCTTAGCTTTCGACCCGAAGAGCGCGTGGGTGTCGACGCAACCTATTCATGGCCCTTGGTCGAAGGTTTGGGCAACCTGATCCGTGTTCGGCGGCGCCAGAATGCGGGTGTCGACGAAATCCGCGAATACCATCCTGACCTGCTACGAAATGATGACAAACCGCCCTTTCCCATCAAGGACAAATTGATGCTCGCGATGCGTGATCCGCTGGGTTTTGCAGTCTATTCCGGGGTCGCGCTTCTGGTGCGCATGACGGCAGACCGGGCAAGCGGATGGACTCGCGGCCGCTAGGCATGTGGCTGATGGCAGCGCATCTTGCGACGCTATGTGCTGTCTGAACGTCGTGCATCGACACCACCGCTTTCGTGCAAGATGCATAAAGAACAAACGATTTTTGCCGTTTATCCCAAGAGAATGGCTGCGACGCCACCGCGCGCCCAACTTTGATCATATTTATGCAATAATGGTAGACATCTGGGAATAGGGTATGGCCATGACGGAACAAACAGCTGCGCCAATTCTGGGCGCAGATGCCGATATTGCCATCGTCGGCATGTCTGCCCATCTGCCAGGGGCGACATCGCTGGCGCAATATTGGCGAAACTTGCGGGACGGCGTCACTTCGATACGCCGGCTGTCAGATGAGGAATTGACCGAGGCCGGTGTGTCGCCGGGCCTTTTGAGACATCGTGACTATGTGCCATTCGCCGCCCGTCTCGAACAATTCGATCATTTCGATGCAGAGTTTTTTGGCTTGTCGCCGAAGGATGCCGCGATCATGGATCCCCAGCATCGTCAGTTTCTTGAATGCGCATGGGAAGCACTTGAGAACGCCGGCCATATGCCCGAACGCCATGATGGGCGCATCGGCGTGTTCGGGGGCTGCGGCATGGGCAGCTATTTCTATTTCAATCTGTGTTCGAACGCCGAACTGGTCGAAAACACCGGCATGTTCCTTTTGCGTCATACCGGCAATGATAAGGATTTTCTGACCACTCGGGTCAGCCACATATTCGATCTGGATGGTCCATCCGTCACGGTACAAACCGCGTGTTCCACGTCGCTTGTTGCCACGCATTACGCGTGTCAGTCGTTGCTTAACGGGGAATGTGATCTTGCATTGGCGGGTGGGGCGACAATCGAATTGCCGCATGGGCAAGGCTATCTCTACAAAGAGAACGAGATTCTATCTCCCGATGGTCAATGCCACGCATTCGATCATCGCGCCAAGGGAACGGTTTTCGGATCAGGGGCCGGGATTGTCGTGCTGCGCCGATTGTCGGATGCGCTTGCCGATGGCGACCACATCTGGGCGGTCATCAAGGGAAGCGCAGTCAACAATGACGGTGCTGCGAAAGCGGGGTATCTTGCGCCATCGGTCGAAGGTCAGGCCGATGCCATCGCCGAGGCGCACGCCATCGCCGGGGTCACTGCTGACAGCATCGATTATGTGGAGTGTCATGGCACAGGAACCTATCTTGGGGATCCTATCGAAGTCGCCGCGCTAACCCAGGCGTTTCAGGCGACAAGCGATCAGACAGGATACTGCCGGATCGGGTCGGTCAAGACCAATATCGGGCATCTGGATACCGCAGCGGGCGTGGCCAGTCTGATCAAGGCGACGATGGCGCTGCATCATGGCCAGATGCCGCCAAGCCTCGGTTTCGAAAAGCCTAACCCGACGATCGATTTCGAGCATTCTCCGTTTCGGGTGAACGACAGATTGTCGGATTGGCCACGCCGTGATCATCCGCGCAGGGCAGGTGTCAATTCTCTTGGTGTGGGCGGCACCAATGCGCATGTGGTGCTTGAGGAAGCCCCCGCCGCACAAGTTTCGGAACAGGGCGACTGGCCGTTCCAGATCATTACGGTGTCCGGCCGAAACAAAGCCGCGCTTGATGCAAACGCGGCACGGCTGGCGGCGCATCTGCGCGCCAACCCGGACCAACCTATCGCCGACGTTGCATGGACGCTCAAAACGGGGCGGCGCGCATTTGAAAAACGACGCATTGTCATGGCGCAGGATCATCTTGAAGCGGCACAGCGGCTCGAACAGGCCGACCCGCGTCGTGTTCATACGCATGATGCGCTGTCACGACCGGATATGGTGTTCCTGTTCCCCGGCGGTGGGGCGCAATTTGTCGGCATGGGGCGCGACCTTTACGAGACAGAGCCCGTCTTTGCCGAGTGGATGGATCGCGGACTCGCCCATCTGGAAACGCTTGAGGCGCGTGATATCAAAGCCCTCTGGCTGCCCGAACCCGGAAGTGAAGAGCAGGCTGCAGAAGACCTGCGACAACCGTCGTTGCAACTGCCGCTGATCATGATCGTGGAATACGCTCTTGCACAGCTTTGGATGAGCTGGGGCGTTCAGCCCGCCGCGCTTGCCGGTCATTCGATGGGGGAAAACACAGCTGCCTGCGTCGCGGGTGTGATGTCATTCGAGGACTGTATCGGCTTGGTGCATCTGCGTGGCACATTGTTTGATGGGGTTGAAAAGGGCGGCATGATTTCAGTCGCGCTACCGGCTGCAGAGTTGAAACCTCTTCTCGGAGACGCGCTTGACCTCGGTGCGGTGAACAGTCCCGGGCTGAGCGTCGCCTCTGGTCCGCGGGCGGCCTTGATGACGCTTGAGACGGAACTCGCACACCGCGAGATCGATTTTCAGCCAATTCCCATCGACATCGCGGCGCACTCGCGGATGTTGGAACCAATTCTGGAAAGGTTCCGTGCGTATCTCGAACAGATACCTCTGAGCCCGCCGACTATCCCGATCACGTCAAACCAAACGGGTCTGATGATGACGGATGAACAGGCAACCAGCCCGGATTACTGGGTGTCGCACTTGCGGGGCACGGTCATGTTTGCCCAGTGCTTGGACACGCTGTCGGACAAGCAAAGCAGAATTTTCCTTGAAGTGGGGCCGGGCAAGGCACTGTCTGCTCTGGCACGGCAATGCGAAGGCATTCAGGCCAACCAGGTGCTGTCTAGTCTGCGTCACCCGGAAGAAGAGATCGAAGACGATCGCCATATGTTCGAAGTGCTGGGACGCATCTGGGCTTTGGGCGGGGATTTTGACTGGGCGCAAGTCTGGGGTGATGCCCGGCGCAATCGCGTGCCTTTGCCGACCTACGCCTTCCAAAGATCACGCTATTTCATCGAACCGGGGCGCGCTCAGGATAATAAAGTGTCAAGCTTCCTGACCCGGATCGAGGGTGTCGAAAACTGGGGCTGGACTCCGGTCTGGCGACCGAAATACGCCGCAGCACCGATTGATGTTCGCAGTGAATTGCACAAGGCCGATCTGCAAAGTTGGCTGGTTTTCATGGATGACGCGGGGGTCGCAAGCGCGGCTGCGAAACGTTTGCGCGCCGCTGGGCATTCCATCGTCGAAGTCTGGCCGGGTGACAGTTTCGCACGTTTGGATGACACCACCTATGTGCTGGCCCCCGAACGCGGCCGCGAAGGGTATGATCTGTTGTTCCGCGATATGCTGTCGCGGGGGTTGGTGCCTAGCCGGATCGCACATTTCTGGGGTGTCACCAAAGACGACAGTCATCGTCCGGGGTCGAGCTTTTTCCACCGTGTGCAAGAGCACGGATTTTATTCCCTGATGTTCATAGCGCAGGCGATTGCGGATGACACATTGCCGAAACCGACCCAGATCACCGTCTTCACGAATGGTGCGGCCGCCTTTCGTCAGGAAAAATTGCGATCACCGGAAAAGGCGATCATTGCGGGGCCGGTCCGCGTCATTCCCCGTGAGATACCGGGGCTAACCGTTTCGTCGATCGACCTGGATGTTCCGGCAAAGCCGTCGATGAAACTGTTCGGCGGACAGCAAGCTGTGCTTCGATCGCAGCAGGCATGGGACAGTCTGACGGATCAGGTTATCGAGGACATGATCGCCGATCCGAACTCGGTTGTTGCTGTCTTGCGCGCTGGGCGCCGTTACGAACAAGCGCTTCAGAAAACCACCCTCGTGACAGCAGGTGACCCACCGATCAGAGCGGGCGGTGTGTACCTGATCACAGGCGGATTTGGGGGGATTGGTCTTTCGGTATCCAACATGCTGGCCGAGCAAGGTTGCACGCTGGTGCTGACGGCCCGTGATCCGTTGCCGAGCCGCGACACATGGGATCACTACCTGCAACGCCATGCGCCTCAGGACAAACTGTCCCGTCGTATCCGCGCGGTCCAAGATCTGGAAGCGCTTGGTGCAACCGTCGAGCCACATGCGGCGGATGTCTGCAATCTTCCCGACATGAAAACCGTGGTTGATGCCACCGTTGCGCGGTATGGGCGCATAGACGGTGTCATTCATGCGGCCGGTCTGATGGAGGATGCGCCGCTTCTCGCCAAATCCACGGGGTCGATCGAAAAGGTATTCTCGTCGAAAATCCATGGAACCAAGGTTCTTGATCAGTTGTTCCCTGACGGTTCGACCGACTTCATTGTACTGTTTGCTTCCTCGTCGACGCAAACCGCACCAGCGGGTCAGATCGACTATGTCGCGGCCAACGAATACCTTAATGCCTATGCGCACGCGCGGCGGGGAAACAAGACCAAGGTTCTGGCGATCAACTGGGGCATTTGGGCCGATGTGGGCATGGCGGCATCGGCTTTGGCAAACCGCATCGGTGAGACCGATCCCATCACACTCAGTCCCGTGGATCTGCCGCTTTTGGACAAAACTGGGTTCGATCCATCTGGCCATCGGATTTTTGAATCCAAGTACACAACCGAACATTGGTTTATTGATCAGCACCGCACGAAACAGGGGGATGCCCTGTTTCCCGGCGCCGGGTATCTGACCCTCGCATCGAAAGCACTTCGAGGGCAGGGCGAAACCGATAGTTTTGCCATCCGAAACATGACCTTCCTCCGACCTCTGCACGTACCAGATGGAGGAGAGCGCGACATTCGGGTGCGGTTGATGCGGCGCGATGACGGATATCACATGGATGTTCTCGGAAGCTGTATGTTGGACGGCCGCAATGGCTTTGTGCCGATTGTGACGGCGGATCTGTCGCTTATTCCCGAAGCCGAACCCAAGCCTATCAATCTGTCTGCCATCCGTGATCGGTGTGGTGCAGCACGCACCGCAAGCAGTGGCAGCAAGCTTGCGGCAGCTCAGGAAACACAACTTGCATTCGGACCAAGCTGGAAAGTCCTCGACACCTGTGCTTATGGCGACCGTGAAGGCATAGCCGACTTGTCTCTGAATGCGGCTATCCAGCAGGACAAGGACTTGCACTTCCATCCAGGTCTGCTCGACATTGCGACTGGATGGGCGATGGAGTTGATTGAAGGCTATCGCGCAGACAAGCTTTGGGTTCCTGTGTCGTACGACACGGTCCGCGTCTACCATCGGTTCCCCGAACGCATCGTCAGTTGGGTCCGGTCTTCTGGCAGCAATCGCAATGTTGATGAAACCGCTTCCTTTGATATCACCATTGCGATGCCGGACGGAACGGTCTGCATGGAGATCGAAGATTTCTCGATCAAGCGGCTGTCTGATATGTCGTCGCTGTCTGCCCCGGTCAAAGTCGGCAAGACCGAATTCGAACCTGCGGATTTCAGCAAATCAACCCAGCCCTTGTCACCCGCCGAAGAGCGGTTTCAGCACAATCTGTCCCAAGGTATTCCGCCCGCAGAGGGTGCAGATGCATTCATGCGGGCATTGGCACAAAACGATCCACAGATCTTTGTTTCGTCGTTGGATATGGAGGCCCTGATCCAACAGGCCGGGATCGCATCGGATTCGAAATCTGAAACGCAGAAATTTGACCGTCCGCAATTGGACGGAGACTATGTTGCGCCGGAAACCGAAATCGAACGCACGTTAGTTGATATTTGGGAAGACTTGCTGGGCGTGCAGAATGTCGGCGTCGAAGATAGTTTTTTCGATCTCGGTGGGCATTCCCTCATTGCCGTGCGCCTTTTTGCCAAGGTGCGAAAGACCTATAATGTGGACTTCCCGATTTCGATCCTGTTCGAAGCGCCGACCATCCGGGCCTGTGCCTCTTTGATCAAGGAACGTACTGGAATTTCAGAGACCTCTGTCTCCGAGGTGCAGAAGCCGAAACCCAAAACGCGCCGCTTCAAGCACATCGTTGCAATGCATGACGGTGAAGGGGGTAGTAAAGCGCCCTTCTTCCTTGTGGCGGGCATGTTCGGAAATGTGTTGAATCTGCGCCATCTTGCCCAGCTCTTGGGGGCCGATCGGCCGTTCTATGGGCTACAGGCCAAAGGGTTGTATGGCGACGAAACTCCGCATACGTCGATCAAGGACGCAGCGCGCGATTACATCGCCGAAATGAAGCAGGTACAGCCGCACGGTCCCTATTTCGTTGGTGGGTTCTCAGGTGGTGGCATCACTGCCTATGAAATTGCGCAGCAACTCGAAACGATGGGGGACACTGTCGCGCTTGTGGTTCTTCTCGACACGCCCCTACCGCAGCGCCGCCCACTGAGCCGCAAGGACCGCCTGTCGATTCAGATGCAAGAGACCCGGCGCAAAGGTCTGGTTTATCCCTTCGTCTGGCTGCGCAATCGCATCCGTTGGGAAATCGAAAAGCGGAAGTCCAGCCAAGAGACACGGACCGCGCACAGCTTCCACAATGCCGAGATCGAACAAGCGTTCTTACATGCCGTTGGCAGCTATGAAGTCACACCGTGGTCGGGCCGGATTGCCTTGTTCCGCCCGCCTCTTATCGGCACTTGGACGGTGTCCGGGGGCAAACTGGTCAACCACGAGCGTGCGTATCTGTTCGATGACAACGATTGGGGGCAATACACCCCGCAAATCGAAGTGTTCGAGGTGCCGGGCGACCATGACAGCATGGTTCTTGAACCCAATGTCCGGGTTCTCGCCGGGTATTTGCGCAATGTCATCACCACGACCGAAGCGTCGATCTCTGGCAAGGGGCGGGTCTTGTCGTTCAACACAATCGAGGCAGCGGAGTAAACTGAATGACGGACATCCTTGTCGTCGTCCTGAACTACAAGACACCAGAACTGGCTGTGCAGGCAGCCCAGTCGGCTGCTGCCGCGATGAAAACGTTTGGTGGCACGATTCTGCTTGTCGACAACGACTCGCCAGATGGATCTTTCCAAAAGATGCAATTGCTGACGCAAGCTGCGGAATGGCCGGATCACCTGGATGTGCATGTTCTGCAATCCGGTCGAAACGCAGGCTTTGGCGCCGGCAATAATTTCGGCATTCAGGCAGGTCTGCAAATCTGCCCCTCAGCCGATTTTGTGTATATCCTGAACCCTGACGCTCAGGCCGAAGTCGATGCGATCGAGGCGCTTGTCGCTTACATGAACGCCACGCCCAAGGTGGCCATTGCCGGGAGCTGGGTTTACGGCGAAACTGGCGACGACCATTGCAGCGCATTCCGGTTTCCCGGTCTTGCGTCCGAGTTTGAAGCCTCTATCCGCTTTGGTCCGATCACTCGCCTGCTCAAGAAACATGTTCTGCCGATGCACATCCCCGAGGTCTCGGGGCCAGTGGGTTGGATACTTGGGGCCTCGATGCTTGTACGGACCAGCGCATTGAACGAGGTAGGTCTGTTTGACGAAACGTTCTTTCTTTACTTTGAGGAAACCGACCTCTGTCTGCGGGCTTATCGCGCCGGATACGAAGTACATTTCGTCCGCGAAAGCCGCGTGTGCCATATCGGCTCTGTAGCCACAGGTATGGGCCGGTGGAGCAGAACGCCGACTTACTGGTATCAAAGCCGGTGGTATTACTTCAGCAAAAACCACAGCCGAAGCTACGCAATCTGTGCGACTGCGCTCAATGTCGTTGGCACATCGCTCTGGCGCCTGCGTCGCCGTATCGAAGGCAAGCCGATCGTCGGGGCAAAGTGCTTTCTCAGGGACATGATTGCACATGATCTGAATGCGCTTTTCCAACCCACGCCCAATGCGACGATCCGATCTCTCGGCGTTCCGGCGGAAACATCCCTACAAACCAGCGTGGAATGATCCATGACCACATTCGATTGCATCATCATTGGTGACGAAAGCCTGACGCAACATTGCGCCGAGACACTTGTCTCTCAAGGCCACACATTGTCGGTCATTGTCACCGACAACCCTGATGTCTCGAAATGGGCAAACAGCCGGGGTGTCAGATGTGAAAGCCATGGGTCGGATTTGGCACACCGTCTGGCCGACGATCCTGTCGATTGGGTGCTCAGCATCGCCAATCTCAAGATCCTGTCCCGTGATCTGTTGTCTTTGGGCCGACACGGTGCGGTGAACTTCCATGATGGTCCTCTGCCAAAACGCGCTGGGCTCAACGCGCCGGTTTGGGCGCTCATGGAAGGCGACAAGACGCATGGGATCACATGGCATCTGATAGATGACGGGGTCGATACCGGGGATATTCTGGTGCAACGCAGCATCGACATCTCGCCGCACGACACCGCGCTGACTCTGAACACCAAGTGCTACGAAGCTGGACTGACCAGCTTTTCCGATCTGCTTCATGAGCTGACACACGGTTTGCCGAACCGCCGCGCGCAAGACATGAGCCAGCGGAGCTATCACGCTCTGACTGACCGGCCCGAAGCCAATGGAGTGCTGCGTTACGACCAATCTGTCGATCGCGCGCTTCGTACTATCCGCGCGTTGGATCATGGGACATATTGGAACCCACTATGCACGCCGAAGCTGTGGATCGGGGACGCTGTTCTGAGCATTGGCGCCGCCGCGAAAACCGACAGCAGTGCGCTGCCCGGCACAGTGATCACCGTTGATCAGACCTCGGTGACCATCGCCTTTGAAGGCGGTGCGCTGAAACTATCTGCTCTGAAATTCTTTGATGGATCGTCCTGTGATCCGCGAACACGCGTGGCTGTGGGCGATGTGCTGCCGACGATGCCCAAGCAAGACAGCGACACAATCGCGGAAACGATGCGCTCCGTTGCCAAAGCCGAAGGTCGTTGGCGTCGCACTTTGCGTGGGCTTGCGCCTCTTGCAGTGCCATTCGCGGTGTCCGCTGAGAAGGGCATGACGTCCACGGTAATCGAAGGTAAACCCGACAACTTGCGCATCGCGCTTGGCTGTGTTGTCAAACGTCTCCCACCGGGCACCGGAACCTGCATTGCGCTGTCCAATACGCACCTTGTCCAGCAGGCGGAAAGTGGAATGGTGCGACCGTGGGTTCCTTTGATGACCGCTGATCTTGCCGGGCCTCTTCCTTTTGTCGAAACCGGTATTGCTGCTGATCTTTCCCTGCGCGACCCGACTTTGACGTGGATGGAAACACCGGCACTGGGGATGTCCCAAGAGGCCGGTCCGATCCCAGGTACAGCGATCACCTTCGAACAGTCCGGTGAGACCACCACCGCGCATATCGACAGGGCGCGGATCAACCCGGAATTTGCCAAAACCCTGATCCAGCGTGTCGCGTGGGTTGCGCATCAACTGGCAGAAGGAATCGCCCCGGAAGACGTGGATATCCTTTCGCCCGCCGAACGTGATGACGTACTCGGTAACTTAAATGACACGGCTGTCGCTATGCCGGGTCCAAACACCATGCACGCAGCGTTTGAAGCGCAAGTCGCCCGCACTCCGGATGCGATCGCGCTGGTGTTCGAAAACACGGAAGTCAGCTTTGCCACGTTGAACGAACATGCCAACAGGGTGGCGCATGTTTTGCGCGGGCTTGGGGTCCAGCCCGAGACAATGGTTGGGCTGCACTGCCGTCGTGGTCCTGACCTTGTTGCAGGTGCTCTAGGTATCCTCAAGGCAGGTGGGGCCTATCTGCCTCTCGATCCCGAATATCCGCAGGACAGATTGATCCATTATCTGACGGACAGTGGGGCGCAGGTTGTGATCACTGAACATTCGATTGCATCCGATTTACCCGATACCAACGCTGAACGCGTCGTCATTGACCGTGATCCGCGACTGGCCTCTGCACGCACGCAGAACCCAGATCCTGTCGCGAGCGCTGAAAACCTTGCCTATGTGATCTATACATCTGGCTCCACCGGGGTGCCGAAAGGGGTCATGGTGGAACATCGCAATGTGATGAACTTCTACGCAGGGATGGATGCAATTGTACCGGCGGCTGATAACGCGGCATGGCTGGCCGTGACCAGCCTCAGCTTCGATATCTCGGTATTGGAACTCTTCTACACGATGGCGCGGGGCATCAAGGTTGTGCTCCCAAGCGCCAGCCAAAGGGGTGTGATATCTGGTGGTGCTGCTCGCAATAGCAGTGATGGAATGGACTTCTCGATCTACTATTGGGGCAATGACGATGGTGTTGGGCGGGACAAGTATCGGCTGCTTCTGGAAGGTGCGAAATTTGCTGATGAGAACGGGTTTTGTGCCGTTTGGACCCCTGAACGTCATTTCCATGCATTTGGCGGGCCATATCCGAACCCTTCGGTCACAGGCGCTGCCGTTGCAGGTGTGACCAAACAGATCGGTGTGCGCGCCGGAAGCTGCGTTGCGCCGCTGCATCACCCCGCTCGCATTGCCGAGGAATGGGCTGTCATTGATAACCTGACGAATGGCCGAGCGGGACTGGCCATCGCGAGCGGGTGGCAACCGGACGATTTCGTTCTGAGACCTGAGAATACGCCGCCCGACAACAAACCGGCGATGTTCGAAGCCATTGATCAGGTGCGCAAGCTGTGGCGCGGTGAACCGGTCGCATTTCCCCGCAAGGACGGGCAGATGCACGAAGTGATCACACAGCCGCGCCCGGTTTCAAAAGAATTGCCCATCTGGGTCACGACAGCCGGAAATCCCGAAACGTGGCGTGAGGCTGGTGCAAACGGCGCAAATGTCCTGACGCACCTTCTGGGGCAATCTATTGAGGAAGTCGCCGACAAGATCACCCTTTACCGCCAAGCACTGCGTGAAGCCGGGCATAATCCGGATTCGTTTACTGTCACATTGATGCTGCACACCTGTCTGGCCGAAACACGGGATCAAGCCCGCGAAATCGCGCGCGAGCCGATGAAAGACTATCTGCGCTCGGCGGCGGGTCTGATCAAGCAATATGCTTGGGCCTTCCCCGCCTTCAAAAAACCGGAAGGCGTCAAAAACGCGTTTGAACTGAACCTTGGAGATCTAAGCGAGGATGATCTCGAGGGCATTCTCGATTTCGCATTCGAGCGCTACTTCAACGAGTCCGGTTTGTTCGGGACAATCGACGATGCACTGGCCCGCGTACAGCAATTGCAGGCCATCGGTGTGTCCGAGATCGCCTGCCTTATCGATTATGGCATTGCCACGGATCAGGTGCTTACCGGGCTTAGACCGCTAGCCGAGGTCGTGCGCGAATGCGCCCCGTCTATTGACCACGAAGACAACGATTTCTCGATCGCCGCCATGCTGTCGCGTCATCACGTGACACATATGCAATGCACGCCTTCGATGGCGCGGATGATCGCAATGGATGATGACGCGCGGGCAAATTTACGGGATCTCAAACATCTCTTCCTAGGAGGAGAGGCTTTGCCCGGCGCTCTTGTGGCCGACTTGAAAAAGGCGACGGGTGCGACGATCACCAATATGTATGGCCCCACAGAAACGACGATCTGGTCGTCGTGCGAACGCGTGACCTCCGAAGAGGCAACCGTCAACATTGGGAGCCCGATTGCCAACACTCAACTGTACGTTTTGGATGACGCGCAGCACCCGGTCGGGTTCGGGGAAGAAGGCGAGCTGTGGATCGGTGGTGATGGTGTGACCCGGGGCTACTGGCAGCGCGAGGAGATGACAGCCGACAGGTTCCGCGACAATCCCTTCAGTCTTGGGCGCATGTATCGCACAGGCGATTTGGTTCAACGGAGGCCCGATGGTCGTCTGAACTTCCTTGGTCGCGCGGACACTCAGGTCAAGCTTCGCGGCTTCCGCATCGAACTGGGCGAAATCGAAAGTGCGCTTCAGGAAATTCCCGGCATCACGAATGCCGTCGTTCTGGCGCGGGAAGATACACCCGGTGATGTTCGTCTGGTGGCCTATGTGACAACGAAGACCGTAGCCGATCAAAAGGACATTCGCGCGCGCCTTTTCGCGCGCCTGCCCGATTATATGGTGCCGGCGCATGTCATGACGCTGAACGCCTTTCCTCTGACGCCGAACCAAAAGATTGACCGCAAGGCACTGCCTGCACCAAGCATCACCATTGTGCGCCCCAAGCCCAAGGTTCAAAAACCCGAACCTTCGACACGTCCGGTCGATGACGCCTTGCTGGGGCGTATTTCGGCAATATGGACCGAAGTGCTTGGTGTGCAGGCAATTCAGCCTGACGACAATTTCTTTGACCTTGGGGGCCATTCGCTCCTCGCGGTTCAAACCCATCGCGCTGTGCGGGAGCGGCTGAAGGTTGACCGGCTTTCGATCACAGACATTTTTCAGTTCCCGACTTTGTCGGCGCTCGCTGAAAGGGTGGCCAAGTTGGGAGCTGCGACATCGGCCACTCCACATTCCTCTCAGGCCCCTGCATACGAGCGACAGCCCGCACAGCAACCGGATCGAGCAAAAATTCGCGCCGATGCCATGGCACTCCGTCGCGCCATGCGGGCAAGACGGTCGGCCTGACTGATGCTAGGGAAAATGCTTCTTCTTGGTGGACTTGCAGCAATTGCTTGCGGCATCGCCGCATGGGCTTACATGTCCGGACCGAAATCACTGTCGCCCGAAGAACTGGCGGCGCGATATGAAACACCTTTGCCGCCGCCTGATGGGCCCTTGACCGTGTTTCACCTTGGGCATTCGCTGGTGGGACGCGATATGCCGGCAATGCTGGCTCAATTGGCGACACATGATCACGCGTCCCAGCTGGGATGGGGAACGCCGCTCAAGGCGCATTGGGAACCCGATGAGCCGATCCAGGGCTTTGAAGTCGAGAACGCGCATGATCATCATCGTGGGGCGCAAGAGGCATTGGCCAGCGGAGAGTTTGACGCCTTCGTCCTAACGGAAATGGTCGAGATCGAGGCCGCAATCGATTATTTCGACGCCGCGAGCTATTTCACAAAATGGGCCGCAGCGGCCAGAGGTGGAAACCCGGATATCCGGGTGTTTCTTTACGAAACTTGGCATGAGCTTGACGATCCGCAGGGGTGGTTGACGCGGCTTGATACCGACCCGGACCGTTATTGGGAGGGCGTGCTGCTGGCTCATGCGATGGCAAGTGACCCGGATAAGGCACCGATCCATGTGATCCCGGCGGGCCGGGTGCTGGCTGAATTCGTAAGACGAATTGAAGCCACCGACGGTGTTGATGGCGTCACATCCCGTGAAGACCTGTTTTCCCGACAGGAGGATGGGTCTGTAGATCCGATCCACATCAATGACCTCGGAGCATATCTGGTTGCGCTCACGCATTATGCGGTGCTCTATCACCGCTCACCTGTTGGATTGCCTGCGCAACTGATGCGCGCCGATGGCAGTCTTGCCGATGCACCTGGCCCGGATTTGGCAGCTTTGATGCAGCGCACAGTTTGGGACGTTGTGTCCGTATTGCCGGTGACCGGCATCCCGCAAAGCTGAATATCAACAGCGAATATCGCAGGTAGCATCGCCCCACTTGGAAACGCGTTGTTTCCATATCTTTCGTTTTTTGCTGTCGTAATTCCGCCTTGTTTTGACTAAATTGTGTCTTGTCCAAGGCGCGTGGTCACGATCTGACCGGAATTGGGCAAGGCGGGGGCCTTGGTACTGGAGTTGGACGCGTGCTGTATTTTCAGTCGTTCGAAGAAGTATTCTCCGCGATAAAGCGGCGATTTTGGCTTATCATGGTTATCACCTTCGTTGGGTGTGTGATCTCGCTTGTCGTGGCTTTGACCAAGGTGCCGGTCTACAACGCCATTGCCGTGGTTCAGATTGAAGATGCGCAAGTGGCGGGAACCAACACGAGCGTTGGGGCGATGGTGGACAACCGCGCTAGTCTTGATGCACGCCGCACCGTGCGCCTGATTGAGCAACGCGTGATGTCACGCGGCTCTCTTGTCGAGATCATGGACAAGTATGACCTCTTCAACGACATCCCTGGGATGACACCTGCAATGCGGCTTGATGCGATACGGCGCTCCGTCACTGTGCAGCCCATCGGTGGCGGTGAATCTTGGCAGCCTGCCCAATCGGTATCCGGGATGGTTATCACGGCCAATCTGAGCGATCCGCAAAAGGCTGCGGATGTCGCCAACGAAGTACTCGCGCGCGTAATGGACGAAGCACGCAGCCGCAGTGTGGACCGTGCGCAGGTCGAGCTTGAGTTCTTCAAAGGAGAAGAGGCCCGCATCCGCGAGGAAATCGCGGCGTCCGAAAGTGTAATTGCAGAGTTCAAATCCGCGAATGCCGAAGCACTTCCGGGAAACGTCACTATTTTGCAAGGCGAACTCACCACTCTGAACGCGTCACTTCTCAGCCTTCGTCAAGAGATCCTCGGCATCGAATCCAACCGCGCCCGCACGCTGCCCGAAGCGTTGCAGCGTGAATTTGGCCTTCTCCAGGACCAGATCAACCTGCTCGAAACCCGCACATCCGAGATCACGGCACTTCTCGCCCGTGCTCCAACCATCGAACGCGAACTGGCGTCCCTGCAGCGCGAACTGACGCAGTTGAATGAACAGTTTACCGTGATTTCCCGCCGCAAGGCGGATGCCGAGATGAGCCAAATCCTGGAAGAACAGCGGCAACTCGCACGGTTCGAGGTTTTGGAACCGGCGCTAGTGCCGACTTTCCCGGTGTCGCGCAGCAAGCGGTCAATCGCGATTATGGGCGGTATTGTGAGTGCCGTGTTCGCATTCGGTGTCGCGTTCCTTCTTGAATTGCTTAACCCGCCGATCCGCAATGCCAATCAGATGGAGCGCGTTCTTGGTCTGCGCCCGGTGATCTCGGTGCCCGTTCTGGACACCGGCTCTGCACAGCCGTCGCAAAAGAAACGCAAGGGCTGGAAGGTGGCGCTTGGGATGTTAATTGCATTGCTCGTAGGTGTGGTCGGACTTTTGGCCAAACCGTTGTCGAGCTTGCTCGGTTTCACTCTGTCACCTCGTAACGCGCAGTAAAGGTCAATAGGGGTAGTCGCCGGTTTCCACGTGCTCGGCTTTGTTGAGTACGACACCCAGCAGCGGAACCTTGTCACCAAGCCGACGCTCGGTTTCCTTGATTTCTTTAGCCCGCGTCATGCCACCTGCGGCTACGATCAACAAAGCGTCGATATGCGGAAGCATTGCGATCACGTCATCATTCAAAAGGGCAGGGGGCAAATCGAACAGCATAACGCTGGGTTGAAACTTGGCCTCGATGTCATCCAAAACGGCCTGCGTCTTGGGATCCTGCAAGAGCTCTGCAGCATAAGGCTCGACGATGCCGTTAAAGCCGATTGCGACATGCGAGCCTGCTGAGATCGTATTCGGTGCAAACCCTTGTAGATGGACCTCTGGCGCGATCTGTCCGCGCAGCATGTCGCCGACGGCACCTGTATCTGTGACCCCAAAGATCTTGTGCAGGCTCGGGCTGCGCATATCGAGGTCCAGAAGCACGGTTCGGCAGTTTTCCTGCCGTGACAAACTGATCGCGAGGTTTGCGGCCGTAAAGGTCTTGCCGCAATCCTTGGTCGGAGAGGTGATGGCAACACGTGTCCAGCCATTTTCGGACAACGCCTGAAGCATCCGAGTGCGCAGGATATCAAACCGTGTGTGCGAAGGATCCTGACGCAAAGCCGTGATGACGTTCCGGTCTGCGAGCCGTTGCGGATCAAGTGGAAACCGGTCGATGGCGTTCCACGCCGCTTCTCGGTCGAAAACCTCTGTCTTGCCGGGGGCGGCGTCGGGTTGGCTGGTCAGGACAAGAGGGGACGTCAGTTTAGCAGTCTGCTCGACGTCCCCCTTGCGCTGTGTTTCCAGCTCGGCTTCGCGCTTCGCCACCAGCTCCGCCTCGAGCCGTGCTTCCCGTTCTGCTGCGCGCTGCGCTTTCAGCTCTGCATCGCGCGCTGCTTTTTCCTTCCGGGCTTGTTCTTCGGCCTCTTCGGCTGCACGGACCCGTTCGGCGTCGCGTGCTGCTTCTTTTTTCCGTAGCGCTTCCAGTTCGGCCCTTTGCCGCAACAGCGCCTCTTTCTCGGCAATCAGCGCGTCGATTTCGTCAAGCGTCGGAGTATCGTTTCTCTCAGGCGTGCGTTTCGGCTGGACATCAGCCGACGCTTCCTCACGCCGTTTGCGGCGTTGGAATTTCGGCTGTTCAGTCATGTTTCAGCCTCGTGGCGCGGCATCATTGCTTTCCAATTCTTACGTTCGCCTAGTCCGGCACGTCTTCGTTTTGTGACATTGCATTCTGTCAAGAATACGTCCGATTTGAGGGGATTGTTTATCAAATGATGGCGATCAAAACCCAAAAAGATTGGCTTTGCCGATGGCCTCGTCGATAAATTTGGCTTTATCCCGCTCTGGCGCCCAGCCCAACTCTGTTTTCGGTTTGGTGTTTACGAAAGGCGACAGATGGGCACGGCTTTTCCAATCGGCCAAGGAAGGGCGGGTCAGTCCACGCCGCCGCAGGGCATAGACCTTGAGCACATGCTTCACCGCATCCGCAGCCCAAAACAGCGTGAGATTGCCGGTGCTGACCCTGATCTTTGCGCCCAGCGATTTGTGGATCGCGTCGAAATAGCCTTTCCCTGAAAGCATCGGTTCCCCGATCAGGTTGTAGCTTTGCCCAACCGCGTCAGGATGATCTGCCATCAGGATCAACCCCTCTGCTACATCGTCGATCAACACGAAAGGCAGTATGTTGAGACCATTGCCCCAGATGCGCACTGCCCCCGCGCCATGCCATCGGCCAATGCCCCAATGTTGTAGTGGTCCGCCATGGCCGACCACGATACCCGGACGCGCGATGACCAGCGGTAGCCCGTCGCGGCGGTGCATCTCCATCAGCCGCTTTTCGCATTCCGCCTTGGACCGCGCATACATGTTCCGGTCGCTCATATCGTCTGGGAAGGGCACGCCCTCGGTAATCTTCTGCTGCGGTGAGGACATGTCATAGCTGGCGATTGTGCCGGTATAGACAAGACGTTTGACCCTGGCCTCCTGACACGCTTCGGCAATGCGAACGGCCACGCCGACATCATGCTCAAGCGCCTCGTCCCACGTTCCCTCCAGCGATCGGGCGAGATTGTAGACCACGTCGATCCCGCGCATCGCCTCGACCAATGTCGCCTTGTCGTAAAGCGAGACACCAACGGTCTCGACCTCGTCCGGCAAATCGGGAAAGGGTCCAAACCGCCCCCGGCTCAGAACGCGCACGTCCTGTCCTTTGGCCACAAGAGCGCGGGTCAGCGCGCGACCGATGAACCCGGTCCCGCCGATCACCATTGCAGTCGGCTTTGGGTCGCGTGTCTTCGCCTTGGGTTCCGCCGCTTTCAGCATGTCCGCTGGGATCAGGGAAAGTGCCTGATCCAGCGCCGTCATGACCTTGACGGCACTGTCGCCAGAGAACCGCGCATCCGGCGCTTTGTCGGTGCGCAAGGCGTCGTAGATCGCCGCATCCATCCCCTGAAAGCTTAGCGCATAGGGGGATTTGCGGTTCAACGACACCACCTGAGTGAACGTATTGCCAAGCCCTTCGCGCAGGTGCTGCCACGACAGGTCCAACTGCCGCCGCAGCGGGTTGAGCACCAGATCAGACGCGTTTTCACGCTCAATCACCAACGTATCAGCCGCAAAGTCGAGCCGCGCCCGACCTGAGGAACCACGCAGGGTCAGAGACCGGTCATCAATCGTTTCGACCATCGAAATGGTCAGTGTCACATCCACATCCCCGGCCCGCGCCATGATGCGCCACGCCTGGTGGCGCGTGTCGTCACCGGGCAGGTCCACGGCTTTGGACAACTGTACCGACTGGATATCAGGCACGCCAAAGAGGTCGACAATGAACCCCATCAGGTGCGGTCCCAGTTCCAGCAGCAGGTTCTTCGGTTCGCGCAGCAACCAGATTCCGAACGGCCCAGACCGCAGCGGTGCCAGCGGCAAGCACCAATGCACTTCGGCCACCGATACGCGGCCCAACTCGCCCTTCGCCAACATGTCCTTCAGCCGATCGTACGACGGCAAACCCATGAAGTTGTGACCGGCATGAAAGCGCACGCCATGCTCCTGTGCGACCGCTTCGATCTCGGCCGTTTCAGCAGAGGAGGTCGCAACCGGTTTTTCCACCAACACATGCAGCCCGGCCTTGAGGCACTGGATTGCCAGCGGATGGTGCAGATGTGGGGGCGTCAGAATGTGAACGGCATCGCAGACCTTCGCTTCGATCAGGTCGGCCACATCGCCAAAGGCCCGCACGCCCAGCCCGTCGGCCAAGCCCTTTGCGGCGGCTTCCGATGGGTCGCATACAGCAGTGATTTCGACCCCATCAGTCGCGCGGAGCGCATCCGCGTGCCAGCTTGCGATATATCCGGCCCCGATCAGACCAACGCGAATTTTGGAAGACGCCATTCGCCTCAACCCCTTATTTATATTCGATGATGCGCATCTGCGCGTTGTTCAGGCGCCGCCAGTGATAGCGGATCATACCGATGACATTCGGAAACTTGGACAAGGTGAGGTACACCGCATGCGCGCGCGCCTCCTGCACCGGCAGCCCTTCCGCGATCAGCCCTTTCGTCGTTTTCCAATAGGACAGGAAGTAGAGGCCCAAGACCAGAACTGGAACTGCGGGCGAAGATAGTGTTCCGAAGACAGCCACAATCGGCATCATCAACCCATAGACCCATCCGCGCTGCCGTTCGCGCACGAAATAGTCCGGGTGCAGATGCCCGACCTGCGCAAAGCCGTGCCCTGTACGCTCTGCCCGTTTCCACCATTGGGAAAACCGCATCATATTGGCGTCATGCCCTGCCATCGGTTCTGCAATGCGCAGCAACCGCCAACCCGCCTTGCGCAGCCGCGTGCAGAATTCGTCATCCTCGGCGGCGATCACAGTGGGGTTGAAACCACCGACCTCTTCAAAGGCCGAGACGCGCACCATCATGTTGCCGGGGCAGGTCAGGATCTGCCCCGCCGGACGCGACCATTCCACGTCGAACATCTGGTTGAACACGCTTGCATCACGGCGCATCTCGCGCTGCTGCCCGGTGACAAGGGCAAGATCGTCCTCGGACCGCAGCCGCGCCTCTGCCTCGTCCAGCCAGCCATCTGCCATGATGCAATCGCCATCAAGGAACTGAACCACATCGGGCGGATCGTCCTGCGCCATCAGCGCGGCGAACCCTTCGTTACGGGCGCGGGCGGCAGTGAAAGGCACGGACATATCAAGCCTGACGACCGTTGCCCCGGCCTGTTCCGCATTGGCAACGCTCTGGTCGGTTGACCCGCTGTCAACATAGACCATGCGCCGCGCCTGTGGCGCAACCGAGGCCAGTGACCGGACCAGTTTTTGCCCCTCGTTGCGACCGATCAGAACGACATCGACGCTCATGTTTCGGCCTCCCCGGATGGGCGCAGGTTCAGCACCGCGCGGCCTTGGCCGTAGGACACGATCAGCTCCGACAACCACTGCGCTTCCTGCGCGGCGTCATACTCTGTCACCACCTTCGCCCGACCCGCCGCGCCGTAAGCCTGACGCAGGTCCGCATCCGACAACAACACGTCCAGCGCCTCGGCAAAGGCATCAACATCGCCGGGCGGCACAAGGCGTCCGCTCACACCGTCCTCTACCAGTTCGGGCACGCCCGCGATGCGTGTGGTCAGTACAGGCACCTGCGATGCCATCGCTTCCATCAGCACGACGGGCACGCCTTCGGCAAAGCTGGGCAGGACGAAGACATCCGTTAGCGCCAATTCCTCGGCCACTTCGGCCTGCGATTTGTATCCCAGAAAGACGATGCGATCCTGCAAGCCTCGCTTGGCGACCTCGGCTTCCAGCGCATTGCGGTCCGGCCCGTCACCGACAAGGCGCAGGGTGAAGCCTGGATAAGTCTTGACCAAGCGCGACACGGCGTCGATCAGGATCGGCACACCTTTGACCCCAGCAAGTCGCCCAACAAAAAGCGCTCGCAAGTCGGTTCGAACCGGCTTGGGCGCATAGCGGGACGGTTCCACGCCGCAATGAACGATGTGCAGCTTGCGCCAATGTTGCGCCTCGGCAAAGCACATCAGTTGCGATCGACAGAAATGGCTGATGCACGACACGAAGGCTGCTCGCGCAGCCTTTTCGCCAATCCGCCAATGGTGTGGCTCGAAGAAGATGTCGGGTCCGTGGATGGTAAAGCTCCACCGCAGACCAGAAAGTTCCCCCGCCAGCATCGCCACCGTGCAAGATGCCTTGGCGATGTGGTTGTGCAGATGGGTCACGCCTTCATCGGCCAGCTTTGCGGCAAGAACTCCGGCCTCGACGAAATAGATCAGGTTGTAGAGCCGACCCTTGACCCCCTTCGGCGCGGTCCGCCATGCCAAACCAAGTGCTGAAAAATAGCGACCCGGCGTTTTCATCCACCGCCAATGCGCCTTGAGCGTTGTCGCCGGGTTCCGCACGGCATCCAGCACCTTGAACGTGCGCGCGTGTTCCTCGCGTTGCTCTGGGCCGACCAGATGTTCCGCGCCCGTGGTGCGGATCGAACAGGTCAGAACCTCATGCCCCAATAGACGCAGGTTTGCCACTTCACGCTGTATGAACGTGTCGCTGGCGCGCGGGTATTCACCGGTCAGGTATGCGATCTTGGGCAGTGTCATGTCGCAACCTCCCACGCCGGGGACGCGTCAGGCAGGTCCAGGTGTTCTGGTGCGTGAAAGCGGTAGGTCATTGGCAGCAGGCGTTGCCGCAAGACCGGGGCCCGCAACAGTCCGGGCAATTTGGAAGACACCGGGCCAAGTACGTGCGCAGCGCTTGATAAGACCCGCCACGACAACGGCAGGACCAGTTTAGGCCATCCTGTCTTTTGCAGTTCCGCAATAACTGCACGGCGTGTCGGAAGGTTCGGATCGACCACTGTGATCGTGTCCTGCAGACGTTGTGTGGTCGCCTGCACCAATGCTGCGGCACATCTCTGGACGTGGCACATCGGCAGTGGATCATCAGGAGAACTGCGAAACAAGAGCGGCCCCACGGCAACACCCAGATGGGCGTTCCAAAGATGATTTGCATCGTAAACGATGCCCGGACGCAACAAAGACACCGAGCCAAAACTGGCGTTCAACGCGAGGGTTTCTTGCTTGGCCTTCGCGTCGGAATAGGCGTCGCGTGGCCTATCTGCGGATACCCGTGGTGTTAAGTCCGTCAATGCTGCGCCAATCGGCACTTTGGACGTGTCATAGACCGCGAGCGAACTTGCCAAGGTCAGGTGGCCAACTCCGGCGTGTTTCATGGCTGCGATCACGTGCTCGGTGCCTGCAATCGTCAGTCGTGCGTGATCCTCTGCATTGCCGGACATTGCCGCGGCAAGGTGAATGACGCCGTCACATCCATCCATCGCCGACGCAAGCGACTTCACGCTGTCCCGTACGGTCAGGTCGGCTGAGACGTACGTTACACCCGTACGGTCAGTTCCGGCCTGACGTTGGACAGCCACGACTTCCAGTCCGGCGCCAAGTGCAGCGTCGACGGTGGCGCGTCCGATGAACCCCGTAGCTCCAGTGATGAGGACTCTGTTCACTGCGCCCATGGCATCGGCTCCATTGGATCGCATCGCGTGGTCATCGCTTGCGCGCCGGACGTTTCGCCCGCGTTCTGCATCGCCAGCGTGACTTCGGTCATGTGCAGCGCAAAGTCATTTGACAGTCGCGACGGGCGGCCCGTGCGGATCGCGTCGAGCATTTCGGATGGGCCGAGCATGAAGTTCATTGCCGCCGCTCCCCAGCGTTTGACCTTGGGGTGGGTCGGCTGACCCAACTTGATCGTTTTCGGGAAAGGCGATTCCATCAGGCGGCGGCGGATCGTCATGCGTTTGGCAAAGGTGACCTTGGCGGAATTGTCCCACGCTGCCTTGCAGGCCAGGACACCGTCATCGCCGATGATGCGGATCTGGTGGTCATGCGGAGCCACTATCGAGCATGTCAGTCGTGTCATCGGGCCGTTGTCGAAGAACAGTGTTGCGACCGAAAGGTCCGGCGCAAACGGTCCGGCGCCTTCCTTCCCGGGGATAGTCTCGGCCGAGGCCGCGACCACGGTGCGCACTGATCCGAACCACGAGATCAGCCAGCCGAGGTAATAGCCTGCGTGTTCCAAGGTGCAGCCAACGCGAAATTCATCCTCGAATGGCCACGGCGCACCGGATTCGGAAATCCATTTCTTGTAGGCGGCCTGCGGTACGAAACCGTCATCCAATTCGGCATAGATCGCGCGAGGGATTCCAGCGACACCATTGCGCAGCGCGTGGCCAAATGTTTGTGCGGCTTCGCCCAATACGCTGCACGGGGCCGACGCCAGCATCAGCCCTGCTGCCTGCGCTTGCGCGTGCAGGGCCTTGGCATCGTCCACGTTCATGGCCAGTGGTTTTTCCGAATAGGTGTGACAGCCCGCGGCAAGGCAAGCGGAATTCACGGCGAAATGGGCCGAGGGGTTGGTGAGATTTAGAACAACGCCATCACGCGGATGACGGTCAAGCAAAGCGTCCATCGATTCGACCGATGGCACCTTCCAGAAGTCGCAGAATTCCGCCAATCGCGCGGCGTTCTTATCGTAGACGCCGGCTACCGTGATCCCATCCATCGCCTTCAGCGACCGCATGTAGAGGTCAGCCACAAATCCACAGCCGATGATCGAGACAACACCGCTCATGCCGCGACCCTCGTGGGGGTGCGACCGTGGACTGGGCCTCGGACGATACGGAATCGGGTGCGGGTCACTGGCTGCTCACGTTGTTCTGTGCGTCTTTTGCGCAGGGGTTAGACCATTCAATCATGGTCATAATTCGACAAACGTCGGGTTTCTCGTATGTCTTAGGATATTTTTTGACAGAATGTCTTGATTTTGCGGTGCTGTGGCCGCGATTTGGCCGCATGATGCAGCTAGGCTGGCCGGAAATGACGAAACAGGAGGCGTTGATGCGCTTTTGGGGCGACGCATTCGATGTGACGGTCAACGTACCTGATTGGGTTGCGTTGGAACGCCATATTTCGTCCCGTTTGCGCGCGGGTGATGGGTTCTCGCTGGCTACGATAAATTTGGATCATTTGGTAAAACTACGTCAAGATCGGCGGTTCCGTGATGCATACGCAGCCCAAGACTTGGTCGTTGCTGACGGAAATCCGATTGTCTGGATGTCGAAACTCGCCGGACGCCCGGTATCGTTGATCCCTGGTTCAGACGCCATCCTGCCATTGGTACGGATCGCAGCAGCACATCACAAGACGTTGGCGCTTGTGGGCAGTACGGACGATACGCTGGCCGCCGCCAAAACCTATCTGGAGCGAGAAGTCCCGGGCACCCGGATCGTGGCGACCATCGCCCCTCCGATGGGCTTCGATCCTGTTGGAGGCTCTGCGGATGAAGTGCTTGATGCGCTGCAAGCGGTCGATGCGGATATAGCCTTTCTTGCACTGGGGGCGCCCAAGCAGGAACTATTCGCCGCTTACGGGCGCGGCAAGCTGGACCATGTCGGTTTCATTTCAATTGGTGCAGGTCTGGATTTCTTCTCGGGTGCGCAAGTGCGTGCACCGGCTTGGGTTCGCGCCATTGCGATGGAATGGCTGTGGCGCGCGGTGTCGCAACCTGCCCGTCTGATCCCGCGCTATGCCAAGTGTTTCAAGATCCTTCCGGTGGAATTGATCCACGCCTTGAAGCTGCGCTTTGGCGCGGCGCAAGGCACGCCCGCTCGCGAGGGCAAGTGACATCGCCCGAACCTAAGTCAGCCTGTGCACACGGCCACCAGCCGCATCGGCATCGGCGTGGTCGTGGGTGACAAGCAGCACGGGCAACCCCTTTGCGCGGGCCTGATCAAACACAAGCGTACGGATCTGATCGCGCCGTTCGGTGTCGAGCCGTGAGAATGGTTCGTCCAGCAATAGCGCCTTTGGGCCGGACAGCAGCATTCTCATCAGAGCAACACGCGCCTTTTGCCCGCCTGACAGGGTCTCTGGATCACGGTCGGCAAACCCGGCCAGACCGATATCCTCCAGTGCGGTGTCGATGTGCTGTCGGCGGGCCGCGCGGCCTTTCACCGTGGCGCGCAGCCCAAAGGCCAGATTTTCGCCAACGGACAGATGCGGGAACAGCAATTCGTCCTGAAAGAGAATGCCGACATGCCGCTGTTCGGGGGCAAGATCGGTGATGTCGGTGCCGTTCAACATGACCTGCCCCTTGGCATCGAACCCATCATCGAGGGTGCCGATGATGTAGGATAGAAGTGTCGACTTGCCCGAGCCGCTTGGGCCCATCACGGTCAAGACCTCGCCCGGTGCGACATGGTCCGAGATGTCGACCAAGATGCGCCGCTCGCGTTGGATCACCACGCCGTCAAGGGTCAGTCCGGGATCAGGCATGGCGCAGCCCCTTGCGATTGCGCCAGACAATGGCGGGAATGAACAGGGCGAAGGCAAAAGGCAGCAGCGCCAATGCCGTCTGGCTGAGCGCATAAACCGAAATCACCCGCCGGTCACCCCCAGAGGCGAGGGCCACCGCCTCGGTGGTCAGGGTTTGCACCCGGCCCGCGCCGGCCAGCAGGGTGGGAAGGTATTGCCCGATGGACACGGCGAACCCGACAGCGGCTGCCGTCAGGATCGGACGCAAGAGCATCGGCAGGCGCACCCGCCACAGCACGCCGTCGCAGCCCGCACCCAACGCGCGCGCAACATGCCCGTATCGCGCGTCCCACGCGCGGAACGGATCGGCCAGCGATAGAAACACGTAAGGCAGCACGAAGATGATATGCACCGCGATCACCGCCATGCGGTTGCCATCGATCCCGGTGAAGATGGCCAGCGTCTGAAGCCCGGTCAGAAAGGCGATCTGTGGCACGATCAAAGGCACATACAGAAGCCAGAGTACGCGACTGCCCGGCCTGAGCCCGTATCGGTCCTCTGCCTCGAGACAGGCCAGAGTCAACAGCATTGCCGCGAGCGTGGCGACCGAGGCGATGATCAGAGTTTCGGTGATGATAGGCCAGAGGTTCATCCCGTGGCGCATCCAAGTCTTGAGGGTGAATGTGTCGGGCAGCAGATCGGGAAAGCTCCAGAACCCGGCAAAGGACCACACGAGAAGGCCAAAGATGCCGAACACGATAGCGCCCGCGCTAAGTGTCGCCGCTGCGATGGAGACGGTCTGAACCACGCGCGTTGCCCCGCGGCGCGCGCCGGAGGCCACCCACCGGCGACCCAATCCTGAAAGTGCGAGTTCGACCAGACGCCACAGGAGCAGCGCGCACACGACCAACGTAAGCTGCCAGACAGCAGCGGCAGAGGCAAGAAAGCGCATGTCCAAGTCGGGATCATTCATCCATTTGAGGATTTGAACCGACAGTGTCGTAGGCGTTGTCGGGCCAAGGATCAGGGACACATCCACCACCGTCATTGAAAAGGCCAGAACGGCAAAGACCGGCAGCCTGATCTGCGCATATACGCGAGGGAAGACGGTTTTGAACCAGCCTGTGACGGGGGAATATCCCAAGGCCAATGCGGTGTCGCGCGCTTGTTGCGAACGGATTTGGCTCAGTGCGGCCAGCGTCATCAGCAAAAGAAACGGCACCTCCTTCACCACCAGCCCGGCGATCAGCGACAGACCGTAGGGGTCTTGCAGGATCAAAAGGTCCGGGGGTCTGTCCCAACCGGTCAACCACGGCGAGGTGGCGCGTGCGATCCATCCCGACGGTGCAATGAGAAACGCCAACCCAAAGGCGGCCGCGGCATGGGGCACAGACAAGAGCGGCGACAGCATCCGCTCGATGATGCGAAAGGCCCGTGATCCGCTCCATGCGGCGCAGATCAGGGCGACCAGCAACAAGGACAGGGCCGTGGCTGCGATCCCGGTGGTGACGCTGAGCACACTTGCGCGGGTGATTCCCGGCCAGTCGAACAGCATGGCAAACGCTTTGAGGTTAAATCCGTCGCCGCCCAAAGCCGGCATGTACCCGAAAGCGGGACCCAAAGTACCCAGAACCCCCGCCACCACGGGGCCCACCATAATGGCAAGGGTCAGGAGCGGGGCCCATGGCAGAAACCGGGCCCGCGCCGAGGGTGTGTCGCAGCGTGGGATCACACCGCGCCTATTGCGCGACGCCGTACCGCTCGGTCCAGTCTTCCTCGAGCTTGACCATCCAGCTCGGATGCGGCTCGGACAGGGTTGCGCCCAGTTCTTCCGGCGGTAGGGTGGCAATTCCCAGTTCCAACGCATCGAACCTCGCCCGATCGTCGCCCGACAGTTTCGCCAGATCAAGAACGGTGCCCAGCCCCCAGACCTCGGGGTCTTGCATCATCGCCTGTGCTTCTGGTGACATCATAAAGTTCGCCACCACCATCGCACCCGCTTTGGCGTTGGCGTTGTAGGGAATTGCGACAAAGCTGGCATTGCCGATGGACCCTGCGTCCATGACAAAGCTGCGCACGCTGTTCTGCAACTGGCCATTGGCAATCGCATTGCTCGCCTCGTTCGGGTTGAAGCTGATTGCGAGGTCGATCTCGCCATCGGCCATCAATTGGATTTGGCGGGATTCGTTCTGCGGATAGGCGCGGCCCGACCGCCAAAGGTTTGGCGTGAGACCGTCAAGAAAGGCCCAGAACTCGGCAGTCGCCGCATCGTAGTCGGCCTCTTCGACAGGCGATTGCAGGACTGACGCGTCTGGCACGAATTCGATCAGGGCTTGCTTGAGGAACGTGGATCCAAGGAAATTCGGCGGTTGCGGATAGGTAAAGCGCCCCGGATTGGCAGCGGCATAGGCGGCCAGCGCCTCCATCGTGGTGGGGGGTGTCTCAAGCTGCGCGGTGTCATAGTAGAACACCACCTGCGCCATGCCCCACGGTGCCTCAAGCCCATCGGTCGGCACGGTGAAATCCGAGATCACGGCAGGCTTTCCGGCGACATCCACATTGGCCCAGCTTGGCGTCTGTTCGACCCACGGGCCGAACAGCAATTCCTGCCGCTTCATCGCGGCAAAGTTTTCGCCGTTAATCCAGATCATGTCGACCGCGCCGCCCTCGTCTTTGCCAGCGGTCTTTTCTGCCACCACCCGGCTGACCGCATCGGCGGTGTCGGACAGTGTTACATGTTCGAGAGTCACACCGTAATCTTCGTTCACCCGGTTGCCGATCCATGCGATGAAGCTGTTGATCGTGTCCGACCCGCCCCATGCGTTCCAATAAACCGTCTGCCCGCGTGCCTCCTCGGTGACAGCCTCCCAGTTCGACGGATCGGGGTCGGCCTGGACCGCAAAAGCGGTTGCAGTGGCGAGTGTGGCGGCAAGCAGAGTGCGCATAGGTCATGTCCTGATCTTGGAGGCGGATGCCCCGGTCTCGTGCGTTAAAACCAGCACTACCCTGATCCGGTCAAATGACAAACAGGTGTGTAAGATTTCAGTGGTCCCTTCGAAATCGGACCTTTATGGCGGAAGTCAACCAACCGCCACCCGAGCATCCCATGATCGACGCCGCCCTTTTGCCGATTATCAAACGCGCCATCGACCGCCCGGCGCGGGCGTTGGTTGCACGCGGTATTTCTGCGGACCAGATCACGGTGTTGGGCTTCGGCATTGGCCTTATGGGTGTCATGGCCGTGTGGCTGGGTCTCTTCGGTCTGGCGCTGGTGTGCCTTGTGGTGAACCGGCTTGCAGATGGTCTGGACGGCGCGGTGGCGCGGCTGACCCACCCCACCGATCGTGGCGCGTTCCTCGACATCGCGCTCGACTTCATGTTCTACGGCCTGTTCCCTTTGGGCTTTGCGCTGCATGATCCCGCCAATAACGCACTGCCTGCCGCTGTGCTGATCTCAAGCTTCATCGGCACGGGGTCCAGCTTTCTTGCCTTCTCGATCATCGCCGAAAAGCGCGGGATCACCTCTGAGGACTATCCGACCAAGGGCATCTACTACCTCGGCGGTTTGACTGAAGGCACAGAGACCATCGCGCTTTTCGTTGCTATGTGCCTGTTCCCTGCGGCTTTCCTGTGGCTCGCTTACACGTTCGCCGGGCTTTGCGCGATCACCACCGTTACCCGTTGGTTGGCAGGGTGGCGGATGTTTGGATCTGGCGTCCTGTAATTCTTCTTTTTGAAAGTATGCCGGGGGTCTGGGGGCAGAGCCCCCAGCGAATCGGACCGCGCATGCGGTTCGATCAAACGGATCATGCGCCCTCTCCACATCCCGCGCCACCTCTGCTACACCGCGCGAAAGACCGGGTCGAGCAGAGGACACCGCACATGACCATCCCGAAACCTGTGGTTCTGACCATCCTCGACGGTTGGGGTCTGCGTGATGATCCGACGGCGAATGCGCCGAAACTGGCCGACACGCCGACGATGGCTCATCTGATGGCGACCTGCCCCAATGCGACGCTGATCACGCACGGACCTGATGTCGGCCTGCCCAGCGGCCAGATGGGCAATTCCGAGGTCGGCCACACAAATATTGGCGCAGGAAGGGTGGTTGCGATGGATCTGGGCCAGATCGATCTTGCCATCGAAGACGGCAGCTTCTTCAAAAACGCTGCGATCCTCGATTTTGCCAATGCGGTCAAAGACGCGGGTGGTCGGGCGCATATCATGGGTGTGGTCTCGGACGGTGGGGTGCATGGGCATATCAGCCACATACAGGCGGCTGTAAAAATGCTCACTGATCTGGGCGTCGAGGTTGTGCTGCACGCCATTACCGACGGACGCGACGTGGCACCGACCTCTGCCAAGGGGTTTGTCGCTGATCTGGTCGACAACCTGCCCCAAAACGCAACAATCGGTACCGTGATCGGGCGGTATTTCGCGATGGACCGGGACACCCGTTGGGATCGGGTCGAACGGGCGTATAACGCGATGATCCTCGGACAGGGCACCAGAGCCGATGCGGCTATCCAAGCCGTGGAAAACGCCTATGCCAAAGACCAGAATGACGAATTTATCGAGCCCTGCGTGATTGGCGACTACAGCGGTCTGAGTAGAGGCGATGGCTTCTTCTGTCTAAACTTCCGCGCGGATCGCGCTCGGGAAATCCTTGCTGCGATCGGTGACCCTGCGTTCGATGGCTTCGATCGTGATAAGCCTGATCTGCCCGGCCTTCTCGGCATGGTGAATTATTCCAAGGCGCACGATGCTTACATGACGACCGCCTATCCCAAGCAGGAAATCAAGAACACACTTGGCGAATGGGTCGCCAAACACGGGCGCAAACAGTTCCGGCTGGCCGAGACCGAGAAGTACCCGCATGTGACCTTCTTTCTGAACGGTGGGCAGGAAACGCCGGAAGAGGGTGAAGACCGGTTCATGCCTAAAAGCCCGAATGTGGCGACCTATGACCTGCAACCAGAGATGTCTGCTGATGAAGTGACAGATAAATTCGTCGCTGCCGTAGAGGCAGGGTATGACCTGATCGTCACTAACTTTGCCAACCCGGACATGGTTGGGCACACCGGCGATCTGGATGCCGCAATCAAGGCTTGCGAAGCTGTGGATGCAGGGCTGGGCAAGGTGCTTGCCGCCGTCGAAAAGATGGGTGGTGCGATGATCGTAACAGCTGATCACGGCAATTGCGAAACCATGGTCGATCCCGAAACGGGTGGGCCGCACACAGCGCATACAACGAACCTTGTGCCCGTTGTTCTTTACGGTGGGCCGGAAGGTGCAACGCTGGCTGACGGGCGGCTGGCTGACCTTGCGCCCACGCTGCTGGCGCTGATGGGGCTGCCGCAACCGGACGAGATGACCGGGAAAACCCTGATCCGCTCATGAGGCATTTTGCGCTTCTTCTCTGCCTAGTCGGCGCACCCCTCGCGGCTCAGACCCCGGCCGAGGCGGCGCGCGGCGCGATGGTGCAGTTGGAAGATGCAACGGCCCAGCTTGACTCGGCTGAGTCCGCGCGGGATCGCGTCAGGGCGCTGACCGAGGCGGTTCAGGCGTTCGAGACCGGGCTTGCGGCGATGCGGGACGGATTACGGGCGGCGTCGATCCGCGAAACTGAATTGCGGCGCGAGCTGAATGCGCGCGATGCCGAGGTGACGCGCTTGCTGGCGGCTTTGTCTGCATTGGGGCCGGATGCCGGTCCGAAGAATTTCGTGCATCCTGACGGCCCCATTGGTGCGGCGCGGGCTGGGTTGTTGATGGCCTCCATCACACCTGCGCTGACAGATGCCGCTGCTGACCTGCGCGCGGATGTGGAAGAGGCAACCGCGCTGCGGCAGTTGCAGCAGGATGCGGCGGACACGTTGCAAACCGGGTTGGCCAATATTCAGATTGCACGAACGGCGCTAAGTCAGGCCATTGCAGACCGCACCGACCTGCCGCGAAAGTTCACCGAAGATCCGGTGAAGACCGCTCTGCTGATTGCCGCAACCGAAACGCTCGATGGATTTGCCGCTGGGTTGAGCCAGATTTCCGAGAATGAAGCTGATCTTGATCTGCCCGCCGCAAGCAATCGCAAAGGCCGGTTGTCACTGCCTGTTTCCGGGGAAATCCTGCGTCGTGCCGGGGAGACCGATGCGGCGGGTGTGACACGTCCGGGCATCTTGATCGCGACAAGACCTCGCGCGCTGGTCACGACACCGGCGGCGGCAACGATCCGCTACCGGGGGCCGCTTTTGGATTACGGGCTGGTCAGCATTCTGGAACCGGAACCCGATATCCTGTTCGTCTTTGCTGGGCTCCACTCGGTGTTTGGTGAGACCGGTCAGGTGCTTCCCGAAGGCAGTCCGGTCGGTTTGATGGGCGGTCCAGCGGGTGAAACCAACGATATTCAATCACCATCCGGTGAAAGGGCTGGCGAAGCGTTGTCTGAAACGCTCTATATAGAAGTCAGATTAGGCGACACGCCAGAGGACCCCCTTGGGTGGTTCACAGAGGATAAGGGAAGGACCGAATGAAAAAAGTAGTCATGGCGGCCATGGGCGGCACACTTGCAGGCATCGTGGCCACGACGCAATTCGTGGGTCCGCTGGTCGCGCAGGAAAGCGCCCGCACCACAAACGTGTATGAACAGCTCGACCTGTTCGGGGACATTTTCGAACGTATCCGTGCGCAATATGTCGAAGAGGTGGATGCAGGGGATTTGATCGAAGCGGCCATCGACGGCATGCTCACCTCGCTTGATCCGCATTCCAGTTACCTGTCGCCGGACGATGCCGCCGACATGCGCGTGCAAACGCGCGGGGAATTCGGTGGTCTGGGGATCGAAGTCACGCAGGAAGAGGGCTTTGTGAAAGTCGTGTCGCCAATTGACGGCACCCCCGCCGAAGAAGCAGGGATCGAAGCGGGCGACTTCATCACTCATGTGGATGGTGCTTCGGTATTGGGTCTGACGCTTGACGAGGCGGTCGACATGATGCGCGGCCCGGTTGGGTCTGAGATCATCATCACCGTTGTGCGCGAAGGCGAATCCGAACCGTTCGATGTGTCGATCATCCGCGACACCATCAAGCTGACCGCAGTTCGAACCCGCCTGCAAGGTGAAGCGGTGGTTTTGCGCGTCACCACCTTCAACGACCAGACGTATGCCAACCTCGAAGAGGGGCTGGCTGAACAGGTTGAGGCCGCCGGTGGTATCGACAGTGTCGAGGGCATCGTCCTTGACCTGCGCAACAATCCCGGTGGTCTGCTCAATCAGGCGATCCGGGTTAGCGATGCGTTCCTTGAAAAGGGCGAGATCGTCAGCACTCGGGGCCGCAACCCCGAGGACGGTGATCGCTACAATGCCACGCCGGGTGATCTGGCACAGGGCAAACCGATTGTCGTTCTGATCAACGGCGGTTCTGCATCAGCATCCGAAATCGTAGCCGGTGCGCTTCAGGATCACCGTCGTGCCATCGTGGTCGGCACGAAGTCCTTCGGCAAGGGCTCGGTTCAGACGGTGATGCCGCTTCGGGGCGACGGTGCCATGCGCCTGACCACCGCGCGGTATTACACGCCATCGGGCAGGTCCATTCAGTCGCTTGGCGTGTCGCCGGATATCGTCGTAGCCCAACCGCGCCGCGCCGAGGCCAGCGCTGAGGACGAGGAGGAAACAAACGTCTTCAACCGGTCCGAGGCAGACCTTCGTGGCAGTCTCGACAATGACAGCCTGAGCGAGGACGAGGTTCAGCAGATCGAAGCCGACCGCGCCAAAGCCGAAGCCGCTGCCGCGTTGCGTGAAGAGGATTACCAGCTGGCCTATGCCATTGACATCCTCAAAGGCTTGACCGCGCTTCAGCCGTCCAACGACTAAAATCATATTGCGGCGCGGAATGTTTCTGCGCCGCAACTTTGCAAAGGCCCCAAGATGACCCCCGAAGAGATTGCTCGCCTGCCATATCGTCCCTGTGTCGGTGTCATGCTGGTGAACCGTGAGGGGCATGTTTTTGTGGGCCAACGCATCGACAATCCGGGCCCTGCTTGGCAAATGCCGCAGGGTGGCGTGGACAAGGGCGAAAGCCCCCGTGATGCAGCCTTGCGTGAGCTTTGGGAAGAAACCGGGGTTCTGTCCCGACTGGTCAAGATCGAGGCCGAGACCAAGGATTGGATCCCCTACGACCTGCCGCATGACCTTGTCGGCAAGCTTTGGAAAGGGCGCTATCGCGGGCAGGAGCAAAAGTGGTTCCTGATGCGGTTCAAAGGAACTGATGACCAAGTGGATATCGCCACCGAACATCAGGAATTCAGCCGTTGGAAGTGGATGGCGCCGGATCAACTCATCAACAACATTGTTCCATTCAAGCGGCATGTCTATGAGCGGGTTTTGACAGCGTTCAAGGATCACCTGTGACCCGCGTGGGTGTCGTCGTTGCTGGCGTGATGGCGCTTTCTCAACCGGCCTTTGCGTTAAGCTGCATGGCTCCGGACATTGCCCGCGATTACCAGCGGGCCGCACAATCCGATGACACTTACATCATCGTCAAAGGTGATCTGTTCTTCGATGAAGCCGATCTTCCCGACCGTGTCGAACAGCGTACATCCCGTGCGCGCGACCGTGTTGATCTAGAAGGTTGGCTGGCAGGATTTTCCCTGACCAAAGATGGCTTCACCAAGAGGTTCGAACGCGATGTGATCCTGCGGGTGTCCTGCCTTGGCCCGTGGTGCGGCGGAACTGTCAAGGGCGAGCATTTGGCCTTCCTCAAACAGGAAGACCGCCAATGGGTCCTGCAGATCAACCCGTGTCCCGGAATGACATATGCATCCCCGACTGCGGAACAGGAGCAGAAAGCGCTGGCCTGTTTTCGGGGGGAGCGCTGTCAAGCCAAGTGACAAGAACGCCACGAATAGGAACACACGATGCTTTGCAAAATCGGTGAGGTCGAAGTCTGGAGACTGCTCGACTTGCACGGTCCCTTCATGGCACCGGAAGCGCTTTTCCCGACTGCGGGATCGGATGTTGCCGAGGTTGTGGAACGTCATGTTCCGGGCTCTGTCTGCAAAGCCACGGGTTGCCTGATTATTCCCATTCAAGGGTTCGTGTTGATCACGCCGACCCATCGAATTCTGATCGACAGCTGTGTTGGCAACGACAAAACTGTCCCTGCTTTTCCCAGCTGGCACAAGCGGTCCGACGGGCGGTTCTTGGCATCGCTCCATGCGGCGGGTCTGACCGTCGATGACATCGACTACGTGTTGTGCACGCACCTGCACACCGATCACGTGGGATGGAATACGCGGCTTGAGGATGGCCGTTGGGTTCCCACGTTTCCCAATGCGCGCTACCTGATACCCGCCGCCGACGAAGCGTTCCAAAAGGACCGGATGAGCGATCTATACACCGAGAGCGTTTTGCCGGTCATTGCCGCCGGGCAGGCCGAGATGGTGCAGGCGGGACATAGGCTTGGAGATCACGTCACCCTTGTTCCGACGCCCGGGCATACACCGGGTCACGTGTCGGTTCAGATCCAAAGCGGCAGTCGCAAAGCGATCATCACCGGGGATGCCCTGCATTCTGCAACGCAATGCTGGCACCCGGAATGGCATTTCAAGTTCGATGCGGATGCCGAACGGGCCGTCGAGTCCCGCCGCTTTCTGCTGGAAACGGCGTCTGAGGCTGAGTGCCTTGTGCTTGGCAGCCATTTCTCCCTACCCTCGGTGGGGCGGGTGTTTGCCGAAAAGGACGCGTTTCGCTGGACAGATCTGTCAGAGCTTTGATAGCCCGGAGGTATTAGTCCTCTTGGACAGACACGCTCTGTGCAACGAACTCCGCCTGACCAAAGATGTTGAGGAACGCGACGCTGGCCGCATCTGCGCCAACACCGATCCGTGCAATGTCTGCGGACGACGCCATGCCCGTCGGATCGACGAGATGCCATGCGCCACCCAGATATACCTCTGCTACCGCATGGAAATCCGGCGGCGTCACGCCCGGTGCATAGACACTGGCAAAGCGCGCGGGGATCGTCGCGGCGCGGGCCAGTGTCACCAGAACATGGGCGTAGTCGCGGCAAATGCCTTGGCGTTGCACGAAACTGTCCAGAGCAGTGGTCTGTGCATTGCTGACGCCCGGTACATATTGAAAGGACCGCTCGATCCAGTCGCGCATCGAAGTGATTTGTGCACCGCCTGAAAGATGGCCGAATTCGGCGGCCACAAAGGTTTGGAACTCATCAGATGGGCAATAGCGCGATGGCATGAGGTAGCGCACAGTTTCGCCCGGCAATTGGTGTGGTGGCGTTGCGGGCAGAGCGCTCAGGTCAGTGACAGGGCGGTCGATCTGGATGTTGGCGCTGTAGTCGCATTGGAACAGTCCATTGGCGCGCAGCCAAATCCGTTGGCCCAGCCCGTCATCGGCGGCGATCCGCGAGATGTTCTCGACCTTGGAAAAATCGATCCGGGTTTGTCTGACGATTTGGTCCACCTGATCTGCGACCTCGATCTGCAAAAGCAGATCTGTGGGCTGGGACAAACGATATTGCAGTTGCACGTCGATACTCAGGATCACGGCGGGCTTTCCAAATTGAAGATGTGGTGACGGGTTGGGCGCGTTTAGTCTGCGATAGCCCGCAACGCAAACACTCTAATCGTTGGATTTATCGCCATGCCGTATGAAGGGCGAATAGCTTGGTTTGTCGGCGCGCAATCGTCCCATGTCATCGAAGTCTTCATCACGATTGAAGGCGAGCAGTGCATGGGAGTCTAACCCTGCGATGACGCTGTGCTGCGCTTTCAGGGTCGCCTCAAGGCGCGTGGTCAATTCTGCCTTGCGGTCGCCGCGGTGATAGCCGTGAACACCATGTACAACGACAGGCTCAAGCACGTCGAACCCCAAGTACCGCAGCGTATAAGCCGTCGGCCAAAGTAGCAGCCGGACGTCGCCTTCCTTGCCGTTGAAAGCGCTTTCGTCCGCTTGCGATCCTGTGGTCACACACATCAAAACGCGCCTTCCTTGAAACAAACCGGTATCGAACCGCTTGTCTACGTCGTGCAATGCTCCGTGCTGGAATGTGCGGTCGAACCATCCCTTGAGAATGGCTGGCGGGGCGAACCACCAGAGCGGAAAATGCAGAACAATGCGGTCGGCTTGTCGGATTTTCTCCACTTCTATCGCCGCATCAATCGGCGTGGTCGCAGCCGTGGCCGCAGCTTCCTGCGCCTTGAGGGGGTCGAACGGTGTACCATCGGGCCAGTCGGTGTAATGCGAAGCCTTCTCCACTGCATCGAACCCCATCTGGCATAGGTCGGATCGCAAAACCGTATCACCTTGCGCGCGCGCAGCCGCTTCGGTCGCGTCGGACCATGCACCATTGAACGAACGCCGTTCGGGATGCGCCAGAACGATCAGAGTTGTTGGCATATGTCGGGCCTTCCAGGGCAGGGCGGTCGCGCCACCGTTTCGCCCAAGACCCTAGCGCAGTTTCTTGAGGATGTTCAAAGAGGCATAGCCATCAGGAATATCGCCAATGGATGTCTGATACGCCCGAACCGCATTGATGGTCAGTGGCCCGATCTTGCCGTCGATCTTTTTGGTGTCGAACCCTTTGGCTGTCAGCAGTCGCTGCATCTCAATGCGTTCGTCAAAGGTCAGCGCGCGATCCTCGCGGGGCCATTCCGATTGGATCGGTCCTGCGCCGATGATGCGGTCACTTAGGTGACCTACCCCGATCACATAGGCGTCCGCGGTGTTGTAGGTCTCGATCACATCGAAATTCTTGAAGATCAGAAAGGCTGCGCCCTTGGCGCCTGCGGGCAACAGGACCGAGGCGGACCCGTGATCCGGCACCGCTTTGCCTTTAAGGCCAACGATCCCCATCTTTGCCCAGTCAGACGGCATCCGCAGAATGTCCCGGTTGGCAAGCGTGTAGTCGAAGCCTTGTGGTATCCGCACCTCAACCCCCCAAGGCGCGCCCTTGACCCAGCCGTTTTTGGAGAGGTAGTTCGCGGTGGAGGCCAGCGCGTCGGCGGGATCGTCTGACCAGATGTCGCGCTTGCCGTCACCGTCGAAATCCACCGCGAGAGATTGGTACGAGGTCGGGATGAACTGCGTGTGTCCCATCGCGCCGGCCCAACTGCCGGTGAAGTTGTTCAGGCTCACGTCGCCGCTCTGCAGAATTTTCAGCGCTTCGACAAGCTGCTGCTCGAAGAAATCGCTGCGCCGTGCATCATAAGCCAACGTGGCAAGCGACCCGATTACGGGGTTCGATCCACGGAAGGTGCCGTAAGCGCTCTCCAACCCCCAGATCGCAACGATCACATCCTTGTCGACGCCGTATCGCGCCTCGATCCGATCCAAAAGCGCGCCATGTTTGCGTAGCGCAGCTTTGCCATTGTTCACCCGCGCATCAGACGCGGCACTGTCAAGATAATCCCAGATTGTCTTGGTGAATTCCGATTGGTTGCGGTCGCGGCGGATGACATCGGCATCGTATTGCACGCCGACAAAAGCGCGGTCAAAAACCTCGGCGGTGATACCCTGCTGCAAGGCACGATTTCTGAAACTTTTGATCCAATCATCGAACCCCGATTGCGTGGCAGTGGGAACCAGCGTTTCGGGCGTAGGTGCCGCAGCTGGGCGAAGGGCAGGACGTAAGGAGTTGCGTGGGGCTGTCAGCGACACAAGTGATACTGCGCTACGGCTGACTTCGGCACCAGCGTTGGAACGGCTAACCGGACGGGTCGGATCATCAACCGTCTGGGCCTGTGCCGTGGACCCTATCATTGCCAGAACCGAGGCGATCACTTGATAACGCATGTTTTTAACCCCTGCTGCTCGTGTCCGTTTGCCGAACTTCGTTCAATCCTAGCGCGACTCGCAGTTTTTGCGAAGGGATCAAAATCGGACCAAGCGGTCTCCTGCCGCTTGGTTCAGGTTTTCAAGATAGGTCTTGAGCAATGGCACACGCCCCGGACGGAAGGATCGATCAGTCGCATTCAATTCCACCATCCGGTCCAACCGGAACGCCCGGTAATCGTCACGCTTCAGACACCATGCCAAGAGGCAATGTGATTGATCGAAGAGCATGATACTCAGCGGTTTGACCTCGCGTTGCGTGGCTGTGCCGTGCTTGTCGGTATAGGAAAAACCGACGATCCGTTCATCCCAACAAGCCTCTCGAAGGACGCCCGAGTCGATCGTGGGCTGAGCAGGTGGGTGGAAACGGTGCGCGACGAGCACTGAGTGGCGCAAGCGATGCGCCTGACTTTCCGGAAGGCGTGCGCGCAGCTTGGTCAACGCGCTTCGGGCGGCTTCGGCCAGTGCCGGGTCGCCAACCGCAGCAACCTCGCGCAGGCCAAGAACGAGGGCTTCCAATTCGTCATCCTTGAAGCCCAGCGGCGGCAAATGCGCGTCCTCGATCAGCGTGTAGCCGAACCCGGCCTCCCCATCGATCACTGCGCCAAGTTCGCGCAGCGTGTCGATGTCCCGGTAGAGCGTTCGCGGGGACACGCCGGTCGCATCAGCCAGCTGCGCCGCTGTCACAGGCGCGGGCAGACTGCGCAAAGCTTGCATCAATTGGAACAGGCGATGGGTGCGGCTCATGTCCTCACCGTTCTACATCTTACTGACAAAAACTGACAGTGTGCCGCGCTACTCTGGATGCAGCACTGATTTGGAGGCACGTATGCTTACACTTATCACCTATCCCAAAGGCTTGAACGAACCCAGCCTCAGCCCGTTCTGCGTCAAGTCCATGATCCAGTTGGACATGTCGGGTGAAGACTGGCGTCCCGAATTCGCAAACACACCCTCAGAGGCCCCGATTGGACGGTTGCCTGCGCTTCGCACACCCGAAGGTCTAATCCCGGAAAGCGGTTTCATTCAGACTTATTTGGAAAAGCGCGGTGCGGATTTCTATCCTGGTCTGTCATCCAAGGACCGCGTTTTGGGTCACGCGATCATTCGAATGGTCGAGGAACATCTGCGCGTCGCTGTTGCGCATGATCGTTGGTTGGACAACCGCTGCTGGGTCAAACTGGTGCCCGTTGCGTTTGGAAGTATTCCGGCACCAATGCGCCCTTTCATCGCCAACATGGTAAGGCGGCAGGTACGGAATGGGCTGAAAGGGCAGGGCTTTGCCCGGATGACCGAAGATCAGCGTATGCAATGCCTGACGCCCGACCTTAATTGCCTGACCGACATGCTTTGGGACAAGCGGTTCCTTTTGGCCGACCATCCCACCGCACCCGACACGATTGCCGTTCCAGTCCTTAGCATGCTTGCTGGTTTGCCCGCCGATACTGCGATCCGGCGGGCGGTGCGAGGGAACGAAACACTGATGGGATATATCCAGCGCGGCCGCTCTGCACTTTATCCTAAATTTACCCGTTCCGCCGCTGCCGCGTGACCTTGCGCTTGGTCTTGGCGTCTTTCTTTTTCGCCCTGGCCGCTTTGCGCTTTGGCCCACCCTTGCCCTTGGGGCGTGTCCCGCGCCCCATTCGGCCTTTGCCAGAGCCTCCCGGGAGTTCTGCGTCCTGAAGTGTCAGCAGCTCCAAAGCGATGCCCCCGGTCACAGGCGCTGCCTCGACCAGTTTGACGGTCACGCGCTGGCCCAGTCCGATCATGACACCGGTGTCAGACCCCATCAGCGTTCCGGCATCGGCGTCGAAATGGAAATATTCGTTGCCCAAGGACCGGATCGGGATCAGCCCATCGGCGCCGGTTTCGTCCAGTTTCACGAACACGCCGAACCGCGCGATGCCACTGATCCGACCTGAGAATTCAGCGCCGATCCGGTCCGACAGAAAGGACGCCAGATACCGGTCGGTGGTGTCGCGTTCCGCCATCATCGACCGGCGTTCCGTGTCGCTGATGTGCTGTGCTGTGGCTTCCAGCCGGTCAACGTCCTCTGGTGACAACCCATCTTTGCCCCAGCCATGCGACTTGATCAGCGCGCGATGCACGATCAGGTCGGAATAGCGCCTGATGGGCGATGTGAAATGCGCGTAGTTCTGCAGCGCGAGGCCGAAATGCCCAAAGTTCTCCGGGTTGTAATAGGCCTGCGTCATCGACCGCAGTGTCGCGAGGTTGATCAGCTCCGCCTCGTCCGAGCCGGCGGCGTCATTCAATAACCGGTTCAACTGCGCCGTCTTGAGCACTTGCCCCTTGGCCAGCGTCAGCCCTGCGGCCTCAGCGGTTTCACGCAACGATTCCAGCTTTTCGGGCGGCGGTTCTTCATGCACTCGGAACAGCAGCGGCGTGCGTTTGGCGATCAGGGTTTCAGCGGCGCAGACATTGGCCAGCACCATGAATTCTTCGATCAGCTTGTGCGCATCCAGCCTGTCGGCGAAATTGACCGACTGCACCGTGCCGTCTTCGGCAAGAATGATTTTGCGTTCCGGCAGATCAAGGTTCAGCGGTTGACGCCGATTGCGGGCTTCGGCCAAAGCCCGGTAGGCGGCATAAAGCGGGCGGATTACGTCTTCTAACAGCGGGGCTGTCTTTTCGTTCGGCGTGCCATCCATCGCCTCTTGCACGGTGCGATAGTCCAGCGACGCAACCGACCGCATCAGCCCGCGCTGAAAGCTGTGGCTGATCTTGGTGCCATGCGCGTCGACCACCATCCGCACCGCCACACAGGCACGCGGCACGCCTTCGTGCAGCGAACACAAATCGCCGGACAGACGATCCGGTAACATCGGCACCACGCGGTCTGGAAAATAACTGGAATTGCCGCGCTTGCGCGCCTCTTGGTCAAGCGCCGATCCCGGCGTTACGTAATGCGACACATCCGCGATGGCGACCCAGATCACATGGCCGCCTTCGTTCTTGGGATCATCGTCAGGGTAGGCGAGGCACGCATCGTCACGGTCGCGGGCATCCACCGGGTCGATTGTGATCAGCGGCATGTCCCGCATGTCGGTGCGATCCGAAAGGCCGGCGGGTTTCATTGCGTCCGCCTCGGCGATCACGTCATCGGGAAAGCTGTCGGGAATGCCGTGCTGGTGAATGGCGATCAACGATACCGCGCGGGGAGCGCTTGGGTCGCCCAGCCGTTCAATGATCCGGGCACGTGGCAGGCCCATGCGCCCGGCGGGTCCGGCCTGTTCCGCCTCGACCAATTCGCCATCCTTAGCGCCGCCGGTGGCATCTGGGGCGACCATCCATTCCTTGTCCGACCCTTTGTCGATCGCTTTGATCCGCCCGCCTTCCGAGGATTTGGCAAAGATACCCACCACCTTGCGCGGGTTGGTCCCGATGCGCCGGATCAGTCGTGCCTCGTAATTGTGGTCTTCCTCATGCACGACCTGTAGACGCGCAAGGATGCGGTCGCCTTCGCCCAAAGCGGGATCAGAGGCGCGCGGGATCACGAGGATGATCGGCTCCACACCTTCACCATGCCACTCCAGCGCGCGTGCGAACAGGTCTCCATCCGGCGTCGGTGCCTTCACTTGCAACACGCTCACGGGCGGCAAACGATCCGGGTCACGGTACGTCTTCTTGCGCTTCTCAAGATGACCTTCGGCCTCCAGCTCTTTCAGCAGGCGCTTGAGGTCAATCCGCGCAGCACCTTTGATGCCAAAAGCCTTGGCAATGTCGCGTTTCGCGGTGAGTGTCGGGTTGGCGGCGATCCACTCAAGGATGTCCGCCTTTGTCGGCAATTTGCTCATACATCTCAGGTAGCACGCGGGATGTGGCGCGTCATGGCGAAAGTCGCGTCAGGTGTCGAAGCGCAGCTCCATCATGCGATGGTCGATTCCGGCATCATCGAAAACGTCGCCATAGGCGGCAAAGCCCAGCTTTTCGTAGAACCCCAAAGCGTCGATCTGCGCGCCAAGGGCAGCACGGGTGATGCCGGGCGTGTCGCGCAGAACGCCTAACGTCTCGCGCATCAGGGCCGACCCAATCCCGTTGTCGCGCAACTCACGCAGAACGCAGACGCGACCGATCTTGCCAGTGTCGCCTTTCACCACGATCCGAGCTGCGCCAACTGGCGAGCCGTTGTCTGTCGCAAGCAAGTGGATCGCAGTGGCGTCAAGTTCGTCACGCTCCAATTCGACAGGAACGTTCTGCTCTTCGACGAAAACCGTATACCGGATCGCATAGCAATCGGTCGGATTCGCGACCTTTGAGACGGTCACGGTCATTGCGCGAAATAATCCTGAAGGATACGGGTGTAGATCGCCTTGAGCTGTACGATCTGCGCGACCTCGACCCGTTCATCAACCGCGTGCATCGTCTTGCCCACAAGGCCGAATTCCACAACCGGGCAATGGGACTTCACAAACCGCGCATCCGACGTGCCGCCGGTTGTCGACAGTTCCGGAGTCACGCCAGTTTCTGTCTCTACAGCCTTGGCCACCAGATCCGACAGCGGCCCCGGTGGGGTCAGGAACGCCTCACCCGAAATCTTGATTTTAACGTCGGTCTTTGTGCCGAACTCTGCATCCACCTTGGCCGCCTCGTCGCGCAGCCAGTAGGACAGACCTTCGCCGGTATGAATATCGTTAAAACGAATGTTGATGCAGGCACGTGTCTCGGCGGGGATCACATTGGTCGCGGCATTTCCGGTGTCGATGGTCATGACCGCCAAAGTCGAGGCATCGAAATGGTCAGTGCCCTGATCCAATTCGTGCGAGGCCAGACAGTCCATCAGCCGCGCCATTGCGGGCATTGGGTTAAGCGCACGGTGGGGATAGGCGGAATGGCCCTGTATGCCAGTCACCGTGAACCACGCGTTCATTGACCCGCGCCGCCCAATCTTCATCATCTGGCCCATGTGATCCGGGCTGGTGGGTTCTCCGACAAGACAGACGCTCATCTGCTCGTCGTGGGTTTCCATCCAATCCAGCAGCGCCATCGTCCCATCAATCGCATCGCCTTCTTCGTCGCCGGTGATGGTCAGGATCACTGCGCCATCGGGTGGCGCATCCTGCACGAAATCCACCGCAGCAGCGGCAAAGGCGGCGACACCCGATTTCATGTCGGTCGATCCGCGTCCGTACATCATGCCGTCTTTGGTCTCGGCGCCGAAGGGCGGCATCGTCCATGCGTCAGGATTGCCCAGCGGCACGACATCCGTATGGCCGTTGAATCCGAAAGTTCGCGCATGACCCTTGTCACCCCAGCGCGCAAACAAGTTGGAGACACCACCGCGATCAACGCGGGTGCAGGTGAACCCGGCGCTCTCCAGCAGGTTTTGCAGCAAGACCAGCGCGCCGCCTTCCTCTGGGGTAACCGAGGGGCAACGCACAAGCGCAGCGGTCAGGTCTACAGGATTGGTCTCGGTCATTGGCTCGGTCCCTTGTTCCGTCTTGCGCCTTGGCTATCGCCTCTGGTCGGCAGAGGCAAATGTGGCGAAAAGGACTCATTCGGCCAATATCCTTTCGATACCAATGCTATCGAAAGGATGACACGCGCACCATTTATGCTAACTTCCTATCAATAAGAATAAAATGGCTCGAGGCGGAGCAGTATTCAGTCAGTGGTTCGGCACGGTGAAAACACCGGCCGTGGTTTGTCCGCGTCTGAAAAGATGCCTTGGGCCTCGTCGAGGCAAAGATGGCAACAGGCGCGGAGCTTTCCTACACTACCGGTGCAAGCGCGGTGGCGATGGCCAATGCGATCTTTGGCACTGGCGTCACCGTGGTGAACGCCAGCTATTCGGGCGACAGCCGGTCATCTGCGATCTACGGCGGCGGTGATGCGCTTGCTCCTGGGGTGACCCCTTCGGATACCGGGGTGATCCTTTCGACCGGGCAAGTCAGGGCTTTTACGCAAAGCAGTGGTGATCCCAACCGCAGCGCTTCGACGACAACCGGAAGCGGGGGCCAGAACAACAACCCCGATTTCAATGCGGCCGCCGGCGCGAACACATACGATGCCAGTTACCTTGATATCGACTTCATTCCAGAGAACGACGTGATGACGATGCGGTTTGTGTTCTCATCCGAGGAATACCCGGAGTTCACGAACTCCATCTATCAGGATTTCGTCGGTGTCTGGATCAACGGTCAGCAGGTCGACATCGTGGCCGGTGACGGTGACGTCGACCCCGCAAACCTCAATACGACCGCCAACATCAACCTGTTCAAGGACAACACAGGAGACGACTACAACACCGAGATGGATGGGTTCACCGTAACTCTGACAATGACCATGTTGGTCAATCCGGACGAAGTGAACTCTATCCGGATCGGTATCGCCGATGTTGCGGACTCGAACTACGATTCCAATCTGCTGATCGCCGGAGACTCGATCCAGACCGAACTCGTCGCAAGGTCCGATATCGTCAGCATGTATACGAACCGGACAAAGGTGTTGGACGTTCTCGACAACGACATCAACCTGACCGGAGGGGTGATGTTCATCACCCATATCAACGGCATCGCCGTCAGCGCGGGTGACAGCGTCACGCTGGGCACTGGTCAGGTGGTCACGTTGAATGCCGACGGCACGCTGTCGGTGACGTCGGATGGTGATTTCGAGACTGTCAATTTCACCTATGGAATCGAAAGTACCAACGGCGAGATCGACACAGGGTTTGTCACCATCGCCACGGTGCCCTGTTTCGTCGCCGGCACCCTGATCGAAACGAGGAATGGCCCGCGTCGTGTGGAGGATCTTGTTCCGGGAGATCTGGTTTGGACGCTGGATCACGGTGCGCAGCCCTTGCGCTGGATCGGTCAGCGCACTGTTGCTGCCATTGGCACGTATGCGCCGGTCCGCGTGGCGGCGAAGACCTTTGGAAACCACGGGTCGCTTATGTTGTCGCCGCAGCACCGCATCCTAGTGCGTGACCCGCTGGCCGATCTCGTTTTCGGCACGCCCGAGGTTCTGGTGGCGGCCAAGCATCTTGTCAACGGGCGCAACGTGCAGATTGTCGAAGGTGGCATGGTCACCTATGTGCACCTGCTGTTCGATCAGCACGAAATCATCTTGTCGAATGGGTTGGCGACCGAAAGCTTCCTGCCGGGCCCGCAAACACTGGACGCATTCGAAAACACCATCATCGAAGAGATCATTGGTCTTTTCCCCGAACTCGATCCCGAAACCGGCGAAGGATACGGCGCTGCGGCGCGTCAGATCCTCAAGAAGCACGAAGCGCAAATGCTTTTTGGGGCCGCGGCATGACTTGGTTTGCTCTGTTCGATGGCGAACAGCGATCCCCTTGGGTCCGTAGCGAGGTCAGGGACATTCTCGATCTCCGCCCACGCGCCTGTGTGCCGCGCGGATCGGTCGTTCTGGAAACCCGCTTGTCCCCGGATGGTCGCCCGCAGACATTGCTTAGTTACAAGCGCGAAGGCACGTCTGTGTCGAGTTTTTCGCTGATGTCGACGCCGCATGGCAGCCTTGTTCTGGTGATCGCCCAAGGTGAAGATGTGGTTCACGAGGTGGTAGAGCGCGGGCGCGAGGCGCGTACGGACACGTTGCAGGTCACGATCAGTTGGGATGTGCACAAGCAGTTGGGTCGGCTTGTCGTGGCGCGCCCCGAAACCGAACATGTTCTCATCCGTCATTTTGCCATCAAACGCGCGCCACTTCTGTCCGATCTTGTTGCTCTGGCCTGTCCCAAGGGGCTGACCGAGATCGATCCTGACGTCATCTTCGTCGCCCTCTCGACCGAGATCGAACCAGTCGGACCAATGCCAACTCTGTCCCCGTCAGTTCCCATCGAAACCGCGCATGGGCTTAGTCTGGCAATGACCTTGAAACAGGGCGACGTGGTGCGCGCGGCGGATGGCAAACTTGTCCCGGTATTGCATGCCGTGTCCCGGTCGGTGCCCGCGCTGGGATCGTTCCGTCCAGTGCGTCTGCGCGCGCCCTATTTCGGCCTGACACAGGATGTGGTGGTATCGCGGAACCAGCGTTTGTTGGTCAGCGGGCCTGAGGTCGAATATCTGTTCGGACGCGAAGAGGTGCTGATCCCGGCGTCGGCTTTGGTCAATGGCTACGCTGGCCACTTTGAACCCGCGCCTCGATTTGTCACGTATCACCAAGTGCTCTTGCCGCATCATGATGCGGTGCGTATCCCGGACGCTGCACTGGAGACGCTCTACATTGGACGGATGCGGCGCGACAAGACACTGCTCTCGTCATCAGTGCTCAGCGATCTGCCACGCGCACTTTTGCCGGAACATCACCGGGCCGGGTATCAGGTTCTGCGCGCCTTCGAGGCCATCACTTTGGCCGAGGCGCGGGCGGCTTAACCTTTGTCGGCGTCGCCGAAAAACGGTGTGACCTGTGCCACGATCACAGAGTTCTCGTCCAACGCTTGTTGCATCAGCTCGATTTCGTCAGGCTCGATCTCGTGACCCTGTTCCTTGCGATCTTCCAACGTCCCGTAGCCCGTCACATCCAGTGGCGCCATGTCCGCCTGTTTCAGGATCGCCACGGTTTCGCGGACCGCTTCGGCCTCGTCAACGCCGGACGCATAGCACATCAGTGCCGCCCCGGTGGCCCCTTTCGGAAGGCCGTCGCCAGACTTGCGTCCGACCTCGACCACGAGGGTATAGACCGAATGCGGCTTCTTTGGCTTCTTGGGTGTGTCGCTCATGCTTGACCTGTGTGATGCGATGCGTCCCGCATGTGCCACGAAACCCATCGCGCGTCGAGGGTTGTTGCCGCGCTCGCGATGGTCTTACTGTCGAGAAAACAAGGAGACGCTTTATGAAATCCGTCAAAGACATGGTGGCAGCCGCAAACGAGGTGGTCGATCACGCACCTGCATCCGAACTGATGGACCTGCATGGTCAGGATGGCGTGACCTTTGTCGATCTGCGTGATCCGCGTGAGTTAGAGCGCGAGGGCATGATCCCGGGCGCGTTTCACTGCCCGCGTGGGATGCTGGAATTCTGGATCGACCCGGACAGCCCCTATGCCAAACCGCAGTTTCAAACCGGAAATCGGTTCGTGTTCTACTGCGCCTCGGGTTGGCGGTCGGCGCTGTCTGCTCAGATCGCACAAGATATGGGGTTGGAGAATGTCAGCCACATCACCGACGGGTTTGGTGGCTGGAAAAAGGCGGGCGGCCCCATTGGTGAGAAGCCCGCCAAGAAAGCGTAGGGTACGTGGTCACACGTACCGCCGATATCAATCGCGCAGCAGCTCGTTGATGCCGGTCTTGGAGCGTGTCCGCTCGTCCACGCGCTTTACGATCACGGCGCAGTAAAGGTTGATGCCGTTCTTTGACGGCATCGACCCTGCAACCACCACCGAATAGGGCGGTACTTCACCATACATCACTTCGCCGGTTTCCCGGTCGACGATCTTGGTCGACTGGCCGATGAACACACCCATACCCAAAACCGAACCTTCGCGTACGATGCAGCCTTCCACCACTTCAGAGCGGGCGCCGATAAAGCAGTTGTCTTCGATGATGGTCGGCCCCGCCTGCATCGGCTCAAGCACGCCGCCAATGCCGACGCCGCCTGACAGGTGAACGTTCTTGCCGATCTGCGCGCACGACCCGACGGTTGCCCAGGTGTCGACCATCGTGCCTTCGTCGACATAAGCACCAAGGTTCACGAAAGACGGCATCAACACCACGCCCGGCGCGATGAATGCCGATTTGCGGACCACACAGTTCGGCACCGCACGGAAGCCTGCAGCGCGCCACTGGTTGTCGCCCCAGCCCTTGAACTTGCTGTCGACCTTGTCCCACCAGCTGCCGCCTTGCGGACCGTTGTCGTGCTGTTCCATGTCCTTGATACGGAAGCCCAGAAGCACGGCTTTCTTGGCCCACTGGTTGACGTGCCAGCTGCCGTCATCCTGCTTTTCTGCAACCCGCAGAGACCCGCTGTCCAGAGCGTTCAGCGTAGCCTCGATGGCCTCTCGGGTTTCCCCACCCGTCGACGGTGTAATCGTATCGCGCGCGTCCCACGCGGCTTCGATGGCTGCTTCAAGCTGTGCGTTGGACATGGATGCGCTCCTCACGTCGTTATCCCCAAAATCGCTTTGCCTATAAGCTGCGGGACGCAAAGGCGCAACGCATGAGGTTAGCCGGATGTTCAAAGCAGGTGCAGCGTTCAACCAAACGTTGGATCTGGTGCAACGTTCCCGCCACAGACAAGTACTGCCACGCGTTCGCCGGGGGCCGGTACGTAAGCGCCTGACATCAGCGCGGCGAGGGCAGTGGCCCTGGCAGGTTCCACCAATTGCCGATGCGCTTGCCACAAAGCCGCTTGCGCTTCGATGATGGCACCGTCTGACACGAGGACACTTTGCACATCCAGCGATGTGGCCAGATCAAAGCAGATTTGGCCAATCCGCCGTGCACCCAGCGCGTTTGCTGCCACACCGGACACCGGCACATCTACGGGCGCACTGGCGTCCAGCGCTGAATGCAGAGCGCATGAGGTCATCGGTTCAACCGCCACCACCTTGCGACGGTCACCCAGCCAGGCCAATGCGCCAGCGATCAGGCCACCACCGCCCACTGCGATCAACACCGTGTCTGCGTCGAGCCCTTGCTGTTCCCACTCCAGCATCGCTGTGCCTTGACCGGAGACAGTCAGGGGCGCGTCATAGGCGTGGATTTGCATCGCGCCACTTTCCGAAGCCTCACGCTCGGCCAGTTCCAACGCGTTGGCATATTCGCCGGGCACCACGGTCAGCTCTGCTCCGGTGCGTTTGATCAGCTCGATCTTGGACGGCCCGGCGATTTCGGGGACGAAAATCCGCGCGCGATGCCCAAGTTTCTGTGCCGCATATGCCACCGCTGCCCCATGGTTACCGCCCGAAGCCGCGACGACCCCGGCTTCGGGCACGTCCAATGCCAGCAGCGTATTAAAGGCGCCGCGTGTCTTGAAGCTACCGGTATGCTGCATCTGCTCCAGTTTGAGCGCGATATCCTGACCAAACGCGCGGCTTTGCAGCGTCGGTGTCTCAACGATGTGTCCGGCGACCCGCTGTTGCGCCGCCATGATCTCGGTTTGCCATTCCATCGCTTCGCCTCTCTGGTCACTTTGGCCTGGACGCTATAGGTCTGAGGAAAGGCGAACAAGGAACCGATGCTCATGAAAGACCAACGCAACAGCCCGTTCCGTGATGCTGGCCTTGACCGTAGCACCGCAAGCCATGTTCCGGACACAGCGCAGACGCGCTCGCCAGCGTATCGGCTTGCCTTTGCCGACGATGATTTCCTGTGTCGCGAAGAATTGCGCCCGGTTCGTCTGCAACTCGAATTGCTCAAACCACAGCTCATGCTGGATGAACACCAAATCGAAAGCACCATCGTTTTGTTCGGTGGTGCGCGCATTCCGCGCCCGTCCGAGGCGGACAAGGCGCGCACCAAGACACTGGCCGATCTCGCGCATTTTTACGACGAGGCTCGCAACTTTGCCCGTCTGATGACTCGCAAGTCCATTGACAGCAGTAACCGCGAATTCGTGGTGGTCACGGGGGGTGGTCCCGGTGTGATGGAGGCGGGAAATCGCGGTGCTGCCGATGAGGGCGGCAAATCCATCGGTTTGAATATCGTGCTGCCACACGAACAAGCCCCGAACGAATACGTCACGCCCGAGCTGTGCTTCAACTTCCACTATTTCGCGATCCGCAAGATGCACTTCCTGATGCGCGCCCGCGCGATCTGCGTGTTCCCCGGCGGCTTCGGCACGCTGGACGAGATGTTCGAGTCCCTGACCCTGATCCAGACAGGCCGCATGCAGCGCGTGCCATTTCTGCTTTTTGGGCGTGCGTTCTGGGAAAAGATCATCAACTGGGACGCGCTTGCTGATGCCGGGACAATCAGCCCCGAGGATCTTGACCTATTCCGCTTTGTCGAAACCGCCGAAGAGGCGGCCGAGATCATCGAGAATTGGGATCCTGCGCCGCCGCGGTCGGATATTCCGGGACGCTGACCCTTTTCATTCCGGGAGGCTTCGAAAACAGCCGGAACCCGACCCGTTCCCAAAGCAGTGTCCAGACGCGCTGATCGGTGAAATAGTGGCTGTGCCCACCATGACCGACACAAAGGTCATTGCCCGGCGGGATGCCCGTCGTACCAATCGTCTGACCGACATAATCCTTGGTGCGGTACAAATTGTGCCAGGTCATGTCCGATGAGATTTGCGCGACAGTCAGGGGATAGTTTTCGGGAAAGTACTCTTCGTAGATATGCGAAATCGGTGATCCCATCGTGATCAGGTGAATGCGGCTCGGCAGTGTCGGATCGAAGGCCCGCAACTCCGGCATCAACCGTTGCAGAGATCGTGCGGCGACCACCGTTCCCTGTGAATGGCTGATCACCGTAATTCGATCCGGCTCAAGCGCGTTCAGCATGAACCAGAACACTCGGTCGAACCGCGCCTCAATCAAAGCGCGCCGTGGGTAGTTCCCCTCGCGCTGGCCGGGCGCGGCAGTCCATTTGCACTCAGCCCGGACAAGATAGACAATTACGTCCCGCGCAACGCCCAATGCCGCCGCAACGGTTTCGTTGAAATTGTAGATCAGCAGCGCCACACCGAGGGCGATGGTGATGGACAGCGTTCTGAACGGTGCAAATGGATTGGCGTCCAGCGAATTTCCCGTGATATCACCGCCAAGGATCAGGATCAGGACAAGCGCCACAGGAAAAACCACGAGGATTGCGCGCACCCAGACATTCACGATCACCCGCGCGCCTACAGCATAGGCCAGCACCGCCGCTGCAAGGGTCAGCAACATGAACGCCACCGAAATTGCGAGCGTTCCCAAAGCCTGTTCCATGTGCAGGCACAAAAGGCCAAAGGCGGTTTGTCCTCCGCTTGTCATCCGGGCAAGAGAGGAAGCATCGCCAAGTGATGCCACCAGCGCAGCGCAAGTGTTATTTGTTCCGCTAAGCTGGCCAAGAAGCTGTTGCAGCACCAGCCAGAAGCCCGTCGTGAACACCGACCAAAACATCAGCATCGCGCCACAGATCGACGGGTAGATGATGCGCTTGGGTGTGTCCCTGAACCCAACCAGAGACACCACGACCACCAGTGCCGCAAATACCCAAAGCAGCCCCATCGCAAAAATGTTCACCTCGATGAAACAGGACAGGCTGTCGATTCCGAATTTCTGTGCCAGAGGTAGCGCATCGCCGTTTGTATCGGTCAGCGCCACGAAAGCCGCGCAGCCTTTGCTTTGCGCTGTCACAGTCCCGGGCAGGGCCGCGAAAATCGACTGGAATCTTGTAAGCACCATTTCGGGCGCAAATACACTCAGCGCCAGCAGCAGCGTCGTTAGCCAGGACCAGACCAGCACGCCCCGACGAAAGACTGTGAGCAGAAACCGGGGTGTCTTGGTCCCTTGGTGCTTCAGATAGGCCCAAAGCCCAACACCCAGCCCAACATTCACCACCAGAACCGAAAGGTAGCTGACGCCGGGTAGGTAATCATTCCCGAGGATAAGGACCGTTCCGATCAACAGCATTGCGTTGATCACAGCGATCCCGCCGTAAAAGACCCAGTTGAACAGATGCACCAAACCCCGGTCGAACAAAGAGCTCTTGGTGTTCTCGACATTGTCCATCGCGACATAGCCCAGGCCGAGAATCAGCTTCAGGAGATCGAGAATCGTTGCGACTGCCCCCTTCGGCGCGGGGGACAGATCGGACCAGTGGACCTCGGCGAAGACGGCGCGCTGTTGACCTTCCCCTGCGGGTTCCAACGTGTGGGTGTGGCAGTCGAAAACTGGCTGAACCGGGTCGTCGCCGGTCTGGGTGAAGTCTTCTTCCGTGAGTGTAAGGTGCGAGGATTGCACCGATATTGGGGCGTCGGCCAGATCCGAGGCAGGGCGTGACGGGTGCCGGGCGACCGCGCCGGCAACAACTTGATCGACGGTTTCCCCACAGGATTGTTCGCCGATCCCGTGAACCACGAGAATAAGATGCGTTTCTGAATGTGACATGTGACCAAAAAGGGGTTCGTGCTTAAATGCCACTCAGCGTACGCCTCAGGCTGAAATCCAGCAAGAAATTTCGAAAAAGCATCCTTGGCGCGCCTGAACGGCTGTGGCAATCGTCTGTAAACGCATGCGCAAAGACCTGCGGCAATCGCGGTGAGCAACACCCTTTCGCAGACGCAGCAAGTCCTGTATGAGCCACGCTCAGTCCAGCAGCCGGACACGACACCGGGCGCTGGCAAGTGAAAGGAGAGCCAAATGGGCTACAGAGTCGTCGTTGCAGGCGCCACCGGTAATGTGGGCCGCGAAATGCTGAACATCCTGGCCGAGCGTCAGTTCCCTGTTGATGAGATCGCCGTGCTTGCGTCGCGCCGGTCGCTTGGCACGGAGGTCAGCTTTGGCGACAAGACGCTGAAGACGCAGGATCTCGACACGTTCGATTTCACAGGCTGGGACTTCGCCCTGTTCGCCGTCGGCTCCGAAGCGACCAAGAAATACGCGCCCATCGCTGCCAAGGCGGGCTGCGTGGTGATCGACAACTCGTCGCTCTACCGCTACGACCCGGACGTGCCACTGATCGTGCCCGAAGTGAACGCGCAGGCGATCCACGGTTATTCCAAGAAGAACATCATCGCCAACCCAAACTGTTCGACCGCACAGATGGTTGTGGCGCTGAAGCCGCTGCACGACCGTGCCCGCATCAAGCGCGTTGTTGTCAGCACATATCAGTCGGTATCCGGTTCGGGCAAAGAGGCGATTGACGAACTGTGGGATCAGACAAAGGCGGTCTACAATCCGACCGACAATTACCAGCGCAAGGTCTACCCGAAGGATATCGCGTTCAACGTGATCCCGCATATCGACGTGTTCCTTGAAGACGGTTCCACCAAAGAAGAGTGGAAGATGGTCGCTGAAACGAAAAAGATCATCGATCCTTCGATCAAGGTCACTGCAACCTGCGTACGCGTACCTGTCTTCGTTGGGCATTCCGAGGCGATCAACATCGAATTCGAAGACCACCTCGACGAGGACGAAGCCCGCGATATCCTGCGCGAAGCGCCGGGCATCATGGTCATCGACAAGCGCGAAGACGGTGGTTACGTCACACCCAAGGAATGTGTCGGCGATTATGCGACCTTTATCAGCCGCATCCGGCAGGACAGCACAATCGACAACGGCATCAACCTGTGGTGCGTGTCCGACAACCTGCGCAAAGGCGCCGCCCTGAACGCGGTGCAGATCGCCGAAGTGCTGGGTCGTGAAGTTCTGAAAAAAGGCTGATAGCCACAAGATCACGTCCAAAGGCGCCGCCATGATGCGGCGCCTTTTTCGTTGTGATATCTCGCGCCAGCAAGCATCACGCGCGCCAGACCCTACACCAAATTGTCTTTATTCTCCTTATTGCTGCCTAAAAATAGGTCAGTTCGCCCCGTATCCCTCTTTGATTGAATGTTGAATCAAGTGGGTCGGTGGTATGTCCGAAGCTGAAATTCCTCTGCTCTACGAGAACGGTCCCTTGCGGATCAGATATCTCGAAGGCGACGGCTCCGACCTGATCGTCAGCTTTTCGGGTGTTGGCACCAAACGCAATGTCGAACCGCCACCCGAGTTTCCGGGCATCGCCTCTGCAGATCGGCAGAACCATGTTCTGTTTGTCAGCGACAAGTCCCGCAGCTGGCTGAATGGCGACGGAATGGCAAATCAGATCCTTTGCTGCATCCGTGCCACCGTCGATCACATCAATGCGGAACGGGTGATTGCGATTGGTAATTCCATGGGTGGAACGATGGCGTTGCACCTTTCGCGGCTTTTCGATTTCGAACGCGTGATCGCCTTTACGCCACAATATTCCGTCATGGAAAACGAAGTGCCGGAAGAGGACCGTTGGTTCTTTTTCCGCAAGCAGATCCGGTCCTATCCGTTTCCAAGAGTTGAAGACCTGCGCCCTGAAACGACGAAGTATTACATCTTCCATGGTGATGAGCACCGAGAGCTGGCACATGCGATGCGGTTCCCGAAAGCGCAGGGCATCTCGCATTACATCGTGCCCAAGACGGATCACAGGGTTGCGGCGCATCTTAGGGATCGTGGTGCCCTGCGCCCGTTGGTTCAGAACCTCATCAATGGAAAACCTCGGCAGTTTCGCAAGAACCTGACCGATCTCGGCGGTATTCCGATCTTGCAGTTCAATCCCCCGACTGCCTCGGGTCAGACACCGGCCAGCGCCGCAATCTTCTGATATCGGTCGATCACCAATCTGACATCCGTCGCCTGCGCATAGAGGTCGGAACCCCACGACATCGCCGTATCGCGCTCACGGAACCTTCCTGTTTGTTGCGTGTTGTTCACACCGACAGGGGGTTCTTTTGATTGCCCCATTCTTGCCGCAATTGACTCGCACCCTTTTGGGATGCGTTAAGAAACAGTGAAAGTGCCCCCGATGGCCATACATTCCGCGCCCTTTTCTGCAGACAGAACGTCCGGCATGCCGAGCCCTTTGGATAGTGAAACAGCGATGCTTTTGCGGACAGTCCTGCTCCCGCATTTCGAGCGTGCGACAAGTTGGGGCGATCTGTGCGCTCGCCTTGCCTCCAAGGGCTACGAAATCACCTTTCGCAACGGCCATCTTGTGCTGGCAGACGAAGCGGGAAAACCCGTCTGCACTGGCTCGATGATCGGTTCTCCGCTGGCTCGTTTGGCGGAACGCCTTGGCCGCCCCAAGCTGCGCACAGACTGTGCCGGCGTCAGCGCAACGCTTCGGAACTGATCAGACCGGCTGGAACGACCGCGTTTTCGGGTCGAAATATTCAAGACCACCTTCGCCGATATCGGTCCACAGACCGTGCAGCGTCAGCAAATCCTGTTCGACCGCCTCACGGATAAACGGGAATGTCATCAGGTTCTCCAACGACACGATGACCGACTCTTTCTCCAGCGCACGCACTTGCCCTTCGGGCGTGTTCATCGCTTTGACCCGCTCATAGCCGGGACGCAGAATATCCATCCAGCGTCCGACAAAGCTTGATTGTTCCTCGAGGTGGGGGGCGTTGCCGGAACACATGTCCAGACAACCCTGCACGCCTCCGCAATTCGAGTGTCCCAGAACGATCAGATGCGCGACATTCAAAGCTGTCACCGCATATTCAACCGCAGCCGAGGTGCCGTGGTGATCGCCGTCCGGTTCGTAAGGCGGCACAAGATTCGCGATATTCCGGTGAATAAAAAACTCGCCCTGATCCGCACCGAAGATCGATGTGACATGCACACGGCTGTCACAGCAGGAGATGACCATCGCCCTTGGACGTTGACCTTCGGTTGCTAAGCGCTTGTACCAAGCACGGTTGTCAGAATAGGTCGTGGCCTTCCAGCCTTGGTATCGCTGGATCAGATATGCAGGCAGCGGCTTCGCGGCGTTCATGAAATCCTCCGCCTGTTTGGTCGTTCTCCACTGCGGGATACGTCGAAATTAATCGGAATTCGAGAGAAAAACCGTCGCGGGCTTACCAATTGGAAAGACTGCTCTGCCATACCGACTGCCGGGTTGGGGTGAGAAAGGAATGAACATGATGCAGAAGATCTCGGTTTTGCATCCACGCGACACGGCTTATTTCGATGAAGATACGCTGACGGGTCTCAGTCGCGATCTCGGTCCGTCCGTTGCCGAAAATATCCTGTGCCGCGCGCTTGAAGACATCGCTCTTCGCTTCGTGCAGATCCGCACGGATTACACCTCTGGAAACCATCAGGCCCTGCGCAAATCGGTCCATGCGGTTATTCCCATTGCGGCGCAAATCGGTTTGCCGGGGCTCTCGCAAATCGGCCGCGACGTGTTGATCTGTGTCGATCAAGCCGATCCGGTGGCGCTTGCGGCAACGCTTTGCCGGTTTCTCCGCTGGGGTGAAACAGCGATGTCCTGTGCCGACATGGGCCTTGATCTGTCGCTCTGATTCCGCTTGCAGCGCCTGTGCAAGGGCGTACCTTCGCGCTAACCGAGAAGGGGAATTCCATGACCGTCGCACTTGCGCCTGCGGGCACGAAAGCTGTTCCAATACACGTACTTGGAGCCGAGGATGTTGCCCTCTGGGCAGGGCAGCAAAGCGACCGCATCCGCACTTGGGTCGAAGCCAATGCCTTTAAGGGCGGCATCGGATCCGCCCTTATGATCCCCGACGCGGCAGGTCATCCCGAGATTGCACTGGTCGGCTACGGCACGCCCGCGTCCCGAAAACGCGATCGTTTCGCACTGGGCGCTGCTTTGCCGAAACTCGCACCCGGAACCTACCGGATCGAAAGCGGTATCGCCGAAGGTGATCTTGAACAGGAATCGCTGGGCTGGCTGCTGGCCAGCTACGGCTTCACGCGATATCGCGACAACACCTCCCAGCACCCGACACTGGTCACACCAGACGGTGTCGATGCCACCCGAGTGTCCATCCTCGCCGAGGCAGAATTCCTCACCCGCGATCTGATCAACACCCCGGCGTCAGACATGGGTCCGGCGGAACTCGAATCTGCGGCGCGCGGTCTGGCTGAGAAACACAAAACCAAGATCCGGGTCATCACGGGCGACGATCTGCTGCAGGGCAACTTCCCGATGATCCACACCGTTGGTCGCGCCTCTGATCGCGCGCCCCGGTTGATCGATCTGAACTGGGGCAGTCGCGGGCCCAAGATCACGCTTGTGGGCAAAGGTGTCTGTTTCGATACGGGTGGGCTCAATATCAAACCGGGCAGTTCGATGGGCCTGATGAAAAAGGACATGGGCGGCGCGGCCAATGTGCTTGGGCTTGCGCACATGATCATGGCGTCCGGTCTGGATGTCCGCTTGCGTGTGCTGATCCCGGCGGTGGAAAATTCCGTCAGCTCCAATAGCTTCCGCCCGCAGGATATCCTGACGTCGCGCAAAGGGCTTACGGTCGAGATCAATAACACCGATGCCGAAGGCCGTCTGGTGCTGGCGGATGCGCTGACTTACGCGTCCGAAGATCACCCCGATCTGATAGTGTCGATGGCTACTCTGACTGGGGCCGCCCGTGTTGCCGTTGGCCCGGACCTCGCGCCCTACTACACCGATAACGATGTGGTGGCGACCTCGCTTGACCTTGCGGCACGGCGTATGGCCGATCCGGTCTGGCGTATGCCGTTCCACGATCCTTACGAGACGATGATCGAACCGGGCATCGCCGATCTCGACAATGCGCCCAAAGGCGGGTTTGCAGGCTCCATCACCGCCGCCCTGTTCCTGCGCCGTTTCGTCAGCGCCGAAGACCGCTATATCCATTTCGACATCTATGGCTGGCAACCCACCGCTGCGCCGGGCCGGCCCAAAGGTGGTGCGTTGCAAGGCGCACGCGCGTTGTTTGCGGCGTTTCCGGATATGATGGACCTATGACGGACAGGCGCGCGCTCTGGTCCAACGGCACGGTGGCACACACCTCGCTGAAAGGGCAGGCCGCGGCAGACCGCTTTACCGACGGACAGGTGCATCGCGTCACATGGGCACCCTTTGCTGCGCTGTGCTCTGCTCCATTTGGGGACCGTGACCGCGAACTCCTTTGGGGGCAGGCGTTCAACGTGCTCGAAAAAGACATGGCATGGGCCTTTGGATACGCAATCCACGACGGTTACACCGGCTATATCGAGGCTAGGATGTTGACCCCGATGGTCGAACCCGCAACGCATCGGGTCTCTGTGCGGCAGACGATGGCCCTGGCTGCGCCCGATTTCAAAAACACCAAGGTCGAGCAGGTCCCGCTCAGCTTAGGATCAGAGGTCCACGTCACAGTCACCGATGCCAAATGGGCAACGATCTTGGGTGCACTCCACGACCTTCATATACCCATAAGCCACCTGACCCCGCTGGACACGAAAGAGCCTGATCCTGTGGCAGTCGCGGACCGCCTGCTTGGCACACCCTATGTTTGGGGCGGCAATTCCACCTTCGGCATCGACTGTTCCGGCCTTGTGCAAATCGCCTGCCGCGCCTGTGGCATCCCGTGCCCCGGTGACAGCGATCAGCAAATGGCGCAGCTTGGTGAAACGCTTGATCCCCGCGCGTCGCCAGAACGCGGAGATCTTCTGTTTTGGAAGGGCCATGTCGGCTGGGTGGCAAACCCGGACACACTGTTGCACGCCAATGCATATTCCATGTCAGTGGCCTATGAACCACTTCAATCCGCAATCGACCGGATCGCAGCACAGGGTGATCCGGTTCTTCGACACGCCCGCTTGACCTCCTCCTGAAATCGGCGCACATCGCGGCGTCTTTCGGAGCAATCCCATGCAAGCCCGCGCCTCCATTTTTACGCCGGTTCTCATCGGCGGCTGCATCATCATCCTCGTGTCCTTCGCGATCCGCGCCAGCTTTGGTGTGTTCCAGATCCCGATTGCCGAGGAATTCGGTTGGCTGCGGGCTGAGTTCTCGCTCGCCCTCGCGATCCAGAACCTGGCCTGGGGGATCGGCCAGCCGCTCTTCGGTGCGCTGGCGGAAAAGATTGGCGACCGGAAGGCAATCATTCTGGGGGCATTGACCTATGCCGCAGGTCTGGTGCTCTCATCTTTCGCGGTCACACCCACCGCTCATCAGTTTTACGAAATTCTCGTGGGCTTTGGCGTGGCGGGTACAGGCTTTGGCGTGATCCTTGCCGTGGTGGGCCGCGCCAGTTCCGACGCGAACCGCTCAATGAGCCTCGCTATCGTGACCTCAGCGGGCAGCGCTGGGCAGGTGTTCGGTGCGCCAGTGGCGGAATGGATGCTGACTGTGATGAGCTGGCAAATGGTGTTTCTCTGGTTCGCCGTGATCATCCTGTCGGTGACACTGGTTCTGCCCTTCATGCGCTCGCCCACGCCACCGGCCAACCGGGCCGAGCTTGAGGAAAGCATGGGCACGATCCTGATCCGTGCGTTCCGCGATCCATCCTACACGCTGATCTTTCTTGGCTTCTTCAGCTGCGGCTACCAGCTTGCCTTCGTCACCGCACATTTCCCGGCCTTCGTGACCGAACTGTGCGGTCCGATCCAACCGGGAGGGGTGCTCCATTCCATTGGCATCACCACCACGTCGGCGCTTGGGGCGGTGTCTATTTCGCTGATCGGTTTAATGAACATCGTCGGCACGCTGACTGCCGGGTGGGCTGGCAACCGCTGGTCCAAGAAATACCTGCTCGCAGGCATCTACACGGGCCGCACGATCATCGCGGCCCTCTTCATCATGTTCCCGATCACACCCACATCGGTGATCCTGTTTTCCGCTGCGATGGGCTCGCTCTGGCTTGCCACGGTGCCGCTCACCTCGGGCCTGATCGCGCATATCTACGGGCTGCGTTACATGGGCACGCTCTACGGCATCGTGTTCTTCAGCCATCAGTTGGGCAGTTTCATGGGCGTGTGGCTGGGGGGCAGGATGTACGACATCCACGGCGATTACACGCTGGTCTGGTGGATCGGTGTCGGCGTCGGTGCCTTCAGCGCCATAGTCCATCTGCCAATCCGGGAGAAACGCCAGCCTGTCCCTCTGGCGGCCTGACAGGGGCGCGTTTCCGTCGACGGAAAAGTGCGTGCGTTGGCGCATCGTTTCCCGGCTCTACCGGGTGCGCCAGCGGTCCAGAATGTAGCGGCTGACCATCAGGTCCAGATGCGCCCCGCCCCCATTCTTGAAGACCGTGATTTCATCATCAGCCTGGCGCGCAAACGCATCCAGACCGTAGTAATCCGCCACGATGTCAGCGTCCGAGATCACCCCTCGCGCGATCGGATCTTTGATTTCCCCGATATGCCCAACTGTCGTATCCAGCGAGTCCACAAACAACCGTCCCCGCGTCAGCACGTCATCATCCGCCTCGCGCATATCGGGCCGGTACGCGCCGATCAGGTCCACATGGGTGCCGGGTCGCAACCACTTGCCCCGCAGCACCGGCTCGGTCGACATGGTGGCGCAACTGACGATATCGGCCTGTTCGACTGCACCGGCCAGATCGTCCACCGCTGTCACATGCGCAAACTGATCGGCCAGTTCCTGCGCTTTGGCCCCCGTCCGGTTCCAGATCTCAAAGCGCGCCTCGGGAAATGCCGTTGAATATGCTTCGACCAGTGACCGCGCGACCGTTCCTGCGCCGACGATCAGGATCACTTTGCTATCCGCCCGCGCCAACCGCCGCGCGGCAAGCAAACTGTCCCCAGCGGTCTTCCACTTGGTCACGAGGTGGAAATCCACAATCGCCGCCAGCGTGCCATCGTCATCGGAATACACCGACACACCACCGTTCACCGCAGGTTTCCCGACACTGGCATTGCCCGGAAAGATCGTCGCGGATTTCACCGCCAGCCCCAGCCCGTCGATCCAAGCCGCCCGGTTCAGTAGAGTGTCTCCGCCGCGATACAAGAAACTGTCCGCAATCTCGGCGCGTGGCAAGTCATGCCCTGCCGCAAGCGCATCAGTCAGACCGATCCAGTCCAGCTGCGCTTCACCCTCTGCAAAAGGGATAATCTCGGGTGTCGTCATTGCTGCCTTTCCCATCAAGTCCTAGCGCGGCACGTCACTGGCCGCTGCCCGCATTTCGCGCTCCAGCGCATCCAGAAACCGGGACCGGTCCGCCTTGGAAAACGGCTTGCCACCACCCTGCCGAAAAGGATCGGCGGCGCGCAGATCCGTCATCAGGTCGCGCGTCGCAAGCACCTGACCGATATTGCGCGCATCAAGCCGTTCGCCATTGTGCTTGAGCACCCGCGCCCCGTTCTCGACACAGCGCGCAGCCAGCGGAATATCCCCGGTGATCACCACATCGCCCGCTCTGGCGCGATCTGCGATCCACATATCGGCCACGTCTGGACCGTCGGGCACGACAACCACCTCGACGAACGGATTGTCGGACATCCGCAACCCGCCATTCGATACCAGATACATCTGCGCCTTGTGCCGCGTCGCGACACGTTCGGCCTCACCCTTGACCGGGCAGGCATCCGCATCAACGAAAAGCCGGGTCACAGCCCCAGCGCGTCTGCATGAAACGCGATGTGATCGGGAATAAAGGTCGAGACAAAGAAATACGAATGGTCGTAGCCCTTTTGCATCCGGAACACCCCGTCCTGACGCCGGGCCGCCATCGCGTGGCTCAACGCCTCGGGCTTCAGCAGATCCAGGAACTGATCCGACCCGCCCTGATCCACAAGCACTGGCCCGTCAAATCCAACCGCTTGCATCTGCACCGTCGCATCATGCTTGGCCCAAGTGGTTTCATCGTCGCCCAGATAGGCGCCCAACTGCTTGCGGCCCCAGTTGCTCTGGCTCGGATTGGCAATCGGCGCAAGAGCCGAAACAGAGGCAAACCGCCCCTGATGCGCCATCGCCAGCGTCAAAGCGCCGTGCCCGCCCATCGAATGCCCGGTGATCGCTTGCCGATCCAGATCGACAGCGAACTCTGCGCCCAACAAAGCGGGCAGTTCCTCAGCCACATAATCCCACATCTTGAAATGCGGTGCCCAAGGGTCCTGCGTCGCGTTCACGTAAAACGCGGCCCCTTTGCCCAGATCATAGGCCTCGTCATCCGCCACGGTGTCCCCGCGCGGTGATGTGTCCGGGAACACAACCGCCATGCCCGCCTCAGCGGCAAAGCCCTGCGCGGCTGCCTTGGTCATCGCGTTCTCATGTGTGCAGGTCAGTCCTGACAGATACCACAGCACCGGCACCGGGCCGTCCTTGGCCGCTGGTGGTAGATACAGCCCAAAGGTCATGTCACATCCACAGGCGTCCGAAGTATGAGAATAGACGCCCTGCACCCCTCCGAAACAGGCATTTTCCGATACGGTTTGCATGGCGCTCCCTTTCCTAGATCAAAACTTGTGAGATCACGAACGACACTGTCACAATGCTCAGCGCGGTCGAAATCAAAATGGCAGCCGACACCCGCTGAGGGGCGACTTTGTAATGTTGCGCAAGGATGAACACGTTGCCCGCGACTGGCAAGGACGCTGCGGCCACCACAACACCCGCTTTGTACGGGTCTGCTGGGAACAAAAAATACACCCCAAGCGCAACCGCCGCCGGGTGGATCACCAGCTTGCAAAAGCTCAACCAGCCCGCGATGTTCAACCGCTCGGCGGATTTGCTCGCCAAGGATGCACCAATCGCGAACAAGGCACCGGGCGTGGCCGCCGCCCCAAGAATAGACAGGAATTGATTGACTGGCTCCGGGATCGGCACGCCCGTCGACGACACCATAAAGCCTGCTACAATTGCCACGATCATCGGGTTCTTGAGAAGCCCGATGCCAACGGTTCTGAAGATGCGCAGAGACATGCGTCCTTCGCGAGAACCGACCACAAGGATCACGATCAGCGAGGAAAACACGACAAGGTCGATGGTCAGAACAAGGATGATTGGCCCGACGGCCTCTTGTCCCATCAGCAGCGCCAGCATCGGCACACCTAGAAATCCAGTGTTCCCAATGGCTGCCACCTGACCTTCGAACGCGGCCGTCTCCGTGTTCATGCCACGCAAAAAACCCACAGCCATGCCGACGCCGTAGACAAAGGCCGTACCCCACAAATATCCTGCGGCGATGCGCCAATCAAAGATCTCGGCAATCGACAGGTTCGCCGAGAACCGGAACAGCATCGCGGACAGGGCAAAGTAGAATACGAACTTGGTCAGGTAGGCTGTCGCTTCCTCGGTAAAAAAACCAGTCTTGCCTGCGCCGTAACCTACGGCGATCAGGGCAAAAAACGGCAGGGTCTGAAGAAAGATGGCCAGCATACGTGTTGTGTTATCATGCAGGCGGGTGGGGTCAATCTCGACAGGGTTCTGTTAACCACCTATATTTAGGGTAGGCGTGTATTTCTGTTCAGGACGCTTCGATGACACTACAAGAACAATCCATTGCCGACGACAAGATGCGCGCGGAAATCGCGCGTCTGATCTCAGAAACTGCCAAGATCACCGCAGAAACTGCTGAGATTCAGCAAAACATGAAGTATCGGTTCTGGGTTTTGATGGCGGCCTATGTCAGCGCCATGGGCGTCCTCTTCAAGTTTTTCTGACCGCAAGACATCCCAAAACCCCATAGAAGAATCGCGCGCTGCATGCTACATCTCGTGGCATGAACTCCCACACCCCCAATATACGCGCCTCAATTCAACCCCTTGAGGAAAGCGCTATCAACCGCATTGCAGCGGGTGAGGTGGTGGAGCGCCCGGCCTCTGCCGTCAAGGAACTCGTTGAAAACGCTGTCGACGCTGGGGCAACACGTATTGACGTGGCCATCGCCGATGGTGGCAAGACCCTGATCCGTGTCACCGATGATGGCTGCGGTATCCCACCCGAGGAACTCCCTCTCGCCATCGCCCGACATGCAACGTCCAAGATCGACGGCTCGGACCTGCTCAACATCCACAGCTTCGGGTTTCGCGGCGAAGCGCTGGCCTCTTTGGGCGCGGTCGGCCGCTTAACCCTGACCAGCCGAGCCGAGGGACATGATGCCGCCGAACTGTCGGTGACCGGTGGCAAGATCGACCCGATCAAACCCGCCGCCCTGTCGCGTGGTACTGTGGTCACCCTGCGCAACCTGTTCTTTGCCACCCCGGCACGCCTTAAATTCCTCCGCTCCGATCGGGCCGAGATGCAGGCGATCTCGGATGTGCTCAAACGTCTTGCGATGGCCGAACCCTCGGTCAGCTTCACTCTGCGCGATGTGTCGGGCGGGGGCGAGGGCCGGGTGACCTTCCGCGCCGACGCGGTGAGCGGCGATCTGTTCGACGCTCTGCGTGGGCGATTGGGGCAGGTCATGGGCCGCGAGTTCGTCGACAACGCAGTTTCCATAGATGCGGACCGCGAAGGCATCCGCCTCACCGGGTTGGCAGGTTTGCCGACCTATTCACGGGGTGCCGCCGTGGCGCAGTTTCTCTTCGTCAACGGTCGCCCGGTCCGTGACAAGCTGCTGATCGGTGCGTTGCGCGGGGCCTATGCCGATTTCCTGAGCCGCGACCGTCACCCGGCGGTGGCGCTCTTCATCGACTGCGATCCGCACAAGGTGGACGTGAACGTGCATCCGGCGAAATCCGAAGTGCGGTTCCGTGAACCGGGACTTGTGCGCGGTTTGATCGTGTCAGCCCTGCGTCATGCACTGGCAGAAGCGGGCCATCGCGCGTCGACTACCGTCGCCGGGGCAACGCTTGGGGCAATGCGCCCCGAGACACCACAGGGGCAGCCGCGTATCTACCAGATGGACCGCCCGAGTTTCGCTGCGAAACAGACCGCCTACCAAGCGCAGGCACCGGGTTTTGCTGATATGCAGACCATCTATTCCGGTCGCGTGGTCGAGGTGGAAGATCGCGCGCCAGAGGCGGAACAGACCTTACGCGAACACCTTCCATTGGGGGCCGCGCGGGGGCAGGTGCATGAGAATTACATCATCGCCCAGACCGAAGACGGCATCGTTATCGTCGATCAACACGCGGCGCATGAACGTCTGGTTTATGAAAAGCTCAAGACCCAGATGGCGCAGAACGGCGTGCCTGCGCAGGCGCTCTTGATCCCGGATGTGGTCGAGATGAGCGAGGGCGACAGCGCCCGCCTTCTGGACATCGCGGACGAATTGACCCGCATGGGGTTGACCATCGAACCCTTCGGCAATGGTGCCGTGGTGGTCCGCGAAACCCCTGCGATCCTCGCCGAAGTCAACGCGGACGCTTTGCTTCGCGACATTTTGGATGAACTTGATGATCAAGGGGAAGCCCGCGCCGTGCAGGACCGGATCGAGGCGATCCTGTCTCGTGTGGCGTGTCATGGCTCCATCCGCTCAGGCCGCCAGATGCGGGCGGAAGAGATGAACGCTCTGTTAAGGGAAATGGAAGAGACCCCTTATTCCGGCCAGTGCAACCATGGCCGACCCACCTATGTCGAATTGAAACTCAGCGACATCGAAAGACTGTTTGGCCGCACATGATTCAGATCGGTGATCTTGCCCTTGACCTGAGCGATCCGGTCATCCTGCTGGCTTTGGCATTGGGTGGGCTGGTTTTTGTGCTGCTTATCATGTCGCTTCTGTCGGCCCGTCGCGCTGCGAAACTTTCCGAACCTCTGGTCTACCAACTGGCGCAAGTCGGCCAGCGGGTGCAAAACCTGAGTGATGGGCAGGAACGGCTGTCCGGTGGCCTGACCCATGTCTCCGAGGCGCAGGCGCAAAGCCAAACCGCGATGCTGCAACTCATGGAGCGGCGGTTGGCGCAGGTGCAGGAGCAGATGAACGAGAACCTGCACGGCTCTGCCCGGCGCACGGCGCAAAGCCTTGGGGATCTGCAGCAACGTTTGCAAAGCATCGACAAGGCGCAGGAGAATATCACCAAGCTGTCGGGCGATGTGCTTTCGCTTCAGGACATCCTGTCGAACAAGCAGACGCGTGGGGCGTTTGGGGAAATCCAGTTGACGGATATCGTCGGAAAGGCGCTACCCAAGGACAGCTACACGCTGCAGGCGACCCTTTCGAACGGCAAACGGGCAGATTGCCTGATCCACCTGCCAAACCCGCCGGGACCGATTGCCATCGACAGCAAATTTCCGCTGGAAGCCTATGAACAACTGCGCCGCGCCGAGACGCAGGAGCAGTTGAACCGCGCGGCGCAGCAGCTTCGGCTTTCGCTGCGAAAGCACATCAAGGATATTTCCGAACGCTACATCATCGAAGGCGAAACCGCCGATGGCGCGTTGATGTTCCTGCCCTCCGAGGCCGTTTACGCGGAACTGCACGCCAACTTCCCTGAAGTGGTGCGCGACGGGTTCGCGGCGCGGGTCTGGATCGTGTCACCGACCACCTGCATGGCGACGCTGAATACGATGCGGGCGATCCTCAAGGATGCGCGGATGCAGGAACAGGCGGGCGCGATCCGCAAGGAATTGGGCCTGCTTTACGCCGATGTGGACCGTCTGGGCAGCCGGGTGGAAAACCTCGACCGGCATTTCGGGCAGGCGGCCAAGGACATCGCTGATATCAAGATCAGTGCGGACAAGGCTGGGCGCAGGGCGCGGCGGCTCGATAATTTCGATTTCGAGGAACTGGCCAAGGACGATCCATCGCCTGTTGTGCGGCTGGCAAAACCGCCGGGGGAATAGGTAATAGGTCAACAGGTGCACCCCATTGTTTCGCGCGCGAAACAATGGGACCGCATCGGACCCTTTAACCCTTTGTTAACCATCTGCGCTGCAGCCAATGCGTCGTCGCATCGCGCGTTTGCTTTGGCGGAAACGGGCTCAGCGTTACACCGCTATTGTCAAAATGCGATTGGATTGGGATAAATTCTCATGAGCGCGATTGAACTGGACCAATTTGACAAGGCTATCCTCCGTATCCTGCAACGGGATGCCAGTCTGAGTGTCGAAACCATTGCCGATCAGGTGGCTCTGTCCCGCAACGCTTGTTGGCGGCGGATCAAAGTAATGGAACAGGCTGGGATTATCACGGGCCGCGTTGCGCTGGCCGATCCAGCCAAGCTGGGTTGTCCCCTCGAAGTTATGGTGATGATACGTGCGGGGCGCCATGACGCGGATTGGCTTGACAGCTTTCACAAGGCAATGCGCACCATGCCCGAGGTGGTGGGCGCCTACCGTATGACGGGTGATTTGGATTACCTGCTGAGGGTGCGGGTTGCCGACGTTCCTGCCTACGATTCGTTCTACAAACGTGTGATTGCGCGGATTCCGCTCTCGGACATTTCGGCCAGTTTCGTTATGGAAGAGATCAAGGAAACCACTGCGCTTCCGATTTGAACCGCTGAAGACAGGGGCACGTGACCATGAGCCAGGACATTCACACCACCGCTGAAGCGGTTGAAGGCGATGCGCTGCCCCGCAAGGTTGAAAGCCATGCCAAGGGTTGTGGCGAAACCGGACATAAGCGTCTGCCGGACGCGCTCACCCGCAAACCGGTGAAACAGAAAAGCGCCGCCGAATGGGCCTATGAACGGCTGATCCTCTATATCCAGAACTTCGAAGAACAGCTCGACAATGAACATGAGGTCGCGATGGGGTTTGCCGGCAACGAGACCGGCGTGCTGCGGATTGAAGGGTTGGGCTATTTCGACCCGGATATTGTCACCTTTTATGGCACTGATGCCGAAGGGGGCCGGATGCAGTTGATACAGCATGTCTCACAGCTCAACGTGGCGCTGCGGGCGATGCCGATCCTGCGCGATGATGTGGAGCCGCGCCGTATCGGGTTTCAGCTTGCGGCAGAATTGGAACAGGATACCTGAGCCGCGACACACTGCGCGCTTGGCATGGGTGACAGGGTCAGGCAAATCGGGTACCGACTCGAAAACATTTGTAAGGGATGTCTCAAATGGCTGAACACAAGCACGGTACGATGGACACAACCACACAGGAAAAGACCTTTGACGGGTTCGTCCGCTGGTCTGTCCGGGTTGCGGTCTTCTCGATCGGGGTTCTGATTTTCCTCGCGATCTTCAATTCCTGAGATTTGACCAGAGGCTGACATGACCATGATGTCACGGATTTTTGCCGGGCTGGCCATGTTCGCTTTGGTGGGCTGTGGCGCGGGCGCGGATATGCGCCCGGATGCCTCGCCCGAGGTGATCAGCAGCGCGTCCTATCGCCATTCTGGCCCGACCGCGTTGACGCTATATACGATGATCAACAACCGGTCTGGGGCTGGGGCACATACCAGCCTGATGATCAACGGATCGCAAAGGGTAATCTTCGATCCTGCGGGAACCGTACGGTTGAGCGCGGTGCCTGAACGGGGCGACGTGCTTTACGGCATCACGCCCGGCGTGGCGGATTTCTATGCCCGCGCGCATGCCCGCGAAACCTATCACGTGGTGATTCAGACCATCGAAGTGTCACCAGAGGTGGCGGAACGTGCCTTGCGTCTTGCGGTGACCAACGGTCCTGTCGCATCGGCGCAGTGTGCGATGAGCACGGCTGCGATCCTGCGTCAGCTTCCGGGGTTCCAGTCGATCGGCTCTACATGGTTTCCGAAACGCCTGATGGACGATTTTGCGGAATTGCCCGGCGTGCAAACCACCAAGATCTTCGAAAATGACAGCGATGACAAAGCGGTTGCCATCGCTCAGTTCGAACAGGTGCTCGTGGGTCAGTGACCTAGGTCAAAGCAGCAGGCTGAGTGACACCAGTACCGTTGCGCCAACGCCCATCGCAGCAAAGACGTTTTTCGTCAGATACCCGACAGCAAAGGTCGCAGCAGCGGCAGCAAGGCGAGTCGCGTCAGGTTCTCCGCCCGTTGCGGTGGGCCAGAGGACCAGTGGTGCGACCAGAGCCGGGATCACTGCTACGGCTGTATAGCGCAGGTGTCGCAGCACCCATTCCGGCATCGCGCGGTCGCCGACCAGTCCGAGAAAGGCAAAGCGCAGTCCAAAGCTTCCCAGCCCAAGTGCGACGATGATCAGCCAAAGTTCGGTTGTGTCGGTCATAGTTTGATCCCCAGCCGCACCTCGGCTTGTGCGCCAGCCATCATGCCGCCCAGACCTGCCACCAGCAGGCCCATGTTGTAGGGCAGCCATGCGAATGCCAGTGCGAGGAGGACCGCAGCCAATGCGGCGATCCGGTGCGCCGGTGTGCGCAGCATCGGGCCGACCATGGCAAGGAACGCGATGGGCAAGGCAAAGTCGAGCCCAAGGCTGGGTGGGATGCTTTCGCCCAGAACCGCGCCGAGGAAGGTGAACAGATACCAGGGCGGGCAGATCGGGGTCATCACGCCAAGGAAATAGGCGAATTTCTCGGATGTGGTTTGGTCAGGGTTCTTTTCATAGTCGAGGATGGATTGCGCATAGGTCTGGTCGACCAGAAAATACGCCGCGATCCCGCGTTTCCACAGGGGCAGCGGACCCAGATGCGGCGTGATCGACGCGGAATACATCGCCATGCGCAGATTGACGGCCAGTGCCGACGCGATCACCACCAGCGTTGGCGCGTTCTCGTTGATCAATTGCAGCGCAGTGAACTGTGCAGCCCCCGCGATCACCACGATGGAAAACCCCATGGTTTCATGAACGGCCAGTCCGGCTTCGGTTGCCAAGACGCCGAAAAGCATGGCAAAGGGCCCGACGACGGCCAGAAAGGGCAGCCCGTCACGGACGCCCCGCCAGTAGCTTGACATTGCGGTCCCTGCCGCCATCACTGTGCCTCGTCTGCTGTGTTCGGATCGGACGTAGCCTTGGACGAGGGGAGATGCAATCTATGCCGGATGATGTGCTTCGGGACTACCTCATCGCGCCCGATCCGGGTGCCGTGCGGCTGACGCGCCGCGTGGTGGGCACCGATCACACCGGGGCCGAGACCGAAATCAGCGTGGTCGAGGAGCGGCCCCTGACGATATTCCTGAATGCGCAGGAAATTGTCACAGCGATGACGATTGGCGATTACCCCGAATATCTGGCTGTGGGGTTCCTGCGCAATCAAGGCATGCTGCGGGACGACGATGTGGTGACGCGCGTCGAATATGACGACGATCTTGAGGTCGTGGTGGTGCGCACCGAACGGCAGACCAGCTATGAAGAGAAGGTCAAGAAAAAGACCCGCACCAGCGGCTGTGCCGTAGGCACGGTGTTCGGTGACATGATGGAAGGGTTGGACAAGGTGGTGCTGCCTGCCACAGAACTTCGCACCTCTTGGCTCTATGCGCTGGCGCACAAGATCAACACGACGCCCTCTTTGTACCTTGAAGCGGGCGCCATTCATGGCACCGTGCTTTGCCATCAGGATCGGCCGCTGGTTTATATGGAGGATGTGGGCCGCCACAACGCGGTGGACAAAATCGCGGGTTGGATGTTTCAGGAAGGCGTCGGGCCCGAGGACAAGATCCTCTATACCACCGGGCGGCTGACGTCTGAGATGGTGATCAAGACGGCGTTGATGGGTATCCCGGTTCTGGCCTCGCGGTCGGGTTTCACCGCTTGGGGGGTCGAAATCGCGCGGCAGGTAGGGCTGACCTGTATCGGGCGGATGCGCGGCAAACGATTTGTCTGTTTATCTGGCGAAGACCGTCTGCTGCGCGACATGGACCCCGACAACGTGCCCGAAGAAAGCCGGAAAAACCGCAGGAAGAGCTCGGAATGAGTGTGCCCTTGGGAGTGATCCTGGCCGGTGGTCTGGCGACCCGCATGGGCGGTGGAGACAAGGCGCTTTTGCAGATTGGCGGGCAGACGTTGTTGCAGCGGGTGATCCACCGGCTGCAGCCACAGGTGGCGGGGATGGCGCTCAATGCAAATGGCGATCCTGCGCGGTTTGACGGGTTTGGATTGCCGGTTCTACCCGACAGTATCGACGGCTTTCCGGGTCCGTTGGCCGGAGTTCTGGCAGGTCTCGACTGGGCGGCGGAACAGGGCGCGGAAGCGATTGTGACCGTTGCTGCTGACACTCCGTTCTTTCCTGTCGATTTGGTGGATGTCTTGCAGGATACGGCGCAAGGGATGACACACCCCTTGGTGCTTGCGGCCACCCCGCGCGGAGAAGAAAAGACCAAGTCGATGAGCCGCTCTGGCCTGATCCGCCACCCAACATTTGGTCTTTGGCCTGTCGCGCTGCGCGATGATTTGCGGGGGGCTTTGCACGAGGGGATCAAAAAAGTGGTGATCTGGACGGAGCACCACAAAGGGCGCGAGGCGGTTTTCCCAACCGAGAGTGGCGACCCGTTTTTCAACGTGAACACACCCGAAGACCTGATGGCAGCAGAGGCGATGGTATGAGAATCTATGGCGTCACCGGGTGGAAGAACGCGGGCAAGACCGGGTTGATGGAACGGCTGGTGACCGAGATCACCGGGCGCGGGATCACAGTGTCGACTGTCAAACACGCGCATCACACCTTTGACGTGGACCACCCTGGCAAGGATAGCCATCGGCACCGTGTTGCGGGTGCGACCGAAGTGCTGCTGGCATCACGCAACCGTTTTGCGCTGATGCACGAGCTGCGCGATGAGGACGAACCGACATTGGCGGCGCTGTTGGCCAAGTTGATGCCTGTCGATCTGGTGTTGGTCGAAGGCTACAAGCGCGACCAGCACCCCAAGGTCGAAGCGTTCCGCGCGGAGACGGGCAATGACCTGATTGCGCCCGGTGACCCGACGATCCGGGCGGTCGCCAGTGACACGCCGCTTGATCTCGACCGTCCAGTGTTCGACTTGAACGATACCACTGAGATTGCGGATTTCATCCTGTCAGAGGTTGGGCTTTGACGGGGTTCGACACCATTGCGATTGTCGATTGGTCAGCAGGGAAACGCGCGCCTGTTCGACCGTCAAAAGATGCGATCTGGATCGGTGTTGTGCGCAGCGGCGAAGAGCAGAAACCGGTCTATTGCCGGTCCCGGATCGAGGCAGAAGCCTGGCTCACTGATTTGATCGAGGCAGAGGCGCAGGCAGCGCGGCGCGTGCTTATAGGGTTTGATTTCCCCTTTGGCTATCCGCGTGGATTTGTGCGCCATGTGATCGGATCGGACGACCCGCTGCAGTTCTGGGACTGGCTGGAGGCGCGCATCACCGACACTGAGGCGGGCGAAAACAATCGGTTTGATGTCGCCTCGGAGATCAACCGCATGTTCGACGGGCCGGGGCCTTTCTGGGGCAAGCCCACCGAAGACGGCTGGCCGGATGTGCCTTATCGCAAGGCCGGGATTTCCTATGACATTTGTGCGGAACGTCGCGCATGTGATCTTGCGGCAAAAGCGTCATCTTCCTGCTTTCAACTTTTCTTTAATCCAACTGTGGGAAGTCAGGCACTGATGGGTCTACCGATGCTCGCGCGCTTGCAGCGGCGTGCGGGTGTATCGGTTTGGCCGTTTCAGGACTGGTCTGAGGCGCAGACTGTCCTGACTGAGATTTGGCCGGGCTTGATCGAACCAGCCGTAAAGGAGGTACAAAGCGACGAGATCAGGGATGCAGCGCAGGTGCGTCTGCTGGCGCGGGCCTTGGCGGGCTTGATGCCCGAGCGGTTGAATGCGCTGCTGAAGATTGTTGGTCCCGAGGCGAGGGACGAGGCATGGATTCTTGGGACGGGACACGCTGACGAACTGATCGCAGCAGCGCGGGGTCAGGTCGCGCTGGAACCCCCCCCCCTGCGCAACGATTGTTTCGCGTTGCCTGCCGGTGTGGATTGGACGCCGGTGGATGACGCATTGGCGTTGCTGCGTGACCGGATGACTGTCGTTGTCGGTGTCGAAACCGTACCTTTGATGCAGGCCGCGGGGCGTGTGCTGGCAGGTGATCTTGTTGCGAAACGGTCGAATCCGCCACATCCGAACACGGCGGTGGATGGGTATGGTTTTGCTGGTGCGGGGATTGGTGCAGGGCCGCAGCTGTTGCCGCTTGTCGAGGGGCGCGCGGCGGCCGGGGCGCCCTTTGCAGGTTCTGTTCCCGAAGGGCAGGCAATCCGGGTTCTGACCGGCGCAGATTTGCCCGACGGGGTGGATACGGTGGTTTTGGACGAGGATGTGCGTGTGGGCGACGGTCAGGTCGCTTTTCACGGCCCGCTAAAGCATGGAGCCAACACGCGCAAAGCGGGGGAGGACATGATGCAGGGTGACAGAGCTCTGGAGGCTGGGCGCGTGTTGACGCCTGCAGATCTGGCTCTGGCCGCAGCGGTGGGGCATGGCTCGTTGCAGGTGCGCAAGCGGCTGCGGGTCGCTGTCTTGTCTACAGGGGACGAAATCGTTGAACCGGGGTCGCAGGCATCTGAAGGTCAGATTTTCGATGCCAATCGCCCGATGTTGCTTAGCCTGTGTGCAGGCTTCGGGTTTAACGTGATTGATATGGGGCGCGCTGCGGACGATCGCACAGCAGTGCGTGCAGCGTTAGATGCAGCAGCGGCGCAGGCGGATGTGATCCTGACCTCGGGCGGTGCGTCCGCAGGAGACGAGGATCATATCTCGGCCCTGTTGCGTGAAACCGGCGCGATGCAGGAATGGCGCATCGCATTGAAGCCTGGGCGGCCTTTGGCGCTCGGGATGTGGGAGGGCGTGCCGGTGTTCGGATTGCCGGGCAACCCTGTGGCAGCGCTGGTCTGTACGTTGATCTTTGCGCGGCCTGCGATGGGGGTGCTGTCCGGTGCCAGATGGTATGCACCGCAGGGATTTACCGTGCCTGCAGCTTTTGAGAAGCGCAAGAAACCGGGGCGGCGGGAATTCTTGCGGGCGCGGATGCGTGACGGCGGTGCCGAGGTGTTCAAATCCGAAGGCTCCGGCCGGATCAGCGGGCTAAGCTGGGCTGAGGGACTAGTGGAATTGCCGGATGGAGCCGTCCATGTGCAGCCGGGTGATCCGGTGCGCTATATTCCGTTTTCATCCTTTGGATATGACGGTGGCTGAGATTTGCCCTTAGAAAAATCTAAGCCCCGTGCTCGAACAGGACAGTGAATTCTGTACGAACGAGCGTTAATCGAACGTGCCGGTCACCCGGCCCAGCAACATGAATGCACGGGCTGTGCGGGTGCTGGCAAGATCGGAAATCTCGGCATCGGTGGCCGTGCTTTCGAACCGGGCAAATCCCTTGTCGAACAAACGCAGGAAGTGATGCGCGGCATCTCGGAAAATCGGATCCTGCTTCATCCGGCCAGCGGTGAGCGCCAGTGACGAGCGGTCGCGCACACCGCCCAGAGCGGCGATTGTGCGGCCCCGTTCGCCCGTGGCAAACCGCCGCCACAACTCCGGGCGCGCCATGTCGGGGCGCAGGTCGTCCATATAGATCCCGTCTTGGCTGAGAAGGGTCAGCACGTCTTGGGCGGCCTGCACCAACTGCGCAGACGGGCGGTCTTTGAGCGCGCGGCGCAGGGCTGCAAAACCTTCCTGATCTTCTGCGGTTTCAGGAAAATGCAGCGCGCGGATGAAATCGGAATTCGACAGTGGCGGATGCAGGGCCTCTGCCGGGGTGCCTAAGGCCAGTGTCGGTTGATCGCCAGCCTCCGGGTCGGGCGCACCGGCCTGCACGGCGATCTGCGCGGCCCGGGTCGATGTGAACATCGCCAGCGTGGTTTCTGCCTTTTTCTGCGCGTCTGCGATCTCTTCCAGTTTTTTTACGATGGACGGATGCGGTGCCTGATCGCGCCCGCCGGCCTGGCTTTGCGTGATGTACGCGTGACGGATCGCGTCAATGGCGGTTTGCAGCCGCGCGCTTTCCTCGCGCATAATGCGGGATGACCGTGCGCCGATGGCAGCGACCCAGATCATGCCGACGGGAAAGAAAATCACCATCAGGGTGAGTAGAAAACGTACCCCGTCAGCGCCATCGTTGCCCGAGAACAGGAAAAACGCACCCGAGATCAGCAGCCAAATCACGCTGAGCGCCGCGGCGGTCAGTTCGATTCCGCTCAGCCCGCCAGCTTGCGCTTGACGGTTGGGAATGGAGACCGGGCCGGGGCGGGCGTCTTTGTTCTGTGCCATGCTGGAGACCCGTCAGATATATGTGATCTTCAGCACTTCGTAGGATTTGTCACCACCCGGTGTGCGCACCTCGACGCTGTCACCTTCGTCTTTGCCGATCAAGGCGCGGGCGATGGGCGATTTGATGTTGAGAAGGCCCTTTTCGATATTGGCCTCGTGTTCGCCAACGATCTGCCAAGTCTTTTCTTCGTCGGTGTCTTCGTCCACCAGCGTCACGGTTGCACCGAACTTGATCGGACCAGAAAGCTTGGTCGGGTCGATCACCTCGACAAGGCTCAGAACGCCTTCGAGTTCCTTGATGCGGCCTTCGATAAAGCCCTGCTTTTCCCGGGCGGAATGGTATTCCGCATTTTCCTTGAGGTCGCCCAACTCTCGCGCCTCGGCAATCGCCTGAATCACAGCGGGACGCTCTTCTGATTTGAGCGTTTTCAATTCGGCTTCCAGCGCGGCATGGCCCGCGCGGGTCATCGGTAGCTTTTCCATGGGGCGGTTCCCTCTTGGTCGGCAGAGCGAAAAACTCTGGCGCCATATTACATTGGCGCGGTCTAAACATGTCACTTACGTCGGCGCAACAGTGACCTGACCCGCCATCGAAACGCAAGAGGCCTTGCATCACGTAGGCAGGGGGTGGCGCATGAAAATGCAGCATTTCCCTTAGAAAGCGGGCTGTAACGCGGTGTCGCAATTGACCGACCTTGACCTGCACGTTACGTGACCCTGCAGGTTTTGACACGTGACTTTCAGGAAAGAGCCCGACATGAGCGAACACGCGCGCGAAGCGATGGAATATGATGTTGTGATCGTCGGCGCAGGCCCGGCGGGTCTGTCTGCCGCAATCCGGTTGAAACAATTGGATGCAGAACTGAACGTCGTTGTGCTGGAAAAGGGCTCTGAGGTGGGCGCGCATATCCTGTCGGGTGCGGTTCTTGATCCTTGCGGTCTTGATGCGCTGATCCCGGATTGGAAGGACAAGGGCGCGCCGCTCAATGTCCCGGTGAAGGACGACAATTTCTACATGCTGGGCGAAGCGGGCCAGATCCGCATCCCGAACTGGCCGATGCCGCCGCTCATGAACAACCACGGCAATTACATTGTGTCGATGGGCAATGTGTGCCGCTGGATGGCTGAGCAAGCCGAAGAACTTGGGGTCGAGATTTTCCCCGGCATGGCTTGTTCCGAGATCGTCTACGGCGAGAATGGCGAAGTCAAAGGTGTGGTTGCCGGTGAATTCGGCAAAAACGCCGATGGCACGCCGGGGCCGGGCTATGAGCCAGGGATGGAGCTGCACGGCAAATACGTGTTCCTGAGTGAAGGCGTGCGCGGCAGCCTCGCCAAGGAAGTGATCGCCAAATACGATCTGTCCAAAGGCAAAGAGCCGCAGAAATTCGGCCTCGGCATGAAGGAAATCTGGGAGATCGACCCAGACAAGCACCGCGAAGGTTCTGTCACTCATACAATGGGCTGGCCGCTGGGGTCGAACGCAGGTGGCGGGTCGTTCATCTATCATCTCGACAACAATCAGGTCTATGTCGGCTTCGTGGTCCACCTGAACTACGAAAACCCGCACCTGTACCCCTACATGGAATTCCAGCGCTTCAAGCACCATCCGATGGTGGCCGAGCTGCTCAAAGGCGGCAAGCGCGTGGCTTATGGCGCGCGCGCCATCTCGGAAGGCGGTTACCAGTCGATGCCCAAGATGGTGGCACCGGGTGTTGCGCTGCTGGGTTGTTCTGTCGGCATGGTCAACGTGCCGCGTATCAAGGGCAACCACAACGCGATGCTGTCGGGCAAGGCCGCGGCTGAAGCCGCCTACGCGGCCATTCAGGATGGCCGCGCCTCGGACGAGCTGAGCGACTACGAAACCGAGGTCCGCGATGGCGCAATTGGCACCGATCTGCAGAAGGTGCGCAACGTCAAACCTCTGTGGTCAAAGCGCGGGCTTCTGGCATCGCTCACCGTGGGCGGGTTTGACATGTGGACCAACACGCTGGGCTTTTCGCTGCTTGGTACGCTGGGTCACGGCAAAACCGACGCCGAAGCGACGGGTGAGGCGAAGAACTTCAAGCCGATCGACTATCCCAAGCCGGATGGCAAACTGTCCTTCGACCGCCTCACCAACGTGTCTTTCGCGGCGACAAATCACGAGGAAAGCCAGCCTGCGCACCTCAAGCTCAAGGATGCGTCGATTCCCGTGTCTGTGAACTTGCCGAAATACGCGGGCCCATCGGCGCGGTACTGTCCGGCAGGGGTCTATGAGTTTGTGAAAGACGAAAGCGGATCAGACAAATTCGTGATCAACTTTCAGAACTGCGTCCACTGTAAAACCTGTGATATCAAGGACCCAAGTCAGAATATCAACTGGACGGTGCCGCAAGGTGGGGACGGTCCGAACTACCCGAATATGTAATGTGACAAGGCCGGGCCAACGCCCGGCCTTTTGCGTTGGTTGCGTGTGTCCGACCGTCGCGCTACGCTTCGCGAAATTCGCCTTTTTCAAGGAGAAAGACATGGCGCAATCGAGCATGAAACGGCTTCTGGGGTCAGCAGCGCTGGCGCTTTGCCTGATCGCCCCCGGCGGTGCGTTCGCCAACAGTCTGGCGGGGGATTACCTTGCGGGGCGGCAGGCCAGCTTCGATGGCGATATTCAGGCGGCTGCGTCCTATTATGGGCAAGCTGTGATGTTCGACCCGGAGAACCCGGTGATCCTTGAGCGTGCTGCGCTGGCGGAGATTTCGCTGGGCGATGTCGACCGTGCTGCGGCCCTTGCGACCAAGCTGGTCAATGACGGCCATCGCAGCCAAGTGGCGCATATGGCGATTGTCGCGCAACTTGGGGCGACCGAGGATTACGACGCGCTGATGGCCCGAGTGAATGATGATCGGGGTGTCGGACCGTTGGTCGATGGGTTGCTGTTGGCATGGTCTCAGCTTGGGACGGGCGATATGTCGGCAGCCCTTGTGCAGTTCGACGAGCTTTCCAACCAGCAAGGTTTGCGTAATTTTGCGATGTATCACAAAGCCTTGGCTTTGGCGTCGGTTGGCGACTTCGAAAGCTCTGCGGCGATCCTCGAAGATGCGGGGACTGGTGGAATGCAGCTGACCCGGCGTGGCGTGATGGCGCATGTCGAAGTGCTCAGCCAGCTTGATCGCAACGAAGATGCGCTGACATTGATCGAGACCGCCTTTGGTGCCGAGCTAGACCCGGGCCTCAGCCTGATGCGCGATGCGCTGCAAGCGGGTGAGGCAATTCCGTTCACCCACATTCAAGGCCCGCGTGATGGCTTGGCCGAGGTGTTCTACACGCTGGCCGCAGCACTTGCGAACGAGGCGAATGATGAATTCACCCTGCTTTACACGCGGGTTGCGGAATATCTGCGCCCCGATCACATCGACGCCATTCTGCTGACCGCCAGCCTGCTGGACGACATGGGCCAGTCAGAGCTTGCCGTGAAAGCCTATGCCGAGGTGCCCCAAGACCACCCTGCCTATCATGCTGCCGAACTGGGCCGTGCCGCCGCACTGCGCGACAGCGATAAAGTGGATGCGGCGGTCGAAGTGCTGCAACGGTTGGCAAAAACCCACGGCGATCAGCCCATCGTGCATTCGACATTGGGCGACACGATGCGCCAACTCGAACGCTACGAGGAAGCGATTGAGGCTTATACGCAGGCACTGGATCTGTTTGAGGTGGAAACCCAAAGCCAGTGGTTCCTGCATTACGCCCGTGCCATCTGTCATGAACGGCTGGACCGCTGGGACGAGGCCGAGGCTGATTTCCGCGCAGCTTTGGAGCTGAACCCGGAACAGCCGCAGGTGTTGAACTACCTTGGTTATTCGCTGGTTGAGAAACAGATCAAGCTGGACGAGGCGCTCGACATGATCGAGCGCGCGGCTGCGGCGCGACCTGACAGTGGCTATATCATCGACAGCCTTGGGTGGGTGCTCTACCGCCTTGGCCGTTATGAAGAAGCAGTTGGTCATATGGAGCGTGCCGCCGAACTGATGCCGGTTGATCCTATCGTCAACGACCATCTGGGTGATGTGTACTGGGCTGTAGGCCGCAAGACCGAAGCGCGGTTCCAATGGCGTCGGGCGTTGTCGTTTGTCGTCTATGGCAGCACTGCCGAAGAGGTAGACGCCGAGCGCATCCGCGCCAAGCTGGATGTCGGGCTGGATCAGGTGCTGGCCGAGGAAGGCGCGCCGCCTTTGCAGGTGGCGAATGACGACGGTTAACGTCTTTGCGCCTGCCAAGATCAATTTGACACTGCATGTGACCGGCCAACGCGACGACGGGTATCATCTGCTCGACTCGTTGGTCACCTTTGCGTCGGTTGGCGACCGTTTGGAACTCAAATCGGGAAATGCGCTTTCGCTGACGGTCGAAGGCCCCGAAGCTGCGGGTGTCCCGGCTGACATGGCCAATCTTGCCCTGCAAGCCGCTGCTTTGGTCCAAAAGGATGGCGCGGCCTTGCGGTTGGAAAAGTTTTTGCCACCCGCCTCTGGAATTGGTGGAGGGTCCGCCGATGCGGCAGCGGCGTGGCGTGGGATGGTTTGGCTTGACGAAGCCCAGATGGATGCCTTGGCATCCGCACCAGAGGAAACCGCAAAACAACACCGCGAAGCGCTTTCAAGCCTTGGGGCTGATGTGCCGATGTGTCTTGCCTGCAAACCCATGCGCGCAAGGGGCATCGGTGATCAGCTTGACGTCGTGCCACTTCCGACGCTGTACGCCGTGCTGGTCAATCCACGCCTTCCCGTCTCGACGCCGTCCGTGTTCAAGGCTCTGGTCTCCAAGACCAATCCACCGATGCCCGACGAAATCCCGGCGTTCGCGGACGCGGCTGCGTTGATCGACTGGCTTCGCGGAATGCGCAACGATCTGGAGCCACCCGCTGTGGCGGTTCAACCTGCCATAGCGGACGTGCTCGGGGTACTGGCGGCGCAGGACGGATGTGGTCTGGCGCGGATGTCAGGGTCCGGCGCGACCTGTTTCGGGCTATTTGAAACCGAAGCCGAGGCGAAAGACGCTGCTGGCGTTCTCTATCACGCGCATCCCGATTGGTGGGTTGTCGGCTGTGTTCTGGGCGATCAGTTCAACGCAGCCCTCCCCAAGGTCAGTTGACACGCGCCACCACGTAATCGGCCAGATCGTCCAGCATATCGCGGATCGGGTGGGCAGGAAGTGTCGCCAGAGCCGCGCGCGCTTTGGCGATCCAGTCGTTCGCCTCGGCCCGTGTGGCCTCAAGCGTGCCGTGCTTGTTCAATAGCGCTATCGCGTGTTCAAGATCGCCGTCGTCCTGACGACCCTTTTCGATGGTGCGCTTCCAGAATTCGCGCTCTTCGTCATCGCCAAGGGCAACAGCTTTGATCACAGGCAGCGTCAGCTTGCGTTCGCGGAAATCATCGCCCACGTTCTTGCCCGTCGCGTCTGATCCCCAGTAATCCAGCAGATCATCGACAATCTGGAACGCAATGCCAAGCGCATCACCATAATCGAACAACGCCTTGATCTGCGCCTCGTCCATGTCGGCGATCACGCCGCCCACTTCGGTCGCAGCTGAAAACAGCGCCGCCGTCTTTCCGCGTACCACTTGCAGGTAAATCTCTTCCGACGTGCGCAAATCCTGCGCCGCCGTCATCTGCAACACCTCGCCCTCGGCAATTGTCGCCGCCGCGTCGGACAAGATGCGCAACACGCGGATGTTGTTGGTTTCTGTCATCAACTGGAACGACCGTGCGAAAAGATAATCGCCAACCAGCACGCTCGACTTGTTGTCCCAAAGCAGGTTCGCCGTGGGCCGCCCCCGCCGTTTCTCGCTCTCGTCGACCACATCGTCGTGCAGCAGCGTCGCGGTGTGGATGAACTCCACCGTCGCGGCCAGCTTCACGTGATTGTCGCCCTCGTAGCCACACATCCGCGCCGCCGCCAGCGTCAGCATCGGGCGCAACCGTTTGCCCCCGGCCTCAACCAGATGCGCGGTCACTTCGGGAATGCGCGGCGCGTGTTCCGATGCCATGCGCGTACGGATCAGGATGTTCACCTGGGCCATGTCTTCGGCCAGAACCTCTGCCAACCGATCATGCGGTTTTTGACTTTGTTTATCCAACATCATCACCATTCCTTCAGGAAGGCTCGACAAAGCGGGCCCGGTGTTCCTACATCATGGTCATGGAAGAGCTATTGCGCACCAATGACATCACACTGATACCGCTCGCCCGAGCCGTGCTTGAGGACGAGGGTATAGACAGCTTTGAATTGGACGTAAACATGAGCATCCTCGAAGGGTCTATTGGCATTTTGCCACGCCGTCTCATGGTCCGAAGCGACGAGCTTGATGACGCAAGACGTGTCTTGCGCGAATACGGTGTCAAGTTTGAGGACTGACCCCTTTGCGGGGGATGAACTGACACGCGACGATTTTTTGGGCGGTGCGGTGCGCATATGGCAGCCAAAGGACGGGTATCGCGCGGGTGTCGATCCCGTGCTGCTGGCGGCGTCCATCCCGGCGCAGGCGGGTGAAACCGTGCTTGAATTGGGCTGTGGCGGGGGTGCTGCATTGGCCTGTCTGGCCACGCGTGTACCCGGCATCATCTGCACCGGTGTTGAAATGCAGCCCGCCTATGCCGCACTTGCGCAGCGCAATCTGGATGACAATGGATTGGCAGGTGCTGTTCTCTGTGCCGACCTTTCCAACCTGCCAGCGGACGTGAAATCCCAGCGTTTCGATCACGTGATCGCCAACCCGCCGTATTTTGAGGATTTTCGCGCAGTCGCCGCGCGGTCGCGGGAACGGGCGGTGTCCCGGTCGGGCGCGCTGCCGCTTGAGAAATGGGTGAGCGTTGCGTCCAAGCGACTTAAACCCGGAGGCGTGGCCACATTCATCCAGCGGGCTGACCGTTTGCCTGAACTGATGAGCGCATTCTTCGCCTGTTTGGGCGCGCTTGAGCTTTGGCCGATTCACCCGCGCAGCACACGGCCCGCCCGGCTTGTGTTGTTGCGTGGCCGAAAAGAGCGTAGGGCGGCGTTTGTGTCGCACCCGCCGCTTGTGCTGCACCGCGGCGAAAGCCACGAAAAAGATGCTGATTCGTATACCGAAAACGTATCGAAAGTACTGCGGTCCGCCTGTGCTTTGCCGTTTCCAGTTCAAAACCGCCATTTGGCACGTCGCGGTAGGCCATAATTCACCAACCATGCGGGTGCAGCGTGACAGAATTGTAAAACTGTGATCGACTAAAGATCCAATCAGTCACAGGAGGACTTCATGAGCTTGACTTCACATCTTCAGGAACTGAAGCGGAAGCACCAAACCCTGTCTGAAGAGGTCGAACAGGCCCAACGCGCACCAGGAACGGATGACCTGATGATCGCGTCACTTAAGAAGCAGAAACTTCGACTAAAAGAAGAAATCGAGCGCCTCTCGTAATTGGTGCAAGCCCGGGTCTCCCCCCGGGCTTTTTCATATCTGATCGACCGGGATTAGCTGCTTCTCTGGCAGTTGCGCCACCAACGCGCTGATCTTTTTGTCGAGCCAATCCGAAAAGGCCGCAACTTGCGGTTTCTTCTCGTGTCCCACGGGACAGACAAAGCGGAAATGCGCGTCGGTCGACAAGGCGATGTCGAACGGTGCCACCAGTTGACCATCGCGCAATGCTCCCGCTGCCAGCGTGCTGCGGGCCATGACCACGCCCCCGCCCGCCAGCGCCGCATCCACGGCGTGGTCGGCATGGCTGAAATGCGATCCGGTCAGTTTGGGTGGGGCAATCCCGTTCGCCCGGAGCCATTGCGCCCAGTCGGCGCGAGGCCGCAGGAAATCGACACTGTCGTCAAAGATCAGTGGCGCGGTGCACAGTTTTTCGGGCGTGTCGTACACCTTTGCCAAGGCCGGTGTCATCATCGGTGCGAACCAATCGCGCATCAGCACGCGGGAATACAGGCCCTCATCCGGGCCATAACCGAACCGCACAGCGGCATCTATGTCGTCCCGGACGAAATCGACCAGTCGCAAACTGGCCGAGAACCGCAGGTCGATATCCGGGTGTGCCTGTGCGAATTCGAAGAGGCGCGGGGCCAACACCTTGGCGGTAAAGGCTGGGCCTGCGGTCACGGTCAGGATGTTTGACTGCGCTTGCCGTCGTGCTGATCGCCACGCCGTCAGGATAAGGTCGAACCCCTCTTGCACACCTGATTGCAGGGCAACGCCTTCGGGCGTGAGTTCAACAGCTCGGTTCAGGCGGCGGAACACCGGTGCGCCCAAATGTTCCTCAAGCGACTTGATCTGAAAGGACAGCGCTGCGGGGGTAACATGCAATTCCGCAGCGGCCTGCGCAAAGGACATGTGCCGCGCAGCAGCTTCGAAAGCCCGTAGGGCGGTAAGAGGAGGCAGGCGGTCGCTCATTCTCACACAAGTATAACTTAACTGAAGCGATGAAAAGTCTCGTTTGTGGGTATTCTGTAAAGCGCCCATATAGAGAACAGTTAAATTTTGCAAATGTGAGGAACAACACATGTTTGAACATGCCAAAGACGCCCGTCACCGCGACGCAATCCGCGCAGCACACGAAGCCCGTGGCGATATGGTCCGTAGCCTTTTGCGGGCTTTGTTCCGCTGATGGTGACAGTGCTGAAGCTCGAAAACAGAACGCCCCCGCACCAGATTTGGCCGGGGGCGTTTATCGTTCAGAGCATGTTTTCTTGAATGGCCGAAAGTTCGGATTGCACCAATTCATGCCCACCGGGGTGCCAATGCTCGGTTACGTCGGCACTTTGCGCGCGCAGATAGTCGGTCAGGGACCGGGTCAACGGCGCCGGACAGATTGGATCGCGCTCACCGGCTGTGATCAGCCAACGGGTGTCGGTTAATCCGGGCTGCGGGTCTGGGGTCCACGGGATCAGCGGGTGCATTGCAATCACGTCTGTAAACAGGTCCGGCTCGTTGAATGCCACCGCTGCAGCAATGTTTGCACCGTTGGAATAGCCCAAAGCAATCACGCGCGATGCCGCTGTCTCAGTGATTTTGGCCCTTATGAAACGCGCCATTGTCGCGCGCCGGTTTGCCAGATCGTCCATGTCATAGACGCCTTCACCAGTGCGCCGAAAATACCGATTCATCCCGCGTTCCGACACATCACCGCGCGGTGACACGACATGCGCCCCCGGCCAAAGCTGTTCTGCCAACTCGTGGAACTGGTTTTCGTCCCCTCCGGTGCCGTGGAAGGTGAACACCAAGGGCGCGCCTTGCGTGCTCTTGGTTTCGCGGATCACGTAGTTAGTCAACGATCGGCTCCAGGTACTTTTCTTCAAGGACTTCGCGCAGGTGTTCGTGTTGCGACGGCAGCTTGAGCGCTTCACCCAGATGTGCCGTGTCTTCGTCGCGGTCAAAACCCGGCTCGTTGGTCGCCACTTCGAACAGAACCCCGCCCGGCGTGCGGAAGTAGATCGCGTAGAAATAATCGCGGTCGATGACTGGCGTCACCTGATAGCCCGTGTCCATCAGCGCCTTGCGCACTTCAAGCTGCTTTTCCCGATTGTCGACGGAAAACGCGATATGGTGGACCGACCCGGCCCCCTGATCCGCGCCGGGCGCGTTGACCTGCGTGATGTCGATCACGTTGGCCTCATTGCCGCCGGGGACGTGAAAGCGGGTCACGCTGTCCTGTCGGTCCAATTCCTCGTATCCCATGTATTTCAACAATTCGGCACTGGCTGCCGCATCGCGCAGGCGCATATCGGCACTGTGGAATCCACGGATGGCCGCGTCTGCAGGCACACCATTGTTGGTCCACGGGTCACGGGCATCGCCATCTGTTTCCACCAGAACGAACCCATCGCCATCTGGCCCATCAAAGCGCAGGCGGGTTTCGCCGAACGTTGTCTCTGTCTGCATGTTCTTTACATCGAACGTCGCCAGACGTTCCTGCCAATAGGGCAGGCTACCTTTGGGGACGGCAAAGCCGGTGATCCCCACCTCACCCGTACCGGGCCGACCGCGCCGCGCGTTCGGGAACGGGAAATAGGTCATCACGGTGCCGGGTGTCCCGGCCTCGTCGCCGTAGTACAGATGATAAACTTCGGGCGCGTCAAAGTTGACGGTCTTTTTGATACGCCGCAGTCCGAGCGTTTTTGTAAAGAAGTCATTGTTCGATTGCGCCCCGCTTGCGATCGAGGTCACGTGATGCAGTCCATTGATCTGGTTGATCATGTCGGGTCTCCCAAAAATTCAGGTTTTCTCTTGGGATACTACCTAGCTGTAATTTTACGCACATAAATACCGGTTTGCGCGCCAAATTTGTGCGTTTTCGCACTTACGCGCGGCGTGACGCCAATGCGGCAATGCCCGCGCCTACGGTAATCAGCACCGCTGCGGCCACGAGTTGCCACGATGCCTGTGCAAATCCGGCGACGATCAGAACCACGGTCGACAACAGTGGCGCGGCATAACTTGCCACCCCCAAGAGCTGGATGTCCCCGCGCTTCACCCCGATGTCCCAAACGTAGAATGCAAGCCCCACGGGACCAAGCCCTAGAGCCACAACCGAAACCCAGCCGAACCCGGTGTTCGGCCAGACCGTCGTTTCGAAAGCCAAATGCGCAGGTACGGACAAGAGCGCCGTGAACACGCAAAACACCGCCACCGCTTCGGTCGGGGTTGTGCCAAGGCGCCGTGACAGAACGGAATAGCTGCTCCATGTCAGGGCGCAGAACCCTGCAAGGATAAGACCGGGAGTCGCAGATGCCTCAAAGCTGAACCCATTGCGCAACACGATCAGCGCGGCCCCTGCAAATGAAACGAGAGCCCCAAGTATATGCCCGGCTCTCAATCGTTCTCCGGGTAAAAGCCCGGAAAACAGAACGATGAACAAGGGCCAAAGATAAGCGATCAGCCCGGCCTCGGCAGGTGGGGCGAGGCGCAGAGCGGAATAATAGAGCGCATGGTAGCCGAACAAGCCCGCGGTTCCGAACGTGTAGACTGTCCAAGGGATCGACCGCAGCACCGACACCCGGCCTCGCATCAGTAGCCAGACAATTCCCACCGCACCCCCGATCGCAAAGGTCAGTGCATTCAGCAGAAACGGCGGCACAGGGGCTGATCCTGCAGTGAACAGTGCCAAAAGCGCCCAAAGAAGGACGGCGATAAATCCGATACTGGTGGCGGTGGCATGGGTCATGTCCTCCGCTAATCCGAGTGGTGGAAAAAGAAAAGGCCCGCACAATAGGCGGGCCCTTCGGGAAAACTGAAAGCGTCGCTTAAACGAAGAACTGCGCACCGTTGGCCGAGATGGTCGAGCCGTTGATGAAGCCCGAGTTTTCGGACGCAAGGAACACCACGCAGCGTGCAATTTCGTCAGGCTCGCCCAGACGACCTGCTGGGATGCCGGCGACGATCTTCTGGCGCACCTCTTCGGGGATCGCCATGACCATTTCGGTGGCAATATAGCCGGGGCAGATCGCGTTGGCGGTGATGCCTGCGCGCGCGCCTTCCTGCGCCAGCGACTTGACGATGCCCAGATCGCCCGCTTTGGTCGCGGCATAATTCACCTGACCAAACTGGCCTTTCTGACCGTTGATCGAGGAAATGACGATCACGCGGCCGAACTTGCGCTCGCGCATTCCGGGCCAGACGGGATGAACGGTGTTGAACACGCCGGTCAGGTTCGTGTCGATTACCTCTTTCCAGGCTTCGGGGGTCATCTTGTGGAACGGCGCATCGCGAGTGATGCCCGCGTTTGCGACAACCACGTCGATCGGGCCAAGATCGGCTTCGACCTGAGCGATACCCGCCTTGGACGCGTCGTAATCTGCCACGTTCCACTTGTAGGTCTTGATGCCAGTCGCTTCGGTGAAGGCAGCGGCCTTCTCATCGTTGCCAGCATAGGTTGCAGCCACTTCATAGCCTTCGGCTTTGAGCGCTTTGGAAATGGCTTCGCCGATGCCGCGGCTGCCGCCGGTGACGAGTGCTACACGTGCCATGGTTGTCTCCTCTTGGGTGTTCTGACTTGGTAAGGTTGTTATACTTGCGGTAAGAAATGCGCAACATTATTGCGCAAAGAAATCTCATTGCGAAAAGAAGCTACGAAAAAGGGGCGCACACGGCGCCCCTGTTCGTCGCCTCGGATAAGATGGATCAGGGACGTTCGACGCAGAGGGCCACGCCCATGCCGCCACCGATGCACAGGGTCGCAAGACCCTTCTTGGCATCGCGGCGCTGCATTTCGAACAGCAACGTGTTGAGAACGCGTGCGCCCGACGCGCCGATCGGGTGACCGATAGCGATAGCGCCGCCGTTCACGTTTACGATTGCCGGATCCCAGCCCATGTCCTTGTTCACGGCACAGGCCTGGGCGGCGAAGGCTTCGTTTGCTTCAACAAGGTCCAGATCGCCAACCGACCAGCCTGCCTTGTCCAGCGCCTTGCGCGATGCGTAGATCGGGCCAACGCCCATGATCGACGGGTCAAGACCGGCGGTCGCATAAGACGCAATGCGGGCCATCGGCGTGATACCGCGCTTCTGAGCGTTTTCTTCGCTCATCAACAAAACGCCAGCCGCGCCGTCATTCAGGCCAGAGGCATTTGCGGCTGTGACCGAACCGTCCTTGGTGAAGGCCGGACGCAGTTTCTGCATCGCTTCCATTGTCGCGCCGTGACGGATGTATTCGTCCTTGTCGACCACGATGTCGCCTTTGCGGGTCTTGATGGTGTAGGCGATCACCTCGTCGTCGAACTTGCCCGCTTTCTGGGCTGCTTCTGCTTTGTTTTGCGAAGCAACAGCGAATTCGTCCTGTTGTTCGCGGCTGATTTGCCACTTTTCAGCGACGTTTTCAGCGGTCTGGCCCATGTGGTAGCCATTGAATGCATCCCAAAGGCCGTCGCGGATCATGGTGTCGATATATTTCATATCGCCCATCTTGTGACCCTGACGCAGGTTTGCCGCATGGGGCGACATCGACATGTTTTCCTGACCACCGGCGCAGACGACATCAGCATCGCCCAGCATGATGTGCTGTGCACCCAATGCAACGGCGCGCAGGCCTGAACCACAGACTTGGTTGAGGCTCCAGGCGGAACTTTCTTGCGGCAGACCGGCATTGATATGCGCCTGACGCGCCGGGTTCTGGCCCTGCGCCGCGGTCAAGACCTGACCGAGGATCGTCTCTGAAACGGCCTCTTTCTCGATGCCGGCCCGCTCGATCAGCGCGTTCAGAACGGCAGTGCCCAGATCATGTGCGGGTGTGTTTGCGAAAGAACCGCCGAACGAGCCAACGGCTGTCCGAGCGGCGGATGCGATAACGACGTTGGTCATGTGTCCCTCCACCAAAGTCATGGTCCAAGAGTGATTCCGCAGGGATTATCGCGCAAGTGCGCCAGCGGCCCTAGACCCATTCTCGCGCTCTCCTAAAGCAATGGTAGACATTCGCATACCGGACAGGGTGTCTCAGGTGATTTGTGCATGGCGGAGTTGACCTAGGGTCATGGCGTGCAATTGCATCGGGCAAATTGGCTCAATGCACCACCTTACTTGTTCTGATGGTTTGCCATGGTGGTTCGACCGTGGGCGCACCAAAATAGTACCCTTGAAGAAAGTCGACGCCCAATTGGCCCAACATGTGCGCGTCAGGCGCGGATTCGACGAATTCGGCGACGGTGAACATGTCGAACTGCTGCGCGATGGCAATGATCGCACGAGTCAGAACTTGGTTGTCCGTGTCCGTCGCGATGCCCCGAATGAACTGCCCGTCGATTTTGAGTATGTCGAACTGAAATTCCTTCAAATATCGCAGCGCTGTATAGCCTGCACCGAAGTCATCGAGTGCAAAGCTGATGCCCAGCTTTTGCAAATCGCGCATCGCTTGCACCACAAGTTCAGGCACCAGCATCGCTGACGCCTCGGTAATCTCGAGGATCAGGCGTTCCGCTACAGTTCCGTCGCGCGACAGACCCCGCTCTAAAACCTTGCGCCATTTTGGATAGCCGATTGATCGCGCTGACAGATTGATTGCCAGCCGAAGCCCCGGATTCTGCGACAGGGTCCGGAGCCCGTGTTCCAGTGACAAACAATCAAGAAGACGCCCGCTTTCCCGTTCTTCGATGCTGTCAATGAATTGTCCGGCAGGGATTATGCGCCCGGTGGGATCGGTGACACGGATCAAACCTTCGTAAAAGGCGACATGCCCTTGCTCTTGCGCCTGCACCACTGGTTGAAAGGCAAGGCGCACTTCGCGGTGGCGCACCGCCTCTTCGACAATGTGCAGGATGTTCTGGTCGCGTTGTTGCGCTGCCGTATCAAGCGGCGATGGTCCAAGTGTTCTGCGTATGGCCCGATGCGGCACGGCATCCCCCTTATGTTCTCTTGCCAGAGTTTCCATGAAAGGCCTTAAACAAGGCTTAAAGCGTGCGAGGCATTCGTCTGTTGACTCTGTCATGCGCCGCCGTATAAGCGCGGCTTCATTGGTGTTGGTGGCCCCCGCAAGGGGTAGCCTGTCATGGGTTCAAAACCCAAGAGGACAACGCCCTTCATAGTCGCCCCCGCGGGCGTCGTTCTTAGAAGGAGATCAGCCGTGACAAAACGCACGTCTGCCAAGTACAAAATTGACCGCCGGATGGGTGAAAACATCTGGGGTCGTCCGAAATCCCCCGTCAATCGTCGTGAATACGGCCCCGGTCAGCACGGTCAGCGCCGCAAAGGCAAGATGTCCGACTTCGGTCTGCAGCTTCGTGCCAAGCAGAAGCTCAAGGGCTATTACGGCGATCTGACGGAAAAGCAGTTCCGCCGCATCTTCGCCGAAGCCGAGCGTCTGCGCGGTGACACCGGCGAACAGCTGATTGGCCTGCTCGAGCGTCGTCTGGACGCGGTTGTTTACCGTGCCAAGTTTGTTGCGACGATCTTTGCTGCTCGCCAGTTCGTCAACCACGGTCACGTGACCGTCAACGGCCAGCGCGTGAACATCCCGTCCTACCGCGTGAAGGAAGGCGACGTGATCGAGGTCCGCGACAAGTCCAAGCAGATTGCAGTCGTTCTCGAAGCTACTCAGTTGCCTGAGCGTGATGTGCCCGACTACATCGAGGCCGATCACTCCAAGATGAAGGCGACCTTCGTCCGCACCCCGGGTCTCAGCGACGTGCCGTACCCGGTGATGATGGAACCGAACCTAGTCATCGAATACTACGCACAGAACTGATCCGGCCAGGCGTACGGTCTAGCCGTACGCCTCGACCTGCGGTCCGTACGTTTCAAAGCCGTCCCATGGGGCGGCTTTTTTCATTGCCTGGCTGACAGCTTCTTCCAAAAAAAGAAAAAGGCCGCACATTCTGTGCAGCCTTTTTTCCCATCAGGTCTTTTGGTCGATCTGATTACAGCCAGTAAAGGTCCCGGAAGACGTGCCGCACGATATCGTCGCGGCGGATGCCTTTGGCGGCAAGCGCCTCGTCGGACAGCGCCTGAAGGCGCTCGACTTCACGGATGCGGGAATTTGCTTCCACGACCTGGCTCATACCGCGAGTCAGGCCATCAAGAAGGCTGGAGAAGAACCCCTGCTTCTGGCCGTGGTAGGACTGTGTCAGTGCCATGATATGCCTCTGCATTGCTCAAAGATTACTCACTCTCATCTAAGTCGTTGAAATCGTGCTGAGTACCTCTGCTTTGGAATACCCGCCACGCTCTGAATGCATAACGCCGCAGTGCAGCATTTGTGAAAAAGCATGGCTTTGAAAATTTTACCAGTTGATAAAATTTTTGACCCGTGAGAGCGTTCTTCAACTGTTCAAGCTGACTTCGGAGAATGAAGATGGACGCCAGAGCATTGAAAGAAGGGGTTGTTCCCGGACGTTTGGACGCAGACGCGTTGAACGCGGGTTTCGTCGATCTGCATGCCCCGCTGACAGATCACGAGGCGTTGGTCGCGGCGGATCGATGCTACTTCTGCCATGACGCACCCTGCATCACCGCCTGCCCCACAGATATCGATATCCCGCTTTTCATCCGCCAAATCGCGACAGGCACACCAGAAGCAGCGGCCAAGACGATTCTGACGCAAAACATCATGGGCGGCATGTGCGCCCGCGTCTGCCCCACCGAAACTTTGTGCGAAGAAGCCTGCGTGCGCGAAGCCGCCGAAGGCGAGCCGGTGCAGATCGGTCGGTTGCAGCGCTACGCGACTGACACATTGATGGCACAAGGCGTGCATCCTTTCTCCCGGGCGGCCTCGACCGGCAAGCGTATTGCCGTTGTTGGGGCCGGTCCGGCAGGGCTGGCCTGCGCGCACCGTCTCGCGATGCATGGGCACGATGTTGTGGTCTTTGATGCACGGTCCAAGGCCGGCGGCCTGAACGAATACGGCATCGCCGCCTACAAAAGCACCGAGGATTTCGCAGCGCGCGAAGTCGACTGGCTCTTGCAGATCGGAGGGATCCAAATTCGGAACAACATGGCGCTGGGCCGGGATGTGACCCTTTCCGCACTGCAAGGTGAATACGATGCCGTGTTCCTTGGTATGGGGTTGGGCGGTGTCAACGCACTGACAGCTCCGGGTGCCGAAAAGGAGGGCGTTCTGGATGCGGTCGGGTTTATCGCTGATCTGCGGCAGGCCACTGATCTAAGCGCCCTTCCGGTTGGACGCGATGTTGTTGTGATCGGTGGTGGGATGACGGCTGTCGATGCCGCGGTGCAGTCCAAACTGCTGGGTGCGCTGAACGTGACCATCGTCTATCGGCGGGGCCGCGACCGGATGAACGCCTCGGTCTGGGAACAGGATTTGGCCGCTGCCAAGGGTGTGCGGATCATCACGAACGCCTCACCTGTCGCTGTTCACGGCAATGGCGCTGTGCGCGAGATCGAATTCGAGTTTACCGATGACGAGCTAGCCCCCACCGGTCAGACCTTCCGCCTTGCCGCCGATCAGGTGTTCAAGGCCATCGGTCAGACACTGAGCGGTGAGGACCTGCCCAATCTCGACGGTCGCAAGATTGCAGTCTCCGGGCCGGGCCGCACCTCGGTGCAAGGCGTCTGGGCGGGCGGGGATTGCGCCGCAGGAGGCGAAGACCTGACCGTAACAGCGGTCGCCGAAGGGCGAGATGCCGCCGAAGACATCCACGCCGCGCTGATGCGCGCCTGATCCGGGAGGATTGAGAATGGCTGACCTGACCACAAATTTCGTAGGCATCAAGAGCCCAAACCCTTTCTGGCTCGCCTCGGCGCCACCGACGGACAAGGAATACAACGTCCGTCGTGCCTTTGAGGCAGGGTGGGGCGGCGTCGTCTGGAAAACACTTGGTGAGGCTGGTCCGCCCGTCGTGAACGTCAACGGTCCACGCTATGGCGCGATCTGGGGCGCAGATCGGCGTTTGCTTGGGCTGAACAATATCGAACTGATCACCGACAGGCCATTGGAAGTGAACCTGCGCGAGATCAAGGCGGTCAAACGTGACTACCCCGACCGCGCTATGGTCGTGTCATTGATGGTGCCCTGCGAGGAGGAGGCCTGGAAGGCAATCCTGCCATTGGTTGAAGAAACAGGGGCAGATGGGGTCGAGCTCAACTTTGGTTGCCCGCACGGCATGTCCGAAAGGGGTATGGGCAGTGCCGTGGGGCAGGTGCCCGAGTACATTGAAATGGTCACGCGCTGGGTGAAGCAGAGCACCCGCATGCCCTGCATCGTCAAGCTGACGCCGAACATCACCGATATTCGCAAGCCCGCAATGGCAGCGCACGCAGGTGGCGCCGATGCGGTGAGCCTGATCAACACGATCAATTCCATCACCTCGGTCGATCTGGATCTCTTTGCGCCGGAACCTACGATTGATGGCAAGGGCGCGCATGGCGGGTATTGCGGGCCTGCGGTGAAGCCGATCGCGCTGAACATGGTGGCCGAGATTGCGCGGTCGCCCGAGATGCGCGGCTTGCCGATTTCCGGAATTGGTGGGGTGACCACGTGGAAGGATGCCGCCGAGTTCATGGCATTGGGTGCAGGTAACGTTCAGGTCTGCACCGCCGCGATGACCTATGGGTTCAAGATTGTGCAGGAGATGATCTCGGGCCTGTCACAGTACCTCGACGAAAAGGGATTGGATTCGACCGCTGATCTTGTCGGGCGCGCTGTGCCGAACATCAGCGATTGGCAAAACCTGAACTTAAATTACGTGACCAAGGCACGGATTGATCAGGATCTGTGCATCTCGTGTGGGCGCTGTTTTGCAGCCTGCGAGGATACCTCGCACCAGGCCATCGCCATGTCAGAGGACCGAGTGTTCACGGTCAAGGATGACGAGTGCGTGGCTTGCAATCTGTGTGTGAATGTATGCCCGGTCGAGGCGTGTATCACCATGGAGCGGTTGGACGTCGGGGTCATCGACGCGCGAACCGGTCAACCGGTTGCTGCGGAACATGGTGATTGGACCAGCCATCCGAACAACCCAGCGGTGGCACAGGCGGCCGAGTAAGATTATTCGTACGAATAATCTCAACGTGCAGAAAATTCGTACGAATTTTCTGAGCGCTCAGCAGAGCTGTCGAATAGGGCGGCGATGACAAACGATGACGTAGTCATCGCCGACCTCATAGAGGCGAAAGCCGCGGGCACGCACCTCGGCGACCAGCAAGGATACGCCAATTTCTCGGTCTATGCTGTGCTTGTTGCGTCGCAGGATACCACCTTGCTTGGCAGCGCGCGTGTTGAACAATTGATCGCGCCAAGGGGCATTCAATTTCGGTGAATTGGGGAACATGAGATGCTGTGTCATGTCGGTACAGTGCAACGGCTTTGGTTAATCCAAAATGAATACCGTTAAGGCGTGAGTACTTTTCGGAACATCACTTCCACGAACTGATCTGCACCGCGCGCACGCTTATCATCTCCTGGCAACAGAACTGCGATCTGCGCTTCAAAATCAGCATAGTGTTGGGTTACGGCCCAGATTGAAAAGATCAGATGCGCGGGATGCAAATCTGCGATTTTGCCATCCTTAATCCATTTCGCAATGATCCCGCACTGGCTGTCAAACAGCGGTTTCAGTGTGCTTTCGAGATGCGGCAACATCCGCGGCGCACCTTGGACAATCTCATTTGCGAAAAGCCGGGATTCGCGCGGATAAAGGCGGCTCATCTCCATCTTGCGGTGGATGTAGCCGAGGATCTCTTCAAGCGGGTCGCCGCCAGGATCCATCGCACCAAGGGGGCTGAGCCATTCCTCCATGAGTGTGTTCAGAAGGTCGATATGGATCGCTTCTTTGCTCTCGTAGTAGTAGATGAGATTGGGTTTGTGCATCCCGCAGGCGTCGGCGATCTGATCAAGTGTCGTGCCGCGAAACCCTTGTGTCGCGAAAAGGCCTAGCGCCGCATCACGGATCCGTTGGCGGTTTTCTGTCTGGATGCGGCTTGGCTTTCGTTCGGGGGGGCTCACGGGGGTCTCTCTCATGCATCTTTTACAGGCACGACCCCTGTGTTCGGGGCTGTGCAAACCAACTCATTCGAGAACATACCTTGACAGCTTGGGGGCGCGTTGCAATCGTAACTTTACCAAATGGTAAAAAACTTGCGTGGGCTGTTGTGCCATCACGCAAGCAAGCCGGCGGCGAGGGGAACGAACATGGCAGCACCCGGAGAAAATCTGCGGATCAATGGTGATCGTCTATGGGACACACTCATGGAAATGGCAAAAATTGGTCCGGGAGTGGCGGGCGGTAACAACCGCCAAACCCTCACTGATGAGGACGCGGAAGGCCGGGCGCTGTTTCAAAAATGGTGCCAAGACGCCGGCTGTACGATGGGTCTCGACGAGATCGGCAACATGTTCGCCCGGCGCGAGGGCACGGACCCAGACGCGCTGCCGGTCTACGTTGGCTCGCATCTCGACACGCAGCCGACGGGTGGCAAGTACGATGGCGTGCTTGGTGTTCTGGGCGGGTTGGAAATTCTGCGGTCGCTCAATGACCTCGGCATCAAGACCAAGCACCCGATCGTTGTGACGAACTGGACCAACGAAGAGGGGACCCGTTTTGCGCCAGCGATGCTGGCCTCTGGGGTATTTGCTGGCAAGCATTCTTTGGATTGGGCAAATGACCGCACGGATGCCAAGGGCAAGCGTTTTGGTGACGAGCTGGAACGTATTGGCTGGAAAGGCACCGAAAAAGTCGGCGATCGCAAGATGCATGCGTTTTTCGAGTTGCATATCGAACAGGGTCCGATCCTCGAAGCCGAGGGCAAGGACATTGGTGTTGTCACGCATGGGCAGGGTTTGCGCTGGATCGAATGTACGGTGACCGGCAAGGAAAGCCACACCGGATCGACGCCTATGCATATGCGCAAGAATGCGGGACGTGGGCTCGCTCTGGTCACAGAACTGGTGCACGAGATCGCGATGAAGAACCAACCCAATGCGGTTGGCGCGATCGGCCATATCGACGTCTATCCCAACAGTCGAAACATCATTCCTGGAAAGGTTGTGTTCACTGTCGATTTGCGCACGCACTTGTTGGACAAGCTGAACACCATGGTTGACGAGTTCATGGCGCGTGCGCCGAAGCTTTGCGAAGACGTTGGCGTCAGTTTCGAATCGCACATCGTCGGGCAGTTTGATCCGCCCGCGTTCGACGAGGCCTGTGTGGGCGCAATCCGAGATGCCGCAGACCGGCTAGGTTACAGCCACATGGATATCGTATCGGGTGCCGGACATGATGCCTGCTGGATCAACGATGTGGCCCCCACCGCGATGGTGATGTGTCCTTGCGTTGACGGGCTGTCGCACAATGAGGCGGAGGAGATCTCCAAGGAATGGGCGGCTGCGGGCACCGATGTGCTTTTCCATGCGGTTGTCGAGACGGCGGGGATCGTCAGCTAGGTTGGGGGCGCTGCCGCCGTCGCGCGATGCGCGGCTCCCCCGAGTTATTTTTGAAATAGAGAAGATCAGGACCACGGAGTAAACCATGACCACAGTCATCAAGAACGGAACGGTTGTCACAGCGGACCTGACCTATGAGGCGGATGTCCTGATCGAGAACGGAGTTATTTCGGAGATCGGGCCTAACCTGAAAGGCGACGAAGAACTGGATGCGACCGGTTGCTATGTCATGCCGGGTGGGATCGACCCGCATACGCATCTCGAGATGCCGTTCATGGGCACGTATTCCACAGACAATTTCGAAAGCGGCACGCGCGCCGCTTTGTCGGGCGGAACCACGATGGTGGTGGATTTCGTGCTTCCCGGGCAGGGGCAAGGCCTCGTTGATGCGATGAAGGGGTGGCACAACAAGTCGACGATGGCGAATTGCGATTACTCGTTCCACATGGCGGTGACCTGGTGGGGCGAAAAAGTGTTCGATGAGATGCCCACAGTGATCAACGACCACGGCATCAACACGTTCAAGCATTTCATGGCCTATAAAGGCGCGCTCATGGTCAATGACGATGAGCTGTTCGCATCGTTCAACCGTCTTTCTGAACTGGGCGGTATCGCGATGGTCCATGCTGAAAACGGCGATGTGGTGGCGGAACTGACCGCGAAACTACTGGCCGAGGGCAATACCGGCCCGGAGGGGCATGCCTATTCCCGGCCTTCTCAGGTTGAAGGCGAAGCGACCAACCGCGCCATTATGATCGCTGATATGGCGGGTGTGCCTTTGTACGTTGTGCACACGTCATGTGAGGAAGCACATGAGGCGATCCGCCGTGCCAAGATGCAGGGTAAACGCGTTTGGGGGGAGCCTTTGATCCAGCATTTGACGCTGGATGAAAGCGAATACTTCAACACCGATTGGGATCACGCTGCACGGCGTGTCATGTCGCCCCCGTTCCGCAACAAAAAGCACCAAGACAGTCTTTGGGCGGGGCTGCAATCTGGTACGCTTTCCGTGGTGGCAACGGATCATTGCGCCTTCACCACCGAGCAGAAACGGTATGGTGTTGGCGATTTCTCGAAGATCCCCAATGGCACAGGTGGACTAGAGGATCGCATGCCGATGCTCTGGACACATGGCGTGGCAACCGGGCGGCTGACGCCGAACGAATTTGTTGCGGTGACATCGACCAATATCGCGAAAATCCTGAATTGCTATCCCAAGAAGGGTGCGGTTCTGGTCGGGGCTGATGCCGATCTGGTGGTGTGGGATCCAGAGAAAGAAAAGACCATTGCCGCGAAAACGCAGCAATCGGCAATCGATTACAACGTGTTCGAGGGACAGCATGTTAAAGGCCTGCCGCGCTTCACGCTGACGCGCGGGCATGTGGCGGTGCATGACGGAGAGATGCGCACGCAGGAAGGGCATGGCAAGTTCGTGGAACGCCCGGGCAACGGGACCGTGAACCGCGCGCTGTCGACGTGGAAAGAACTGACTGCTCCGCGTCCCGTGCAGCGGACGGGCATCCCTGCGACGGGGGTTTGAATGAACTCTAGCCACCAAGCAGATATATTATCGGAGTGCTACAAGCTGGTGCAGGCGTTCGCAGATCTAGAGGTCTTACTTGACGACGTGTTTGTAATGGGTGTTTCGCAAAGAAAATGTTTGGCGAGAAAAATTAAACAATACCCAACCTATCTTGGCGGAAAGCTGAAGAAATTGCCTGTCTTGGCAGAAGTGTTTGGCGACTTACTACCTAAAGAAATTATTAGCTTCTGCGAAAGCGCAAGTGTCGACTTGGAAGCTCCGCTTGCTTGCCGCCAATTGGTTGTTCACGGAAGACTGTATGAGGCTCGCTCAACGTACCAAGGTCTTGAACTCATGTTTGCGAAACACTCATTGCCAGTGAAGGAAGGCGGACGGCAACTGCTTAATCGCAAAACTGCAATAAGACTACTTCTAGCGGAAGTTCGCGATGCTCGGACTCCTATTCAAGAAGCTCGAGAGCGCATGCAAGAGATATACTTCAAGTTGTTCCATGCTGGGAACGGTTGGCCTGACTTCATGCCACAGCAGGAAGCACCCTTGTTGTTTCCATCCACTTCTCAGGCTTAGAAACTGCATGCTAAACTCAAACCACTTAGACGAGGGTCCTCAGTCGGGTCTAAATAGAGAAAAACACGTGATTTCAGCGAAATCGCTGGACCTCACCTTTCAGACCAATGACGGGCCAGTGCATGCGCTGTCCGGTGTTGATCTCGACATCGGTAAAGGAGAATTTGTCAGTTTCATTGGGCCGTCGGGCTGCGGCAAGACCACGTTTCTGCGCTGTATCGCGGCGCTTGAAGCGCCGACGGGCGGGACGCTGACGGTCAATGGAATGACCCCGGATGAGGCGCGACGGGCGCGGGCCTATGGCTATGTGTTTCAGGCGGCGGGGCTTTATCCGTGGCGGACGATCGAGAAGAACATCGCTTTGCCACTCGAAATCATGGGCTATTCCAAGTCTGAACAGGATGAGCGGATTGCGCGGGTGCTCGACCTCGTAGAGCTGTCGAATTTCGGCAAGAAATACCCATGGCAGCTTTCTGGAGGGATGCAGCAGCGGGCGTCGATTGCACGGGCGCTGGCGTTTGATGCGGACATTCTGCTGATGGATGAGCCGTTCGGTGCACTGGACGAGATTGTTCGCGACCACCTGAATGAACAGCTATTGGAGCTGTGGGCGCGGACGGAAAAGACCATCGGATTCGTGACGCACTCGATCCCGGAAGCGGTGTATCTGTCGACCAAGATCGTTGTCATGAGCCCGCGTCCGGGACGGATTACTGACGTGATCGACAGCCCTCTGCCCAAGGAGCGTCCGCTTGATATTCGCGACACGCCTGAATTCCTTGCCATTGCGCATCGGGTGCGCGAGGGGTTGCGGGCGGGCCATGCCTATGACGATTGAGGCATCATGAGAAACCTCGTGCCCATCCTGACTGTACTCGCAGCGATAGTTGCGCTTTGGTACGCTGCGGTCGCGCCGATGAACATTCGTGGTGCTCTGGATGTGGCAGAACGCGCTGGATCAGACGTGGTTCCCGCTGAATCCCGCGCGCGGTTCGAGCAGTCGATCTGGCGTTTGATGGCCGACAATTCGGAGCATATTGCGCTGGGCTACAGTCTTGACCGGCCACGCCTGCCGACCCCGGTTCAGGTTGGGGCTGAGCTTTGGAAGACCACGGGTGAGATGGCGCTTCGTGGTCGGGCGCTTTCTAAGCGGTCGCTTATCTATCATGGCTGGATCACGCTGCAGTCGACGCTTTGGGGATTTGCTCTTGGCACCGTACTGGGGATGGCGGGGGCAATTGCCATCGTCTACAGCCGGGTGGTGAATATGAGCCTGATGCCTTGGGCGATCATCAGTCAGACGGTGCCGATTGTGGCGCTGGCGCCGATGATTATCGTGTTGTCCAGTCAGGTGGGGATCGAAGGGCGCACGGTGCCAAAGGCAATCATCTCAGCCTATCTGTGTTATTTCCCGGTACTTGTCGGGATGGTCAAAGGGTTGAGATCGCCGGGCGCGGCGCAGCTTGATCTGCTGCGGACCTATTCGGCGTCTGGTTTGCAGGCCTTCTTGAAACTGCGGCTACCTGCGTCAATGCCGTATCTGTTCACCTCGCTCAAGATCGGGATTGCGGCGGCACTTGTTGGGACCATCGTGGGCGAATTGCCCACTGGGGCGATTTCGGGTCTGGGTGCGCGCATCCTGATCGGGGACCAGTTCGGCACGCCACTTGCGATATGGGCGGCGCTGTTCGCGGCGGCGATCCTTGCGGGGATTCTGGTTACCTTGCTGGACCTGATGCAGCGGGCGACGCTCAGGCGGATGGGGGTGCAGGCATGAGCTGGCTGATCTTTGCGCTTGTGTTCTGGATTGGTGCTTGGGCGCTGAACGCGTTTCTTGCCAATTCGGCTTGGCGTACATCTTTGGCAGTGCGGGTGCTGATCCCTGTGCTTTTTGGTGTAACGCTGATCGTGCTTTGGGAAGGAATTGTGCGAGGGTTTGGCGTTTCGCCGGTGATCCTGCCCGCGCCCTCGACCGTGGCGCAGACCTTTGTGGCCTCGACCGATATCCTTTGGGAGGATTTTCAGCAGACGGTTCTGAAAGGCGCATTGTCCGGCTTCGTGATCGGTGGACTGGCCGCGTTTGCCGCGGCGATCCTGATTGACCGTTCGGCTTTTCTGACACGCGGGTTGCTGCCCATCGGCAATTTCGTCGCCGCCCTGCCTATTGTCGGCATTGCGCCCATTCTGGTCAGTTGGTTCGGCTTCGACTGGCATTCCAAAGCGGCGGTCGTCGTGGTTATGGTGTTCTTCCCGATCCTCGTGAACACCGTACAAGGCTTGCGCGAGACAGATGCGATGCAGCGCGACCTCATGCGCACCTATGCTGCGAGTTATTTCGACACTTTGCTTAAATTGCGCCTGCCTGCAGCGCTGCCATTTGTGTTCAATGGGCTCAAGATTGCGACGACCCTTGCATTGATCGGGGCGATCGTTGCTGAGTATTTTGGATCCCCCACGCGCGGGATGGGGTTTCGTATTTCAACCGGGGTCGGCAGCCTGTCGATTGATCTTGTCTGGGCCGAGATCGCAGTCTCTGCGATGGCCGGCACAGCGTTCTACGGGCTCGTGGCCTGGTTCGAAAAGCGAGTGACGTTTTGGCACCCGTCACATCGCGGACACTAAAATGAAAAACGACAACATGGAGGTAATAACATGAAAACGAAGTTACTTGGTGCGTTGGCAGCAATTGGCCTGGCTGCACCAGCCTGGGCTGCGGACGATGTCACGTTGCAGTTGAAGTGGGTCACTCAGGCGCAGTTCGCAGGCTACTATGTGGCACTCGAAAACGGCTACTACGAAGAGGCCGACCTGAATGTCACCATCAAGCCGGGTGGCCCGGACATCGCGCCCACTCAGGTCATCGCTGGTGGTGGTGCGGACGTGACCGTCGAATGGATGCCCGCCGCCTTGGCGGCCCGTGAAAAGGGCCTGCCGCTGGTCAATATCGCGCAGCCGTTCAAAAGCTCCGGCATGATGTTGACATGCTGGAAAGATGCCGGGATCGCAACTCCGGATGATCTCAAGAACCGCACGCTGGGTGTTTGGTTCTTCGGCAATGAATTTCCGTTCATGTCGTGGATGAGCTCAATGGGCATTTCCACCGATGGCAAGAGCGAGAACGGTGTCGAAGTGCTCAAGCAGGGCTTCAACGTCGATCCACTGCTGCAGCGTCAGGCCGATTGCATTTCGACCATGACGTACAACGAATATTGGCAAGTGATCGACGCAGGCGTCAGCCCGGATGACCTCGTGACCTTCAAGTATGAAGATCAGGGTGTGGCGACGCTTGAAGATGGACTTTATGTGCTGGAAGATCGTCTGTCCGACCCGGCCTTTGTCGATAAGATGCAACGTTTTGTCGACGCGTCTATGAAGGGTTGGAAGTGGGCTGAGGAAAACCCGGATGAGGCAGCGATGATCGTGCTCGACTATGACGAGACGGGCGCGCAGACCGAAACGCATCAAAAGCGGATGATGGGTGAAGTGGCCAAGCTGACCGCAGGTTCGAACGGATCTCTGGACCCGGCGGATTTCCAGCGCACGGTTGCAACGCTGCTTGCCGGTGGTTCTGACCCGGTGATCACCGCCGATCCCGGTGATGCGGCATGGACACATGCGATTTCGAGCGTGTTGAACTGATCACAGCCTTCAAAAGGTTTGCACAGTGAAAGGGCCGGAAACGGCCCTTTCCTTTTATCTGCGCAACGTATCGCCGTAGCTGATCTTTGGGGTCAATTCGACGACTTTCGGCGTATCTGCTTCAGGTGAATTCACTCGCTCCGAGATGATTTCAGCCGCTTTGCGACCGATTTCTGTGCGGCAGGCATCCATTGTCGCGAGTTGACGTGGCAAGCCTTCGAGCAACTCCACGCCGTTAAACCCCGCCAGACCAATCTGGTTTGGAATATCGACACCCTTTTCCAACAGCGACAGCAAACCACCCGCAGCAATCATGTCGTTGGAGTAGTAGAGAAAGTCGAGATCGGGCTCTCGAGCCAGCATCGTTTCGGTCATCTCACGACCTTTCGCGAGAGCGGAGCCGCCGGAATAGAATTGTTGATCCGCCACTTCGACCCCACCTTTGGCCAACGCTCCGGTGAAGCCTTCGAACCGTTTGCGTGCGCGGTGATCCAGCGGCATCTTCGTGCCAAGAAACCCGATCCGCTGATACCCTGCCTTCAGAATCGCCTCAGCCATCTTGCGGCCTGCGCGGCGGTGCGAGATCCCAACCATCGCGTCGATTGGTGTGCCATCGACATCCATGATCTCGACCACTGGAATGCCACTTGCCTTGAGCATGGCCCGCGAGGCGTCGGTGTGTTCCAGTCCAGCGATGATCACGCCGGATGGTCGCCAAGACAGCATTTCGTAGAGAACCCGCTCTTCCTTTTCAGGCAGGTAGTCTGTGACGCCGACCACGGGTTGCAGTTCGGTTTCTTCCAAAACCGCACTGATGCCCGACATGACCTCTGGGAAGACCATGTTGCGCAGGCTGGGAATGATCACCGAGACGAGATTGACCCGTTGGCTCGCCAATGCTCCAGCAATCTTGTTCGGCACGTAGCCCAGCGATTTCGCCGCCGACAAAACGCGTTCGCGTGTTGCTGTCGAAACATCACCTCGATTGCGCAAGACGCGGCTGACAGTCATTTCGGAAACGCCGGATGCTTCTGAAACATCACGCAGCGTTAGAGGGCGGGTATCGTCACTGGCCAAGAGGGTCATCCTATTCTGTCATTAAGATGTTATCGCAATCTTTCACATTGCAGCAAGCAATTGCGACCTTTGTGAAAAAATGACTGAAGAGATGACAATCTTCGATTGGATCAGTATGGCTGTGTCGCGTGGTCCCGTGGCTCAACTGGATAGAGCAGCCCCCTCCTAAGGGGCAGGTTGCAGGTTCGAATCCTGCCGGGGTCGCCAAAAACACCTGAATGTGCCTTTAATGCTGATTGAACGCCCGAATGTGCCCGCGGTGGTTATTCCTTCGTCGTGATCCCTGTGCTCGACGGTCGGCACCAATTTTTTCAAGTCTAAGACACTGACTACGAAGCATTGGTAGCCAGATATAAGTTCCCGCTTTCCGAGCCGAAGCGTTCCAGCCGTTGCTCTTCCAGACGACGATCGAGCGATTATCCTGACCGCAATTGCGCGCACTGAAGCGTCATCCTGCCATCGCTTTTTGCCGCAATTTCTAGTGCGATCAAAATCATCTGATCAATCGATTGGGATATCAGCGTTTCGTCCGGCAAGCTCCACGCTGATCTGATATGCTTTCTCAGGTGTCATGCCTGCCATAATTCGGGCTGCTCTGTCAGAGGCCATGCGCCCAAGGAAGCCTGCGGCAAATGACGATTCCATCTGTTCGAACAATGCTGCAGCCTGTTTCGGCTTCATGTTGGCATAGACTTCGGTAAGCTGTGAGAGATCGTCCTCAGCGGCGGCGGCCGCAATCGAAATGGTGTCACGCAAGCTTTGTTCTGCCTGTTCTAGCTTTGTCAATTCGGCGTCAATGGCAGCTTCCGCAGCGATGAGCGTCGCTTCGCGTGCTTCGATTTCAACCTCGCGTTCGATCAGTCGTGCTTCGCGACCCTTAATCGCCTCCAGCGCAACTGTCAGCTCATCTGGCCGCGACAGGTCTAGCACCTCGGCCTCTATCCTGTCAGGGGATGCCTCTTCGCTGGCGATGACTTGCCCCGCTTCAGTTGCAAGGCGTACACCTGACGACAAGAGCAGCAAGGTGCCGATGATGGCCAATGTTCCCTGCTTGCTGCGCTTGGTGGTGCCGTAGTTGCGAGACATGCGCCTTATCATCCCGTCCCACCGGAGTGCCGCGAAAAGATCGGCCCTGTCTGAGGCGGCGGTGCTTTGGGTGTGGCTGGTGGCAGATCATGCATCGACGCGACCATCAATTCCAGCCGCTTGGCGGCATCTTCGGCGCGGCTGGTCAGGTCTTTGAGGCTGTCGTTGGAATGGGTGGCTGTTCGTTGGGCAGAGTCCAGTGTGGATTGCAAATCCGTAACCTGCGCAGAGAGTACCGCGACAGCAGCCCCGACACCATTTTCAAGGTCTGTGAAACGCGTTAGTCGTCGCGACAGAACAAAGCAGTAGAGCCCCGCGCCAAGTGCCCCGGCGACCAGTAGAATATCAGCTATAATTTCCATCAGATTCCTCTAATTCAGAATGAATTCTGTCACGAGTACACTGTTGGCCTTGCCCAAGCCGACAACCATAACGATCCGACGAAAGACTTGCAGGCGTATTTTGAACAACGCGCCTTGACCCTCAATGTCTTCAACCGTCAAAGCACGAAGGTAGCCGTTGAGAGCATCTTGTATCCGCGGCATCAGAAATTCCACATCTCCTCGGTATTGAGACGGTACCTCGATCTGTCCGGCAAAGCGGAGGTGTTCACTGCGTGCTCCCGTGGGCAACGTCACGATCAAGGGGGGGATTTCAACAAAAGCAACGTCTGGCAAAATATCCGGAAGATCCCCAGTCGCTGGTGATGCTGCTTCGTTTAATCGCGCGGGCACAAGATTTTTGGAGATTGCAAAATACCCGATCGCCGCACCTGCAAGACAAAAGACAACTGACATCAGCAGCCCCAGTTTTGACGCGGCCTTCTTTGTGTCACCAGATTCCGTCGCGAGTGTTTCAGCCATTGTTATGATCTCTCAGGTCTTCGTCCATGGCTGTGTTTTACCAATCAGGCACTAACCGATTGTTAACGCGAAAGCGCAATAACGGTCTGAGTTAAGACAGGGAATGATCGCGGTTCGGAGGCGAAGGTGAAGCAAATATTACCAATTTGGCAAAATCTTTCCAACACGCGCAGGGTGATTGTGATCGGCTCGACGATCGCAATTTTCCTTGCGGTTCTGGGGATGTCGCGACTTGTCACTCAGCCGCGAATGACACTGCTTTATTCCGGACTCGATCCGGCAGCTGCGGGTGAAGTGATCCAGTCGTTGCAACAGAAATCGGTGCCATTCGAAGTACAGGGTACATCCATTCTGGTTGCTGCAGCAAACCGGGATCAGCTGCGCCTGACCCTTGCAACTGAAGGGCTTCCTGCCACGTCGGGGCAGGGTTACGAACTTTTGGATACGCTGTCCGGATTTGGAACAACTGCTCAGATGTTCGATGCAACATACCTGCGCGCAAAAGAAGGAGAGCTTGCACGGACAATTGTCTCATCGTCTGACATCTCGTCGGCCCGCGTGCATATCGCAACTGGCAGCGATAACCCATTCCGACGTGATCTTGCCCCAAGTGCATCTGTCCATGTCACTGCACGTGCCGGCTCGGTCGATCGCCAACAAGCTCAAGCCATTCGCTATCTCGTGGCGTCTGCCGTGGCAGGGCTTTCCCCGGAGGCCGTATCCCTTATTGACGCGCAGCTGGGTCTGTTGAACGAGGATACGGGTGTTTTAGGAACATCGCGTGATGTGGAACGGGGAGATCTTCTCAGGGAGCGTGTCCTGCGGTTGGTTGAGGCGCGGGTCGGACGGGGAAATGCTGTCGTTGAGGTGAGCATCGATTCCATCACTGAGACTGAGTCGATCATGGAACGACACTTTGATCCTGAAAGCCGATTTGTCATCAGTTCCGACAGTGAGGAGCGATCCGATCAGTCCGAGAACGGAGGCTCCGGCGCAGTTACAGTCGCGTCCAATCTGCCTGATGGCGATGGTGCCGCGTCTGAAGGCGAAACGCGGCAAACTGCCGAAACGCGTGAACGTCTGAATTATGAGGTGTCTCAAACGACCCGCGAAATTCTGAAGGTACCCGGAGCGATCAAACGGTTGACCGTCGCGGTCATGGTGAATGGGGCAATCCAGACAAATGCGCAGGGAGAGGACACATTCATTCCTGTGGCAGAGGAAGAGTTGTCCGCTTTGCGTGATCTGGTTGCTTCGGCTGTGGGCTTCGACGAGGCCCGAGGCGATGTGATCACCCTCAAGTCATTGTCTTTCGAACCGAATGAACCGTTGGGTTCCGTGCCTATTGAAACAGGTTTTTTTGCAGGCCAAATCGATACGATGAAACTTTTGCAGCTTGCGGTCTTTGCCGCTGTTGCTCTGATATTAGGCATTTTTGTTCTACGCCCTCTCTTATTGCCGGGGCGGCGTACACAAGTGCTCGCCTTGCCTGCGACCACAAGCACGTCGGAACTGGATAGTGACATCCCGGTCCTCAATGGAACAATCGAGCCCGATACCGATGACCGAATTCCCATTTTGACCGACCAAGTGGTGAGCGCAGATCCCCAAAACGCAGAAGATGCCGTTGCCCGTCTGAAAACGCTGATCGAAGAACGCAGAAGCGAAACGGTCGAAGTCTTGCGCAGTTGGCTTGATGATCCCCGACCGGAGGATGCGAGATGACGTCTCTGGCCCTTTATCTGGAAGACTTCGGGACGCCAATCTCAGGGCAAACTGCAGCTGTGATTTCTGTCGAAATGCTTGAAACAGAGCGATTGGAGTCTTTCGACAAAGGCTATCGGGCTGGTTGGGACGATGCGATAAAAGCCAAGTCGGACGAAGGGGCGCAATTTGCAGATGGGGTTGCGCAGAGCCTTCAGGACCTGTCGTTCACCTACCACGAGGTACATGCGCAGATCCTATCCAATCTTGGGCCGTTGTTCGAAGAAATATTGCAAAAATTGTTGCCTCTCTTGGCACGAGAAACTTTGGGCGCGCATGTCGCGGACCAATTAGCCAGCATGGCGCGTGACATGGGAACCGTTCAGATCGAGATTGCGGTTGCCCCGGGAACGGCAGAACAGGTATCCCAGTTGGTCAACGGAGCGGGAGCCCGACTTCCGATTGCGGTGGTCGAAGACGCAGATGTGCCCGAAGGCCGCGCAGATATGCGCCTCGGCGCAAAAGAAGTGTCTATCGACCTTTCGGATGTGATCGTACAAATTTCTGAAGCTGTGCGCGCTGCCCTTCAGGGCCAAACTGAGATGCGCGCCCATGGATAGTACAAAGACACAATCGGACACGCGTAAGGTTGATGCGGCTTTTACCCATGTTCCAATTGAAATCATGGTGTCCGTCGGCCGCGCACGACCCTTGGTTAGAGACTTGCTGCAGCTTGAAGAAGGGTCTGTCTTACTGCTGGACAAACGTGTCGAAGACGCGGTCGAACTGTATGTCGGGGATCGCTTGATCGGTTTGGGTGTTCTCGAAATCGCAGAGACGGGCGAACAGCAAGGCCAGCTGTGCGTGCGCTTGGTCGATGTCAACGATCTTGGGCCATCGGGCAGTTAAAGGGTGGGCCGCGTCGGATATATCGTTCTTCTGGCAGGCATCCTGACGGCGTCGCACGTTTCAGCGCAAAGCCTTTCGTTCGATTTTGGCGACGGCGGTTCCATTACCGCCACAACCCTGCAACTGATCGCGTTGATCACCGTGCTCAGCATCGCGCCGGGCCTTGTGATCATGATCACCTGTTTTCCATTTATCATCACGGTACTTGCCATTTTGCGGCAGGCAATCGGATTACAGCAATCCCCTCCCAACATGCTGATCGTCAGCATTGCGCTGTTTCTCACGTTCTTCGTAATGGAGCCTGTCCTGCTTGAGTCATGGCAGCAGGGAATCAAGCCGCTTCTGGATGAGCAGATCGAGGTCGAAGAGGGTTTTGACCGTGGTTTTGAACCGTTTCGTGTGTTCATGGCGGCGCAGGTCGACCCGGACACCTTTGCCACAATGGCGCGCATCCGTAGTGATCTTGACTTGACGGAGGTCAGTCCGGACACTCCGCTCTCGGTGTTGGTTTCCACTTTTCTGCTATCCGAGATGTCCAGGGCGTTTCAGGTAGGGTTCCTGATCTTCCTGCCTTTCCTGATCATTGACCTTGTTGTGGCAGCAGTGCTGATGTCGATGGGTATGATGATGGTCCCGCCGGCCATCGTGTCACTGCCGTTCAAACTTGCGTTTTTCGTCGTAGCGAATGGCTGGGCGCTGGTGGCGGAAAGCCTAGTCAGATCCTACCAGTAATCCGATGAAGCCTTTGGGTTCAGCGACAGAACGATCCACCGCGATGTCGGGCTGTATCGAAGTGGAAGTGATCCTTGTGAAACCGATCGGAGTCCGGCCCGAGGACAGTGCCGAAAATACCGCAGGCCCGCGCATGCATTTTGCGCAGCATGGCGCCGGTGTCACGACGGTTCCAATCCTGCAAAAGCGTGATCTCAGACCCATCGCGGAGGCGGAACCCTGAGATGTCGATCGCACGCCCCTTGCCATGCTCACTGATCTTCGCGCCGGGCTGATTGTTGCGGGTTCGGCAGGCATAATGCGCGGCGACCCTGATTTGTGACACACCGCCACCTGTGGTGCCGATTGCAGGTTTTACGCCATTGTTCACCCACGTTTTCAGCGCCTTGGCGGTTGTGCAGTCGATCACGGCCTCTTGGCTTAGGGGAATGCCGGACACTGATCGAACTTTGACTGCGTTCTCAATTCCGCAAGCTGACAGGCGACCCGGGACGAAGCCAACCGTTTCGCCCTGAATGTCCGGATCATTGCAGACAGCACCTCGCGCGCGGGCTTGCCGTTGCGCCATTGCCTTTTGCACCATGCTGTCGGGGCGCAGGTTCGGGCGGATTGACAATCCAGTGGCTTGGGGGGACAGGGCGGCAAAGGCGCGTGTCGTCAGGCCAATCTGTCTGGCAAGCGCATGTTGGAAGCCGGGATCGGCCTCGCCTTCGATTTCCCGTGTCAACTGGCGCACCAAGCTGGCTTCAAACAAGATAGGTCGCGCGTTGGGTCGTGAGTCTTTCAGTGAAGGTTTGGTCAACTCAAGGGTAGGGCCCGTTCGGGCGACTGGTCTCAGTGATGTGTCTGGCGCCGCCAGTGCCGCCCCAGTCATCCCGATCCACACACAAACAAAAACACTCGTTAACCGCATCCGATGCCCTATCCAGAACGCCCAAAGTTTGGGGCTGCTGTATCCTGACCCGCTTCAATGATCCCGCGACGGATCGCCCGCGTTCGCGTGAAGTAGTCATGAAGCAATGGGCCATCACCCTGCCGGATCGCCCGTTGCAGCGCAAACAACTCTTCTGTGAAACGCCCAAGGATTTCCAGTGTCGCGTCCTTGTTGGTAAGGAAAACATCGCGCCACATTGTCGGATCCGAGGCTGCGATACGGGTGAAATCCCGAAATCCGGCCGCCGAATACTTGATCACTTCGCTGTCGGTGACGCGCCGCAGGTCATCCGCCACACCTACCATCGTGTACGCAATCAGGTGCGGGCAATGCGACGTGACCGCCAGAACGAGGTCGTGGTGGTCCGGCTCCATCACATCGACGTTCGAACCAAGACCACGCCAGTAGCGCGAAAGGGTTTCGACGGCCTCGGAGTCGCTGCCTTCGGACGGAACGATCAGGCACCACCGATTGTCGAAGAGCGTTGCGAAACCGGACTCCGGTCCGGAGTGTTCTGTTCCCGCCAACGGGTGCGCGGGAACGAAGTGCACGCCTTCAGGAATGTGCGGAGCAACATCGCTGATCACATGGCCCTTGACCGATCCAACGTCGGTAACGGTCGCTCTGGGCTTGAGATAGGGCGCGATATCTTGTGCCAGTTGCCCCATTACGCCGACGGGTACGGCCAGAACCACAAGGTCTGCATCCGCAACGGCCTCTGCCAGCGTATCGCAGACCTTGTCGCACAAACCGATCCGGCGCGCAGTGTCACGGGTTTCCGCGCTGCGGGCGTATCCTGTGACGTGGCCGGCCAAGCCGCCGCGTTTCATCGCCCAGAACATCGACGACGCGATCAGGCCAAGTCCGATCAAGGCGACGCGATCATAGATCGGGGTCATCGTGCGCCTGCCTTGAACTGGCCTATCGCATGCGCCACTCGGCGGCAGCTTGCCTCGTCCCCGACCGTGATGCGCAGCGCGAAGGGCAAGTTGTAGGACCCAACCTGTCGGACAATCAGGCCTTGTTTCTGCAGGTATTCATTACATGCTTCGGCCTCTGCTTCATCGGTGAACCGGGCAAGAACGAAATTCGCCATCGACGTGTCAGATGGAACACCATGTTCGGCCAGCGCTTCGGCCAACCATGCACGCAGGCGGGTGTTCTCAAGGCGGCACTTCTCGACATACGCGGTGTCGCGTACGGCGACTTCTGCCGCAGCGAGTGCAGTGCCGGACAGGTTGAAGGGGCCGCGAATGCGATTGAGAACGTCAATCACTTCCTGCGGTCCGTAGCCCCAGCCGATCCGCAGCCCGCCCAGGCCGTAAATCTTTGAGAAAGTGCGCGTCATCACAACGTTGTTGCGTGCACGAACCAGCCCGGCACCGCCATCGTAGCCGTCGACGAATTCGGCATAGGCTCCGTCCAACACCAGCAACGTCTGGGGGGGTAGGTTTTCGGCAAGACGTTCAACCTCGGCCAGACCGATCATTGTGCCGGTCGGATTGTTCGGGTTGGCGATGAACACCAATTTCGTCTTGTCCGTGCAGGCCGCAAGGATCGCGTCGACATCGGTGACGCGTTCATGTTCGGCGACCTCGACCGGAGTCGCACCCGCTGCAAGGGCGCAAATCTTGTAGAGCGCAAAACCGTGTTCCGTGTGGATCACCTCATCCCCTGGCCCGGCATAGGCTTGGCACAAAAAGGTGATGATCTCGTCAGAGCCGACACCACAGATGATCTGATCTGCGTTCAGGTTGTGAACTTCGGCGATGGCGGCGCGCAAAGCGGCGTGATTGGTCGAGGGATAGCGATGCAACTCGAGCACCGAACGCCGCACCGCTTCCTGCGCGGCGGGGCTTGGCCCGAACGGGTTTTCGTTCGAGCTGAGTTTCACCACGTTGGACACGCCGTCGACATGCGATTTGCCGCCGACATAAAGCGCAATATCCATGATCCCGGGTTGTGGGGTGATCTTCGTCATCTGAGCCTCCGCTATGCCAAACGGTTTAGCGGTGCGAACGGGCAAGGGAAAGCGACAAACCACCCCAGTCCAAGGCTGTCTCAGATGTGTGTCCGTGCAACGATACCCGTAAGGAGAGAGTCGTAGAGTTTGGGCGGCCCCTCGTATTCCGGGCTACGCGGCAGGTCGATCACATGCACGTCTGGTGCGCCGATCAACTCTGGCGCGACATCGTTTGCAACGGTAAGGAAACTAAAGCTGGTCTCAGGTCCGAAAAGGTCGCGTCCAAGCGCTGTGACGTTGGCATGTCGTTGAGCCGTCAGTTGGAATGTATCCCAGGGCGTGACGTTGTTCACGGTGTCCGGCAGATTGGGCTGAATATTCGACCAGACCAAATGTGTGCGCCCTCCATAGTCCGGTGCCAGGAACGGTGCGGCTTGGTGCGCAAGTTTGCTGATCAGGTTGTCTTTCTGTGCCGGATCGTCAAACGTCTTTGCAATCTCTTGTTCGTGGAAGAAACAAACGCCGGGAAGCAGTTTGTGAAACAGCAACACGTCCCATTCTACGAAAAACGCGGTCGCATCCCCAAGCATGTCTTGCAAACTGCCATCGACCGCGTGACGCAATATGGACTCCGTGCCGACCAACGAAACGATGTTCCAGTCGAACAAGGACCTCACGAAGTGGGGGGCCGTTTCGGGATGCCTGTCTTGGAAGAAATCGAATTGAAACCGATTGATGCAACTGCACCCGATGGTCAGCACACGGGTTGTGTCAGCGTCCATAAGGGCAGCATCACTCAGGCAGAATACGTCGGGTGGAACTGCCCGGATGGAGATGGTGTGAAAACCTCGCACCCATCATATGTGATCCCGATGGAGTGTTCGAACTGCGCGGACAACGACTTGTCCCGCGTCACGGCTGTCCAATCGTCGGCCAAAACTTTGGTTTCCGGACGACCAAGATTTACCATCGGCTCGATCGTGAAGAACATGCCTTCCTCAAGTCGCGGTCCGGTGCCTGGGCGGCCATAGTGCAGCACGTTGGGCGGAGCGTGGAACACGCGGCCCAAGCCGTGGCCGCAGAAGTCGCGCACGACGGACATACGGTTCGCCTCGACAAAGGTCTGGATAGCGTGGCCGATGTCGCCGAACGTGTTGCCGGGCTTTGCAGCTTCGATCCCCATGAACAGTGCGTCATGGGTGACCTGAATCAGACGCTCCGCCTTACGGCTCAGCTTGCCGGCCACATACATCCGGCTGGTGTCTCCGAACCATCCATCGACAATCACCGTCACATCGATGTTGAGGATGTCTCCATCCTTAAGCGTCTTGTCACCGGGGATACCGTGGCAGACCACGTGGTTCACGCTGATACAGCTTGCGTGCTGATAGCCTTTGTAGCCGATGGTTGCCGATACAGCGCCCGCTTTTTCAACCTCAGTTCGGATGAAATCGTCCAGCGCCGCAGTGGTCTGCCCGACGACGACATGTTCGGCCACATCATCCAGAATGCGGGCAGCCAGTTCTCCGGCTCTGCGCATACCAGCAAAGTCCGCTGCCTCGTGGATGCGGATACCTTCCCGTGTCATGCGACCATCATGGTTATTGTTCACAATGGAACTCCAGTAACTTTCATGTCGGTTTTAGCCCCCCGCGCATGGTTTTGCCAGTGGCGCGACATTACAGCCCAGACGGCGTTAGTATTTGGATAGGTTTGCCAAGTTCAACACCCCCAGGCGTTATGTGGCAATCCAAAGCCAATGTTTGAACTCCAGAGGCTGTGGCGGCACGCCAAGCCCGTGCATAGGTCGGGTCGATATCATGCGCGAGCGTCATGCGGTCACAATCCGTCCGTTGTACCAGATAGAGCATCACCGCACGGTGCCCCTGCACAACCATGTTGGCAAGTTCATGCAAGTGCTTGGTGCCGCGCGCAGTCACACTGTCGGGGAACTCGGCCAGTCCTTGTTGGCGCGAAAGGGTCACGGATTTCACCTCGACATAGGTGTCTTGCTCACCATCTCGGGACAACAGGAAATCAATCCGGCTTTTCTCGCCATAAGGCACCTCGGCACGCAGGGTGTCGAATGCATCTAGCCCCGGCACCTTGCGTGCCTCCAGCGCCGCCTTCAGCATTCGGTTCGGCACTGCCGTATCCACTCCAGTGAAGTGCCCGTTCTCGTGCTCGACCAGCCGCCAGCCGAACTTCAGTTTCTTCTTCGGGTCGTCGTTCGGCTCAAGCCAAATGCGCATCCCCGGATCGGCCAGACCCATCATCGACCCCGGGTTGGCGCAATGGGCTGTAACCTCTTGCCCGTCCGAAAGCGTGACATCAGCCAGAAAGCGTTTGTACCGCCGGATCAGGGTGCCCGGAACAAGAGGGGTTTGAAAGCGCATAAGCCACGCCTATACCTGAGCAAAACCCGGATCAAGGAGGCAGCGCATGCCCAATCCAACCGCAGCCATGCTGGTGATCGGCGACGAGATACTGTCAGGCCGGACTCGCGACGCCAACATGCACCATCTGGCGCAGGAACTGACCAAGGTCGGCATCAACCTGCGCGAAGTGCGGATCGTCAGCGATGACCATGATGCAATCGTTGCGGCGCTGAACGATTTGCGAGCGGCCCATGACACGGTCATCACTTCGGGCGGCATTGGGCCGACCCATGACGACATCACCGCCGATTGCGTGGCGGCAGCGTTTGGCGTCCATATAGACATGCGCGACGATGCGGCGGCCCTCTTGCAAGCGCACTACAACAGCCGCGGGATGGAATTCAACGACGCCCGCAAGCGCATGGCGCGTATTCCCGATGGGGCCGCGCTGATCGAAAACCCGGTTTCCATCGCGCCCGGCTTCACCATCGGCAACGTGCATGTGATGGCGGGTGTGCCCTCGGTGTTTCAGGCGATGGTCGCCAGCGTGATCCCAACGCTGACAGGCGGCGCACCGATCCTGTCACAGACCCTGCGGGTGGATCGCGGCGAAGGCGATATCGCCGGACCATTGGGCCAGATCGCATCCGATTTCCCGGACCTCTCAATCGGCTCCTACCCGTTCCAGCAGAACGGGGCTTATGGCTCCAATATCGTCGTGCGCGGCAGTGATGGCGCACGTGTGGATCATGCGATGGCGCGATTGGCAGAACTGTTCCCGGCATGACGCCCAACGTCCAGACCCTCTATGCGGTGACCGAGGCCACATGGCCACCCGCTGATCGCACGCCGGCGGGGCCGTGGATGCTGCGAAACGGGGCCGGAGGCGGAAAGCGCGTGAGCGCGGCCACGGCAGAAGGTGACTGGCGCGAGGAAGACCTCTCGGCCGCGGAAACCGCGATGCGGATGCTGGGTCAGGATGCGCTCTTCATGATCCGAGAAGGTGACGGCGCTTTGGACGCGGCGTTGGCCGATCGCGGGTACGAAGTGATCGACCCGGTGAACCTCTGGGTGTGTCCGATTGATCACCTGACCGATGTACCCGTGCCCCGCGTCACCGCCTTTTCGATATGGGAACCCTTGGCGATCATGCGCGATCTTTGGCAAGCAGGTGGCATTGGGCCAGACCGTATCGCCGTGATGGAGCGGGCCGAGGTGCCCAAAACGGGCATCCTTGGACGGATCACCGACAAGCCCGCAGGCACGGCTTATTGTGCGATCTCCGAACAGATCGCGATGGTGCACGCTCTTGAAATCGCAAAGGCCCATCGTCGCAAAGGCATGGGCGTCTGGCTGATGCGGCAGGCCGCCCTTTGGGCCAACTCGAACGGCGCGGAATGGATGAGCGTCTTGTGCACGCAGGCGAATGTCGGCGCAAACGGCCTCTATGCTTCCCTCGGAATGCAGGTTGTGGGACAGTACCACTACCGCATCCTGCCAAACACAAGCGAACCCGAATGACCAAAGATACCCCTCCCACGGCGCTCAACCTGCCGATGGTCGACCCGCTTCCTCCCGAGACGCAGAAATACTTTGATGTCTGTCAGGACAAGCTGGGCATGATCCCGAACGTGCTAAAGGCGTATGCCTTCGACATTGAAAAGCTGAACGCGTTTACCGTCATGTACAATGATCTGATGCTGGCGGGCAGCGGGCTGAGCAAACTGGAGCGCGAGATGATCGCGGTGGTCGTCAGTTCGATCAACAAGTGTTTCTATTGCCTCACCGCCCACGGTGCTGCGGTGCGCGCACTGTCCGGTGATCCCAAGCTGGGCGAGATGCTGGTGATGAACTGGCGCGTCGCTGATCTGCCGCACCGCCACCGCGCGATGCTGGCCTTTGCCGAGAAGATCACCAAATCCAGCGCTGAGATCGCGGAATTCGACCGCGAAGCGTTGCGGGATGCTGGGTTCAGTGACCGTGACATCTGGGACATCGCTAACGTCGCCGGGTTCTTCAACATGACCAACCGCGTGGCCAGTGCCACGGATATGCGGCCCAATGACGAGTATCACGCGCAAGCGCGCTAAATTCAGTGGGCTTTGTGTCGCGGCGAGCCTGTGTGCATCGTCCTCCATGGCCCTTGATCTGGCTTTGCCTTTAGGGGCGCGTGAAACCGTGTCGCGCGTCACACCAGCGGGCAGCTATGATCTTCCCATCGGGGCGTGGACCGAAGCCGCGGGCGTGCCCGTCGCTAGCCTCGAGGGCGAAGTCCGGCGAAAGGCGTGGCGCATTTCCGGCGCGGGGATCACCACCGGGCAAGTGCTTGGGCCTTTGCGCGAGCAACTCATGTCCGATGGGTTTGATATCATTTTCGAATGCAGTGCCCGAAGCTGCGGCGGTTTCGATTTTCGCTTTGGCACCGACGTTCTGCGCGCGCCGAACATGTATGTCGATCTGTCGGATTATCGTTTCCTGTCCGCCAAATCGGCGGATGCCACCCAAGCCTTAAGTCTCTTGATCAGCCGTGATGGTGACACGGTTTTTGTGCAGTTGGTTGCGGTCGGTCCTCCGGGGCGCGCGGATGTTTCCGTGATCGCGGCTCCCGCGCTGTCCATCCCAGTGGACGCAAGCGACATCGTGGCACAGTTGGAAACCGCGGGTCACGTGGTGTTGGCCGATCTCGATTTTGCCAGCGGATCTGCCTCGCTGGGTGATGGCCCGGTGCAATCACTTGATGCGATGGTGGCCTACTTGCTTGCCAACCCGACCCGTCAGATCACCTTTGTCGGCCATACCGACGCAACAGGATCGCTTGCCGCGAATGTGGCCCTGTCACGCCGCCGGGCCGAGGCTGCTCAGGCCTATATCGTATCGCGTGGCGTGCCCGCCGGGCAGGTCGCCGCCGACGGTGTCGGCTTCCTGGCACCGCGCGCCACCAACCTGACTGCCGAAGGGCGAGAGGCCAACCGGCGCGTTGAGGCCGTTCTGATATCTGTGGAATGAAAAAGGCCGGGAACACGCCCCGACCTTTTCCCAAAGTTCAGTCTGCAATGGCTTACAAAGGCAGCTTGGTCTTGCGCAGATAAGGCAGCACAGTTTCGATCTTGCCGTACTTTGCAATCGCATCCGCGTCGCTGACCGACATCGGTACAATGACATCCTGGCCGACAGTCCAGTTTGCCGGCATGGCAACGTTTTCCCGCGCCGAAGTTTGCAGCGCGTCCAGTGCACGCAACACTTCGGCAAAGTTCCGGCCCACGGTCATTGGGTAAGTCATGCTCAGCTTCAGCTTCTTGTCAGGTCCGACAATGAACACAACCCGGACTGTCGCGCTGTCCGCGGGGGTCCGGCCATCTGGCAGGACGTATTCTGCAGGCAGCATGTCGAACGCTTTGGCCACGGCCAAGTCTTCATCCGCGATGATCGGAAAGCCTGCTTTGGACCCGGAAGTCGATTCGATATCATCCTTCCACTTCTTGTGATCCTCGACACCGTCGACGGAAATGCCCATCACCTTGGTGCCACGTTTTTCCCATTCTTCAGACAGTTGCGCGACCGCACCGAATTCCGTGGTGCAGACGGGCGTAAAGTCCTTTGGATGTGAGAAAAGGATTGCCCAACTGTCGCCAATCCAATCGTGAAGGGTGATCGTCCCCTGATCGGTTTCTACAGTCAGGTTGGGAATTTCATCGTTGATACGCAGGCCCATGATTGCCTCCTTCTGAGATGTGACGTTTGACGCAAACATAGGCAGCGCATCGGTCGGTTACACCCCCTTGCGAGGGGAACGCGGGGGTGACACAGTGTCGTCTGCAATGCTCTGAGGGGAGACAATCAGATGATCGAGAAACGCCAATTCTACATCAACGGAGAATGGATCGATCCCGTCGAGGGACGTGACCACCACGTCATTGATCCTTCCACCGAAGAGCCCTGTGCCGTGATTTCCCTTGGAGGTCAGGCTGACACCGACGCGGCAGTTGCCGCGGCCAAGGACGCCTTTCCATCATGGATGGCCACTCCGCCCGGAGACCGCATCGCGCCGGTGGAAAAACTGCTCGAGATCTACCAATCGCGCGGTGAAGAAATGGCGCTAGCCATGAGTGTCGAAATGGGTGCACCCATCGACATGTCGCGCGCGAGCCAGGTCGGCGCGGGCACATGGCATCTGCAAAACTTCATCGACGCGGCCAAGTCATTTGAATTTGACCGCCCGCTCAACGACCAAAGCCCAAAGGACCGCATCATCTACGAAGCCGTCGGCGTCTGCGCCCTGATCACGCCGTGGAACTGGCCAATGAACCAAGTCACGCTCAAGGTGGGTGCTGCGGCCATCGCGGGCTGTACGATGGTGCTCAAGCCGTCCGAGGAAAGCCCACTCAACGCGATGATCTTTGCCGAAATGATGCACGAGGCCGGTTTCCCGCCGGGCGTATTCAACCTCGTGAACGGAGATGGCGTTGGCGTCGGCAGCCAGCTTTCGGCACATCCCGACGTCGACATGGTCAGCTTTACAGGCTCCAGCCGCGCTGGCAAACTGATCTCCAAGGCGGCTGCCGACACGCTCAAGCGGGTACATCTGGAATTGGGTGGCAAAGGTGCGAACCTGATCTTCGCCGACGCCGATGAGAAAGCCGTCAAGCGCAGCGTGCTGCACATGATGCAGAACACAGGTCAGTCCTGTAACGCGCCGTCCCGCATGATGGTCGAAGCGCCAATCTACGACCGTGTGGTCGAAGAGGCGGGCGAGATTGCCGCCAAGGTCAGCGTCGGCCCCGCCTCGTCCGAAGGCCGTCATATCGGCCCCGTGGTGAACGCGACCCAGTGGCAGAAAATTCAGGACCTGATCCAGAAAGGCATCGACGAAGGCGCACGCCTTGTCACCGGCGGGGTCGGACGTCCCGAAGGCCTGAACAAGGGTTTCTATGTGCGGCCCACGGTGTTTGCTGATGTGACCAATGACATGACCATCGCACGCGAAGAAATCTTTGGACCGGTCTTGTCGATCATGAAGTTCGAGACCGAAGACGAGGCGGTGCAAGTCGCAAACGACACCGTCTACGGTCTGACCAACTATGTCCAAAGCCAGGACGGCGCACGTAGGAACAGGCTGGCGCGTCAGCTGCGGTCAGGCATGGTGGAAATGAACGGGGAAGGCCGGTCTGCAGGATCGCCCTTCGGCGGAATGAAGCAATCCGGCAACGGACGCGAAGGCGGTGTCTGGGGCATCGAGGACTTTCTCGAAGTCAAAGCCGTCTCTGGCTGGGCGGCAGAGTAAACCCAAATTGGAGCAGGGGGCACAGGTCTCCTGCTTCTTCTTTTTCCAAATATGCAATCGGCGCTGCCACAAGCTGCGTAAGTTGGACATATCAGCGTCCGGTTCGTCTCAGAACGGAGCGGCCACCCTAAACTTCATACCTTCGCCACCATCCGGGTGCCGTAAACGCAATTCTTCGGCATGTAGCATCATACGCGGGTGCTGATCTGCAGTCCCGGGCGCATAGAGTGGATCACCCAAAATCGGATGCCCCAAAGCCAGCATATGCACCCGAAGCTGATGGCTGCGCCCGGTCTGCGGAAACAGCTTTACCCGGCTTTCCGCGTCCGACGCTTTCATTACCCGCCAATCTGTCACTGCCGGTTTGCCAGCCTCATGATCGACCTTTTGCAAAGGGCGGTTCGGCCAATCGACGATTAGCGGCAGGTCCACTGTCCCGGTCTTCGGCTCCAGGCGTCCGGCGACGCGGGCGAGATAGGTTTTCTTTGTCTGCCGTTTCTCGAACTGCAATCCCAGATGGCGCTGAGCATGGGGTGTCAGGCCGAACACCATCACGCCCGAGGTATCACGATCAAGCCGGTGTACCAGAAGCACCTGTGGATAAGCCGCTTCGAGCCGCGCGATCAGACAATCTGCCAGTTCTGCTCCCTTTCCGGGCACAGACAGCAATCCGGCGGGCTTGTTCACCGCGAGGATCTCGTGGTCCTCGTGCAGAATGTCCAGCGGCGTGTCGGGCGGGGTATAATCTGACATCTGCACCGTCTACGCAGCTTGAGAGCCCAGAACAAGACTCAGGATTTTCGTACGAAAATCCTGCCACTGCAGAAACTTCGTACGAAGTTTCTGGCTACCCTCGCACACGCGCCGACGTCGGATCATACATCGGTCTGAGCGAGGCTTCTGCTTTGACCCGCACGCCGGCTACGTCGATCTCGTAGGTCGACGCCAACACCTGCTCCACGGTTTCACCCACACAGGGCACGTATCCCATGCCGATGGCACCGCCCAGATGGTGTCCATATGCACCGGAACTCAGATAGCCCACGATCTCCCCATCCCGCAGGATGGGTTCGTGATGATACAGCAGCGGTTCGGGGTCCGTCAGACGGAACTGCACGAGACGGTTTTGCAAACCGGCCTCGCGCTTTTGCAGAACCGCGTCACGTCCGATGAAATCGGGTTTCGCTGTCTTTACAGCAAAGCCAAGCCCGGCCTCCAGCACGTGATCCTCGCAAGTGATGTCATGGCCAAAGTGGCGGAACGCTTTTTCGATCCGACAGGTATCCATCGCATGCATCCCGCAAAGCGTCAGCCCAAAATCCTGACCAGCCTCCCACAGGGTTTCAAACACATGCCCCGCCTGGTCGGCTGGGATGTAGATCTCCCAGCCCAGTTCTCCGACATAGGACACGCGATGCACCCGCGCGGTGCCAAGACCGATCTCGATCTCTTGCGCAGTGCCGAACGGATTGGCATCGTTCGAGAAATCATCCGGCGATACCGCCTGCATCACCTGTCGTGCGTTCGGCCCCATCACCGCCAGCACACCTTCGCCTGCTGTCACATCGGTGACGATGACGCGTTTGTCGCCAACATGGCGTTGCAACCATGTCTGGTCAGCGGCGCGTGTCGCGGCTGGGGTGACGACGAGATAGCAGGTCTCGGTCAAGCGGGTGACGGTGACATCCGCCTCGATCCCGCCGCGCGTGTTCAGAAACTGAGTGTAGACGATCTTGCCCACTGGCACCGACATATCTGCGCCGCACACATGGTTCAGAAACGTCTCAGAGTCCGGTCCCTCGACCCGCAGCTTCCCGAAAGAGGACATGTCGTACATGCCGACATTCTCGCGGATCGCTTTGTGTTCGCGCGCAACACTGTCGAAGAAGTTTTGCCGCTTCCAACTATAGGCGTACTCAGGCGACTGACCCTCATTCGCGTACCAGTTCGCGCGTTCCCACCCTGCAATCTCGCCCATCACTGCGCCGCGCTCCAGAAGTTGCTGATGAAACGGTGTGCGTCGTACACCGCGTGCTGTCGCTTTCTGGCGGTAGGGATAGTGGTCGGCGTAAAGAAGGCCCAAAGTCTCCGTCACCCGCTCCTTCAGATAGCGGCGGTTACGCTGGAAAGGCTGCGCGCGGGCAATGTCCACGTCACCCAGATCGAACGGCTTGGCCCCGTCCTCCATCCATTGCGCCAGCGCCATGCCAGCCCCACCCGCCGACTGGATGCCGATGGAGTTAAATCCGGCGGCGACCCAGACATTCTCCATCTCGCGCGCTTGACCAAGGTAGTAGGCATTGTCGGGCGTAAAGCTTTCGGGCCCATTGAAGAACGTGTGAATTCCGGCCTCGGCCAACATTGGCATCCGGTTCACCGCCGCCTCCAAGATGGGTTCGAAATGGTCGAAATCCTCGGGCAGTTGATCGAACTCGAAAGTTTCGGGGATGCCGTTCATGCCCCAGGGTTTCGATTTCGGCTCGAACGCGCCGAGCATCATCTTGCCAGCGTCTTCCTTGTAATAAGCGCATTCATCAGGCACCCGCAGCACGGGCAAGGCTTCCAAGCCGGGGATCGGTTCGGACACGATGTAGAAATGTTCGCAGGCCTGCAGCGGCACGTTCACGCCTAGCATCTGACCTACCTCACGACCCCACATGCCTGCGCAATTCACCACATGATCGCATGTGATCGTGCCGCTGCTGCCGTCTTCGGACGCCCAGTCGACCGCGGTGATGCGCTGTCCGTCGCGTGTGACGCGTGTTGCCTTGGTCCGCTCGAAAATTTGCGCACCGCGCTGGCGAGCCCCCTTGGCCATGGCCAGGGCGATATTGGCGGGATCGCCTTGTCCATCACTGGGCAGGTACACGCCACCCACGACATCGCTGGTGTTCAGATGTGCGTATTTCCGTTTGATCTCGGCTGTGTCGATTTCTTCGACCGGAACGCCAAACGCGCGTGCCATTGCTGCTGTGCGGCGCAGTTCCTCGTGCCGTTCATGCGTCAATGCGACCGAGATTGATCCCACCTTGCGAAAACCGGTGGCGACACCCGTTTCCTCTTCGATGGTCGAGTAGAGATCAGCGGTATATTTCGCCAGTTTCGTCATGTTCGACGAGGCGCGCAATTGCCCGATCAGACCAGCCGCATGCCATGTTGTGCCAGAGGTCAGCTGCTTGCGTTCCAGCAGCACCACATCGGTCCAGCCCAGCTTGGTCAGGTGATAGGCGACGGAACAGCCGATGACTCCACCACCGATGATGACTGCGCGGGCATGTTTAGGGAGGGTCATGGAAAGTCTCCTTGGGGTCCCATGGGTGGGAAGCTGATGAAGTGCGATCTTGTGGCGTTGCCCAAGCGCCCATCGCCTGTTCGGCGGAGTGGCGGCTTGGGAATTTGCATATTTGGAAAAAGAAGAAGCAGGGGGACGCGCATCAGTCTTGAAGTTCTTGAGGTGATGACTGCCTGTGATCGCGTTCCGCTGTGCATGGTGTCAGGCCTTTGAGAAGCGCCCGGCCAGTTCGGCAATATGGGACGGCGTGGTTTCGCAGCATCCACCGAGGATCGTAGCGCCATGTTCGACCCATGTGGCGGCCTGGTCTGCATAGGCGTCTGGCCCCATGTCGCGGCGCGCGGTCAGCGCATCGACCGTGGGTTTGTCCGCGAGGAATGCCTTGGTGATCTGGGTGAACGCGTTGGCATAGGCCCCGGCTGGTTTGCCGCTGGTCCTGAGCACATCAATCGCCGCGGGCATCGCCTCTGGCGCGGAACAATTGGCAAGGAGTGCCGCGGCATCACCACAAAGAGCAACCGCATCCGCCAAGGCCTCGCCAGAGCGTAGGTGGCTGCCATCCTCGTCATCGACCGAGAAGGCGATCCAGACAGGTTTTCCCAGACCCTGCACCGCTTCGAGTGCGGCTCGCGTCTGGGCTACAGAGATCACGGTTTCAAAGAGCAGCATGTCACAGGACGGCGCCAGTATCCCGGCCACCTCGGCCATAAGTTCGACTGCGATCTCGTGTGGTGGCTGCAAGTCAGCCCGATAGGATGCGCCAAGCGGCCCGATGCTACCTGCGATCCTGCCGGTTCCATGCGCCTCGCGCGCCGCCAGCGCCATATCGAGCGCGATCCGATGTAGGTCTTCGAACCGGTCTTCGTGGTCGGTTCCGGCAAGCCGGTCGCGGTGTATGGCATAAGTGTTCGTGGTGGCGATATCAGCCCCGGCGGCAAAGTAATCCGCGTGAATCTCGCGGACGAGATGGGGCATGTCGATCATCACTTGCGTGGACCACAGCGGTGTCGGCGGAGTGCCCGAACGGTGGATGAGTTCCTGACCCATCCCGCCGTCCAGAATCGTGAGTGTCATGCGCGCAGCCTTTCGTTTTGCGGATCCCAAAGGGGTTCATCCTTCTGGACGACCGCTTTGCGCATTTCGCCGTAGATGTCGATCTCAAGTTCCGTGCCCGGCACCGCCAGTTCAGCGCGTAGCATGCCAAGCGCGATCGAAGCATTCACCCGGTAGCCCCAATCACCACTCGTCGTTTCGCCGACGACCTGTCCGTTATGCCAAATCGTCGACATGTAGGGCGCGTCGGACCCGCCCGCATCGACGGTCAGGGTGACAAAGCGTTTCGTTACGCCTTGCTGTTTTTCGTTTTGCAGAGCCGCTTTGCCGGGAAAATCCTGCGGCTTGTCGAGCTTCACAAATCGGTCCAGCCCGCCTTGCAGCAAGCTGTAATCGGTGGACAGATCACCCTTCCACGCGCGGTAGCCTTTTTCGATCCGCAGCGCGTTGAGCGCATACATGCCAAACGGTTTTGCCCCTGCCCCCAGAATGGCGTCGTAGATTTCGGGTGCATCCTCGGTCAGACAATGCACTTCCCATCCGAGTTCCCCGGCAAAGGAAACACGTAGCAAGACACAGGGTTTGCCGCAGACCTGCGCCTCTTGGTAGGACAGCCAAGGCAAGGTCAGGTCGGCATCCGTCAACGGCGCGAGCATCTCGCGGGATTTAGGCCCGGTCACAAGGAAGCATTCGTATTTCGTCGTGCGGTCTTGCACGGTCACTCCCTCGGGCAGATTACGCAGCAAGACATCGCGGTCGTGCCATTGCGCGACGGCGGCGGTGATCAGCCAGATCGCATCGTCGCTTTGCGGGATCACCGACATCTCGGTCAGGATACGGCCCCGGTCGTCGGGGAAATAAGCCAGACCCACGCGCCCCGGTTTCGGCAGGGATGAACAGGTGAGCGCATCGACATGCGCACGCGCTCCGGGGCCTTCGACCGCCAGTCGGGTGAAGCCTGAAATGGCGATCACGCCAGCCGCGTCGCGCACAGCTTCGCATTCTTCCTTGATGCGCTGCTGCCACGGGCCGGATCGCGCCCAAGTCTGGGTTGCTTCCTCGGAGGTGTCATCGCCTGGCTGCGCGAACCAATTGGCTCGTTCCCATCCGTTATAGGCCCCCATCACGCCGCCTGCCGCGATGATCTTGTCATGCACCGGTGACAGCTTCTTGTCGCGCCCCGCAGGCCATGCGTGACGGGGGAAATGCATGGCGTATTCGTGGCCGTAGACCTCGATCGCCTTTTGATCGGAATAGTCCTGATCGGCGTAGTCGGTGTACCGGCGCGGATCGACCGCCCACATATCCCATTCGGTTTGGCCTTCGGTGACCCATTCCGCCAACACCTTGCCCGCGCCACCGCCTTGGGTGATGCCGAAGGTGAACACGCAGGCTTCGAACGCGTTGGGCACACCCGGCATCGGGCCGATGAGCGGCAGGCCATCGGGCGCATAGGGGATCGGGCCGTTGATGACCCGGCCCACACCTGACGCGCCAAGGATCGGCACGCGGGCCATCGCGTCTTCGATATACCATTCGAGACGTTCCAGATCGTCTGGGTATAGCTGGAAGCTGAAATCATCCGGCATCGGGTCGTCCGGCGTGACCCAATGCGCCTTACAGTTCCGTTCGTACGGTCCAAGGTTCAGACCGTACTTTTCCTGTCGCAGATAATACGAACTGTCCACATCGCGCAGCAGCGGCAGCTTGCCGTTCTCTTTGGACCATGCCTCAAGTTCCGCCACGGGTTCGGTCAGGAAAAACTGATGGCTCATCACCGTCATCGGAACCGTGCGCCCGCCATAAGGTTTGAACCATTCGCCAACGCGCTGGGCGTAGTAGCCCGCCGCGTTCACGACCTTTTCGCAGGTGATGTCGCCCTTGTCGGTGTGCGCGATCCACTCGTCACCTTTGCGGCTCACGCCCGTGGCAGGGCAGAAGCGTTCGATTTTTGCGCCCATCATCCGCGCGCCCTTGGCCAGCGCCTGCGTGAGCTGCGCCGGGTCGATGTCGCCATCATCAGGGTCATAAAGACCACCGGCAAGGTCGTGCGTTTCCATGAAGGGATAGCGGTCTTTCATGTCCGAGACCGTGATCATCTCAAGATCGAGACCTTGATACCGCCCCATGGCGCGGGCGCGCTCGAATTCCTGCATTCGTTCTTTGCTGTGCGCCAGCCGGATCGACCCGGTGACGTGGTAGTTCATTGGATAATCCACCTCGTCGGCAAGCCCACGATAGAGTTCCAGTGAATACCGCTGCATGTTCATGACCGCCCAAGAGCTGCTAAAGGACGGGCAATTCCCGGCAGCATGCCATGTGGAGCCTGCTGTCAGTTCGTTTTTCTCAAGAAGCACGCAATCCCAACCCGCCTTGGCAATGTGATAGGCGCAGGATGCGCCAACGACGCCGCCGCCTATGATGACGACACGGGTGGTGGTGGGGAAATCGGACATGTGGGTCTCCTCAGTTCCAGGCAAGGCGCAGCGCGAGCCCGCCAAAGACGATTGCGGAAAGTTTGTTGATCCACCCCGAGGCGCGCTGGATGCGGGCGGCAGCCAGCCCGGCGAACCCGCCGAGCACGCAGTAGACAGCAAGTTCCCCGAACGCGAGAAGCGTGCCAAGGATCAGGATTTGTTGCCAGACCGGGCCAATCGCGGGGTCGGCGAATTGCGGCAGGAAGGCCAGCACGAAAAGGCCAACCTTGGGGTTCAGGATGTTGGTCAAAAAGCCACGGCGGAACGCGCGCCACGTGTCGCTGCGGCCTTCACGGCGGGCCGGATCGGACGTGTCGGTCCAAGTGTGGTAGGCCAGCCAGAGCAGATACGCCGCCCCCGCATAGCGCAGCGCGTCATAGGCGATGGGATAGGTGAGCAGCAGCACCGCAAGACCGGCTGCCGCGATCACCACATGACCCATCACACCCAATCCGATGCCCGCTGCAGCCGCCATCCCCGACCGCGCGCCGCCGCGCATGCCGCTGGCCAGCGTGAACATCATGTCCGCACCCGGGGTGATATACAGCACCAACGCGGCACCCATGAAGGTGACGTAGGTCCAAAGCGGAATAGAGAGCGCGAGATCGATCATGTGTCAGTCCTCGCGCTGCGGATCGTTGGGGTTGATGGCGTAGTAATCGCCCTTGGTTTTGGTGTGGATATGACCGCGAAGGGTCAATCCGGTTGGCCCATCAATGGAGCCTGTAGAGAAACAGATGAAGGAATCGTCCTCATGCTCCCAGAAAAGCGCCGATCCACAGGTCGGACAGAACCCGCGCCGGGCTTTTTCGGAGGACTGATACCAGCGCACCTCGCCCCGAATTTCAAGGGTGCCATCGGGCACATAGGACGACGCCCAAACATGGCCCGATTGCTTGCGGCATTGGGTGCAATGGCAGGCCGCAGGCGCCCCCGCCGCACCATGGGCAGTATAGGTGACGGCTCCGCAAAGGCAGCTTCCTGACAGGGCAACCGGGCCGGGATGCACGTCATCCGTCATCAATACACCGGCGGCGCAATGACCCAGATCGCCACGGCGGGGTCATCATAGGGGTTGATCCACTCGAATGGCTCAGCCTTGATGCGAAAGCTGTCGCCCGGTGTCAGCGTGAACCGCCTGTCGCTGATGATCAGGTCCAGCTTGCCCGACAGGATATAGCCCACCTCCTGTGTGGGCCGGGTGACCACTTCGCCAATGCGGCTGTGTGGCTGGAAGGTCGAGTGCACAACTTCGAAATCGTCAGACAGGTCGGGTGAAAGCAGTTCCTCAACCAACCCGCTGTCACCGCTGCCAATGGGCCGCCGCGCACCGGCGCGCACGACGTACCCGGCTTCGTCCGCCACAGTCTGCGGTGTTCCGAAGAGAAGAGAGACAGGCACATCGAACAGCTTTGCAATGCGCCGCAAATCGGTGATCGACGGCGCGGATAGGTCGCGTTCAATCTGGCTGACCCAGCCCACCGAGCGCCCAAGCCGATCTGCAATGTCCTGCAATGTCAGCCCACGCGCCTTGCGCAGCGCCCGAAGGTCAGCGCCAAGTGTCTTGCTGTGAAGAACCGGATCGTGCTGCACGACTCACCCATGAAATTTCCGCTTGGAATTTCATGGCATGAAATAATGAAAATTCAAAAGAAATTTTCATTATGGCACCAGCGTCGCGCAGGACGTGTGTTTCGAAACGGGAACCAAATCCATAACTGGCTGGTTCGTGGAGTATCAAACTGAATTCGAGGACCACCCAATGAACCGCATCATCTACCTTGTTGGCCTGATCGTGATCGTACTTGCGATCTTATCTTTCATCGGCATCGCCTAAGCTTACAGAACAGCCGCAAACGTCGTCTTCAAGATAGCAGCGAGCGCATCGGCATCCTCTTGTGTAAACGCAGACGGCTGGTCGCTGTCGATATCGAACACACCCAGTAGGCGGCCTTTTCCGTTCCATACCGGAAGCACCAGCTCCGACCGGGTCGAGGATGCGCAGGCGATATGGCCGGGGAAGGCCTCGACATCCGGAACCAACTGAGCCTCTCCGGTTCGTGCCGCAGCCCCACATACTCCGCGAGAGAATGGGATGGTCAGGCAACCATGACCGCCCTGATACGGCCCAATTTTGAGCATCTCAGGCCCGGTGACACGATAAAAGCCAGTCCAATCGAACCGATCATCAGATTGGTGCACCTCACATGCTACAGTGGCCATCAGGCTGACCGTATCGGTTTCACCATTGGTCAGCGCTGTGATGGTCTTGGCAAGGGTGGAGTAATCAACTGTCATGTCTTTGCCTTTGGTAAAGCGAGAGAGGGGGCGCTGCCCCCTTGGCCTGCGGCCTCACCCCCGAGATATTTGTGAAACAGAGAAGATCAGAGCCGTTCAATCGCGATCGCTGTGCCTTCGCCGCCACCAATGCAGATTGCAGCGATACCACGCTTCAACCCGCGCTTTTCCAATGCGTTCAGCAGCGTAACGATGATGCGCGCGCCGGACGCGCCGATGGGATGCCCCAAGGCGCAGGCGCCGCCGTTCACGTTCACGATGTCCCGGCTGAGACCCATTTCATGCATGAAGGCCATCGGAACCACGGCGAAGGCTTCGTTAACCTCCCAAAGGTCCACATCGTCCTTGCTCCAGCTGATCTGCGCGAGCAGCTTCTGCGCGGCGGGAACCGGGGCCGTGGTGAAAAGGCCGGGCGCTTGCGCATGGCTTGCATGACCCACGATCCGGGCGCGGGCCCTGTCGCCTGCGGCCTCTGCCGTGGTCAGGATTAGCGCCGCGGCTCCATCCGAAATGGACGAACTGTTGGCGGGGGTCACGGTGCCGTCTTTACGGAAAGCGGGCTTGAGCGTCGGGATCTTGTCGGGGCGCGCATTGCCGGGTTGTTCATCTTCGGATACGGTCACGTCACCCTTGCGGGTCGCGATCTTGACCGGTGTGATCTCGTGTTCGAACGCACCAGACGATTGCGCCTCAAGCGCGTTGGACAGTGATCGAAGCGCGTATTCGTCCTGCGCCTCGCGGGTGAACTGGAACGCCTCCGCGCAGTCTTCGGCAAAGGTGCCCATGAGGCGGCCCTTATCATAGGCGTCTTCCAGACCGTCGAGGAACATGTGGTCGATCACCTGCCCATGCCCGATCCGCGCCCCATTGCGCATCTTGGGCAGCAGGTACGGCGCGTTGGTCATCGATTCCATGCCTCCGGCCACGATGGTGGTGGCTCGGCCCAGCGCAATGGCATCAAACGCCATCATCGCCGCCTTCATGCCCGATCCACACATCTTGTTGAGCGTGGTCGCGGGCACCTCTTCGCCCAGACCGGCCGCGAAGCCTGCTTGTCGCGCGGGTGCTTGGCCTTGACCGGCAGGCAGAACGCATCCCATCAGCACTTCATCCACGGCGGGCGCTCCGGCCTGATCCAGTGCCGCGCGGATCGCTGTGCCACCAAGGCCTGTGGCCGACACGTCCGAAAACGCGCCCTGAAACCCGCCCATCGCGGTGCGTGCGGCACCTGTGATCACAACCTCTGCCATGGCATATCCTCCAATCCCCGAATGTTTGGCCTTGCATACCGGATGGTAAGGATTGGCGTCTAGGGTCTGCGGCACAGCAATGACCGAGGTCTTATGGAACTGACTGTTGAACAGCACCCTGTCGCCACGCTGATCCGGGTGCACGCTACCCGCATCGACGCGCCCACCGCGCTTCAATTCAAGGAAGACATGCGCAAGCTTACGGGCCGCGATCAAGGGCGCTTTATTCTCGACCTGCGCCAAGTGGACTTCATCGATTCCAGCGGTCTGGGTGCCGTAGTCGCGTCGATGAAACAATTGCGCCCCGGCCAGACACTGGAACTGGCCGCATTGCAACCGATCGTCGATAAGGTGTTTCGACTGACGCGGATGGATACGATCTTTACGATCCACGGGGATGCGGATCAGGCCGTTGCAGCGGACCCGGTCTGAACAAAGGACTGTCCTTGTCCAATGCCTTCCGGCGTTAGATGTGGTGACGCCTTGTCTTTTGCGACGGGTGGCACAGGCCTTGTCGGCCACGCAGGCTGCCCAGCTGCAAGACGACGTGCAGATTGTCATTGCGGAAGCGGTCAACAATATCGTCGAACACGCATATGCAGGACAATCTCTGGGTGCCTTGGTCTTGCACATGACCGTATCCGGCACATCGCTCGAGATTGTTCTGCTGGATTGGGGCCGCCCATTTCCACACCCGGATGCGCCGCCGACGCTCCCTGATCCCTGCGGATTGAGCGAAGGCGGGTATGGATGGTTATTGATTCGCAGTCTTGTGTCGCACGTATGTCACTCTCGTGATGCTGGAAAAAACCGACTCAGCCTCACGTTTTCACTGCCAGACCCGCGACCTGCATGACGTGGTTTCGTCAAAATTGGTGCGATTGTTCCCGCTTTGGAAATAATCAGTAATTTAAGGGGCTTTTGGCCAATTCTTACGCAGAGTCGCCTAGGAAAAGCCCCATTCCCTTCGAACTTCGGCCTCGGTTGCGCGTCATACAGTAAGGGTAGCTGCACAAAGCTTCACCTCGGCGTCGCGCCATTAACAGCCCCCACCCAGTGTGCGGCGTCGAGGTACTTCCTCCCCCCAAACCATCATCTGATTGACCTGCCCCCGCGTCTGCCTATTTTGTGCCGCAAAAGGGGAGGGACAGAACCTATGCGCGATTTTCAAATGCCGGGGCGCTCTGCGGTCATGGCGACAAATGGTATGTGTGCAACATCGCACCCGCTTGCCGCCCAAGCCGCCATCGACATCCTCAAACGAGGGGGCAACGCGGTCGATGCCGCCATCGCGGGCGCCGTGATCCTCGGTCAGGCAGAGCCGGCCATGACAGGGATCGGCGGCGACTGTTTTGCCCTGATCTCTCCGGCAGGTGGCGATGACGTGATCGCGATCAATGGTTCGGGGCGCGCACCAGCAGCGGCCAAGGCCGATGACCTGCGCAGCCGGGGCGAGACCTCCGTTCCACTTTATGGGCCCGAAGCGGTCACGATACCGGGGGCCATCGACGCCTTTTGTACCATGTCGGAACGTTGGGGGCGCCTTGGCTTGGCCGACTCTCTTGCGCCAGCCATCGACTATATGGAAAACGGTCTTCCCGTGGCAGACCGGGTGTCGTGGGATTGGGAAAAGAATGCCCATCTGCTGCAAGGGCATGCCCGGACGCACTACCTTCTCGAAGGGTCTACACCCAAGCGGGGACAGGTGTTCCGCTTGCCAGGCAACGCCGAAGTGCTGCGCCGCATCGCCAAAGAGGGGCGGGACGGTTTCTACAAAGGCGAAGTTGCCGAAGACATGCTCGCCACTCTCAACGCGTTGGGCGGTGTGCACTCCGAAGCCGATTTCGCGAATGCCGCCACCACCATCGGCGCGCCGATCAGTGGCACCTATCAAGGGCGCGAACTTCTTGAGCACGCGCCAAATGGGCAGGGCGCAACGGCGATCCTGCTGCTCAACATCCTGTCCCAGTTCGACATCGCCTCGCTCGACCCGTTCGGAGCAGAGCGCGCCCATATTGAGGCCGAGGCGACCAAGCTGGCGTACGATGCCCGCAACCGCTTTGTGGCCGATCCCGAGCATATGACCAAGCTCGACCATATGTTGTCGATGGAGACGGCGCAGAAACTTGCCACGCTGATCGACCCGAAGAAGGCGATGACTGGGCCCGCCGCGATCAGCGAGGCAGTCCACAAGGACACGATCTACATCACTGTGGTCGACAAGGACCGTATGGTCGTGTCGTTGATCTATTCGGTCTTCCACAGTTTTGGGTCAGGTCTGGCGTCCGAGAAATTCGGCATTCTGCTCCAGAACCGCGGTGCAGGCTTTACCCTGCAAGAAGGACACGCCAACGAATATGGCGGCGGCAAGCGTCCGATGCACACGATCATTCCGGGCATCATCCGCGATGCGGGTCGTGTCGCCATGCCGTTTGGCGTGATGGGCGGTCAATACCAGTCGTGCGGTCACGCCCGCGCTGTTACCAACATGACCGATTTCGGCCTCGCGCCGCAGGACGCACTGGATGCGCCCCGGTGTTTTGCCGAAAACGGTAAGCTGATGGTGGAGCGAGGCTATTCCGACGCTGTGCGCGCGCAACTCGTCGAGATCGGTCACGAGGTTGAAACACCCGAGGTGGCCATCGGTGGTGCTCAGGCGATCCTGATCCACGAACATGGCGTTCTGGAAGGCGCCTCCGATCCGCGCAAGGACGGTTGCGCGATCGGCTATTGATCAAGGGAGCCCGGCTTTTCGAAAAGCCGGGCGCACCTCTTCGAAGAGGTGCCGTGCCTCAGTAGCTGTAGTCGCGGTAAATCCGGCTGATGTCGCCGTTCCAATCGCCATTGTAATGGTCGATGAACTCATCGGCCAGTGTCTTGCCGGTCTCGACGCTTTCCTTCAGCGCATTCAGGAAATGGGTCTCGTCCGGAACCAGCCCACCGGCACCGGGACGCGCCCGCGCCACCAGACCGGCCTCTGAAATCTTCAACGCTTCGCGCGCAAGATCGTGCATCTTGATCCCGTTCACATCGGCCTGAAGCCCGTCGATGGACGCGGCAACGCGCAGCCCTTCGCGAGTCTCGGCATCCCAATCCTTAACCAGATCCCACGCCGCATCCAGTGCCGACTGGTCATACGTCAAACCGACCCAGAACGCCGGCAAGGCACACAGACGCCGCCACGGGCCACCATCGGCGCCGCGCATCTCGATGTATTTCTTCACCCGCGCTTCGGGGAAGATCGTTGTCAGGTGATCGGCCCAATCCGAAAGTGTCGGAATTTCACCCGGCATTGCAGGCAGTTCGCCCTTGAGAAAATCGCGGAACGATTGCCCCAACGCATTGTGATAAACGCCGTCGCGGTAGACGAAATACATTGGCACATCGAGCGCGTATTGCACCCACGCCTCAAACCCGAACCCGTCTTCGAACACGAACGGCAACATCCCGGTGCGTGCATCATCCAAATGCCGCCAGACCCGCCCGCGCCAGCTTTTGTGGCCGTTCAGCTTGCCCTCAAAAAACGGTGACGTGGCAAACAGCGCATTAGCAACCGGCTGCAATGCCAGCGCCACGCGCATTTTCTGCACCATGTCGGCCTCGGACGAGAAATCGAGGTTCACCTGAACCGTGCAGGTCCGCCGCATCATGGTCGTGCCAGCGGTGCCGACTTTTTCCATGTAGCTGTCCATCAGCTTGTAACGCCCCTTGGGCATCAGCGGCATGTCGTCGTGCTGCCAGATCGGCGCCGCGCCCAGCCCGATAAAGCCAACACCGATTTTGTCGGCGATATCCTTCACGTCGCGCAGGTGGTCGTTCACCTCGTCGCAGGTCTGGTGAATGGTCTCAAGCGGCGCGCCCGACAGCTCCAGCTGACCACCCGGTTCGAGCGAAATGTTCGCGCCATCCTTTACCAGCCCAATCAGGTTCTGGCCTTCCATCACGGGGTCCCAGCCATGCGCGTCGCGCAGCCCCTGCAGCACAGCCAGAATTGACCGTTCGCCCTCAAAGGGCAGGGGGTTCAGACTGTCTTTGCAATAGCCGAACTTCTCGTGTTCGGTGCCAATGCGCCAGTCTTCCTTGGGCTTGCAACCAGAGGCGAGATATTCGGCCAACTGGTCGTGATGTTCAATGGGCCCGCCGCCGGATTGGGGTATGGACATGGCGCGTCTCCGGTCTGTCTGATCTTCAATCGAGGTCAGCCTTGGGCTGATTTCCCGGGGCTGTCAATGCAGGCTCTGGATCCGTTTCGAGAGGTCGGGTCTGCGCCAGAGCACAATTGGCGCGGTGCCTTCATGTTTCAAGGTCGATGCGACACGGCCCGGACTAAGGCCGGGTAGGCTGGCGAAGGCATCGAACAGCACATCCGCCCCTTCGGCGTTCACGGGAATGTGCAGCGCTGGCCCGGCCTCATGGGTGATGACCCAGTGGCGCGGGTGTTCGGTTGGGTCGAGGCTGAGCGAGGTCACCGCGTCGAGATCGACCAATCCGCCATTCAGTGGCCCGAAATACCCGATGCGCCGTTCCACCACCTGCACCACGCCCGGTCCACCACCACCCATTCGGGCGCGCCCGCGTTGCAGACCGGCAAAGAACAAGGCGGCCCCCAGAAACAGCGCCAGATAGCCGATCCAGACAAGCAAGCCCGGCATCACGCCCAGTACCCAGTAAAGCCCAAGCAAAAGGATCGCGGCCCCAACCAGCGCCTCGCGCCAGCGCAGGATCGCCGCGCGTACTTCCGGTCGGACAAAGCTCATCTTGCGGCCCCCGGTGCGGCACATCCGTCGACGAATGTGCGATTTTCGGTCGACCGAAAATTCGTCACACCCAGTCCCCCAGCGTGCTTTGCCAGAGGGTCAGCGCCGCCACCGCCGCCGTATCGGCCCGCAGAATCCGCGGCCCAAGGCTGATCGGCGTGGCATGGTCCATCCCTCGCAGGCGTTTGCGTTCATCTTCGGAAAACCCACCTTCCGGCCCGATCAAAATCGCCCAAGGCCCTGGCGCAGCGGGCAGCCGCCCGGTTTCCCCCGCCAGCGCTTCGTCGCAAAAAGCGATTTGCCGGGCAGTGTCCCAAGTGTTCAAAAGCCGATCGAGTTTGGTCAGTTCCGCCACCTCAGGCACGAACACTCCGCCGCATTGCTCGGCGGCCTCGACCGCATGCGCCTGCAACCGGTCCTGCCGGATGCGTTCGGAATTGGTATGCGCTGTTTGTACTGGCACAATGCGCCGAACGCCCATCTCCACCGCCTTTTCGACGATGAAATCGGTGCGTGCCTTCTTGATCGGCGCAAAAAGCAACCAAACGTCCGGCGGCATCACCTGCGGTTGCGACTGCTCACGACAGACCAAGATGCCGCCGCGTTTGCCCGCCTCGGCAACGTCGGCTTGCCATTCGCCATCGCGGCCATTGAACAGCGCAACTGCATCACCCACTGCCATCCGCATCACACCAAAAAGGTAATGTGCCTGTTCCCGCGTCAGAGGAACCGGTTGTACCGCCCCAAGCGGCTGCTCTACAAAAAGCCTGACTTTCGCACGCAGTTTTTCAGTCATGGAGCAACACATATGCCCGGTCCGCAGATTTCACCAGACCAGAGCGGTCAGGTTGCAGACGCCGTTACGGGCAATTGGGTCGACACACTGGCCCCTGCGTGGACGCGCCCTTATCTCCGACTTAGCCGGGCAGATCGGCCCATCGGCACATGGCTGCTGTACTTGCCCTGCGTCTGGGGCACTCTCTTGGCGATGTTTCATACGGGCGAAGCCCGGCTCTTTGATGCGTGGATCATTCTTGGATGTGGCATAGGTGCATTTCTCATGCGCGGAGCAGGCTGTACGTGGAACGATATCACCGACCGCGATTTTGATGGCTCTGTCGCCCGCACCGCGTCGCGACCAATTCCTTCGGGTCAGGTGACTGTAAAACAGGCGCTGGCCTGGGCGATGATCCAATCGCTGATCGCCTTTTGCATCCTTATCACCTTTCCTGTGCAGGCGATTCTGCTTGGGATCATCGCGCTGGTGCCGGTTGCGATTTACCCTTTCGCCAAACGCTTTACATGGTGGCCGCAGGTGTTTCTGGGCATTGCCTTCAACTGGGGCGCGCTGCTGGCTTGGACAGCGCATACCGGGCAGCTGCAATGGCCAGCCGTGTTTCTCTACGTCGCAGGCATGGCGTGGACGCTGTTTTATGACACGATCTACGCACACCAAGACACCGAGGACGATACGCTGATCGGCGTGAAATCCACCGCGCGGCTCTTTGGTGAAAAGACACCGAAATACCTTGCATGGTTTCTCGTTCTGACCGTTGCTCTGATGGGGTTTGCCATCATCCTCGCGGCCCCCCGCGGCGAAATTCTCGCCCTTGTCATCGCCCTCGGCGGACCTTGGGCGATGGGCTGGCACATGATGTGGCAGATGCGACGCCTGAAACTGGACGACATGGATCGCCTGCTGCAACTCTTCCGGTCGAACCGGGATGCGGGGCTGATCCCTGTGCTGTTTTTCGCCGCTGCTCTTTTCGCGTGATTGCCATCCGGGGCGGTGCAGCGTATCGCTTTGCCAACCTCAACTGACGCGGAACGTGGATGCGCCTGTCTTCTGTCTTCATTCTCTTCTGTGCCTTCGCATTTGCAGCGGTCTTCAGCATTGGTGCCGCGTGGGTGGCAGCAGGTGCTGTCGAGGAAAGCTCGGAACGGGCTGTGCGCACGGAACTCGACCGAGACGCACTGACTTGGGCGGACGTGGACACCGACGGGCTGTTGGTGTTTCTCATTGGGACCGCCCCCACCGAAGCCGCCCGCTTTCAGGCCCTCAGCGCGGCCGGTCGGGTGGTCGATTCTGCAAGGGTCATCGACCAGATCGACATAATAGATCGCGACGGCATTGCCCCGCCGCGCTTCTCGGTCGAACTGCTGCGCAACGACAGCGGAGTGTCGATGATCGGTCTGTTGCCCGCCAGCGTGGACCGTGATCAATTGGTGGAAGATATCACCCGAGCCGTGCCCGACGCGCCGTTGTCTGACTTGCTCGAAGTTGCGGACTATCCGGTGCCCGACGGTTTGGACGACGCGCTTGAATATGCCGTGTCCGTACTCCGCGTGCTCGACCGGTCCAAGATCTCGATCGAGGCAGGTCGCGTGACGATCAAAGGTGCGGTCGAGAACGAAGACACCCGCCGCCGGGTCGAAGCCGATCTGGCCCGCCGCGCCGGGGACGATCTGCGCCTTGCGCTGGACATCACCGCACCACGCCCGGTGATTTCGCCGTTTACGCTGCGGTTTATCAAGGATGCCGAGGGTGTGCGCTTCGATGCATGCGCCGCACCAACCGAAGATGACCGGTCCCAAATCCTCAAGGCGGCAGCCGACGCTGGGCTGGAGGGCAAGCTTGATTGTCGTCTCGGTCTTGGTACTCCGACCAAAGAATGGGGATTGGCGTCTGCTCTGGGCATCCGCGCGATTGATGCACTTGGCGGTGGCAGCATTACCTTCGCGGATGCCGATGTGACGCTTTTTGCACTTGAAGGGGCCGACCAATCGTTGTTCGACCGGGTCGTGGGCGCACTCGAGGCCGACCTGCCGGATGTGTTTGTGGTCAACGCCACCCTGCCCACACCGCCCGAGGCAGCGCCCGAAGGCATTCCCGAATTCACCGCAACCCGCAGCCCCGAAGGCGACGTGCAGTTGCGCGGGCGCATCAACAGTGAAATCGCCCGCACAACCGCTGACAGCTTTGCCCGCGCCGCATTTGGATCATCGACCGTGCGCACCACTGCGCGTGTTGACGAAACGCTGCCTGCCAATTGGTCCAGCCGTGTGCTCGCAGGGCTCGAGGCGTTGTCGCGTCTGTCGAATGGTGCGGTCATGGTAACACCGGACGCGCTGTCGATCAGCGGCAACACGGGCAACCAGAACGCCAGTTCGGAAATCGCGGGTCTCTTGGCCGACAAGCTTGGTGAGAGCGAACATTTCGAGATCGAAATCACCTATCAGGAAAAGCTTGATCCCCTTCTCGGCATTCCGACCCCAGAAGAATGTGAAGCCCAGATCGTCGAGATCATCGGCGACCGCAAGATCACGTTCGAACCGGGATCTGCGACGCTCGATCTTGCGACGCAGGACATTATGGACGAAATCGCCGAGCTGTTGCAAATCTGCGGTGACATCCCGCTGGTGATTGCGGGCCACACAGACAGCCAAGGGCGTGAAGTGATGAACCAGCAACTCAGCCAAGATCGTTCACAAGCCGTGGTCGATGCGCTGCGCCAGCGTCGCGTGTTGACTGCCAGCTACGAAGTGCGCGGCTACGGCGAAGAACAGCCCATCGCCACAAACGACACCGAAGAAGGCCGCGAGGCCAACCGCCGGATCGAATTCAAACTACGTCGTCCCGAACCCGTGGAAGAAACAGAAACAACGCTCGAAAGTATTGCAGATTCCGCGCCAACAGACGAAACATCACAAACTGACGGCGCAGAGGACACCAGCGATGGACAGAACTGAGTTTGTGATCACCACCGCGATCATTCTCTTCGTGGCGTTCTGCCTCGGATGGTTCGCCAATTGGCTTGTGCATCGCTTCACCCGCGTCAGTCAGGCCGATATGGATCAGCTTGAACGGATGAGTCAGGAACTCCACGAAGCCGAAGAAACCCGCGATCAGGCGATCACCTATCTCCAGCAGCGCGAGGCAGAACTCACGAACCAGCTTGCCCAGACCGAGGCCGAGCTGGCCGCCGCGATGGAAGGCCTGCGCGACGCCCGCCACGAGGCCGAAGAAATGCGCGTCTACGTGGAGCGGATCAGCGCAAGCTGACCAGCCAGCCCGGCACAGGAGCGACGCCATGCCATTGAACCGCGTCATGTCTCTGGTGATGGGTGCGGCCCTCGTGGCCAGTCCGCTCTTGGCCGACGGCGATATTCCGCCCGGCACGGTTTTTGTCTGCGACGAAGGCAGCGCCACATCCCCTTATATTCAGGTCGTCATTCCCACAGGCTCGGATGGCAGTGCAACGCTCATGCTCGAAAGCGAAGCGCTCAAGATGGCGCCCGTCCCGGTTGGGTCGGGCTTTGGTTACGACATCGTGTTGCCCGCCGGGCATTTCCTCGTGCGCGGCAAAGGGACCGAGGTGATGCTATTCGTTAATGATAAGGACCCGAAACTCTGCGTACTGCAAGCGGGGTATGAGCTTCCTGAAGCCTCCTCCCAAATCTTGGCCGCGTCTTTGGGCGGCAACGTCCGCACAGGACCGGGGATTGATTTCGCCCGCTCCGACAGCTTGTCTTTCGGGGAGGCAATCTTGATCGTCGCCGCCACCGGGATCATTTCCGATGGGTACGAATGGTTCGAGATCGAATATTCCGAAGGCCTGCGCGGCTTTCACTGGGGCGGCATCATGTGCACCATGACCGATGGCGCGGCGGGGCTTTACAGCCTGTGTCCCGCCGACATCCAGTAAACCTCACCGATCCGGCAAAGGGATGAACTCTGCATCATCCCCCTGCGGCAGCTGGAACCGGCCAGCCGCCCAATCTCCAGCGCGCCACGCCTCTTTGGCCTCTTCGATGCGCTCCTTGGACGATGCCACGAAGTTCCACCAGATGTGCCGAGGCCCTTCGAGCGTTTCACCGCCCAGCAGCATCATCCGCGCGCCCGTTGGCCCGGCCTGCATCGACAACCGGTCACCCGGTCGGAACACCATCATGCGTCCCGCCTCATAGGTCTCTCCTGCAATAGTCACCGATCCTTCGACAACATAAACGCCGCGATCCTCGTGATTGTCGGGCAGCGGAATCGCCGCGCCCGCTTCAAGCATTGCATCGGCATAGAACATCTCGGACGCTGTCTTGACCGGAGCACGTTCGCCCCAGGCATCGCCAAGGATCAGCCGCACGGATTTGCCTTCACCTTCAAGGAACGGCAGCGCCTCTACGGGTGCGTGTTCGAAATCGGGCGCGCGATCCTCGTGATCCTTGGGCAAGGCGACCCATGTCTGAATCCCGAAGAACGGCATCGGGTCGGTCTGCGTGGCGTCATCCGTGCGTTCGGAATGGGTGATTCCATGTCCCGCCACCATCCAGTTCACCGCACCCGGTTCGATCCACGCATCAGTGCCGAGACTGTCGCGATGGTGCATCCGACCCCGGTAGAGGTACGAAATCGTGGCCAACCCGATATGCGGGTGTGGCCGCACGTCGAGCCCCTTGGTCGGCAGGAATTCTGCTGGTCCCATCTGGTCGAAGAAGATGAAAGGCCCAACCATCTGACGGCGCGGGGCAGGCAGAGCGCGACGCACTTCGAACCCGCCCAGATCGCGGGCGCGGGGAATAATCAGGGTATCGATGGCGTCCACCTGATTGCCAGTGGGGCAATGCGGATCAAGGGCGGGGTTCCAACTCATCGGGATGCTCCAATCTGTTTGCTTGCAACAAGATAGGCGGAAAGCAAATTTGCACAATTATACCAATTCGCGTAAATTGTGCGCACAATCGCACAGATAGGTAAACTTGTTAACAAATCGTTAAAGGGTCCGATCCGGTCCCAATGTTTCGCACGCGAAACAATGGGGTGCACAGGCTGACCTATTTCTTGCTCTTGCGCGACCTTTGCTTGCGCAGGCTGCTGCGCCCACGTGCTTGAAACTCGGGTGGCCGTTTCGACACCCACTGGAAGAACCCGGCAAGCTGCGGATGTGCCCTCAACGCTTCGGGGGTGTTGAAATCCCGTGCCAACTCGGCCTCAGTCAGTGTCGCGTGGATCTCCTGATGGCAAATGTGATGCACCAAGATCGTTGGCCCACCCTTGCCGCCCTTCAACTTGGGGATCAGGTGATGCTGGCTTTGCTTCACGCCCGGCGGAATGGGCCGCAAACACAGAGGGCAGATCGGGTCAGTCTCGGTCAAAGCGGCATGTCTCCGGCCCACGAGGCTTGTGCTATAGCGTGGGTCAAGGCATCTAGCTGAAACATTGGGGTGAAATTTCAAGGGAATCGTCATGGATTGGGACCTGTCGGCGCAACCGCCCATCGTCCAGACTGCGGTCGGCTTTGCGATCCAGGGATATGAGATTGCCTTGGTCTGGCTCTTGTCCCCGGCAGCATGGTCTCAATTCGCGCTTTTGATCCTGTCCTATGTCGCAGCGGTTGTCCTGACCCGTCGCATCCGCCCGGTGCTGACCCGCGTGCTGACGCCACCCGACGATAGCGTTTCAATGTTTGCCCGGATGCGACGCAGCGTGCTGCTGACGCTTCCGCTCTTGCTGCCGGTTCTGGCCTATATGTTCGCGGCGATTGGCGAACAGGTGACCCGCAGTGTATTCGGGACAGGCACGGTGATCGCATTTGGCAAGGGGCTCTTCCTGTTCCTTGCCGCCCGTGTCCTTGTTCGGGACATCATCACCGACCCGTTCCTGAAACTTCTGGGCCGCTATGTGCTGCTGCCCGTTGTCGCGCTCTATGCGGTGGGACTGCTCGATCTGTTGACCGATCAATTGAACACCACCACCGTTTCGCTGGGAAACATCTCGTTCTCGGTCATGGCCCTATTGCGCGGTGTGATCGCGGGGTCGCTCTTGTTCTGGTTGGGGCGCTGGTCGAATGATCAATCCGCCGCCTATATCAACAAACAGGAAGAGATGCGCCCGGCCACCCGCCAGCTTGCCGCCAAGGCGGCAGAGCTTCTGATCTTCGGCCTCGCCTTTATTCTGCTGATGAACATCATGGGTGTGCCGCTCACCTCTCTTGCCGTGCTGGGCGGTGCGATCGGTGTGGGTCTCGGCTTTGGTCTGCAGAAGATCGCGTCGAACTATATCTCTGGTGTCATCCTGCTGCTCGAAGGGCAGGCGACGGTCGGCGACTATGTTGAACTCGACAATGGGCAGGCGGGCACCATCGTCAAGACAACCGCCCGCGCGATGATCCTCGAAACCTTTGACGGGCGTTGGATCGTGGTGCCAAACGAGGATTTCATCACCACGCGGATCATCAACTATTCCGATCAGGGCAGCGCCAATCGGCTCGAGGTGGCGTTTTCGGTCAGTTATGACACCGACATCAATCTGGTACCGGATATCATCGTAGAAGCCGTTTCAAGGCATCCCGGTGTGCTGCAATCCCCCGAACCGCCCGACGTTGAACTGCGCGGGTTCGGTGACAGTGGCATCGACTTTGGCGTAGAGTTCTGGGTGAACGGTATTGATGATGGCAAAAACAAATATGCCTCGGACGTGCTGTTTCTGATCTGGAACGCGCTCAAAGAGCACAACATCGAAATCCCCTATCCGCACCGTGTTGTCGAACTGCGCAACGCACCTTCGGCAGAGTGACGGACGCGCTGGTCATCGGAGGCGGGCCTGCGGGCCTGATGGCGGCAGAGGCGCTGTTGACGGCGGGGCGGACGGTAACCTTGGTCGAGGCGAAGCCGTCCATCGGACGCAAGTTCCTGATGGCGGGGAAGTCGGGGTTGAACCTTACCAAGATGCAGGCCTTCGGTCCGTTCCTTGCGACCTACGGCACTGGTCTGCATCCGACCATGCGTGCCTGTCTCAAGGCGTTCGGACCGTCTGAGGTCAAAGGCTGGGCCGAGGGTCTAGGCCAAACCACCTTCACCGGATCGACCGGACGGCTGTTTCCCCATGCGATGAAAGCGTCACCCTTGCTGCGGGCTTGGCTGGCGCGGCTAGATGCATTGGGGCTTGAACGGCACACCCGCTGGCGCTGGGTCGATTGGGAACGGAACATCCACCATTTTGAAACGCCCGAAGGCGCACGCGTCCTAACACCGCGGGTCACTGTGTTTGCGCTTGGCGGGGCAAGCTGGGCGAGGCTGGGGTCTGACGGACACTGGGCAGAACGTTTCGCAGCGAACGGGATCGAGGTCGCTCCATTTCAGCCGTCGAATGTCGGGCAGTTGGTAGAGTGGTCCGATCACATGGTCCGCCATTTTGGCGCTCCGCTGAAAGGCATTGCCTTACACGCAGGCGATCAGGTGTCGCGTGGTGAGGTGGTGATCTCGAAACGCGGCTTGGAAGGGGGCGGCGTCTATCCGCTAGCACCATCCTTGCGCGAAGGGGCTGATCTGACCTTGGACCTGATGCCCGACCTCAGCCTTCAAGCGGTGGTCGAGCGTTTGGCGAAACCCAAAGGCAAGGCCAGCCTGTCGAACCACCTTCGCCGTGTGTTGAAGCTGTCCCCTGCGGCGCAGGCCATTTTGCGGGAGTTCGTGCATCCTTTGCCGCATGACCCAATCGCACTGGCGCAGATGATCAAGGCGGTTCCGATCCGACACGCGGGCTTGCGCCCGATGGATGAAGCGATCTCGACTGCCGGCGGTGTGTCCTTTGACGCGCTTGACGACACGCTGATGCTCAAGGACCGACCCGGCACGTTTTGCGCGGGCGAGATGCTTGACTGGGATGCGCCCACGGGCGGCTATCTGCTGACCGCCTGTTTCGCCACCGGGCTTTGGGCCGGGCGTCACGCGGCGGAATACGACAGGCCGTGACGTGACGTTGGGGCGTGACACGTCAACTTGGGGCGTGTCAGGTGATGCCAACGGAGGAGTACTGCCATGTCCACATACCCGCATATGCTGGCCCCGCTTGACCTTGGGTTCACAACGCTGAAAAACCGCGTGCTGATGGGGTCGATGCACACCAACCTGGAAGAGACCGGCGACTGGAACCGCGTGGCCGAGTTCTACGCGACCCGTGCGCGGGGCGGAGTTGGCCTCATGGTGACGGGCGGGATGGCACCGAACCGCGAAGGCGGGGTGTTTCCGGGTGCGTCTGGGTTGTTCACCGATCAGGACATCGCGAACCACCGGATCGTGACGGACCGGGTGCATGAGGCGGATGGCAAGATTGCGATGCAGATCCTGCATGCGGGGCGGTACGCCTATGGCAAGGAATGTGTGGCACCGTCTGCGGTGAAATCCCCGATCTCTCCGTTTCCGCCGATTGAATTGGATGAGGACGGGATCGAGAAGCAGATCAGCGACATCGTGACCGCTGCGAAACGTGCGCAGGAAGCCGGGTATGACGGGGTCGAGGTGATGGGGTCGGAAGGCTATTTCATCAACCAGTTCCTTGTGACCCACACCAACAAGCGTACGGACAGGTGGGGTGGACCGTACGAGAACCGCATGCGCCTGCCGGTCGAGGTGGTGCGCCGGGTGCGAGAGGCGGTGGGGCCAGAGTTCATCGTGATCTACCGGTTGAGCATGATCGATCTGGTGCCGAACGGATCGACCCATGAGGAGGTCGTGCAGCTTGCGCAGGCGATTGAGGCGGCGGGCGCCACGATCATCAACACCGGCATTGGCTGGCACGAAGCGCGGATTCCGACGATTGCCACAAGCGTGCCGCGTGCGGCCTTTGCCTGGGTGACGAAAAAGCTGATGGGCAAGGTGGGTATTCCGGTGATCACATCAAACCGGATCAACACGCCCGAGGTTGCGGAAGAGGTGCTGGCGACCGGATGCGCCGATATGGTGAGCATGGCGCGGCCGTTCCTGGCCGATCCGGATTTCGTGGCGAAAGCGGCAGCGGGCAAGGGGGCGCAGATCGCGCCTTGTATTGCGTGTAACCAAGCCTGTCTGGACCACACATTCCAGATGAAGATCTCGTCGTGCCTTGTGAACCCCAAGGCCTGTTTCGAGACCGAGCTGAAAGTTGAACCAACTGTAAACGCAAAGCGCGTTGCGGTGGTGGGCGCGGGGCCTGCGGGCTTGTCTGCAGCGATCACTGCGGGAGAGCGCGGGCATCAGGTGACCCTGTTCGACAAGGCCGATGAGATCGGTGGTCAGTTGAACATGGCCAAGCAGGTGCCGGGCAAGGAAGAGTTCTGGGGGCTGGTCGATTGGTTCCGTACCATGTTGGAAGAGACCGGGGTTACTGTCTCTCTTGGTAAGGCGGTAGGTGCCGATGATCTGGCGGGCTTTGACGATGTAATCATCGCAACTGGCGTGCTGCCCCGTGATCCGCAGATCCCCGGTCAGGATGGTCCCAATGTGGTTGGTTATGTGGATGTCCTGCGCGGCAAGGCTGCGGTTGGGGATCGTGTGGCGGTCGTGGGTGCGGGCGGCATCGGATTTGATGTGTCGGAATACCTTGTGCATGAGGGCGAAAGCCCGACCGAGAATCTGCCCGAGTGGATGAAGGAGTGGGGTGTCACTGATCCTGCTGACCAGAGGTCTGGTTTGGCCGCTGAAGGTGCGCAACCCAGCCCGCCTGCACGCAAGGTGACGCTGCTGCAGCGCAAGGCGGAAAAGCCGGGCAAGCGGCTAGGTAAGACTACGGGCTGGATTCACCGCATGAGCCTGATGATGAAAGATGTGCAGATGAAGGCCGGTGTGAATTACGAGCGTATCGACGCCGAAGGGTTACATGTGTCTTTCGGCGAAGCGCGAGAGCGGCCTGAAGTGATTGCCTGCGATACGGTTGTTCTGTGTGCCGGGCAGGTGTCGGAGCGGTCGCTGGCGGATGCATTGGAGGCCAAGGGCATCGCGTGCCACGTGATCGGCGGGGCCGATGTGGCAGCGGAACTGGATGCCAAGCGGGCGATTGATCAGGGCACGCGTTTGGCGGCGTCACTGTAAGGAACAGGTTGGTTGCCTGATGCGTTGATGAGTCAGACGGCGGGGCACGAGGCCCCGCTTGGACATTCAATACATCAGGAGGCCAAAAATGCCTGCAATCAGTGACGCAAAAATCCTACTCATTTCCACCCACGGTTTTGAACAATCCGAACTGGAATTCCCGCGCGATCAGTTGCGCGCCAAGGGAGCGACGCTTCATGTCGCGACGCCTGATGGCAATGCCATCAAGGGTTGGGAAGGCAGCGACTGGGGTCGTGAGGCCGAGGCCGATGCCAGGATCGCGGACGTGTCTGCCGACGATTACGATGCGCTGGTCATTCCCGGCGGTCAGATCAACCCGGACATTCTGCGCGTGAATGACGACGTGCTGGAACTGGTCCGCGCGTTCCATGATCAGGGCAAGACAATTGCCGCGGTCTGTCACGCACCGTGGGTGCTGATCGAAGCGGGTATCCTGAAGGGGCGCGATGCCACCTCGTACCATTCCATCAAAACCGACGTGATTAACGCTGGTGCAAACTGGAAAGATGAAGCTGTGGTTGTGGATCAGGCGATCATCACAAGCCGCCAGCCTGACGACCTCAAGGCGTTTGTGTCCAAGATCGTGGAAGAGATCGAAGAGGGCAAGCACCAGCGCAAGGCTGCGTAAGCCGCGACCTCAGGACGGAATGGAAAGCCGGGCTTTGTGCCCGGCTTTTTGTCATTCGGTGACGGTGATCGTAATCACTTCGCTGACCACAGCAGGATTGTGGGGGACGTGGAAATGGTCGCCCAGCACCAACTGAATTGTGTGCGTCCCGGCTGGTAGATCAAGACTGGCCTGTGTCTGGCCACCACCGAAATGCAGGTGGTTTTCGTCGGATGGAATGCCGTTCGCGATCAGTTCCGCATCGTCGGCGCCTTCGCCGAACGGCGCGCGGTTGAGCAGGATGTGGTGATGGCCGGTGGATTCTTTTTCGACGCCAGCAGGGGCGACGCCCATTCCGGCAAGTCCGAAGATCACGGTGACCGGGGACTGTACGGTCGTGCCGTTTTCGAGATTCACGACATAGACCGCCGCGTCGGCGGGCGCGGGCGTTTCGTTGGCTTGGGCAAAGGTGGCAGACGCAAGGGCAATCGTAGCCCCGAAAATAAAACGATACATGAATACTCCTCCCTGATGAGGAAGTGTGCCTTCCCCTAGGTCAAAGATAGGCCGGGATATGCAATTCGCACAATCACGGTTACGCCATATGAGGGTTAATTTGCCGTTTCCGTCTGCACGACATTGCCCAACAAAACCCAGATATTGTCTGCAGTGCGCCCAAGTCGCGCCTGATTTGACCGTCATACCTTCCTCAACGAAACACGAGGAATACGTATGGACCGTCTTACCGAAATGGAGGCCTTTGCCACAGTTGTGGATCAGGGTGGCTTCACTGACGCGGCCAAGAAGATGGGGATTTCAAAATCCGCTGTCTCGAAGCATGTGTCCTCTTTGGAAGCGCGACTTGGTGCGCGGCTTTTGAACCGGACAACGCGGCGTGTGAGCCCGACCGAGATCGGCCTTGCCTATTACGATCGCGCCCGTCGGGTGCTGAACGATGCGGGCGAGGCTGATGCGCTGGTCACGTCGATGCAATCTGCGCCGTCCGGTTTGTTGCGGATCAGTGTAGCGACCGATTTCGGGGTGAACCACCTGTCGCCTGTGCTGGGCGAATTCCTGTCGGATTTCCCGGATATCACGGTGAACATGGTGCTGAACAACCGCTACGTCGAACTGATTTCTGAAGGGTTCGATATGGCAGTGCGCATCGGTGAGCTGGAAGACAGCACGCTGCGGGCGCGCAAGCTGACCGAGACCACCAAGCGCATGATCGCAGCGCCGGGGTATTTCGAGAAATATGGCCGTCCGCGTCGGATCGACGATCTGAACGAACACAAGCTTTTGCATTATTCGAACCAGTCGAGCGGCAACGTGTGGAAAGTGACGGCACCTTCGGGTGAAAAACGCCAAATCCGCACGGCTGGTTGGCTTTCGGTGAACGATGGTCAGTCGTTGCTCAATGCCTGTGTGGCAGGGCTGGGCATCGCGTATCTGCCATCTTTTCTCTACGCCGATGCTATGGCGCAGGGTCTGGTCGAAGATGCGATCCCCGATCTACCGATCGACACGCAAGGCATCTACGCCGTCTACCCTCCGGGCCGGTTCACGCAGCCCAAGGTACGCGCTTTCATCGACTTTCTGGTTCACCAGTTTGCTGACAAAGGCCCGAAGGACTGGTAAGACATCCTCCCTCGTCTGTTCGCAGACCACCTTCACGCCTCGGACGCCATAGCCGGGGCGTTTTTTTATGCCGGTTTCCGGGTTGCGACCTGTGGCTGGTGGAGGCAGTGTCTGGCGACCTGATCCCCTGACGGAGCGATGCCATGCCCTTTACCCTTGCCACCTGGAACATCAATTCGGTTCGTCTGCGCGAAGGGCTGGTGGCCAAGCTGATGTCCGAGGAGGCGCCAGATGTGTTGTGCCTTCAGGAGTGCAAAAGCCCGGTCGAGAAAATCCCGATGGAGCAGTTTCAGGCGCTGGGCTATGGGCACATGGTTGCACGGGGGCAGAAGGGCTATAACGGCGTTGCCATCCTGTCGAAGCTGCCGATCGAAGATCTGGGCGACAAGGATTTCGCCAGTTTAGGGCATGCGCGACATGTTGCGGGACGGCTGGAGAATGGTGTGACCATTCACAATTTCTACGTGCCTGCGGGTGGAGATGTGCCGGACCGCGAGGTGAACGAAAAGTTTGGGCAGAAGTTGGATTACCTGACGGAGATGCGGGACTGGTTCCATTCGGAGCGTCCTGAGAAGGCGATCCTTGTCGGTGACCTGAACATCGCACCGCGCGAGGATGATGTCTGGTCGCACAAGCAATTGCTCAAGGTGGTGAGTCATACGCCGATTGAAGTCGAGCATTTCGGTGAAACGCAGGATGCGGGTGGCTGGGTCGATGTGACCCGGCAGGATATCCCCGACGGGTTGCTCTATTCGTGGTGGAGTTATCGCGCCAAGGATTGGGATGCAGCAGATAAGGGGCGGCGGCTGGACCATGTGTGGGCGACGCCGGATATTTCGAACGCGGCGCATTCCAGTCGGGTCTTGCGGGATGCGCGCGGGTGGCAGCAGCCCAGCGATCATGCGCCGGTGTTTGCGACGTTTGATCTGTGATCATGTGGGTGGGTGAGATTTTTTCCCATCATTGAATCATAAGTTGCGAAAATGTCCCAGCATCTATGCGACACGCCATGGTTTTTGGGAAAACCGCTCTTTGCTGATCTGCCATGATGTTGGCAAGCATCGAACCAAGGAGCACCCCATGGCAGTTCAAGACACCGATACAGCAGCGCGGCCCGGTTTTCTTCGCGGGTTTGTCGACCATCCGGCGAGTGTGAATGAAACCTACCTGCAACATGCGGGCTTTGCGTTTGGTTTTGCCGGGCGGTTGTTTCTGGCGTCTATGGCGGCGCTGATCCATGCGATCATTCCGCCGCTGTTCGAGACCACGGCAAGCCGAATGATCCGTAAGATGCACGCGCGGATTGAAGCGCGGCATACCAACGCCGAGCACTGAACATGTGTCGCCTTGCCGCCTATCTGGGACCGGCCGTTCCGATTGCGCATGTTGTTGTCGATCCGGCGCATTCTTTGTTGGAGCAGAGTCAGCACGCAAATGAGGCCAAGCTTGCTGTGCAGGGCGACGGGTTTGGGTTCGCGTGGTACGCCGAAGGCGCAGGGCCGGGTTTGTATCGCGATGTTCTGCCTGCGTGGTCTGACGGCAACCTATTGAGCCTGTGCAAGATGATCCGATCTCCACTGTTTCTGGCGCATGTCAGGGCGTCCACCACAGGTGAAACCACGCGGTTGAACTGCCATCCCTTTGCGCATCGGCGCTGGTCGTTCATGCACAATGGGCAAGTGCCGGATATCGACCGTATTCGTCGCGCACTGGAAGCATTGTTGCCGGATGACCTGTATCTCGCGCGTAGGGGGACAACGGACTCTGAATTGATCTTCCTGTTGCTTCTGGCGCATGGGCTTGAGGACAATCCGGCAGAGGCCGTGCAGTCCGTTGTGGCGCTGTTGCAGGAGCACAGTTGCTATGGGCAGGGTTGCGACGAGGCGGTGCGGCTGACCTGCGTGATGTCGGATGGTGACGCGATCTATGCGTTCCGTCATTCCAGTGATGCGCGGGCGCCCAGCCTTTATGCGGCGGAAACACGCGAGGGTGGCTGGGTTCTGGCGTCAGAGCCATTGGACTCCAAAACGCTGACGTGGGCTGCGATTGAGCCGGACGCGTTGGTGACGCTGTCTCACGGTGGTGTATCGCGGGTCCCTTTGGCTTTTGACGTGGCCCGCGCGGCTTAGGCGCGCATGTTCAGTAGGGCTTTGCGGCGGCGCGAGACCGTTTCGCGCCGGTCCTGCGCCCGTCCGACCCGGAAACTGCGCGCAACGAAATCAATGTGATCGGCGGCTGCATCGGCCGCTTCTTCCGGTTTGCCACGAATGATCGCATCGGCGATGCGCTTGTGCTGGTCCAGCAGCATTTCCCCCGTGCCGTCGATGGCGCGCAGAAAATCCCGATTGTAGAACACGTTGCGCGCCATGAGCTGGTAGATCGCGGCCATGGTGTGGACCATGAGCGAATTGTGACTGGCGTCGACGATGGCGGCATGAAACCGGACGTCCGCATCGCGTGAGGTTTCGGCATCGCCTTTGGTATGGGCCTCTTCAAGCTCGTGGATGATGCCCTTGAGAAGCTCCCAATCCTCTTCGGTGGCGCGTTCGGCGGCCAGCATTGCGGCAAAGCTTTCCTGTTCGCGGCGAAATTCGAGGTAATCCTCGAACGCGGTGACGTGGCGTGCGTAGAGATCGACCAGCGCGGGGGACATCGCCGACCCGACAAGGGGGGCGACGAAATTGCCTTCGCCGTGGCGGACGATGATCAGGCCGTTTTCTTCCAGCCGTTTGAGCGCCTCGCGCACTTTGGGGCGGGAGACTTTCATCTCGTCCGCCAATGTGCGCTCAGACGGTAGGCGGGTGCCGTCCTTGAGCACGCCGGACACGATCAGCTCTTCGATGTGGTGAACGATGGTGTCCGCCACCGATTCGTGACCGACGGGTCCGAAGAGATTTGCGACTGAGTTCGGCATCGGGTGTCCTGCGTGTCAGATCGTTAGTGGTAAAATAAGTGATCCTTAAAAGTGATCAACGAAAATGTCGCAGCTATGCGTTGGGCGCGGGTCTGGGTTGCGCATAAAGAATATTAAAATCAGAAGTTTGCCCAAAAATAACTTTCAGAAATATTTTTTGAAGACAAACGGTGAGCAGAAGCATTTCGCACGGGTTCGGGAGGTAGTGGTCACAAAATCGTTGATTTCAAGGGGTGGTAAATAATATGAACCACTGCATCCCGGGTGAGCGGCCCGGTGATTTTTCCCGGCGCAGGCCGGAAGACCCTGAGGAGGAAATATGAAAAACGTACTCACCAGCCTGGCCGTGGCAGCGGCTGTTCTGACAGCCCCGGCCGCCCATGCCGCTGACAAGCTTTTGCTTAAGACGCCGATTGCGTTCTCGACCGCGTTGCCGGGTCTTGGCACGCCGATCCCGCGTGTGGCGGATCAGCTTGACCTGATGTCGGGCGGCACTCTCAAGATGAAGGTCTATGAGCCGGGCAAGCTTGTTGATCCGTTTGAAATTCTGGACGCGGTCAGCACTGGGAAGATCAATTCGGGCTATACGACCGCCGGTTACTGGGCGGGCAAAATCCCAGCTTCGCCGCTGTTTTCCGCTGTCCCGTTCGGCCCCGAGGCGGGCGAGTACATGGCGTGGCTGTATTATGGCAATGGCATGAGCCTGTACCAAGAGATGTACGATCAGGCCGGATACAACGTACACGTCCTGCCTTGCGCGATCATTGCTCCGGAGACGTCGGGTTGGTTTGCGAAAGAGATCAACACGCCTGCCGACCTTGAAGGGCTGAAAATGCGGTTCTTCGGTCTGGGTGGCAAAGTCATGCAGAAGCTGGGTGTCGCGACATCGCTCCTGCCCGGTGGTGAGATTTTCCCGGCGCTGGAAAAAGGCGCGATCGACGCGACCGAGTTCTCGATGCCTGCGATCGATGCGCGTCTTGGGTTCCACAAGTTGGTCAAGTACAACTACTTCCCCGGCTGGCACCAGCAGGCGACCGTGTTCGAGCTGATGATCAACAAGGACGTCTGGAACGAGGCCTCGGAACAGCATCAGGCGATCATCACCAACGCGTGCAAGGCGTCGATGGCCGACAGTTTTGCCGAAGGTGAGGCGCTTCAGTTCAATGCCATGATCGACAACGTCGAGAACAACGGCGTCGAGATCAAGCAGTGGTCGGATGAGATGCTCACGACCTTTGAGGCGACATGGGACGCGGTTGCCGAAGAGGAAGCGGCGAACAACGAGTTCTTCGCCAAGGTCTTGGCGGACCTGAATGACTTCCGCGATGGCTACACGCTTTGGAAAGAGAACGCTTTCCTGCCGCGCAAATAAATCTGCGCACCGGCGGCGGCCCCGGTGAAGGGTCGCCGCGCTTTATTCGTTTTGCACTTTTTCACGGATTTGGACGCCGGGTCTTTTCTGCCCGGTGAGGGACAGGAGGCACCATCATGTCAGAGACTGTAAGAGCCATAGAAGACCCGATTGAAACGTACGAGAAAATCCTCGAACACGAGGACAAGGACACGCAGGCGGTTGCCGTCGGAATCGACAAGATGGTCAAGGGCGTCGGTCACGTGGTCATGTGGGCGAATGTCCTGCTGATCGGAGCCATCGTTGCGCAGGTGCTGTTTCGCTATCTGCTGAACCAGAACTTCCCTAAACTGGACGAGATCCAGTGGCATTTCTACGGACTGGTGACGATGGTCGGCATTTCCTATGCGCTGGTCACCGACAGCCATGTCCGGGTGGATATCCTACACCTGCAACTGAGCCGTCGTGCGCAGCGGATCATCGAAGTGCTGGGCATCCTGACGCTGGTGGCGCCGTTCCTCTATCTGATGGTCGATCAGGGGTGGGATTATTTCTACGAAAGCTGGCGTGTCAGCGAACGGTCGTCTTCGCCGACTGGTTTGCCCGCGCGCTGGGCGTTCAAGGCGATCATTCCGATCTCGTTTGTCCTTTTGTCCTTCGCGGCGTTGGCACGGTTGATCCACGATGTGCACGCTTTGTTTGTGGCAGGTTCCGAAGAGCGGCAGGGCAAGGATTTGCGCCTTATCCTTTGGGCGTTGGTGAGCTTTGCCGTGGTGGCGTTCGCGTTGACCTTTCTTGTGCACACGACCGAGGAAAAGCTGGTCATTGCGATGTTCCTGACCTTCATCGCGCTTTTGTTCACCGGGTTTCCGGTGGCTTGGGTGCTGGCAGGGACAGGCGTGCTTTATTGTGGGATCGCGTATCTGTTCGACAACGGGATGATGAATTGGACCGGGCTTGAAGAAACGCTGATCGGTCTGGATTACCTGAGCCTTGGCGCCGTGGTGAACCGGGTATACGCGACGATGTCGAACGCGGTTCTGGTTGCGCTTCCGATGTTCATTTTCATGGGGCTTATGCTGGACGAATCCGGCGTGGCGGAAAAGCTGATGACGTCGATGCAGCGTCTGTTCGGGCGCACACGTGGTGGTCTGGCGATCACAGTGACGATGATCGGGATCATCCTTGCAGCCTCTACCGGGATTATTGGTGCCTCCGTGGTGTTGCTGGGTGTGCTGGCCCTGCCGTCGATGGTGGAACAGAAATATTCGCCGCTGCTTGGCACAGGTGTTGTCGCGGCGTCGGGGACATTGGGCATTCTGATCCCGCCGTCGATCATGCTTGTCATCATGGCCGACCAGATGGCGCTTTCGGTGGGCGATCTGTTCATGGCGGCAATGCTGCCGGGTATGTTGATCGGGTTTCTGTATCTGACCTATATCTTTGGCATCTCGTACCTGAAGCCGTCGGTTGCGCCGGCACCTGAGGGGGCTGTGCGTCCGGATTGGGCTGCGGTTAAGGATGTGCTGGTTGCGGTTCTTCCGACATTGGGACTCATCCTTGCGGTTTTGGGGTCGATCTTTGCCGGTATCACCACGCCCACTGAGGCGTCTGGCATCGGGGCCATCGGGGCTACGGTTTTGGCGCTGGGGTATCGCAAACTGACGCTGCAAAAGCTGATCAATGTGCTCAAGTCCACGTTCAATACGACTGCCTATATCTTCGCCATTTTCCTTGGCGCGACTGTATTCTCGTACGTGCTGCGCGAACTTGGTGGGGATCAGTTGATCGAAGACATGATCCTTGGCACCGGGTTCGGCCCGAATGGTACTGTGATCGTGATCCTTGCCATCGTTTTCCTGCTGGGTTTTGTTCTGGATTGGATCGAGATCACATTGATCGTGCTTCCATTGATGCGTCCGATCATCAACGCGCTGGGTCTCGATATTCCTGGTTACGGCGTTGTCGACGAGGCCGCGTTGGTCTGGTTCGTGATCCTTGTGGCGGTGACCTTGCAGACCTCTTTCCTGACGCCGCCGGTTGGATTCGCCCTGTTCTATCTTAAGGGTGTGTGCCCGCCAGAGATCAAGTTGGGGCATATCTACAAGGGGGTGGTGCCATTTGTCCTGTTGCAGCTGACTGGGTTGGCGTTGGTATTCTTCATGCCATGGCTCGCAACGTGGCTGCCTTCGGTGGCATACTGAGCCGGACAAGGGGGAGAAGACCGATGACGGACGACAACCTTCTGAAACATTTGCGCGCGGTGGTTGGGACACGTCATGTCCTTACCGGCGCCAAGCAGACCGAGCGGTTCCGCAAAGGGTTCCGCTCGGGTGAGGGTGACGCGCTGGCGGTGGTGCAACCCGCGACGGTTCTGGAACAGTGGCAGGTTTTGAAAGCCTGTGTGGCGGCGGATAAGATCGTCATCATGCAGGCGGCCAATACCGGGCTGACGGAAGGGTCGACGCCGAAAGGGTCGTATGACCGCGATGTGGTTCTGATCAACACGCGGCGGATGGATGCAATCCACACCGTGCGCGGCGGTGAGCAGGTGGTGAGCCTGCCGGGGGCGACGCTGTTCGCCTTGGAAAAGCTGCTGAAGCCCATGGGGCGGCAGCCGCATTCAGTGATCGGGTCATCCTGTATCGGTGCGTCCATCGTTGGTGGCGTGTGCAACAATTCAGGCGGGTCGTTGATCGAGCGGGGGCCGAGCTATACCGAGTTGTCGTTGTTTGCACGGATCACGGAAGCAGGTGATCTGGAGTTGGTGAACCATTTGGGTATTGCGCTGGGCGATACGCCGGAAGAGATTCTAACCCGCGTGCAGACAGGCACGTTTGGTGAAGCTGATCTAGAGGCGACGAACAAGCGGGCGTCGGATACGGAATATCATCGTCGAGTGCGCGATGTGGATGCCGACAGCCCGGCGAGGTTTAACGCGGACAAGCGGCGGCTTTATGAGGCGGCTGGATGTGCTGGGAAGCTGGCGGTGTTTGCTGTGCGGCTGGACACGTATCCGGTCAATGTGGTTGAGCAGACATTTTACATTGGGACCAATGATCCCGGGGCGTTGACCGATCTTCGACGGTATGTACTGTCAGACTTCGACAGTCTGCCTGTTTCGGGCGAATACATGCACCGGGAGTGCTTTGACATTTCAGAGACCTACGGCAAAGACACAGTGTTGATGATCGACAAGCTGGGCACCGACAAGCTGCCGATGTTCTTTGCGATGAAGGGCGCGGTTGATGCGCGGCTGAACAAGCTGGCGCTGACGCGCGGGTTTACCGACCGGTTCATGCAATTGGTGTCACGCATGGTGCCTAAGCTGTTGCCAAAGCGGCTGACTGACTTCCGTGACCAGTATGAGCATCACCTGATCCTCAAGATGCGGGATGGAGGTGTCGAGGAAGCGCAGGTTTTCCTAAAGGCATTTTTTGCCGAGCGGGACGGGGATTTCTTTGAATGTACGCCGCGTGAAGGGAAGTTGGCCGGGTTGAACCGTTTTGCCGCTGCCGGTGCTGCGATCCGGTATCAGAATGTGCATCGGGACGAGGTCGAGGATATTCTTGCGCTCGATATCGCGTTGAAGCGGAATGAGCGGAACTGGTTGGAACAGTTGCCTGAGCATATCTCGGACAAGCTGGTGCATCGGCTCTACTATGGGCACTTCTTCTGTCACGTATTGCATCAGGATTACATCGTGAAGAAGGGGGTGGATGTGGCTGCGCTCAAGGCTGAGATGCTTGAACTGCTGGATCAGCGCGGGGCGGAATACCCGGCCGAGCACAATGTAGGCCATATCTACAAGGCGAAACCTGACCTTGCCGATTTCTACAAGACAATCGACCCGACCAATTCCTTTAACCCCGGCATTGGCAAGATGTCGCGTTGTAAGAACTACGCGTGAAATATTTGTTTAACTCTGAACTACTTTGCCATGCGCCTGTTGCATGGAAGATATGACGTGGACTTACTGCCCCAGGGGAACCGGGCATGCTAGGAGCGCGTTACATGGTTGAGTGAAGTTGTGTTCAAACAATTTGTTCAACGATAAACTAATGGCCAACGGCCAGACTAAGGGAAGAGGGATTATGAAAGACAGCCCGCAAGATATTGACCCGGTCGAATCCCAGGAATGGCAAGACGCGATTGAAGACGTGATCCTTCGGGATGGCGCTGATCGTGCTCATTTCCTGCTCGACAAGGCAGTTCAACAGGCGCGTGCCGCCGGTGCTAAACTGCCATTCTCGGCGACCACACCGTACCAGAACACCATTGCATCTGACGACGAAGTCGACATTCCCGGCGACACCGAAATGGAGTGGCGCATCCGCACCATCAACCGGTGGAACGCGATGGCCACGGTGGTGAAGCGGAACAAGGAAAGCAGCGAATATGGTGGGCATATCGCCTCGTTTGCCTCTTCTGCAGCGCTGTATGATATAGGGCTGAACCACTTCTGGCGGTCGAAATCAGCGATCCACGGCGGCGATCTTGTGTTTTTCCAAGGTCACGTGATTCCGGGCATTTATGCGCGCTCCTTCATGGAGGGTCGCATCAGCGCTGAACAGCTTGAGGCATTCCGGTCCGAGGTCGATGGCGGTGGTTTGAGTTCTTATCCGCACCCATGGCTGATGCCGGATTACTGGCAGTTCCCGACCGTTTCGATGGGTCTGGGGCCGCTGATGGCGATCTATCAGGCGCGGTTCATGAAATACATGCACAATCGTGGCCTGATCGACATGGCTGACCGCAAGGTGTGGTGTTTCCTTGGCGATGGCGAGATGGACGAACCGGAAAGCCGGGGCGCGATTGATCTGGCGCACCGCGAGGGTCTCGACAACCTGATCTTCGTTGTGAACTGCAATCTGCAACGGCTTGATGGCCCAGTTCGCGGCAACGGCAAGATTGTACAAGAGCTTGAGGGCGACTTCCGCGGTGCCGGTTGGGACGTGATCAAGCTTCTGTGGGGCCGTGGCTGGGACGAGTTGTTGGAGCGCGATGCTTCGGGCAAGCTGCGCCAGTTGATGGATGAAACCGTCGACGGTGACTACCAGACGTTCAAATCCAAAGACGGCGCGTATATCCGCGAGCACTTCTTCGGCAAATATCCTGAAACTGCGGCTCTGGTCGAAGACTGGACCGATGATCAGATTTGGGCGCTGCGTCGTGGCGGGCATGACCCCAAGAAGGTCTACAACGCCTTCCTGCGGGCCAGCAAAGCCAAGGGCACGCCAACCTGTCTGCTGGTCAAGACCGTCAAGGGCTATGGCATGGGCACTGCTGGCGAAGGCCAGAACACCACGCACCAGCAGAAGAAGATGCAGTTCGACCAGCTTAAGGCGATGCGGGATCGGTTCCAGATTCCGGTCACCGATGAAGAGCTGGAAAAGGAACTGCCGTTTGTCAGCCTGAACAACGCGCAAAAGGCTTATCTGGCGGATCGGCGCAAAGAATTAGGCGGGTCGTTCCCCAAGCGGGATTGGCGCGATGCACCGAAGCTCGAGATTCCGGCGCTGGAGCAGTTCAAGGGCCAGCTTGAGTCCACCGGAGACCGTGAGATCTCTACGACGATGGCGTTTGTGCGTATCCTGACAACGCTGTTGCGGGATAAGAAGATCGGCAAGAATATCGTGCCGATCGTGCCGGATGAAAGCCGCACTTTCGGGATGGAAGGTCTGTTCCGGTCGGCGGGCATCTACAACCCGCTGGGGCAGAACTATACCCCGCAGGATAAAGACCAGATGATGTTCTACAAAGAGAGCCTGGATGGTCAGGTTCTTCAGGAAGGCATCAACGAAGCAGGCGCTATGGCGGACTGGATTGCGGCGGCGACGTCGTATTCGAACCACGGCGTGCCGATGATCCCCTTCTTCATCTACTACTCGATGTTCGGCTTCCAGAGGATCGGTGATCTGTGCTGGGCCGCAGGCGACAGCCGTGCGCGGGGCTTTATGCTGGGCGGGACTGCTGGGCGGACCACGCTGAACGGTGAAGGTTTGCAGCACGAGGATGGGCACTCGCACATTCTGGCGAGCACCATTCCGAACTGCATCAGCTACGACCCAACTTTCAGCTATGAGGTCGCGGTGATCGTGCAGAACGGCTTGCAGCGGATGTTTGTCGATCAGGAAGACGTGTATTTCTACCTGACCCTGATGAACGAGAACTATCAGCATCCTGAGATGCCGATGGGGGCCGAGGAAGGGATCATCAGAGGTCTCTACAGAATGCACAAGACCGCTAAGCCGGGCAAAAAACATGTGAACCTTTTGGGTTCTGGGACGATCCTTGTTCAGGCAATCAAGGCGGCTGAGATGCTAAAGGAAGACTTCGGTGTCACCTCGGACATTTGGTCGGCCACGTCGCTAAACGAACTGGCGCGGGATGGTCAAGATTGTGCACGTCACAACCGTCTGAACCCGCTGGCCGAACCCAAGGTGCCCTATGTCACGCAGCAGCTTGACGGTGCGAAAGGCCCTGTGATTGCCGCGACCGACTACATGAAGAACTACGCTGAACAAATCCGCGCCTTTGTGCCGGGTCGGTTCACAGTTTTGGGCACCGATGGCTATGGCCGTTCGGACAGCCGCGTGAACTTGCGTCGGTTCTTTGAAGTGGACGCCAACCACATCGCCGCCGCTGCGATGGTCGATCTCTTCCGCGAAGGCGCGGTGACCGAGAAAGACCTGCAACTGGCATTGAAGAAATACGACATCGACGGCGACAAGCCGAACCCGCGTCTGGTTTGAGCGGGAGGAGAACAAGACTATGACCGTAGAAGTTAAAGTACCGGATATCGGCGATTTCAACGAAGTGCCCGTCGTCACCGTTTTGGTGAGCGTGGGTGACACGATTGCCGTGGAAGACCCGATTGTCGAACTCGAGTCCGACAAAGCAACGATGGAAGTGCCAAGCTCTGCCGCCGGTGTGGTGAAAGAGATCAAGGTGTCCGAAGGCGATAAGGTCTCCGAAGGATCGCTGATACTGATCCTTGAGGCTGATGGCGCTGCTGATGCGCCGAAGGACGCGCCCAAGGCCGAGGCCCCGAAAGCTGAAACGCCCGCCGCTGCTGCTCCGGCAGCCGCACCTGCACCTGCACCCGCAAAGACGGATGCAGGGTTTGGTAAGGTTCACGCATCGCCGTCTGTTCGGGCCTTCGCACGGACTGTTGAGGTTGATCTGGCGACAGTCAACGGAACAGGCCGCAAGGGTCGCATCCTGCGCGAAGACGTCATGAAGGCGCTGAAGGCGACGGCTGCCCCTGCTGCTGCGGGTGGTGCCGTGTCTGGTGGTATGGGCATCCCGCCGATCCCGGCTGTGGATTTCTCCAAGTTTGGGCCGATCGAAGAGATCGAAATGCCCCGGATCAAGAAGATCTCGGGTCCGGCGTTGCACCGGTCTTGGCTCAACATTCCGCATGTCACGCATAATGACGAGGCGGACATCACGGATCTAGACAAGTACCGCAAGGAAATGGACACGATGGCCAAGGACAACGGCTATCGCGTGACCCTGTTGTCCTTTGTCATCAAGGCATCTGTGTCTGCGCTGAAAGAGCATTGGGAGTTCAACTCGTCGATCCATCCCGATGGCGACAAGCTGATCAAGAAGGACTTCTACAACATCGGCTTTGCGGCGGACACGCCCAACGGGCTGATGGTGCCGGTGATCAAAGATGCGGATCGCAAGGGTCTGGTCGACATCTCCAAGGAACTGATGGACCTGTCGAAAGCCGCGCGCGAAGGCAACCTCAAGTCCAAGGACATGCAGGGCGCAACCTTCACCATCTCGTCGCTGGGCGGGATCGGGGGCACCAGCTTTACCCCTATCGTGAATGCACCCGAAGTGGCGATCCTTGGTCTGACACGGTCCAAGATGGCACCGGTTTGGAACGGTGAAGAGTTCGTGCCGCGCCTGATGCAGCCGCTGTCGCTGTCTTACGATCACCGTGCCGTCGATGGGGCCTTGGCCGCGCGCTTCTGCGTGACGCTCAAGAACCTGCTTGGCGATATGCGCAAGTTGATGTGGTAAGGGGGACGATCTGATGGATGTTAAAGTACCCGATATCGGGGATTTCAAAGACGTACCCGTTGTGACCGTTCTGGTCAGCGTGGGCGATACGGTTTCCGCCGAAGACCCGCTGATCGAACTGGAGTCTGACAAAGCGACGATGGAAGTGCCATCGCCTGCAGCGGGCAAGATCACCGAGATCAAGGTGGCCGAAGGCGACAGGGTTTCCGAAGGCACCGTGATCATGGTTCTTGAAAGCGCGGATGCCAAAGCTGAAGACGCCCCGAAAGCGGCTGATGCGGCACCCGTGGCCCCGCAATCTGTGGCGGCAACCGGCACCGCGTCCGGCAAAGGCGATGTGCATGCCGAAGTGGTTGTTCTGGGCTCTGGCCCCGGAGGCTACACGGCAGCGTTCCGCGCGGCCGATCTGGGTAAGAAAGTTGTCCTGATCGAGAAGTACCCATCGCTGGGTGGTGTGTGTCTGAACGTGGGCTGTATTCCGTCGAAAGCGCTGTTGCATGTTGCCAAGGTGATCACCGAGGCCGAGGAGATGTCCTCGCATGGGATCAGTTTCGGCAAGCCAAAGATCGACCTAGATGAATTGCGCGACTTCAAGAACAGCGTCGTTGGTCAGTTGACCGGAGGTCTGAGCGGTCTTGCCAAGGGTCGGAAGGTTCAGGTCGTCCAAGGCTATGGCACTTTTACCGGGCCGAACATGATCGAAGTGATCGGGGACAGCGGCAAGACCAATGTCAGCTTTAACCAGTGCATCATCGCTGCCGGGTCCGAACCTGTGAACCTGCCCTTCATCCCGCATGACGACGAGCGGGTGATCGACAGCACCGGGGCACTTGAGTTGAAGGACATTCCCAAGCGGATGCTAATCCTTGGCGGGGGCATCATCGGTCTGGAAATGGCCTGTGTGTATGATGCTTTGGGATCGAAGATTTCGGTCGTGGAGTTCATGGACCAGCTGATGCCGGGGGCTGACAAGGACATCGTGAAGCCTCTGCACAAGCGGATCGAGGGCCGGTACGAAAACATCTGGCTCAAGACCAAGGTGACGAATGTCGAGGCGCAGAAGAAGGGGCTCAAGGTTACGTTCGAGAACGACAAGGGTGAAACCTTTGACGATACGTTCGACAAGGTGCTGGTGGCCGTGGGGCGCAAGCCGAATGGCAAGGTGATCGACGCCGAAAAAGCGGGTGTTGCGGTGGATGATCGCGGCTTTATCGCCGTGGACAACCAGCAGCGCACTGGTGTGCCGCATATCTTTGCGATTGGTGATGTGGTTGGCCAGCCTATGCTTGCCCACAAGGCCGTGCATGAAGGCAAGGTCGCGGCGGAAGTCTGCGCGGGTCACAAGCGATTCTTCGATGCGTCGCTGATCCCGTCGGTCGCTTATACTGACCCCGAAGTGGCGTGGTGCGGCGTCACCGAAACGCAGGCCAAGGCGCAGGGGATCAAGTACGAAAAGGGCGTGTTCCCGTGGGCGGCCTCTGGTCGGTCCTTGGCGAATGGGCGGAATGAGGGCATCACCAAGCTGCTCTTCGATCCCGAAGATGATCGTGTGATTGGCGCTTGCATCGTCGGCACCAATGCCGGTGATCTGATCTCGGAAGTGGCGCTTGCCATCGAGATGGGTGCGGATGCGGTTGATCTGGGCCACACGATCCACCCACACCCGACATTGTCGGAGACGGTGAACTTTGCCGCTGAAATGTTCGAAGGCACAATCACCGATCTGATGCCGCCGAAGAAGAAAAAGGCGTAAACGCAAAAGAAGAGGGGGCCGATTGGCCCCCTTTTTCGCTGGTCTGCCGGTCGGCTTATATGCCGAGGAACGGCTGCGCGATGCGCGGCACCAGACCTTTGAATTTGAGCGGTGCATCCGTGACCGCGAGGCAGATGCAATCTTCGGAAATGTCAGCGACAGGCGTATGGTTCAGATCTTCGCTGGCCACTTCGATATCGCCTCGCCCGAAGTAACCGCCTTCGTCCTGAAACGCGCCCTTGAGCACGAGAGTCAGTTCAAGACCGTGATGCCCGTGATCCGGGATTGCGGTGCCTGCCGGGATATAGAGCAGACGGGCGGTTGCGTGCTTGGACGTTGGCAGGATCGCCTGCTTCACACCCATGCCCGCCGAACGCCAGCGTACATTTTCCAGCCCGCCGCCGACGTAATCCACCAGAGGTGCGGGCAAAACATCGTCTTGCACCATGGCTGACACGGGCTTGTCCTGAACCTGACTGTCTTGGGCGTGGATCATGTCCAAGACAGATTTCAAGCTGTTCTGCGCCATTTCAACGCTGGCGCAGGTGTCGAGAACGGCGCCGCCCACAGCGTCATAGCTGCCCAATGCCGCCCTGCATTCATCGCAAAGCGAAATATGGGTCGCGACGATCAGATTGACGGCTTCGGGCAGGTCGCCTGCCGAATAAGCCATCAAGAGGTCGTCTGTAAGGTGGTGTTTTACGGTCATTTCAGTATCACTTCATCGAGTGGCGCAATCGCTCAAGCGCCAACCTAATACGAGATTTGATCGTGCCCAGTGGCAAGCCTGTCTGATCGGCGATTTCGCTGTGAGACAGCTCGCCAAAATAGGCCTTTTCGATCAACTCTCTTTGTTTCTCGGGCAGGTCGCGCAAGGCACGACCCAGTTGCTCGCTCTCCTGTTGTAACCCGATGACCTCTGCCTGATCGGGTTCTGCTTCCGGTCCCCAAGGCAAGTCTTCGGGTTCGGGGCGCCGCTGTTTTCGCAGCACGTCTATTTTCTTGTTCCGGGCGATGGTGAAAATCCACGTTGATGGACTTGCCCGGGTGGCATCGTAAAGATGCGCCTTGTTCCAAACCGTCACGAGCACTTCCTGCGCGCATTCTTCGGCAAGAGCCGCATCCATGCCAGTTCGCATCAGGAAGGCCTTTACCCGCGGTCCGAAATGACCGAACACCCGAATAAATGCCGCTTCGTCCCGCGCATCGCGGACCGCCACCATGTCATCCACCCAAGGGACGACCTCGTTTGTCATTCCTGCAATCAAAATACCCGTTCCGTTCGCGCCTACCCTGCTCGAATCGCGCATTTCCATTCCCTTGGCAACGGGAGAGGCATGGCAGTCCGAGGAAAGCATGGTTGTCGTGAACATGTAGAAGATACGGCACAAGTACAGGTTTGGATCACAGATTATTTTCTTTTTCTTTTCATCCGTTCTGTGGCTTGGAGCGTAAACAAAACTAGACACATCAAAAAGTGAGACGACTATGCCATTTGAAGCCCGCGCCAACGCACCCAAGAAGATTGCCGTGATTGGCGCAGGGATTTCGGGGATGGGCGCAGCTCATATGCTGTCCGAGGATCATCACGTCACTCTTTACGAGGCTGAGCCTCGATTGGGGGGGCATGCGCGGACCATCGTTGCGGGAAAGAATGGAGATCAACCCGTCGATACCGGGTTCATCGTCTTCAACTATGCCAACTACCCGCATCTTGCGCGGCTGTTTAAATCATTGGATGTGCCGGTCACCAAAAGTAATATGAGCTTTGGTGCAAGCCTGGACGGCGGGCGCATCGAATACGCGCTGGCGACTTTGGGGTCGGTCTTCGCTCAGAAAAAGAACATGGTGAACCCCAAGTTCCTGCGGATGCTGGCTGACATCGCAAAGTTCAACAAGCGTGCGCTGGATGCCACCCGTGACCGGAACCTCAGCCTTGGTGCTTTCCTTGAGCAGATCGGCACAGGCGAGTGGTTCCGCGATTATTATCTGCTGCCGCTGACCGGTGCGATCTGGTCGACGCCGACGGACAAGATTATGGATTTCCCAGCACATGCTCTGGTGCAGTTCATGGAGAACCACGCGCTGTTGTCCGTGTCGGGCCAGCACCAATGGTATACGGTTCAAGGTGGGTCGGTCGAATATGTTCGGCGCCTTGAGGCGTCTATGAAGGACCGAGGCGTAACGTTCCGACTGGGAGCGCCGATTGATGCTGTCCGTCGCGATGTCACGGGGCCCGAGGTCAAGGCGCAGGGCGCCAAATGGGAACAGTTTGATGAGGTGGTTTTCGCCACTCATTCCGACGACACACTCCGGCTTTTGTCCGATGCGACGCCGCTGGAGAAGCGCGCTTTGGGCGCAATCACATATCAGCCCAACCGGATTATTCTGCACGCGGATCCGAGCATCATGCCGACGCGGCGCGTTTGCTGGTCGTCTTGGAACTATACCGAAAGCGCAGCCAAAGAGCTGAACACGATCGACCTTACCTATTGGATGAACAGTCTTCAGCCGATCCCGGAAAACGACCCGCATTTCGTGACATTGAACACCACGCGTCCGATCCGGGAAGAGTTGATTTACGACGAATGCACCTTGCGTCATCCCGTATACGATCTTGAGGCGCTGGCTGCACAAGACACTGTGCGCGACATGAATGGAACGAACCGGACATGGTTCTGTGGCGCTTGGATGAAGAACGGCTTTCACGAAGATGGTCTTGGCAGCGCGGTGGATGTTGTTGATGCGATCCGGGCGCGTAACGCGGTTGCGGTGGCTGCGGAATGACGGGTGTCGATCATATCGTCGGCCACACCTATCACGGTCGGAAAGGGAGCACGGACAACGCGTTCCGCTATTCCATCGACTATGTGATGGTGGATGCCGAGGCAAAGCCGAAGACACCGTGGCTCTTTTCCCGCAACAAGGGCAACGTGGCGAGCTTACAGGACGGCGACCACGGTGGTGCGCCGGGTGAAGGGCGCGGTGCCGCATGGGCACGTGAGGTGCTGGATGCCCATCAAATCAGGGCGCGCGGGCGGCTGCTGTTATTGGCACAACCACGGTTTCTGGGCCATGTTTTCAACCCGGTGTCGTTCTGGCTGGCGCATGACGAACAGGAAAATCTGGTTGCGGTGATCGCCGAGGTTTCCAACACGTTTGGCGATCGCCATTCGTACCTATGCCGAAAGTCCGACAATTCTCCCATCGGCGCATCGGATCGGCTGCAAGCGACAAAGATTTTCTACGTCTCGCCCTTCCAGCCGGTTGAGGGCGGATACGAGTTCCGATTTGACATCCGGCCGGACAAAATCGGCATCTGGATTGATTATACTCAGGCCGCGGGTGGCTTGATTGCAACCCTGACAGGCCCACGCAAGACGATCAGCAACGGGTCGATCCTGCGGTCGTTGCTGCGCCGTCCATTTGGGTCACGCAGGGTTTTGGCGCTGATCCATTGGCAGGCGCTGAAGCTGTGGTGGAAAGGGTCGCGGTATCGCACTCGCACAGAACCACCGTTGGAAGAAGTCAGCCAGTAATGGTAGCTGGTCGGCAAAACCTTGGGGGTTACGCGGTTTTCGCGGCGGTCCTCGCGGCGGCGGGCTTGCCTATCTATATCCATGCGCCGAAGTTTTATGTTGATGAATATGGCGTGAGCCTTGCGGCTTTGGGCTCTGTGCTGTTCGGGCTGCGGTTGTTGGACGTCGTGCAAGATCCGCTGCTGGGCAAACTTGCCGTTGCGGTGCGGGATGTCCAGGGGATTGCTGTCGCTGTGACGCTTGCGATCATGGGCGCGGCAATGCTGGGACTGTTCGCCGTCACGCCGCCGACAAACCCGATCTTGTGGTTCGCAGTGATGCTGACCTTGGTGTTTTCTGCGTTCAGTTTCCTGACCATCAACTTCTATGCCCGCGGCGTGCAGAAGGCGAAATCGCTTGGTGGCGACGTTGGTTATCTGCGGGTCGCGCGGTGGCGGGAAACCGGGGCATTGCTTGGGGTCTGTGTGGCCTCTGTGATGCCGTCGGTTTTTCTGGCCATCGCTTGGCCCGAGTTTGTGGCCTATGCTGGCGTCTTCGCTTTGGCCTGCCTTGTGGCCGGGATCGCGATGCACAACGAATGGCGCGGGGCGACGACAGAGCCATCGGCTGGTTTTGGGATTGTCTTGAAGGACCAAATCTCGCGTCGGCTGTTGCTGATCGCATTGGTCAATGCGGCGCCAGTTGCGGTGAGTTCGACCTTGTTCCTGTTTTTCGTGGAAAGCCGCCTGGACGCGCCGGGTTGGGAAGGGCCGTTGTTGCTGTTGTTCTTCTTGGCAGCGGCTGCCGCCGCTCCGCTTTGGGGGGCTTTGGCCGAACGAGTTGGTGCGAAGTCCGCGTTGCTGGCAGCGATGGTTCTGGCAATTGTCGCGTTCAGCTTTGCCATGATGCTTGGCAGTGGGGATACGGTCTGGTTTGCCATCATCTGCCTGGCGTCTGGTGCTGCGGTTGGGGCAGACCTTACGCTCCTCCCGGCGGTCTTTGCGCGGCGCATGGAAACTGTCGCCCCGAACGCGTCCGAAGGCTTTGCGCTTTGGGGGTTCGTGTCGAAATTCACACTTGCTTTTGCGGCCATCGCGCTGTTGCCCATCCTCGAAGCCAGCGGTTTCGTGTCGGGTGCCGAGAACAGCGATGCCGCGCTGACGACTTTGACTTTGCTCTACGCAGGAGTGCCCTGCGCTTTGAAACTGGTGGCGATCGGCCTTCTGATCGCGACACCACTCGGAAAGGAATGACGTCATGGAGACTGTCTTTCTCGTATTTCTCGGAGCAATCCTGATGCTCAGCTTTGGCTATATCAAGAACCGCTACTTCGGGTTTTATGGCCAAACTCCGTCTGATTATTCTGCTGCCCCCGGAGATGCGTTCGACCTGCGGACACACCTTAATGGCGAGATCATATGCGAAGGTGTCATATACGGCCCCACGGGTCGTGTGACCTCGCGTTTTGTCGGTGACTTCGATGCGGTCTGGACTGGCAATACGGGCGTAATGAAAGAGCGCTTTGTCTATGACAGCGGCGACGAAGTCCTGCGCGAATGGAATCTGACGGTCGGCAATGATGGGCGTATCCGCGCGACTGCCTCTGACGTGGTGGGCGAAGGGCAGGGCGTGCAAAGCGGGCCGACGGTACAGCTCAAGTATAAATACAAGCTGCCCGAAGAGCAGGGCGGGCATGTTCTCGACACAACCGACTGGATGTATCTTGCACCGAATGGAACCATCGTGAACCGCAGCCAGTTTCGGAAGTATGGAATCAAGGTGGCCGAACTGGTGGCCACGATGCGCAGGAAGGAAGCGGCGTGATTGAATGGGCAGGCAAACGGTATTGGTTGGTTGGAGCAAGCGAAGGTCTTGGCGCGGCTTTGGCGCACAAGATGAGCGCGGCCGGTGTTCACCTGATCCTGTCTGCCCGCAGTGAAGATAAATTGAATGCGCTGGCTGCAAGCCTGCCGGGCAAGTCCGAGGTTGTTACCGTCGATGTGTCCGATACCGAGTCGGTAAAGGCGGCCACCGCAGCAGTGGGCGATATCGACGGGATCGTTCAGATCGCGGGTGTCTATTGGCCGTTTGGAGCCAACAATTGGGACGCGGATCAGGCCATCGCGATGGCGGATATCAATTTCACAGGTGCAATGCGCCTGATGGGTGCGGTTGTTCCGAAATTTGTCGAACGTGATGCGGGGCACATTGTCCTGACCGGGTCGTTGTCCGGTTTTCGCGGATTGCCCGGGGCCGCCGCCTATACCTCGTCAAAGGCGGGGGTGATGACATTGGCAGAGTCGCTGTATGCCGATCTGCACAAAACGAATGTACGTGTGCAGTTGGTCAATCCGGGCTTTGTGAAGACCCGTCTGACTGACAAAAACGATTTCAACATGCCGTTCATCATGGAACCCGAAGACGCGGCGCGCGAGTTCTTCGAGCACATGAACACCGACGCTTTCAAACGAAGTTTTCCGACTCTGTTTTCATGGGTGTTTCGGGGCAGTCAGTTCCTGCCGGACTGGCTCTATTATCGGCTGTTTGCGTAAGATCAAAGTCAAAGATTCTTTTGTCGCCCATGTTTGGTTCAACGGCATGGGAGAATCGTCATGGAACATATCAGTGCAAACACGGTGGCGGCGGTCATCGTGATGGCCCGCGAACTGGATCGCGCCGAAGGCGAACTGCGCGCTTTCATCGACCGGATGAACGAAGAGGCGCAGGCGGCATTGGTGGCGGTGATGTGGATTGGGCGGGGCGCATTCGAAGTCGAAGAATGGGACGAAGCGTTCGAAACAGCCATGAACGAGGCGACGACACCAACGGCCGACTATCTGATTGGAACACCTCATCTGGCGGACAATCTGGAAGCCGGGCTTGATGCGATGGGTATCTCGGCTACCGACGAAGAAAACCAGTTGATGTGATCCCTAGCGCAACGCGCGTCCCTTGAGGATTGCGTCTGGTCCAAACTTGTCGCGGATTGCATCCGTTGCACGTTCGGTCTTGGCGCGCTTGACGCCCTGCGGATCAAGCAAGTCTGCTGACACATCCGCTCCGCGGGCTGCACTCAGGTCGCTGATCCCGGCCCCCAGAAGACGGTAGGGACCTTGATCCCCGACCTGATCGAACAGCGCGCGTGCCGTGCGATAGATGCGGTCGGCGATCTGGGTCGGGTCACTCAGCGATGTGCGCTTGGTGATCAAGGTGAAATTCGACCGTTTCAGCTTGAGCGTGACCACGCGACCTGCAAGGCTTTTAGCCTTGGCACGGTCCGATACCTTTTCGCACATACGCCATAAATGCCCGTCCAAAAGGTCTGGATCATTGGTGTCTTCGTTGAACGTGGTTTCGTTCGAAATTGATTTCATCGGGCTGTGCGCCGAGACGCGCCGCTGATCCTGACCGCGGGCGAGGTGCCAGAGGCGATGGCCCATGTTGCCAAACCGGTGTGTGAGATCATCCAGTTCCCACCGCAGCAAATCGTCAAATGTGCGAATGCCCGCTCGGTCTAGAGACTCTTGCGTGGCGGTGCCGACGCCCCAAATCAGACGCACGGGTTTTGGTCGCAGGAAGGCCTCGGTTTCCGCTTTGCCGATCACCGAAAAGCCGCGTGGTTTGTCGAGGTCCGACGCGATCTTGGCAAGGAATTTGTTGTGGCTGAGGCCGATGGAGCCCGAGAGGCGCAATTCTTCCCGCATGCGTTTGACCAGACGCGCCAGCATCACGGCAGGAGGATGGCCATGCAGGCGTGCCGTGCCGGTCAGGTCGATGAAGGCTTCGTCCAGCGAAAGAGGTTCGATTGATGGGGTCAGCTCCTCCATCAAATGCCGGATGGCGCGCGATGCTTCGACATAAGCTTCCATCCGCGGTTTGACGATCACGGCATCGGGACACAGTTGCAGCGCCTTGAACATTGGCATCGCCGATCGCACGCCCCTGATCCGCGCAACATAACAGGCGGTCGACACTACCCCACGTCGGCCTCCGCCAATGATCACGGGCTTGTCTGCGAGTTCGGGATTGTCACGCTTTTCGACAGACGCATAGAACGCGTCACAATCCATGTGCGCGATGCTCAGATCATAGAGTTCAGGATGGGAGAGCACACGCGGGCTTCGGCACGTCGGGCAGCGCGCACCGGCGTCAAATTCGGTCAGGCAATCGCGACAAAGGGCGGGCATGGCTTGGGTATCCGAACGAGCCTGTGCAGGGTACACCCAGCGTAGGTCAGACAAAAGGTTGGTTCATGCAGGATTTTGGCGGAGCAAAGCTCATTCTGTTCATCGGGGATCGGATTGTCGTCCTGCGTCGTGACCAAAAGCCGGATATTCCGTGGCCGGGACGGTTGGATCTGCCGGGTGGGGGACGCGAGCAGGATGAAACCGCCGAAGCCTGTGTTCTGCGCGAAACCCGCGAAGAGGTTGGCCTGTATCTAGAGCCGAGCGCGCTTGTCTGGCGGCAACAGCTTAACCGGGGCGTATTCTTTGCCGCACATCTTCCGGCGCACTTTGAGGCACAGATTGTATTAGGTAGCGAAGGGCAGGGATGGTTGTTGATGGAGCCTAACACATATGTTTCACACCCGGAGGCGATTCCGCATTTTGCTGAAATGGTAAAGGCTTACAGGGATCAGGCGTTTGGTTGAATTGTCTGTTGCGATTGCATCTCGGCCACGATGGCCTTGGCTGCCGCGCGCGGATCGGCAGCTTTCCAGACTGGGCGCCCAACAACGATGTGATCTACGCCGTTCTTGACTGCATTTGCAGGTGTCGCAACACGTTTTTGATCACCAAGATCTGCCCCTGCAGGCCGCACGCCCGGTGTCACGATCAAACGGTCCCTGGCTTCGGGCAACGCGCGGATTAGGGCGGCCTCGTTTGGCGAGGAGATCACACCGTCCGCACCTGCATCGAAAGCCCGACCCGCACGTTCGACTACAAGGTCGGACACGTCGCCGTCTTTTATCAATGCGCCGTCCAGATCGCTGCGTTCAAGCGAGGTGAGGATGGTCACAGCAAGGATCTTTAGGTCAGACCCGGCAGCGCCTTCTTTGGCGGCGCGGACGACATATGGATCACCATGTACCGTAAGGAAATCCAGATCGAATTGGGCAAGACCACGAACTGCAGCTTCAACCGTCGCTCCGATATCGAACAGCTTCATGTCAAGAAAGATGCGTTTGCCGTGTTCTCGCTTGAGTTCGTCAGCTAACGCCAGCCCGCCTCCCGTCAGCATACCGAGGCCGATTTTGTAAAACGAAACAGAATCCCCAAGCTTTTCGGCAAGCTCAAGCCCGGCCAGTGCATTCGGTACATCCAGCGCTACGATCAGACGGTCATCGGACATGAGCATTTCCCCTCGCAAGTTCGCCTCGTCTTACAACCGTGCGAGCAAGCGTCAAGGAACAACGGTTTGGACTGCGCGTTCTCTTCTTAACACAGGAGAGAAAAATGCAGTCTGACAGCATTCTAAAGAATAGGTTTTCCATTGTCCGGCCTTTGGTGATCATTACCGCCGCAGTGGTTTTGGTAGGATGGGCCATTTCTCAGATCGGTTCGGGCGATTACGCAAAATCCAACCCATATCTTGAAGACGTTTTGAGCGAGCCAAGCTCTCGCTCTTGAACAGGGGTGCATTTGTCCCCATTTCTTTTGCGAAGGCCCCACTATGGGACGTGCCGAATTCGGGCGTTTCCGATCACAGGGGTGCTTGGCGAAAGGAGAATGCCATGAACTTGGAGAAGTTCACGGAACGGTCGCGTGGGTTTATTCAGGCGGCACAGACCATTGCAATGCGGGAAAGCCATCAGCGGCTGGCACCCGAACACATCCTCAAAGCTTTGATGGACGACGATCAGGGACTTGCCTCGAACCTGATCCAGCGGGCTGGTGGTGCGCCACAGCGCGTTGTGCAGGCTTTGGATGGCAAGCTTGCCAAGATTCCAAAAGTATCTGGTGATGCGGGACAGGTGTATCTGGACAGCGCTACTGGCAAGGTGCTGGACGAGGCTGAGACGATCGCGAAAAAAGCTGGTGACAGTTTTGTTCCGGTTGAACGCATCCTCATGGCGCTTGCCATGGTCAAAAGCGCAGCGAAAGAAGCGCTGGATGCCGGGGCGGTGAACGCGCAGTCGTTGAATTCCGCGATCAACGACATTCGCAAAGGTCGAACCGCTGACAGTGCCAGTGCCGAAGATCAGTACGAAGCATTGAAGAAGTTCACACTGGATCTGACCGAACGTGCGCGCGAAGGAAAAATTGACCCGATCATCGGACGGGACGATGAAATCCGGCGTGCGATGCAGGTGCTAAGCCGTCGGACCAAAAACAACCCCGTTCTGATCGGGGAACCGGGCGTGGGTAAGACCGCGATCGCTGAAGGCCTTGCGTTGCGCATCGTCAATGGTGACGTGCCGGAATCCTTGCGCAACAAACGTCTCTTGGCACTCGACATGGGAGCGTTGATTGCTGGTGCGAAATATCGCGGTGAGTTTGAAGAGCGGCTAAAAGGCATCCTTTCCGAAGTGACGACGGCTGCCGGTGAGATCATTCTGTTCATCGACGAGATGCACACGTTGGTCGGTGCAGGTAAAGCCGATGGCGCGATGGATGCCGCAAACCTGATCAAGCCTGCCTTGGCGCGCGGTGAACTGCACTGTGTGGGGGCGACGACGCTTGATGAGTACCGCAAGCATGTCGAAAAAGACGCAGCTTTGGCCCGTCGCTTCCAGCCGGTGTTGGTGCAGGAGCCGACGGTCGAAGACACGATCTCGATCCTGCGGGGCATCAAGGAAAAGTACGAATTGCACCACGGCGTGCGGATTTCGGACAGCGCCCTTGTGGCGGCGGCAACCTTGTCGCATCGCTATATCACTGATCGGTTTTTGCCGGACAAAGCCATTGATCTGATGGACGAAGCGGCATCGCGTTTGCGGATGGAAGTGGACAGCAAGCCCGAAGAATTGGACGCGTTGGACCGCGACATTCTGCAAAAGCAGATCGAAGTCGAAGCCTTACGTCTTGAGGACGATCAGGCATCGAAGGACCGTCTGGCCAAGCTTGAAAAGGATCTCGCTGATCTGCAGGAGCGGTCTGCCGAGATGACGGCCAAGTGGCAGGCGGAACGCGACAAGCTGGCCTCTGCACGCGAGTTGAAAGAGCAGTTGGACAAGGCGCGGGCAGAGCTGGAAATCGCCAAGCGCGAAGGAAATCTCGCCAAGGCGGGAGAGCTGTCTTATGGCGTGATTCCGCAACTTGAAAAGCAGTTGGCCGAGGCCGAGAGTTCTGACGACGATGTCATGGTCGAAGAAGCCGTCCGTCCCGAGCAGATCGCGGGTGTGGTCGAACGCTGGACCGGCATTCCGACCTCAAAAATGTTGGAAGGCGACCGAGACAAGCTGCTCCGGATGGAAGACGGTCTGCACAAGCGGGTCATTGGTCAGGATCAGGCGGTGCGCGCCATCGCCAACGCGGTGCGCCGCGCGCGGGCCGGGCTGAACGACGAGAACCGCCCCTTGGGAAGTTTCCTGTTCCTCGGACCGACCGGTGTCGGCAAGACTGAATTGACCAAGGCGGTGGCCGAGTTCCTGTTCGACGACGACAACGCCATGGTGCGGATCGATATGTCCGAGTTCATGGAGAAACACGCCGTGTCGCGTCTGATCGGCGCTCCTCCGGGCTATGTCGGCTATGATGAGGGCGGTGTTCTGACCGAAGCTGTGCGGCGGCGACCATATCAGGTTGTATTGTTCGACGAGGTCGAAAAGGCACATCCGGACGTGTTCAACGTGCTGTTGCAGGTTCTTGATGATGGCGTGCTGACCGATGGTCAGGGCCGGACCGTGGACTTCAAACAGACGCTGATCGTGCTGACGTCGAACCTTGGGTCGCAGGCACTGAGCCAGTTGCCAGATGGTGCGGACCCGAGCCAGGCCAAGCGCGATGTTATGGATGCGGTGCGGGCGCATTTCCGGCCCGAGTTCCTGAACCGTTTGGACGAAACCGTGATCTTCGACCGGCTCAAGCGCGAGGATATGCACGGGATCGTGGACATTCAGATGGCGCGTTTGCTCAAGCGGCTTGCAGCGCGCAAGATTGACCTGCAACTGGACGATGCCGCGCGCAAGTGGTTGGCCGAAGACGGGTACGATCCGGTGTTTGGTGCTCGTCCCTTGAAGCGGGTGATCCAGCGGGCGCTGCAGGATCCACTGGCTGAAATGCTGCTGGCCGGAGACATCGCGGATGGTGATCTGGTGCCGGTGACGGCAGGTGCTGACGGTCTTATCATCGGGGACCGTGTGGCCGCATCCAACAGGCCGCGTCCGGACGATGCCGTAGTGCATTAAGCTTTGACGGAAGTGACAAAGGAAAGGCGGGGGAGACCCCGCCTTTTTCGCGTTTGCCAATCGTTAAGGCTTGGCGCGCAAAATCGCTGTGGACAGCTTGTGATCTTTGTTTGCCCGATACCAAATATTGATTTAGACAGGTGTGAACCCACAATAAGAGGTGAGTCATGACAGCTGCGGACGATCTGCGCAATTTTCTGGGCGACGACCGTTTTGCCACCGTTATGGCAGACCCGCCGTGGCGGTTCCAAAACCGTACCGGCAAGGTTGCGCCCGAGCACAAACGTCTGGCGCGCTATCCCACGATGGAGCTTGATGAGATCTGTGCGCTGCCCGTGGCAGAGCATCTTGAGGATCGCGCGCATTGCTATCTCTGGGTGCCCAATGCGCTGCTGCCCGAGGGGCTTCAGGTGCTGAAAGCTTGGGGATTTGAATACAAGTCCAACATCATCTGGGAAAAGATCCGCAAGGATGGCGGGCCGGATGGACGTGGCGTCGGGTTCTATTTCCGCAATGTGACCGAAATCCTGCTGTTCGGAGTGCGCGGCAAGGATGTTCGGACATTGGGGCCGGGTCGGTCGCAGGTGAACTACATCGAAGCCGAAGAACCGGACGGTGATGTGCTGAAGACCCGCAAGCGCGAACACAGCCGCAAGCCGGACGAACAGTACAAGATCATCGAAGGATGCTCCTGGGGTCCGTATCTGGAACTTTTCGGACGCGGCAGGCGTGACGGATGGACAGTTTGGGGCAATCAGGCGGACGACGACTACAAGCCGACCTGGAAGACCTACAAACACAATTCCGGCGTGGCGGCAGAGTAAAGGCGTTTCGATCAATCGAAACACGCTGACATGCTGAGGCACCAGAGGCGTCAATCGTCGCTCAGGCCTTGATGATAGAGGCCGGCAATCCGATCAACAGAAGCGGACACGGGTTGCCGACGCCTCTGTCGATCCGATCTTTCAGTTTTTGCCAATGCGTGGTGGCCGCACCGAACTTATCGCTGACAAAGTGCTTGGCGAAGGCTTCGGCAAAAGGTGTGTATTGGTCGATCATCCGCTGGACCGCATCGCGTTGGCGTTTGGTGCGGTCTTTCATGCCAAAAGCCTCGACCATTTCAGCCTCATTGATGAACCTGTGCTTTTCGATGCAGCGCTGGATGATGTCGCGCATATCGTCCTGAAGGCTGGCGCCACGTGTGATCAGGATACCGACCGAGATTGCGGATTGTGCATGCAGGCGCTGAAAGTTTTCCAAGTCCCGATCAAAGAACGGGTCTTTGTTGTTCCATTCGATCTCAAGCGCGACCTTTCCCAAAGGCGTGCTGCGAATGTGGTCGATTTCGTGGCTATTGGACACGGTTTCGCGGCCGTCCACGATCAGACGGAAGTCGAACGTGTGTTTGGGCCAGTTTTCGGCGTAGAGCCGTTTGCGCAATCGTTGCGTCGAGGGTGCCTCACCGCCGCCAGAACCGATGAGTTCCTCGGCAGGGATGCTCAGGTCAAGCAGGGCGGATTCAAGCTCGCCCGCGATTTCGGGGAAATCGACAGAAAGAATGGCACCCGCATGGTTGCGGGTTTCAACATCATATCCCTGTTGGCGCAGCTGTTCGAACATGCGCGCAGCTTAAGGCATTGATGCACCGCCTCAAGCGGCGTTTCAAAGTGCATGAGACGTCTTTCGGTCTAGGCCACGAAAAAGGGCGGCCCGAAGACCGCCCTTGTTTGCACCGATGCGCGAAGGTCTTAACCTTCCGGCAGGATCACAGTGTCGATGACATGGATCACGCCGTTCGACGTTTCGATGTCGGCGGTCGTTACGGTTGCGTTTTCAACCATTACGCCGTTGTCGAGGTCGATGGTCACCGACGAACCCTGAACGGTTTCGGCTTCCATGTCGTCCATCAGGTCGGTCGACATCACTTTGCCGGGCACGACGTGGTAGGTCAGGATCGCAACAAGCTGATCCTTGTTCTCGGGCATCAGCAGGCTTTCGACGGTACCTTCCGGCAGAGCGGCAAAGGCTTCGTCGGTCGGCGCAAACACAGTGAACGGGCCTTCACCCTTCAGCGTGTCGACCAGACCTGCAGCCTGCACAGCGGCAACAAGAGTTTCGAATGTGCCAGCATCGACAGCGGTGTCGACGATATCCTTGGAGTGACCTCCGGCGAAAGCGGTGCCTGCCAGCAGCGAAGCGGCAGTTGTGAGGGCGATTGTTGTCTTACGAAACATGTGAGTCGTCCTTTTTGTCATGCATTGCGATGTGTCTCGCACATCTGATGGTTTAACGCGGACAAACAGCGTTTGGATCTGTGGGGGAATCCGCCGATGTCGCTTGACAAAATGGGCTTGCCGCCTAAGCCTCAAGTCTTTGCTTCTTCAAGTGAAATTCTTGTGATCCGGCGTCAGGATTGCGTCATCAGTCAAGCCCGATTGCGGTCTTTGAAATGCCATTCAACAGCGCTTCGACCGACTTCATGGCACCGTCGGGAAAGGTGCGAAATCCGATGGTCGTGACATCTGGCCTATCGGGGCGAACCATGACGAAAATCGTGTAGGGACAGAAAACGATGTTCATCGGATCGGCCTCCATCACCTCGCGCGAAACCTTGGCGGAGCAGAAGCTATAGACGTCGGCGTTGAGAAACAGGGTGACGTCCGATCCAACATCACCCTTGGTGCGTTCCAGCATATCGCCCGTGTGGCTGACGTGGTCGATCACCAAACCTGCGTCGAGGATCGCGTTTTCTAGCCCGAAGGTGACATCGTCAAAAGACTGTTCCGTGTCATAGGTGATCAGATCGGCGGCAGAGACCGCGGATGCCGCGAATGTCAGTGCGAGTGTTGTGAGCAGGCGTTTCATGGGGTTTCCTTTTGTGGCAAGCGGTGCCGTAAGCTGGGATGGTTGAGGTCAGTCTAACGTGTTCCTTATTATAGATGCAATGAATTGAATGTGAGGTTGATATGGGCGTCGCCATGTATGCACTGAATTTTCTGGCGCTTTTGTTTGTCGGCGTGATCGGGTTGGTCATCCTTGTGGCTATTGTGCTGGGGGTCATTGACCGCACACAGACCAGCGACGCGATCAGGCGCAATTATCCGGTACTTGGGCGGTTCAGGGAACTGTTTTCGACTTTGGGAGAGTTCTTTCGCCAGTATTTCTTTGCGATGGATCGCGAGGAATTGCCGTTCAATCGAGCGCAGCGTGAATGGGTCAAACGGTCGGCCGAAGGTCATGGCAACACGGTTGCCTTCGGTTCGACCCGTAACACCGGGATCGTCGGTACTCCGATTTTCGTCAATGCCCCGTTTCCGCCAATCGACAATCAGTTTGCCAAATCCGAACCCAAGGTGATCGGCCCCGGTGCGCGTATGCCGTATACAGCGACATCGTTCTTCAACCTGTCAGGCATGAGTTATGGCGCAATATCGAAACCCGCAGTGCGTGCCCTGAGCCAAGGCGCGAAACGTGCGGGCATCTGGATGAACACCGGCGAGGGCGGGCTGTCACCCTATCACCTCGAAGGTGGCTGCGACATCGTCTTTCAGATTGGCACTGCCAAGTACGGTGTGCGCAACGCCGATGGTCGTTTGGATGAAGAAAAGCTGCGTGACATGGCTGCGCATGAGACCGTGCGCATGTTCGAGATCAAGCTGAGCCAAGGGGCCAAACCGGGCAAGGGAGGGATCCTGCCCGGCGAAAAGGTGACAACAGAGATCGCGCAGGTGCGTGGAATTCCCGTTGGCAAGGATAGTATCTCACCCAATCGCCATGAAGAGGTGGACGATTGGGACGATCTTCTTACCATGATCGACCGCGTTCGGCAGATCACGGGCAAGCCGACGGGCATCAAGATGTGTGTCGGCTCTGAAGAAGGAGTTGCGGGGCTTTTCAATGCCATCGCGGCGCGTGGTGTCGATGCTGCCCCCGATTTCATCACTTTGGACGGTGGCGAAGGTGGCACCGGTGCTGCACCGATGCCATTGATTGACCTCGTTGGCATGAGTATCCGCGAGGCGCTGCCCATGGTGGCCAATATTCGCAATGCACATGGGCTTCGCGACCGCATTCCCTTGGTGGCCAGTGGCAAGCTGGTCAATCCCGGTGATGTGGCTTGGGCGCTGGCAACGGGCGCGGATTTTGTGACGTCGGCGCGCGGCTTCATGTTCGCGCTGGGCTGTATTCAGGCGCTCAAGTGCAACCGAAACACCTGTCCCACAGGAATCACGACGCACAATCCGCGGTTCCAGTCTGGTTTGGTGGTCGAGGACAAAGAACTGCGTGTCGCTGCCTATGCGCAAGAGATCATCAAGGAAGTCGAGACTATCGCACACTCCGTCGGTGTGGCAGAGCCGCGTCTGATGCGCCGTATTCATGTCCGCGTGGTTCAGCCTGATGGGCGCAGTATCCTGATGTCTGACCTATGGCCGCAATCGGTGTCTGTATGACACGAGGCTTCACACCGCGTGCCTTGGGCGAAGTTGCGATCCGGTGCCGGGATTACACTGCGATGGTGGCTTTCTATCAGAATATGATCGGGTTGACCGTGCTTGAGGGCGGGAGCCGCGGAGTCGCGCCACAGAGAATCACGTTCTTTCACCTTGGCGAAAGCTTTGGCGGCCATGCCGCCGTACTTGCTCTGTTCGAAGACGTCGAAGGAACTGCGCACAATGGCACCGGTTCCTCCTTGCATCATATTGCCCTGAGCCTGCCATGGGATGAACAGGACGGGGCAAAGACGTGGTTGGAAGCCCATGGTCTGCCTGTTCGGTTCCAAGATTTCGATTGGGTCGGCTGGCGGGGGCTTTTTACATGCGATCCCAACGGCAACACGGTAGAACTGGTTGCCTCCGTGCCGGAAGGCCGCACCGGTTAAGCGTGGTAAGCCCATGTCATCCGGGGCAATTGACGTGACCGAACGCTTCTGGTCCAAGGCCACCAATTATACTTTTGACCGGGATCGACTGCCATGACCAACACCAAACGCATTGTTCTTTCCAGCGATCACGCGGCCATCGACTTGCGTCTGGCCGTCGCCCGGCACATTGAAGCCCAGGGATGGGACGTCGTTGATATTGGCCCCACGACCCCTGAAAGCACACATTACCCTTTGCACGGACAGGCCGCTGCCGAGCGTGTGGCGTCTGGCGATTGCCGTCTTGGCATCATCCTGTGCGGCACAGGTCAGGGCATCATGATGGCGGCCAACAAGGTCAAAGGTATCCGCTGCGGCGTCTGTACCGACACCTTTTCGGCGCGGATGATTCGTCAGCACAATGATGCGAATATCTTGTCCCTCGGTGCGCGGGTTGTTGGTGAAGGGTTGGCGTTGGATATTGTCGACGCTTTTCTGACAGCCGAATTCGAAGGCGGCCGCCATGCTACTCGTGTGGACATGATCGAGGGCTGATCAGTCACTGGACCGCTGCCAGATGTGACGTCACACTGGCCGAACATTTCAAAACGACCACGCACACGTGAGACAAGTTGGTTTGGTCGTTTTCTCTTCTGCCTCTATGTCTTCGTTGAACACGGACAAAGAGGATTTCATGGCGCATCGTTGGAAAAACACCCTGACGGCACAGGACGTCACCCCATACTCTGCCTTCTTGAACCGCAGGCAATTGATGACCGGCCTTGCCGCTGGTGGTATCGCAGGGGCCTTGCCCCGTAGTGCTGCTGCACAGAACTCTCTTGAGCCAAACACGTTTGAAGAGATCACCAACTACTGCAACTATTATGAGTTCGGCACCGGCAAGGAAGATCCGGCGCGCAACGCACACCGTCTGACTATTGATCCTTGGACTGTACGGATCGACGGTCTCGTGGACAAACCCGGTGACTATAGTTTTGCCGACATCCTGTCCCAGATGACTGTGGAGGAACGCATATACCGTTTCCGCTGTGTCGAGGCGTGGTCGATGGTTATTCCTTGGAACGGGTTTGAACTGGCCGATCTGCTGAATTGGGTCGGCGTGCAATCCAATGCAAAATACGTCGCGTTTGAGACCGCCCTACGCCCCGATGAGATGCCGGGTGTATCAAGTCGTGTTCTCGACTGGCCGTATGTCGAAGGTCTTCGCATTGATGAAGCGATGCACCCGTTAACCATGATGGCGACCGGGATCTATGGTAAGGATATCCCGAAACAAAACGGTGCCCCGATGCGTTTGGTGGTTCCATGGAAATACGGCTTCAAGTCGATCAAGTCGGTGGTCCGAATCTCATTGGTAGAAGAAGAGCCGCCCGCAAGCTGGAATGTCGCCAATCCTCGGGAATATGGCTTCTACAGCAATGTGAACCCTGAAGTGGATCATCCGCGGTGGTCGCAAGCTACGGAGCGTCGCATAGGGAGCGGACTCTTCGCTAAGCGTGAACCAACCTTGATGTTCAATGGGTATGAAGAAGAGGTTGCCGGTCTCTATGACGGCATGGACCTCCGCACGTTCTTCTGAGTCATGGTGGACCAGATCAACATTGCACTGCGTCGTGTCCCGGCTTGGGTGTTATATCTCGTGGCACCGTTACCTGTGCTTACCATCTATTACCTCGGCCTCACCGACGCATTGGGCATCGACCCGGCGAAACGAATTGAACACGAACTGGGTCTTTGGAGCCTTTGGCTCGTTATTGCCGGCCTCGCGATCACGCCTTTGCGTCGATGGGCGGGGTTAAACCTGCTCAAGTTTCGCCGCGCGATTGGCGTCATCACGTTCTTCTATTTGCTGGCGCATCTGCTGACTTGGCTGGTTCTTGATGTGCAGTTCCAGAACGTCTGGGCCGATATCGTCAAGCGTTGGTATATCACTGTCGGGATGTTGGCCTTTGTTCTCATGATACCGCTCGCCGTGACGTCTAACGATTTGAGCCTCAAGCGCTTGGGGGCAGGCACGTGGCGTGGACTCCACAAACTTATTTATCCGATTGCCGTTCTGGGGGCATTACACTTCCTGCTCCTCGTGAAAGGCTTTCAATGGGAGCCGATCGTGTATGCAGCGATCATCGTAGGTCTTCTTGCCTGCCGGGTTCGCCTGAATCGCCTTCCTCGTTTTAGGATGTCACGGCAGACCTGAAGCATAGGTATAGCGCATCCCGCATGGCCTCTTGCTAAATCTGGTGCGCTGCTTTCCACAATTGCGCAAGTTGGCGTCTCTGCGAACGATTATTGCGCCAAAGCCCTGTTTTTATGGGAAAAACGAACTTTCAGAAAAATCTGTAATCTGCGTATTTTTTTGCTTGCGGAGTCGAGAGAGTAACCGTAGAAGGCCTCTCACCGGCGCTGCTGAGGCGGACGTTGGGACTACGGAAGGGTTAGCGGGCTTTGGTCTGGTTGGTCTGGAAGTTGGATAATTCAGGGGTATATCAGGGCGGGCGCGCCGTTAGTTTAGGGCGCACTGGTCTGGTTGTTTGTCTTCTGGGTTGCTCTTTGACATTGCTAATATCTGAAGAGATATGCGGGCGGTTTGGTTTGTTTCGGC
>NZ_JFKD01000100.1 GCF_002115725.1 Marivita cryptomonadis
AGACTGTAATCGAGTGCTCTGCTGATGGCTGAGACTTCAGGCACGAGGTCACGCTAGGCAATCAACCTGGCGTGCAGCATATTCATCACCCGTACAGCTTTTTCTTGCCGTATTCGGAGTCGTAAATCCGGCCCCAGATCGCGACTTCGCTTTCAATTTCGTACAACAACTGGATATAACGCAGAGCTTGCTCCGCAAGCGTGCTTTTATTCTTAGCGTGCAGCTCAAAGAAATTACGTTGCGCATGAGCCATTCACCCGATCTCGGTCACGTCTAGTTCGAAGCTGGCTTTGTAACCGACACAATCATCGCAGACCAGCTTGTCCTTCCAGTCATTCAGGAAGTTGCGAGCGTGTTCTCCGGCGCGGCTAGGGCTGAAGTCGTGAACCACCGCTGCCGCGTCCGAGAACTGGCTGGTGGCATAGGACCAAATATAAGAACTGTGGGTTTTCTTAGTTCCCGGCATGAGCATTTGCACAGGTGTCTCATCGGCTTGAATAATCTGCTGCCCGAGAACCACGTCGCGCAGCGCATCAACCAGCGGCTGGAACTGAACCCCAGTCACGGCCATCTGGCCACCGTCGGTGAGGCTATGCACGCTAACTCCTCCTCTCTTTCTCTTCGTTAAGTAGCATCAGCCATGAATTCATTCAAAAAGACCGTTCAAGTCATTGCACTCGTTGCAACGCTAAATGCAGCCTCATTGTTACAGGCAGCGTAATCAATTGCCGTCTACAAAGCCCCTAACTGTGGCTGCTGGACCAGGTGGATCGCTTATCTGAAGGAGTGGTCGACTATATGGAAAACAACATTAG
>NZ_JFKD01000101.1 GCF_002115725.1 Marivita cryptomonadis
GTCCTGCACGAAGCAGCCTTCCATCGGCGTATCCAGGGGTTTGTCGAAGGCCAGGGCGATGGCCCAGGTCGGGTCCATTTTTACGCTGGCAGCGACACCCGCCAGCTTGGGCGCGGCGGCCAGCAGGGCGGTGGCTTGGGGGGCGGGCGTGGCGATGATCACGTGGCTGAACGGCCCATGATTGCCGCCGTCGGCATCCAGCAGGTTCCAGTGGTGCTTGCCTTGGAATACCTCGGTGATCCGGCAACCGAACTCCACCGGCAGGTCGTCGAGCAGCGCGCGGGTGATGGCGCTCATGCGCGGTGTGCCGACCCAGCGGGTCTGTTCATCGGGGGAGGGCGTGAGCTGGCCGGATTTGAAGTTATACAACTGCGGTGTCCACTGCTCGGCCCAGCCGTTGCTTTGCCAGCGCTGCACTTCGTTGACGAAGCGTCGGTCGCGGGCGGTGAAATACTGTGCGCCCATATCCAACGCGCCGGCATCGCTGCGCTGGCTGGACATGCGGCCACCACTGCCGCGGCTTTTATCGAAGAGTTGTACAACGTGCCCGGCGTCTCGTAACGCTCGGGCGGCGGAGAGACCGGCGATGCCGGTACCGATGATCGCGATGGGGACAGTCATGGGAGGCCTCGTTTTACCGTTGGGTACAGACTACGCCGACACCAATAGCTGTACAATATTGTTTTTTGGTATAAGTTTTGGCGTACCTGATCGTTTGGCGTGGCCTATGGTTAAGACTGAGGCTAAACCCGTCTGCTTAAACCAATGTCACGCCCGATTACAAATTGATCCCTGCTTATAAAATAGACCAGTG
>NZ_JFKD01000102.1 GCF_002115725.1 Marivita cryptomonadis
CGGTCGCTTGGGTGGGTGCCCATTAACACGGGTATGGCTAAGTCGAAGAACGGCGCAGTCTACCACGCAGGCACTTACTTCAAGGTGTGGGATAGCTGGGGGCTGGAAAATTACAATTTCCGCTCGGCATCCTTCTCCGAGGATGCTCGGGGTCGCTGGTATTTCAACGTGGTGGTGGAGTTTAAGGCCGAAGCCTCGACGGGCGCTAGCGCGGTCGGTATCGACTTGGGCTGCAAGGACGCGGCCACCGTTAGCGACGGAACCAAGGAAACAGGACGCTGGTACCGCGGGATCGAAGCCGATCTTGCAGTTGCACAGCGGGCGCGAAAGAGAAAGAGGGTCGCTGCCATTCACGCGAAAGCAGCGAACCGCAGGAAAGACGCGATGCATAAGCTGTCGCGCACACTGGTTGATGCGAACGCCGCCATCTTTGTCGGCAACGTGTCTTCAAAGACCATGTCTCAGACCCGCAACGCCAAGTCTGCTCTCGACGCGGGCTGGGGGTTGCTCAAGGCGATGTTGTCTTACAAATGCAATCACGCAGGCGTCGTCTTCGAAGAGGTCAACGAGGCTTTCACCCCCCAGCGATGCTCGTGCTGCGGGAATATTCCCGCCAGCAGTCCGAAAGGTATGGGCGCGCTTGGAATGAGGGAATGGGTCTGCGATCAGTGCGGCTCCGTACACGACAGGGACGTGAATGCCGCCCGCAACATTCTCGCGCTCGGGCATGGGCGTCTCGCAGGAGGAATGCCCGTCCTTTAGGGCGGGCAGGATGTCAAGTTT
>NZ_JFKD01000103.1 GCF_002115725.1 Marivita cryptomonadis
CTGACGATCGGCGTATCACGCAGGCGGCACACATCCATCAAGGCGATGGTACGTGGCTCGACGCCCTTACCGCCGTCGAGGACCATCAAGGCCGAGTCCACCGCGGTCAGGGTGCGGTAGGTGTCTTCGGAGAAGTCTTCGTGGCCCGGGGTGTCGAGCAGGTTGATCATGTGATCGCGATACGGAAACTGCATGACCGACGTGGTAATGGAAATACCCCGTTGTTTTTCCATTTCCATCCAGTCGGAGGTGGCATGGCGGTCAGATTTGCGGGATTTCACCGTGCCGGCCACTGCGATTGCCTTGCCCATCAGCAAGAGCTTCTCGGTGATGGTGGTTTTACCGGCATCGGGGTGGGAAATAATGGCGAAAGTGCGGCGTTTCGCGACTTCGGCGGCCTGGTGGGTCATGGGAAATCGCCTGGCAGGTGAGTCAAAAAAGGGCGGCGAGTATAGCGCAAACCCAGGCTGGCGGACCACCGTTCACCCCATTGGGGGTGGCTAAATACTGCCAAGTGTGGAACCTTTTAAAAGGTAGAGACGTCCACTCCCCTGCTACCGCACTCGGAACAGGGGCTGAAAAATCAGCAAGTTAGCCTGACGAGGCTGCGCTCATGGCTTGACCTCATGCCGCTTTTGCCGGCATTGGCAAGCTGCTTTTCGCGACCACATTCGAAGACAGCCAGGAATGGCATGCCACGAAGGAATGTGTTCGCCGACAGAAGAAAAAAGGAGTCCGCCTGTGGCTATTCGCTATGGCAAAGGGCTGATAGGAGGAGCG
>NZ_JFKD01000104.1 GCF_002115725.1 Marivita cryptomonadis
GGATCATCACGTCCAGGTTGGCCTGTTCGGAGGCTGAAGCAGCGGTCGCATGAGAGACAGGCAGGCCGCATCCAAAAAGTGCGATGAGGCCTGGCAAGGCAAGTCGGCAAGTGAGTGCAGTGAGACGCGGGTACTGGATCACGGCTGGGCTCTAGTCATTCCTGATGCCGTCAGCTTGCCGTGATCAAGCTATGGTCGCCGCAAGAAAACCATATTCAGGACTGTAAGGATTTCTTCTGACGGTACTGACACCATCAATCACAGTGGATAGGGCGTTTGAAGAACAGCAGATACCCGATGGGCAAGGCGAATCCGTAAGCCCAGCCTTGGGCGTTTTGATTGCCAACCTTGACTTCTCCTTTGACCACGGGCTGCACGCTGACCAGCTCCCAGCCTTCGCTGCCTAATTGAGCAAGGCGGTTTTGACGTTCAGAATCTTCCAGAAAACCCTGGGTGTCGGGTTCAGTGGTGGGCTCTTCGGACTTGAACATGAAGAGCTTTTTGGTTCTGACAACGTACTGAAAGGGAGAGAACTCAGTGTGGTATTCAAATTTCTGACGGCCCATGGCGACGTCCTCAATGTGCAGAGCTACCAGGGTTTCAATAATAAGCGCGTGCCAGCAATCTGAAATAGTTTGTTGCTAAGCGCGTGATTTCTGAGGTTGGAGTGCAGAGGTCCGAGCATCGACATAGCGCTGCATGATAGAAAGCACCATTGAGTTCAACGCTAGGATCTTCATCCCTCGCGTCACCGCCACGTACAGCAAATTC
>NZ_JFKD01000105.1 GCF_002115725.1 Marivita cryptomonadis
GGCGAACATCCGCGGCGCCCACGTGTTGGCGGCGGTGCGCAAGGCTGACCAGGTCGAGGTGTTGCAGGGGCAAGGGTTCGACGCCATTGCGTTGGGCAAGCCCGAAGAACTGGGCGCGCAGGTTCATGCGGTGTTCAAGGGCGGCGCCGATGTGATCTTCGACACCACCGGTTTCTGGCTGCCAGCCGCCGTGGCCGGCCTGGCTCCGTTTGGCCGCATCGCGATCATTGCCGCACCGGTGGACGGCCACGTACAACTGCCGGCCCTGGCCCTGTACCGCAAGGGTGGCTCGGTGGTGGGCATCAATTCATTGCTCTACAACTGCGAGCAATGCGCGGTGATGCTGGAGCAGTTCGGACGCTTTTTCGATGAAGGGCAACTGCCATTGCCGACTGGCCAGCGCGAAGTGGCGCTGGCCGATGGCGTGCAGTGCTATGAGGACGTGAATCAAGGCAGCGCCGACAAAATCATCTTGCTGCCCTGACACGATCGGGGCAGTTAAGGCCTTTCTGTAGGAGCGAGCTTGCTCGCGAAAAACCTCAACGATAACGCGCGCTTCCTGAATGAACGCGGCGCCTGTGAGTTTTTCGCGAGCAAGAACTAGGCGTCCCCCTCGCTCCTACAGACGGCGATGGACGCTGCCCTACATTTCGCTCGGCACTAGGCGTCGGGAACGCCTTTTTCCCATGCCGACCAGTTCTTCAGGATCGCCTGTACCAACGGATTGCCCGTGCGGTACAGGTTTTCCAGCGCGGGT
>NZ_JFKD01000106.1 GCF_002115725.1 Marivita cryptomonadis
TTTCTCCCAGCCTGAAGCTGGATTGCAAAACTCGGGCTCAAAGACGTAGTGGCTGGCCATCGCCTTGAAACGGGGGTTGATGTCCCGCTGCTTGCCCTTACCAACGCGATCAACCGCCGTCTTCATATTGTCATAGATGCCGCGGCTGGGAACGCCGCCAAACACACGGAACGCATGCCAATGGGCGTCAAACAGCATCTCGTGCGTTTGCAGCGGATAAGCCCGGACCAAGAACGCCCGGCTGTGCGACAACTTGATATGCGCAACCTGAAGCTTCAGTCGCTCGCCGCCTATATTGGCCCAGTCTTCACTCCAATCGAACTGGAAAGCTTCGCCAGGCTGGAAAATCAGAGGCACGAAAGTGCCGCGCCCTGTCGTCTGTTCCGCCCGCTGCCGGTCTGCACGCCATGCACGGGCAAAGGCCGCAACACGTTCGTAGGAACCATCATACCCCAACTGAACCAGATCCGCGTGCATCTGTTTGACGGTTCGACGCTCTTTGCGCGATTTACGCGTCTGCGTAAGCAACCAAGCTGACAACCGGTCCGCGAACGGGTCCAGCTTGGTCGGTCGCGACGGTGTCTTGAACTTAGGCTCGACAATGCCCTCGCGCAGATACTTCTTAACCGTGTTCCGAGATAGACCCGTGCGACGGGCAATCTCTCTGATTGGCATTTTGTCACGCAATGCCCAGCGTCGAATGACACTCAAAAATCCCATGTCGATCACTCCATAT
>NZ_JFKD01000107.1 GCF_002115725.1 Marivita cryptomonadis
GAAGCGGGGAATTTCGCAGGGAAGGTCGTTTTGTTATGACCGAAGAACAGCATGCACAGCCACCTGTCCGAGATCGCAGCTCAGAAACCGGTTCGCTCTTGAAGGCTGAGTATTTGTCTCAAGCAGAAATCAACGCAGCGGTGAATTTGGTTGTCCAGGAAAGTGGCCAGATCCCCCCGGAGGAACTGATCCGCGCAGTGGCACGGCTTCTAGGCTACAAGCGCGTTGGAAATGACTTATCGACTAGGATTTCCGAGACAATTTTTGCTGCAAATTGATGTGGAGTTTCCGACGAGCGCTTGCGGGTCTTTTCTGGCACTACTTGCTCAATCACGCGATGGCTGCTGCGCCCAATCCAATCCTGGCCTTCCACCACCACATTGTGGACACTTCCTCTGAAAGACATCTGAACCATTAGCTCCATATCTTGCACCGCAATTATGGCACTGGAGAATGTATAAGATCTGGTTGTGGTCGTTGCCTGGTTCGCCTGTGCAACCCAGAACAACTTGATTGTTGCGGTTGACGTAGCCGGATCGGGTGGTCTTTGGCTTGGCCGTGGTTCTATTTCGCCCACCAGGTTCCTTGCGCTTCACCGGAGGCCATTCTGCCCCAAGTATCCAACCCTCAACTACCGCTGTCGCGGCAACTGCGCCAAACCCTGGTGGAGCGAAGGCATCTTGTAGCACTCCGCTGCGATCTGCTTCCTTAAGC
>NZ_JFKD01000108.1 GCF_002115725.1 Marivita cryptomonadis
GCCCCAGGCACTCTCATCCATTTGGATTTCGGCAGAGGCCAATGATTGTCCGTTTTCGCGTACTGAAAAAAGACGGCAGTTGCCTCGATAAGCGCTGTAGTCGTAACCATCAATGCAATGGCCTAGCGCTCGATGTTCTGCATCAAGGTCCGCTGGGCATTTCAGCTCGACAATTTGCAGCCCATTCGGGCTTACGAGAAGTGTGTCGTTCGAATTAAGCAGCGTCCTCCAGGGCGTTGAAGAGTCCGCTTTTGTTTGGGGATCTGCGGCATCAAGAGCTTCACGTATGTCTATCAGTGCCAGGTGAAAGCCATCCACTAAGTTGGCGATCTGGTGATAGGTAGCAGTACCTATGAAGCTTTTGAGTTTTTGCAGTGCGTCACGGGCGTCGGGTCCGTCGCTTTCATCAACGCTATTAAAAACATCATTCAGATCTTGCAGCCTATCAGCAATTTGAAGCCAATCAGGGTTGGACCACTCTGTCGGACATCCTGAGAACAACCTGCTCCAGTCTTTTGTCTGCTCCAAAAGTTGATAGGGAATCTTATCCAGCAATGCAAAAAAGGTTTTCCAGTGCGTCTTAGTCGAAGGGCGGCGGTTGACCATTGCTGCTCCAAGCAGCAATCGATGCCACGGAGTATCCGGACCTTCACGGCTTATTCGCGTCAATGCGCTGCCGGTATCAAAAACGCGTTGTTGGCCCAAG
>NZ_JFKD01000109.1 GCF_002115725.1 Marivita cryptomonadis
CATAACTTTGGGACCTTAGCTGACGGTCTGGGTTGTTTCCCTTTTCACGACGGACGTTAGCACCCGCCGTGTGTCTCCCATGCTCGGCACTTGTAGGTATTCGGAGTTTGCATCGGTTTGGTAAGTCGGGATGACCCCCTAGCCGAAACAGTGCTCTACCCCCTACAGTGATACATGAGGCGCTACCTAAATAGCTTTCGAGGAGAACCAGCTATCTCCGAGCTTGATTAGCCTTTCACTCCGATCCACAGGTCATCCGCTAACTTTTCAACGGTAGTCGGTTCGGTCCTCCAGTTGGTGTTACCCAACCTTCAACCTGCCCATGGATAGATCGCCCGGTTTCGGGTCTATTCCCAGCGACTAGACGCCCTATTAAGACTCGCTTTCGCTACGCCTCCCCTATTCGGTTAAGCTCGCCACTGAAAATAAGTCGCTGACCCATTATACAAAAGGTACGCAGTCACCCAACAAAGTGGGCTCCCACTGCTTGTACGCATACGGTTTCAGGATCTATTTCACTCCCCTCTCCGGGGTTCTTTTCGCCTTTCCCTCACGGTACTGGTTCACTATCGGTCAGTCAGTAGTATTTAGCCTTGGAGGATGGTCCCCCCATATTCAGACAAAGTTTCTCGTGCTCCGTCCTACTCGATTTCATGACTAAGAGATTTTCGCGTACAGGGCTATCACCCACTATGGCCGCACTTT
>NZ_JFKD01000011.1 GCF_002115725.1 Marivita cryptomonadis
ACAACCACAGAAATACTAAACACCAAAGATCACCCGCCAACGGCGGCTGTTATTTTAGACACGAAGTAAATTCGTAGCCGCATATATCACAGCCGTGTCACGGCGAGACAGTCTTGCTGTTCAGATCGACCACAAACCTGCGACCAAGCTCATCGGCAATCCAAAGTTTTGGGCGAAACCACATCTTGCGCATCGTTGTGATAAAAACATCCTGACTGTCGCCTTCCTTTCCATTTGGGTCATAGACGACGTCGTAGACCTTGAGTGTCCAAAGAACCTCGCCTGTCTTATCGGTCTTGGCCACGATATATCCACCATTCTGGTCCAGACCTTCACGGCGCCCAAAATGGATCACTTCGTATCTCACATCCCCAACGACAAGCGGGGGCACAGGATCAGGGGCGGCGCGTTTTGCGGATTTGATCATCTCTGCCTCCAGCCTATGGGGTGACCAGAATGCGTTTTTTGTCTGCGGCAGAGAGTTTGCCGTCGATATCCATAACAAAGTAGCCCCAACTGTCAGCATTAGACAGCGCATCAGCGCTTGAAAATCTGTTGCCAGACGGCTTGAGCCCCTCACAATCATAAAAGACGTCCTTTGTGCTCAACTCTGTGTGGGTCAATTCGTGTATGATGGTCTCTGCACAAAGCCAAAGCTTGCCAGAATTGCCAGTCATCCGGGTGAACAGCCCTTCAAGATAGATCACCGGAAACCCTCCGCCTTCTCCTCCGGGCAAGGCCAGACCATAGGTTTTCGCCCGCGACTTTCTGCTGGTTGGGTCGTCGCTGAACACCAGACTGTTGGAGTTGCAGGCGTTGACGATCTTGGGAAGACCTGCCTTTAGCTTGCTCATCGCCGTGTTGAGCTGCGTGTCAGAGCTGTGATCGTCGCAGAACCAATCCTTGACGCAGGCTCGCACGGTATCGTCGGGCGAGTTCACTTTCATTTGCGCCTTTTGGGACGACGCCAATGCCAAAGCCAGCGCGGAACACATGTGTCTCATTTCGTCATCGGAGTAGATCTCGTCTGCCTGTCCCAATTTGTGCTTGTTGAGGATGGCAAAGCCTTTCACTTCATCGAAGACGAATTTCTTGTGCGCTTTCGGTGGGTTGAACACCCAGACATCTTGTCCGCCGCGTTTGTGCGCCCGGTATAGGTGCCGTAAGAATTTGATCGCGGCGGCGCGCTCGATCTGTTTGCCGCCGTTATCCGAACCCGCGGCTTGCCAGATGATATCACCTTCGTGTGTGAAAAGGCGTCCGAACATGCCTGTTGGCAGAGAATCCGAGAGCTTCTTGCGCAGCTTATCGCACCCATCCGCATGCGCGGGGTTAGGCCCGCCATTTGCGAGGATCGACAAGCTGGCGACGTCGTTCTTGAGGAATTTCTCCCAATCGGGATCGCCACCCGCGAATTTCTGGTTCTCGAATATCTTACGCGCTTTCTTGTACGCCTCGGTGAACAAGGTCATGGACATGAAGAGTCCTTTCGAAAAGTCGATTTGAGAATTGATCTCTGAAATAGGTTCGGTACGTTCTGGCAACAGTGCCCGATTACCTGCAAAAATCAAGATTTTCGTGATCCGGTGCTCAGTTTCGCGCCAGTCGTTTCGCCCTGGCGGATCGTCTGCGAGAAGTGGCGTGCTCAACTGGACATCGGACGTGATTTGCATCATGCGTGAGCATACGGGCCCATGGCATAGGACGGTTTCAAATGGCGGACGGCACCTTCGCGGCACTTCTCTTGATCATGGGCATGACCGATATGGGCATGAACCATTGCGGCACCGAGCAGGGCTGCCTGGGAACCAGCCAAACCACATCACGGTTTTCGATTTCCGGCGGGGAAGTTCTGGAACGGCGCGCTGATGCAGCAGCAGAGGTGTATCTTCGCTATGACCTTGGCAAGCAGATTGGGCCTTTCGGCACAGCCGCAGGCCTTTCGGTGGGCGAGGATGGAGAGACCTGGGTCGGAGCCGGGGCTACGTACAGCATTCCGTTCGGTCGCAGTGGTGCCTATGCGGAATTGCATGCGATGCCGGGGCTTTACTTCGACAATGGTGGGTTCGATCTGGGCGGCACTGTCGCGTTCCGCTCGGGTCTCGAATTGGGCTATGAAACGTCCCGGGGCTGGCGGGTGGCGCTAAGCTATGACCACCGCTCAAACGCCGGAATTTACGACGAAAACCCCGGCGTTGAAACGGTTCAAGTCAAGCTGTCCATTCCGCTCAACTGAGCCAATCAGCGCACCTTCTTACAAGGCCAGCGCGGGCATTCCTGCATTCGTGATGACCGATCCAATGGGCGTCCTTTGGTGACTATTACCTCACACGCAATTCTGATGCCGCATCAAAAAGATACATATGGTCGGGATCGACAACGAGATCGACCTGATCCCCTATGGACGACCTGTGGTCGCCACGTTCTTCGACGATGATCTTTTCGCCGTCCGGTCCGATCAGGTGAACATAGGACACGCCGCCTAGGCTTTCCGTCAGGTCGACACGGTGCGACGATCCCGGTTTCAGCGTCAGATGCTCTGGCCGCAAACCGATCAAGACCTCTTGACCGTCTTGCGCTGACCCGGTTTTGGGCACCGCATGGGCCAAGCCGTTTGACACAACCTCTGTGCCTTGAACCGTGCCACGAATGAAATTCATCGAGGGTGAGCCGATAAACCCAGCGACAAAGCGATTGTCGGGATCGCGGTACAGCTCCATCGGCGCGCCGACCTGTTCGATGCGTCCTGAGCGCAGAACCACGATCTTGTCGGCCAGCGTCATCGCCTCGACCTGATCGTGGGTCACGTAGATCATCGTCGCGCCGATTTCCTTGTGCAGGCGCGCGATCTCGACCCGCATCTCGACCCGCAGTTCGGCATCGAGGTTGGACAGCGGTTCATCGAACAGGAACACCTCGGGTCCACGTACGATGGCCCGCCCGATTGCCACACGCTGACGCTGACCGCCGGAAAGAGCTTTAGGCTTGCGCTTGAGATAGTCGTCCAGCTTGAGGATACGGCTGGCCTCGGCGACCTTGGACTTGATCTCAGATGACGGATGGCCGGTCATCTTGAGGCCGAACCCCATGTTTTCCTCGACCGTCATGTGCGGATACAGCGCATATGTCTGAAACACCATCGACACGCCGCGATCCGACGGGTCAAGCCGCGTCACATCACGGGCACCGATGTGGATCGTGCCTTCGGTGGTTTCTTCAAGCCCGGCAACCATCCGCAAGAGCGTGGACTTGCCGCAGCCGGATGGTCCGACAAAGACGCAGAACTCTCCATCCTGAACGTCCAGATCAATCCCGTGGATGACCTGCGTGTTGCCATAGCGTTTGATGACAGTGTCAAGCGTCACTCCGGACATGGGACATCTCTCCGTTGTTTTGGGGTGTGGGCTGCGCAGAGGTGCGCGGGAACAGCCAGCTTTCGGCATCGCGTGCAATCGCCGCCGCTGCCTGTTTGAGTCGGGGGCCAAGGTTGCGCAGCGCGTCAAGATTGGTGCGCCGTGTGGTGCCTGTGACGGACAAGGCACCAAGTGGGCGGGATTGGGAATTCAGGATCGGAACGGCAACGCAGACAATGCCGATCTCATGTTCCTCACGATCGAAACTCAGCCCTTCTTCGCGGATCTCTGCCAGTTCGCGTTGCAGGCTTACAGCCGATCCATGTGTGGCGGATGTGAACTGGTGCCAGCTTTGCTGGGCGAGGGCGGTCTGCAATTCTGGCTCTGGCAGGAAGGCTAACATCGCCTTGCCCACACCGGTGCAATAGGCAGGGCCTACCTTGCCCGCCTGGCTGAACATCTCCACCGGGTCGCGCGCATTGCGTTTGTCGACATACAAGACCTGTGCATGGTCAAGCTGCGCCAGATGGACGGTCTCTCCGGTTTCAGCGCTGAGCGCATCGACATGCAGGCGGGCAACCGGCGCGAGCGAGGATTGCGCCCACGCGGCATGGGCCAACCGCACAAGCCGCAGCCCCGGCGCGTAGGTTTGGCGCTCGGGTTCATATTGCAACATGCCTTGGTTGGTCAGGGTTTGCACAAACCGGTACAGCGTGGCCTTGGGCATGTCGGAATCAGCCAGAAGTTCGCCAAAACGCACAGGGCGCCCGTAAGACGCAATCTGGTCCAGTACAGACAGGGCTTTGCCCACGGTTCCATCGTTTCGTTCGACCGATGTCATGTTCGCGATTTCCTCCCTTAGCCGCAGGTCGCGTTCCGTCGGCTGTTGACAAGCATAGGCGAGTCGCTGTTATGATTTCAATATGCAAAACAAGGTTTCAAATAATGAAACCAATCTTGCACCAGAATTGGGAGCATTAGGGAGGATACCATGCGTTCCACATTGAAAGCGTCAGCACTGGCGCTCACGGCTGCACTTGCAGCCTCGACGGCATTTGCAGGAAGCCATTCGCTTAGCGGCGATCTGAAGATTTTCCTCGACACCTCGAACCCGGCGCCGCGCGCCACGATGGAAGCGATGATCGAACGCTTTGGTGCGCAGCATCCAGAGCTGAACATCGAAACCACGGTGATCGACCGCGAAGCCTACAAGACGCAGATCCGCAATTTCCTGACCGCCGATGCACCGGACGTGGCGACATGGTACGCAGCAAACCGTATGCGCCCCTATGTCGAGGCGGGTCTGTTCGAAGACGTGTCCGACCTGTGGGCAGAGCCCGCAATTGCTGACAATCTCGCATCGACCAAAGGTGCGATGACCATCGACGGCAAGCAGTGGGGCGTGCCCTACACCTACTATCAGTGGGGCATCTATTACCGCAAAGACATCTACGACCAATACGGTCTGACTGAGCCGACCAACTGGGACGAAATGAAGTCCAATTGTCAGACGCTTCTGGACAATGGTGTGAAGTGCTACACCATCGGCACCAAGTTCCTTTGGACAGCTGGCGGCTGGTTTGATTACTTGAACTTGCGGACGCATGGCTATGATTTTCATATGGAAATGGCAGCTGGTAACGTGGCTTGGACGGACGACCGCGTGCGTCAGACCTTCGCCAACTGGCGCGAGCTGATCGACATGGGTGGGTATGTCGACAACCACCAGAACTATAGCTGGCAGGAAGCGCTGCCCTTCATGGTCAACGGTGATGCTGCAGCGTATCTGATGGGCAACTTCGCTGTCGCACCGCTGCGCGAAGCGGGGCTGAGCGATGACCAGCTCGACTTCTATCAGTTCCCGGCAATCACCGAAGGTGTCGCATTGGCCGAAGATGCGCCGACCGACACGTTCCACATCCCGGCCAACGCCAACAACAAGGAAGCCGCGCGTGAATTCCTGCGTTTCGTTGTATCGGCTGACGAACAGACCGAGATCAACAATGGCGCGAACCTTGGCCAGCTTCCGGTGAACGCATCCGCGTCGATCGATGCAGACAAGTTCCTCGAACAGGGCTTTGCGATGTTGTCGTCGAACAGCCCGGGCGGTGTTGCGCAGTTCTTTGACCGTGACTTCCCGGCGGAAATGGCGGCCGAGGCGATGCAGGGTTTCCAGGAATTCATGGTACTGCCGGACAACCTCGACGATATTTTGGCCCGCCTCGAGCAGGTGCGCCAGCGCGTCTACAAATAAGCCAATCACGCGTGGGTCGGGACATTCCCGGCCTATCGCGGCCCATCCGTAAGCCGTCATCCGGCTTTCGCGTGGCCCGTGTGGAGGAGACCCGACCATGACCACCGTAGCTTTGCCCGACACCGACCCGCCGAAACGTGGCTGGTACAAGCGCAACGAAATCGCGGTCACACCGTGGTTGTTCCTTGCGCCTGCGATCCTGTTCTTTGCGGTCTACGTCATCATCCCGATCTTCCAGAGCTTCTCGATCTCGCTCTACGACTGGGACGGGCTGGGGCAGGCGGAGTATATTGGCCTTGGCAATTATGCCGAGTTGATGAACGACCGCGCCTTCGAGGTGTCGCTTTGGAACAACTTGAAATGGCTGGTCTGCTACCTGCTTGCGATCCCGGCGGGCCTTTTTATCGCATTGTTCCTGAATCAGACGGTTGCGGGCATCCGTATCTACAAGTCCCTGTTTTTCTTTCCATTTGTTCTGTCTCAGGTCGTTGTCGGCCTTGTCTTTGCGTGGTTCTATCTGCCCAACGAAGGCCTGTTGTCGAACATGCTGGCGATGATCGGCCTTGGCCCGGTTAACGTTCTGGGCGATCCAAAACTGGCGACCTACGGCATCATCCTTGCCGGGCTCTGGCCGCAAACGGCCTACTGCATGATCCTCTATCTCACCGGTCTCAACGCTGTGGACCCTGAACAGGTCGAAGCCGCACGTCTGGACGGTGCAAAGGGGTGGAAGATGCTGTGGTACGTGATCATCCCACAGCTCAAACCCGCCACGTTCATCGCGTTTGTTGTCACGATCATCGGCGCGTTGCGGTCCTTTGACCTGATCTCGATCATGACCAATGGAGGGCCGTTCGGGCAGACCCGCGTGCTATCATTCTACATGTTCGAAAAGGCACTGTCGGAATACGGATTCCGCATGGGCTATGGCGCGGCGATTGCGGTGGTTCTGTTCCTCATCATGCTGGTTTTCATCGCCTATTTCCTCTGGTCGATGTACCGCGAAGAGAAGGGGGGGCATTGAGCATGTGGTGTCTGACGGGAGCCTCCGGCGGGAGTTTGTTTGGCAAGATGAAGTTCATGCCGTGGTGTTTTGAACGGGGGATAATCTGATGTTCCCGCGTCCTATTCAACAGGCCAGCGCACCTGCGCAGACCGCCTACAAGACCATGCTGCCCATCGCCTTGATCCTGTGGCTGTTGCCACTGATCGCTGTGGCGGTGTTTTCAATCAAGCCTGCGTCCGATTTCACCCAAGGCAACTACTGGGGGATGCCGGGGTCGTTCGAATTTGTGAACAATTACGGGCAGGTGTTCTTCAACTCCGACATGCCGCGCTACATGTTGAATTCAGTGTTGATCACCGTTCCGACGGTCATCGGAGCTGTGGCGCTGAGCGCGATGGCGGGGTTTGCTCTTGGCGTCTACAATTTTCGGTCGAACATCTGGGTTTTCTTCATGTTCGTTGCTGGCAATTTCGTGCCGTTTCAGATCCTGATGGTGCCAGTACGTGATCTGACGCTGGACCTTGGGCTGTACAACACCAAAACCGGCCTCGTGCTGTTTCACATCGCGTTTCAAACGGGGTTCTGTACGCTGTTCATGCGCAACTTCATCCGCGCCCTGCCGTTCCCACTGATCGAAGCGGCGCGGGTTGAGGGGGTCGCGGAGTGGCGGATCTTCTGGTTCGTTGTGCTGCCGCTGATGAAGCCTGCTCTGGCCGCATTGGCAGTGCTGATCTTCACGTTCATCTGGAACGACTATTTCTGGGCCATCGTCCTGACCCAAGGGCCGGACGCACAGCCCGTGACCGCTGGCATCACCAGCTTCAACGCACAGTACCGTGCTGCCTATCACTTGATGAGCGCGGGCAGCATCGTCGCGGCCTTGCCGCCGGTGCTGATGTTTTTCCTCATGCAGAAACACTTTATCGCGGGCCTGACCTTGGGCGCGGTGAAATAAGGACCAAAGACCATGACACGTATCGCCTTTATCGGCGCAGGCTCGACGATCTTCATGAAGAACATTGTGGGCGATGTACTGCACTTTCCGGCATTGGAGGGCGCCACCTTTGCGCTGATGGACATCAATGAGCAGCGTTTGGAGGAATCCGCACTGGTGGCGCGCAAGCTGATCTCCGCCTCGGGGCGATCGGCGCAGGTTGAAACCACTACGGACCAACGCCGTGCGCTCGCGGGGGCGGATTTCGTCGTGACCGCTTTCCAGATTGGGGGCTACGAGCCATCAACCGTGATCGACTTCGATATTCCCAAGCAATACGGGCTGCGCCAGACCATTGGCGACACTCTTGGGGTCGGTGGGATCATGCGCGGCTTACGCACCGTTCCGCATCTGTGGCGCGTGGCGGCGGATATGGCAGAGCTGTGCCCGAACGCCACCATGCTGCAATATGTGAACCCGATGGCAATCAACACTTGGGCGCTGGCCGAACGCTATCCTCATGTCAAACAAGTGGGCCTGTGCCATTCCGTGCAGAATACGGTTCAGGAACTGGCCCATGATCTGGACTTGTCACAGGACGAGTTCCGCTACCGTGTGGCGGGCGTGAACCATGTGGCGTTCTTTCTGGACCTGACGCATAAGGGTCAATCGCTCTATCCCGCGCTGCGAGAAGGCTACCGCAATGGCAGTCTGCCCAAACCGCCGCTCCTGATGTCGCGCTGCGCCAACAACGTGCGCTACGAGGTGATGGAGCATCTGGGATATTTCTGCACTGAAAGTTCGGAACATCTGGCCGAATACGTGCCGTGGTTCATCAAATCGGGCCGTACGGACTTGATCGACCACTTCAGCGTGCCGCTAGACGAATATCCAAAGCGCTGCATCGAGCAGATGGCCGATTGGGCAGATCAGGCGAAGGCCTATCGCACAGCAGATCAGATCGACTTCGAAAAGAGCCACGAATTCGCCGCCGAGATCATGAACGCCATGGTCACCAACCAACCATACACGATCTACGGCAACCTGCCGAACCGGGGCCAGGCGCCGCAACTGCCCAACGGGTCCGCCGTCGAGGTGCCGTGCTTGGTGGATGCAAACGGCATCCAGCCTACTGTAGTCGACGATATCCCACCGCAGCTGGTGGCGCTGATGCGCACGCAGATCAACGTACAGGAACTTGTCGTGCGCGCGTTGGTGGACGAGGACATCGAACATGTCTACCACGCCGCCATGATGGACCCGCACACCGCTGCCGAATTGGACCTGCGCCAGATCCGCAGCCTTGTGAGTGATCTGTTGGCCGCGCATGGCGACATGCTGCCCGAATTTGCCCGACTGAAGAAAGCCGCCTGAATGACCTCTTATGCGACATTCCACGATCTCAAGGATGCGTCCGTTTTCATCACGGGCGGCGGTTCGGGCATTGGCGCGGCGCTGACGGACGGGTTTCTTGAGCAGGGCGCGAAGGTCGCCTTTGTCGGCCGCTCGGACGCGTCGGATTTTGTGGCAGAAATGGAGGCGAAACATGGGACCGCGCCGCTGTTCATCCAGTGTGACATCACCGACACCGCTGCGCTTCAAGCTGCGATCACGCAATCAGCTGAGGCGCATGGGCCGATCACAGTACTCGTCAACAATGCGGCCAATGACAAACGCCACGCTGCGCTCGATGTGGATGCGGAGTTTTGGGATTGGTCCTTGTCGATCAACCTCGACGCCTATTTCTTTGCCTGTCAGGCGGTCATTCCCGGCATGCAGGCGGCAAGCGGCGGTGCCATCATCAACTTCAGCTCCATCAGCTATATGATGGGAAATGCTGGATATATCGCCTACACCACGGCAAATGCCGGGATCACCGGAATGACCCGCAGCCTTGCTCGCGAATTTGGCCCCGACAACATCCGCGCCAATGCGTTGGCTCCCGGCTGGGTGCTGACGCCGAAACAGAAAGAGCTGTGGGCTGACCCCGCATCACTGGCCACACATCTCGACAAGCAATGCCTGAAAGAGCACCTCGTTGAACAGGACGTGGTCGATGCCACTTTGTTCCTTGCTTCGAAAACCAGCCGCATGATGACGGGCCAGACCTTGGCGGTGGATGGTGGTGTGGTTACGGTGGCGGCATGACGGATTGGCTCGCAGTTGATTGGGGCACGTCCCATCTGCGCGTCTGGGCAATGTCGCGGAATGGAGCGGTGCTCACCCGCAGGGCGAATGATGCAGGCATGGGCGGTCTTACCCGGGACGGATTTGAACCTGCGCTGCTGGATCTGGCTGGTGATTTGCTGGCAACAGGTGAAACGCCCGTCGTGGTCTGTGGCATGGCCGGATCGCGGCAGGGCTGGGCCGAGGCGAAATACATAGCCACCCCCTGCACCCCGCCGGGGATCGACCGCGCGACTCGAGTGACCACGACGGACCCGCGCCTGTCGGTTCACATCCTACCCGGGGTCAAGCAAACCAGCCCGGCGGACGTGGTGCGCGGCGAGGAAACCCAGATCGCAGGTTTCCTTGCGCTCAACCAGAAATTCGACGGCGTGATCTGTCTGCCGGGCACCCATACCAAATGGGTCCATATCAGCGCAGGAGAAATCGTCAGTTTCCGCACTTTCATGACTGGAGAGATGTTCGCACTGCTGTCGCAAAAGTCTGTCCTGCGTCACACAGTGGCGGGCGATGGCTGGGATGCTGCGATATTTGCCGATGCGGTGTCCAGCGGCATGTCCAATCCGGCAGAGCTTGCCGCGCGGCTTTTCTCTATACGCGCCGAGGGGTTGCTGAACGATCTTCACGCAGATCAGGCGCGGGCGCGCCTCTCGGGACTGTTGATCGGCGCAGAGCTTGCCGCGGCGCGACCCTATTGGCTGGGCCAGCATGTGGCGCTGATCGGTGACGACACGCTGTGCAAGGCCTATGCCGATGCGTTGGGTGCGCAAGGTCTGCCCGTTGAACGCACCGATGCGGAACGCATGACGCTGGAAGGGCTGAAAGCCGCCTATGCGGGCCTGAAGGAGACGACACAATGACCCGCAAGATCATCGCCATCCTGCGCGGGATCACCCCGGTTGAGGCTGTGCCGATCACTGAAGCGCTGATCGACGCGGGCATCACTTCGATAGAAGTACCATTGAATTCGCCCGATCCGTTCACGTCGATCAAGGCCATGGTGGATGCGTTCGGAGAGCAATCTCTCATTGGCGCGGGCACGGTTTTAACGCCGGACGACGTGCAACGTCTGCACCAGATCGGTGCTGGCATGGTGGTATCGCCAGACTGCAATCCGCGCGTGATCGTAGCGACCAAGCAATTGGGCATGCAAAGCTTTCCCGGTGTGATGACCCCCACCGAATGCTTTACCGCGTTGCGCAATGGGGCGGACGGGCTGAAACTCTTTCCGGGCTCGCTGATCGGCCCGGATGGCCTTAAGGCAATCAAGGCCGTCCTTCCTGAAGGCACGCAAACCTTTGCCGTGGGTGGGGCGAGTGCCGCCAATTTCGCCGGCTGGTTCGCGGCGGGTGTGGATGGGTTCGGGATCGGATCAGCGCTTTACAAACCGGGAACATCGGTGGACGACATCAAGGCACGCGCGAAAGACATCGTCGCGGCCTATGATGCGGGAAAACCCTGATGGCCAATATCTTTAGCTCAACAATCTGCACCCTTGGCGAGGGTCCGCTTTGGCACCCCGAAGAACAGGTGCTTTACTGGTTCGATATCCTTGGCAAACGGCTTTACCGCAGTGACGGGACGGATGAGCAAAGCTGGGATTTCGACGAACATGTCTCTGCCGCCGGTTGGGTCGACACCGGCGTTCTGCTCATCGCCAGCGAAACATCGTTGTCGGTATTCGACACGCAGACCGGAGAAAGCACGTTTATCCATCCGCTCGAATCCGACAATCCGGTCACGCGGTCAAATGATGGCCGCGCTGATCCGTGGGGTGGGTTCTGGATCGGCACGATGGGCAAGAACGCGGAACCGGGCGCGGGGGCGATCTATCGCTACTATAACGGCACCCTGACCAAGCTTTTCGACAAGATCACCATTTCGAACGCCATCTGTTTCGCGCCGGATCGCAGCCACGCGTTTTACACCGACACGCGTAAGCGCAAGATCCTTAAGGTGGCGCTGGACGACGACGGCTACCCAGACGGCAAACCGACGCTGTTCACGGATCTGAACGACGAAGGCCTAAACCCAGATGGCGCGGTGGTGGATGCGGATGGCAATCTCTGGGTCGCGCAATGGGGCGCGTCACGGGTCGCGTGTTACGGCCCCGATGGCGTGTTGATCCGCGCGATAGCGGTTCCTGCATCGCAGACCAGTTGCCCGGCCTTCGGTGGGGCGGATCTGAGCACCCTCTACATCACCAGCGCCGCCGATGGGTTGAACCCGGCCAGCGACAGTGACGGAATGACATTCGCCGTCCCCTCAGGCACCAAAGGCCAGAAAGAACACCAAGTCATCCTATGAAACGTACGCTTGGCACTTGCTACTATCCCGAACACTGGCCGCGTGCGATCTGGGAAGAAGACGCCGCCCGCATGGCAGCACTTGGTCTGACATGGGTCCGCATCGGCGAATTCGCATGGTCGCGGATCGAACCCGCTTCGGGCGATTTCCGCTGGGAGTGGTTGGACGAGGCGATCGAGGTTTTGGGCGCGGCAGGCCTCAAGGTGGTTCTCGGCACCCCCACGGCGACACCGCCGCGCTGGGTCTGCGACAAACATCCCGACATGTTCGCTGTTGATGTCCAAGGCCACCCGCGCGGGTTTGGATCGCGTCGCCATTACTGCTTCAGCCATGAAGGCTATCTTGACGAATGCCGTCGCATCGTCACCGAAGTGGCCAAGCGCTATGGCAAGAACCCGCATGTCGCAGCGTGGCAGACGGACAACGAATACGGCTGTCACGACACGATCATTTCCTATTCCACCGCAGCGCGTCAGGCGTTCCGCGGCTGGTTGCGCACGCGCTATCCGGGGCAGGGCAACGATGGCGACATCGACGCGCTGAACGCCGCTTGGGGCAATGTGTTCTGGTCGATGGAGTATGACGATTTCGACCAGATCGACCTGCCCAACCTGACCGTGACCGAACCCAACCCCGCCCATGTGCAGGCGTTCCGGCGGTTCTCTTCCGATCAGGTGGTGCGCTTCAACCGCGCGCAGGTGGACACTATCCGCCGCTATTCCGACGCGCCGATCTCGCACAATTACATGGGGCGGATCACTGATTTTGACCATTTCGCCGTGGGCGATGATTTGGAGATCGCCACATGGGACAGCTATCCGCTGGGCTTTCTCGAAGACCGCGTTGGTGCAACGGCAGAGGAACAGCGCCACTATGCCCGCCAAGGCGATCCCGACTTTCAGGCGTTCCACCACGACCTCTATCGCGCCGTGGGCAAGGGCCGATGGTGGGTGATGGAACAACAACCCGGCCCTGTGAACTGGGCGCCCTATAACCCGGCACCTCTGCCTGGCATGGTGCGCCTTTGGACGTGGGAGGCATTCGCCCACGGGGCCGAGGCGGTGTGTTACTTCCGCTGGCGGCAGGCGCCCTTTGCGCAGGAGCAGCTGCACGCGGGCCTATTGCGGCCCGACAGCGTGATCGCACCGGGCTATGTTGAAGCCGAGCAGGTGGCGCAGGAATTGGCCGACGCGCCAGACGTGGCGATCACCCAAGCCCCCGTCGCGCTGATCTTCGACTACGATGCCGCATGGGCGTGGGAGGTGCAGCCACAGGGGCAGGGCATGGATTATTTCGGTCTGGTCTTCGACCTCTACCGTGCCTTCCGGCGGGTGGGGGTGACGGTGGATATCCTGCCGCCGACGCAACGAGATTTCGGTGGGTATCGCGTCGTTGCCGCACCCGGGATGATGACCATGCCGGACGATCTCAAGACCGCATTGGCACAAAGCGGGGCCGACGTGCTGATTGGCCCACGCTCGGCCGCCCGCGATGGCGACTTCACCATTCCTGTGCCGCTGCCACCTGCATGGCCGGGACTGGACGTGACCGTGTCCCGTTTGGAAACCCTTCGTCCCGACATGCCCATCCCAATCAGCGGTGGAGGTCACGTTAAGAACTGGTTTGAACTTCTTGAAGGCGAAGCAGAAAGTCTGTTTTTGACAGAGGCAGGAATGCCGGTCGCGATGCGCTCTGGCTCCATCATCTATTGTGGTGGTTGGGGAGATGATGCGTTTTTTGACCGTTTGGTAAAAGATGTCTGCGACCGTGCCCGCGTGGACACCACAGTCATGCCGATGGGGGTCCGTCTGCGCGATACGGGGGCCGAGCGGTTCTGGTTCAACCACAACCCGCATGATGTTGAAATCGAAGGCGAAATACTTGGACCTGCCGGTGTCATCCGGCAGGTGAAATCCTAGCCCATCAGTTCGGACAGGTGGGCAGCCGATCCGGTCAGGGCGGCATAGTCGTCATCGACCAGGTGCACCGGGAACTGCTCCATGAAGTCCGAGAACCGGCCCTTGTCGTAGAATGCATCCTGAAAGCCCAACCGCAACAAGTGCGGTGCGAAATGGCGTGCGACACCGCCGATCAGGTAGATGCCGCCAAAAGGCAAATGCACCAGCGCCAGATTGCCCGCAGCGCGACCCATCATGCGAATGAACACCCGCGCCGCGTCTTCGGCGATTTGGTTCGATCCTTCGTTCACCGCTTGCATGATCCCACCCGCATCAAGCGGCGCATCGACACCCGCCTCGTCGCAAAGCCATTCGTAAACCCGCTCGAATCCGCGCCCGGACAGCACGTCTTCAAAGCCCGGCGTACCATGCTTGCGAGCGATCCAATCCAAAAGCCGCAATTCGTCGGCGTTCTGGGCGGGCAGGGAGACATGACCCGCCTCGGACGGGGGCACCAGCGTGCGATCGCCAAGACGGTACACAGCGGCTGCGTTCATCCCAGTGCCCACACCAATCACCAACCGTGCTGCGTGATCCCCAGCGGCCTGGCCCGGCAGGATGGTTTGAAGCACATCGGAGGTCAGCAGGTCCAGCGCGTGACCCTGTGCTTGCAGATCGTTCAGCACCGCTACAGTGCCCGCGCCTGTCGCCTCGGCCACCGACGCGCGATCGACGGTCCAGCTGAGGTTGGTCAATTCGCCAACCCCGTCACGCACTGGTCCTGCCATCGCCACACAGGCCGCATCGGGGACCACGGTTTGCTCTGCCATGTAGGCACGCAGGACCGACAGCAGATCGGGGTGCTCGGCATTGCGAAAGCGTTTGATTGTATCGGTTCGAACTTTTGCGCCGTCAGTAAGGGCGACACGGGTGTTGGTGCCGCCCAGATCGGCGACCAAGGCGGTCAGGGTCGTGGTATTGGTCATGTCAGGTCCCGGTCAACGCGGATTTGAGCGCGTGATAGGAGGATTTGGGCGTGCGGTCCAGTGTATCGAAATCCACATGCACAAGGCCAAAGCGTTTCTCGTAGCCAAGCGCCCATTCGTAATTGTCCATCAGCGACCAGATGAAATAGCCTTTCACCGGTGCGCCATCTGCTAGGGCGCGCTGTACAGCGGCGACATGTTGGTTGAGGTAGTCGATGCGGCCGGGGTCATTCACCACGCCGTTTTCGATCACATCCGGTGATGCCATTCCATTTTCGGTGACATATAGCGGCAGGTCGCCGGTATAATCGCGCGCGGTCCGGGTGAGGAAATTATACAGACCCTCGGGGTAAATCTCCCAGTCCATGAAGGTTTTGGGCAGCGGGCCTTCGACCTCGTGATGGCTGGGCCACGGACCATCATTCGGCGCAATGATCTTGCGGGTGTAATAGTTGATCCCGCACCAATCGAGAGGGCTTTGAATCACCCCGAAATCATCATGCCAGCCCTTGGGCATATGCGGTTCCAACCCCTCCATCACGTTCTCGGGGTAGGTGCCCTTGAAGACACCGGACATGAAAAAATGGTTGTAATACCCATCGTAAAGCGCAGCCGCCTTTTTCGCCGCTTCGCTGTCATCGACAGGCGTCGCCCATTCCATGTTGAACACACCACCAAGGTTGCCCATGCCCAAACTGCGCATCGCCTGAATGGCTGTGCCATGTGCCTTGAGGACATGGTGCATTGCGCCCGCCGTTGCGCGGATATCGCGTAGGCCCGGCGCGTGATGGCCCAGGAAGTGCGACAGCCAGCCAACGCACCACGGCTCGTTGATCGGCGCGACCGAGAACATGCGATCGCCGATCCGGCCCATGATGACCTCGGCAAAGTCGCCGAACCACTTGGGTAGATCCGGATTGCGCCAGCCCCCCAGATCCGCCAGCGCCACGGGCAGTTCCCAATGGTAAAGCGTGGCACAGGGTTTCAGCCCGCGTTCCAGCATCGCATCGGTCAGGCGGTCGTAGAAATCCAGACCTTCGGGGTTGGGCGCACCGCGCCCCTCTGGCATCACTCGTGCCCAGCTTGTCGAAAAACGGTAGGCGTCCAATCCGGCGGCTTTGACCAGATCAAAATCCTCTTCGAACCGGTGGTAGTGATCGCAGGCAAGGTCGCCATTTTCGGCGCGCACCACGTTTCCCGGTGTGGCCGCGAAGGTGTCCCAATGGGTCTTGCCCGCACCGCCAAAGGCGTGACCTTCGATCTGGTAACTGGATGTGGCAGAGCCAAAGAGGAAATCGTCAGGAAAGTCCTGCCGTTTGAAGTTCAACATAGGGGTGTCCTTCAGGTTACAGCGGGTCCGGTGGACCGGCCGATGATCAGGTCCGCCTCGAGCAGGCGGGTTTTGGGCGCGTTCTTGGGGATTGCGATCAGCGACAAAAGCATGTCGGCCGCCTCGGCCCCGGCATAGCGCACCGACGACCGCAGGGCGGTAAAGATCGGCACGTCATCCCCGTTCTCAAGATAGCTGAGCGCGTCGTCATGGGTGATGATCGACACATCGCGCGCCAACACCAACCCCGCCTCGTGAACGGCACGGCGCACGCCAATGGCTGTGATAATCGACGAGCAGACAAAGGCCGTGGGCCTTTTTGACCGTGACAGCATCTCTTTGGCAGCGCGGTAGCCGTAGATCTCGGTCATTTCTTCGCTGCGCATCAGGCTTGCATCCACAGAGATGCCGTGATTGCGCAAGGCGGTCTCGTAGCCCTTGCGCCGCCGGAACGCGAAATCCATGTGTTCCAGACCGTTCAGCAGCGCAATGCTGCGGTGGCCAAGTTCGATCAGGAATTGTGTCCCACGTTCGAACGCGCCGCGATTGTTCACATCGATCCAAGAATAGGGCAGGGCCACATCTGTCGAACGCCCATGCACCACAAAGGGCAGACCAATCCGCGACAAAAGCGCGATGCGTTCATCATTGATCACCGGGCCATGCACGATGATCCCATCCACCGTGCCGCGCGCACGGATGTCTTCATAGGCGCGGGTTTCATCGCTGTCGGGCACGAGCTTGAGCATCATGTCAAAACCCTCTCGGGCATAGCTTTCGCCTGCTCCGGCAATGAAATCCCCAAAAACCGGGTTCACCATCTCGTGCTGGTTCGAGACCGGGATCACGTGCCCAATCGCCAGCGCGCGGCCGGTCGCAAGCCCTTTGGCGCGCAGATTGGGCCGATAATTGAGGTCTTGAGCTGCCTTGAGAACGCGGGTGCGCGTGCTTTCGCTGACTTCGGGATACCCGTTCAGTGCGCGACTCACAGTGGTCTGCGACAGATTGAGATGTTCCGAAAGTTGCTTGAGATTCACAGGATTTTCCAAAGCGCTTTGAGTTTCGCCATCAAACTAGACACAAAATCCAAGGCGAGGAAAGCCCCTTTACGCGCGCTAAATTTCTGCAAAGCAGCATAAAACAACAATAATTCAGGCTCAACTGCGGATTGACAGGCGCTAACAAATCGGGGAGTTTCAGGCATCCAAAGCGCTTTGGGGTGATTCCGAGGCGGGGGATAAGTTAGGCGCTAACATGCGCAACTTGGGAGGTTACTCATGAAAAAGACGCTCACATCGAGTGTGGCGATTGCCGCGCTGTGCTCCAGCGCCGCGTTTGCCGAGGATGTCACCGTGTTCGGACCGTGGCTTGGCCCGGATCAGGAATTGGTCGAAGCTGTCCTGTCCGACTTTGCCGAAAAGTCCGGCCACAATGTCAGCTATGTCGGCTCCGACAGCTTTGAACAGCAAATTGTCGTTGACGCCGAAGCGGGCTCTGCACCGAATGTCGCGGTATTCCCGCAGCCGGGTCTGGCTTCTGACATGGCCGCACGCGGCTTTCTGACACCGCTCAAGGATGGCACCGCCGATTGGGTGCGCGACAATTACGCCGCCGGTCAATCGTGGGTCGATCTGGGCACATATGCCGGTCCTGATGCCGCGGAAGATCTCTACGGCTTTTTCTACAAGGTCGATGTGAAGTCGCTGGTTTGGTATTCTCCCGAGAATTTCGAGGATGCGGGTTATGAAATCCCGACCACGATGGAAGAGCTCAAGGCACTGACGGATCAGATCGTGGCGGACGGTGAAACGCCGTGGTGCATTGGTCTGGGGTCCGGTGGTGCAACGGGCTGGCCTGCGACCGACTGGGTCGAGGACATGATGCTGCGTACACAACCGCCTGCCGTTTATGACCAGTGGGTGTCCAACGAAATCCCGTTTGACGACGAACGCGTCGTTGCGGCAATCGAAGAGTTCGGCGCATTTGCCCGCAACGACGATTACGTCGCTGGTGGGGCCGGGGCCGTGGCCTCGACGGACTTCCGCGACAGCCCCAAGGGCCTCTTTGCAGCGCCTCCGCAGTGCTACATGCACCGTCAGGCGTCGTTCATCCCAGCGTTTTTCCCGGAAGGTACGGAAATCGGCGCGGACGCGGATTTCTTCTACTTCCCGGCCTATGAAGGCAAAGACCTTGGCGCGCCGGTTCTGGGAGCAGGCACGCTCTGGGCGATCACCAACGAAAATCAGGCGGCACATGACCTGATCGAATACCTCCAGACGCCTGTGGCGCACGAGATCTGGATGGCCAATGGCGGCTTCCTGACACCGCACAAAGGTGTGGACCTGTCGAAGTTCTCGACCGAGGCGGCGGCGAACATGAACCAGATCCTGCTGGACGCCACCACGTTCCGGTTTGACGCGTCCGACCTGATGCCGGGCGGCGTTGGTGCAGGCACGTTCTGGACCGGTATGGTCGACTATGCCGGCGGCAAGGACGCAAGCGCGGTTGCCAGTGAAATCCAGTCAAGCTGGGACGCGCTGAAGTAAGGCTGTTTTGCAAAAATGCAGGGCTGCGCGGGTGATCGCGCAGTCCATACCCACAAAGCTGCAAAGCCAAGACCCGTTTTAAGGGACCACCAGTGGCACACACTGGATCAGCAAACATTTTTGGGAGGGACAGATGAATCCCGCAATTCAAGGTCTGTTGACCATCGCCATCGGCGTCGGCGGCTGTCTGAGTTATTTCTACTTTTCCAACCAAATTCTGGACAAGGTGGTGTTTCCCGCTAGAGGCCCGAACGCAGGCAAGAACATCAACCGCGCCAATCTTGTGCGCCCGTGGCTGTTCCTGCTTCCAGCGCTTCTCGCGTTGGGTTTGTACCTAGCCTATCCGGTGGTCGAGACGATCCGCCTGTCGCTGACCGAACGCGAGACATTGTCTGACGGCACCACGGTTTATAACTTCGTCGGCTTTGCGAATTACGCGCAAATGTCGGCTGACCCGAAATTCTGGGAAGCGCTGGTCAACAACATGTTCTGGCTCATCATTGTGCCCGCCATGTCGACCGCGTTCGGCTTGCTGGCTGCACAACTGACCGACCGTATCCGTTGGGGCAATATCGCCAAGTCGCTGATCTTTATGCCGATGGCGATTTCATTCGTGGGCGCTGCGGTGATCTGGAAACTTGTCTATGACGCGCGCCCGCCCGGCACCGAACAGATCGGTGTTCTGAACGCGGTCTATGTCTGGTTTACGGGCAATGACCCGCAACAATGGCTGACAACACCGTTCTGGAACAGTTTCCTGCTGATGATCGTCCTGATCTGGATTCAGACCGGCTTTGCCATGGTGATCCTGTCCGCCGCGCTGCGCGGTATCCCCGAGGAAACCATCGAAGCAGCTATTGTGGACGGCGCCAACCCGTTCCAGATTTTCTTCAAGATCAAGATGCCACAGATCGCGGGCACCATCGTTGTGGTCTGGACGACGATCACGCTGGTGGTGCTCAAGGTCTTTGACATCGTGTTCGCCATGACCAACGGCCAATGGGGCACGCAGGTTCTGGCCAATTACATGTTCAACCAATTGTTCGTGGCCCGGGACTGGGGCGTGGGCTCGGCCAGTGCGATGGTGATCATGCTGCTGGTGACACCGATCCTCTATTGGAACGTGCGCAATGCGCGCAAGGAGATGCGCTGATGGACAATATCGCTGGAACGAAATCCTCCCTGACATGGGCGGTTCACATCTCGGTCGCGGCGCTCGTGGCGCTCTGGCTTTTCCCGACGGTCGGTCTTTTTGTGTCGTCCTTCCGCACGGCAGACCAGATTGCCACGTCCGGCTGGTGGAAGGCTCTGTTCCCCACGGAACAAAGCCTGACGCTGCGCACCGCCGATCCTGACACACAGACGCTGGTCGACGGCGTCTACGTGATCGAGGGCAATCTGTTCACAGGCGAAGACCTGTCAGAAGACATCGACATGTCCGCCTGGGGCACCTCATCTCGTGATGTCGGCGCCTATGTGCCGGGGGACACGGCAGAGCTCCGCGACGGCGAGCGGATCACCGTGCAGGCCAATGGCGAATACCGGCTGGAAAGCCCGGTTGAGATGGAAGGCAGCCGCGGTCAGCGGATCTTCGTGACTGCCGAACTGCCGCCGGATTTCACGCTTGAGAACTACCAACAGGTTCTTTTCTCGGGCAATGCGACCGACAGCATGGCCAAGGCGTTCTTCAACACACTGACCGTGACGATCCCGGCAACGATCATTCCCATCGTGGTCGCGGCTTTTGCGGCCTATGCGCTGGCATGGATGGATTTCGCGGGCAGGGCGCTTTTGATTGCCATCATCGTGGGTCTTTTGGTGGTGCCGCTGCAATTGGCGCTGATCCCGCTGCTGAAGCTGCATCTGGGGATCGGCATAGGAAAGGGGTATCTGGGCACTTGGCTGGCCCATACAGGTTTCGGATTACCCTTGGCGATCTACCTCTTACGCAACTACATGGTCGGCCTGCCACGGGACATCATCGAAAATGCCCGTGTGGACGGCGCGACCGAATTCCAGATCTTCACCAAGATCATCCTGCCGCTGTCGTTTCCGGCACTGGCCAGCTTTGCGATCTTCCAGTTCCTGTGGACGTGGAATGATCTTCTGGTCGCCAAGGTGTTCCTGATCGACGCGACCGGGCAGACCACGGTCATGACGAACCAGATCGTCGAACTTCTGGGCACACGTGGCGGCAATTGGGAAATCCTTGCCACCGCAGCCTTCGTGTCCATCGCGGTGCCACTTCTGGTGTTCTTCGCGATGCAAAAATACCTCGTGCGCGGCCTTCTGGCCGGATCGGTAAAATAACGCGTTTCGCCCAAGTGGCGGAGCCAATTCTCACACAGCATCTGCGGGTGCGGATGCAAGGAAAACAGGACGATGAACGTGGCAAACACTCTGGCCGCAGAAAACCCCGCTGTAGACAACGATTGGTGGCGCGGGGCGGTGATCTACCAGATCTATCCGCGCAGCTTTCAGGACAGCAACGGAGATGGCGTTGGCGACCTTTTGGGGATCGCGCACCGGCTGCCCTATGTGGCGTCACTTGGCGTGGATGCGATCTGGATCAGCCCCTTCTTCACCTCGCCGATGAAGGATTTCGGCTACGATGTCAGCGATTATTGCGATGTCGATCCGATGTTCGGGTCACTGGCGGACTTCGATGTGTTGGTTCAAACCGCGCACCGTCTGGGCATCCGCGTGATGATCGACCTCGTGCTGTCGCACACCTCGGATCAGCACCCGTGGTTCCGGCTGAGCCGGTCCAGCCGCGACAACGACAAGGCGGATTGGTATGTCTGGTCCGATCCCAAGGACGACGGCACACCGCCCAACAACTGGCTGTCGATCTTTGGCGGCTCAGCCTGGCAGTGGGACGCGCGGCGTGAACAGTATTACCTGCACAATTTCCTGACCTCGCAGCCGGATCTGAACTTTCACAACCCGGATGTGCAGCAGGCGCTTCTGGATGTGACCCGGTTCTGGCTGGATCGCGGCGTTGACGGTTTCCGCCTTGATACGATCAACTTCTATTTCCACGACAAGGAACTGCGTAGCAACCCGGCGCTGCCCAAGGAAAAGCGCAACGCCAATATCGCGCCGTCGGTGAACCCGTATAACCATCAGGAACACCTTTATTCCAAGAACCAGCCCGAGAACTTTGCCTTCCTCGAACGGTTCCGCGCGCTGCTGGATGAATATAACGGCACCACGTCAGTGGGCGAAGTGGGCGATGCGCAGCGTGGGCTTGAGATCATGGGCGAATACACCCGTGGCGAGAACCGGGTGCACATGTGCTACGCGTTCGAATTCCTGTCGGGTGTCGAGCCCACTGCCGACCGCTTTGTCGAGGTGCTGGGCCATGTGGACGAAGTGGCCTCGGACGGCTGGGCCTGCTGGGCGTTCTCCAACCATGATGTGACACGCCATGCATCGCGCTGGAACCTGTCACCGGCCGCGCAGCGCCTGTTTGCAACGCTGATGATGTGCCTGCGCGGATCGGTGTGCATTTACCAAGGCGAAGAATTGGGCCTGCCGGAAGCCGAGGTTGGGTTTGAAGACCTGCAAGACCCTTACGGCATCCAGTTCTGGCCGGAATATAAGGGTCGCGATGGTTGTCGCACGCCGATGGTGTGGGAACCATCGAACCAGAATGGCGGGTTCACCTCGGGCCAGCCGTGGCTGCCGGTCAGTCATGAACATCTGAACCGCACCGTGTCGCACCAAGAGGACGACCCTGCTGCAATCCTGCACCACTATCGCCGCGCCATCGCGTTCCGCCATGCACAGCCCGCATTGGCCAAGGGGGACCACGACGGCGTGAAAAATACCGACACCATCGTGCATTTCACACGCAGTCATGAAGGCTCGACGATTTTCTGTGCCTTCAACCTAAGCGACCAGCCCGCGACGATGGACATGCCATCGGGCAACTGGGCGCAGATCGGTCTGGAATTGGGGAGCGCCGGACCGCAAGCAGATGGCAAATTGCATCTTGGCCCGTGGCAACCATGCCTCGCGCTGAAAATGAATTCCTGAGTAAGACAGGATTAGGGAGGGACAGTCATGGCCAATTTAAAGCTGACGGATGTCGAAAAGACCTATGCGGGCGCGGTCAACGTGCTCAACAATATCAACCTCGACATCCAACAGGGCGAGCTGATCGTCTTTGTCGGCCCATCCGGCTGTGGCAAGTCCACGTTGTTGCGGATGATCGCTGGGTTGGAAAAGATCACCGGTGGCACGCTCGAAATCGACGGGCAGGTGGTCAACGATATGCCGCCCGCGATGCGCGGCATTGCCATGGTGTTCCAATCCTACGCGCTGTACCCGCACATGACCGTGCGCGAGAATATGCAGTTCGCGCTCAAGATCGCCAAGAAACCGCAGGCCGAGATTGACGAGGCGGTGAACCGCGCCGCCAAGATGCTGCAACTCGATCCCTATCTCGACCGTCTGCCAAAGGCCCTGTCTGGTGGTCAGCGTCAGCGTGTCGCGATTGGCCGGTCGATTGTGCGCGATCCTAAAGTCTATCTGTTCGATGAACCGCTCTCGAACCTCGATGCGGCGCTGCGTGTCGCCACCCGGATCGAGATTGCGCAGCTCAAGGAGCAGATGCCCGAAAGCACGATGATCTACGTGACCCATGATCAGGTCGAAGCGATGACACTTGCCTCCCGCATTGTCGTTTTGGCCAACAAGGGGATCGCGCAGGTCGGGGCACCACTGGAGCTGTATGAACGACCCAACAGCGAATTCGTGGCGCAGTTCATCGGCTCACCGTCGATGAACCTGCTTCCGGGCGAGATCGTGGGCACCGGCGGGCAAACCACCATCAAGATGGTCGGCGGCGGCACTGCGGTGTCGGATTACCCGACCACCGATGCTGATATGGGCCTCAAGGTGAATGTCGGCGTCCGCCCAGAGGACTTCCTCGAAACTGCTGGAGATTACATCTTTGAAGGCAAGGTGAACATCACCGAAGCCTTGGGCGAAGTGACGTTGCTGTATTTCGAACAGCAAGGAGACGCCCATGCGGTGATCGGCAAACTGCCGGGCATCCATGCAGGACTGCGCGGCAAATCGGTCAAACTGAGCGCTTCACCGGACAAGGTGCATGTGTTCCACGACGGGGTGTCGCTGCTGTACCGCTGATCGTCTATTGCGCAGAGCATAATGTGCACCGGCTCCGGACAAAGTTCGGAGCCGTTTGCATTTTCTGTGGGCAGATCGCGGTGTTCCACGTTTGTTCTCTTTTTTCGATTGGCGAAACTCGGACCATCCCCTATGTGTTAATCAACCGTACCGGGGGACATGATGGCCGAGCTCAAGAATATAGAGGTGCGCGGGGCGCGCGAGCATAACCTCAAAAACATAGACGTGGATATTCCGCGTGATCAGCTTGTGGTTATCACGGGGCTGTCCGGGTCGGGCAAGTCGTCGCTTGCGTTTGATACGATCTACGCCGAGGGCCAGCGTCGCTATGTGGAATCCTTGTCGGCCTATGCCCGGCAATTCCTTGATATGATGGAAAAGCCGGATGTCGACCACATCAGTGGCCTTAGTCCTGCGATCTCGATCGAACAGAAAACCACATCGAAGAACCCGCGCTCGACCGTCGGCACGGTGACGGAAATCTACGACTACATGCGCCTGCTGTTCGCGCGGGTCGGCACCCCTTACAGCCCGGCCACTGGTCTGCCCATCGAGGCGCAGCAGGTTCAGGACATGGTCGACCGCGTGATGGCGATGGAGGAGGGCACACGTGCCTACCTTCTTGCCCCCATCGTGCGCGACCGGAAAGGCGAATACCGCAAGGAGTTTCTGGAACTGCGCAAGCAGGGGTTTCAGCGTGTGAAAGTGGACGGGCAGTTCTATGAACTGGACGAACCGCCCACACTCGACAAGAAGTTCCGGCATGACATCGACGTGGTTGTCGACCGTCTGGTTGTGAAAGAAGGGCTGGAAACGCGGCTTGCCGACAGTTTTCGCACAGCACTCGATCTGGCCGATGGCATCGCAATTCTTGAAACCGCGCCAAGTGAGGGCGAGCCGGAACGGCACACGTTCTCGGAAAAATTTGCTTGCCCGGTCAGCGGTTTTACCATTTCGGAAATCGAACCACGGCTCTTTTCATTCAACGCACCATTTGGGGCATGCCCCGACTGTGATGGCCTTGGGGTCGAATTGTTCTTTGACGAACGGCTTGTAGTGCCAGATGCAACGCTCAAGATTGCGGATGGTGCGCTGGCCCCATGGCGCAAAGGCAAATCCCCGTACTTCCTGCAAACCATCGAAGCGCTGGCCAAACACTACGAATTCAACAAGAATTCCCGCTGGAAAGATCTTGATGCGCATGTGCAGCAGGTCTTCCTGTATGGCTCGGGCGATGAAGAAATTCCGTTCCGCTATGACGAAGGCGGCCGTGTCTACCAAGTGACCCGCACCTTCGAAGGCGTGATCCCGAACATGGAACGCCGCTATCGCGAGACCGATAGCAACTGGATCCGCGAAGAATTCGAGCGCTACCAAAACAACCGTTCCTGTGGCACCTGCGGCGGCTACCGTCTGCGGGAAGAGGCGTTGGCGGTCAAAATCGCAGGCGTCCATGTCGGGCAGGTTGTTCAGATGTCTATTAAGGAAGCGTTCGACTGGTGTAATACGGTGCCCGAACACCTGACCAACCAGAAGAACGAGATTGCCAAGGCGATCCTCAAGGAAATCCGTGAACGGCTGGGGTTCCTCAACAATGTTGGCCTTGAATACCTGACGCTGTCCCGCAATGCTGGCACGCTGTCAGGCGGCGAAAGCCAGCGTATTCGTCTGGCGTCGCAGATCGGGTCTGGTCTAACTGGCGTTCTTTACGTGCTGGACGAGCCATCCATCGGCCTGCACCAGCGCGACAATGACCGCCTTTTGGGAACGCTGAAATCCCTGCGGGATCAAGGCAATACAGTGATCGTGGTCGAACATGACGAAGAGGCGATCCGCGAGGCGGATTACGTCTTTGACATTGGTCCGGGTGCCGGTGTGCATGGCGGGCAGGTGGTTTCCAAGGGAACGCCGAAAGAAGTGGCGGATGATCCTGCCTCGCTGACCGGTCAATACCTTTCCGGCGCACGCGAAATCTCGGTTCCGACCGAACGTCGGACGGGCAAAAAGGGAAAGTCGATCACGGTTGTAAAGGCGACGGGTAACAACCTGCAGAACGTCACCGCCGAGTTCCCGTTGGGCAAGTTCGTCTGTGTGACGGGCGTGTCCGGTGGCGGCAAGTCCACGCTGACGATTGAAACTTTGTTCAAGACCGCCTCTATGCGTCTGAACGGCGCGCGCCAGACACCCGCACCTTGCGAAACGATCAAGGGGTTGGAGCATCTGGACAAGGTGATCGACATCGACCAGCGCCCGATTGGCCGGACACCCCGGTCCAACCCCGCGACCTACACCGGGGCGTTCACCCCGATCCGCGACTGGTTCGCCGGATTGCCCGAAGCCAAGGCGCGGGGCTATAAACCGGGACGGTTCAGCTTCAATGTCAAAGGTGGTCGCTGCGAGGCGTGTCAGGGTGACGGCGTTATCAAGATCGAGATGCACTTTCTGCCCGATGTCTATGTGACCTGCGAAACCTGCAAAGGTGCGCGCTACAACCGCGAGACTTTGGAGATCAAGTTCAAAGGCAAGAGCATCGCCGACGTTCTTGATATGACGGTCGAGGACGCGCAGGAGTTCTTCAAGGCGGTGCCAAGCATCCGTGAAAAGATGGACGCACTGGTGCGCGTGGGCCTAGGCTACATCAAGGTGGGCCAGCAGGCGACCACGCTTTCGGGTGGTGAAGCGCAGCGCGTGAAGCTGTCCAAGGAACTTGCCAAGCGATCAACCGGACGCACACTTTACATCCTCGACGAGCCAACAACTGGCTTACATTTCGAGGACGTACGCAAGCTTCTTGAAGTTCTGCATGAGCTTGTGGATCAGGGGAATTCGGTCATTGTGATCGAACACAACCTTGATGTGATCAAAACCGCCGACTGGCTAATCGACATCGGCCCCGAAGGTGGTGATGGCGGCGGACAGATCGTGGCAACTGGCACCCCCGAAGAAGTGGCCGAAGTGGCGGCCTCGCATACGGGGCACTATCTCAAACCGATGCTGAGCGCCAAGAAACCGATTGCCGCCGAATGACACTTACGCAGCGCGGGCCTGCAAGGCTTGCGCTTCGTAGGTTTTAAGGATTGGTCGCGCCGCTTCCCATCCGGATGAATCGATGTCGGCCAGTTCGGGGAAAAGCGTAATGATCTCGGCGCAAGCCTCGTTTGGAAAAGTGTGGCGCATCATTGGGCCGGGCAGGTAGCTTTCCGACAGCAGTCCGCTTGATGTCACGATGTTGTGCTGATCGAACAGCAGATGCACATAGGTCACGGGTGTGTCGCTTTCCTCGCGGCGCACGGTCTTGTCATTCACCAGATCCTTGGCCTTGACCAGCACTTCGGACTCTCCGAACAGCAGTTCCGCCCAGACATCGCGGATAAGAACGCGGTGCTGCGGTGACAAAAGCACGTCCGCCTCGGCACCATAGCTGCCCGCGCAAATGCGGATCGGTGCAAAATTATCCCGCGCCTCGATCTCGCGCGCTCCGATCCAACGCAGTGGTTGCGCCCCATTGTCCAGCGTCAGAACCAGATCACCGGGGCGCAGATCCTGCACCGGCACCGGGCCGGTCGGAGTGTCGATCAATGTACCCGCCACAAAACACGGAAGCTGGTTGATCTGAACGATGCCAGTGTCTTCCTGACCGACGCCGTTGTTGATCGTGTAGGTAAAGTAGGCGGTTTCCACATCGCCATCGGACAGCACGGTCAGCGTGCCGTCAGCATTGAGGGTCACCGTTTGACCAGACGTCAGCGTGACAGATCCACCCGGGCCCACGGCTACGCCGTTGATATGAGTTACCGTGAGCGTACCCGCCGTGGTGCTGTCATTGTCCATAACGCTGATGGTTTTCGAGCTGTTCAGACCGATATTGGCACTGTCATCTTGGGCGATGATGGACGATTGGATCGACCCACCGGCAATCAGGAAGTTCGTGTCGTAGTTTGGGTCCGATGTATCGGCCACACCCAGTTTGATGGTGTTCGGCACGCCGGGGTTCACCGGTGCAATGAAGGTCAACGTGACCGTCAGGCCGTCCATTTCGGTGTTGAACTGGTCGAGCGTGTTGTCCTTGTAGAGGTTCGGAGTCGTCGCACTGTTGATGTTGCCGATCGACGCCTGACCGTTGCCAATCGAAACTGTGGCTTCAACGCCATTGACCCAGACACCCACGGTGTCGAGGAAGGTCGAGTTCACGAATTCCGGATATTCATCCGAGGCGATGACGAAATCAACGGTGATAAAATCACCGGCAGGGGTAAACACCACTTCAAGAAAGGCAGCGTCAAAGGTATTGCGGCCAGCCAGTGCATCAAAGTCTGGATCACGGTTGATGCCCGAACTGTTGGTGCCGGTCGATCCGCTGATGTTGGTGTTTAACGTGCCGGAATTATTGGTGAAATCAGCAACGAAACCGGTCGACATGATGACCCCGGAATCTCCGGGAACTACACCGGGAGAGATCGTGTCGCCGTTCGTGTAGATGCCCGAAGACCGGAAGTCACCGGAATAAGACGCGCTGCTGACCGTGACGCCAGAGCCGAAAATGGCATTGGCCATTTGCAATGCCGTGGCATTGATGTCGATCGGAAGTTCCTGCGCGATGGGCATGTTGTGCTGCCTTGCCTTTAACCGTGTTGTTCAGACGGTTTTGCCCATGCAAGGCGGCGATCTTTTGTAGCAATCTAGTTAACTTTTAGACATTTCTTTTGGTATTGTTCTCTATCTTTGGATAATTGTGGCAGCTATCCGCGCCCACGTTTTTCGAAACGGGGCAACATCGCGGAAAAGTCCCGCCCGGCGCCGTCTTCGTCCTCGACAAAGCGGCGATAGAGTTCTGTCGCTTGCTGACCCAGCGGCGTATCGGCGTCAGACGCATCGGCCGCCTGCTGGCTCAAGCGCAGGTCCTTGAGCATCAATTCCGCTGCAAAACCTGGGATATAATCGTTATCTGCCGGGCTCTTGGGGCCAATCCCAGGTGCTGGGCAATAAGCATTCATCGACCAGCTGTATCCCGACGAGGTGCTGACGACGTCGAACATCGCTTGCCGATCAAGCCCCAGCTTGTCGGCCAGAGCAAAGGCTTCGCAGGTTGCGATCATGGTCACGCCAAGGATCATGTTGTTGCAGATCTTGGCCGCCTGACCGTTGCCTGAAGGTCCGCAATGGACTGATTTTTGCCCCATTGTTTCAAACAGGGGCAGGGCGGTGGTGTACGCTTCGTCCGATCCACCGACCATGAAGGTCAGCGTTCCGGCCGCCGCACCTCCAATCCCGCCGGACACCGGCGCATCCAACGGCAGCAATCCGGCCGTTTCGGCGTCGGACGCCACAGCGCGGGCGCTCTCCACATCCACGGTCGAACAATCCAGAAGCACGGCCCCTTTGCGCATCACGGGGATGATCTGCGCCGCCACCGCGCGCAGGATGTCACCATTGGGCAGCATGGTGATCACCACATCCGCGCCCTCTGCGGCTTCTTTGGCGGTTCGCGCGTTCGACACGCCGTCCACTGTCACGGTCGCCATGTCGTACCCGGTCACATTATGCCCGGCCTTCGCCAGGTTCGCCGCCATCGGCGCACCCATATTGCCCAATCCGATAAACCCGATCTTCATGCCTCGCTCCTCCGTTCGAATGTCACGTTTTCGCCTGCCACCGGCTGCAGCATCGTGGCCACATCCGCCTCGGGCACCCCGGTCAGATCATGTGACCATTTCGGGGATTTGTCTTTGTCGATGATCGCCGCGCGGATGCCTTCGATAAAATCGCCACGCTCCATCGCGCGCGACGTAAAACGATACTCCAGCTCCAGCGCCCGGCGGATATCCAGCGGTCCAGAGCGCAGCTGTTTCAGCATCTCCAGCGTAAAGGCCATCGAAAGCGGCGCATTGCGCGACAGCTTGGCCAAAGCCTGCTGTGCAAAATCACCCGAGTCTGACTGAAGTTTTGCTACGAGATCGGCAAGGGTCTCTGCGGCGAACAGATGGTCGATCTGCGCGCGGTGTTCGATCAGGGCGGCCTCCGGCGCGGGCTGCGCTGCCTTGGTCAGGGATGCGACATTGCCCTGTGAACAAAGTCCCACCTTGATGCTGTCCCATGCGCTCTCCGGCACATAAAGATCGGCAAACCCGACAAAGATCGCGTCGCCCGGCCCCATACGATCGGCAGTCAGCCCAAGATAAGCGCCAACTTGCCCCGGGGCGCGCGCCAGAAGATATGACCCGCCAACGTCCGGAATGAGGCCGATGCCGCATTCCGGCATGGCGATGCGGCTGCTGTCTCCAACGACGCGGTGCGATCCATGACAGCCCACGCCGACGCCTCCACCCATGGTGAAGCCTTGCAGGAAACTGACGACCGGCTTGGGGTATTCGGACAAAAGCGCATTCATCCGGTACTCGTCACGCCAGAACCGCTGGCCGTAGGCATAATCGCCTGCTGTGCCGCTGGCATACATGTCTGCAATGTCTCCGCCCACGCAAAACGCCTTTTCGCCCATCGCGTCGATCAGCACCAATTTGATCGTCGGATCTTCTCGCCAGTTCCAAAGCGCGTCTTCGATGGCCAGACACATCTCGTAGGTCAGTGCGTTCAACGCCTTGGGTCGGTTCAACGTGATGCGGCCGGCATGGCCGTCTTTGCGAATGTCGATGTCGGTCATATCGGTCTGCTTTCGCGTGTCTGGTGAGGGGCGAGGGGGGCGCTGCCCCCGTCCGCCGCTGGCGGACTCCCCCGAGGTATTTCAAGCCCAAAGAAGCCGGAGGGTCACCGCGCCAACATTTGCCGCGCAACGATCAGGCGCATGATCTCGTTGGTGCCTTCGAGGATCTGGTGCACCCGCAGATCGCGGACCAGCTTCTCGATCCCGTAATCGGCAAGGTAGCCATAGCCACCGTGCAATTGGAGGCATTGATCCACAACTTTAGAACCGGCTTCGGTGACGAATTTCTTGGCCATCGCGCAGAACTTGGTGGCATCGGGAGCGCCGGTGTCGAGCTTCCAAGCCGCCTGCCGCAAGAAGGTGCGTGCGGCCTGCAACTCGATCTCCATATCCGCAAGGCGGAACTGAAGCGCCTGAAACTGGTCGATGGATTTGCCGAAAGCTTTGCGGTCAGCCATGTAAGCGAGGGTCGAGGTCAGGCCGGTTTGTGCGGCTCCCAATGAGCACGCCGCGATGTTGAGCCGCCCGCCATCCAGACCGCCCATCGCGTATTTGAAGCCTTGGCCTTCCTCGCCCAGCAGGTTGTTCGCCGGGATCTTGCAATCGTCGAACTGGACCTGCCGCGTCGGTTGCGACCGCCAGCCCATCTTGTCTTCCAACCCGCCAAAGCTCAGCCCCGGCGTGCCGTCCTCGATCAGAACCGCCGATACGCCCTTGGGCCCGTCTTCGCCCGTGCGCACCATGGCGACATAAAGATCGGAATAGCCGCCGCCCGAGATGAAGGCCTTGGTGCCATTGAGCGTGTAACCTTCGTTGGACCGCTCGGCCCGTGTTTTCAACGCCGCGGCGTCTGATCCGCTGCCCGGTTCGGTCAGGCAATAGCTCAGCACGGTTTCCATCGTCATCGCTTTGGGCAGAACACGCGCCTTCATGGCTTCATCGGCAAAGCTGTCGATCATCTTGGCGCACATGTTGTGGATCGACAGAAATGCCGCGACCGACGGGCAGGCCATCGACAGCGCTTCGAACACCAAGGTGGCGTCCAATCGGCTTAGACCAGAGCCACCGCTGTCTTCGGACACGTACAAACCGGCGAACCCCAGTTCCCCGAGTTGCGGCCAAAGCTCTTTCGGGATCGTACCTTGCGCTTCCCAGTCGCGGGCATGGGGCGCGATGTGCTCCTGCCCAAAGGCGTAAGCCATGTCAAAAATGGCGGTCTGTTCTTCTGTGAGGGCAAAATCCATCGCGCTGCTCCTCCCCTTGGCTGCGAGAATTGAACGTTTGTTTAATTGCCAACTGTTTCAGGACTTTTGCAAGAGGTCAAAGCCCGTCGTGGAACGCCTCGACCAAATGGCTGACAACAGCTTGCATCTGCCCATCACCGTCTTTGCCTGCGGCCTTGGCCTCTGCCGAGACCGCGCGTTGGCGGGTGGTCGCGTTGCCCTTCGTGACAATCTCGCGGCTGTGCTCCAACTCTCGGTAACACCTTAGAATGCCTGCATCTTCTTCGACCAGTGCAATCAATTCCTCGGTCAATTCCGCCATCGGAACGATCTCACCACGGCCAAAGTCGATCAGCCCGTCGCTTACCCCATAGCGCTGTGCGCGCCAGCGGTTTTCGCTGATCAAGAACGGATCATATCGCCGCCAACGCTGGTTGCGCACCCGCAACCGCCACAGCATCCGCATCAGGCACTGGTTGATGGCGGCCAGCGTCAGAGTGTCCTCAAGCCGGGGCTGAACATCCATGATGCGGGTCTCAAGCGTGGGAAAGCTGTGCGACGGGCGCAGATCCCACCAGATTTTCGAGCTGTCCTCGATCACGCCCAGATCGACCAAGACCTGAACCGACCGTTCATATTCCGACCAATTGTCAAAGGTCGGCGGCAATCCGGTGCGGGGCAGGTTGTCGAACACTGAGATCCGGTAGGAGGCCAGCCCAGTATCCTGCCCCTGCCAGAATGGCGAAGAGGTGGACATCGCAAGCAGGTGCGGCAGGAAATAGGCCATCTGCCCCATCAGGTCCGCCCGCAGTGCGTCATCGTCCAGCCCCACATGGACATGCATCCCGCAGATCAGCATTCGCCGCACGACACCCCCCAACGCATCCTGAAGCGCGTTGTACCGGTCTTTGTTGGTATGGTGCTGGTGCTTCCAGTCTCCGAACGGGTGGCACGACGCGGCGATAGGGGCGAGGTTATAGGCCTTGGCACAGCGCGCGACCGTGCTGCGCAGTCGTTTGAGGTCTTCTCGTGCTTCGTTGATGTCGGCGCAGACCTTGGTGCCGATTTCGATCTGGCATTGCAGGAATTCTGGGCTGACTTGGCTTTCCAGTTCTGCGGCACAGGCTTCCATCAGCCCTTCAGGTGCTTGGGCCAAAGCCATGCTGTCGAGATCGACCAGCAGGTATTCCTCTTCGATCCCGATGCTGAATGCGGGTTCCTGCATGGCACACCTCCCGATTGTGTCATGCCAAAATGACCGCTCGTGGTCAGAAATGCAAAACCTGTTACTGCGTCATTCTGGACGAACGCGCTCAGGACGTCCGGCGAAGCGCCTCTTCCAGAAGCGCATCAAAGGAGGCCGCCGCCAATCCCAATGCGGCAAGTGCAGTCTCTTCAGTGTCCTGCACGATGGCAATCACACCTTGGCTCGCAGACCAGCCGTTCTTGGCCAGCGCCGCAGCCTTGAGGGACACGGCCGTATTTGCGAAATAGACCATCAGGGTTTCGACCTCGCGCATTGCCAGATCCGCGCCTTTGGTGGCCTGCAATTGCATGATTTTCGCGAAATCCCGTTCCATGTCGGTGATCCGACTCAGGTCGATCAAATGGCGTTGGCCGGGCCGCGCGTCGGGATGGGCGGCATAAGCGCCAAAGGCTTTCAAACTGTCCTCGACCCGCATCAGCCCGCTGTACTGGACATAGACTAGGTTTGCGGCAGGCAGGATCTGGAAACTGGCGGGCATGGAAACTCGTTCAGGGTCGGGCGTGTCGGCTTAGCGATCTTTTCGGAAAGCCGCTGCGCACTCAATCGCATCATTACGCATCAGACGCTTTGTGCATCCACCTTTTCAAACATGGCTTCGATACTGTCATATGGCAGACCAAGCGCATGTAAGGCATGTTCTTCGTCTTCCAGAACGATGGCCACGACACCACTTTCCGGCGTCCAGCCATTTTTGCCAAGATTGGCAGCATGCAGGCCGATGGGTGTTGTTGCGTAATAGACCATAAAGGTCTCGATTCCGTGCCCAGCCATCGTTTCGACCTTCTTGGCCTGTAACTCCATGAATTTGGCATAGTCACGGTCTATCTCGGTCAGGCGTGTGAGATCGACCAGATGTCGTAGACCCGGTCCTGCAAGGGGGTGCTTGGCAAACTCGGTCAGCGCCTCTGCCGTCTCGTTGACCAGCATGGCGCCGCTGTAGCGGACATACACGAGGTTATGCGCGGCAATGATCTGAACGGAGACGGGCACGAAACCTCGAACAAAAAAGGGCGGATTGCTCCGCCCTTTATGCTATTATTTTACTGGCAAATCAATCCATTGCCTTAAAGTTGAATTCCCCACCTTCCTTTATCCCAGAAGGCCAGCGCGTTGTGATGGTCTTGGTGCGGGTGTAGAATTTGAAGCTGTCCGGCCCGTGCTGGTTCAGATCGCCGAACATGGATTTCTTCCATCCGCCGAAGGTGTGATAGGCCAGCGGCACAGGGATTGGCACGTTGATGCCCACCATGCCGATGTTCACGCGGTGCGCGAAATCACGGGCGGTGTCACCATCGCGGGTAAAGATCGCGGTGCCGTTGCCGTATTCGTGGTCCATCGCCAGCTTGAGTGCCTCTTCATACGACCCGGCACGTACGGTGGACAGCACGGGACCAAAGATCTCTTGCTTGTAGATGTCCATGTCGGGAGTGACGCGGTCAAAGAGGTGCGGACCGACGAAGAACCCGTTTTCATAACCCTGAAGTTTGAAGTCGCGGTTGTCGACCACCAGTTCCGCGCCCTGATCGACACCGGACTGGATGAGACCAAGGATACGTTCCTTCGCTTCGCGGGTCACGACAGGGCCGAAATCGACATCGTCGCCATCGGTATAGGGGGCCACGCGCAGCTTCTCGATCCGGGGGACCAGAGCACTGATCAGACGATCTGCGGTTTCTTCACCCACGGGCACCGCAACCGAGACCGCCATGCAGCGTTCGCCAGCAGCACCAAAGCCCGCACCGATCAGCGCGTCGGCGGCCTGATCCATGTCGGCATCGGGCATGACGATCAGGTGGTTCTTGGCTCCGCCGAAACACTGCGCGCGTTTTCCGTTCGCGGTGGCGCGGCTGTAGATATATTGCGCAATCGGGGTGGAGCCGACAAAGGACACGCCCTGGATGATCTCGTGATCGAGCAGCGTATCAACCGCTTCCTTGGTGCCGTTCACGACCTGGAACACACCTTTGGGCAGGCCCGCCTCGACAAACAGTTCCGCCAGCATCAGCGGAACCGAGGGGTCACGCTCAGACGGTTTCAGCACAACCGCGTTGCCGCAGGCAAGGGCAGGGCCGACATGCCAGAGCGGCATCATCGCCGGAAAGTTGAACGGCATGATGGAGGCCACCACACCCAGAGGCTGACGCATGGAATACATGTCGATGCCGGGACCGGCGTCGTCGGTGTATTCGCCCTTGAGCATCTGCGGCGCGCCGACACAGTATTCGATCACTTCGAGGCCGCGCTGAAGATCGCCCTTTGCGTCCGGGATCGTCTTGCCGTGCTCGCGGCTGAGCGCCTCGGCCAGAACGTCCATGTCGCGGTTCATCAGCGCGACCATCTTCATCATCACACGCGCGCGCTTCTGCGGGTTTGTCGCGCCCCATGCGATCTGTGCCTCGGCGGCATCTTCGACCGCCTTCGAAACTTCGGCCGGGTTGGCCAGCGGCAGCTTTGCCTGAACCTCACCGGTTGCGGGGTTGTAGACGTCGCCAAAATCCCCAGACGTGCCTTTGACCTGCGCGCCGTTGATGAAATGCGTAAGCTCTTTCATGATCAGTCTCCCTTTTGCGGGCACCATAGCCTTGCAAAAATGCTGGGCAAAGAGGCAATATCCCAAATGCGTTTTGCAAAAATGCAAAGGTTTCGAGATGCAAAGCTGGGATGACCTGCGAATTTTCCTGTCCGTCGCACGCAGTGAAACCCTGTCCGGAGCGGGCAGGGCGCTGCGCATGGACCCCGCCACGGTGGGGCGGCGGGTCGCGCGGCTCGAAGAAACGCTTGGGCAGGCGCTCTTTGTCAAAAGCCCACAGGGCTACACGCTGACCGAAGCGGGCACCCGGTTGATCGACCATGCCGAACGCGCAGAACAGGCGATGCAGGGCGCAAGCTCGGTTCTGACAGGAGAGGCGGGAACGCTGACCGGGCAGATCCGTATCGGGGCACCGGACGGGTGCGCAAATTTCGTGCTTCCGCGGGTTTTTGCCGATCTGTCCAAAGCCAATCCAGACCTTGATTTGCAGATCGTGGCCCTGCCGCGTGTCGTGAACCTGTCACGGCGCGAGGCGGATATGGCGATCACTGTCAGCCCACCTACCGCATCGCGCTTGTCGTATCAGCGCATCACCGATTACAAACTTCACCTTGCAGCCAGCGAAACCTATCTGTCGACGCGGCCGCCTCTGACCTCTGTTGGCGATCTGCGGAATCATCGGATCGTGGGTTATATCCCCGACATGATTTTCGACAAGGAACTGGATTACCTGAGTGATCTGGCATTGGAGCGTGTGGCGCTTGCGTCGAACTCGGCGTCGGTGCAAATCCAACTGCTGCGACAACATGGCGGCATCGGCATCGCGCATGATTTTGCTCTGCCCTTTGCGCCCGGTGTGCGACGGGTTTTGACCGATGCGCTGTCTTTTACCCGCAGCTTTTACCTTGTGCGCCATGCCGAAGATCGCCGACTTGACCGGATCACGCGGTTCGCCACGGCCCTTGCGCAAGGCGTGCGCGCGGAGGTGACGCGATTGGAGGCGCTACTTTCAGGCACTTGACAGAACACGGGTCTGTGATGACGCTGAGGGGGCACAGGGACCGGAGGACAGACCATGCAAGTTCATCACATTCTCAAAAGCAAGGCCACCGATGCGGTTGTGACGGTGAAATCCGGCACCAGCATTGCGGACGTTGCTAAGATCCTGACCGAAAAGCGCATCGGCACCGTGGTCGTGTCGAATGATGACGAGATCGCGCTTGGCATCCTGTCCGAGCGTGACATCGTGCGGGAACTGGCAAATCGCGGCGCGACCTGTCTGTCGGATGCGGCGGAAACCTACATGACCGAAAAGCTGGTGACCTGCAGTCGAAATGACGATGCCGATCACATCCTTGCCCAGATGACCGAAGGTCGGTTCCGCCACATGCCCGTGGTCGAAGACGGCAAGCTGGTGGGTCTCATCACCATCGGCGACGTGGTCAAGGCGCGCCTCACGGAACTGGCGATGGAGCGCAACGCGTTGGAAGGGATGATCATGGGGCACTGACCCTGATCTGGTCATCTGCTTGATCTTCCCGCAGTTTTGATGCGAGACAGGGGCAAACCTGACGACTTACCGGAGACTGCCCATGCGCATCGGTCTTTATCCCGGGACATTTGACCCGATCACCATGGGCCATATCGACATCATCCGCAGGGCGTCCGCCTTTTTGGATCGGCTTGTCATCGGTGTTGCCATCAACCGCGACAAGGGGCCGTTGTTCGGCCTAGACGAACGAGTCGCGATGATCGAGGCGGAATGTGTGTCCCTATCCGAACAGACCGGGATCGAAATTGTGGTTCATCCGTTCGAAAACCTGTTGATCGACTGCGCCCGCGATGTGGATGCCACGATCATCGTGCGCGGTCTGCGTGCGGTCGCGGATTTCGAATATGAATTCCAGATGGTCGGCATGAACCGCGCTTTGGACGACAGCGTAGAGACCGTGTTTCTGATGGCCGAAGCACGGCATCAGGCGATTGCGTCCAAGTTGGTCAAGGAAATCGCACGCTTGGGGGGGGATGTGTCGAAATTCGTCACCGCCCCGGTGCGTCAGGCCTTGATCGAAAAATTCGACCCCTCAAAATGATAAAAGCCGCGCATGTTTGCGCGGCTGTATCATGTGCCAACGGGTGATCGTTGATCAACGGCCGTAAACGGCCTGTGCGGCGATCTTCTCGGCATCGCCGTGGTAGATGTCCAGATCCAGCGCCACATCAAGTGGCATCGACCGGATTTCATGAACAGTGTGGTTATACGCGGCCCGCTTGTTAAGACGGTCCCGCAGGGAAGACATAAGATGGGCCATTGTCAGTCCTTTCCTTGCTCTATGGTCCTGAGCCAGCAGTCTGTTTGCGCTACCAGCTACAGTATTGAAGATAGTCATGCTGCGCCGCAGCACAACTGACAGACTGGAAAGGCTGCCTTGCGTCCCATGCAAGGGTCGATGTGGTCAGAACCTGTCGATTTAGCCCGTCAATCCAGATGCGCAGTGCGCTCTAACAGATCTTCCAACTCTGCCCGCAAGGCGATCAGTTGCGCCTCATGCGGTGCGGCACAATGCGCTTCGGCCTCACGGAAGGCTTCAAGCACCCATTTTTCTCCGCTGCGCACCTGATCCATGAGGTCTTCGTCAATCTCGTCGAAAAAGGCGCGCAAAGAGACCACCGCTTTGTTGACCGTGCCCATGAGCGACCCGTCGGCGTCGACATGTCCATGCAGAAGATCAGCGATTTTGGACGCATGTGCGGCGTGCATGTCTCGGAAGGACGTGGCGACGTCCAAAAACTCGGGTTCCGCCTTGTCGACCATGACATCAAACCCGGCTTTGGCGTCGATAATGCGCGTATACAGATCGCGCAAATAATCATTGGGGGTGGTGGGACCGGTCTCGAACATCGGGTCAAGATGCGGTTTTCCGGGGTTGAGCGCGCTGTCGGTCATGTCGTCTCCTTTTCTGACGGGACTTCATGCCCGTCTGAAAAGGTAATTCCGGAAACCAGCACTGGTTCCCGAAGCGGCCGCATCGAAACCTGCGGCAGGCAGATTTCTGCCGGATCGAAGGTCAGCGCGCCCCCTATCTGGCGCGCCAATATTTGCTTAGATGAGCTTGCCCATCGCCACGGCGGTGTCAGCCATGCGGTTCGAGAAGCCCCATTCATTGTCGTACCAGCTCAGGATGCGAACCATATTGCCATCCATCACCTTGGTCTGGTCGGTGTGAAAGATTGACGAATGCGGGTCGTGGTTGAAGTCCGACGACACCAGCGGCTTGTCCGTATAGCCCAGAACACCCTTGAGCGGTCCATTGGCGGCTGCGCGGATTGCGTCGTTGATTTCTTCGACGGTGGTATCGCGCGAGGCGGTAAAGGTCAGGTCAACGACCGAAACGTTCGGCGTCGGCACGCGGATCGCAACGCCATCCAGCTTGCCGTTGAGTTCCGGCAGCACCAGACCCACGGCCTTGGCCGCCCCGGTAGAAGTAGGGATCATGCTAAGTGCCGCGGCGCGGGCGCGGTAGAGATCCTTGTGCATCGTGTCGAGCGTCGGCTGGTCGCCGGTATAGGAGTGGATGGTCGTCATGAAACCACGTTCGATGCCGATGGCGTTGTTCAACACATAGGCGACCGGAGACAGGCAGTTCGTGGTGCAGGACGCGTTCGACACAACGATATCGTCCGCGGTCAGGCTGTCATGGTTGACGCCGTAGACGATGGTCTTGTCCGCGTCCTTGCCCGGTGCCGAGATCAGAACCCGGCTGGACCCGTTGTCGAGATGTGCCTGACAGGCCTCTTTGCTGGTGAAGATGCCGGTGCATTCCAGAACCACGTCCACATCCGACCAAGGCAATTCAGCGGGATTGCGGATCGCCGTGACCTTGATTGGGCCGCGGCCCACGTCAATGAAATCTTCGCCGGTCGTCACTTCGACCGGAAAGCGGCCATGCACGCTGTCATATTGCAGCAGGTGCGCGTTGGTTTCCACCGGACCCAGATCGTTGATCGCGATGACCTCGATATCGGTGCGGCCGGATTCGATGATCGCGCGCAGGATATTGCGGCCGATGCGGCCAAATCCGTTGATGGCGACTTTGGTGCTCATTGGGATGCCCTCACTGGTTCGGACAGAAAGCTCTGCCGGGTTCCGTTACCGCTAACAAACAGAACTCAACGAAGCTGTCAAGCAACCGTGCGGCCGTCAGGTCACCGCCAAAAGGCCATCCACTCAAGAAGGTCGATCCATTTCGTGGCAAGAAACATGAACCCGTTGCCGCCTGTCAGGAAGGCGTCAATCGCCAGCCCACCCAGAACCGCCAAGCCCAAACCGATGGCGAGTGTATTGGTCATGTCGCCTGTGCCCCTCTGCTCGTGCGCGCAAGATGCCAGAGCCACACGCGCTTGTCACGCAGGCAGCGTTTCAGCGGATTGCGGCAGCGCCATGAGGTCTTCGATGAAGAGACTGACAAAAGCACCACGCCCGGTGACGCCTGCTTTTCGGTAGATGCCGTTCAGATGCGCCTTGACGGTGCCTTCGGCGGTGCCGCGCAGCTCGGCGATCTCGGCGATGCCAAAGCCCTTAAGGGTAAAATGCGCGACATCGCGTTCTGACGGGGTCAGCGCCCATGTGTCGAACCGGGCCTCGACGATGTCATGAAACGCACCTGCCGCCAGCCCAAGCTGCTCTTCAAGATGCGCCTTGCGGCGGAGCAGGGCGAACAGATAGCGGCTCTCGAAAACCACACCGGCGATCAGCGCCAGCACCGCCAACAGTTCGATGACAAAATGGCTTGATAGAAAAGCCGCGATTCCCATGTCGAACCCGTCCACCGCCACGTCCCAAAGGAAGAACGCCGCGCAGAGGGTTTGCGCGACGATCAGGACCAGCAGCGACACGGGTCTGGTGGAAGTGTTCAAAGTCACGGGTCCGTCCTGGCTCCGTCCGGCACGGTCTTGATACCGGTGATCATGGCGCGGGGCAGGTTCACACCTGTCCGACGGCTTTCCCAGATCACGGCGGCGATGTGCAGCACGATGGAAATTTCAGCCCAGGTTACCAAGGCCTCGTGCACCTCTTCAACCCAGTCAATGCCCCAAAAGGCATCTGTGGTCATCATATAGCCGGTCACGCCGATCAACAGCACCGCGCCCAACAGGTTGAAGATCATCAGAGCGCCCAGTGGCGTGTGGCCCAGATGCAGGCGTGTTCGGCCCGTGGCCATGTCCGATACCTGTGCAGTGACTTTGGACACGGTCGGCCAGAACGAGGTAAACCGAGCATATCGGGGGCCGATAACGCCCCAGACCAGCCGCACAGCGATCAGTGTGACCAAAGCATAGCCCAGCCATTCATGCAGCTTGCTTTCGTCATCGGTGAACAAGGCGTTGGCGGCAAAGCCCGCCACAAGCGCCCAGTGGAAAACCCGGACAAACGGGTCCCAGACTTTGTAGGATGTCATGTCACGCTCCGGAATTGGCGGTCCGCGCAGGGTGGCGCGGACCTGCTGGGATCAATCGTCGATCTTGGTGCGGACGACATTCAGAGCGGCGTCGAGATAAAGCTCGAGACGCTGACCGTCTTTAAGGACGTAGACTTCGATCATGCCATCTTCCGCGTCGATCTTGCGGACTTCGTAGCCTTCGGCAGTCAGCTTGTTCGTGATTTCAGTTTTGCGTTCTGCGGTCAGGGCCGAATAGTCGCTGGATGCGAAGGCCGAAACCGGCATGGAGAGGGCAAGGGCGAGGGCGAGAATGCGGGTCATGGGATGTCTCCTTGAGGATCATGCGGGCTGCGACATGCAGCGCCGATGACGATCAGATCGCATCCCGCCGGCGGTTTGGACATTGGACCGGGGTCAGGTCAGGCCCACCTGCAACTCAGGTTTAGAGCCAGATACCGCCGATACCGGATATCTATGTTTCTGCCTCGCGGTCGATTTCCCCTTGTTCCACAGCCCATGCCCCCGCGGCTTCGACGGTAACCGGAGAGGCTGTGGGCAAGACACCGAGATAACTGTCGGTTTCGCTAACCGGTGCGGCAGGGCGCTGGGTCATCCGGTAGGTTGAATACATCGCGATTCCGACAAAGGTGACACCCAGCACCAGCCAGAAGGCCTGTGGTCCGAAGTATTCCATCGCAGCCCCCGCTGCCAAAGGCCCAAGGATCGCACCAATGCCGAAGGTCAGAACAAGCCCACCTGACGCCGCCGGCATGTCCTCGGCATCCAGCGCATCATTGGTATAGGCGAGGATCAGCGCGTAAAGCGGTGTTGTCACGCCGCCGGTCAGAAACGCGGCGCCCATCAGCAGAACGACGTTTGCGCCATCGATCAGACCCAACACGCAAAACGCAGCCCCCAGAACGGAGCAGCCGAGAATGACCTTGCGACGGTCGATCCGGTCCGACAGCCAGCCGATGGGGAATTGAAGCAGCAACGCACCGCCGAACAGCATCGCGATGAACAGCGAGATCTCGTTGGCGCTCATTCCGACTTGCGTGCCGTACACCGCGCCCATGCCGGATTGCGTGGCGTAGATCGTGCCCAGCAAAAATATCCCAACAGTGCCAAGGGGTGATCCTTTGAACAAATCCCGAAGCGGCATCGGTCGGGTGACATCGGCTGCGGGTGTCGGGGTCACTGACAAAAGGATCGGCCCGAACGAGATCGACACGAGGATCGACGCACCGATGAAGAGTCCGGCGGTCGCTGCCTCGCCAAAGGTCAAAAGACCCTGCGCCCCGATGATGCCAAGCGTCTGGGCAATCATGTATGCGGATAAAACTTTGCCGCGGGTTTCGTTTGTGGCTGACGCGTTCAGCCAGCTTTCGGCGGTGACATAGATGCCGGACATGCAGAACCCGACAAGAATGCGCAGCACAGTCCACAGGATCGGATCTGTCAGCAATGGAAATGCGATCAACCCGGCAGACATGAAACTGCCAAGCGCCGCGAACACGCGTACATGGCCGACGCGTTTGATCATTCCGGGCGTCAACCGTGCGCCTGACAGAAACCCAAGGAAATAGCCGGAGGCCACGATCGCCAGTTCAGTGGCGGAAAACCCTTCGATCGCGCCGCGCAAACCGATCAGGGTGAAGTGCATGCCGTTGCCCAGCATGATGAACACGATGCCGATCAAGAGCGCCCAGATGCCCGAAAAAATCTGCGTCATCCTTTGACCTCCAATCGACTGTCCGGTTTCGTCACTCTTATGAGCCTAACAGGCCGGGGCCGACGTGAAAAACCGAAGGGTCGCAAGACTGGGGCCGCGCGGGCTGTATCGCCCCGATATAAATCAAACCGCCCCTGTCGCGGCATTCGCAACGGGGGCGGATGAAATTTTGATCGGTTTAGGTCTAAGGTTCGGAAGGCGTGGCTTCTTAGGGATCAGTGCAGCAGACGCCCCATCGCGCCCGCCACGTCGGCCATACGTGCCGAGAAACCCCATTCGTTGTCATACCAAGCCAGCACGCGGACCATACGCTTGCCCACAACCTTGGTCTGGTCGGGTGCAAAGATCGACGATTGCGTGGTGTGGTTGAAGTCGATGGAGACCTTGGGTTCGGGGTCATAGCCCAAAACCGTGCCCATATGAGTGGCAGCCGCTTCGCGGACCACTTCGTTCACATCCGCAACGGTGACGTCCTTGCCCGCATAGAAGGTAAGGTCCACAGCCGACACGTTCGGCGTTGGCACACGCACGGCAGAGCCATCGAGCTTGCCCTTGAGGTTCGGCAGCACTTCACCCAGCGCCTTGGCGGCGCCTGTGGAGGTCGGGATCATCGCCATGGCAGCGGCCCGCGCCCGGTAGAGATCGTCGTGGCGACGGTCGAGTGTCGGCTGGTCGCCAGTGTAGGAATGGATCGTGGTCATGATGCCCGATTCAATTCCCAGCGCCTCGTCCAGCACTTTGGCCAAAGGTGCAAGGCAGTTGGTGGTGCAGGACCCGTTCGAGATCATCGTGTCGCCTTCGACCAGCGACCGGTGGTTCACGCCGTAAACGATGGTCTTTTGCACATTCTTTGCGGGAGCGGAGATCAAAACCGATTTCGCGCCACGCTCCATGTGGATGCCAGCCTTGTCGCCGTCGTTGAAGTTGCCGGTGCATTCCAGAACCACATCGCAGCCTGACCAGTCCAACTCTTTAGGATTGTAGGTCGAGAACATTTCCATCGGACCACGGCCCAGATCCATTGTGTTGCCCTTGATCTTGACCTCGCCTCCAAAACGCCCGTGCACACTGTCATAGCGCAGCAGGTGTGCGTTGGTTTCGATCGGGCCTGTGGCGTTGATCTTGACCACCTGCACATCATTGCGCGAACTTTCGGCGATATGGGCGAGGGTGCAGCGGCCGATACGACCGAAACCGTTGATTCCAAGTGTGACGGTCATGGGCATGTCTCCTGCGCTGTAGGTTGAGGTTCGTATACGCAGGTATGCTGCAACCGCAAAGTAAAAAGGCACGATTTCACAACATGTTAGCGCAAAAGGTGTGAGTCAGAGGCATGATGGCGCTAACGCTGCGGGACGGTTTGCGGTAACACCTGAACGATGTTTCGGAATCAGAAATAATGCCTGTGTCTGCGGATCTCGCGGTTCTGGTCGGTCGCAGTCTGATCGCGCTGCTGTTCCTTGCGGGGGCGCTGCAAAAGGCCATGGACCCAACCCCGGCGACGCAATTGTTGATCGGGTTCGGGTTGCCTGCCTATTTGGTCTGGCCCGCGCTTGGCTTTAACGCTGTTGCGGGTGTGATGGTTTTGGCAGGGTGGGCTGTGCGACCTTTGGCTTTCCTGCTTGCGGGTTATTGCGCAGTGACTAGCCTTTTCCACCTGATCCCGAACGATCCGTGGCAAATGAGCATCTTTGTCAAGAACTGGGCCATCGCTGGCGGGTGCCTGGTGTTGGCGGCGCATGGCCCCGGACGTTATGTGTTGAAGCAATCAGTCTAAGGAGTGCAGGTATGAGCGGATTGTTGGCCCTTCTCGACGATGTGGCTGCCATCGCAAAGGTGGCGGCGGCCTCGGTCGATGACATCGGGGCGGCGGCCGCCAAGGCCGGATCGAAGACAGCAGGTGTGCTGATCGACGATGCGGCGGTCACGCCGAAATACCTCCACGGATTCGAACCTGCCCGCGAATTGCCGATCATCTGGCGAATTGCGCGAGGCTCTCTGGTCAACAAACTGGTCTTTCTGCTGCCCGCCGCATTGCTGCTGTCTACATTCGCACCTTGGATGATCCCGCCGTTGCTGATCCTCGGAGGCAGTTATCTGTGTTTCGAGGGGGCGGAAAAAATCGTGCACGTGCTGATGCCGCATGACGACCATTCCGGCGGGCCGGATGGCAGCCATGATGTGGCTGATCCGAAGCATCTGGAGGAGGAAAAGATCAAAGGCGCGATCAAGACCGATTTCATTCTGTCGGCTGAAATCATGACCATCGCGCTGTCGGTGATCGAAAGCGACAATATCTGGATGCAGGGGGCCACGCTGGCCGTTGTGGGGATCATGGTGACGCTGGCGGTATATGGCGCGGTGGCGGTGATCGTTAAGATGGACGATGTGGGACTTTGGTTGTCGCGGGTGGGGCGCCTTGGTCTGACGCGCGCTCTGGGACGCGGGATCGTCAAGTTCATGCCGTGGCTTCTCAAGACGCTGACCGTGGTGGGCACAGCGGCAATGCTCTGGGTCGGTGGGTCGATCATCGTGCATTCCATCGCTCAGATGGGATGGCATGGGCCGGAAGACGCGATCCACGGCATCGCAGTGGCCGTCGGGGCCGGGCAGGGCTTTGTCGAATGGGCGGTGACAGCTGGGATCGATTTTGTGCTTGGTTTGATCTGGGGGCTGATCCTGATCCCGATCGGGGTCAAAATCATCGCCCCCATCTGGACGTCGGTGATGCCAAAGGGTGTTTGATCTGCGTTAAGCTTGGCTTAACCTTGTTCGCGCTATGCAGGATGCATGACGACACCAAGCGATCCTGATCCAGACATTTGGCTGCGCAACCTATTCTCAGCAAAGGCGGTGGGCCGTGGCGGAGTGATCCAACGGTCTGCCTGTGATGTGGAACGGGTTGTCGGCCGCGATGCTTTTCTGCGCGAGGTGCGGCGGCGCGGCTTCACGCTTGTCGAGAATGGCGAACAGTTGGTTGTGTTCTGTAACCGTGATCCGGTGCGATTGATCGTCAACCGCGATCCACCCACCTTGTCACAGCGCGCATGGCCATCGGACCGCAACGCGTTTCTCGGATAATTGTTGTGTGTGCCACAGAACGCGTCAACGCGTTCTTCAGATGCATCAATATCAATGTATCGCGAACGGGCGGCCCTGACAAACAGAGCCGCCCAGATGCATTTATGTGCGCGGGTCAGCCTGCCAGCGGCCCTCGACCAGATCGCGTGCTTTTTGCGCCACGGCCTCTGCCGTGATGCCAAACTTTTCGTACAGCGTTTCCGCAGGCGCCGAGGCCCCAAAGCCGTGCATCCCGACAAAGCCCGACTTTTCACGCTTGCCGCGCTCACCAAACAGCCAGCGGTCCCAACCAAAGCGGATGCCCGCTTCGACCCCGACACGCACCGGACCACCCGGCAAGACACGCTTGCGGTAGGCTTCGTCCTGCTCTTCGAACAATTCCCAGCACGGCATCGACACGACCCGCGTGCCGATCCCTTCGGCGTGCAGAATGTCGCGCGCCGCCATGGCGATCTCGACTTCCGAACCGGTGGCCATCAAGATCGCCTGACGCTTGCCTTCGGCATCAGCCAGAACATAGGCACCTTGCGCGGTGAGGTTCTTGGTCTTGTGTTCGGTCCGCACGGTTGGCAGGTTCTGACGGGTCAGCGACAGCACCGACGGCGTCTTGGTCTGGGTGAACGCAATCTCCCACGCCTCAGCCGTTTCCACCGTATCCGCAGGACGGAACACAAGTGTGTTCGGCGTGGCACGGCTGATTGCCAGATGTTCAACCGGCTGGTGGGTTGGGCCATCTTCGCCCAGACCGATGCTGTCATGCGTCATCACGTACACCGTTGGCACCTGCATCAGTGCCGACAGGCGCATCGCGGGGCGGGCGTAATCGGTGAAGCACATGAACGTGCCGCCATAGGGACGGATGCCGCCATGCAGCGCCATGCCGTTCATCGCCGACGCCATGCCATGTTCGCGGATGCCCCAGTACATGTAGCGGCCCTTGCGGTTGTCGATGTCGAACACACCCAGATCACCGGTCTTGGTGTTGTTCGACCCGGTCAGGTCAGCCGAGCCGCCAAAGGTTTCCGGCAGGATCGGGTTGAGTACTTCCAGCACCATTTCCGAGCTTTTGCGCGTGGCCACCTTGGGGGCGCTTTCGCTGATCTGCTTTTTCAGCGCCTTGATGGTCGAAGACAGCTTTTTCGGCGCTTCACCTGCCATGGTGCGGGCGAATTCGGCCTGACGGGCGGCGGACATCTCGGCCAGACGCACGTCCCATTCGGCACGGTCCGCAGCACCGCGACGACCGATCTCTTCCCATGCCGACTTGATGTCGCCCGGCACTTCGAACGGGCCGGTGGTCCAACCCCATATCGCTTTGGCCTCGGCGTTCTGGTCGGCATTCGTCAATGCGCCGTGACCCTTCGAGGTGTCCTGCGCCGCGTGACCAAGGGCGATATGCGTTTTGCACGCGATCATTGACGGGCGCTTGTCGGCTTTCGCGGCTGTGATGGCGGCGTCGATCTCGGCCGGGTTGTGGCCGTCGATTTCCTGCACATGCCAGCCTGCGGCGGTGAAGCGGCCAACCTGATCGGTACGGTCCGAAAGCGCAACCGTGCCGTCGATGGTGATGTTGTTGTTGTCCCAGAAGACAACCAGCTTGGACAGTTCCTGACGCCCGGCGATGCCGATGGCTTCGTGGCTGACGCCTTCCATTAGGCAGCCGTCACCCGCGATCACATAGGTGTGGTGATCAACCAGTTTCTTGCCGAACCGAGCGCGCAGCGCTTCTTCTGCCATGGCGAAGCCAACAGAGTTCGCAATGCCCTGACCCAGCGGACCGGTGGTGGTTTCGATCGCCTGTGCGAGAAAGTTCTCGGGATGGCCAGCGGTTTTCGCGCCCCATTGGCGGAAATTCTTGACCTGATCCAACGTGATCTCGGGATCACCCACAAGGTAGAGCAGCGAATAAAGCAGCATGGAACCGTGACCCGCCGACAGGATAAACCGGTCGCGGTCATGCCAGCCGGGGTGGGCGGCGTCGAACTTGAGGTGCTTTTCATACAGCACGGTGGCCACATCCGCCATGCCGATGGGCATGCCCGAATGGCCGGAATTGGCGGCAGCCACGGCATCCAGCGAAAGCGCACGGATCGCCGCCGCCTTGTTCCAATGATCGGGGTTCTGGGCTTTGAGGGTCTCGATATCCACGGGCCGTCGCGTCCTTCATGATGGGGGCAAAAGGGGTCGTTGTCGGCGCTCATACCAGTGTCAACGCAGAGTTCAAGCGGCACAGCCGTGCCGGATGCGCATAAGGGGGCGCATTTTCAGACGCGGATTGTTAAACTTTCACATTAAGAGGACGGAGCGATTCGTTTCGAGAGCACGGAAAAATGCGTCTGGAGGGGTCTCACCTCGGTCAGATAAACAACAAAACGGGGATCAGGCAAATGACCCAAATTAACGAGTTACAACATCGCATCACGGCGGCGCTGGACCGGGTCGCGCAAGGGGTAGCCCGGCTCGAAGAGCGCGCGGCACATCCTGTAGCGCCAGAACCCGCTGAGCCGGGGATCGACCCTGCCGAAGTGGCGCGCCTGCAGGATGCGCTGGACGAAGAAAAGCTGGCCAATGCCCAGCTTGAAGAGCGTGTGCGAAAGCTGCACGAAACCCACCGTCAGGAGCTTGAGGCCGCCAAGGCCGCAGCGGTCCCGGCACCTGCACCCGAGCCGCAACCAACTGTGGATGTGGCCGCGCTTGATCTTGACCTACAACGCCTGCGCCAATCCAACGAGATGCTGCGCGCCACGAATGAAGAACTGCGCCGCGCGCTGGCCGACAATGTCGGCGAACCACATCTGATCAACAAGGCAATGCTGGCCGAACTGGAAGGTCTTCGTGCAGCCCGCTCGGTCGACGCAGCGGAAACCCGCGCCATCATCGCGTCACTGACACCGTTGCTCGAAGCAGCTGCTGAATCCGAGGAGGCGAACTGATGCCTGAAGTCGAAATCACCATCGGGGGCCGCAGCTTTGACGTGGCCTGTCAGGAAGGCGAAGAGCAATACCTGCATTCCGCGGCACGGATGCTCGACACCGAGGCACAGGTGCTGGCACAGCAGGTCGGCCGCATTCCCGAAGCGCGGATGCTGTTGATGGCTGGGCTGATGCTGGCAGACAAGACCGCCGGTCTGGAAGACAAGCTACGCGAAAGCGAAGATCGCGCAGGGGCGTATCTGTCCGAACTGCGCGCCATCAAAGACACGCCGCCGCCCGAACCGGAACGGATCGAAGTGCCGGTGGTGCCAACCGACGTGACTGAGTCTTTGCAAGAGATCGCAGCACGCGCCGAGGCTCTGGCCCGCGATGTCGAGGATAAAGCCGGGTAGGGCGTCTTTGAGCCAAGCCTAGACCATAACGCAAAACGGCGCCCATTGGGCGCCGTTTGTCATTGTTGTCGTCGAAAGCCGTTTAGGCGTTCGCTTCGCGGATCTTTTCCGCCGCGTCTTTGTCATAGGTGACGCCGTTTGCGTCGAACAGCTGATCCAGTTCGCCAGACAACGTCATCTCGGTGATGATGTCGCAGCCACCGACAAATTCGCCTTTGACATAAAGCTGCGGGATCGTCGGCCAATCGGAATATTCCTTGATACCCTGACGGATGTTCTCGTCCGCAAGAACGTTCACGTCGGCAAAGTCGACGCCCATGTAGTTCAGCACACCGGCAACCTTGCTGGAGAACCCGCATTGCGGCATGGACTTGGTGCCTTTCATATACAGCACCACGTCATTCGCTTTGACGGTTTCGTCGATCATCTGTTTCGCGTCAGTCATTCTTTTGCTCCATCTCTTCGCGGCGTTTCCGGTCCTTGCGGATATACGGCATTGTGGCGCCGACAGTGATTAGGGTGACGAGGCCAATGGCGGCGAACATTGGCCAAGTGTTTGACAGAAAGTCGATCATGCCACATCCCCAGATTGGCTGTGCGCTTTAGGGCGTCGCCAGGTGAACCAAGCGAACGGACCGATCAACAGGATCATCAGGATATTCCAGACCCGCGCGGGCATTAGGCGGGGGCTTTCGTGGTCAGGGCCAGCGCATGCAATTCACCGTGCGAGCCATCCATCTTGCCCTTCAGCGCGGCATAGACGGCCCGTTGCTGTTGCACCCGGTTCATGCCCTTGAAGCTTTCGTCGATCACCTCGGCCGCATAGTGGTTCCCATCCCCAGCCAGATCCGTGATCGTGATCTTGGCGTTGGGAAACTCTGCGCGGATCAGGTCTTCGATTTCCTGCGCTTGCATGGCCATTGCGCTGCTCTCCGATTGTGGACTTTGAAAAAGATGTATGCCGGGCTTTACTATTTCGCAAGGCGGTGCTGCGGGTTAGGCTGTCAATGACACCCAGACGGGCACGTGGTCAGACGGTTTCTCGCGTCCACGCACCGCGCTTTCGATCCAGCAATCGGTCATCATGTCGGCGCAGGCGGGTGACAAAAGGAAGTGGTCGATGCGAATCCCGTTGTTTCGCTCCCACGCACCTGCCTGATAATCCCAGAATGAATAATGCCCGCCGCCATGCGTTCGCGCGCGGAAAGCTTCGGTAAAGCCAAGGTTCAGGATGCGCCGGAAGGCCGTCCGGGACTCGGGTCGGAACAAGGCGTCTTCTGTCCATTGCTCGGGCTTGGCCGCATCTTCGGCCTGCGGGATGATGTTGTAATCACCTGCCATCAGCGCAGGCATCTCATCAGCCAGCAAATCACGGGCCCGTGCTTCCAACCGTTTCATCCAGTCCAGTTTGTAATCGTATTTCGGCCCCGGTGCAGGATTTCCGTTGGGCAGGTAGAGACCACAGACGCGGACCGCCTGCGTGTCGCCGATCACGGTCGCTTCGATCCAGCGTGCCTGTTCGTCGCTGTCATCACCGGGTAGGCCGCGGGTCACATCCTCCAGTGGCAGCTTCGACAAGATCGCCACCCCGTTGAAGCCCTTTTGACCGTGGGTTTCGACCGTGTAGCCCAAATCCTCCAATTCCTCGCGCGGGAATGCCTCATCGACCGATTTGATCTCTTGCAGCAACGCCACATCCGGCGCGCTGTCGCGCAACCAGTCGGTCAGTGCGGGCAGGCGGGCCTTGATCCCGTTGATGTTGAACGTCGCGATTTTCATGTGTGGTCTCCCCGATTGTCCTTTCTATCCCAAGAAGGGCACGGACGCACAAGAAGGGATCTGGCCGAATCGAACGTCATTGAATGCCTCGAAATCGCGGTTTGTTCAGCCCGTCGCACCAGCGCCGATGCCCGGCCGGTCGACGCGAAAAGACTTATCCCCAGATTTTTCAAATCTGTTGATAACTTGAGGACCTTTTCTCTCGAAACAACCTATGGGAGAATCTTCATGTGGATAACTCGCTCATATACACGTTTAGCGATATTCATTCTTCTCAAATACATTTTTTGCGTGTCATCGTTAACTCACTCAACCAGCCAGAGGAGGCCAACATGACCGCAGCTCGCAAAATTCAGTCTACTCAGTTCCTTCAGGAAAATCAGTACAATACCGGCGCTCGTGATGATATTCACAGCGGGGACGCCACAGCTTTGTTCACGTCCGGCTCTGCGCCGATGGGCTCTGCAGATGCTCTTTTGGGCGATGCTGTCGAGATGTTCACATCTGGCTCCGCTCCGGCGGCCAGCGCAACCGCCTTTGTGGGGGACGCGACAGGATTGTTCACATCCGGTTCTGCGCCGTTCGGCACATCCGCCAGCAACGGCGAAGCGGTCGGCCTGTTCACCTCCGGTTCCGCACCCACAACATCCGACAGCCGTACAGGTGACGCGGTAGAAGCGTTCACGTCCGGCTCTGCACCTGCCACGTCGGATGCGCGTACCGGCGACGCGGTAGAAGCCTTCACGTCTGGTTCCAGCCCGGTGACAAGCGACACAACAACCGGAGACGCTGTCGAAGCGTTCACATCTGGGTCCAGCCCTGTGACTGCTGAGACCACCGCCGATGGCGAAGGCTGCGCGCTCTTCACCTCCGGCTCATAATCTACGCATTGACCCGGGGCGGGGTGGCCCGTCCCCTTACACCCCCTAGGAGGATTGGATCATGACCAACGTCATCCACCTTACCCCCCCGTCCCGGATCAACCCGCAAGAAGCGCGCTTCGGCGCGCTTCTGAGCTGTTTTGCCCAACACCGTCGCCACGGTGACGACGTGTTCTGGCTCAAGGAAAACGCCGAGATTTTGAACATTCTGGAATCCACCGGAACCGCGCCCGGCGAGGCGGCGCTGGACGCCTACGCGGAATTCTACGAAACAGTCGAAAAACGGCTGCGCTTCTTTCCGCAATACTATCGCTTCTTCCTGTCGATCACGCTTGACCTCGAAGACTTGGGCATGCCCGGCAATCATGGGGAACGTCTGGTTGGATGGGCACGGGAACAGGATTTGCCCCGTGCAGAACTGTCCGACCTCCAACGCATGGAAGCGCTGCGCCTCATGGCTCGGAGGGACATGACGCCGAAGAGCACCGACCCAACGCTTGAAGACCGCGCGCGCTATTTCATGGCACGGTCCAGCACCTTTGCCTTGCCAAACAAAAAGGCCGCTTACGAACTGACCCACCTCGTCTTTTATCTAAGCGAATACGGGCGGTGTGATCCGCAACTGGATGCTGACGCAAAGCGCAGCCTGCATTTCGCAGGACTCCTGGCGTTCATCGAACAAAACGCCGACCTTCTGTCCGAGATCTGTATCGCCATGCACTATGCCGGAGAAATGCCGCCAGTGCTGTGGACCGATTGGCTGAAACGCGAAACTGCGTTGTTCACAGTGACCGATGGTGCGGGTGTCAGCGTTCAGGACGATTACCACGAATTTCTGGTGTGTAATTGGCATCAGGCGATGGCGGGTGATGCCGCGTTTGCCAAAGGCTTTGTCTATGACCGGATGCGGTTCGACCACAATGTTGGCCGAGCCACTCCAATGCGCGAGATGTCCGAAGCGATGTTCAATCTCGACGATGCGCGTAGTGGCGACTGGATGAGCATGCGGCTTCACATGGAAGACCGTCTTTCACCCGAAGCGATGCAGGTGCTGGAAAAGGCCAAAACCTCGTCCCGGCATTTCGAAGCGTTCTTTCACGGCTTTGCCCGCGCCGATCCACTGGGCGCGTTGCACTAGCGCCTACGCGCTTACATCGAAAAACTGGTGCCACACCCGCAAGAGGACGTGGCATTCGGGTTTTCGATCACAAAGCGCGCGCCGATCAGTTCTTCGGAAAAGTCGATCACCGCGTTCGCGAGAAACGGCAATGACACCGAATCCACCACGACGCGTTCGCCTTGACCTTCAAGGACCAGATCATCCGCCAGCGGTTCGTCCAGCTTGATTTCATACTGGAAACCCGAACACCCGCCGCCTTCTACCGCCACGCGTAGGGCTTTCCCATCAGCGCTGGCGCCAATTTCCGACAAACGTTCGAACGCGCGTTCTGTCACTTTCGGTGGAAGCTGCATGTCACCCTCGGGTTCGCTTTGAATTGTGCACTTTTCTGAATATAAGGGCGATCGGGACAGGGAACAAGAACAGGCGGTCGAACATGACGGCGCAATTTGCATGCGAACCGGGCAGGTCGCGCGGCAGGCTATACCCCGAAGAGGAAAGCGCCTTTCGGTCGTGTTTTCAGCGCGACCGAGACAGGATCATTCATGCCTCGGCGTTCCGGCGGCTGAAACACAAGACGCAGGTCTTTATAGAACATGAGGGCGACTATTTCCGGACGCGTCTGACGCATTCCATCGAAGTTGGGCAGGTCGCGCGGACGATCTCAAAAACGCTGGGGCTGGATCTGGAACTGACCGAAGCGGTGGCGCTGGCGCATGATCTGGGCCACACGCCATTCGGTCACACTGGCGAAGACGCGCTGGATGCGCTGATGCAACCCTATGGCGGGTTCGATCACAACGCGCAGGCGATCCGCATCGTCACCGCTTTGGAACGGCACTACGCCGACTTCGACGGGTTGAACCTCACCTGGGAAACCCTTGAAGGCATTGCAAAACATAATGGTCCTGTAAAGCAGCCGATCCCGCATGCTTTGGCGGCTTACAACGCGCGGCATGATCTTGAATTGCACACACATGCGAGTGCCGAGGCGCAGGTCGCGGCCTTGTCCGACGACATCGCCTACAATCATCACGACCTGCATGACGGACTGCGGGCCGAGCTGTTTTCAACCGATGAGCTGGCTGAACTTCCCATCGTAAGTGATTGTTTTGCAGAGGTAGATCGCATTTACCCCGGCCTGAATTACTACCGGCGTCGACACGAAGCGTTACGCCGCTTTTTCGGTGTGTTGGTCAGCGATGTGATCAATGTCACCCGTGCAAATTTGAAAGACCTCGATCCGCAATCCCCGGAAGATATCCGCGCGGCAGGGCGAATGATGGTGCAATTCACCCCCGCGCTCTGGACCGATCTCAAGGTGATCCGCGAGTTTCTGTTCCACCGGATGTACCGCGCGCCGGACGTTATTGTGATGCGCGCGCAGGTCACCAAAGTGATCAACGAACTTTTCCCTTTGTTCATGTCCGACCCGTCGCTTTTGCCCAAGCAATGGCGCAAGGATGTCGCGGAAATTCAGACCGAGACGGAACTTGCACGGCTTGTCGGGGATTACATAGCCGGGATGACCGACCGGTTTGCCCTGCAGGAGCACGCGCGCCTGACAGGATCGGACGTGATTTCCGCCAGGTCATAAGAGGATACCATCGTGGCAACACCTGCAGACGCCGGCATGAACCCGGTCACCGCCTTTGCTTTGGTCGGCGCTTTGGGCGTCGGGGCGCAATGGCTTGCGTGGCGGCTCAATCTTCCGGCGATCGTGCTGATGTTGCTGGCAGGTTTGTTGGTTGGGCCAGTTTTCGGCATCCTTGATCCATCCGTGGCGATGGGGGATCTGCTGCAACCGATCGTGGCCATCGCAGTGGCGATAATCCTGTTCGAAGGCGGCCTGACGCTCAATTTCAAATCCCTGACCGACGCCGCCGTGGGTGTTAAACGGCTGGTCATTATCGGTGGGCCAGTCGGCTGGCTGCTGTCGGCTTCGGTCTTGCATTACGTCGGTGGCCTAAGCTGGGCCACAGCGTCCGTCTTTGGCGGGATCATGATCGTGACCGGCCCAACCGTGATCGCGCCGCTTTTGCGTCAAGCACGTCTGAAACGCCGACCGGCAGCCCTGTTGCAGTGGGAAGCCATCGTCAACGACCCCGCAGGCGCTTTGGCCGCCGTTCTGGCCTTTGAGGTGGTGCTGGTCTGGCAAACTGCGACGACGGTCGAACAGGCTCTGAGCGAACTTGCGATCGGCATTGTTGTCGCCACTCTGGTGGGCCTTGTCGCAGGTTGGGGCATTGCCAAATCGTTCTCCAGCGGTTGGGTGCCGGAATACATGAAGGTTCCGGTGCTGTTTGTCAGCGTGCTGGTGGCCTTTGCCGCCTCCGACTCTCTCTTGCATGAAAGCGGGCTGCTGGCGGTGACCATTATGGGTGTGTGGATCGCGAACGCGCATCTGCCCAGCCATGCCGAGATGCACCGCTTCAAGGAACACGCAACGATCCTGCTGGTGTCCGGCGTATTCATCCTGTTGGCCGCCAACATGACCCGCGAGACGCTGCTGGCAATGAATTGGCAAACGTTGGCGACAGTTGTGGCAGTGATCCTGATCGCACGTCCCGTGACTGTGCTGATCTCGCTCGCCTTTTCCAACGTGCCGTGGGCCGAACGCCTGCTGGTCGCCTTCACCGGCCCGCGCGGCGTTGTCCTTGTTGCCGTGGCGGGCCTCTTTGGCGACCGTCTGGTGCAAGCCGGGATCGAGGATGCAGCCCAGATATCGTCGCTGGCCTTTGCGTTGGTGGCGGGGACGGTTGTGTTGCACGGTTTTACGCTCAAACCTGTGGCACGGCTCTTGGGGCTGAATGCCTCCACCACTCCCGGTGTGCTTCTCGTGGGGGGCAACCGTTGGACCGTTGAATTCGGCAAGCTGCTGAAAAAGCTGGACCTGCCGGTTATGATCTCGGACCCGAACCGCAGCCACCTGCGCGACGCACGCGACGCCGGGTTGCAGATTTACACTGGCGACATTCTGTCCGAAGGCGCTGAACACCGGCTTGACCTGATGGCCTATGAAACCGTGATCGCAGCCACCGACAACGACGCCTACAACACGTTGGTCGCCACCGACCTTGCGCCGGAATTCGGACGCGAAAACGTCTACCAACTCACCCGCGAAACCTCGGAGTCAGCGCGCTATGCTTTACCACCGAAACTGGGCGGTCGGTACATCGGCGCAGGTGAGACCTTTTGGCAGGTGCAGCGCCGCATGTGGGACGGATGGGAATTCCGCGTCACCACATTGTCTGAGGAATTCACCCTTCAGAACTGGTACGACACTCATCCCGAAGGCATCCCGATCGCCGATATCGGACCGCGCGGCACGCTGCGTATTCTTGGCCCCAAAGACACACCCAAGGAAACCCGTGGGACCCGCCTGATCGCCATGCTGCCGATGAAAGAACACCGCGCCAAGGCGGAAGGGCAAGCCTAACATTTGACGCCGCGCGCCAAGGTGGTAGAGGACGTCCCGAACAAAGGACGTGTGACATGAACCTCTTTTCCGATATCCGGGCGCTTGTGATCGACAGCCTGAACGCGATGGTGGCCGAAGGCGCGCTGCCGGGTGGTCTCGACTTTGCCAACGTGACGGTAGAGCCGCCGCGCGATCCGCTGCATGGCGATATGGCCACCAATGCCGCGATGGTGCTGGCGAAACCCGCCGGTGCCAAGCCGCGTGACATCGCCGAGGCATTGGCCGCCAAACTGTCCGATGATCCCCGCGTGTCAAGCGCCGAAGTGGCGGGACCGGGGTTCTTGAACCTGCGGCTGGGCAACGCCGTCTGGCAGGGCTTGCCCAAGGCGATCCTGACCTCCGGCATGGCCTACGGCAAATCTGCCATGGGGCAGGGCAAAAAGGTTAACGTGGAATACGTGTCCGCCAACCCCACCGGCCCGCTCCATGTGGGCCACACGCGCGGTGCGGTCTTTGGCGACGCGCTGGCATCCCTGCTGGATTACGCAGGTTACGAAGTCACGCGCGAATACTACATCAACGATGGTGGCGCGCAGGTCGATGTGCTCGCGCGGTCAGTGTACCTGCGCTACCTCGAAGCTCACGGGCAGGATGTGGCCTTTGTCGACGGCACCTATCCCGGTGATTACCTGATCCCGGTGGGTGAGGCGCTTAAGGACAAGGTTGGTGATGCCTATGTCGGCCAACCCGAAGACGTCTGGCTGGAAGAGGTGCGCAACTTTGCCACCGACGCCATGATGATGCTGATCCGCGCTGATCTTGGATCGCTTGGCGTCGAGATGGACAAATTTTTCAGCGAAAAGTCTCTTTACGGAACAGGCCTGATCGAATCCGCCATCAAGGATCTCGACGACAAGGGTCTGATCTATCGCGGCACGTTGGAGCCGCCCAAGGGCAAAACCCCCGAGGACTGGGAACCGCGCGAACAGACATTGTTCCGGTCCACGGCCCATGGCGACGATGTGGACCGTCCGATCCAGAAATCGGATGGGGCATGGACCTATTTCGCCCCGGACATCGCCTATCACTACGACAAAGTGCAGCGTGGCTACGACCTGCTGATCGACGTCTTCGGCGCAGACCACGGCGGCTACGTCAAACGGATGAAAGCCGCTGTCAGTGCTCTGTCGGGGGGCAAGACGCCGCTCGACATCAAGCTGACGCAACTGGTCAAGCTCTACAAGAACGGCGAGCCGTTCAAGATGTCCAAGCGGGCAGGGACGTTTGTCACCCTCAGCGATGTGGTGGCAGAGGTTGGCCCCGATGTGACCCGGTTCGTGATGCTCACCCGTAAGAACGACGCGCCACTGGATTTCGATTTCGACAAGGTGCTGGAGCAGTCCAAGGACAACCCGGTGTTCTACGTGCAATACGCCGTAGCACGGGTGAACTCGGTGCTTCGCAAGGCTACCGAAGCAGGTGTCCAAGTGGATGATGCCACGCTTGCCGGGATCGACCTGTCGGACATGGCCCATGACAGCGAACTGGCCGTCGCGCGCAAACTGGCCGAATGGCCGCGTCTGATCGAAATCGCCGCCCGCACAAACGAGCCCCACCGCGTCGCGTTCTACCTCTACGAACTCGCCTCGGATCTGCACGCGCTTTACAATAAGGGCAACGATGTTCCTGAACTGCGCTTTTTGCAGGAAGGCAACACCGAGGCGTCACAGGCGAAAATCGCCCTCGCGCGGTCCGTCTCTGTTGTTATTTCCGCAGGCCTTGGTATCTTGGGGGTCACTCCGGTCGAAGAAATGCGCTGACAAAAGCGCCGTGACCGGTTGAGGCAGAGGCAAGAAACACCGGTGGCAACGCCCGCCGGGAGATGAGGCGGACATGGCAGACATGCATATGACGGGCCCCGCACGCGGGGGAGAAACGTCTGGCAACCTGGCCACGACAGCCAATTGGCTGGGCGCGGCCATGTCGCTGGCACTTGTGGTGGGTGTTGCGGTTTGGGGATATCGGCTGATCGTGCGCGATGTCTCGGGTGTGCCCGTGGTGCGGGCGATAGAAGGCCCGATGCGCGTTGCACCGGAGAACCCCGGTGGCCAGATCGCGCGTCATGAAGGGCTGGCAGTCAACAACATCGCCGGAACGGGCACCTCGGCCCCACCTCCCGAACAGATCGTTTTGGCGCCCCGGCCGCTTGATATTACCGAAGAAGACATGGTCGTGACCGAGATCACGGACACCCGCACGCTGACGACGCAGGAAGAGGTGGCCTTGGCGTCGCTAAGGGAAGACGCCCAAACCCAAGCGCCAGCGCTCGCTTTGACCGACATTGCCAATGCTGATGACCCGATTCAGGCGCTGGCTGACCAGATCGCGGCAAATGCGACGCCGTTCTCGGAAATTACCCCGGCACGGGACACCGCCATCTTCGAAGACGAGTCCGAGCAAGACCTCGTGGCCGCCGCAGACATCATTCCGACATCAGTGCCCGGTGTGGCCCGCTCGTTGCGTCCGGCACAACGCCCTGCCGGGCTGCAATTGGCCTCGCTGTCCACACCGACTTCTGCTGCGCAGATCTCTTCAGGCGTGGCAGAACGCGCCTCAAGTGAGATCCCCCCAGGCACGCGGCTTGTCCAGTTCGGCGCGTTCGACAGCCCCGAGATCGCCCGTGAACAATGGACGAAGCTGTCCGCACGGTTCGGAGAGTTTCTGGGCGACAAGGAACGCGTGATCGAAGAGGCCACGTCGGGCGGCCGTGTGTTCTACCGACTCCGCGCCCACGGGTTTGGCGATCTGAGCGAGTCGCGACGCTTTTGTGCCGCTCTTGTTGCTGAAGGGGCTGATTGCATTCCCGTGGTCAGCCGGTGACATCCAACCTGTTTGGAGCCGCCATCTTTGGCTGCGACGGCGCGCGCCTGTCCCCGGACGAGCGCGCGTTTTTTGCAGATGCCAATCCGTTTGGATTCATCCTCTTCGACCGCAATCTGGAAAGTGCCGATCAGATCCGCGCTTTGACATCCGAACTGCGTGAATCGGTGGGCTGGACCGCGCCGGTTTTCATTGATCAGGAAGGCGGCCGCGTCCAACGGCTGCGCGCGCCGTTGGCGACCGACTGGCTGCCACCGCTGGATCACGTCGACCTGCTTGGCCCGAATGCCGAAGACGGTATGCGCCTGCGCTACCGTATCACCGCGCATGAATTGATGGCGCTTGGCATCGACGCCAATTGTGCGCCAATGCTTGATGTCGCGCGGTCCGAAACCCATCCATTCCTGCGCAACCGCTGCTACGGGTCAAATCTTGATCACGTTGTGAAAATTGGCCGTGCTGTGGTCGAAGGACATGAACAGGGCGGCGTCTTTCCGGTGATCAAACACATTCCCGGACATGGCCTGGCGCAGATGGACAGCCATCTTGATCTGCCGCGCATCGACGTTTCGGCCGAGACTTTGGACAAAATCGACTTCGCCGCTTTCCGCCCCTTTGCCGATGTGGCGATGGGCATGACGGCACATCTTGTCTATAGCGCATTTGGCGAAACCGGCCCGGCCACCACCTCGGCCAGTATGATCCGTCGCATCCGCGACGACCTAGGATTCACCGGCCTGTTGATGACCGACGATATCAGCATGCAGGCCCTTTCGGGCACCGTCCCGGAACGGGGGGCTGCGTCGATGGAAGCAGGTTGCGACGTGATCTTGCATTGCAACGGCGATCTGGCAGAACGCATCGCCCTGATGGACCGCATCGGCACCATGCCCAGGGCTAGCCAAGCGCGTGCTGAAGCCGCACTGGCCCGTCGAACCCGCCCTCAGGATGTTGACATTGCGGCCCTCAAAGCCAAGCTTGCGGAACTGGAGCAAGGGCGCGGTGCATGAACGACGCGACATCGGACAATTTTGACGGCTCGGTCGCGGACCGTTTGGCGGCGGAAGCGCTTATTGTCGATGTGGACGGCTTTGAAGGCCCGCTGGATCTTCTTCTGACACTCAGCCGCACGCAAAAAGTCGACCTGCGCAAGATCTCGGTTTTGGATCTGGCGCGGCAATACCTTACCTTTGTCGAAAAGGCCAAGGCGCTGCGAATTGAACTGGCCGCCGATTATCTTGTGATGGCAGCATGGCTTGCCTTCCTGAAATCCCGTTTGCTGCTGCCGCCCGATCCGACTGAAGAAGGCCCCTCCGGCGAAGACCTTGCGGCACATCTGGCGTTTCAACTCGAACGCTTGCAAGCGATGCGGGATGTCGCGGCCAAGCTGATGGCGCGGGATCAATTGGGCCGCGACTTTTTTGCCAGAGGGATCACACAACAGGTCGAACAGGTGCGGAAAGTCGAATACACCGCAACGCTCTTGGACCTGATGCAAGGCTATGCACGCATCCGCACCAAGGACGAATTCCGCCCCTTCGTAATGGACCGGGATGCGGTATTCACGATGGAACAGGCGCTGGAACGGATGCGGGGTTTGATCGGCTTTGCCGGAACATGGACTGCTATTTCCTCCTACATGCCCGAGGGTTGGGATGCCGATCCGGTGAAATGGCGGTCGGCCACGGCATCGACCTTTGCCGCATCGTTGGAGCTGGCCAAGGAAGGCAAGGTAGAGCTGCGCCAGTCCGACACGTTCGCGCCGATAGAATTGCGCCGGAGGGATGGGCGATGACCGACGACACCGAAATCGAGACCAAGGTCGAGAAAAGCCTGTTCGAAGCGCCCCCCATGGGCGAACAGGAACGCATGGTCGAGGCGATCCTCTTTGCCACCGCTGAAGCCGTGACAACGAAGGAACTCAACGACCGCATGCCACACGGTGCCGACGCCGCCGAGGCGCTGGTTCACCTGCGCAAACGCTACGAGGGCAGGGGCGTCAACGTGGTCAAGGTGGGTGACGCATGGGCGATCCGCACCGCGCCCGATCTCGGGTTCCTGATGCAGAAGGAAACGGTCGAGACCCGCAAGCTCAGCCGTGCTGCCATCGAAACGCTGGCCATCATCGCCTATCATCAACCTGTCACCCGCGCCGAGATCGAGGAGATCCGCGGCGTGTCGGTCAGCCGGGGCACGGTGGACCAACTGCTTGAAATGGAATGGATTCGCTTTGGTCGCAGGCGGATGACACCGGGCCGTCCAGTGACATTCGTGGTAACGCAGGATTTCCTTGATCATTTCGGTCTCGAATCCGCGCGGGATTTGCCGGGGCTCAAGGAATTGCGCGCCGCAGGTCTGCTGGAAAACCGTCCCCCGCCTGGCACGATGCCGAACATGGGCGAAGGCGATGTGGATTCCGAGGAAGAGATCGAAGAAGGTCAGTCCGAACTGTTCGAGGATTGAGCAGGTCTTTTCTCAGGTGGGCAGACGCCATGCGTTGATGCATCGCCCTCCAGAACCATTCGAATCTTCACCACAAGGCACATATTTTTTGAAACAATGCCTGAAAATCGTCGCAATTATCCCCTATCTTCGGTCCTGAGGCAGCCACACGCAACAGGAGGACGACATGAACCTCAATCAAATTATCAACATGGTGATGCGCACCGTGATGCGCCGCATGATCAATTCCGGGATCAACGCAAGCATGAATGCAGGTCAAAACGCTTTGTCCAAGCGTAAAAAGCCCGCAGCTCCCCAAGACCAAAGCCCGCGCGATTAACCTACTGCGAAATGTTTGGACAGTTTCAAACCCTGTCCCTGATAGTTCGACGCAATCCCCGCGCCATACAGCTGGCTCGGGGATTGGTCCATTTGTTCATAGACCAAACGACCAACGATCTGCCCATGCTCAAGCACAAAGGGCGCCTCATGGCAGCGCACCTCTAGAACGCCGCGTGACCCAGTGCCGCCGGCTGCATCATGGCCGAACCCCGGATCAAAGAACCCGGCATAGTGCACCCGGAATTCCCCGACCATTGCCAAAAATGGCGCCATTTCAGCAGCATAATCGGGCGGGATATGCACAGCTTCGCGGCTGACAAGAATATAGAACGCATCCGGGTCAAGGATGATCTGACCATTGCTGGTGCGCAGTTCTTCCCAGAACTCAGACGGTGCATAATGTCCCAGCTTGTCGAGGTCGATTACACCCGTATGCGGCTTGGCCCGATAGCCCACCAGATCGCCGCTTTCAGGCTTGAGATCGACCGAAAACCCGAGCCCGTCACTGATCACCGCCGGCCCGCCTGACACCAGTTTTTGTTCTTCATGCAGCGCGCGCAGAGTGTCGTCTGACAAAACCGATTGTCCATGCCGGAACCGGATCTGATTGAGCCGCATACCCGGACGGACGAGAACCGAAAACGAGCGCGGACAAATCTCGGCATAAAGCGGGCCTTGGTATCCAGCGGCGATCCGGTCGAATTCGCTGCCTTCATCCGTAATTGTGCGCGTCAGCAGATCCAGCCGCCCGGTCGAGCTTTTGGCATTGGCGACAGCGCTGATATCCGAGGGCAGGGCAAGGCGCTCCATCAAGGGAACAAGGTACACACAGCCCTTTTCCAGCACCGCACCGCCCTCAAGCGAAATGCGGTGCATTTCGAAATCCGCCAGACGGTCTTCAACGCGCCGCCCCTTACCAGCTAAAAACGACGCGCGCACCCGGTAGGCCACATTACCCAAGCGAAGATCGAGGCTGGCCGGTTGCACCTGACCATCGACAAAGGGTGTGTCCGCCGCGATGATACCGCGATCCATCAGATCCGTGATCTGCTGATTGGCCAATACACCTGTCATCGGAACCCCCTTGGTCGCAGTTTGTCTTGCATAGCAAGCCACTGCGCCCCATGCGAGGGCGTTTTTCCCTGCAAAGCGGTATTGATAGCTGTGTGATGATTGGTCGGGCTAGCAGGACTCGAACCTGCGACCTTCCGTCCCCCAGACGGACGCGCTACCAGGCTGCGCTATAGCCCGACTGCGGCCTGTCATAACGGTTTTGGGTCGGGCCGCAAGTGCGAATTTCGGCAGTTTCGACAAAGCCGCTCTTACCGGGCAACCGCTTTCAACTGATCCAGAATCGGTGCGATCTGCTGCGCTTGTTCGGGCGACAGGTGCCGTATGCGTGCAAGATAGGTCAGGGCACTTGGCTCTGGTTCCGCCGGTGTGGCCACAACAGGCACGACGGGTTCTTGGACGGTGTCGGCCTTTTCCCTAAGGGCGTCTTCCGTGGCCACGCGATCCGCCATTGAACGTTGGAGAAATCCGGGCAGGGCGGTTTCGGGCTCCGGCTCAACTGCAAGAACCACCTCCGGTTCAGGTTCGGTGGCCTGTGGTTTCTCCTCGAGGATCGTGTCTACAACAGCAGACTCCGGCTCGGTCTCTGCGATGTCTGCAGACGACGTCTGGGGCTCCGATGTGACCGCTTGATCAGGTATGTCATCACTTGCGTCCACCTGCTCTGGTTCAGCCTCGACAGCGTCAGCAGGCAGAGCTTCCGCAATCGGCGTTTCCTCGACGGTCTCAGGCTTGGCGAAGGGCACAACGGTGTCCAGCGGCTCGGATGCGGGCACGTCCTCGAGAAGTGCCAGATCGGCCTCTTCTTCGTCGCTCAGACTTAATTCACAAAGCGAGGATACATGCTTAATACCTTGTTCTCGAAGTATTTTTTGCACGCCTTTGATGGTCATTCCATCATCGTGCAGGAGCTTTTTGATCCCACCCAGAAGGCGCATATCAGCGGGGCGGTAATACCGCCGACCTCCTGCACGTTTGACAGGTTTGACTTGGGTGAATTTGCTTTCCCAGAACCGCAGAACATGGGCCGGTGTGTCCAGCCATTCGGCGACTTCGCTGATCGTGCGAAAGGCGTCTGCGGATTTGCTCATGCGCTCAGCCCTTGTTGCCTGCGGCCACGCGGTCTTTCATGAGGTGGGAGGGGCGGAAGGTCAGAACCCGGCGCGGGTTGATCGGAACTTCCTCGCCGGTTTTGGGATTGCGGCCGACACGCGCAGCCTTGTCCCGGATCGAAAACGTACCAAAAGACGAAATCTTTACCTGTTCACCTTCGACCAAAGCGTCGGACATATGATTGAGGACTGTTTCCACAAGGTCCGCGCTTTCATTCCGCGACAACCCCACTTCGCGAAACACAGCTTCGCTCAGGTCCATACGTGTCAGTGTCTTTTGTCCCATACACAAACCTCCCCGGTTTGAGGCAGCATGCGCCTTGCGATTTTCCGAGTCAATATCAACGGGTTGCAGGTGGGTATTTAGAAAAGGTTTTTGCCTACCAGCGTAGAACGACAGCACCCCAGGCCAGACCGCCGCCAATCGCTTCGGTCACAATCACGTCGCCACGCTTGATCTGGCCACGTTCCACACCGACGGACAAGGCAAGAGGAATGGATGCGGCCGAGGTGTTGCCGTGGTTCTGAACCGTCACCACCACGTTATCCATCGACAGGCCCAGCTTTTTGGCGGTGCCCTGAATGATGCGGATATTCGCCTGATGCGGGACAATCCAATCCACCTCTTCATTGGCGATTCCCGCTTTTTCCATCGCAATGCTTGCGGTCTTGGCCAACTTTTCCACCGCGTGGCGGAACACTTCTTTACCCTGCATCCGCAGAAACCCGGTCGTTTGCGTGCTGACGCCGCCATCGACATACAGGATATCGCGGTGTTGGCCGTCGGAATTCAAATCAACCGACAGGATGCCCCGGTCCGTCTTGTCACCAACACCGTCCTGCGCTTCGAGGATCACGGCACCGGCGCCATCACCGAACAGCACACAGGTGGATCTGTCTGACCAATCCATGATGCGGCTAAAGGTTTCTGCACCAATCACCATGATCCGCTTGGCCTGACCGGAAATGATCAGCGCATTTGCATTGGCCATCGCATAGATAAACCCGGCGCAGACGGCTTGCACGTCAAAGGCAAACCCGCGGTTCATGCCAAGCGCGGCTTGCACCATGGTTGCAGCAGACGGAAAGGTAAGATCGGCAGTCGACGTGGCCAGCACGATCGCGTCCAGATCGTTGGCCGTCAGACCTGCATTGGCCAAAGCGTTCCGCGCGGCCTTGGTCGCGATATCCGACGTGGTTTCACCGTCCGCTGCGAAATGCCTGCTCTCGATGCCGGAGCGGGACTTGATCCATTCATCGGATGTGTCCAGCGTTGCTTCGAATTCAGAATTGGGCACAACCCGCTCTGGCAGGTAATGGCCCAGCCCTACGACAACCGAACGTGTGGTCATTTCGGGCTCTCCTCGTCTGTATTGGTCTCTTGGTCCGATTTGGACGCATTTTCTGTGATCGACGCCAGCCGGGCAGCCAGCCGTTCGGAAAAGCCCGATTGCGCCAGTTGCACCGCAAGCTGAATCGCGGCGGCAACGCCGGTTGCGTCGGCAGAGCCATGCGATTTCACGACGGTGCCGTTCAACCCAAGGAACACACCGCCATTCACCCGGCGCGGGTCGATCTTTTGTTTGAGGCGTCGCAGGGATGTCAGCGCCAAAAGTGACGCGAGCCGCGACAAGGGCGAATAGGCAAATGCCTCTTTCAGACGATCCCCGATCAGTGAAGCCGTACCCTCACCGGTTTTCAGCGCGACATTGCCGGTAAAGCCATCGGTGACGATCACGTCACAGGCCTCACCGGGAATGTCGCCGCCTTCGACAAATCCGACGAATTCGAATTGCGCCTTGTCAGCCATCCTGCCGATCAGCTCATGTGCTTCTTTGAGTTCGGCCTTGCCCTTGTGTTCCTCGGTGCCCACGTTAAGCAATCCGACACGTGGCCGGTCCAGATCAAGTCCGTTGCGGGCGTAGGACACACCCATAAGCGCGTATTGCAGCAGGTCTTGTGCGTCGGCGCGCACATCCGCACCCACGTCCAACATCACGTTGAAGCCCTGCGGATTGCGCGAGGGCCACAGAATCGCGATGGCCGGGCGGTTCACCCCCGGCAATTTGCGCAAGCGGATCATCGACAACGCCATCAGCGCGCCTGTGTTGCCACAGGACACCGCAACGGTCGCTTCCTTGTCACGCACGGCTTCGATGGCGGCCCACATGGATGTGTCCTGCCCGTGCCGCATGATGTGGCTTGGCTTGTCTTCCATCGACACAATGCCCGACGCATCCCTGATTTCGCAGCGTCCGGCCAAAGCCTTTTTCCGCTCGATCAGTTTGGTCAGCTTGCCTTTGGGCCCATGGACGAGGAAATGGATATCCGGATTCGCCTTCGCAGAACGAGACATGCCGGAGACAACTGCCTCCGGCCCCAGATCGCCGCCCATAGCGTCGATAGATAGCACAATCGGCGCGACACCCACCTTTTTATGATCCTGCGAAGAGGTCATGCGGAGGGTTTCGCCCAATCGTTGCTTATGCCGCGTCTTCGTCCAGGTCGATTTCGTCGGCCTGTGCGATCACTTCGCGATCCGCGTAGTGGCCGCAGGACGGGCACACGTGGTGCGGCCGCTTGAGTTCGCCGCAGTTGGAACATTCGTTCGGATTTGCAGCAACCAGAGCGTCATGTGCGCGACGGTTGTTGCGGCGCGACTTGGATACTTTGTTCTGTTGGACAGCCATGTCTCAACCTCAATTTTCTATAATCTGTAGCATGCTCGCCATGCCGCGTTTTGGGTGTGTCCGGCCTCTTAAGGGAAAACCGGGCCGGGTGACAACCCCACCTCAGATGAAGGCGCGAACATAGGGGCAATCGTGAAATCCGCAAGCGTTTTCTGGCGGGTTTCTTTACGACTTTTCATCGAATTGACCCCGCAGGGCGGCCAGACCGGCAAACGGCTTGGTGTCCTCATCTTTCAAGGGGGCCACACCGTCCTCGGCGAACACCGCTTCGCCCAGTTCGGCGTTTTCGGTCCGAGGATAAAGCGGCAAAGCCAGCAAGAGCGATTCGACCATCGCATCATAGGCAGAGATGATCGCACCCAGCGGCTCTGTGCTGGTGTCTTCTGGCATCTCCATTTCAGCCCCGGCTTCCACGTCATCGAAATATTCTTCCGGGACATACCGCCGCTCGACGGCTTCATCGATACGTGTGGTCACCGGATCAAGAGTGACGACGCAGGGCTGCACCACTGTGGCCCCAAGCTTGGCCGTCAACGTCCAGCCACGCGCCCCCGATGGCGAAATCTCGCCGGTAAAGCGCAATTTCTTAACGCCCGGCAGGTCGAGCTGTCTCGCAATCGCCGCCCGCATGTCCGCATCAGGCTGCAAGTCGAACGCGGTTTCACGTCGGCTCGACAGGTCGCTGACGCGATATTCTCCGGGTTTCAGAACCTCTTGTGGCATATCTTGTGTTCACCCTTTGCTTGAACGCAGGCCCAAGGCCGTGTAATCGGGATAAAAGGCAGCGAACGCCAACGCAAGAGAGGCGCCATGCAGGGCATCAGATCGACAGTCAGGATCGGGCTTGTGACGCTTCTGTGCATTGCGCTTGCAGGATGCACCGCGCGTTACCGCACGCATGGCTATGTTCCATCCGAAGACGAATTGCAGCAGATCGTACCGGGGGTCGACACGCGCGCCACGGTCGAAGACCTTGTCGGCGTGCCGTCCACGTCGGGCACACTGAACGAATCCGGGTTCTATTACATTGAAAGCGATGTCCGCCATTTCGCATGGAAACAACCCGAAGTGGTCGACCGCGAAGTTCTGGCCATCACGTTCGATTCCACAGGTGTCGTCGAAAACATCGAACGCTTTGGTCTCGAAGACGGACAGGTCGTGCCGATCGCCCGCCGCATCACCGGCTCCGGGGATGGCGACATCAGCTTTATCCGCAAGCTCTTCGGCAATATCGGCGGGATCAACGCAGCCGACTTCTTCAACTGATGACGACGGAGGCAGCGGCGCAGATCGCTGCTGTTCCGGATCATGTGTCGTTGCGCTTTGGCCCATATCGAGCGGTGATCGGCACCTCATGTGCAAGCCGCGAGTCCGCACTGTCCCTACGCGCCGCCGCCTTCCGAAACGGTGACGCCGATACAGACCGGTTCGATGCGCTATGTCTTCACGGCTGCGTCACCAAGCGCACAGATACAGCGCTGGTGGCCTTTCGGGCCCGACTGATCGAAGACCCCGACGCGCTGGCCGACAGCTATACCGGCCAGAATTACGACCTGTCACCGCTACACCGGATGCCGGGGCCGTATCTTGAGCTGGGTCGGTTCTGTCAGTCCAGTGGCCCACCCGACGTGACAGCGCTTCGGCTGGCATGGGCAGCTCTTGGCGTTCTGGTAGACCGGCACGACATCCGCATGATGATTGGGTGCAGTTCGTTTTCCGGAGCCGATCCCGAAACACACCGCGCAGAGCTTGCATTTCTGCACGCCCATCACCTTGGTCCCAAGGCACTGCGCCCAAACCGAGCGTCAGCCGATGCCATTGATCTGCCCGATGGTCCCGCATCACCGACCGGCTTGCCGCAGCTTTTGCGCAGCTATTTGGCGATGGGTGGATGGGTCAGCGACCATGCGGTGCTCGACCGGGAACTTGACCGGCTGCACGTGTTTACAGGGCTGCCTGTCGATGCCATTCCAGCGCCCCGAAAGGCCCGGCTGCGCGCCTTGGCGCAGGCTGCACAAACCAGCCCCCTTGACCTTGCGCCCGCCGCGCCGTAGCGCGACGGCATGGCCATTATTCCGCTTCTGCAACTCAATGACATCTCGCTTACCTTTGGTGGTGAGCCGGTGTTCCATGACCTCAGCCTTGTGGTGCAACCGGGCGACCGTGTGGCACTTGTAGGCCGCAATGGTTCGGGCAAATCCACCCTCATGAAGGTGATGTCCGGGCTTGTCGAACCCGATCGTGGCGACCGCGTTGTGCCGCCGGGCATCAGCACCGGATATATGGAGCAGGACCCCGACCTCAGCGGGTTTGCCACGCTGGGCGATTACGCCATGCACGGGCTTGATTCGTCCGAATTGTATAAGGTGGAACGCGCGGGCGAAGGGCTTAAATTCGACCCAGACCGCGTGACGGAAACCGCATCCGGCGGCGAACGCCGCCGCGCAGCTTTGGCACGATTGATGGCGCAGGATCCGGATCTGATGCTGCTGGACGAGCCGACCAACCACCTTGATATCGAAGCGATTGGCTGGCTTGAAGACGAATTGAAACGCACCCGCAAGGGCTTTGTCCTGATCAGCCACGACCGGCGCTTTCTCTCTGAACTCACCCGCGCGACGCTCTGGATCGACCGCGGACAAGTGCGGCGTCAGGAAAAAGGGTTCGACGCGTTCGAGGCGTGGCGCGACAAGACGTGGGACGACGAAGACCTCCAGCGTCATAAAATGGACCGCAAGATCAAATCTGAAGCGCGATGGGCCGTCGAAGGCATCAGCGCCCGTCGCAAACGCAACATGGGACGGGTTCGCGCGCTGCAAGATTTGCGCGGCGAGCGTGCCGCAATGATCAAACGGCAGGACACCGCCGCGATGGAACTGGCCTCGGGGCCAAAGTCCGGCCGCAAGGTGATCGAGGCTGTGGGTCTGACCAAAGTCTTTGATGACACAACCATCGTGGGCAACTTTTCCCTGACCATACAGCGTGGCGACCGGGTGGCCTTTGTCGGCCCCAATGGCGTGGGCAAGACCACACTGATCCGCATGCTGATGGGCGAAATCGACCCTGACGAGGGCACGGTCAAGCTGGGCACGAACCTTGTCCCGGCGGTGTTCGACCAGACCCGCGCGCAGTTGAACGAAGACCTCAGCCTGTGGGAAAACCTGACGGGCGACCCTGAAATGCGGGTCTCGGGCAAAGCCGATCAGATCATGGTGCGCGGTGCGCCGAAACATGTGGTGGGCTATCTCAAGGAATTCCTGTTCGACGAACGACAGGCCCGCGCGCCTGTGCGTTCATTGTCGGGTGGCGAAAAGGCACGACTTCTGCTGGCGCGGATCATGGCACGTGAATCGAATTTGCTGGTGTTGGACGAACCAACCAACGATCTAGACGTCGAAACGCTTGACCTGCTGCAGGATCTGCTGAGCGAATATGACGGAACGGTTCTGCTGATCAGCCACGACCGCGACTTCCTTGACCGCGTGGCCTCCACCACCGTGGCAATGGAAGGGCGCGGGCGCGCCACCGTCTATGCAGGCGGGTGGAGCGATTATCGCGCCCAGCGGGGCGAAGATGCCTCCGAGGCCACAGCGTCGAAATCCGCACCCAAACAAGCGGCCAAAGCTACAGCCGCACCCAAATCAAAAACTGGTCTGAGCTTTACCGAAAAGCACCGGCTTGAAGAATTGCCCGCCGAGATCGACCGCCTGACCGCCGAGATCGCCAAGCTGGAACAGCTGATGGCCGATCCGGAACTTTTCACGCGCGAACCCGTGAAGTTCAAGAAAGCCTCTGAAGCGTTGGTCACCCGACAGACCGCGTTGGCCGAAGCCGAAGACCTTTGGCTGGAATTGTCGGAAAAGGCCGAGGCCGGGTGACGCTTCGGTCAACGGAAACGCCAAAACGCGGTGCCGCATCTTCGCGCTCTGTCTGGCGGGCCGCGCGCGGTGACCTAACTTCGGCACTATGAACGATCCCATCTTCATCGGCGCCCGCATCTATCGCGGTTCAAGCTATGGCCCGCGCCACCCGCTGTCGATTCCCCGGGTTCCGACGGTGACCGACCTTTGCCGCACGCTTGGCTGGCTGACGGACACGCAGTACCGCACCAGCCCCTGTGCCAAACCGTCTGCGTTACTGAACTTTCACACCCCCGCTTATATCGCAGCCCTGCAGCGCGCGGAGGCCACCCTGCAGGCAGACCCCGCCTTTGATCTGGGTACATTGTCGAACCCGGTGTTTCCCGAGGTCTACCGACGCCCCGCAACAGCGGCGGGCGGCGGGCTGCTGGCGGCCGAGCATGTACGGGCAGGAGGTGTCGCCTACAATCCCGGTGGTGGCACCCATCACGGGCTACCTGATCGGGCCAATGGTTTTTGCTACATCAACGAACCGGTGCTGACGATCCGGCACTTGCTGGGTATGGGGCTGAACCGCATCGCTTATGTCGATATCGACGCACATCATTGCGACGGGGTGGCGGTGGCGTTCCATGGGTCCGAGCAGGTGCGCATGATCTCGGTCCACGAGGACAAGCGCTGGCCCTTTACAGGCGCGCTTGACGACGACGCGGGCGGGGCGGCGATCAACATTCCCGTCCCACGCGGGTTCAACGATACCGAATTCGACCTGATCCTGAACGACGTGATCCTGCCTGCTCTTGCAGCGCAAAAGCCAGATGCCATCTATCTGCAATGCGGTGCGGATGCCGTGACCGAAGACCCGCTGTCGCGTCTTACACTGTCGAACCGCTGTCACGTGAAGGCGGTCACGGCGTTGCGCGCGATGGCGCCACGCCTGATTGTCTCGGGTGGTGGGGGCTACAATCCGTGGAGCGTCGGGCGGGCCTGGACCTGCGTTTGGGCAACATTGGCCGGACACGAGATCCCGGATCGCTTGCCGCAAAACGCGGCAGATATTCTGCAAGCGCTTCGTTGGTCACGAAAGGCACAACCTTCGGACGCGCTGTTGACGACGCTGCTTGATGACCCACGTCCCGGCCCGGTTTCAGAGCAGGTCCGCGCGGCAATTGCGCATCTGAAATCCGGATCAGCAAGGCAGGCCGGGTAGCGGCAGGCGCAACACGGCGCGGTTGTTTTGCACTTCACAGTCCGGCCAGATGTCGCGGTCACGGCACAGCCGCGCCAGCAGAGCAAACTGCACATGGGCAGGGCTGATACCTTGCATGTCGGCACATACCCGGTCAGTGACCACGGCCCAAATCGGCAGATCCCCACGCACGTTTGGGGCATCGGCGCGCGCAACAAGGCTGCGGTCTTGGACATCAAAGCTTAGCAACCCGCCCTGAGGCAAGGCCGCTTCAAGACACAGAGCCGATAGAAAGGCAAGTTGCGTGACATCGCGGCCCAAATCCTGCGTGATCCGCCATTCTGTGGACAGGCGTGTCCCCGCATAGTGATCGGTCAGCGTCGCGCGCGCCTCGGCAACGGGAATTGCGCGGGTATCAGTGGCGGTGCCAAACGCGATGCGAAAGAACCGGATGCGGGCCGTGGCATGATCGCAACTTTGCTGGATCAGCGACATTTCCGGCCCGACCGGTGCCGAAGCCGTCATACCAGCAAGTTCCAATCCGTTCGAAATTGCGCCAATAGGGCTGATCAGGTCGTGACAAATGCGCGATCCGATCAACGCGGCCAATGAAGCTGCATCCTGGTGCACTATATCCTCCCATACGCAGTACGGAGACCGCGCATGACTGATCTGAATGGAATTTTGGAACCCGGATCGCTGGTTCGCCACCCCGATGAACCCGATTGGGGTGTCGGGCAGGTGCAATCCAATATCGGCGACCGCATCACGGTGAATTTCCGCGAAGTGGGAAAAGTGGTCATTGATGGGTCACGCATCGGGTTGGTTCCTGTTTTCGATGAGTAAACATCACAACCAAAAGTTGATGAAAGCTTAATTTCTTTCGGAAACATTGGTTTTTCGGTCAATCCGACGCCGTTGCGCGTCACCAGGTGACACATTAAGGTGACTGCGAACGAGGCGGGCCACCCTAAATGCTACAAACTGCACCCCAGTATCAGACCTCGCTTGCCCGATCTAAGGCCGAGATCCGCGCGGCGCAACGGCTTCGCTACGAGGTGTTCGTTGCCGAACTGGGCGGCAGCGGCGACGGCGTCGATCACGCGAACCGGCTGGAAATCGACAGGTTCGACACCCATGCAGACCATCTGCTGTTGCGCGATGTAAAAAGCGGGGCCGACACTGTCGTCGGGGTCTACCGCCTGATGACCAAAAATCACGCGACTGCCGCGAATGGGTTCTACTCTGCTTCGGAATTCGATCTGACGCGCCTGTTGAACAGTGGTCTTAGCCTCTTGGAACTGGGGCGATCCTGCCTGCATCCTGATCATCGTGGCGGGCCTGCGCTGATGGCGCTGTGGCAGGGGCTGGCCGATTATGTGGCAGACCACGACATCGACATCCTGTTCGGCACGGCCAGCTTTCACGGCACGGATCTTGAGGCGTTGCAGCACCCGATCTCGCATCTTCACGCCACCTATCTTGCGCCCGAGCCGCTACGCGTCACCGCTACCATGACCACAGATCTGGCGCTGCTGCCCCCAAACCGGATCGACCGCAAGGCGGCGATGCGCGACACGCCTGCGCTGATCAAATCCTACCTCAAGCTGGGCGGCACAATCGGGCAGGGCGTCTTTGTGGACCATGCCTTCAACACAACCGATGTGTGCCTGATCCTCGACACGGCGCAGATGACTGCAGGGCGTTTCGACAGATCCGCATGGCGGCCGACATGAGCCCAACATGGGACAGCGACGACCCCATCATCGCCCCCCCGATCTCGGCGGCAGGCTGGGTGCGGGTGCTGCTGCGTGGGATCACATTGGGTGCGGTGGTGTTCGGCGGGCTCGCACTGCTGCTGCTGCTCCGACTTTTTGAGCGGCCGATTTTCGGCGTCGACCGTCCTTTGACACCCTATATCACTCAGGCTGTGTGCCGTTGCGCGTTTGTCATCCTGCGCCTGCCGCTTGTGGTGCGCGGGCCCCGTATGAAGGTGCGGGGTGCGGTGGTTGCCAATCACGGATCATGGCTTGATATCTTTGCACTCAACGCCCGCAAGAACGTCTATTTCGTGTCCAAATCCGAGGTCGCCTCGTGGCCCGGAATCGGCTGGCTGGCGCGGGCCACCGGAACAGTCTTCATCCAGCGCGACCCCCGCGAGGTAAAAGCCCAGATCGCGGTGTTCGAAGACCGGCTGGAACATGGGCACCGACTGCTGTTCTTTCCCGAAGGCACATCGACCGACACGCTGCGGGTTTTGCCGTTCAAGCCCACGCTGTTCGCCCCGTTCTTTTCCGACCGGATTGTACATGACATGCACATTCAGCCGGTTACCGTGATCTATCACGGCCCCGATGGCGAAGACCCGCGCTTTTATGGCTGGTGGGGGGACATGGGCTTTGCCCAACATCTGCTCAAGGTGCTGGCGCAGCACCCGCAAGGCAAGATTGAACTGGTCTATCATGTGCCAACACGGGTCGACGCTTTTCCCAATCGCAAGTCGCTGGCCAGCCATCTGGAATCGCAGGTTCGGTCGGCCCACCCGACACCCGATCTATGACCCCGGTGCCACTGGGGTAAAGCCCAAGCTTGCGCATCCGCAACTTGCGCACGAGTCCAATTGATCCAAAGATCAGAAACCCCACCTGAATAAAGAACGCCCCCAAGTTGAAGGCGCCGATCAGGCTGATCAGAACAAGCGTTGCCGCAGTCAATTGGTTGCAGGAATAATATGGCCCGTTGCCGCAGATCCGACCCGTCTGTACCAGCGCGAATCCCCCGACATACAGGGCCGATCCCACCACACCGCAGATCTGAAGAAGGTCGGGATAAGCTCGCATGGCTTCGAAGAGGCCTGTCATACTTGCGCTCCGTAAAATAGACCCGACTGCTGCACATGGCGAACAGTCGGGCCGACAATCTGAAAACACACCAGAGCCAGATGAGGGCTGACCCAAGCGCAACCTTAAAAAGTCTTTGTGAACCGAAACCGATCCTTGTTACCCGTCACATCCCCCGTCCGAACCAAGCCCGGAGCCGCCAACCGATTGAAATAATGTGTCGGCGTCGTGGTCTGCGAAGAACTATCCTTATGCGCTTTGTTATATACGTGACGCTAAGTCAGCGCAGGTCTGGAATACCTGACCTCGGTCGGATTTTCCCGTGAAATGAGCGTGAAACCTCGTCGAATTCGTTGCGTCAAACCAAGAATAGACGAGTCGCGTAACACAAAAGCAAAACGGCGCAGGATGACCCCACGCCGTTTAAAAATGTTACATGTCAGTGAACTACGAGGTGATCCTGATGTGGTTTAGGTTCAGCTTTCGCCAGCAGCCTCGTCCTCTTCACCCTGATCTGCGATCCACGCCACCGACACGACCTCTTCGTCCGCACCGGTGTTGAACACCCGCACACCACCCGCGCTGCGCGAGCGGAAGGAAATGCCGTCGACCGGGACCCGGATCGACTGTCCCTTTGAGGTCGCCAGCATGATCTGGTCATCCATCTCGACCGGGAAAGACGCAACGATGGCACCGCCGCGCATCGCCTTGTCGATGCCCTGAACGCCCTGGCCACCGCGACCGCGAACTGGATAGTCGTGCGAGGATGACAGCTTGCCCGCGCCCTTGGACGTGATGGTCAGGATCAGGTTTTCCGCCGCCGACATCTCGGCATAGCGTTCCTGCGTGATCGACCCGGGAGCCGCGGCATCCTCGTCATCTTCGATTTCGGCATCATCCGCCAGACCAGCCACCGCGCGACGCATCTTGAGGTAAGCGGCCCGTTCCGCCGGATCTGCCTCGAAGTGCCGGATCACAGCCATGCTGACCACACGGTCCGAGCCATTCAGGCGAATTCCCCGGACACCAGTGGATTTACGGCCCTTGAACACCCGCACCGCCGTTGTTGGAAAGCGAATGGCGCGTCCCGCATCAGTGACCAGCATCACGTCGTCATCCTCGGACGCGATGCGGGCATTCACCAGCTCCACTCCCTCGGGCAGATCCATTGCGATCTTGCCGTTGCGCATCACATTGGTGAAATCAGACAGCGCGTTACGCCGCACGTCACCAGCGCTGGTGGCAAAGATGATCTGCAAGTCGTCCCAATGCTTTTCGTCGCGATCCACCGGCATAATGGCGGCAATCGACACACCTGTCGGAATGGGCAGGATGTTGACGATGGCTTTGCCCTTGGCCGTGCGCCCGCCCTGCGGCAAGCGCCATGTCTTGAGCTTGTAGACCATGCCTTCGGTGGTGAAGAACAAAAGCTGCGTGTGCGTATTGGCGACAAACAGCGTGGTGACCACGTCATCGTCTTTGGTCGCCATACCAGACAGACCTTTGCCGCCGCGCTTTTGTGCCCGGAAATCGGCCAACGGCGTACGCTTGATCCAGCCAGACTGGGTGACTGTGACCACCATGTCCTCGCGCTCGATCAGGTCTTCGTCTTCCATGTCGCCCGACCAGTCGACAATCTCGGTCCGGCGCGGCACGGCGAACAGTTCGCGGACCTCTTTCAATTCGTCGGAAATAATCCCCATGATCCGGTCGCGCGAGCCAAGAATCTCAAGATACTCGCGGATTTTTCCGGCCAGTTCTTCCAATTCATCGGTGACTTCTTTGACACCAATCTGGGTCAGGCGCTGCAAGCGCAGTTCGAGAATGGCCCGCGCCTGTATTTCGGACAGGTTATAGGTTCCGTCCTCATTCGCGGTGTGGGTCGGGTCGTCGATCAGCGCGATATACGGCAGGATCTCGGCCGCGGGCCAGCGACGGGTCATCAACCGCTCGCGTGCTTCGGCGGCGTCAGCAGACGACCGGATCGTCGCGACCACCTCGTCGATATTGGTCACAGCCACCGCCAGACCACACAACACATGGCTGCGTTCGCGCGCCTTGCGCAGCAGGTGCGCCGTGCGCCGTGCCACCACATCTTCGCGGAAGTCGATGAACGAGGTCAGGAACTTGCGCAGGGTCAACTGCTCGGGTCTGCCGCCATTCAGCGCCAGCATGTTGCAGCCGAAATAGACCTGCATTGGCGTAAAGCGGAAGAGCTGGTTCAACACGACTTCGGCAGTCGCATCGCGCTTCAGCTCGATCACAACCCGCACGCCATTACGATCGGATTCGTCCTGAACGTGGGAAATCCCCTCGATCCGCTTTTCGCGCGCCGCCTCGGCAATGCGCTCGATCATGGTGGCCTTGTTCACCTGATATGGAATCTCGTCGATGACAATCGCCCAACGGTCCTTACGGATTTCTTCGACCCGCGTTTTGGACCGGATGATCACCGATCCACGTCCCTCAAGATACGCTTTGCGCGCGCCGGTTCGGCCCAGCATGATGCCCCCGGTCGGGAAATCGGGGCCGGGGACGTATTCGATCAACTGTTCCGAACTCAAATCAGGCTCTTCGATCAACGCCAGCGTGGCGTCGATGACCTCGCCCAGATTATGCGGCGGGATGTTGGTCGCCATGCCGACAGCAATACCACCCGCACCATTGACCAGCATGTTGGGAAAGCGCGCGGGCAGGACCGTTGGTTCGCGGTCCTTGCCATCGTAGTTGTCTTGAAAATCGACCGTTTCCTTGTCGATATCCGCCAGCAGATAAGCCGCCGGCTTGTCCATCCGCACTTCGGTATAGCGCATGGCCGCCGCGTTATCGCCGTCCATGGACCCAAAGTTGCCCTGACCATCAAGCAGCGGCAGCGACATGGAGAAGTCCTGCGCCATCCGCACCAGCGCGTCATAGATCGCGCTGTCGCCATGCGGGTGATATTTCCCCATCACATCGCCCACCGGACGCGCCGATTTGCGGTAGGGCTTGTCATGCCCATTGTTGCTTTCGTGCATCGCATAGAGGATGCGCCGGTGCACAGGTTTCAGACCATCGCGCAGGTCCGGAATGGCCCGGCTCACGATCACGCTCATCGCGTAATCGAGATACGAGGTCTTCATCTCATCGGTGATCGACACCTGCGGTCCCGCATATTTGGGGCGCTCAGGCGGCATATCTTCTGTGTTATCAGGAGTTTCTGGCGTGTCGCTCACGTTGATAGCCTGCTGTCGTTATGTCTATATTTTGTTGGCCTCATGTATATCAGAGACAGCATGTAGGCCGCAATGCACTTGACCAAATTAGTGGCGCCGGCATCTTGGCACTCACGCCATGATCTGGCTAACACACTGTTTTTGTTGAAAAGTCGCGAATCCACGGCACACTCATTCGTACAATAAAAAACGATGAGGTTTGCATGACCGAAATGAGTGAAACCGAGTTGATGCTGCGTGGCTACGGGCTGACCACCGCGCAATTGTTCTACCGGATGCCAGATTACAAGAATGTGCTGAACACCTTTGTCTGGCAGGAATACGATCTGGCCCCGGATCATCCCAAATTGTTCGGGTTTATCGAATTCTGGCAGGACACGATCGAAGGCCCGCTGCATTCGGTGCAATACACCCACCGCAAGATGCTGTCGTCCGGCGAATGGCAGCAGATTGTCGGGGAATTTACGGTTCACTAAGAACGTCGTCTTCGGGCTCGACCCGAGGACCTCCTGACCAAAAGATCTTCAGGTCAAGCCCGAAGACGACGCTGACTAGGCCTGTCACACCCCGTAAATCTCTCCGAACTTGGCCTCGAGATAAGACAGAAGCGGCGCTTCATTCGGCGCAAACCCGCAGGCCCGCTCGATCACCTCGCGCGGCTCATACAGCCCGCCATGACGCTGGAGATTGTCCCGCAGCCAGCCTGTCGCAGCAGCTGTGTCACCCGCGGCCAACTGCGCATCCAGATCCGGCACCGCCTTGCTCAGCGCCTCGTGCAGACAACCCGCATAGACATTGCCCAGCGAATAGGTGGCGAAATACCCAAACAACCCCACCGACCAATGCACATCCTGCAAGACGCCATTGGACGGCTTGTCCACCGCATAGCCGAAATCCGCCTCAAAGCGCGTGTTCCACGCCTCTTCCAAATCGGCCACCGCCAAGGTGCCTGCGATCAGCTGGCGCTCCAGATCAAAGCGCAACAGAACATGCAGATTGTACTGCACCTCGTCGGACTCGGTCCGGATAAACCCTTGATGCACGCGATTTACGGTGCCGTAGAAGGCGTCGGGATCACTGATGCCGAAATCGCCGAACACGTCGACCATCTGCCCGTGCAGCCAGCCGGTAAAGGCGCGTGAGCGGCCCAGCTGGTTCTCATAGATCCGCGACTGGCTTTCATGCACCCCCATCGACACACCGCGCCCCAAAGGCGTCAGCAGATAGGCCTGGTCGATATTTTGCTCATAGGCGGCGTGACCAACCTCGTGGATCGTCGAATAGATGCAGTTGAACGGATCGGTCGGATTGGTCCGCGTGGTGATCCGCACGTCATTGCCCGAGCCGGAACTGAACGGATGCACCGCCTTGTCGACGCGTCCGCGGCTCATGTCATAGCCAAAGGTCTTGGCGATCTGGCGCGACAGCTTCATCTGCGCGCTTTCATCAAACGTGCCGCTTAACGCCGCCGGGGCAGGGGCGCCCAACACTTTGTCGCGCAGATCAACCAACCTAGGCCGCAGCGCGCCGAACATCGCGTCCAACTGCTCTGCCGTGGCACCCGGCTCGTAGTCCTGTAACAGCGCGTCATAGGGATCACCGCCATCCGCAAGTGCCGCACCTTCCTGTCGCCGCAGGTCCAACACCCGCTCCAACGTTGGCGCAAAAGCCGCGAAATCGTCATTCGCCCGCGCTTCGGCCCAGATGCCCTGCGCCATCGACGTGGTGCGCGCGAGTTCTGCCGCCAGATCGGCAGGCACCTTGGAGGCCCGGTCGAAATCGCGCTGGATGTGCCGCAGATGCGCCTTGGCCTCATCATCGCCGCCCTTGGCCTTGGCCAGCCAGTCACTCACACGCGGATCCATGCGCCGCGCATGCAGAACCGATTCCAGTGCGCCCATCTCCTCGGCGCGTTGCGCCGCAGCACCCCGCGGCATGGTGGTTTCCTGATCCCACCCCAGACGCCCGGCGACCTGGCCCAGCGCCTCTGTCTCGCGCGTGAAGGCCATCAATTCGTCATAAGCTGTGCTCATGCCGTCGCTCCTCGAATGGATTGTTGTACCGGGTATTGCGCGGCGAACCGCGCCCGCAGGATCAACACCCACAGGATCACAGCCCCCACCTGATGCGCAATCGCGATCTGCCACGGCGCCATGTAAAGCACGGTTACAACGCCCAGCGCCATTTGCACCCAGAGCATCGCAAAGACCGCATTGAACCGGAACCGTGTGTCCGCATTGGGCGATTTCCGCGCCCGCAGCCAGACAACGATACCGAAGGCGAGCAGCAGATAGCCCGCCATTCGGTGCATGAACTGCACCAGCCCGGCGTTCTCGAAGAAGTTGCGCCAGATGGGCTCAATGTCGAAGGGGAAGGGCGGCAGGAACGCCCCGGCCATCAGGGGCCAGTCATTGTAGGTGCGCCCTGCATCGATGCCCGCCACCAACGCGCCCAGCAGAATCTGAAGGAAGGTGAAGTGCAAAAGTCCCGTGCCCAGCCCATAGAGTTTACCCTCCCGCGACCGCCGCGCTTGCATCAGATCACGCTCTTCACGGCCCAGCTCGAACGTGTACCACGCGATGAACCCAAGGATAACGAAGGCCAAGCCAAGATGCGTCGCCAATCGGTATGAGGCCACGTCTAGCATGGTGCCAGTGAGGCCGGACGCCACCATCCACCAGCCGATGGCCCCTTGAATGCCCCCCAGAACGCCAAGGAAGAACAGACGCCCGGTCCAGCCAGTTGGGATCTTGCGCGCAAGCAGGAACCCGAAAAAGCCCAGCGCCCAGACCAAACCAATGACCCGGCCCAATTGCCTGTGGCCCCATTCCCACCAATAGATGAACTGGAACTCGGCAAGGCTCATGCCCTTGTTCTGCAACTGGTATTCCGGAATCGCGCGATACAGGTCGAACTCGCGCTGCCAATCCTCGGCCGTCATTGGCGGCAAAGCCCCAGTCAGAGGCCGCCATTCGGTGATCGACAAGCCGCTGTCGGTCAAGCGCGTCAACCCACCCACGGCGATCATCACCATGACGAGCGCAAACAGGACCATCAGCCAAACCCGGATCGCGCCCCGCGCGCCGCGCTTGCCTGCGTCGATCATGCCCCCCTTGGGGGCGTCTTTGCGCGGTGTCTCTGCACCGACCTCTTCAAAGATGCTGCGTTTGGTGCTCATTCAGAGGGTCTCCTTCTTGGCCGAAAGACTAGGCTTGGGGCAGGGGCGCTTCAAGGCGCGCGCCTAGCCCTTCTCCTTCCAGCGCACCATTTGCCGCAGCATACCATGCAGCATCTGCACATCCGCGCGGGTGAGCGGCATCCGCGACCACATGTTCCGCAGGTTCAGCTTCATGCTGTCCGCCTTGGTTTCGGGGAAAAAGAACCCGGCACTGTCCAGCGTGCTCTCGTAATGCTCGGCCAGCTTGTCCATCTCGATGGCATTGGCCCAATCGGTGCCCGCCATTTCCGTGGCCTCAGATGCGATCTCAACCGATTGCCGCCGCCATTCATACCCCGTCAGCAACACACATTGCGCAAGATTCAGAGACGGAAACTCCGGGTTCACCGGAACCGAGATGATCGCATTGGCCAAAGCGATATCGTCGTTCTCAAGCCCCGCGCGTTCCGGGCCGAACAGCACAGCCACCTTTTCGCCGGCGGCGATCTTCTCGCGCGCCACTTCCATGGCTCGTTCCGGGGTCATCACCGGCTTGGTCATGTCGCGCTGACGGGCCGTCGTTGCAAATACATAGGAACAATCAGCCACCGCATCGACCGTACGATCCACCAGCACCGCATCATCCAATATCCGTCCCGCCCCCGAAGCCATCGCGACCGCCTTTGGGTTTGGCCAGCCGTCGCGCGGTGCCACCAATCGCATCCGGTGCAACCCGAAATTCAGCATCGCCCGTGCAGCGGCGCCGATATTCTCGCCCATCTGTGGGCGCACCAGAACAAAACTGGGCTGCGGCGTGTCGCTCGGCATGGAAGACGTCTCCGAAAATCTCAGGTCGCGCCTGACTATTGTGCCATGCGTCAAAGGGCAAGCGGTGCAAGCCCTTGGCGCAGGGCGCGAAATCACGGTATAGGGTGTCGACCACCAAGGAAGGGGCCGAAGATGTCCGACGCAGAGCAGCCACAGATCTACCTGATCACACCACCCGAGATCGAACTCAGCCATTTCCCGACCGATCTGGCCCGCGTTCTGGATGCCGAAGACATCGCCTGTATTCGCCTGTCTCTGGCCACCCGCGACGAAGACCTGATCCTGCGCGCCGCCGATGCCGTACGCGACGTGGCGCACCGGTACGATGTGGCTTTGGTGATCGACACCCATGTGGTTCTGGCCCAGCGCCTTGGTCTGGACGGCGTGCACCTGACCGACGGCGCGCGGTCTGTGCGCATGGCCCGCAAGGAACTGGGACCGGACGCCATCGTCGGTGCGTATTGCGGCCAGTTGCGCCATGACGGTATGAGCGCGGGCGAGGCCGGGGCGGATTATGTCAGCTTTGGCCCTGTTGGTGACACCACCCTTGGTGACGGGTCGCGCGCCGAGGCGGAGTTGTTCCAGTGGTGGTCCGAAATGATCGAAATCCCCGTAGTTGCCGAAGGCGGGCTTGATGCCGACATCGTGCGAACACTCGCCCCGATCACCGATTTCTTCGGCATCGGTGAAGAGATCTGGCGCACGGATGATCCTGTTGCAGCTTTGAAAGATCTGACCACAGCGATGGCTGGCTGATCGGGTCAGGGGGCTGTCTGCCCCCTCGGCGCGTACCGCGCCTCACCCCCGAAGGTATTTTCGGCCCAAAGAAGCTTCAGACGCACCGCTTCTGGTTTCTTTGGGCCCCAAATACCTCGGGGGAGTCGCCCTTGGGCGACGGGGGCAGAGCCCCCTTGCTTTCGTTGGTCAAGGAATGATCCGCGTGTATTTCACGCCTTCCAGCGTCGCGCCAAGGCGCAGGCCCGCCTGACCAAAGATAACTGCAATGACCGGGGCCAAAGACGTAGTGGTCTCGGCCGCAATGGTCTCACCGCCTTCGGGGATGGCGTATTCGATATTGGCTCCGGCGGCCCAACCGGGTGAGCGGCGGAAATTCATCAGCGCGTCTTCGGTCATGAAGAACAGCACATGCGCATATTGCTGCGCGCCGATCTGCAGCCCGGCGCTGGCCTTGGTGGTCGAGTAGTAATCCACGGTGATGCCACCGACACGCAATGCGCCGCGTCCGAATGCACCACCAATGCCCAATCCCGCCTCGGTGACCAGCGGCATGACCAGCAGACCATTGGCATTGGCCGCAAGGTTCTGCGTGCCCGGAAAGCGGCGGTACATTTCGGCGATCGTCGCATCGACCCGCGCGTCGATCCGCGCACCGCCATTGCCGCCGACGGCGTTGTTACAGGCACCCAATAGGAATGTGCCGCCAAGGCCCAAGGCCAGCTTGCGTCGTGTCAGGGATGTCATTGTCTCTGCTCTTTCTATGCGGATGCCTCTGAAATCCGGCTGTTCCGCCGGTTGGACGTAAGTATAGCCGCAGAGACGCGCCCTGTCACTAAGGATAGATCACGATAAGCGGCGCACCGCTATCCGTTGAGGAGCCGTGCCGCGGCCGGTGCAAAATAGGTGAGAACACCATCGCAGCCTGCACGTTTGAACGCCATCAGGCTTTCCAGCATCACCCGGTCATGATCCAGCCAGCCGCGTTCGGCAGCCCCTGCCAGCATCGCGTATTCGCCCGACACCTGATAGGCAAACGTCGGCACACCGAACATGTCCTTCGTGCGTCGGCAGATATCGAGATATGGCATCCCGGGCTTGATCATCACCATGTCGGCACCTTCCGACAAGTCGCGCGCGATCAGGCGCATCGCCTCGTCCGAATTGCCGGGGTCCATCTGGTAGCCCTTCTTGTCGCCTTTGAATGCACCCGACGCGCCCACTGCATCGCGGAACGGACCATAAAAGGCGCTGGCATATTTCGCGGCATAGCTGAGGATCGCAACGTTCGAAAAGCCTTCGCTTTCCAATGCGCCCCGCATCGCCGCGATGCGGCTGTCCATCATATCGGACGGGCCGATGATGTCGGATCCGGCGCGCGCCTGTGACAGAGTTTGCTTGACCAGCGCCTCGACGGTTTGGTCGTTCACGATGTGGCCGTGTTCGTCCATGTACCCATCATGGCCTGTGATGTTGTACGGGTCCAAAGCCACATCGGTCATCACCATCAAGTCCGGCACCGCGTCCTTGATCGCGCGGGTGGCGCGGTTGGACAGGTTTTCGGGGTTCCACGCCTCGGCGCAATCCTCGGTTTTGAGCGCGGGGTTCGTGTACGGAAAGAGGCAAATCGCCGGGATGCCCAGAGCGTGGGCTTCGCGCGCCGCCTCGACCACCTTGTCCACTGAGCGCCGCACAACACCGGGCATTGACGCCACAGGCTCCTCGATCCCGTCACCATCGCGCACGAATACCGGCCAGATGAAATCGTCGGGCGTCAGGGTGTTTTCACGCACCATGGCGCGCAAACCTTCGGTGCGGCGCAGACGACGTAAACGTGTGGCGGGAAAAGCGGGGGTGATCGGTTTCATTGGGGCAGTCCTTGTCTTTACCGTGATTGGGTGGCATGGAATGACCGCTGGAACAAGGCCTGCCACGCGTTAAGGCCGTTTGAACAAGGGATTACGCGCGCCTTGGATTGGTACTCAACCGTTTTCGAACTGATCGACATGCGGTCTTTTTCCAACCTCTGGTTCTGGATCGCGCTTGCTGTTGTGTGGTCCACGGCCAGCCATTGGGTGCTTGGCGTGCCGTTCGACATGGTCGGTCGCGCGCGGCGCAAAGGTGGGCAAGCGGCCGAGGATCTGACTGATCTGCTGCGCATCTACACCTCGCGCCTTCTGTATATTGCCGACGAAGCCGGTCTTTGGGTGATCGCGTCGGGCGCGTTTTTCCTTACCGGGTTTGCGGTTTTGGGCTGGGTCTATTGGGTCGAGATCGCGCAAGCGCTTTTCCTTCTTGCTTTTCCGATGTCGCTGGTCAGCCTGCTGAGCGTCCACACCGCCCGTGCCCTGCACGAAAAGGACCATGACCTTGAAGCGGTGTATAAACGCCTTGGGCGGCATCGCTTGATGGTTCAGGGCATCGGGATGGTCTCAATTTTCATCACCGCCATGTGGGGCATGTACATGAACCTCAGTGTCGGTGCGCTTGGCGGTTGACGCGGGGCGGGCGGCGCGCCACATGAGCGCGCTATGAAGACATCCCAACACATCACCATGGGCGGTGCGCCCGAAGGCTTTGACGCCCGTCTGGTTCTGGCAGAGGCCGAGAAACAGGGCGGAGCGGTTTGCCACATCGCCCGCGACGACCGACGTCTGGCGCAGATGCGCGACGCATTGCGGATCTTTGCGCCCGCGATGCCGGTCTTTGTCTTTCCCGGCTGGGATTGTCTGCCCTATGACCGGGTGTCGCCAAATCCCGACATTTCCGCCACGCGCATGGCGACGCTGGCCGCGCTGACGCACGCGATGCCATCGCAATACGTGTTGCTGACCACGATGAGCGCCGCAACCCAGCGCGTGCCCGCACGAGACGTGCTGCGTGAAGCTGCGTTCAGCGCCCGTGTCGGTGGGCGCGTCAACGAAGGGGCGCTGCGCAATTTCCTGGTCCGCATGGGGTTTTCCCAAGCGCCTACGGTGCTTGAACCCGGCGATTACGCCATTCGGGGCGGCATCATCGACATCTACCCACCGGGCGATGGTGGGCCGGTGCGGCTTGATCTGTTCGGGGATGTGCTGGACGGTGCACGGCGGTTTGATCCCGCCACGCAGCGCACCACGGAAAAGTTGGATCTGGTGGAGTTGGCGCCGGTATCCGAGGTCATTCTGGACGAGGCGGCGATCACGCGCTTTCGTCAGAACTACCGGATCGAGTTTGGCGCTGCTGGCAGCGACGACCCGCTCTATGAAGCGGTCAGCGCGGGTCGCAAACAGGCCGGGATGGAGCATTGGCTGCCGTTCTTTCACGCAAAACTGGAAACGCTGTTCGATTATCTGCCCGGCGTGCCGGTCACGCAGGACGACCAGATCACACCCGCGCGGATCTCTCGTTGGGATGGGATCGTGGACCAGTACGAGACCCGCAAGGCGACCTTGGCACAGAAGTCGCGCATGGACACGGTCTACAAGCCGGTGTCGCCCGAACAGCTATACCTTGACGATGCCGCATGGGTCGCGGCTTTGGGTGACCGTCGGGTGGTACAGTTCCATCCGCTCTCCCAAGCCTCGGGCCCGCAGGTCGTAGATGCAGGCGGGCGGATCGGGCGTAATTTCGCACCAGAACGCCAGCAGGAAAGCATTAGCCTTTTCAGCGCGTTGGCGGATCATGTTCGCAAAAAGATGCAAGATGGCCCAGTTGTCATCGCGTCCTATTCTGAAGGTGCACGCGAACGACTGACCGGCTTGATCGAAGACGAAGGCCTGTCAGAGACCATCGCGATCAACAACCTGACCCGCGTTGGCAAGCGCGGCTTGCACCTTTTGGTATGGCCGCTGGAACAGGGCTTTGAGGCACCGTGGTCTGACGCAGGCAAGGACGCGCGGATCACTGTGGTGTCCGAACAAGACGTTCTCGGCGACCGCCTGATCCGATCCCCCAAGAAGCGCCGCAAAGCCGAGAATTTCCTGACCGAGACCCAGTCGCTTTCGCCAGGCGATCTGGTGGTGCATGTGGATCATGGCATCGGCCGTTATCTGGGGATGGAAGTCATCACCGCAGCGGGCGCTGCGCATGAGTGCCTGCTGCTGGAATATGCCGAAAGCTCAAAGCTTTACCTCCCGGTCGAAAATATCGAACTGCTGTCCAAATATGGCCACGAGGAAGGCTTTCTGGATAAGCTGGGCGGTGGTGCGTGGCAGGCCAAGAAAGCCCGCCTGAAAGAGCGCATCCGTGAGATGGCCGAAAAGCTGATCCGTGTGGCGGCGGAACGCGCCTTGCGCAAAGCCCCGATCATGGACCCGCCTCCGGGCGCGTGGGACTCGTTCTCGGCCCGGTTCCCGTATCAGGAAACCGACGACCAGCTGCGCGCCATCGAGGATGTGATGGCGGACATGCATTCCGGTCAGCCGATGGACCGGCTGATCTGTGGCGATGTGGGCTTTGGCAAAACCGAAGTTGCCATGCGCGCGGCCTTTGTCGCGGCCATGTCCGGCGTTCAGGTCGCGGTGATCGCACCGACCACCTTGCTCGCCCGCCAGCACTACAAGAGCTTTGCCGAACGGTTCCGGGGATTTCCGTTGGAAGTCAGACCCTTGTCGCGCTTTGTCTCGGCCAAGGATGCCGCCGCCACCAAAGACGGCTTGGCCCGTGGCACTGTCGATATCGTCGTCGGCACCCATGCGCTTTTGGCCAAGGGCATCCGGTTCCAGAACCTTGGCCTGTTGATCATCGACGAAGAGCAACATTTCGGTGTGTCGCACAAGGAGCGGCTGAAACAACTGCGCTCGGACATCCACGTTCTGACGCTGACCGCCACGCCGATCCCACGCACGCTGCAATTGTCACTGTCCGGCGTGCGTGATCTGTCGATTATCGGCACGCCGCCCGTCGACCGTCTGGCGATCCGCACCTATGTCAGCGAATTCGACGCGGTGACCATCCGCGAAGGTCTGCTGCGCGAACACTATCGCGGCGGTCAAAGTTTTTTCGTGGTGCCGCGCATCAGCGACCTGCCTGAAATCGAAGACTTCCTGAAAACGCAGGTGCCCGAAGTGTCCTATGTCGTGGCCCATGGCCAAATGGCGGCGGGCGAATTGGACACGCGCATGAACGCGTTTTACGACGGCAAATATGATGTGCTGTTGGCGACGACGATCGTGGAATCCGGTTTGGATATTCCCACCGCGAACACCATGGTCATCCACCGCGCGGACATGTTCGGGCTGTCGCAGCTTTATCAGATCCGGGGCAGGGTGGGCCGATCCAAGACCCGCGCCTATGCGTATCTGACGACCAAACCCCGTGCCAAGCTGACACCCGCCGCCGAGAAGCGCCTGCGCGTGCTGGGATCGCTCGACACGCTGGGGGCCGGATTTACGCTGGCCTCCCAAGACCTCGACATTCGCGGCGCGGGCAACCTTTTGGGCGAAGAACAGTCCGGCCAGATGCGCGATGTGGGGTACGAGTTGTACCAATCCATGCTGGAAGAGGCGATTGCCAAGATCAAATCCGGCGAATTGGAGGGGCTATCCGAGACACATGACCAATGGGCACCGCAGATCAATCTTGGCGTATCGGTATTGATTCCGGAGGTCTATGTGCCTGATCTGGACGTGCGTCTGGGCCTTTACCGCCGCCTGTCCTCGCTCTCGACCAAGGTAGAGTTGGAGGGCTTTGCGGCCGAACTGATCGACCGCTTTGGAAAACTCCCGCGCGAAGTGAACACGCTGCTACTTGTGGTGCGCATCAAGGCGATGTGCAAACTGGCGGGGATTGCAAAACTCGACGGCGGGCCAAAGGGCGTGACGATCCAATTCCACAATGACAAATTCGCCTCACCCGAAGGTCTGGTGGATTTCATCAAGGATCAGAACGGCTTGGCCAAGGTGAAGGACAACAAGATCATCGTCCGCCGCGACTGGGCAAAGGACAGCGACAAGATCAAAGGGGCCTTTTCGATTGCGCAGGATCTGGCGAAGAAGGTGAAGGACGCAAAATCGGCCAAGGCATGAGGCTGTCCGTCATCGCATAGGAGCCAAGCGTCGACGCATCGCAGGCGGCGGCTTGGGGGATGCGGCTGACACTCGTATCGCTCCGCCGCTTGGCGGTGTCGCAGATGGCGGCTCACAGCCCGTCCAGACGCAGGACGCACCGTTCGACCAAAACTTCGCGGGCGCCGGCCTTAGAACTTGGGCATCCCTTTACGCAGGCCGGGCAGGCGGAGGGTGTCATGCACCCGCACCTCGTGATCTTCAGAAACCGAGACCACCCGCAGGTAGGGCGCTCCGGCAGAGGGATCGTCGACATGGTCGGCGGACAGGCCCGCCACAACCGCGCCATGGCCGGGCTTTTTTGCATAGTCCTCCATCAGCGCAAGGCGATAGCGGCACTGAAACCTGTTGCAGATATCGGCGCGCAGGTTCCTTTCCAGCGTGCAGCCGAACGCACCATGATAGACGCAACTGTCGGAGGTCGATGTTTCAGGGATGTGTGACAGGTACAGATCACGGATCTCGTCCCGCGTCAGGTCAGGCCGGGACCAGCGCACATAGTTGATCGTCGCCACCTCAATAAACGCCATACGTGACGCACCGTGCAGACAACATTCCCCTTGGCAGGCAATGCAGCTGGCATTGACGACTACAGGCTCGGGCTGTTCCTCTTTTCTGCGGGTGATGTAATCGGGGTCATGCTCGGGCTGTGCGGGGGCGCGAATGATCCCATCTGCCTGCGCGTAACTTTCCTCAAGCGTCATATCGAGATGGGCGACAAAAGCGGCGCGCCGGTCGTCGGGCAGAGGCACCAGAGGGCGGTCGAACCGGGGCGCGATGCCGTGGGCGATCTGGCCCAGATCCGGCTGCCCCACCGCTGCAGCCGCAGCCTTCAGCACGGGACGCGCCCGTCGGCGGCTGACCTCAAGATAGGCGGCGTCACGTGCCAACGTCCGCCGTCCAATATCAGCCGCCGCCTCGATCTGGCGGCGCGTCACACAAGAGGGTCGATGGCACAGCGCGTCGGCGGGATTGTCCTTGGGCGCAAGCGGCTGCGCGCAGTGGCGGCAGGTGCCTTTGACCTGGGGTTTGGGAAAAACGGGCCGGGGTGGGGCGACCATGGCGGGTCTCCGGAAATCAGCTTTGACAATAAGGTTTGCGGCACCGGGCCGCCACGAATGCACGTGACAGACTGGCAGAAAAAACCACGCAAGCCAAATGCTCTGTTGTCGTCCAAGTGCGCTGTTGCCGGAGAGTGGAGCGGGTAGCGGGAATCGAACCCGCAACGTAAGCTTGGGAAGCTCGCGTGATACCTTTTCACCATACCCGCGCTCTGCGGGCTGAGATACGCCGCGCTCTGATCGGCGTCAAGATCGCTCCGCACCTTCGGGCGGCGAAGGGAACGATCCCCCCAATCACGCGTTGCCTGACCAACGAAACCGATAATCACATTCGAGGTCAGCATGTCAAAGATGGAAACCATCAATCCCGCCACCGAAACCGCCATTGCCACATACGAGGTCATGGATCCGTCCGCCGTGATGGCCAAGGTCGAGGCGTGCCATGCGGCCTTTCTCGACTGGCGCTCTCTGTCCCATCGCGACCGCGCGCCGTACCTGACCAAGATCGCCAAAGCGCTGCGCAACCACGCGGGTGAACTGGCCGAGTTGATGACCCGCGAGGTGGGCAAGCTGTACCGTGACGGCAAGACCGAAGTCGAACTCTGCGCGCAAATCTTTGAATACACCGCCGAACACGGCCCTGCCGAACTCGCCGATGAGACCCGCACCCATGGCGGGGGCGAAAAGTCTGGGATCGTCACGTTCAGCCCCATTGGTGTGATCTACTCCATCCAGCCGTGGAACTTCCCGCTCTACCAGCCGGTGCGCGTGCTCGCGGCGAACCTGATGGCGGGCAATGGTGTGGTGCTGAAACACGCGTCGATCTGCACGGGCAGCGGGCTCAAACTGCGCGAGATCTGTATCGAGGCGGGACTGCCCGAAGACCTGTTCCAAGTGGTGATCATTGACCACGACACCTCGGACGAGTTGATCGCCCACGACCTTGTGCGCGGCGTGACCATGACCGGCAGTGATGGCGCGGGTCGGCACATTGGCGCACTGGCGAGCAAGCACCTCAAGAAGACGGTTCTCGAACTGGGGTCGAACGACGCCTACCTTGTGCTTGAAAGGGCGGATGTGGAACTGGCCGTGAAGACCAGCGTCATGGGGCGGCTGTTCAACAACGGCGAGACCTGTGTCTCGGCCAAGCGCTTTGTGGTGACGGACGCGGTCTATGACGCCTTTGTCGATGCCTTTGTCGACCAGATGAAGGCCATCAAACTGGGCGACCCGATGGACGAGGACACCCAGCTTGGGCCGCTCTCCAGTCAAGACCAGTTCGACACCGTGGCAGAACAAGTGACCAAGAGCATCGCCAAGGGTGCAACACTCCTGTGTGGTGGCGATCCGAAAGACGGCACCGGGCACTATTACCCGGCCACCGTGCTGGCGGAGGTTACACCGGGGATGCCCGCCTATGACGACGAAATCTTCGGCCCCGTGGCGGCGGTGATCCGCGCCAAGGATGACGAGGACGCGATGCGCATCGCCAATGACAGCCGCTACGGGCTGGGCGGTGGCATCTTCTGTCAGGACGAGGAACACGCAATGAAACTCGCCCGCGATCACTTTGACACCGGCATGGTGCGGATCAACAGTTTTGGCGCGGCGGATCCGAACATGCCGTTCGGCGGCGTCAAGGACTCAGGCTACGGCCGTGAACATGGCGGGTTCGGGATGAAGGAGTTCGTGAACATCAAGGCGATCTTCCGTCCCTGAACCGACCCCTCCCATCTGAAAGGAAAGACCATGAATATTCTCGTCGCCGGGGCCACCGGCAAAACAGGCCTGCGCCTGACCCAAACCCTCTTGGCCAATGGTCACCACCCGATTGCGCTGGTGCGCGACAGCTCGGACACCTCGGATCTGCCGAATGGCACCGAGACGCGCCACGGCGATCTGACCGACCTGCAACAGGGCGTCTGCGATGGCTGTGACGTGGTGGTCTTTGCCGCCGGATCGGGCAGCGGCACGGGGCCGGAAATGACCGACAAGGTTGACCGCGACGGGGCCAAGCGGCTGGTCGATCTGGCCAAGGATGCGGGCGTGGCGCGCTTTGTCATGCTCAGCACCGTGGGGGCGGGCGACCCGGACCCCGACAGCAAGCTGGGGCATTACCTGATGGCCAAGCACGAGGCGGATGAACACCTCAAGGCGTCAGGGCTGGACTTTGCCATCCTGAGGCCCGTGGCGCTGACGGATGAAGATGGGTCGCGCGACATCGTCTATGGCGATGCTGTGGACGTGCAGGGCGAGGCCGCCCGGGGCGACGTGGCCCATGTGTTGGCGCAGGCGGTGGATGACCCGGAATGGCGCGGCAAGACGCTGTTGATGGCGTCGGCTTAAATCATCCCGAAGGGTGCGTGAAATCACGCACCTTTATTGTTGGGAAGGTGCGTGAAATCACGCACCCTACGCCATGTCACCACATCCGATCACAGTGCAAGCGTCCGCCCGGGTGGGCGCGGAACGCGCCCGCCATGGGGCGGGCGGACGCGTCGCCGCCGCTGCGCGACGGCGGAGTTTAGAATATCCAAAGTTGAGGATTTGGAGAGTGTGTGCTTGCACGTTCCAAAAACCAACTTCCAAAAAAATGCGTGAAATCACGCGCTCTATATGTCTCACTCGTTTCTATACAGAAAAGACCCTGATTCGAAGAACTTGTCCAAATCTCCGAACTGATCATACAGTGAATTAAACTTAATCGCTTTGTTTGCGTATGCAGAAATTTTGGGGAACGTGCGAAGCCGTATAGGTCGAATTTCTTCGCTAGTGACTTTGTCACTGAAGCCTATGACTGTTTTTATCTTGGCAGGTGAAACGGGACTTTTCTCAATTCGTTTTCCACGCACAAATCGAATTACGCGGTCTTGGGGGCTAACTCGACCACCCAAGTACCCATGAACTAGCCGATCCCGAACGAGGCTTAGCAAGATTTGTTCATTGTCTGTCATATCCTCGAAGACCAAAGACGGCATGAGAGCTAATTCCTCAAAAACTTCAAAGCTGACGACCATGCTCACGCGCCCACTTTTGTTCACTCGCCTCTTTAAATCGTCAAATCGCTTAGTGTGAACTTCGATAGTGTCCTTCAAACAGGATTGCAGGATAACAAAAGCAATATCTTTGATGTATTCATCGCTCTTTGACGAGGAGCCATTTAAAACAGGCATCCAAATCTTGAGTGGTACGATTATTCCTCGAAATAATTCGTCAATCTCTTTAGAGATTTGTTTCTCGTTAAGTGTCAAGCTTCGAGATTGCACGAATATTGCCTCTCAATATTTCACCCCCGCTTCCTCCGCCGCACCCGACCGCCATCACTCCCATCCCCCTGCGTGTTGAACCCGACGACGGGCAACGTCACCACCTTGCCCAATTCCGGGAACGGGTCGGTGGCGTGGGGGATGGCGTTGGCGGCGACGAAATGTTCCTGAAAGCGCGGCTCGATGGCGGTTTCGACCTTGGTGATCTGGCGCACGGTGCGTTCGATCTCGGCCCGTGCGGCCAGATTGCACAGCGCGATGCGCGCCCCGGTGCCTGCGGCGTTGCCCGCGCTGGAGACCTTGTCGAGCGGCACGTCCGGGATCATCCCCAGCACCATCGCGTGTTTGGCGCTGATATGCGCGCCGAACGCGCCGGCAAGCACCACCCGGTCCACCACGTCTACACCCATCTCGTCCATCAACAACCGCGCCCCCGCGTAGAGCGCGGATTTGGCCAGCTGGATCGCGCGGATGTCGCCTTGGGTGACGGTGATGCGCGGTCCGCCCTCGGCCGTGGCGTCGTGGATCAGGTAGGCGTTGGTGCGCCCTTCGGCAAAGCAGCGGTCGGTCCCGGTCTGCGCCGCTGATCCGATCAGGCCCGACGGGTCGAGCAGCCCCGCGATGCGCAACTCGGCCACCGCCTCGATGATGCCCGAGCCGCAGATGCCGGTGATGCCAGAGGCGGCGGTCTCGTCCCAGAAGCCGTCCTCGTCCGACCACTTGTCACAGCCAATGACCCGGAAGCGCGGTTCGCGGGTGACGGGGTCGATGCGGATCGCCTCGATGGCGCCGGGGGCAGCGCGTTGCCCGGATGAGATCTGCGCGCCCTCGAACGCAGGGCCCGTGGGCGAGGAACAGGCCAGCACGCGGCTGGTGTTGCCCAAGAGGATCTCCGCATTGGTGCCCACATCGACGATCAGCACGAGGTCGTCGGATTTGCCTGGCTGTTCCGACAGTGCCACAGCGGCGGCATCGGCCCCGACATGGCCCGCAATGCAGGGCAGCAGGTAGATCTGTGCGCTGGCGGGCAGGGTGGTCAGGTCCAGATCGCGGGCGGTCAGGTTGAGGTGGTCCGACGTGGCGAGCGCAAAGGGCGCTTGGCCGAGTTCTACCGGGTCGATGCCCAGCAGCAGGTGGTGCATGACCGGGTTGCAGACGAACACGGTTTCCAGAATGAGGTTGGTTTCGATGCCCGCCTCTTTGGCAATCTCCTCGGCCAGCGTGTTGATCGCGTCGCGCACCGCGCGGGTCATTTCATGGTCGCCGCCGGGGTTCATCATGGCATAGGAGACACGGCTCATCAGATCTTCGCCAAAGCGGATCTGCGGGTTCATGATGCCCGAGCTTGCCACGACTTCGCCGGTGTCAAGATTGGTCAGGTGCGCCGCGACGGTGGTGGAGCCAAGGTCGATGGCAAGGCCGTAGAGGCCCTTTTCATGCAGGCCCGGCCATGCCGCGATGATGCTGGGTGTGGCGGTGGCGCTGGTTTTGTGCAGCGCGACGGTGATCGCCCATTTGCCTTTGCGCAGGGTTGTTTGCAGCTGGGTCAGGACCGGGAATTCGCAGGTGATCTTGTCAATCTCCCACTGGTCCTTGAGCGCCCGGGCCACACGTTCCAAATCGCCGGTGGGCGTGTGCATGTCAGGCTCATCTACCACGATGTAGTAAAGCCGCGTGGCGGGGTCCATTTCGATCACCCGCGCGCTGGCGGCCTTGCGCACGACCTGACGGTGGACTTGGGATTCCGGCGGCACGTCGATCACGATGTCGCCCTGCACCTTGGCCTGACATCCCAGACGGCGCCCCTGTTTTAGCCCACGCTTTTCGTCGTAGCGCGCCTCGACCGCGTTCCAATCGGACAGCGCACCGTCGCGGGCGGTGACACCATGTTTGGAGAACTCACCATAGCCCGGCGTGATCTGGCATTTCGAACAGATGCCCCGCCCGCCACAGACGCTGTCGAGGTCCACACCCAATTGCCGCGCAGCGGTGAGCACCGGGGTGCCGACGGGAAACCGGCCGCGTTTGCCGGACGGGGTGAAGACGACGAGCGGGTCTTGATTGGACATGGGATTCTCTCTGGCCTTGGTTGATCGGGACCATAGCGTTCCGCGCGGTGGGAAAAAGGTGAATTGCGTCATAATCTTTATGCAGAGCGTCATCATTGCTGCCGTTGACCAGTCGCCATGTCAGGCGCATGGTGACACACGCCCGAGCAAAGGACACACCATGCGCAACCTCTTTCGCCTGATCACTCACGGTGCGGCGTTTGCCGCCGGTTTGGCGCTTGGCATCTATATCCTGCCGATCCTGACCGCGGCCCCCGCACCAGACGCCGCGATGCTGGAGGAAAAGGCAGCACGGGCGCTTTATTCAGTGGAGCTGACACGCGAGTTGCGCGGCAGTGATTTCCTGCATTGGGGGGAAGGCATGATCAGCGTCACAGCCGAGGAGATCGTGCACGAGGGCAAGCTGGCACCGGGGCCGGATTACAAGCTGTACCTGACCAAGGAGTTTGTCGATCACGAAGACGCATTCGAGCCGATCAAGGCGGATGCGGTGCTGATCGGTGACGTCAAATCCTTCTCGGGCTTCCTGCTCGAGGTGCCGGAGGGCGTCGACGTGGCCAAATACACTACCGTGGTGGTTTGGTGCGAAGCGTTCGGCGAGTTCATCACAGCAGGACAATACAAATAACAGGCACGACGGCCCCGCCACGCACATGCGGGCAGGGGTCGTGGCAATCGTTTTTTCATGTGGAAGCGGCGCCGCCCCTTAGGCCTGACCGTCTCTCATGCTGGCAAAGCCGTGGCTTTGGACCTGTACCCCCAGATCGGAGGCCTGATGTGACCGGTCTCTCATGGTCGTCCCCGTATTGGGGCGTCTGAGAGCGATGTCAGTTCACGTGTCGCGGCATGGGAGTGACCCTTCCCGCTCAAAAGCTTTTGTGCGGCGGAAGGTGCAGCAGAGGCGTTAAGGATGTGGAAAGCCTGCGTCCGTTGCGGAGAAGCCTATTCGTAGGGGCTTAGCCCTTTTCCTCCAGCCAGCGCAGGATTTCACCCCGGTCACCGTCGAGATCGGGTGCGGCGGCGCGCACGGTCGGATCACCCAGCCCGCTCATCTTGATCGGGTTCCCCGCCGCTTTGAACGCCGGCCGACCGTTTCTGTCCAGCACATCCACCACCATATTGCGCGCCAGAATCTGCGGGTCCCGCATCGCCTGAGCCACGTTCTGGATCGGACCGCTTGGGATGCCTGCGGCGCCCAGCTTGGCGATCCAATGGGCACGGGTCTTGTCGAGCGTCACCGCCTCGATCAACCGTTTGAGCAGGCGCGCGTTTTCAACCCGTGCCGGGTTGGTGGCAAAGCGGGCATCATCAGCAAGCGGAAGGTTCAGCGCAACACACAGTTTTTCGAACAAGACATCATTGCCGGCAGCAATCACAAAAAGTCCGTCCGCGGCATGGAAGGTTTCAAATGGGGCAATCGACGGATGCCGTGCCCCGGTGGGGCCCGGCGGTGTCCCCGTCACCGAGGTGATGGCAACCGCATGTTCGAGAATCGCCAGTTGCGAATCCAGCATCGCCACATCGACCTTACGCCCCTGTCCTGTCCGTTCCCGGTCCACGAGCGCCGCCAGCACGCCCTGGCACAGGAACATGCCCGCGACGATATCCCCAACAGAGGCCCCAACGCGCACCGGCTCGCGGTCCTTTTCGCCAGTGATCGACATCACGCCGCCGCGCGCCTGTACCACCATGTCATAGGCGGGGCGCTTGGCCTCGGGTCCGGTGTGGCCGAACCCCGAGACCGCACCGTAAATCAGGCGGGGGTATTGTGTGTGCAGATCGTCCCAGCCATAGCCCATCCGCTCCATCACGCCGGGACGGTAGTTTTCAAGGATCACATCGGCCCGCGCCAAGAGACGCTCGAAAATCGCACGATCGCCTTCGGCCTTGAGGTCAAGCGCGATGGATTTCTTGCCGTGGTTGATCGTGGCGAAATAGGCAGACTTGCCCTTGGTGAAGGGAGGGAAGGCGCGGGTGTCATCGCCGATCACGGGGCGTTCCACCTTGATCACATGCGCCCCCAAGTCACACAGCGTCATCGAACAGTACGGGCCAGCCAGCACATGGGTCAGGTCAAGTATAGTGATACCTGCAAGCGGTTTGGTCATGGGTGTCCCTGTCGAGTCGTGGTTTCTGTCAAGTGAACGCAGCCCAGCACATAAGTGCAACAGGGCGGTGTCGGGTCGGCGAAAACCCGACTGCTGTGCTCATCCGTCGCGCTGCGCGCGGGCGTGGAAAATGAAGCCCAGCAGGTTCATCAGCACCTGCGCCGCGAGGATCGACGTAGCGCCTGTCGCATCGTAATCGGGCGCCACTTCAACAAGGTCGATGCCGACGATCTCGTGTCGGTTGGCCACCTGTTGCAGCAGTTCCAGCACGTCGTAATACAAAAACCCGCCATGGCTGGGGGTGCCGGTGCCGGGCGCGATGGACGGGCAGAACGCGTCGATGTCGATCGTGATGTAAACCGGCGCGCCTTGTGGCAGGCGGTTTGCCACACCATCCGGACCAAGCGCACGGGCCTGCCGCACCGACAGGATGTCTGATCCGCAGGCGCGGGCAGCCTCATAACCTTCGCGCGCGGTCGAGCTTACGTTGCGGATGCCGACCTGTGTCATGCCACTGACCCATGCTTTCTCAGAAGCACGACGCATCGGATTGCCGTGGCCATTGCGCACCCCGTGACGTTCATCGACGAAATCAAGATGCGCGTCGATCTGCAGGATATGGAACGGCTTTGCACCTTCGAACGCATCGATGCAGGGGATGTTGATCGAATGATCGCCGCCGATCACCACAGGCAGGGCACCTGCCGCCCGAATGGCCTCGACTCCCTTGCGGATATTGGCATGGCTTTGGACCGTGTCGGTGTGAACGATATCGGCATCGCCCAGATCGACGATGCGCGTATCGGCCAGGTAGGTCACGTCGTCTTCGTGGTCATACGCCCCGGCATGACCAAAGCTAAACAATGTCGATGCCTCGCGCACGCCACGTGGTCCGAACCGTGCGCCCGCACGCCATTGTGTGCCCGCATCGAACGGTGCGCCCAGGATGGCCACATCGGCGTCGATGGTGGACCAGTCTGCAACATAAGGGTTGCGGCCAAAGGTGCAGATGCCGGTGAAAGGCAGGTTCAGGCGGCCTGCTTCGTATCCGTGAGACATGGATGATGCTCCTGTTGATCTGGCGCCAGACTGCGACAGCGCTTTGCTGCCGTAAAGGGCGGATTGGGGCTTTCCACCACCGGCAACCCATGCGATAGGGACGTGCCTAACGATGCTGTCCGTGGAAAGGGATTCCGATGGAGATTCGCGAGGCTCTCACCTTTGATGATGTTCTGCTGGTGCCGGGTGCGTCAGAAGTTCTTCCGTCGACTGCCGACACCCGCACATGGGTGACAAAAACCATCGCTTTGAACATCCCGTTGCTGAGTTCTGCCATGGACACGGTCACCGAAGGTCGCATGGCGATCACAATGGCGCAGGCGGGCGGCATAGGGGTGATCCACAAGAACCTCAGCGTTGAACAGCAGGCCCGCGAAGTGCGACGCGTCAAGCGGTTCGAATCTGGCATTGTCTACAGCCCGGTCACTCTGCGGCCCAACCAGACGCTGGCCGACGCCAAGGCGTTGATTGAGCGCTATAACTTCACCGGCTTCCCCGTGGTGGACGAGCAGGGCCGCGTGGTCGGCATCGTGACCAATCGCGACATGCGCTTTGCCACATCCGACGACACGCCGGTCAGCGTGATGATGACCTCGAGCAATCTGGCGATCCTGCGCGAACCCGCCGACCGCGAAGAGGCGATCAGCCTGATGAAGTCGCGCCGCATTGAAAAGCTGCTGGTCGTGGATGGCAGCGACAAGCTGACAGGCCTTCTCACGCTCAAGGACACGCAACAGGCTGTGCTGAACCCGACCGCCTGCAAAGATGATCTGGGCCGCCTGCGCGTCGCTGCTGCCACATCGGTCGGCGATGCCGGTTTCGAGCGGACACAAGAACTCGTTGCGGCAGGTGTGGACATCGTGGTCATCGACACAGCACATGGTCATTCTCGCGGCGTGATCGAAGCGGTGACCCGCGCCAAGACCCTGTCGAATGAGGTGCAGGTGATCGCGGGCAACGTCGCCACGGCAGAGGCCACGCGCGCACTGATCGACGCAGGGGCCGATGCGGTCAAGGTCGGGATCGGTCCGGGGTCGATTTGCACCACGCGCATGGTCGCGGGTGTGGGCGTGCCGCAGCTGACTGCCATCATGGATTGCGCGAAAGAAGCAGGCGACACTCCGGTGATCGCAGACGGTGGCATCAAGTTCTCGGGTGATTTCGCCAAAGCGATTGCTGCGGGCGCGTCCTGCGCGATGGTCGGCAGCATGATTGCGGGCACCGACGAATCCCCCGGTGAGGTGATCCTGTACCAGGGCCGCAGCTTCAAAGCCTATCGCGGCATGGGGTCGATCGGAGCAATGGCGCGTGGATCGGCCGACCGCTATTTCCAGAAGGACGCGGCCAGCGACAAGCTGGTGCCCGAAGGCATCGAAGGACAGGTGCCCTACAAGGGCTCGGCGGGAACAGTGCTGCACCAGTTGGTTGGCGGCCTGCGCGCGGCCATGGGTTATACCGGGTGCGCGACCATCGAAGAAATGCGGAGCAACTGCCAATTCGTCAAGATCACAGGCGCGGGCCTCAAGGAAAGCCACGTGCATGACGTGCAGATCACCCGCGAGTCGCCGAATTATCGCCTTGGCTGATCGCAAGAGCCTGCCCGCATGACACCAGCCGCACGATGGGCCGCTGCCGCCAGCGTTCTCGACCAGATCGAAGCCGGAGAACCGGCGGAAAAGGCGCTGACCACATGGGCGCGCAAGTCGCGCTTTGCCGGGTCCAAGGACCGCGCAGCGATCCGGGATCATGTCTATGACATCCTGCGCTGCTGGCGGAGCACCGCAGCCCTTGGTGGGGGAGAGACAGGGCGCGCGCGCGTGCTGGGTCGGTTGCGTCAGACAGGTGACGACCCGGAAACTGTGTTCACCGGCGAAGGCTATGCGCTAGCAGCTTGCACCGACACAGAGCGACAAGCAGGGCAAAATCCCGTTGGGGCCGAAGCCGTCGATCTGCCTGATTGGCTTTATGCGATATTTCTCAATGACCTGTCTGGTGATGCTGATGTAATGGCAGAGGCCTTGAGGCATCGTGCCTCGGTGTTTCTTCGGGTCAACCTGCTCAAGGCCGATTTGGCCAGAGCACAGGACGCATTGCGCAATGATGGCATAGAGAGCACGCCGCATCCTCTGTGCGCCACAGCGCTGGAGGTTACCGACGGTGCACGGCGTATCGCCCAAAGCACGGCCTACCGTACAGGGCTTGTCGAATTGCAGGACGTGTCGAGCCAAGCTGTAATCGAAACCTTGCCTGTTTTCAAAGGGATGCGGTGTCTTGATTATTGCGCCGGCGGTGGCGGCAAGACACTTGCGCTTGCGGCGCGTATTGACGGCCCCGTTGATGCACATGACGCCGACCCGCGCCGCATGACGGACCTGCCGGAACGTGCGGAAAGGGCGGACGCCCGTGTGATGCGCACCGACAAACCCAAAGGCCCCTATGATCTCGTTCTGTGCGATGTGCCCTGTTCCGGCAGCGGATCATGGCGCAGAGCCCCTGAGGGCAAATGGCGGCTGACCCCGGACAGCCTTGCTGGCCTGCACCAGACGCAGGCTCACATCCTCGATAAGGTCACGGGGCTTGTCGCGCCGAACGGCAGCCTGGCCTATGTGACCTGCTCGGTTCTCAAATCGGAAAACGAGGATCAGATCGAGAGCTTTCTGACCCGCCATCCCGATTGGACATGTGGGCAGCAGACGCGGTTTGGGCTTCAGTCAGGTGGTGATGGCTTCTTCTCTGCCATCTTGACGAGATCATGAGTCTAAGATACAACTTATACGCGCATCCTTGTTAAGCGTCGCTTAAGTGTCATGCGGTCTAATGGCAGGGAACCAGTGTTCCGGGGACCATGCTGTGACCGTCATCGACCCAAGCCCATCCGTTTCCCGCTATGGTGTATCGGCACCCACGTGGATGCTTATCTGCGCCTGTGTTTCCGCAGGTTTGGCCATAACAGCACCGGCCAATGGCGTACGCAGCCTGCTGGTGTTTGCCTCAATTGCCTTCGGTTGCGCGTTCTTTTGGCTTGTCGCGCTGCGCAACCTTAGTCTCTGGCGGCAGAAAAGATCATTGAATCACATTGCCTTGCTTGTCGAACATGATGTCGTGCCCTGCGTCATGACCGATCTGCAGGGTCTTGTGCTGCAAACCAACCGGGCGGGCGTCAAGAAATTGCGGGCGCAGACCGGCCAGATGCTCCGCGCTTTGATCGAGATGCAGATCGTCGATGCCGCGGGCTTGATTCACCGGGTGCAGACTGCGGCTTTGCGACAGGGAATCGCGTCAGAAACAGTTGTGCTTCCGGATCGGCGGTTTGACGTGTCGGCGCATCAGGTGGGTCCAACGGCGCTTTTGTGGCGGCTGGACGTTGCGCGCTCCGCCGACACTGATGCCGCCGGGCTGGCAACGGTTTACCCGACGCTGACCATCGGACGCGGGGGGACCGTGCTTTGGATGAACGCGGCTGCGCGGGATCTTGCGGGCGGGAGGGTCCGGTCGTTGGAAGATCTGATCACCGATCCACCGCTTCGACCAGGGCAGACCCACCGTGTCGGCACCGATGGTACGGCACAGGACTTTGTCATCAATGTCCACCCAGCAGGGGCCGGGCGGGAAGAGGTGGTGTTTGTCCCCAAACCCATACCAGTGCCGTCCCTTCCCGAGGATATGGGTTTCGAAACTCTGCCCGTTCCATTGCTCAAGGTTTCGCCACAAGGCGATGTCACGAACGTAAACCGCTGTGCACGGGATTTGCTGCATGCCGATGCCGAACGCGACCGAAGCCTTTCGGACCTGATGGAAGGGTTGGGCCGGTCGATCCCGGATTGGCTGGCCGATGCGGCGGCGGGCAAGGGGCTTGGGCGATCCGAATTCCTCCGCCTGACCCGCCCCGAGCGTGAGATTTTCGTTCAGGTGACCCTGACCCGCGTGGTGGAGGACGGCAAGGTTCTGCTTGTGGCGGTTCTGAACGATGCGACCGAGCTCAAAAGCCTTGAGGCGCAGTTCGTGCAAAGCCAGAAAATGCAGGCCATCGGTCAGCTTGCAGGTGGGGTGGCGCATGATTTCAACAATCTTCTGACAGCGATATCAGGCCATTGCGACTTGTTGCTCCTGCGGCACGACCCCGGGGATCCGGAATATGGTGATCTTGTCCAGATCCACCAGAACGCCAACCGCGCAGCAGCGCTCGTGGGACAATTGTTGGCCTTTTCCCGCAAGCAGACCCTACGCCCGGAACGTCTTGAACTGCGCGACATCCTGTCGGACCTGACACATCTGTTGAACCGGCTCGTGGGCGAAAAGATCGCACTTGACCTGCGTCAGCTTCCGGCGCTGCCGCCCATTCGCGCCGACAAGCGGCAATTGGAACAGGTGATCATGAACCTTGTCGTCAATGCACGCGACGCAATGTCAAAGGGCGGCACAATTCTGATCGAGACCGATCATCGCATTCTGAATACGCCCTTGAACCAAGGCCGGGCACATGTGCCGGCGGGCGCGTATGTCGTGGTGCGGGTGCAGGACGATGGCACCGGGATCGCGGCGGACAAGCTCGAAAAGGTGTTCGAGCCGTTCTACACCACCAAGCGCACGGGCGAAGGCACCGGATTGGGGCTTTCGACAGTGTACGGCATCGTCAAACAGACGGGCGGCTTTATCTTTGTCGACAGCACGCCGGGACGCGGTAGCGTCTTTACGCTCATGTTCCCGGTCTGTGATGACCCTGTGGTCGAACCCATCATCGCACCGGAACCGCCACGCCCGATTCCGGTGCGTCATGGCGATGGTGTTGTCCTTTTGGTCGAGGACGAAGCGCCGGTTCGGGCTTTTGCTTCGCGCGCGCTGGCCCATCGCGGGTTTCGCGTGATCGAGGCCAGCACCGCCGAGGACGCGCTGGAATTGTTGAAGGACGCCGAGCTAAAAGTGGATGTGTTCGTCACAGACGTGGTGATGCCGGGCCTCGACGGGCCAAGCTGGGTGCGCAAAGCCCGGCAAATGCGCCCCGAGGTGCCGGTGGTGTTCATGTCCGGTTATGCGGAAGACGTGTTCAAGTCTCAGGGCGCGCGGATCGAAGCCTCGGCCTTTCTGGCCAAGCCGTTTTCACTCACTGAATTGACCTCAATCGTAAACCAGCAACTCGCGATACAGGGCGCGACAGAAAGGCAGACACCGGTGCAGTAGAGGGTTGTATCAGGCTCCGCGCAGCGGGATCGACTCCCACAATGCAAACTCCGCAGCCCGCGCACGGCGCACCTCCGCCGCCACCGAGGCAGACATGTCGAGTGGCAGCTTCGGAGAGACATTGGCGGCTGGAATGTCAGGCAAAGGCCCCAAACGCTCAGTCAGGAAGGCCCGCAAACCGGCTTGATCTTCATAGCGGAAAAAATGGCGCACCGCGGTGCCGTTTGGCCGCGCTTCGACGAATTTCGCCTGATTGCCGACATTTGCAAAAGGCGGTGGTGTTTCGGCGCAGCAGGCGGTCAGAAAGGCATCAAAACTCTGCCCTTTGGTCGAGGTCGGTCGTCCATCAAGCGCCGGGCGCTGTCGATACCGATACCAACTGCCCAGCCAGCTGAGCGGCTCGCGGATCACTGCAACAAGCTCCATGTCCTCGGCGCCCATCTTCTCGAACATCGGGCGGAAGAATCGGTTGTAGCGATAGACCGGTGCGTGCTTCAGATCGGGTGGATCGGTGACGACCATCGACGCGCGCGGCCCAAGTGCCTGTGTATAGGCATGAGTGCCCGTCTTGGGCACCGAGAGCAGCACAAGCCGTTCGTTCCAAAACACCATCATACGCGCTGCTCCGATCCCTTTTGAGGTTTTATAAACCACTCCTTAACCAAAGCGCGCAACAGTGGAGGTGAAAATAAATATTGAAATGTTCGCGTTTTGATCTCATAAAGAATGAGAACAAGAGGCGAACAAAAGCAGCAATTGCCGCCCCGGACGGGGTGTGGAATAAGGATCAAAAGCAATGGCAACGGCAGATCTTCTTACCATGGACAGCAAGCGGGACGCGAACAAACAAAAAGCCCTCGATTCGGCGCTTGCGCAGATCGAACGCCAGTTCGGCAAGGGCTCGATCATGAAGCTGGGTGGCGAAAACGCCATGCGTGACATTGAATCGACTTCGACAGGATCACTTGGGCTCGACATTGCGCTTGGTATCGGGGGCCTGCCGAAGGGTCGGATCATCGAAATCTATGGGCCGGAAAGCTCGGGCAAGACGACGCTGACCCTGCATTCCGTGGCCGAAGAACAGAAGAAAGGCGGCGTTTGTGCCTTTGTCGACGCGGAACACGCGCTTGATCCGCAATATGCCAAGAAACTGGGCGTCGATCTTGACGAGCTTCTGATCTCGCAGCCCGACACTGGCGAACAAGCGCTCGAGATCGTGGATACGCTGGTCCGATCTGGCGCGGTTAGCCTTGTCGTTATCGACTCGGTTGCTGCGCTCACGCCGAAATCAGAGCTTGAGGGCGATATGGGCGACAGCAGTGTCGGCGTACATGCACGCCTGATGAGCCAAGCGATGCGGAAACTCACCAGCTCGATTTCACGGTCCAACTGCATGGTGATCTTCATCAACCAGATCCGCATGAAGATTGGCGTGATGTTTGGCAGCCCTGAAACCACCACAGGCGGCAATGCTCTCAAATTTTACAGCTCGGTGCGTTTGGACATCCGCCGCATCGGTGCGATCAAGGACCGTGACGAAGTGGTGGGCAACGCCACCCGCGTGAAAGTGGTCAAAAACAAGGTTGCACCGCCGTTCAAGCAGGTGGAATTCGACATCATGTATGGCGAAGGCATCTCCAAAACCGGGGAATTGATCGACCTTGGCGTGAAGGCCGGAGTGGTCGAGAAATCGGGTGCGTGGTATTCCTACGGGGACGAGCGGATCGGGCAGGGCCGGGAGAACGTCAAGAACTTCCTCAAGGAAAACACGGCCATTGCGCTTGAGATCGAAGACAAGATCCGCGCCGCACACGGGCTGGATTTCGACATGTCCGCATCGGATGACGACGACACCACCGACGACATCGTCGAATCCTGAACAAACGCAGACGGCGACTGCAGAAACGCCCCGAAGTCAGACTTGAGTTCGAGAATACCTGGAACAGGGTGGCGGATGCGTCACCCTGTTTCCGTTTCGGCGTGACCTCTGCGGTGGACAGCCCCCGTGCCAAGGGCTATTTCAGGCCGAACCCGGAACGCCCGGACCCCGAATACCATGCAGGTCAGGTCACACATGCCCACGTTGAACGATATCCGCTCCACCTTTCTGAGCTACTTTGAGAAACAGGGACACGAAGTTGTGGCCTCCAGCCCGTTGGTGCCGCGCAACGACCCGACACTGATGTTCGCCAACTCGGGCATGGTGCAGTTCAAGAACCTGTTCACCGGGGTCGAACACCGCGATTACAAACGTGCGACGACTGCACAGAAATGCGTGCGCGCCGGCGGCAAGCATAATGACCTCGACAATGTCGGCTATACCGCGCGGCACCATACGTTCTTTGAAATGCTGGGAAATTTCAGCTTTGGCGACTATTTCAAGGAAGAAGCGATCCCGTTTGCGTGGGAACTGATCACCAAGCATTTCGGCATTCCCGCCGAGCGCCTCTATGTCACGATCTATCACACCGATGACGAGGCGTTCGAGATCTGGAAAAAGGTCGGCGTGCCCGAAAGCCGGATCATCCGCATCGCCACATCCGACAATTTTTGGCAGATGGGCCCGACCGGTCCCTGTGGCCCGTGCACCGAGATCTTCTATGATCACGGGGATCACATCTGGGGTGGCCCTCCGGGCAGCCCCGACGAAGATGGCGACCGCTTCATTGAGATCTGGAACATCGTTTTCATGCAGAACGAGCAGTTCGAAGACGGCTCCATGAAAGCGCTCGACATGCAGTCGATCGACACCGGCATGGGGCTGGAGCGGATCGGCGCGCTGTTGCAGGGCAGCCATGACAATTACAATACAGACACGATGCGCGCGCTGATCGAGGCGTCGGCGGATGTGACCTCGTCCGACCCTGACGGCCCGGGCAAGACGCATCACCGGGTGATCGCGGATCACCTGCGCTCGACCTCGTTCCTGATCGCGGATGGGGTGATGCCGTCGAACGACGGGCGCGGCTATGTGCTGCGCCGGATCATGCGACGTGCAATGCGCCACGCGCATTTGCTGGGCTCCCAAGATCCGGTCATGCACCGCTTGGTGCCTGCGTTGGTGCGCCAGATGGGGGCGGCCTATCCGGAATTGCCGCGCGCGCAGGCGTTGATCGAAGAAACGCTGCGGTTGGAAGAGACGCGGTTCAAGCAGACACTGGATCGCGGGCTGAAGTTACTGGACGAAGAGCTGGGCGGATTGGCCGATGATGCGCCGCTGCCGGGCGCTGCAGCGTTCAAGCTTTATGACACCTATGGTTTCCCGCTTGATCTGACGCAGGATGCGCTGCGCGAAAAAGGTCGTAAGGTCGACACCGAGGGCTTCGATGTGGCGATGGCCGAACAGAAGGCCAAAGCGCGGGCTGCGTGGTCTGGCACGGGCGAATCTGCGGATCTGGCGATCTGGTTCGATCTGGCTGAAACCCACGGCGCGACCGATTTCCTTGGCTATGACACGGAAACCGCCGAAGGCCAGATGCTGGCGCTGATTAAGGATGGCGCCGTTGTGGATACGTTGGCGGAAGGCGAGTCCGGTTGGATCGTGCTGAATCAGACGCCATTCTATGGCGAATCCGGTGGTCAGGTGGGCGATACCGGCTGGCTGCGCCGACTAGAGAACGAGGACGATCAGGCCGAAGTGACCGACACGCAGCGGATGGGTGGCGGCAAGGTGTTCGCGCATCACGTCACGGTCAAAAGTGGGACATTCAAGAAGGGCGAAGCGGTGCAGCTTGAGGTGGATCACAGCCGCCGCACGGCGATCCGGGCGAACCATTCGGCGACGCACCTGCTGCACGAGGCGCTGCGCCGCGCATTGGGTGATCACGTCGCACAGCGCGGGTCGCTGAATGCGCCGGATCGTCTGCGGTTCGATTTCAGCCACGGCAAAGCGTTGAGCATGGCCGAATTGAAACAAGTCGAAGCCGAAGTGAACGAATACATCCGTCAGAACGCTCCGGTCGAGACGCGGATCATGACCCCGGATGACGCACGCTCCATTGGCGCGCAGGCGTTGTTTGGCGAAAAGTACGGTGACGAAGTGCGGGTTGTGTCGATGGGCGAACAGTCCGGATCTGGGAAAGGCACCAATGGCAGCACCTATTCGCTGGAACTGTGCGGTGGCACCCATGTTCGGCGCACTGGTGACATCGGTGTCTTTGTGACGCTCGGCGATTCCGCTTCAAGCGCGGGCGTGCGCCGGATCGAAGCGCTGACAGGCGCTGATGCGTTCCGCTACCTGTCTGAGCAGGATCATCGCCTTGGCGAAGTGGCGCTGGATCTGAAAGCGCAAGCAACCGACGTGCCGGCCCGTGTCCGTGCGTTGTTGGATGAGCGCAAGGCGCTGTCGAACGAAGTCGCGCAATTGCGCCGCGAACTGGCCATGGCTGGTGGCGCAGGGCAGGGTGGCGGGGCCGAACCGCGAGAGATCAACGGGGTGAAATTCCTTGCTCAGGTGCTCTCGGGGGTTTCGGGCAAAGACCTGCCGCCACTCATTGACGAACACAAATCGCGGATCGGATCGGGCGCCGTGCTATTGATTGCCGACACAGGTGGCAAAGTGGCTGTGGCTGCGGGCGTGACCTCAGACCTCACAAACACCATCTCTGCGGTTGATCTGGTCAAAGCTGCCGTGCCAGAATTGGGCGGTAAAGGCGGCGGTGGCCGTCCGGACATGGCGCAGGGCGGTGGTGCGTCGGCAGAGAATGCCGAAGCCGCCATCAAGGCCGCCGAAGCCGTTTTGGGAGGATAAACCATGCCTGCACTCTGGATCGCCCATGTCACCGTGACGGACCCCGAGGCGTATTCGAAATACGCCGAGCTTGCGGGCCCTGCGATTGCCAAACATGGCGGGCATTTCATTGCCCGTGGCGGTCGTTTTGTGCAGCTTGAGGGGCAGGAAAGACCGCGCAATGTGGTGGCCAAGTTCCCATCTGTCGAGGCAGCAGAAGCCTGTTACAACAGCCCTGAATACCAGCGCGCATTAGACCATGCACGTGGCGCGTCCGAGCGCGAATTGCTTATCGTTGAAACGACTGAGTAGGGTGCAGGGAAGGGCTTTCGAAAGCCCTTCCCAAGCCTTTTCAAACCGGCTCATCCTGACTTCGACATCCGCTTACGTTCGTGCGGGTCGAGATAACGCTTGCGCAGACGGATTGCGTTTGGCGTCACTTCGACCAGTTCGTCATCGTTGATATAGGCAATCGCCTCTTCCAGCGAGAGCGTGATTGGCGTGGTCAAGCGTACTGCGTCGTCGGTGCCCGAGGCCCGGACGTTGGTGAGCTTTTTGCCCTTCAGCGGGTTCACTTCGAGATCGTTCTCGCGGCTGTGTTCGCCAATGATCATACCCGTGTAAATCGCTTCCTGCGCACCGATGAACATGCGTCCCCGATCTTCGAGGTTCCACAGGGCGTAGGCCACTGAGACACCGTTTTCCATCGAGATCAGAACACCCGCGCGACGGCCCGGAATCGGCCCCTTGTGCGGGGTCCAGCCGTGGAACACACGGTTCAGCACACCTGTGCCGCGCGTGTCGGTCAGGAATTCACCATGGTAGCCGATGAGCCCGCGCGACGGGACATGTGCGATGATGCGGGTTTTGCCGACACCGGCGGGGCGCATCTCGACCAGTTCACCTTTGCGGGCGCCGGTCAGCTTTTCGATCACAGCGCCAGAATACTCGTCATCCACGTCGATCGTGGCTTCTTCGACGGGCTCCAGCATCTTGCCGTCATCGCCCTCTTTCAAGATCACGCGAGGGCGCGAGATCGACAGCTCAAAGCCTTCGCGGCGCATGTTTTCGATCAGAACGCCCATCTGGAGTTCGCCGCGACCCGACACCTCAAAGGCTTCGCCGCCGGGAGTGTCCTTGATCTTGATGGCGACGTTGGATTCCGCTTCTTTCATCAGACGGTCGCGGATCACGCGCGATTGAACCTTCTTGCCGTCACGACCTGCCAGCGGGCTGTCGTTGATGCCAAAGGTCACGGTGATCGTGGGCGGGTCGATGGGCTGCGCCTCGAGAGGCACGTCAACTGCCAGTGCGCAGATCGTGTCGGCCACTGTGGCCTTGGACATGCCTGCGATGCTGACGATGTCGCCGGCCAGCGCTTCGTCGATGTCCTGTGGACCAAGGCCGCGGAAGGCTTGGATTTTGGAGACGCGGAACTGTTCGATCTTCTGACCGACACGGCTCAGAGCCTGCACGGTGGCGCCGACCTTGAGGCGGCCGGTTTCGACGCGGCCTGTCAGGATGCGGCCCACAAAGGGGTCCGCGCCCAATGTGGTGGCAAGCATTGTGAAATCTTCGTCCTGGTGCTTGACCTGCTTGGGGGCAGGCACGTGATCCACGATCAGCTTGAACAGCGCGTCGAGGTTCTTGCGAGGGCCCTCAAGTGACATGTCCGCCCAACCAGACCGGCCGGAGGCGTACATGTGCGGGAAATCGAGCTGGTCCTCGTTGGCACCGAGATTGGCGAAAAGGTCAAAGCATTCGTCCAGTGCACGGTCAGGTTCGGCGTCGGTTTTGTCGACCTTGTTCAACACGACGATGGGGCGCAGGCCGAGGGCCAGCGCCTTGGAGGTCACAAACTTGGTCTGCGGCATCGGGCCTTCGGCGGCGTCGACCAACAGGACAACACCGTCTACCATCGACAGGATGCGCTCCACCTCGCCGCCGAAATCGGCGTGGCCGGGCGTATCGACGATATTGATGCGCTTGCCTTTCCATTCGACCGATGTGGCCTTGGCCAGAATGGTGATGCCGCGCTCGCGTTCGAGGTCGTTGCTGTCCATCGCGCGTTCAGCGACGGCTTGATTTGCGCGGAACGCGCCTGATTGTTTCAGCAGTTCGTCAACCAGGGTCGTTTTACCGTGGTCCACGTGTGCGATGATCGCAATGTTGCGAAGGTCCATGAATCTTTGTCTCGTACAGGGAAGAGTTGGCCGGGGGTTACAAGGGACCGCCAGAGAAGGCCAGCAAAAAAGCCCGTCGATATGGGTGTTGCCCAATCGCCGCCACAGGCCCCTCACGAGAGCGTGACAGGGAACCGGCAATAAAGCACTGATGCCACGGGGTTTTTGGGCGGGCTTTGGCCGGAAAACCGCCCGTTTCAAGAAAGCTCTGCCCATGGCGTTGAAACGCGATCAAGGGTGCCGACGTTGAGACAGCAGCACGGCGGGACGACAGGAGGTTCCTGCGCCTGACGTGATCAATGAGGCAAACGAGAAAGGAACTCTCATGAAACATATACTGCTTGGAACGGCTCTTGTGGCCACTGCAGCGACTTCGAGCTATGCGGGCAGCGCCGATCCGGCACCTGTCGAGCCGATGATCGTCGAACCCGTCACCGTGGCCCCGACGCAGATGGGCGGCGACTGGACCGGCGCTTACGGCGGTCTGAGCTTTGGGAACCTGTCTGCAGATGCGGACGGTGTTGAGGACAGCGAAGGCGTCTATGGTGTGTATGGTGGTTATGACTACGACTTCGGCCAGTTCGTGGTTGGTGGTGAACTCGATTACCAGACCGGCGAAGATATCCAGCTGGGCGGCCTCGAAGTGGACGACGTGCTGCGTGCGAAGGTGCGTGGCGGTTATGACCTTGGTCAGACATTGGTCTATGCCACTGTTGGTGCGGCGCAGCTGAACACCAGCATTGGCGATGATACCGGGATCGTCGGCGGTCTGGGCGTCGAATACAAGGTGACCGAACAGTTCACTGTGGGTGGCGAATACCTGGCCCATCGCTTTGATGATTTCGACGACACCGGCGTCGATGTCGAGGCGGACACATTGTCGATCCGCGGCAGCTTCCGCTTCTAAGGCAGTCGCTTGTCGTAAGGCACATAACGCGCATCGGTCCCTCCGGTGCGCGTTTCTTTGCGGGTCAGTGTGTTGCGGTGTTCGAGAACAGGTTGATCACCAAGATACCCGCCATGATCATGGCGATGCCAAAGATCGCGGGCCAGTCGAGCTTTTGTCCGAAGACGGCAAAACCGATGATCGCGATGAACACAATCCCCATGCCGGACCACATGGCATAGGCGATGCCCACCGGAAATGTCTTGAGCGCGATGGCGAGAAGGTAGAACGCGGCCCCATAGGCCACGACCACGATGGCCGAAGGCAGGGGGCGGCTGAACTGTTGGCTGGCCTGCAAGGCGGTGGTGCCGATGGTTTCGGCCAGAACGGCAAGCATGAGGACGAGATAGGGCATGGCGATCTCCTGAACGGTGCGATCTTCATGGCCGATTGCGGACGGGGGGACCAGCCCCCCGCACCACATGTTGCGATCAATTCAGGTGAATGTTGAAGCGGTTGCGGATTGCTGCATCGACCTCGGGTGCCATCCGGGCGCGCGACGGTTTCGACAGGATCATCTCTTTGCGCTCGGTCGCCTTGTTCACAAGGATCGGCTGCCCCTGTTCGACCCATTCCTTGGGCGAAGCACGATTGCCCAGCACCGGATAGACATAGTCTCGCTGCATCCGGTTCAGTGTATCATCACTGCCCAGATAATGCCCCGGCCCACCGATGCAGGTCTTGCGCATGACTTCGAGGCTAAGATCGTCCTCGGTCACTTCGATGCCGCGTACGCAGCGCAGCGCCTGACCAATCAGGTCGTCCCCCAAGATCAGGCTTTCATGGCAGAAACCCAAAAGCGATGCATGCATCCCGGCGGCCTCGTAGACCATATTCAGGCCCGACAGCCCCGCCATGACGTTGGAACACATCTGTTCCCAGCCCGCCTGCATGTCGGGCAGCTTGGCGTCAGCGATCCCGGCCGCAGCACCGCCGCACAAGCCGTAGTAGCGGTGCATCTGTGCACAACCTGCGGTCAGCAGCGCCTGTTCGCCCGAACCGCCAGACATGGCCCCGGTGCGCAGGTCCGAGACAAACGGCCATGTGCCGAAGATCACGGGATGGCCCGGCGCCATGGCGTTGACATAGACGACGCCTGCCAGACATTCGGCAACCGCCTGCACGATGGCACCGGCAATTGACGCAGGGGCGGTGGCCCCGGCTTGCCCCGCGCTGAGCAAGAGCACAGGCATGCCGCCACGGATACAGGCTTCCATGACCTGACAGGACTCGGTTGCGAACTTCATTGGCGGGACGACGAAACAATTGGAATTCGACACGAAAGGTCGCGCGCGCCATGCGTCCTCGCCGCCCGCGATCAGGTGCAGAAGTTCAAACGCATCCGGCACGAAAGACGGTTCGGTAAAGGACACACCGACATGTTTGTAGGTGCCCGAACAGCAGGCATAAATGGTGTTGAGATCCATTTCCTTGTTGTCGGGAATGTCGCGCGCCACCATTGGGCGCTGCACGAAATGAATGTTTTCGAGATGGTCCGCAATGCGGGCCGCGTCGTGCAGATCCTGCACCGTGCTTTCGCGGTAATTGCCACTCTCCACATCGACCATGTGTACCGCAGCGCCAGCCGTGCCGTAGTGCACACGGGTGCCTGACAGATCGAGGTCATAAAGCGGATCGCGGCCACACAGCGTGACCGCGCGGTTGGCAATCGCCAGCATATCTTCGACCAGCGCACGCGGGAACCGGATGCGACCATCGTCACCAAGGATCGCACCCGCGTCGGTCATGATCTTGATGCCGGAGGGAGGCGCTTCGGACAGGCCGATTTCTTCGAGTGCGGTCAGGGCTGCGTTGTGAATGCGGTCAAGATCCGCCACATCAAGCGGATCATAGCGACCACCGGACATGCCGGGGCGGATCGGGCGCAGATTGTCGGCCAGCGGGTTGGCACGCGCATGACGCCGGGCAGCACGGCCACCGGCGCGACGAGGGGACAGATCGGTCATGTGAAAACTCTTTTGAAGGGGATGGGGACGGTGACAGCAAAGACCCCGATCAGGGACGTCCGCGTGCCGCGCGTCCGCGTCGCGCCCCGATGGTGCGCAGAACAAGTGTCAGGGCGGAACGATCACCGCGCATCTGCTTCTCCGTAAAGCTACGGAAATGCTGCCTTTAGCGATGCGCGCAATCTGTGCTGATTGCGACAAAGTGTCGTTTTTGACTGTTTTCTAAGCAGAACAGAGTCAGGAGCGCGCCACATAGCGGTCGCGGCGGTGGTTCACCGTGACGATCATATTTAGAATCACCGCGCCCAGAAGCGACCAGACCACCACCGGTGCAGGCAGAACCCAAAAGGCCAAGCCGAACACAAAGACATCGAACATCAGTTGCGTGTTGCCCGCCTGAATGCCACGCGTGTCCTGCAACCAGAGCGCCACGATCCCGACACCGCCCAGTGTCGCACCGTGCCGGAAAAGCGACAGCAGACCGATCCCCGCAAGCACACCGCCAAGCACAGCGCCCAGAGCCGGATGCACCATGTCGAGGGTCAGCACATGCGGGAACAGCTCGGATATCGTGGACATGAGCGCTACTGCGGCAAAAGTCTTGAGCGTGAAGGTCCAGCCAAGCTGATGCACCGCAAGGATGTAGAAGGGCAGGTTCAGCACAAAGAAGACCAGCCCGAAGGACCAATCGGTCACATAGCGCGTCACCAGCGCCAGCCCCGCGATCTGCCCGGTCAGCAAATTGCTTTGGGACAGGAACTGGATAGCGAGCGCCACAAGTGTGGCACCGATCAGGATGCCTTGGATGTCTTCCAGAACCGTGTGACGGTCGGCGGGTGGTTTGCTGAGCAGAAACATAGGTCAGCAATTATGACATATTTTGGTGAAGTCAAGTCGCTACCACCGCCCCGACGCGCCACCGCCACCGGATCGGCCCCCGCCGAAACCGCTGCTGGATGACGACGAAAGGCGCGAAATGGTGTAGGACCGCACATCCCTATAGCTGCATTGGCTGCACCGCGTGGTGACTTCGCCGCTGCCCTGACTGGTGCGGGTCGGTCTGCGCAGGGTCGTGCGCACTCGGCTAAGCGCGCGGCTGCCGCAATTCGGACAACGCTGAAACCGTGTGAGAAGATCCCCCAGAAATCGCCGCGCCACGATAAGCAGCGCGCCGAGAATGGCCACGAACGCCATCCACGGGGGCAACTCTCCGTCAGCCGAGGGCGCGTCTGATCCTTCCGAAAATGGGAGGGCGATGGAGGCGATTACGTCTTCGACCCCGTCACTGATCCCGCTGGCGTAATCCCCCGTTTCGAACGCGGGCAGGAACGAGCGGTTGACCACGTTCTGCGACACCCGATCCCAGTCGCGGGCGAATCCCGCACCCAGTTCGATCCGCATGGCACGGTCCTCGGAAAGGACCAGCACCAGAATGCCGTCGTTTCGGGTGGCGTCACCGATACCCCAATGATTGAACAGCCCTGTCGCAAAGTCTTCCAGCGACTGCCCTGCGGCATAGGGTGCTTGCGACCGCAGGGTGAGCACCGCAAATTCGATCCCTGTATCGCGCCGTAAACCTGCCAGCCTGGCATCTAGCGCCGCTTCCTGCGCATCGGTCAGAAGGTCGGCACGATCGGTGATCGTGGTGCGGTCGTAATCGGGGAAAACCTGTGCCCAAATCGGTGTTGCGAGAAACAGAAATACCGCAATCCACCGCATCGTTCTTACCCCGTTAAAGCCGCATTCAACCGTTCATCCAGCTTTTCCAGAAAGCCCATCGTGGTCAACCAGCTTTGCTGCGGGCCAACCAGCAAAGCAAGATCCTTGGTCATGTACCCGGCCTCGACCGTTTCCACCACAACCCGCTCCAGCGTTTCGGCAAAAGCACGCAGACTGATGTTCTCGTCCAGCTTGGCCCGGTGCTTGAGCGCGCCAGTCCATGCATAGATCGATGCGATGGAGTTGGTGGAGGTCTGTTCGCCCGCCTGATGCTGGCGGTAATGGCGCGTGACGGTGCCGTGCGCGGCCTCGGCCTCGACGATCTTGCCATCGGGGGTCATGAGGACGGACGACATCATGCCCAGCGACCCGAACCCCTGCGCCACGGTGTCGGACTGCACATCACCATCGTAGTTCTTGCAGGCCCAGACGAAACCGCCCGACCATTTCAATGCAGAGGCGACCATGTCGTCGATCAGGCGGTGCTGATATTCGATGCCCTTGGCCTCGAACGCGTCTTTGAATTCGGTCTCGAAGATCTCGGCGAAAATCTCGATGAAGCGGCCATCATATTGTTTCAGAATGGTATTCTTCGTCGAAAGGTATACTGGCCAACCGATGTTTAGCCCGTAGTTGAACGACGCCCGTGCGAAATCGGTGATCGACGCATCTAGGTTATACATCGACATGAAGACACCCGCAGAGGGCGCGTCATAGACATCGCGTTCGATCACTTCGCCATCGGCGCCTTCGAACTTCATGGTGAGCTTGCCAGGTCCGGGGAATTTGAAATCGGACGCTTTGTACTGATCCCCAAAGGCATGACGTCCAACGACTATGGGTTTGGTCCAACCCGGCACAAGACGTGGCACGTTGCGGCAAATGATCGGCTGGCGGAAGATCACGCCGCCAAGGATGTTGCGGATCGTGCCGTTTGGGCTGCGCCACATCTGCTTGAGACCGAACTCTTCGACCCGCGCTTCATCGGGGGTGATGGTCGCGCATTTGACGGCAACGCCGACCTCTTTGGTCTTTTCGGCGGCGTCGATGGTGATCTGGTCGTTGGTGCGATCCCGTTCCTCGATGCCCAGATCGTAATAAAGCAGGTCGATGTCGAGATAGGGCAGGATCAGTTTTTGCTTGATGAAATCCCACATGATGCGGGTCATTTCATCACCGTCCATTTCAACGATGGGGTTATCGACTTTGATTTTCGACATGGGGGAGAGTCCTTTTCGACGTCTTGGTCGTGACCGTATCAGGTTGTCATCCGCGCATCGACCCGCACCATGAGGCGCATGAGCGCAAGGCCAAGCGCGGCTTGAAAAAAGATCGCGACCGACAAAGGCAGGGGGGTGCCATCAAAGAGCAGCCCCACCGGCACGGCAAGCGCCACACCAAAGACGGTCGCCACGGAACTGATAACGCTGGCGGCCATACCCGCGATATGCCCCATCGGTTCCTGCGCGATGGCGTTCAGGTTGCCAATGGTCATACCCGCCTGAAAGAACAGCGACACCTGCCAGACCACGAAGGCCCCGAAATACAGGTCGTTCGATACGTGGCCCGCAGCTGCAGCAGTGGCGACAAGGATCATCGCAGCCGACAGCACCACCTGCGCCAGCAGCATCACCCGGACGAGGTACATCATGCCCAGCCGCATGACCAAACGCGCGTTCAGAAAGCCCGAAGATGCGGCGACGATGGCCACAGCGCCGAACCAGAGCGGAAAGGACTCGGCCCGGTCAAAGGTAATGTCGAAGATTTGCTGGATCGACGATAGCAACCCGAACAGCATCCCAAAGGACAACGCTTGCACGGCGATCGAGATGCGGACAACGGGGTGGACGAACATTTCCACAAAGGCACTGCGCAGCGCGTGGAGGCGCAAGGACCTGCGGTTTTCCGGGGCAAGGGTTTCCGGCAAGCGGATGGCAACCCACATAGCAGAGATCGCCGAGAACCCGACAAAGCCGTAAAACACTGCGCGCCAATCCCAGATATCGATCACGATAGAACCAAGCAGTGGCGCGATGGCAGGCACCAAAGAGAAGACAATCATCACAAAGGACACGATCTGCGCCATGCCGCGCCCGGCGTATAGATCGCGGATCACCGCCATCGCAACGACACGCGGCCCGGCAGCACCCAGTCCCTGCACGACCCTCGCGGCCAACAGCACTTCGAGTGATTGCGCCCAAGAGGCGACCACGGCACCGACAATATAAAGAACCGACCCCCAGAGCATCACTGGCTTGCGCCCAAACGTGTCAGACAATGGACCGGTCACAAATGTGCCAAGACCCATTCCCAGTACAAAACTTGTGACGATCAGCTGCGCTTTATTGATGTTGTCGGGGGAAAGTGTCTCGGCGATTTGCGGCAGCGCAGGAAGCATCGCGTCGATGGACAGGGCGACCGTTGCGGCCAGCATGGCCATCAGGGCGACGAACTCTGTACGCGACATGGCAGTGGGCATGGGGACTCCGGAAAACCTGCGGGAGCCGTACCACCATGTGGCTTGAGGGAACAGTGGAGAACGTGATCAGGTCTTGTCAGGTAAGTCGGACGGATTCACCGGATCGTCGTCAGTGTTGGCGGTCCGTTCGGGTTCTTGAAACCGCGCAATCAGCCATTCGGTGTGTTCTTCGCGTTTCCGCATTGCGAACATGCCGAATTGCTGAATTGTCACGGCAAAGATGCCCAGCCCCAAAAGAATAAAGACGGTTGTGCCAACCTTGCCGATGTCGGTCACTGGAACAAGATTGCCGTAACCGACCGTGGACAATGTCACCACGGTGAAGAAATACGAGTCCAGCCAGCTCCAGCCTTCTGCCCAGCGAAAGAAAGCCGTGCCACCGATGATGATCGCCACCAGTGTGACAATCAAAGTTGTGATACGCACCGGCGTGTTCATGCGTCGAGCGTGGCACCTTGTGCCAGATCGTCCAGCACCTTCAGCCACAGTTCGGTCGGTTGCGCGCCGGGGACGGCGTGTTGGCTGGCGACAATGAACGTGGGCACCGATGTGATCCCCATACCACGTGCCGCTGCATCCCGGTCGACGATATCACGACGGTCTTCGTCTGTGCCCAAGAGCCGCAGCACAACGCTGGCATCCATGCCGCAGGAATCCGCGATATCAGCCAGAACGTCAGCGTCGCCAATATCGCGGCCGTCGACGAAATATGCTGTGAACAGAGCATCGACCACTGCATTTTGATGGCCTTCGATCCCAGCCCAATGGATCAGTCGGTGCGCATCAAGCGTGTTTGGCGTTTTCTGGATGCCTTCGAAATTGATGCTCAAACCCGCTTTCTCGGCATGCTCCACCACGGGTGCGTAAGCTTTGATCGCGCCTTCCTTGCCGCCGAACTTGCCCTCGAGATACGCGCGCCGATCCACGCCTTCCTTTGGCATTTCCGGGTTCAGTTGGAATGGGTGCCACGTGATCAGAAAGGGATGGTCGGGGCGTTGCGCCAACGCGCGGTCGAAGTGTGTTTTGCCAATGTAGCACCAAGGGCAAATCGGGTCGGACATGATGTCGAGCTTGACCATGAGGTATTCCTTTCCAGACGTTGGGATCGGTCTAGCAGACTGTGCCGCGATTGGTAAGCATAGGTCAGAGCGGCGGATGGTCCGGGAGCGCGCGGCGCAGAAGTTTGTTGTTGGCATTACGGGGCAGGGACGCGACGCGGGTATAAAGTCGCGGTTGTTTATAGCGGGCCAGACGTTCAGTTGCGAAGCTTTCCAGCGCGGTGGGGTCCAGCGGGCGGTCCGACACGTAATACGCCGCGATCACGCGGGTGTCGGCTTTGATGTCTATATCGGTAACACCGACTTCGTGGATGTCGGGATGGGCCAGCAAGGCTGCTTCAACCTCCAGCGGGCTGACACGGAACCCGCCTGCATTCATCATGTCGTCGGCGCGGCCGTGATACAAAATGTCTTTGTTTTCTGTCATTTCGCCCATGTCCCCGGTCAGAAACCAATCGCCCTGATACCGGGCAGCAGTTTCCTCGGGCTGGTTCAGGTATCCCAGCATAAGGCCCGGATCGTCGCGGTGTACGGCGATGATGCCGGGAGTGCCGATGGGGACTGGGCCTTGATCGCCCATGATCGCGATGCGGCGGCCCTGTTGTGGCCAGCCAAGGCTTTCTGGCGGCAAGTCGGGTGATCCGGGGGCCGCGGAAATGAAGGTCGAACATTCGGACATGCCGAACGCCTCGTGAACGCGGGTGCCCGTTGCCGCATGCCACGTGTCGCGTATCGACGCGGGCAGCTTTTCCCCGGCAGACAGGCCATGTCGCAGTTTCGGAAGATCAAGGCTGCCTGACTTTAGGATGTTCCGGTAAACACCCGGGGCTGCAGCAAAAATCGTTGCTTCATGACGCTTGAGCAGGAGCGGGATCTGCGCATGTTCGACGCCCTGCGCCGGGATGAGGGCGGTGGCGCCTTTGGTCCACGGGTCCAACAGGCCCGTACCCAATGTATAGGTCCAGTTGAACGCGCCTGCGTGCATGAGGCGATCAGACCTGGTCAAGCCGTACCAGCCGTCCATCATCATCCCGCGCGCCCAGATGGCGCGATGGGCGTGGCAGACGGCGCGGGGTTTGCCTGAAGTGCCAGAGGTGAAGATGATATAGGCCAAACGGTTCGGATCACCGAAAGCATAGGGGGCAGGTGACAGGCCGTACCATTCAGACATCTGATCCGTACGGATCACCAGTACGGATGCCGGGCAGGCGGTCTGACCGTCGTGCAGGATCGCTGTCGGGTCCGTCATGTCGACCAGAACCTGAACTTCAGGTTCGGTGAGTTGCGACGACGTAGGGATCGGCACAATCCCGACCGCGATGGCGGCGAGATAGGCCACCGGAAATTCGACGGAATTGCCCACCCGCATCAACAGCCTGTCGCCCGGGACAAGACCACTTTGTAAAAGCCCGGTGGCGCTGCCAAGGATGGCGCTACGCAGGCGATCATAGCTCCAGCGTTGGGCGCCTGTGGGTTTCACTACAGCCAAAGCGATCTTGTCCGGCGCGCGGTCGCTGGCGGCCAGAACATGGGCTGTCAGATTGAAGTCCTGCGGGCAGGGCGGCCAGGGGCCAGTGTCGGATATCGAGCTCATGCCAAAGCCCTAGGCCGCAAACGAAAGCGCCGCAAGCGCAGGTTGCCGGGGAGGCAAGCTGGCACTATAGATGCACCCATGACTCATGATCCGAAAAACCTGATCCGTATCGCGCGGGACACCGGCGCCCAAGACCAGCCCGAGCCGCTGAACCTGGGCGAGCGCGTGCGTGACTTGCGCAAAGCACGGAACTGGACGTTGGAGCAAGCCGCGCAGCAGGCGGGGTTGGCGCGGTCGACGCTGTCGAAGATCGAGAACGGGCAAATGTCGCCCACCTATGACGCGCTGAAGAAGCTGGCCATCGGATTGCAGATCGGCGTGCCGCAGCTTTTCACGCCGCCGCAGCGGGAAAAGGTCAACGGCCGGATGGTGGTCACGCCCAATGGGCAAGGTCAACAACACGCCACAACCACTTACGAACACGAGCTTTTGGCGGAAAACCTAACGAAAAAACAGATGCTTCCGTATCGGGCGCGGGTGCGGGCGCGCACGGTTGATGAATTCGACGGTTGGGTACGTCACGACGGCGAAGAGTTCCTGTACGTGCTGACCGGCGTGATCCGTCTGTATACCGAATTTTACGAGCCGGTCGAAATGCGCCGGGGGGACAGCGCCTATTACGACGCCACGATGGGGCATAACGTGATCTCGGTCTCGGATGACGATGCCAGCATCCTATGGGTCACGTCACTTAGTTCGGCGTAAAGGTCAGTGCAGACTGACGTCTTGCCCCTGTCTGGCGAGAGATTGAAAGAACAGCCAATCCGCCAATTCCTCGCTGGCTTCCAGATCGGTCAGATCATGCGTCACCGCAATGTGCTGGGTCAGGCCGGTCAGATCCTGTGGCGGCTGTTCCAAAGCCTCGCGGCTGAGAAGCGGAAAGCGGGCCTCAAGATGGGCCAGCGCGGTTGTCCAGTTTTCAGTGATGTCAGTCCAAGTCATCAGACGCTCCTCCAAACGCCCCTCGCACTGTCTACGATGGCATGCAGAGCGAGTCGCTCAAAAGCGGCGCGCGGTCGCATGGGGCAGCGCGCCGCAGACGTTGGTTGGTCGGAGTTTTAGAACCAACTTTGGACAGTGCGGGACGTGGTCGAGATATCCTGACCGATGCCATCAACGGTGGCACAGGCGCTCAGCGCGCCTGAAACCAGTATGAAAAGTACCCATGCACGCATGGATCACTCCTCTTCCCACCACCAGACATCAGGCTGCCAGCCGATCCAATCGCCATAGATCGGGATTGCGGTCGGGTATTTGAGCTCTTTCGCATGGGCGATGCGACTGATGTTCCACTGGTAGATCGGGATAACGTATCGGCCGGTGGTCAACACCCGGTCCAGCGCGCGGGTGGCGGCAACGAAGTCATCGCGCGAGTCCGATTGCAGGATCGCGTCCACCATCGCTTCGGCGGCGGGGGAACACATCCCCATCCAATTGCGTGTGCCCGGATTATCGACACCGTCACAGCCCCAATAGAGCTTTTGTTCGTTGCCGGGGCTGAGAGACATGCCCCAACGGTTGTAGCTCATGTCGAAGTCGTAATTGGTGGTTCGTTCCTTGAACTGCGCCGAGTCGATCGTTGTGATCGTCGGCGTGATGCCGACCCGTTCCAGCGATTGCGTGTAGAGGTCGATGATCGACTGTTCCTCGGTGCTGCCTTGCTGGAGCAGGATTTCAAAGGTGAAGGGCGCACCGTCTGGGCCGACCATCTTACCATCGTTGATGGTGTATCCCGCCTCTTCCATCAGGTCGATGGCAGCGCGGATGTTGCCACGGTTGCGTTCGGTCCCGTCTGAAACGGGCAGGGCGTAGCCATCCAGGGCGCCGGGCAGCAGGTCGGCTGCAAATGGTTCAAGCAGGTCGCGCACGCGGCCCTCTGCCGGACCGTCCTGCATGCCCAGAACCGAGTTCGAGAGATACGAGGTGATGCGCGGCTGTTTTGAGCCGGTCATGGTTTCGTTGATGAATTCAAAATTGAACGCATGCAGCATCGCATCACGCACGCGCCAGTCCTTGAACTGTTCGCGGCGGGTGTTCATCACGAAACCGGTCATTCCCGAGGGGCGTTCATGCGGGATCACCGATTTGACCACATCACCGCTGTCGATGGCGGGGAAGTCGTATTGGGTGTCCCATTTTTCGACATTGAATTCGCGGCTGGAATTCAGCGCACCGGCCTTGAACGCCTCGAACATGGCGGTGCCGTCGCCGTAGAATTCCATGCGGATCTCATCAAGGTTCGCCTGACCGCGCATGAAGTTGACGTCTCGGCCCCAATAGTCTGGGTTGCGCTTGAGGCTGACATAGCGGCCCGCTTCGAATTCGTCGATCACGTAAGGGGCGGTCGAAATCGGCACCTCGTCAATGCCGGATGCGTCGAATTCCTTGCCGTCCCACTGGGCATTTTTCAGGATCGGACGCATGCCGATCAGCAGCGCCATTTCGGGGTCGTCTTCGTTGAAGGTGAACCGAATGCTGCGCGGTCCGGTCTGTTCCATCGACGCCACTTTCTTCCACGCGCCGTGGTAGCGGGGGTGCCCGATGGTGCCGAGGGTCTCGTAGGACCACATCACGTCTTCCACGGTGAGCGGTGTGCCATCCGAGAACGCTGCCTCTTCGCGCAGGACAAATTCGACCCAATCGCGGTTTTCGCCAACCTCGATTGATTCGGCGAGAAGGCCGTAAAGTGTGAACGGTTCGTCCCAGTTTCGACCCATCAGGCTTTCATATGCGAGGAACCGAAGCTGCCACGGGGTCGAGCCTTTGGCGATATGCGGGTTAAGGCTGTCGAAGCCGCCTACCTCGCCTGTCACGATGCGTCCGCCCTTGGGTGCCTCTGGGTTGGCATAGGGGAGGGACACAAAATCCGGTGGTAGTTCCGGGTCGCCATACATAGCTATGCCGTGTTGCGGGTCTGCCGTTGCGAATTGCGCGCTAAGCGCGAGTGTCAAAGCGGCGATGCTGATGTGACGTTTTAGGAAAAAAACCGATCTCATTTTCGCAACAATCCCTGTCTGCCCTTGTTTTGTTGTGCCTGACGGTAACTGGGCTTTCGTGGCTTTTCAAACTTTTAGCTTGGAACGCTGCGAAGAATTGCCTATAAAGGACTTACTGCTCGATAGGTTTCTTGCCTGTATGAAACCTGCCTCAATAACTTAACCCCGGCTTCGTGCCGGGGTTTTTTTCTGTCTGTATATCAGCCGTTCTGCAAGAGTGACGCAACAGCAGGAGAGGTGAGATGGACAGCTTGACCCAAGTTCTAAAGGCCTATGGCGATGCATGGTGCGAAGCCGACGCGGACAAACGGCGCGCCCTTCTTGGGATCGCGTGGGCGGATGATGGCCTTTACCAAGACCCCGGTAGCGAGGCGCGGGGGCGCGATTCGCTGCATGCGCATATCGGGCGGGTTCATGCGCAATTTCCGGGCGCTCGAATCGAGCTGACCTCGGGTGTGGATGCGCATCACGATCGTATCCGTTTTGCGTGGCGCATGGTCATGACGGATGGGACGGTTCCGGTGCAGGGGGTCGACTTTGGGCGCGTCGGTGTCGATGGCCGTCTGACCGAGATCATCGGCTATTTCGGCGCACAGCCGCCAGAGGCGTGAACCACCATCCTTTCTTTGTGTTATGCAGTTGCAGCATGTAGCATGCTGCACAAGCAAAAGACCAAGGAAGGAGCGATCATGTCGCTGAAAGGGAAAACTGCTGTGATCACCGGGTCGAATTCCGGGATCGGCTTGGGTGTGGCGCATGAACTGGCCCGTGCAGGCGCGGATGTGGTGATCAATTCGTTTACCGACCGGGACGAAGATCATGCGCTCGCAGCGGAAATCGCCAAGGAGCATGGCGTCACGGTTCGCTATATCCAGGCCGATATGTCGAAGCCTGATCAATGCCGTGCGCTGATCGAACAGGCGGGCGCCTGCGACATCCTTGTAAACAACGCAGGCATCCAGCATGTCGCCCCGATTGACGAATTCCCGACCGAGAAATGGGACGCGATCATCGCGATCAATCTCAGTTCGGCCTTTCACACCACAGCCGTCGCTTTGCCGATGATGCGCAAGGCGGGTTGGGGCCGGGTGATCAATATCGCCAGCGCCCACGGGCTGACCGCGTCGCCGTTTAAATCAGCCTATATCGCGGCCAAGCACGGGGTTGTCGGGTTGTCGAAGACGACGGCCTTGGAGACGGCGCGGGAGCCGATCACCTGCAACGCGATCTGTCCGGGCTATGTGCTGACGCCGTTGGTCGAGGCGCAGATCCCAGATACCGCCAAAAAGTACGACATGACCGAAGAAGAAGTGACGCAGAAGGTGATCCTTGAACGCCAGCCGTCAAAGGAATTTGCGACGGTCGAGCAGATCGGGGGTACGGCTGTGTTCCTATGCTCGGATGCGGCGGCGCAAATCACCGGGACGACGATTTCCGTGGATGGGGGCTGGACCGCGCTTTGAGCGCGCGGTTGTAACGAGGGGCCAGCCCCTCGTGCTCCCCGGAGTTTATTGGGCAAGATGAAGGTGCAGGGGACGGTATGGTAAAGATCAATCTTGCGCTTCAGGGCGGTGGTGCGCATGGCGCGTTTACATGGGGTGTTCTGGACCGGCTTTTGGAAGAGGACGATCTGGAGATCGCGGCGATCACCGGCACCTCTGCCGGGGCCCTGAACGGGGCCGCGCTGAAATCCGGGTGGCTGGAGAACGGGCGGCAGGGCGCGCGGGACAATCTGGAATGGCTTTGGGCGCAGGTGGCGCGACTGGATGATCTGGCGGTGCCAAAATGGATGCAGGCGTGGCTGCCGACCCCGGCGGCGATCAGCACCGGGTTGGAGTTTTCGCCCATCTACATGCTGGGTGATACGCTTGGGCGGATGATGTCGCCCTATGCCTGGGGGCCGCTTTACGAGAATCCGTTGGAGAAGATCGTCGACCAGTTCGATTTCGGGCGGGTCTGCGCGATGGAAGGACCCCGGCTTTACGTATGCGCCACACAGGTCCGCGATGGCAAAGTGCGGGTTTTCGAGGGCGATGCGATCAGTACCCAAAGCATTTTGGCCTCGGCCTGTCTGCCAACGCTGTTTCAAGCTGTGGAGGTGGAAGACCCGGAGACCGGCAACATGGAGGCGTTCTGGGACGGGGGCTATACCGGGAACCCGGCGTTGTTTCCGCTCTACGATGCGGAATTGCCCGATGATGTGGTGATCGTGAACATCAATCCGCTCGAACGCGATACCGTGCCGGTGATGCCGAACGAGATTCAGAACCGGATCAACGAGATCAGTTTCAATTCGTCGCTGCTGCGAGAGCTTCGCGCCATCGAATTCGTGCAGCGCCTGATTGCCGATGGCAAAATTCAGGAGGGGGCAATGAAGAATGTCCGAGTGCACATGATCGCCGATGACGACCTGATGAACGATCTTTCGGTTGCGACCAAAATGATCCCAGTGCCGTCGGTCATCGCCGAGTTGAAAGCGGCTGGCCGCCGTGCCGCAGGGTCGTTCCTTGCTCACCACAAGGATGATCTGGGGCAGCGGCAGACGGTCGATCTTGTCAGAATGTTTGGCTGAGCCACGCCATATATCCGGCATAGAGCAGCAGAAACATACCGCCTGACTTGCGGCCAATGCACTTTTTCCAGAAGAGCAAGCCGATCAGCAAGGCCGTGGAGGCCAGCATCACGCCGATATCGGGCAACAGGCTCGCATCCACGGGCAGGGGGACGACCAGCGCGGTGGCGCCAAGAATTCCGAGGATGTTGAAAATGCCCGATCCGAGGATGTTGCCAAGCGCCACATCCGATTGGCCGCGCCGGGCGGCCATCACGGTGGTGGCAAGCTCTGGCAGCGAAGTGCCGACGGCGACCAGCGTCAGACCGATCACCGCTTCGGGCACGCCATAGGCCCGCGCGATGCCTGTCGCGCCGTCGACCAGCGCAATCGCGCCTCCGATGGTGAGGGCAAGCCCGATGACAAGCAAGGTCGCGGCCTTGGGGAGGGGATCGGTGAGGATGCTCAGATCATCGGAAGGCACAGAACTGCTGCGGAAGGCGCCCCAGAGGTAGAAGCCCAGAAACCCAATCAGGCAGGCACCAGACAATGTGGAAATCTGACCGCTGACAGCAAGGGCCGCCAATGCAAGGGCGCTGCCGCCGACCCAAGAGGCTTCGCGTAGCAAGCCTGCCATCTGCGCGGCCACCGGACGGATCAGTGCCGCGACGCCTAGGATCAGCAGGATGTTGGCGATGTTGCTGCCCACCACGTTGCCAAGGGCAATTGCCGGTGCTCCGGCAAGGGCGGCGCTGAGAGAGGTCACAAGCTCGGGGGCGGAGGTGCCGAAGCCCACCAGCGTGAGCCCGATCACCAAAGGCGATACACCGAACCGGCGTGCCACACCGACCGCACCGCGCACCAACAGATCGCCGCCCGCCAGCAGCGCGACAAGGCCAAAGGCCACAAGGATCAGGTTCAAGGGGAAGACCTCAGCGTGTCACGCGCGAAACTGCGTCGGACCGTAGCGGGTAGGTGTGCAGGGACGCGGGTCCGTTCAAGCGGATGGCAAAAAGAATTATGCCGCCTTGGCAGGCTGGGACGGGTCTTTGGCATTGGGATAGACAAGCCCCGCCGAGATCACGAGTTTCGCTGCATCCTCGATCGACATCTCAAGCTCGACCACGTCTTCTTCTGGAAAGAACAGCAGAAAACCCGATGTGGGGTTCGGCGTGGTGGGCACAAAGACCGAGATCAGTTTGCCCATGGTTTCAGCCTTGTTGGACACCTCGCCGCGTGCATCGGTCGAGATAAAACCGATCGCCCAGATGCCCTTGCGCGGATACTGGATCAGGCAGGCCTTTTCGAAATTGCGTTCGGATTGGGCAAAGATCGTTTCAGCGATCTGTTTGACGCCGCTGTAGATCGACCGGACCACCGGCATGCGTTCGACAAAGCTTTCGGCAAAGCGGATCAACGACCGTCCGATCAGACCCTTGGCGACCCAGCCCACGGCAATCGTGAACACGAGGAAAAAAATGACGCCCACGCCGCGCAGGTTGATGCCGATATATTGTTCGGGGTTGAAGCGACCGGGCACCAACGGAAGCACGAACCCGTCGATCCACCCCATGATCGTCCAGATCAGCCAGATCGTCAAAGCCACTGGGGCAATGACGACGATGCCTGTCAGAAAGCTGGACCTCAGCCCGGCTACCAAGCCGGGTTTGCGCCGCTCAGGATCAAAGGGGGTGGTCATGGTGGGTCCGTCACTGGTTCCGAGAAAACCTAGGAGGTCGGACTGCCGTCTACAATGGGGGTAGGCGGCAAGATCCTGTTTTTCAACGCAGAGACATCAATTCCTGTGCAATTTGCGCCCCCAAACGGGCATTGTTCAGCACCAGTGCGATATTGGCGTCGAGCGAACGGCCTTCGGTCAGCTCGAAAATGCGTTGCAGCAGGTACGGGGTGAGCGCCTTGCCCGAGATGCCATGCGCTTCGGCATCTTGCGTGGCGCGGGCGATGATCGGGTGGATCTCGGCGTGCGGGATTTCGGCCTCGGGGGGGATCGGATTGGCGATCAATTGCCCCCCCGGCAAACCAAGGGCGGCGCGCATGGTATGGGCTTTGGCGATCTCGGCAGGTGTGTCGGCGCGCAGCGGTGCCTTGAGGGTAGAGCCGCGCGACCAGAAGGCGGGCAGCACGTCTTGACCATAAGCCATGACCGGAACACCAAGGGTTTCCAGCACCTCCAAGGTTTTTGGCAGGTCAAGGATGGCCTTTGCACCCGCGGCCACAACGGTGACGGGGGTTTGGGACAATTCCTGAAGGTCGGCGGAGATGTCGAAGCTTTGGTCTGCGCCACGATGCACGCCGCCGATGCCTCCGGTGGCGAACACGTCGATCCCCGCGATATGCGCCGCGATCATGGTTGCGGCCACGGTTGTGGCACCTGTGGCACCCTTGGCCATACAGACCGCCATGTCGGCGCGACTGAGCTTGGCGACCTGTTTGGCCTGCGCCAGCGCTTCAAGCTGACCCGCGCTGAGGCCGACACAAAGCCGCCCGTCAATCACTGCGATCGTGGCGGGTTCCGCGCCCGCGTCGCGCACCGTGTCTTCTATCGCACGCGCGGTTTCAAGGTTCTGCGGCCAAGGCATCCCGTGGGTGATGATCGTCGATTCCAGCGCGACGACAGGCTTGCCCGCGTCAAGCGCAGCCTGAACAGCGGCAGAGATATCAAGGGGCAGGGCGGTCATGTCAGGTTCCTCCGGCGACATAGGCAGCGGCAGTGGCAAGGGCGCGGTGCAAAGCTGTGGGGCGGTCCGCACCGCGCAGTTCGGATGCGATATGGGCGGCCATGAAGGTGTCGCCTGCGCCGGTCACGCGGGTCACCATCACCTCGGGTGGGCGTTCGGCAAGGATGCCGTCCTTGGTTGCGTCACAGGTGACGTTGCCACCATCGGTGACCAGCGCACGGGCTGCACCGCGTTCCATCAAAGCAGCACCGGCCTGTGGCGCGCTGACGAATTCGGTCTGGCAAAGCAGCCCAGCCTCTTCAAGGTTCACATACAGCACCCCTTTGCCCGCACGAATGAAGGGCAGAAGCCGTTCTGCTTTGCCCGGTGACGCGGGGGCGATACGCAGATCGGCGGCGGCAAAGGCTGGGTGGTGCACGATCTGGTCCAGCAGCGCTTCGGTCAGGTTGCCATCCAGCGCGATGGGACCGGGGAAGGGGGCTTCGACAAAACCCACAGGCCCGGTGATCAACGGGCGCAGGATCTTGTCCCCCGCCTGTTCCAGCGAATGCGCATCCGCGATGGCGGCGATCAGGCCGTTCTTGCCTTCGACCGCCATGTATTGATCGGTCGGCAAGTCATCCGAGCGGTAGAGATGATCGGTGATCAAGCCAAGCCGGTCACAGGCCGCGACAAGTTCGTGGCCTTCGGGATCACGTCCAACAACGCTCAGCAAGGCAGGCAACAGGTCGAAGCGCGCCAGGGTCATCGCAATGTTCAGCGCCACGCCACCGGGCAAGCGGGTGATGTGGCCGGGCACATCCGAGCCGTGTTTCATATGGCGGTCGGACCTGCCGATCACGTCCCACAGGACGGAGCCGATGCAAAGGATATCTGGACGCTGTGTCATGTGCCCGTCATCGCCCGAGTGATATGCCAGCGCAAGAGCGGGATTGCAGAACGTGCCGTCGCGCCGCCCATTGTTGCCGCCCGCGCTTTGTGGCAGGCCTGCGCACAGAATTGAACGGAGTTTTGCGACAATGATGAAACCTACTCTGATGCGCCCCGGCGGCCTTCCTTTTACCGCCTCCACACCTGTGGTGACGCCGCTGATGCCGTCTGTGGTGTACGCCAGCACAACCCCGGATCAGCTGGACGATCAGTACGAGGGCCGCACCGAGGGGTACACCTATGCGCGCGAGGGACATCCCAATGCGGATGTCTTGGCGCGCCGCATCGACGCCATGGAAGGCGCCCCAGTTCCCGGCATCGTGCTGGGGTCTGGCATGGCGGCAGTGACGGCAGTTCTGCTTGGTCTGTGCAAGGCGGGCGATCATGTGGTGGGCGGTGACCAGCTTTATGGACGCAGCTTGCGGATGATGCGGGACGACCTGCCGCGTCTGGGGATCGAGACATCGCTGGCCGATCCGACAGATGCGGCGGCGATGGCGGCGGCGCTGCGCCCCAACACGCGTTTGGTGCTGATCGAGGTGGTGTCGAACCCGACACTGCGGATCGCGGATGTGCAGGGGATTGCCGATCTCTGTCGCGAAAAGGGAGTGCTTTTGGTTGTGGACAACACGTTCACCACGCCGCGCGCTGTCAAACCGTTTGAACTGGGCGCAGATGTGGTGCTGCATTCGGTGACCAAGCTGCTTGCCGGTCATTCTGATGTGACACTCGGATGGGTGGCCACGCGCGAAGCAGCGGATGCCAAGGCGATCTACGATTTTGCTGTCACAACAGGCATGACGCCAAGCCCGTTCGATTGCTGGCTGGCAGAACGGGGGCTGATGTCGTTCGATCTGCGCTTTGACCGGGCGGAATCAAACGCAGCGCGGTTGGCTGATCATCTGGCGTCCCAGCCTTTGGTGAAGCGCGTGCTGTATCCGACGCGTCCCGATCACCCCGACCGCGCCCGCGCGCAGGGGCTTTTGCAGGGACGGGGCTGTAACATGGTCAGCTTCGAACTCGACGGCGGACGGGCCGAGGCCAATGCGTTTACCCAAGGGGCACATCAAGTCGCCTTTGCCCCGACCTTGGGCGATGTCGGCACGACTCTGTCACATCCGGCCAGTTCATCGCATCGGGGCCTTACACCTGAAGCCCGCGCCGCACAGGGCATGACCGAGGGTTTCTTCCGCGTGTCTGTCGGCCTTGAAGATCCGGACGCCCTGATGGCCGCTTTCGATGCGGGGCTTGCTGCGGTGGCTGCTGCAAAATGACAGCCGCTCCCCGCGATATTCTGATGGTTCTGGGCATTCCGGCGGTTCTGATCGCGCCGGATGACCGGATTTTCGCCGTTAACGCCGCTGCGGAAAAGCTGCTTGGCAAGAATATCGAGGGGCGGCACTTTATCACCGCGCTGCGCCAACCGACTCTGCTGGACACAATCGAGCAGGTGCAGCGCGAAGGAACGATGCGGGAAACCCGGTACCTGACCAATGACGGGCAACACGACATCACTTATCGCGTGACCTGTGGCGCTGTGCCGATGCAGGGGCGTCAGGGTGTTCTGGTGTCTTTTGAAGACATCACGCCGATGGAACAGGCCGGCCAGATGCGGCGCGATTTTGTGGCCAATGTGAGCCACGAGCTGCGTACGCCGTTGACCGCGTTATTGGGGTTTATCGAAACGCTGCAAGGCCCGGCGCGCAACGACACCAAGGCGCAGGAACGGTTTCTTGGGATCATGGGGGCCGAGGCCGAGCGGATGAACCGGCTGGTGTCGGACCTTCTGTCTCTTAGCCGCGTCGAGGCGGATGAACGGGTGCGCCCGGTCGATCCGGTTGATCTGTCGACGGTGCTGCAACAGACGCGCCACAGCCTTGCGCAACTGGCAGAGGATGCGGGGATCGAGATGTCGCTGCACCTCCCGGAGACAACTGTGACGGTGCCGGGAGATTCCGATCAATTGCGGCAGGTTCTGACCAACCTGATCGAGAACGCGATCAAATATTCCGGTCGCGGCACATGTGTGCGGATCAGTTTAGGTACACCGGATTACGAAAGCCGTCTGCGCGGGCAGGGCGTTCGGATCGAGGTCAGCGACACGGGGCCGGGCATCGAGGCGGTGCATTTGCCGCGATTGACCGAACGGTTCTACCGCGTCGACAGCCACCGGTCGCGTGAACTTGGGGGGACCGGTCTTGGTTTGGCGATCGTCAAACACATCGTCAACCGCCATCGCGGGCGCTTGCAGGTCGAAAGCCAGCAAGGCAAGGGCACTACCTTTACGGTGATCCTGCCACTGCAAGGTCAGCAAGACTAAGCGGGGGAATGAGCGCCTGATCGTTTCCGGCAACGGAAACGGGTGATGCGTTGACGCATCATTCCCGAATGTGGCTTAGCCCAGTGAATATCCCGCACCGCGTACCGTCCGCAGCGGGTCTGCGCCACCGGTACCTGTCAGGGATTTCCGCAGGCGTCCGATATGCACATCCACCGTACGCGTATCGACATAGATATCACGCCCCCAGACCCGGTCGAGCAACTGTTCCCGAGACCAAACACGCCCCGGCTTTTCCATCAAGGTGGACAACAGGCGGAATTCCGTCGGACCCAGCTTGACCTCTGCGCCGTCCCGCAACACCCGGTGGGTTTCAGCATCGAGCACGATGTCTTCGTATTCGAGGCGCAAGCCCGCCGCGGCCGGACGGGTGCGCCGAAGCTGCGCCCGCACCCGGGCCATGAGTTCTACGATAGAGTAGGGCTTGATCACATAATCATCCGCCCCGGTTTCAAGCCCCCGAACGCGGTCGACCTCTTCGGACCGAGCCGACAGCATGATGATCGGCACGTTGCGCGTGTCGGCACGGGTCTTGAGTTGGCGACACACTTCGATGCCCGAAACATTCGGAAGCATCCAATCCAGCACGATGATATCGGGTTGTTCCTCGTCAACGAGGATCAGCGCCTCTTCACCATTCTCGGCCTTTGCGACGCGGAAGCCCTCAGCTTCGAGATTGTAGCCCAGAACCTCGCGCTGCGCGGGTTCATCTTCGACGACCAGAACTGTCGGCTGGACGCTGTTCATGTCTTATGCCCCTCGGTTCGTTGCCGGAGACAGGTCAACATCGGTAGACGTCAGGTCTTCCTTCTGGCGCGGTTCTTCCGGCTTTTCGCCAGTCACAAGAAACACGACCTGTTCGGCAATAGACGTCACGTGGTCGCCCATACGTTCCACGTTCTTGGCGATGAAATGCAGGTGCATGCAGGGTGTGATGTTGCGCGGGTCTTCCAGCATGAAGGTCAGGAATTCGCGAAACAGCGTGTTGTACATCTGGTCAATGTCCACATCGCGTTCGATCACGTCGCGGGCCAGCGCATCATCACGCTGGATATAGGCATCAAGCGCATCCTTCAGCATGATCTGCACGTCGCGCGACATACGCCGCAACTGGGCGGCCGAGCCGTTGATCGCAGGCATGCTCATGAGCACCGCATTGCGCTTGGCCAGGTTCTTGGCCAGATCACCGATCCGTTCAAGATTGGCGCTCATGCGCATCACCGACAGGATCACCCGCAGGTCAATGGCGGTAGGGGCGCGCAGGGCGATGACGCGGGCGGCTTCTTCGTTGAGCAGTTCTTCCAGCTCGTCGATCACGCGGTCATTGGCGCGAACCTGTTCGGCCAGCTCCTGATCGCGGGTTTCCAGCGCCTGAGCAGCGTCAAGGATCGCCTGTTCGACCAGACCGCCCATTTTCATGATGCGGGCCTGAATGCCCTCAAGATCGCGGTCAAAGGCGCTTGAGATATGGTCTTTGGTTGGTGTCACGATCTTATCCAATCCGTCCGGTGATGTAGCTTTCGGTGCGGCTGTCTTCGGGGTTCGTGAAAATCTTCGACGTGTCGTCATATTCCACGAGATTGCCGAGGTGGAAGAACGCGGTCTTCTGACTGACCCGCGCGGCTTGTTGCATGGAGTGGGTCACGATCACCACGGCGTAGTTCTGGCGCAGCTCATCGATCAGTTCTTCGACCTGCGCTGTCGCAATCGGGTCGAGCGCCGAGCACGGTTCGTCCATCAACAGCACTTCGGGTTCGGTCGCCACGGCGCGTGCGATGCAGAGGCGCTGCTGCTGACCACCGGACAGGCCTGTGCCCGGCGCTTGCAAGCGGTCCTTGACCTCGTCCCAGATGGCGCCGCGACGCAGGGCGCGTTCGACGATATCATCCAGCTCGGCCTTGTTGCGGGCCATGCCATGGATGCGGGGGCCATAGGCGATGTTGTCGTAGATCGACTTTGGGAACGGGTTCGGCTTCTGGAACACCATGCCCACCTTGGCACGGAGCTGCACCGGATCGACCCGCTTGTCATAGATGTCGTCGCCGTCGATCAGGATATCGCCTTCAACGCGGCAGATGTCGATCGTGTCGTTCATCCGGTTCAGGCAGCGCAGGAACGTCGACTTGCCGCAACCCGAGGGGCCGATAAAAGCAGTAACCGTGTTGTTCTCGATCTCGACCGACACGTCTTTGATCGCGTGGTTGTTACCGTAATAGACCTGTACGTCTTTGGCTTTGATTTTGACGTCCGTCACGGCGGTCTCCTGTGTGTGGTGTGGTATATCGTACATGGGGCAGGGTCCAGTTTACCAGCGACGCTCAAAGCGACGGCGCAGAATGATGGCGATGATGTTCATCGTCAGCAGGAAGATGAGCAGAATGATGATCCCGCCCCAGGCTTTTTCGTAGAAGCCCGCATCGGCGCGGGCGGCCCATGTGTAGATCTGAGCGGGCATCGCAGAGTTGGGATCGATGAAACCGGACACGACACCTTCGGGATAGGCGCGGGCGATGAAACCGACCATGCCGATCAGCAGCAATGGCGCGGTTTCGCCAAGCGCTTGTGCCAGACCGATGATGGTGCCGGTCAGGATGCCCGGCGCGGCAAGCGGCAGGACGTGGTGGAACACGGTTTGCATCTTGGATGCGCCGACGCCCAAGGCCGCTTCGCGGATCGACGGCGGCACCGATTTCAGTGACGCGCGGGTCGAGATGATGATCGTCGGCAAGGTCATCAATGTCAGCACCAGACCACCGACCAGCGGGGCCGATTGGGGCAGGTGCATGAACTGGATGAATACAGCAAGGCCAAGGATACCAAAGACGATGGAGGGCACCGCAGCGAGGTTGGAAATGTTCACTTCGATCAAGTCGGTGAACCAGTTTTGCGGCGCGAATTCCTCAAGATAGATCGACGCGGCCACGCCGATGGGCAGCGACAGCGCCAGCACCACCAGCATCATGAAGAACGAACCGATCACCGACACGCCGATGCCAGCGCCACCGGGGTTGTCCACACCGGAGTCCGATCCGGTGATGAAGTTCCAGTTGAACGCGGTGATAATGATCCCGGCGTCGGCCAAGGCATCCACCAGATCAAGGTCCGTCACTTCGAGAAAGCGGCTGTCGACCACGGTGTCGCGGCTGACGCGGCCTTTAAAATAGCCGTCCACGCGCGAGGATGCAGCGAGGTTGAACGTGACCGGAGTTCCAATCTGGTCCGGGTTCTCGCGGAAATATTCACGGATCGTGCTGCCCGTCTTGCCAAGTAGGCGTTCGATAGCAGCAGGATCAAAGCTCACGTCCAGACCGCGTTCTTCAAGCTGGCTTTGCAGTGCCGCGATAAAGAAGTTCTCATACGCCTTGGTCTTGAGCATCTGGCTTTCGGCCTCGTCGAACTGCGCTTGTGTCAGCGTGAATTCGACGCGCACTTCCGCCTGTGTGAAGGCCGGTAGGCCGGAGCGCAGGATCGACACTGCCAGCACGACAAGGAAGAACAGGCCGATCATGATCGCGACCAAGCCATATGCCTTGAACCGCTTTTCGGCAGCATTGCGCTTTTTGGTGCGGGCGTCGACGGTTGTCAGGCTGCCTTTGACGGGAACATTGTCCATGCTTGCGTCGGTCATTCGTACTGCTCCCGGTATTTGCGCACGATGTAGAGCGCCAAGACATTAAGCCCGAGGGTGATGACAAAGAGCGTCATCCCAAGGGCGAAGGCCACCAGTGCTTCGGGCGATGCAAAGTCAGAGTCACCTGTCAACTGCGACACGATCTTGGCGGTGACGGTGGTCATTGCATCGAACGGGTTGAGTGACAGACGCGCGGCGGCACCTGCGCCCAGAACGACGATCATGGTTTCCCCAATGGCGCGGCTGGCGGCCAGCAGGATCGCGCCGACGATGCCGGGCAGGGCGGCTGGAATGACGACCTGGCGGATGGTTTCCGATTGTGTGGCGCCCAACCCATATGACCCGTCACGCATCGACTGGGGCACAGCGTTGATGATGTCGTCCGAAAGGGACGACACGAACGGGATCAGCATAATCCCCATAACCAGACCGGCGGTCATTACGGCAGTGCCTGCCTGCATCCAACCCAGACCGTCATCACCGAAAACCTGCACCAGAAGTGGGCCAACTGTGAGCAGGGCGAAGAGGCCGTATACGATGGTCGGAATACCGGCCAGCACTTCGAGCATGGGCTTGGCAAACGCGCGAACCCTCGAGCTTGCGTATTCGGACAGGTAGATCGCCGCGAACAAACCAATAGGAACCGCGACGACCAAAGCCACGATAGAGATGTAGAACGTACCCCAAAGCAGCGGCAGAATGCCCAGATCAGACGAACCACCACGCCCCGAAAAACTGGGTGCCCAACTGGTGCCGAAGAAAAAGTCGGAGGCAGGGTAGAGGCGGAAGAATTCGATGGTGTTGAACACCAAAGACAGAACGATGCCCAACGTGGTCAGAATGGCGATGGACGCCGCCGCGATGAGCAGGGCGCGGACACCCTGTTCGACCACGTTGCGGGCGCGGAAATCGGGTTTGGTTTCCTTGAAGCCCCAGAGCGCGCCTGCGGCGGCAATCAGCAACACCACGGCAGACATGATCTGATATCCGGCACTGTTGAGCACACGGAACTGCTGTGCAGCACGCAGAACCGGCTGTGTGATCTGCGAAGTAACAATGGCGCCAGCGTCGGACAGACGCGCTGTGACGTCCGAGATATCCGCCCGTGTGTTGCGCGCTTCGTTCTCGGTCATGCCGCCGGTGGACACTGCAAGATCCAGCCCGTCCGCCGCGCGACGCACTTCGGCAAGGATAAGTCCGCGCGATGAGCTGTCAGCGATGGCGCTTTCGGGGATCATGTCCGAGACCGCGTTGTTCACGTAAAACGGCTGCGCGAGAAGCCACAGAACCAGCACCAACAGGGCAGGGATCGCGGATTTCATCGCGGCATTGCTGCCGTAGTAGATCGGAAGAGAATGCAGGGTGCGCCGGTCCTGTCCGGCCTGTGCCATCACGCGCGCGCGGGCAAGGACAAACGCCCCGGCTGCAATTGCGAGTACGAGCAGGAAAAGCCAAAGTAATGGCATGGAGCCCCCAGTGTCGTCAGTCGATGGTCATAAGAAAAGGGAGGCGGCGTTATGTGCCGCCTCCCGTCGTTTCAGATCGTCAAACGATCACATGTCTGCGCCCATGACCTTTTCGTCAGCAACCATCTGCTGAGTCTTTGCCAGCTCGGGGTCGGATACGAGGCCATAGTTGGCGAGCGGGCCGGACGGGCCTGCCAGATCGTCGGAGATGAAGAACTGTGCGTATTCCTTGAGGCCCGGGATCACGCCGATATGGGCTTTCTTCACGTAGAAGAACAGCGGGCGGGAGACCGGATACTCACCAGAAGCGATGGTGGCAGTGGTCGGCTCAACGCCGGACATTGTGGCCACTTTCAGCTTGTCGGTGTTGTTCTCGTAGAACGCGAGGCCGAACACGCCGATGCCGTTGGTGTTGGCGTCGATACGGGCGAGGGTTTCGGTGTAGTCGCCGTCGATGTCAACCGACTTGCCGTCCTGACGCACGTCAAGGCAAGCATCTTCTGCGTCGTCTTCCGACATGCCGCCAGCGATCATGGCTTCCATTGCGCCAGTTGCTTCACAACCGATCAGCAGCACTTTTTCTTCGAACACTTCACGTGTGCCGTGCTTGGTGCCCGGAATGAACATCGCGATTTCCGCATCCGGGAAGTCGGCGTTGAATTCGGACCATGTGGTGTGCGTGTTGTCTACGATCGCGCCGTCTTTCAGAACCTTCGCGCCGATGGCGTTGAAGATGTCGGCGGGTTCGAACGCGGTGAAGGCAGGACCGGACTGCTGCGAGGCAAACACGATGCCGTCATAGCCGATGCGCACTTCGATGATGTCGGTTACGCCATTTTCGGCACAAACGGCAACTTCGCTTTCGCGGATTGCGCGGGAAGCATTTGCTACGTCGATAGTGTTTTCGCCAACGCCCTCGCAGAAGCGCTTGAGGCCCGAGGACGAACCGCCGGATTCGACAACCGGTGTCGGGAAGTCTGTGTTGTCGCCAAATGCCTCGGCCACGATGGACGCGTAGGGCAGGACGGTGGACGACCCTGCAACCTGCACGTTGTCACGCGCTGCGGCTGCTGTTGCGGAAACGGCAGCGATAGCAAGCGCCGATACAGAGAGTTTTACGGACATGATGTCAGCTCCTTGGTTGGATATCTCTCGGCCATCCCCTGATGACCGTTGGCGGTGGGTCTATTCATGTTCGGCCATGCTTTTGTGACAGTTACGTAACGGTTTTATGACACAGGTCACTGCATCAGCATAAATGGCGGCTGCGCATCCCAACACATTGTTTTATTTTGTTTAAAATTCTTTCCCTTACGCTGCGGAAGGTGAAGCCTGGGATCGAAATAAGGTTGATCGGAGGTTGGTGAACGCAGGATACCTGCCGTTTGTGTAACATCCGGCGCGACTCGGTTCCGGGGCGATTCCCGAAACACATGTGTTTGACCGGAGGGGGCTGAACGCAGGACTTATCAGGAGGTTGGTCAAAACCAGAGCTGCGCATTAAACATTAAATTTGCTATTTAACGCTTTGTTAACATGTAATTATTGTGCGTCATATCGGCACCCATGTTGCAACCAAGTAGAAATGTCACCTGGCTCGCAAAGCAGAAGTGTCACCAAGGACGATGACGGGAGCAAAGCCTGACAGGGCGGAGACCTCAGATATCGCAGCCCTGGCTGGCTTTGCGGTCTGCGATACGCTTTTGGTCTGCAAGGCTGTTCCAGCCAGTGTTCCGGCGCCCGTTCTTTTTGTAATTGTTCTTTGCGCTAACGGGTTTGACCTTCGGCGGAGACGCGGCCTTCTCCTGTTCTTTCTTGATGTGGGCCAGCACAGCGCTGAGATGTTTGTTCTCGGTGATTGCTGCGTGGGTAACCCGCTGCTGATGCGGGTCGAAGATGCTGCAGGGTAGGGCAACGCCTTTGGCACGCACCTGGATGCGCCCGTCCGGCATCTCGTAGACATCTACGTATTTGCCGACCAAGCCACGCGTCAGATCATTGACCTCCAACCGGATGCGCTTGCGGTCATACTTCAGCGTCAGGTCCTTGGTGACATAGCGTTTGTCGCGGAGACAAAAGACTTCCGCGAGGCGATCCGGCTCGATGTTCAAAGCACGATGCAGGTTGTCCGGCTTGGCTGGGGCCTTTGCAAACTTCGCGTTGTAGCGTTCAGCGAAGCCCACCAGGAATGCGTTGCCATCTTCCATGTTGGAGATACCCGCAAGGCGCAGCTCCTTGACCAACCTGTCCTGCAACGTTCGGTTCGCGCGTTCGACACGCCCTTTGGCTTGGGATGAATTGGCACAGATGATCTCGATGTTCAGCTCTGCCAAGGCACGCCCGAATTGCGTCATGCCCGTCATGTGTTCATTGGGCTTTGGTACGCGGAAGACAGTGTGCTTATCGCTGTAAAATGCGACCGGGCGACCGTGCTTCAGCAGATAGCTCTCCAGGGCTTCGAAATAACTGAACGTGCTCTCCGACGTCACAAATCGTAGTTCCATCAACGTGCTGGTCGCGTCGTCGATGAAGACGAGCAGGGTGCAGGGATCGCCCCGATCCTCGAACCACCGATGATCAGACCCATCGATCTGGATCAGCTCGCCGTAGCATTCCCGGCGCAGTCTGGGCTGATGGAATGTGCGTCGTTGTTTGCGGGATAGCCAAATCCCATCTTTAACCATCCATTTGCGAACAGTCTCACGCGAAACCTTCAACCCGTGATGTTCAGCCAGCATCTCAGTAGCCAATGTAGGCCCGAAATCCGCGTAATCCTCTTTGATAAGGCTCAGAGCGTAATCGCGCTTGGCTTGATGGATGCGGTTGTTCGGGGGTTTGCCGCGCGCCTTGTGCCGGATCGCTGACGCGCCGTCCTGACGATACCGCTTCAACAGCCGGAAAATCTGCCGACGCGTCAGGTCCAACATGCTCGCCGCATGATCGATGCTCAACCTACCATCATCGACCTGCGCCAGGACCTCCACTCGGTTCAACTCGCGCGCGCTCATAACCACCCATCCCATGTCAGTTCACCCTCAGTCATTTTTGAGGGCAGAGTGACATTCCTGAATTGCTCATGGGTGACATTTTAGCTTTGCGGCTACACACCCATAAGTCGCATAATCAGTATTATGTAATAACGATACGCATCTGTTTCTGGACAAACCCCAGTTTCGCAACTTAGAGCATACAGATGAACCTTCGGCAAAACCTCATGACACCCGAACAAAACGCAGCCCTTTTGGACCTGACGCATTCCAACAGCATCGAAGAGCTGTGGGACCTTCACTGCCGTCGCATGGCAGACTGCGGCTTTGATCGCTTGCTCTATGGCTTCACACGGTTTCGCACCGCAACTTCGCTTGGCGACCCGGATGATTTCATCGTCCTTTCGAATATCGACACAGCCTATGTGAATGCGTTCGTCAACGAAGGCATGTACCGTTCGGCGCCAATGGTGCGCTGGGCTCTGGACAATGACGGCGCGGCAAGCTGGTCGGTGCTGCAGATGATGATGCAGAGCGGAACCGTCACCGATGACGAAAAGCGTATTCTGAACTTCAATGCACAGCACAAGATCACGGCAGGCTATTCGATCAGCTTTCGCAGCCTGTCGGATCGCGCCAAAGGCGCCATTGCGCTGATTGCGCGGGACGGTCTGTCGCAAAAGGATGTAGACGCGCTGTGGGATCAATCCGGCGAACTGATCCAACTGATGAACAACATCGTGCATCTGAAGATCCTCACCCTGCCCTATACTCCGCCGAATCAATCGCTGACCAAGCGGCAGCGTGAAGCGCTGGAATGGGTCGGCGGCGGAAAGACCACGCAGGACATCGCGACCATCATGGGGCTGACGCCAGCGACCGTGGAAAAGCATCTGCGCCTTGCGCGTGAGGCGTTGAACGTCGACACCACGGCGCAAGCGGTTCTGAAAGCAGCGCTGCAAAATCAGATGTTTATCACCGACCGCTAGAGGCGTGAAAAAACTGTGAGGTCTGGAAATCCTGACTTCCTTGACCCAGCGTAACTTGGCACAGTGGTGATGTTCCGTGAGTGGTGGCAATTTTAGCCAAGGAACGCGGGACCCGCACCCATGATATTGCTTTGGCTCTGCGGGTCTCATTCGAAAGTCACTTGGTGTGTTGTGGCAAAGACCTGTCCCGGTTGATTGCCGTCACAAGCCGAGGGGCCACATCATCCCCAATATGATGTGTGTCCATTGCTCCCGCAAAAAAGCGGCGCTGTTCATTTCAACAGCGCCGCTTCCTTTTTCAGTCGTAGATCAGAGACTTAGCCTTGAGCGGCCTTTGCAACCTCGGCTGCGAAGTCTTCGACCTTTTTCTCGATGCCTTCACCAACTTCGAGGCGAACAAAACCAGTGATTTCAACACCAGCTTCTTTGGCCGCATCTTCGACGGTCAGGTCCGGGTTAACCACAAAAGCCTGACCCAGCAGTGTGACTTCGCTGAGGAACTTCTTCATGCGGCCTTCGATCATCTTTTCGATGACCTGCTCGGGCTTGCCCGACTCGCGTGCGATGTCGATCTGGATCTGACGCTCTTTCTCGATAACCGACGGATCAAGGTCAGCCGAGGACAGCGACGCCGGGTTCACGGCCGCGATGTGCATCGCAACCTGCTTGCCGAAGGCTTCGTTTTCAGCCGACAGCGCAACCAGAACACCGATCTTGCCCATGCCGTCCGCCGCAGCGTTGTGCACGTAAGACACGACCTGACCACCTTCGAGCGTGGACATGCGACGCAGCGACATGTTCTCGCCGATTGTGGCGATCTTGTCGGTGATCATGTCTTGAACGGTTTTGCCACCAACAGTTGTGGTTTTCAGATCTTCGACATCGCTTGCAGTCAGCGCGGCGCCGGAAATGGCATCGACCATCGCCTGGAATTCCGCGTTCTTGCCGACGAAATCGGTTTCCGAGTTTACTTCGACAGCAACGCCTTTGCCGCCATCGACCTTGACAGCCACAAGACCTTCGGCCGCAGTGCGGTCGGATTTCTTGGCGGCTTTGGCCAGACCCTTGGTGCGCAGCCAGTCAGCGGCGGCTTCCATGTCACCGTTGGTTTCGACAAGCGCCTTCTTTGCGTCCATCATACCTGCGCTGGTCAGTTCGCGCAGTTCCTTCACGAGTGCTGCTGTGATCGCCATCTTGGCTCTCCTCATTTCAAATTCGGGCGTGGTGGGCCGTTTGTTCAACGGCCCTGCCCTGTCATATCGATGTAACGGCGCGGTAACGCGCGTTTACGCGGTCGCGTCTTCTGCTGTGGCTTCGGCCAGCGCTTCTTCGACCGGTGCCTCTTCGAGCGCGCCAAGGTCAACACCGGCAGCACCCATCTGGGCGGTCATGCCGTCAAGCGCTGCACGGGACACGAGGTCACAGTAGAGGCTGATCGCGCGGGCGGCGTCGTCGTTGCCCGGGATGATGTAGTCTACGCCAGCAGGCGAGCAGTTGGTGTCGACAATTGCCACAACCGGGATACCCAGCTTGTTGGCTTCGGCCACGGCCAGTGCTTCTTTCTTGACGTCGATGACGAACAGCAGGTCCGGCACACCGCCCATTTCGCGGATACCGCCGAGCGACGCTTGCAGTTTGCCCTGCTCACGCTCCATGCCCAGACGCTCTTTCTTGGTCAGGCCTTCGGCGCCGTTCGCCATTTGCTCGTCAATCTGCTTGAGACGCTGGATCGACTTGGAAACGGTCTGCCAGTTTGTGAGCGTGCCGCCCAGCCAGCGATGGTTCATATAGTACTGGGCACACTTTTCAGCGGCTTCCGCGATCGGCATCTGTGCCTGACGCTTGGTGCCGACGAAGAGAATACGGCCGTTTTTCGCGACGGTTTCGCGGATCACGTTCAGTGCTGCGTCGAGCATCGGAACGGTCTGCGTGAGGTCCATGATGTGGATGCCGTTGCGCGCGCCGTAGATGAACTCGCCCATACGGGGGTTCCAACGCTGCGTCTGGTGGCCGAAGTGTACGCCTGCTTCAAGCAGTTGGCGCAATGTGAACTCTGGAAGAGCCATTGTCGTTATCCTTTCCGGTTTCAATCCTCAGCGGGGGTATCAGCCTTGTGGCCAACCGGTGGACATTTGGGGATGTCTCCCCCAAAGGCCCGACCCCGCCTGTGGTGTCAGTGGCGCGCGTATAGCGGGGGTTTGCGCGGTGCGCAAGCCCTCAGGGACCGGGCCAGCGATCAGCCTTGGGCGACGGGTTCTGGTGCTGTCCATTCCGCGATGCGTTCCGGCGTCAGCACCCTGTCACGCGTTCGGATAAACGCGCTGAGTGCCTGAGTCTGCAGGAAGTCGAGGACAGGATCGGCCATGAACTCGGTCATCCGCGCGTTCAGGGCATCCCGGTGCCGTAGGATCGAGGTGTCCTGTCCGCCATTCTTGTTCTGACGGCGATAGAATTTGGAATTGAGGAAATACTTTTCACTGACGCGACCCATGCCATCACCCCGCACGTTCTTCATCAGAAAGATGTCGTCAGAGCGGATGGCATAGTGGTTGATATAGGCGTTGTCCCAGCTCAGGTTTTCGACTGGCATCCGGTAGCGTGCCTGATGGCGGCTGAACAAGGCGCGCGGGTCACACGTGACGCCCGCACTGTTGACAAGGCACACGTCCCCGGACAGCGGCTCTTTCGGCATATGGTCGATTGCGGCACCAAAACTGCGCGGCCGAAACAGGCTTTTGTGCTGCGCGTTCGGCGCGCGAGGTCGGGCTTGCGTGGCGGTGAAAGTGTCAAGCACGCTGCCTCCGGTCCAGCGGGTCAACCCGTTGTTCCCAAAAGGCCGCCACATGAGCGCCATCACATCCGCAGATCCCGCTACAGCCAGCAGGTCGGCAATCCTGCCCTGCCCGGCCTGCACGTTCAGAAACTCGTCCGCGTCAATATGTAGAACCCAGTCAAGCTGCTGCACATCGTCCAGCGACAGGAAGTGCTGCATCGCCGATTCCTGCGGACCAAGCCCCTTGGACATGGGATTGTGCAGATGGGTGAGGACACCCATCTGCTGTAACCGTTCCAGCATCAGATCAGTGCCGTCCGTGCACGCATTGGTGTAGACAAAGATGCGGTCGAACCCCAGCAAGCTATGATATGCCACCCATTCCAGAAGGAACGGCGCTTCGTTGCGCATACAACTGACAAGCCCAGAGGTGGGCATGGTGGAACCGCCTGTCATGGTGTGACTGCCGTTATTCGACTGCTCGTTGCGTCAACGCTAGCGCAGGTCGCCCACGTGACACAACGGGCGTTCAACGCCACGGGTCGGCCTGTGACCTTTGGGCCGACCCGTCAAGCGATGATTGGAGTTACAGAAACACCCGTTCCACGAACCAATATGCACCCACCAGCGCAATGGCCGCCGACGCCGGCACCGCGACATAGCGGCGGTAGGCGTCAAGTTGATCGACCAGAGTGGCCGACACCGCGCAAAGCACGGAAAGTGCGGCAAGCGGCCAGAAGAACACCATCGCAGATGCGCCCATGATTTCTTGGAAACCGGGCGTGTTCATCGCAAAGCCCAGCCCCACAAAGATCACCGCCAGCACGGCGTAGAGCCCCTGTGCGGGGGCAACATCCGCCTCGCCGCGATCGACGCGGATCGCATACCAGACGAGGATGAAGGCAATGGCGATCACGGTCAGCTGGCCCAGTTCCACACCGACGTTGAAGCCGATCAGCGCCGGAACAACCTGCCCGTCCGGCAACCCAAACTCGCCGAGAACACTGGCAAAGCCCAAACCGTGCAGCAAACCAAAGCCGAAAATGATGAAAGGTCGCCAACGGTTCAGTTTGTCGGACACGATGTTTTCGACCGCGACATAGACGATGGAGGCCGCAATCAGGGGCTCCACGATGCTGCCCGGCACGGACACGATGCCCAGCACCGCCATGGCTAGCGTCACGGTATGCGCCAGCGTGAAGGCCGAGACCTGCCACAGCAGCGGTGTCATTCGCGTGGACAGGAAAAACAGGCCAAGCACGAAGAGGATATGGTCCAGCCCCTTGGGAAGGATGTGATCGAAGCCGACCGGGATATAGGTTGCGAAGGTCATCCAGCCGCTGGCTTCATCCCCGCCGCCAATGGCGATCGGTCCGCTGCTTTGCCCACCTTCGAGATACCCGGTGTAGGGCTCGTTTACGCCTTGCTGGCGCAGCACCAGCGCGCCATAGGCTGCGGGCCAAGTTAAGCTGAAAGTTCCCGCCCACTCTGGCATCGGACCCGAAAGAACGATTTCAGTATCGCGCGGCAATTCAACGTTTCCAACTGGGTCTATTTCGATACTTGAAACGCTTAGCTCTGCGCGCTGCTCACCTGCGATCTGAGCTTCTAGACTATCAATGAATTCTGCCATCCGCGGCTCGAGCTCGGCTCTCAGGGCATCCGGCTCGAGCGCGCGGAGGCGATCCACCTCTTCGGATGCGTCCAATGCGTCGGTGTTGTCGATCCCTTCAAGGCTGACATCAGCCACCAAGGCTTCGCCGTTCAGGGTGAGAGTGATGTCCACCTGACCTTCGGCCACTTCAAGATCACCAATCGCCGGGCGCACCTCGTGGGCGGACACCATGGCAGCCGCCATCATCAAACACAGACTGACCCAAATCGCTTTCATGACACACATCCTTTTGACCAACTGAGAAAGTTGATGCATCCACGCGTGGCTTCAAGAACAAGTTTCAAGAAACCGAACAAAAATCGGCGCTTAAAGCGCAATCATCCCATCGCGGAAGCGGCGCATATTGGCCTGATAACCAAGCGCGCTTTTGCGCAGACCTTCAATGGCCGCTTCATCAAGCGCGCGCACCACCTTGCCGGGGACACCCATGACCAAAGACCCATCGGGGATTTCTTTGCCTTCGGTGATCAAGGCCCCTGCCCCGATCAGGCAGTTGTTGCCGATCTTGGCACCATTGAGCACCGTGGCCCCCATCCCGATCAGGGAATTGTCGCCGATCGTGCAGCCATGCAGCATGACTTTGTGACCGATGGTGCAGCCTTTGCCGATGGTCAGCGGATAGCCGATATCGGTGTGAAGCACGCAGTTTTCCTGAATGTTGCTGCCTTCGCCCACGGTGATCACCTCGTTGTCGCCGCGCAACGTTGCACAGAACCAGACGCTGGCTGCGCCTTCGACGACAATGCGCCCGATCAGGTTTGCATCTGGCGCGATCCAAGTGTCTTCAGCGATTTCCGGCGCGATGCCGTCCAAAACGTAGAGCGTCATGTCAGATCCTCGAATTCCTGTTGGAGCTTGCGAACGTGATCCACCAAGCCCGGCTGCTGCAAGCGCCGCAGGCGAGTGGCTGTGACAATGGTCTTCAGGCGCTCGAAAGTCTGGTCCAGATCATCATTGATCAGCACATAGTCGTAGCTGCCCCAGTGGCTGATTTCGTCCCAGCTTTTGAGCATCCGTTTGCCGATGGTCTCGGCACTGTCCTGCCCCCGACTTTCCAGACGTCGGCGCAGTTCTTCGATCGACGGCGGGAGAATGAAGATCGACAGGGTATGTGGGCCGAGGGCCGAGTTCACGATCTGCTGCGCGCCTTGCCAGTCGATGTCGAATAACACGTCATTGCCCGCGTCGATCGCAGTCTGAACGGGCTTGCGCGGGCTGCCGTAAAAATTGCCGAAAACATGTGCATGTTCAAGCATGTCACCGTTATTCACGTCGCGTTTGAAGGCGTCTTCGCTCAGGAAATGATAATGCTCACCGTCCACTTCGCCGGGACGCGGTGCGCGGGTGGTGGCGGAGACCGAAAAGCTGAGGCTTTCGTCCCAATCCAGCAGACGCCGCGACAGGGTCGATTTTCCCGCGCCCGAAGGCGAGGACAAGATCACCAGCAATCCACGTCGGTTGATCATGGCTTACTCCACATTCTGGACCTGTTCGCGCATCTGTTCGATGACGGTTTTCAATTCGAGCCCAACCGCCGTCAGTTGCGCCGATTGAGCCTTGGAACACAGAGTGTTGGCCTCGCGGTTGAATTCCTGCATCAGGAAATCCAGCTTGCGCCCCACAGCGCCGCCGGCCCCAAGAAGGGATCGCGCCGCATCGACATGGGTGCGCAGCCGGTCGATTTCTTCGGTCACGTCAGCTTTGACGGCGATCAATGCCAGTTCCTGAGCGATACGCTGTTCGTCAACGCTGTCGTGCGCGTCTATCACACGCGCCATAGCGGCGCGCATCCGGTCCGCCTGTTCGTCTTTTCGGGCTTCAGCGACAGTATCGGCTTGCGATACCAGTGCCGCGATCTGGTCCACCTGCCCATTCAGCACATCCTCAAGCGCCGCCCCTTCGGAGTTCCGGGAGGCGATAAAACTGTCGAGAACAGGGGCGAAATCCGCAACCAGTGCAGCACGCACTTCCGCTGGGTCGGATTGCTGATGCGCAGTGTCCATGACGCCGCGCACCGTAATCAAATCGGCGGCGGATGACGCAGTCAACGATAAGCCCCGCGCCATCGCCTCGGCCTCGATCCGCATCATCGCGGTCAAGACGCGGTCAAGCTGCGCCTCGTTCAGTTCCTGTGCAGGTTCGGTGCCGCTGGATTGCAGCCGGAGCGAGACCGTCACGCTGCCCCGTGCCACGCGTTTGGTGACCAGCGCGCGAAGCGTCTGTTCCAGACCGTCGACCCAATCCGGCACCCGCACCCGGATGTCGAGGCCGCGTGCGTTCACGCTGCGCAGATCCCAAGTCCAGGTGAGGCCCAATGCCTCTCCCTGCCCCGACGCAAAACCCGTCATGGATTGACGCATGTCTTTGTCCTCGTTCCCCCGATGTCAGGCGTTGGGTTACGCTGTGCGCCGATATGATGCAAGCCGATGGCGGGCCGTGAGAAGTTAACCATTTGTTAAGATCCAAGACCAAATTGCGGCTGAAATATGGTACGCCTTGGGTCGACACTTGGGATGGGACGGCACGCAATGATCATCATGTCGATGACACACCATGCATTGACCAGGCACGGGGCGCGTGCACTTGACATACTGGACGCCTATTGGACAGGCCTCGCCGTGCAGGGAGATCTGCCGCTTTGGTCTGATGTCGATCCCGGTCAGTTTCAGGACGCCCTGGATCACGCTTTTCTGGCCAAGCGCTTTGGACGCTCTCATGCCCGCATCCGCGTGGCAGGTGGCGCGGTGGAGGACCTGTCAGGCCAACGCTGCAACGGTCTGCCGCTGAGCCTGCTGATCCGGAACGCGGATCGCGCCACGTTCAACGATGCGCTGACCACCTGTTGCGACACCCGCCGCGCGGTTGAAGTGGCGCTGACATCCAGAACCGACGCAGCCACCAAAACCGTGGCGGCGCGTTTGATGCTTTACCCACTGAAAGACACAGGTGGGCGTGTCACGCAATTCCTCGGCGGACTGGCTTTGACGGGCGAAGCGATTGAACAGCCCGGCCAGTTTGGCGTGGCAACGATCACCTTCCGCCCTGCCCCGACACGTCGCCCGCATCTGCGGCTTGTCGTCGACAACCAATGAACATGTGAAACCTTGCGGAGCTGACATTCGCACTTTGTATCGAAGCAAAAACACACCAGAAGTTCCGAACGCAATGTCGGGTTCGAACCCAAAATGACGGAAGCTACTGAACGGACAAATGTCTAGCTCTGATGGATCTATGGGAAAAGCTCAATTTGCGATTTTGCAATTCGCTGGTTCAGTGCCATCAATAGTTACTACTGGCACCGTGTATTCATGTAAATATTTACCATGACCTGCGGCAGCACAATGATAGCCTCGCAGGCTTTGCTTTAAAGGCTCATTTGAGCGTCAAATGAACAAAAATTATGTTGTTATGAATGCAAAGATTGCTTCCAACTAATGCCGTTGTGACGATGAACAAAGTCTAATCAAAATCCTTTAAGTATCAGAATTTGAAAGCAATTTTACACGGGCTACGTCGACTTGGTATTTCTTTTGCCAAGCATTAACCATATCATTTGCACCGTCGAGGCGTATTTTGACATCGTCGTTAACTTGCGTGCGTACCTCTTTTTCCTGATCCTTCATCCGCTCGTAAGCATCTTCTCCAATGGGTTTGCCTATTGCCGGGTACTTGATGGAGGCTCCGCCAACCGCTTGCCCATCTAAAAGCAGCCTATATGTAACGACGACAATTTCGTTAGCTGGGGGATAATACGAGTAACTTTGTGTAACTGTAACACGCTGATCTGCCTCACGAAGAAGTGCTTCGCGCACACGACTATAGTGCGCTAAAGCAGCAGGTATGATGTTGTTTGTAATTACTTTCTGATTGTCTTTGTGTATATACTCTGCCCGAGCCTCATAGACTGCAATGAACAACGTTGCGGCATAGACGTAATGTTCAATAGCTGCCTTCCCAATTTCGCTGTAAGCATTCGTGAGAAGCCTTGCGTCCCGTGCTGCTTCGTCTAGCAAGTCAGTTTGGGCATCTGGAGCAGTACCAAAGGCATCCATCGTGTCGGCTAAGCTCATTAAAGCAACTAAAGCATCTCTATTTCGTTCTCCATCAAGCAAATCTTTAATGTCTATTTTTAACTGCTCTCCAAATTTCTTTAGGGCTTCATCAAGAATTCGTTTCATCTCTCCGGCGGTTAATCCACCACTCGACCCAAAAACATCTCCAAATAATCCCTTGAAGACGGCTGCACCGGCCTTCTCTCCAAATTTTTTTGCCCCCGCCTTTAGGGCTATCTTGAGCAATCCTGCAGCTGTTACTGGCACGTTTAGTCTTCCCCATCATTATAGATAGCGAGCGTTACATAGCTATTATCGAAAATCCATCTTTTTTTCGAACGGTATTGAATTTCCTCCAAAATTAGCCGCTTGCAAAGGTAAAGCTTTTTTTTGGTCTGCTATCGAAATGAAAACGAATTTTGGTTCGATCAAAGAAACGTCTAAGCAATCATTCGCAAAGCAGCAATGAGAGAGTGCTTTGCCCGCGAAGCAGGCAAAATACACACATGCTCCCGAAGATATCTTCCAGAAGTTTTTGTTTACACATCCCTGCTCTAGGAGACTGACCTCGCTAGAGCGGATGCAGTATGAGACGCAAAGGGCGGCCCCGCAGAGCCGCCCACTTGTCACATTCGAAAGTTTGTTCAGCCCGCCTTGGTGGCGACCTGTGCTTCGCGACGTGATGTCAGCTCTTCGGCCACAAGGAACGCCAGTTCAAGCGACTGAGAGGCGTTAAGACGCGGATCGCAGGCTGTGTGGTAGCGGTCGCTCAGGTTTTCCTCGCTCACCGCCCGGACACCTCCGGTGCATTCGGTCACATCTTGACCGGTCATCTCGAAATGCACGCCACCGGGAACCGTGCCTTCTGCGTTATGGATGGCGAAGAACTCGCGCACTTCGCGCAGCACCAGATCGAACGGACGGGTCTTGTAGCCGGTGGACGACTTGATGGTGTTGCCATGCATCGGATCGCAAACCCAAGTGACGTTTGCACCCTCTTCGGCCACGGCCTTGATCAGGCGCGGCAGATGTTCGCCCACCTTGCCTGCACCAAAGCGCGCGATCAGGGTCAGCTTGCCCGCTTCGTTTTCCGGGTTCAGCTTGGACATCAGCACCTTGAGATCTTCTGCGGTGGTCGTGGGACCACACTTGAGACCCACCGGGTTCAGCACGCCGCGTGCGAATTCCACATGCGCGCCGTCCGGCTGACGGGTGCGGTCACCGATCCAGATCATGTGACCCGAGCCAGCCAGCCATTTTCCAGAGGTCGAATCCTGACGGGTCAGAGCCTCTTCGTATTCCAGCAGCAGTGATTCATGGCTGGTGTAAAAATCGACAGTCGCCAAAGTGTGCGCCCGATCACTATCGACCCCTGCGGCCCGCATGAAATCCAGCGTATCGCTGATGCGGTTCGCCATATCGCGGTACTTTTCAGATTCCTCACGGTCGGTGAAGCCAAGTGTCCACTGGTGCACCTGATGCACGTCGGCATAGCCGCCGGTTGAAAAGGCGCGCAGCAGGTTCAGCGTTGCTGCCGCCTGCGTATAGGCTTGCAGCATCTTGGCTGGATCAGGAATGCGCGCCTCGGGCGTGAACGCCAGCTCGTTGATGATGTCACCCCGGTAGCTGGGCAGTTCCAGACCATCCACCACCTCGGTCGGCGCAGAACGCGGTTTGGCGAACTGGCCCGCCATGCGGCCGACCTTGACCACGGGCACCTTGGCACCAAAAGTCAGAACCATTGCCATCTGCAACATCACCTTGAAGGTGTCGCGGATCGCATTTGCGCTGAACTGGTCAAATGCCTCGGCGCAATCTCCGCCCTGAAGCAAAAACGCATCGCCGCGCGACGCCGCACCCAGAGCTTTTTTCAGCTTCCGCGCTTCGCCCGCAAATACGAGCGGCGGATACTTCGACAGCTGGGCCTCGACAGCCTCAAGCTTTGCCTCATCCGTATAGTCAGGCATCTGCACCCGCGGTTTCGCGCGCCAGCCTGATTTTTGCCACTCGGTCATCGTCTCTACTCCGGTCAATCCAAGTAAGTTAGCGTTAGCGGCCCCGCTATACAGAAACCGCCCCGGTCTGACCAGCAAGGAATCGTCCCCGAACGCTTGACCCCGGGCGTCACTTCTGACCTTGTGACCTGCAACGTGCCGCAGAGCACTGCCGAAGGTCCAGAATTTCATGTTACCGACACGCCAGACCGTTGAACTTGATCACGTCCCAAGCCGGCCGCGCCGATTTGTCTTTGTATTGCTGCCCGAATTTACCATGCTGTGTTTCGCGGCAGCCGTGGAGTCGTTGCGGATCGCAAACCGGATGGCGAACCGCAAACTTTACGATTGGACCATTATCGGTGAAGGCGGAGAAGAAATCACCTGTTCGGCGGGTGTGTCGTTCCGACTGGATTCTGACCTCATCGAAATGAACCGTGACGATGTCGTCATCGTATGCGGTGGGATCGACGTACAAAAAGCCACCACCAAGCGTGTCATCAACTGGCTGCGCCGCGAAGCCCGGCGCGGGTTGTCGATCGGTGGTCTGTGCACCGCCGCCTACTCTCTGGCTCTGGCCGGGTTGCTGGACGGCAAACGCGCGACGATCCATTGGGAAAATCAGGACAGCTTTACCGAGGAATTCCCCGAAGTGACACTGACCAAGTCGATCTTCGTGGTCGATGGCAGCCGCATCACCACCGCAGGCGGCACAGCGTCGGTGGACCTGATGCTCAAGATTATTGCCGACGATCACGGCGAAGAACTTGCAGGTGCTGTGGCCGATCAGCTGATCTACAACTCGATCCGTACCGATCAGGATACCCAACGTCTGTCCGTGCCGACCCGCATAGGCGTGCGCCACCCAAAACTGTCCAAAGTCATCCAGATGATGGAGCAGAACATCGAAGAGCCGATCAGCCCGTCGGTTCTGGCGCAGCAGGTCGGGATGTCGACACGTCAGTTGGAGCGTCTGTTCCGCCGCTACCTCAGCCGCAGCCCCAAGCGCTATTACATGGAACTGCGACTGCAAAAGGCGCGCAACCTGCTGATGCAAACGGACATGAGCGTGATCAACGTCGCGCTTGCCTGCGGGTTTGCATCGCCGTCGCATTTCTCGAAATGCTACCGGGCACATTACGAAACAACGCCCTACCGCGAACGTGGGGCGCATGCGTCGCGGCTGTCCGTCTGACGCATCGGATCTGACACTGACGAGACAATCACCGCGGCAAAGCAGCGCGGCACATCAGTGCCGTTCCGACTGCTGCGGGTAGCTCTTCCAACCACATGTGAAATATCTGTGGATAACGCTGACCCAAGGTCAATTTGCCATATCCCTAGGCAGCACCGCCCATTATTCTACCAGATGTAGTTGTTTGTTATCGATTTGGGAGGTGTAATATGAATTCGGCTGATATGGTTTGGATTCTGGTCGCTACGACACTCGTTTTCTTCATGGCCATTCCGGGGTTAACGCTGTTTTACGGCGGAATGGTGCGCGCACGAAATGTCGTCAACATGTTCATGCAATGCTTTGCAACGGCCTGCCTTATGGTGGTCTTGTGGTATGTTGCGGGCTATTCCATCGCTTATGGCGACGGCAACGGCTATTGGGGCGGCTTTGGTAAGCTGTTCCTGAATGGAGTGACGCTTGACACGATGGTCGGCACCTTGCCGGAGATCCTGTTTTTTGCGTTCCAGATGACATTTGCGATCATCACGCCGGTTATCATTCTCGGCGCTTGCGCCGAACGGGTGAAATTCGGTTTCGTTTTGCTGTTCTCAGGTCTCTGGATGCTTCTGGTCTACGCGCCTGTGGCCCATTGGGTGTGGGGTGGCGGATTTTTGTCGGATGGCGGCATTTTCGGCGACCTGGGCGTGCGTGATTACGCGGGAGGATTGGTCGTGCATCAAACCGCCGGATTGGCCGCGCTGGTTCTTGCCATCGTCATCGGGCCCCGGCTCAACACCAACAGCAACCCGCATAGCCCGGGTCTCGTGATGATGGGGGCTGCAATGCTGTGGGTTGGATGGCTTGGCTTCAACGGAGGCTCGGCGCTTGCTGCGGATCCGACAGCGGCCATGGCACTGACAGTGACCCTTATCGCTGGTGCCGCATCATCACTGTCATGGCTTGCTTGGGAATATGTGAAATTCGGCAAGTTCACACTGGTTGGAATGGTCACGGGCACCCTGTCCGGTCTTGCCGCAATTACCCCGGCCGCCGGGTTTGTCGATCCGGCCTATGCCTTGCTGATCGGAGCGATCGCCGGGATGATGTGCCAAGAAGCGGTCTATCTGTTGCGTCGGTTCGGTATCGACGACACGCTGGATGTGTTCGCTGTCCATGGTGTTGGTGGTGTCTACGGGTCGATGATGATCGCTCCCTTGGGCATTGCGAATTGGACGGCTCAGATCGGCGGTATCGCCATTGTTGGAGCCTATACGATCTGCGTCACACTGGTTCTGATCTTCTTTTGCAAAGGAGTGGTTGGCATCCGCGTGTCCGAAGAACATGAGAACTCGGGGCTCGACAAAGTGCTGCACGGTCAACGCGGATACGAGCTGCTGACCTGACAGGCTCACAAGAGGCATGGGCTGCAGAGGCCAGCCCATGCCTCTCTGCAGGCCCCGGCAAACGCGGTTGTGGCGCGCGCCTTGGGCGATCCGGTTGCTGCGGCAGCCTTATCTTTCGGGATCGGCTTCATCATTTTGACTGTCATCGCCGTCCTACGCGGAGCAGAGACACCAAATTTCAGCGCCCTGAACTCGATCCCGTAGTGGGCGCTTTCCGACGGCGCATTTGGGCGCACTTTGGGTGCTTGCTGCGATCCTCGCAGTGCCGCGTTTGGGCGTTGTGACGATGTTTTCAGTCATGATCCTTGGACAACTCATCGCGGCACTGATGATCGATGCGGTCGGTGGGTTTGGTCTGCAACCCCGCAACCTCGACCCGGCGTGCCTGTTGGCGGTGGGTCTGGTTGGGGCTGGGGTCGTGCTGTCCAACCAGTAGCTCCACGCTTTTCGTCGACGCATGTCCCAGCACTCCAATTGCAAGTCAGTATCAACCGCAAATTCAGAGGGTTGAGCGGTCCGCCATCCCCCTGTAAAGCGCCCCCATCCAAAGGGGAACGCCATGTCCACCGCGCTCAAACTCGCTGTAGGAAGCCTGCTGGTGGGAGTCATTGTGCTTGGGCTCAAGACGCTGGCATGGTGGATCACCGGGTCTGTGGCGCTCTTGTCCGACGCGTTGGAAAGCACGGTCAACCTGACCACTGCCTTTGCGGCGTTGATCGCCATCCGTGTGGCGCAGCGCCCTGCGGATGCAAATCACCCGTTCGGACATCACAAGGCCGAGTTCTTCAGCGCCGTCTTGGAGGGGGTTATGATTATCATCGCGGCCCTGTTTATCCTGCGCGAAGCCTATGCGGGCTTCTTGTCCCCGCGCGCGCTTGATGCCCCGATCGAAGGGCTTTTGATCAATGGTGCAGCCACCGCGCTGAACGCGATTTGGGCCATGGTGCTGGTGCGTCAGGGACGACGGTTGAAATCCCCTGCCCTTGTCGCAGACGGCAAACATCTATGGACAGATGTGCTGACCTCGGTCGGTGTCGCCGTGGGGGTGTTGGCCGCCTTCGCCACCGGCTGGTGGCTGTTCGACCCGATCATGGCCGCGCTTGTGGCAGTCAACATCCTGTGGTCAGGCTCGCGGGTGGTGAAAGAGTCGCTGAGCGGCCTGATGGACGAGGCGGTGCCCGAAACCACGTTGGCGCGGATCCGCGAGGCGATCTCGGACAAGGCCCATGGCGCGGTCGAGGCGCATGATCTGCGCACACGGCATGCCGGAAAGGTGACCTTTGTCGAGTTTCACCTTGTGGTGCCGGGAGACATGACCGTGTTCGACGCACACGAGATTTGCGACCGGATCGAAGCAGCGATCGGCAAGGCCGTGCCCGACAGCCGGGTGACCATCCATGTCGAGCCGGAGCACAAACAGAAACACACTGGAATTGTCGTGCTTGATTGACACAGGCTGAGGCCGTTTTCCTCGACGAAACGACGCACAAGCGTCGACGCATGTGCTCTGCGCCGTTACGAGCCTAAGCCAGCCATCCGGTAAAGCGCACCGTTGCCGACGCTGAGGAACCAGAGTGCCCCATCCGGTCCTTGCCGGACATCGCGGACGCGCTGGGTGCTGTCCCCTTGGATCTGTTCAACCTCCTGTAACGGCGCGCCTTCGAGGCGGGAAATGTAGTCGAACTTTAGCGATCCTGCGAACATGTCGCCTGACCATGCCCGGATCGGACCACCGTTGTAGAAGGTCAGCCCAGACGGCGCCATGGATGGGTCCCAGTAGGCCACTGGCTGCTCCATACCGGGCATGGACGTGCCCTCGCCGATGCTGCGACCCGAGTAATGCGTGCCATAAGAGATCACCGGCCAGCCGAAATTTGCGCCTTTCCGGATTCGGTTCACTTCATCCCCGCCACGTGCGCCATGTTCGGTGACCCAAAGCTGGCCGTTACTGTCCATCGCCGCGCCCTGCGGGTTGCGATGACCGTAGGACCAGATCTCAGGCTGAACGCCTGCGGTGTTCACGAACGGATTGTCCGAAGGCACAGCCCCGGTCTTTGTAATGCGCAAGACCGATCCATTATGCAGGCTGCGATCCTGTGCTGTGTCATCAGACCCACGATCGCCGACCGTGATGAACAATGTCCCGTCTTGCGCCTCAACGATCCGCGAGCCGAAATGTCGCCCCCCGCTCGACCCGGGCGCGATTTCGAAAATCGTCTCGTGATCAGTAAGTGCCGTTCCATCGGAATGGAGCACCGCCTTGGTCACCGCCGTGCCGCTGCCACGACCTTGACGTTTGGCGTGGGTAAAGAACAGCGTGCGGCTTTGCGCGAAATCACGGGGCACAAGCACGTCAAGCAAGCCGCCCTGCCCGTCCACATCCACTTCGGGCGGCGTGCGCAGCGTCACGACACCGGCACCCGGCGTGACGAGCAAAACGCGACCGTCGCGTTCGGTCACCACGATTTCGCCCTCTGGCAAAAAGCCAAACGCCCACGGCTCGTCGAGCCCGGTCACCACGGCCGAGACCTGCATCTGGCCGGCACTGGTCTGGATCGTTTCCGACGTGACTTGCGCTATGACCGGGGCAAGGGCTGCGGACGACATCAACAAAGACACGGAAAGCGTAAAGCGGCGCAGGGCGGTCATGGGCAGATCTCCATTCGTCACAACTACCGTCTGAAATAAGTGCATCTGACCTTGCGGCAACTGCACTTACGAAGTCGTGAGCGGATGCCGGATGGTGGAAAAAGATTCGAAACGTCCCAACCTCAAACCCTAAGTTATTGAAAACGTGAGCGATGCACCGAACGCCTTGCAATGCGTGAGGCCTTTTCTTTTCCACAGCATCTGAATATCGTCTTTGCGAGAACACAGCGATGTTCCAACACGGGAGAATAATTATGAAAAAGTTTCTGACAGCCACAGCGGCTGGCGCGTTGATGGCGGGTTCGGCCTTTGCCGCGAGCCATTCCAATGAAATCAAGATGGGTATCATCCTGGGCTTCACTGGCCCGATTGAATCCCTGACACCTGCCATGGCGGCCGGTGCCGAAATGGCGATTACCGAAGTGTCCGAAAGCGGCAAACTGCTGGGCGGCGCAACTGTGTCAGCCGTGCGCGCGGATTCGACCTGCGTCGACAGTGCAGCCGCGACCGCCGCGGCAGAACGCCTGATCACATCCGACGGCATCAGCGCAATGATGGGCCCCGATTGCTCCGGTGTGACCGGCGCGGTTCTGGCCAACGTGTCTGTGCCCAACGGCATGGTCATGATTTCGCCTTCCGCCACTTCGCCCGCTCTGTCGGCTGCCGAGGACAATGGCCTGTTCTTCCGCACCGCACCTTCGGATGCGCGTCAAGGTGCCGTGCTGGCCGGGATCATGATCGAAAAGGGCATCACAAGTGCCGCTGTGACCTATACCAACAACGACTATGGCAAGGGCTTTGCCGACGCGTTTCAGGCCGCCTACGAAGCGGCTGGCGGGTCGGTGACCTTGTCCGCGCCGCATGAAGACGGCAAGGCGGATTACTCGGCTGAAGTCGGTGCTTTGGCGTCTGCCGGTGGCGACGCTCTTGTCGTGCTCGGATATGTCGATCAGGGTGGCGCAGGCGTCATTCAGGGCGCGCTCGACACGGGCGCATTCGACATGTTCGCCATGGGTGACGGCATGATCGGCGACTCGCTGGTCGAACGGTTTGGCGACGATATCGCCGGCATGATCGGCACAGCGCCGGGTTCGGACAACGCGGGTGCTGCGATGTTCGCAGAAATGGCAACGGCAGCCGGGATCGATGGTACATCGGTCTATGCGGGTGAATCCTACGATGCAGCCGCGCTGATGCTTCTGGCGATGGCCGCCGCAGGTTCGAAAGAGCCAGGCGACTACCAGTCCAAAATCTTCGATATCGCAAACGCACCGGGCGAGCAGATCCTGCCGGGTGAGTTGGGCAAGGCAATCGACATTCTCGCGGCGGGCGGCGACGTCGACTACCAAGGCGCGACAGGCGTCGAATTGGTCGAGCCGGGTGAAGCGGCGGGTTCCTATGCGGAATTCACTGTCGAAGGCGGCGCGTTGACGGTTGTCGGCTACCGCTAAGCCGTCCACGGCACTCGATACCAAGCGGCGCGGGAGATTTCTCGCGCCGTTTCACTATAGAAGGCGGGCCGGACAACACCGCCACAGGGATGCACGATGATCGAGGTGAAGAACCTTCACCGCCATTTCGGCGGTTTCCGCGCGGTTGATGGCGCCTCTCTCGAAATCGAGACCGGCTCCATCACTGGTCTTGTCGGCCCAAACGGAGCCGGAAAAACAACACTTTTCAATGTGGTGGCGGGCGTTCTTCCACCGACGTCCGGGCAAGTTTTCATGGCGGGCGAGGATATCACAGGCCTGCCACCGCACACGCTGTTTCACAAAGGGCTGCTGCGCACGTTCCAGATCGCGCATGAATTCAGTTCCATGTCCTGTCGCGAGAACCTGATGATGGTGCCGGGGGGGCAAACCGGCGAAACATTGTGGAACACATGGTTCGGGCGCAAGCGCATCGCGGACGAGGAACGCGCGCTGCGGGCCAAGGCGGATGAAGTGTTGGAATTCCTGACCATCGAACACCTCGCAGACCACAAGGCTGGTCAGGTGTCTGGCGGTCAGAAGAAACTGCTGGAACTGGGCCGCACCATGATGGTGGATGCGCGCATCGTCTTTCTGGACGAGGTCGGTGCAGGTGTGAACCGCACCCTGCTCAATACCATTGGTGACGCGATCATCCGGCTCAACAAGGAACGCGGCTACACGTTCTGCATGATCGAACACGACATGGATTTCATCGGACGGCTATGCGACCCGGTGATCGTCATGGCCGAGGGCAAGGTGCTATCGAAAGGCACGATTGACGAGATCAAAGCGGACGAACGCGTGATCGAAGCCTATCTGGGCACCGGTCTGAAAAACAAGGAAGCGGTCGGATGAGCGGCAATCCCTATCAGGACGACCGTGGCAACAAGGACGCGTCGATCACCAACCCGCACGGTCAGGGCACGCTGATCGCTTCGGGCACGCAGGTGCGCCCCATGCCGGGCGGTGACGGGCCGTTTCTGATCGGCGAGAACATGACCGGTGGCTACGGCAAGGCTGGCCCCGACATCCTGCACGGCTGCACCATCGCCGTGGAGAAAGGCGAGATCGCGGTAATCGTTGGCCCTAATGGTGCGGGCAAATCGACCGCGATGAAGGCGGTTTTCGGGATGCTGGATCTGCGCGAAGGCCGTGTGCTTCTCGATGGCGAGGACATCACCCAACTGACGCCACAGGCGCGGGTGCGCTATGGCATGGGCTTTGTGCCGCAGACATCCAACATCTTTACGTCGATGACGGTGGAAGAGAACCTCGAGATGGGGGCGTTCATCCGCACCGACGATTTCCGCAAGACGATGGAACAGGTCTACGAGTTGTTCCCGATCCTGCGCGAAAAGCGCCATCAGGCGGCGGGCGAACTGTCTGGAGGTCAGCGCCAGCAGGTTGCCGTGGGGCGGGCGCTGATGACCCAACCCAAAGTGCTGATGCTGGACGAGCCAACAGCGGGTGTGTCGCCCATCGTGATGGACGAATTGTTTGACCGCATTATCGAAGTGGCCCGCACCGGGATCTCGATCTTGATGGTGGAACAGAATGCCCGGCAAGCGCTTGAAATTGCTGATAAAGGGTATGTCTTGGTGCAAGGCGCGAACGGCTATTCGGGGACCGGCAAGGATTTGCTGGCCAATCCCGATGTGCGCCGGTCGTTCCTTGGTGGCTGACGGGGCGCGCGTGGAGATGTGGAATTTGCATATTTTTGAAAAGAAGAAGATGGGGATGCGCCCCGTCCGCAGCGGAGGTCACCTGATATGGACCTGCTGAACGGCGTTGTCGCTCTGGCCAATTTCGTGCTGATCCCAGCGATTGCCTATGGCAGCCAGCTGGCGCTGGGCGCGCTTGGGGTGACGCTGATATACGGCATCCTGAGGTTCTCGAACTTCGCCCATGGCGACACGATGGCTGTGGGCACAATGGTCACGGTGCTCGCGACTTGGGGATTGCAGGCCATGGGGGTCAGTCTGGGGCCCTTGCCTACAGCCCTGCTTGCGATTCCGATCGGCATCTTGGGTGCGACGGCACTTGTGCTGCTGACGGACAAGTATGTCTACAAATTCTACCGCGCGCAGAAGGCCAAACCGGTGATCTTGGTCATCGTGTCGATGGGCGTGATGTTTATCTACAACGGTCTGACGCGGATCATTATTGGCCCGGACGATTACCGTTTTGCGGATGGCGAGCGGTTTGTGATTTCTGCCCGAACCTTCCGCGACATGACGGGGCTTGAGGAAGGTCTGGCACTGCGCACAACGCAGGTGATAACCGTCATCACAGCGATTGCCGTGGTGGCGGCGCTGTTCTGGTTTTTGAACAAGACGCGCACCGGAAAATCCATGCGGGCGTTTTCCGACAACGAGGATTTGGCGCTGTTGTCGGGCATCAACCCCGAGCGCGTGGTGCTGGTGACATGGCTGATCGTAGCGTCCTTGGCGACGGTGGCCGGTGTGCTTTATGGCTTGGACAAGTCGTTCAAGGCCTTCACCTATTTCCAGCTATTGTTGCCGATCTTTGCCGCCGCCATCGTCGGAGGGCTTGGCAATCCGCTGGGGGCCATCGCGGGCGGCTTCGTGATCGCCTTTTCCGAGGTCGGGATCACCTATGCGTGGAAAAAGGTGCTGGTGTATATGATGCCCCCTGCCCTTGAGCCCGACGGCTTGGTGCAGATCCTGAGCACCGAATACAAGTTCGCAGTCAGCTTTGTGATCCTTGTGATCGTGTTGCTGTTCCGACCGACCGGTCTGTTCCGGGGGAAATCGATATGAGAACCGTTCTGCTTTTCGGGGCTGTGGCCTGTCTCATTTTGGGAACCGGATTTTTGCAAAGCTGGAACTCGGCACTGCTGATCCTGAACATGGGGCTGATCAGCGCCGTGATGGCGCTGGGGGTGAACCTGCAATGGGGTCTTGCGGGGCTGTTCAACGTAGGTGTCATGGGATTTGTGGCGCTGGGCGGCTTGGCAGTTGTGCTGATCTCGATGCCGCCCGTGGGTGCGGCATGGCAAGCTGGTGGCGGTGGTATCTTGTTGGGCCTTGTGTTGGGTGCGGCAACCATCGTGGCGGCGGTTCTGGTCTGGGCGCGCACATCGGGCAAACTGCGCGGCTGGGGCACGGCGGGCGTATTGCTGATCGGAATGGTGATCTACCGGATGGTGCTCGACCCTTCGGTCGAGGCGGTCGAGGCGGTCGATCCAGCGCTGGCGGGATACTTGGGCGGGTTGGGCCTGCCGGTGTTGCTGGCTTGGCCTGTCGGCGGAGTTCTGGCGGCGGGTGCCGCCTATGTGATCGGCAAGACGGCGCTGGGCTTAAGGTCTGACTACCTCGCCATCGCGACGCTGGGGATTGCCGAGATCGTCATTGCAATCCTGAAGAACGAAGATTGGCTGGCGCGGGGTGTGAAGAACGTCATCGGGCTACCCCGCCCGGTGCCTTACGAAGTGGACCTGCAGAACGATCCCGCCTTTGTGGAGCGCGCCGCCGGCTTCGGGCTGGATGCGACCACAGCATCGACGATCTACGTGAAGATCGAGTACGGCTTGCTGTTCGCCGCCGTCCTGATCGTGCTGCTGGTGCTGTCGCAGCTTGCGTTGAACAGTCCATGGGGCCGGATGATGCGGGCGATCCGCGACAACGAGACCGCCGCTCGCGCAATGGGCAAGGATGTGACCGCGCGCCATTTGCAGGTGTTCATCCTTGGTTCGGCCATATGCGGCGTCGCAGGCGCAATGATGACGACGCTGGACGGGCAGTTGACGCCGGGCAGCTACCAACCGCTGCGCTATACGTTCCTGATCTGGGTGATGGTGATTGTTGGCGGATCCGGCAACAACCTTGGTGCGGTCTTGGGTGGGTTCCTGATCTGGTTCCTTTGGGTGCAGGTGGAACCGATGGGGCATCTTCTGATGTCGCTGATCACGGCGGGCATGGCGGATGGATCCTGGCTCAAGGCACATCTTCTGGACAGCGTGCAGCATATGCGCCTGCTGACCATGGGGATCATCCTGCTTTTGGTGCTGCGACTGAACCCCAGAGGCCTGTTGCCGGAACGCTGAAATCGACCCGCGCCGTATGAGACCTTTCGGCAAGAGACGGCGCGGGCAGAACTCCTTACTCTGATGTGATAGGCAGAGGGTCGCCGCGTCTGCCGAAAGGACGACAGAAGAGAGCAGAACCATGCGAGATATTCCGATAGCCGAGCTGAACGCATTGGTGGTGGATGACCATCCCCTGTTCTGTGACGCGCTCATGCTCACCCTGCGCTCCATCGCTGACTTCTCTGAAATCCAGACGGCCGGGACAATGGATGCGGCCCTTGCCAAGGTTGCTGCTGATGCGGATTTCGATCTGATCCTGTTGGATCTGAACCTGCCCGATGTGAACGGCCTTGATGGGCTGGTCCGGCTGCGGACAGCGGCACCGAAATCGACAATCCTGATCGTGTCGTCGATGGCCGACAACCGGATGATCAGCCACGCGCTCAAGGCTGGCGCAAACGGGTTTGTGCCCAAACATTCTCAACGTGCGGTGTTCCGAAGGGCCTTTGACGCAGTGCGCGAAGGTCAGTCGTTTGTGCCCGATGGCTATATCGATCCGCAGGGGCAGGACAACAATCGCGACGCGCCCGAAGAGGCCCTGTCGCGGCTCGCATCACTGACCAATCAGCAGGCGCGCATCCTTAATCTGATCTGCGAAGGCAAGCTGAACAAGCAGATCGCCTTTGATCTTTCCATAGCCGAGACCACCGTCAAAGCCCATGTCACAGCGATCATGCGCAAGCTGGGCGTGCACAGCCGGACTCAAGCTGTACTGATCGCCCAAGAGGCGCGCTTTAACCGAGTCTTGCCAAGCGACGCCTGATCCTCCTATCATCCCCGATAGCCAACACTTGGGAACCAAAGAGTGGAAGGAAGCCGGGTATTTCCTGAGGCCGAACGTTCTGAGACCGCCAAAGAGGTCATTGCAGTCGCGCAAGTGCGCTGTGATGATCCCGACCCCGCAGACCAAATAGCCAAACAACTCGGACCGGGACCTTTCGAGCTTGTTTGTCTGTTTGTGTCTCCGGAGGCGGATTTCGCAGAACTGGTGGCCACCACTGCGCACCTCTTTGGGGGCGCAGATGTTTTGGCGTGCACCACGGCGGGGGAAATTGGCCGTGCCGGGTACGAAGACGATCAGATCATTGCCGTAGCGTTTCGCAAGAATCACTTTAAAACAATCACATACTCTATTGAAAAACTTGACGAAATCGAAGAGCAATCTGTCGCCGATGCATTGATCGAAGCCCGACTGTCGCTGACGCAGAAAACCCCTGACTGGACGTCGGAATTCGCGTTCCTCATGGTCGACGGGTTAAGCCTTCGGGAAGAGCAGTTGACCGCATTCCTGTCGGCAGGCCTTGGGCCGACGCCGCTGTTTGGGGGCTCCTCCGGCGATGGCACGCGGTTCGGTCAGACATGGCTTGCCCGAAATGGCGAAGTGATGCGCAACGCTGCGATCGTGGTGGTGGTGCGTTGTGACCGCCCCGTACGGGTGTTCAGCCTGGATCACCTGGTGCCGACCGAGCAGCGGATGGTGGTGACCTCGGCCTCGCCCGAGGATCGCGTTGTGCATGAAATCAACGCAGAGCCTGCAGCATTGGAATACGCGCGACTTCTTGGGCTGGATTCGCACCAGTTGGACCAATTCACCTTTGCCGAACACCCGGTGGTGGTGCGGCTGGGTGATGTCCATCACGTGCGTGCCATCCAGCAGGTCAAGGAAAACCACGATCTGGTGTTCTTTTCGGCCATCAACGAAGGCATGGTCCTGACGCTGGCGACCCATGATGACATCGTCGCCCATCTTGACCGCGGGTTGAGCGACTTGGGCAAACACGACAAGCCCGAGTTCATTCTTGGCTGCGATTGTATCTTGCGCCGGATCGAAGCCGGGCGTTTGCAGAAAACCCGGGCGGTGTCAGATGTTCTGAGCGCGCACCATGTCGTTGGGTTTTCGACCTATGGTGAACAGATCGGTGGGCTGCATGTGAACCAGACCCTGACGGGTGTGGCCATCTACCCGCCCCCCAGCGGTGAGGCGACCCGTGTCCCTGATTGATCCCCGAGACAGTCTGGAACGACAGAACGAAAAATTGCTCAAGATCGCTGACAGTCTGATGCGGCGCGTCGAATACGGTGTGTCGCATTCCGGCGCGGCGTATGCACAGTTCGAACGCGCGGCCCTGCTGGAAAAGCGTGTGCGCGAGCGGACGCTCGAGCTGGAACGCACGCTGGACCTGCTGCACGACGCCAATGGCCAGCTTGCCCGTGCCAATCAGGAAACCGAAGCGGCCCGGCGTAACCTTGCCGACGCGATCGAGACCATTTCCGAAGGCTTCGCACTTTTCGATCCGCATGACGACCTTGTCATGTGCAACTCGCGCTTTTGCCGGGATTTCCGCGATACGGCGGATGATCTCAAGCCCGGTCTTGCCTTTGACAGCTATGTCGACCGGGTCAGCCGGTCTGCCTATCTGCATCTGCCGGATCATCAGGACCGCAACACTTGGGCCAAGATGCGCCGTCAGCGCCACAAGGACCGGCGGGTGATGTTCAACGTGCAACTGACGCATGATCGTTGGCTGCAAGTCTCGGAACACCGCACTGCGAATGGCGGCACCGTGGTGCTTCAGACAGACATTACCGACATCATGCGGGTGGAACGTCAGGAACAGGCCAAGCTGCGGGACAAGCAGACGCGGATGATCCGCGCGACGCTGGATCACCTGAACCAGGGCGTGTGCATCTTTGACGAAAACGCGCGGCTTGTGGGATGGAACCAAAAACTGGGCAGCCTGCTGTCGATCCCCGCGCGGCGATTGCGGATCGGTGCGTCATTCACCGGGCTGTTGGATGATCTGGATGACACATTCCAGTTCACGCGCGGCATCGACCGGGCGTCGTTCCGGCGTTGGGCCACGTCAGATGGGCTGCGACAGCCTGTGTCCTTTGAGGTGCAGCGCGGAGACAGCATCGTTCTGCACATCTTTGGGCGCGCCATGCCGGATCGGGGGTTTGTGATCTCGTGCACCGATGTGACGGCCGAACGCGAGGCGGCGCAAAAGCTCTATGAGTTGAACGAGATCCTCGAACAGCGCGTGATGGAGCGCACACTTGAGCTGGAAGACGCGCTGAGTGCTGCAGAACGGGCCAATGCATCGAAGTCGCGCTTTGTGGCGGCAGCCAGCCATGACCTTTTGCAACCCCTGTCGGCGGCCAAACTGTTCATGGCGTCCTTGTCCGACAAAATCGAAACCCCAAACGAACAGGCCGTGCTGGCCAAGGCCGAGACCGCGTTAGGCGCGGCCGAACAGATCATCGACGCATTGCTCAACATCTCGAAACTGGAAACTGACGGGTTGAGTTTCGACATTCGTCCGGTCGCTCTGCGCGAAATTTTCGATCCCCTTCGCGACGAGATGGAAATGCTGGCTGCCCAGAAAGGTTTGGTGCTGCGCATCGTCGACAGCTCGCACGTGGTCGAATCCGATCCGTCCTACCTGCGTCGGATCGTTCAGAACCTGCTGACCAATGCCATTCGCTATACCGATACAGGTCGGGTGATCGTCGGCGCCCGACGCAACGGCGACTCTGTCCGGATCGAGGTCTGGGACACCGGGCCGGGGATTGCCGAAGAAGACCAGAACACGATTTTCGAAGAGTTCCGCAGGCTTGATACCAAGGCCAGCAACAATGACGGGCTGGGCCTTGGGCTGGCCATCGTGGAGCGTGCCTGTGCAAGACTGGGTCATCCGCTGGGGCTGTGGTCCGAACCCGGGCGCGGGTCGTGTTTCATGCTGAACGTGCCGCTGGCCCGACAGGCACAGTTGCACATGCCAGTGAAGTCACGCAATTCATCGGCGATGAGCCTGCTGAAATCCGGGTTGATCATTCTGCTGGTCGAAAACGACCCGCAACTGCGACGCGCCATGTCGATCCTGATCGAAAGCTGGGGCGTGAGCGTGATCGAAAGTGAAGACGCGGAAAGCGCGCTGGACCTGATGGAGGATCTGCAGATTACCCCGGATGGGTTACTTCTGGACTACCAGTTGGGCGACGGCGCTTCCGGCACAGAGCTTTTCGAAGAACTGACACGCCGACTGGGTCGCCTGCCCTGTGCTATCGTATCTGCGGAGCGCTCTGCGACATTGCGGCAAGAGACGAAACGACTCGAGATCGACCTTCTGCTCAAGCCGCTGGACAGAACCAAGCTGATCGACTTTCTGCACAGTACCGCCCGCGAAATCGCAAGCTGACCGTCACTCCGCCACTTTCTTTCCGGACTTGGAGTCAGGCGCGACAAGGTAGTCCTTGACCCGCTCGGCAATTGCATCCGGCCACCGTCGGGTGCGCAAGGCCACGGCTTCGGACAAAACCAGCGTGCCGGTGATCGTGACACGGGTTTCCGCACCGGTGGTGGCGCTCAGTTCCAGCCACATGCTGCTCCGACGCAGTTCACGCACCGACAGGCGCCATGTCAGACGATCCCCCAAACGGCTGGGCGCGGGGAATTCGGCGCTGATGTTGACAAAGGGCAAGGACAGACCGTCGCTGCCCTGAATTTGGCTCATTGGCCAATCCAGCGCTTCATCGAGCCAATTTTCGATAACGGTATGAACCATGTCGAAGTATCTGGGCAGAAAAACGATGCCTGACGGCTCGCAATCGCGAAGCATGACATCGTGAACATACTGATAAGCCGGCATTCCGGGGCGTCCTGTGTTCGTCTTTTCGGTCCGTTTCTGGCAAACTGCGCATACGGTATCCCACTGTATTCCAGAACAACGATGAACTTTTCAACTTTTTTTGTCACTGCCGCTCAATTTGATGGCGAGACTAAAGTCGTAGACCGGCCTGCTCTGGCCCGTTTCACCGACCGATGACGATATCCGCCCGCAAGCCGCCCATCGTCTCGCTTTCGCCCAAACGCAGAACACCACCATGCGCACGCGCAATGTCAGCGGCGATTGCCAGACCCAGCCCGACACCTGACCCCTTGTCCTGATTGCGCGCCGGGTCCAGCCGTACGAAGGGGCGCAGCGCCACATCGCGCTGGTCGGTGGCGATACCGGGACCATCATCTTCGATCCGGATGCGCAAAGACTTGTCGGTCAAGGCCACGGACACTTCGCAACGCGACCCATAACGCTCGGCATTATTAATGAGGTTTTCCACCGCACGCCGGATCGCCATCTGACGCAGCATCACCTGCCCGGTTCCCGTCGCCTCGACCAATGTCACCGGAACACCACTGCGCGCGCAATCCTCGACGACTTGCTGAACAAAATCAGGAATGTCAGTGGGTTCGGGCTGGGCGCTGTCGGCATTGCCGCGCGCGAAATCCAGAAACGCGTCAATCAAGCGCTGCATGTCGTCGATATCGCGCTCCAGCGGCTCGCGATCTTCGTCATCGAGCATCGACACCGCCAGCCGCAAACGAGTGAGCGGCGTGCGCAGATCGTGACTGATCCCCGATAGCATCATGGTGCGCTGTTCGATCTGCCGTTCGATCCGGGCGCGCATGTCTAAAAACGCATGCCCCGCCGCCCGAACCTCGACTGCACCGGACGGTGAATACGGCACGTGCCGTCCACGCCCGAACGCTTCTGCGGCTCCGGCGAGGCGGGTGATCGGGCGCAACTGATTGCGCAGGTAGAGGTAAGCGATGACAGTCAGCACCGCACCAAAGACGACCATGTTCACCAAAAGCTGGTGCGGATTGGACGCGGACGCCCGTTCTCGGTCGAATTCGATCAGAACCAGAGGATCGTCGCCGCGTTGCACCCAGACCAGAACCGTCCAATCATCGACCAGATGCGCCCGTTCGAACCCGATGACATAGGAGCGCAGCGTGCGGATCACCACGATCCCCGAAAAGTCATACCACCGCCGCAGATCCTGCGAAGGCAAGGCGTCCGGTTCCGTCGGCAGAAAATCGAGACGCAGCGCTCTGGCGATCCCCGGATCATCCACCCATTGCGGATCAAGCGAGGTGTTGATCTGCCGGGCGATCTCGCGGGTCATCTGTTCGGTGACGCCTTCGAAATGCCGTTGGACAAACACCACAGAGACCACCAGCTGCAGCGCCACGACGGGCAGCAGCAGGATCAGCGCGGCGCGCCCGTAAAGGCCTCGGGGCATGTAGCGTTTGAGCCAATCAAATGTCATGCTGCGACGCTACTCCAGCTGTGGGCAAAACGGAATGTCCGGGCGCGACAGGGATTGCATTTCCCGGTGCGCCCTGATGCTGTCAGGTCATGATGCGCGATCCCCAACCCGACTTTCAGCCCGAACCGGGCATTGCCGAGTGGCTTGCCCCCGGTCTGCGCCGCGTGCTGGCACCGAACCCGTCGCCCATGACCTTTCGAGGCACCAACACATATTTGATCGGTGACGGAGATCTGGCGATCATCGATCCTGGTCCATCCGACGAAAACCACTTGAACGCTCTAATTCAATCCATTGGGACAGAACGTGTTTCCGCCATTCTTGTTACTCATGCCCATGTTGATCATTCGCCATTGGCCCGCGCTCTTGCGGACAGAGTAAACGCGCCGATCTACGCGTTCTCGGACGCCACAGGTGGACGCAGCGCTGTGATGCAGCAACTCGCGGCGACCGGCCTGATGGGCGGTGGTGAAGGTGTGGATCGGGATTTTCAACCGGACATCCTACTTACCGATGGTGAAACTGTGTCGGGCGACGGATGGACCCTGCGCGCCTTGCACACGCCCGGCCATTTCGGCAACCACCTCAGCTTTGCATGGAACGACGTGTTGTTCTGCGGCGATCTGGTGATGGGCTGGGCCAGCTCTCTGGTGTCTCCCCCCGATGGGGACCTGACAGACTTCATGGCATCCTGTCGGCGATTGCAGTCGCAAGACTGGTCCGTGTTTCATTCTGGGCATGGTGCGCCGATCCTCGATCCTGCGGAGCGGCTGGACTGGTTGATCAACCACCGACTGTCGCGCGAAGCAGCTGTGCTGGAGGCGTTACAGGACGGCCCCGCCACGAGCGCCACCCTTGCCAAGCGCATCTACACCGACACTCCGGCCGCGCTGCTTCCTGCGGCCACACGAAACGTCCTTGCACATCTCATTGATCTACATGGGAAAAACACTGTGTCTCCGATAGGATCACTCCACGCAGAGGCGCTTTTTTCCCTGACATGACGGTGATTTCATTTTTTTCACAAATCCCTCTGGACGCGCCTGATCACTGTTGCTAAACCCCGCCTCGTGTTCCGGCGTAGCTCAGCGGTAGAGCAGTTGACTGTTAATCAATTGGTCGTAGGTTCGATCCCTACCGCCGGAGCCAATTTTACCGTAAGGGTCTGATATCAGTAACTTTCCCCTTCGGGGGTCCGTTACTGTGACACCAGACTGTGACACCGCTGCGGCGGTGTATTTAGGTCGGTCTCCTATCTGGAGCCCGAAAATGACCGCTCTCCCCCATCTCACTTGCCGAGACGGCGTCTATTACTGGCGACGCAAGGTGCGGCCGCAATCCACAAGAATCGTCGACCTCAGGGTCTCGTTGCGCACCACAGACCGGGGTCGAGCGACTATATTAGCCCGTGTACTGAGCGCGGAGAGCGAACCACTTATGGCGTCCCTTGAGCAAGACCGGATCACCCTGGACGAAGCCAGGAAATACCTGCAACACGTGGTCAGAACCCATGTGACCGCAGAGCATGATTTGCGACAAGACCTGCGGTTCCGCTACGGGGCACCACCCTGCAAGATTGAACGGCAGATCACCTCCGGCATGACAGAAGCCTGGGACATTCTGGCCGAACAAGGGATCGGCGCGACAATATCCGACCAGGTTGAGCAGGAGCTGATCGCAGCAGGCCGCAGTCGCGCCGAGGTGGCCATGCTCCGGCTAATCCTTGACGGACACTACAGGCCGATGTTGCAGGGTCACATCGGCGCAGATCGCAGGGCCGCCGAATTCGAGAAGGTCACCGGGCGTCGGATCAACGGGGACCGAGAAGCCATCCAGCTGCTCGAGCTGTTCATTGAGGGCAAGCGAGCGGCCAACGCGGTGGTGACAACCCCGCCTGCACGTGCACTCGCGTCTGACGTGATGGACCGGTTCGATCCGGTACAAGGCACGTTCCCGCAAGACGCTGAGCAACCAGAATCCCCCCGTTCGCCCGATCCCGTCGCCGCTTCGGCCGTGACCGATGTTCAGCCACACGACACCCCCATCGTGGTCCAAGAAATCCTGCCGGATGAACCAGACTCTTCCGATCTCGACCCGTCGATCACCGCAGTCATCGAGAGGATGATCCAGTTCAAAAAACACGCGGATGACGGACTGGAAGAAAAGACGGCGCGCCAGTACCGCGCTTTTGGGACCCTTCTTCAACGGGTTACAGGCAAGACTGATGTTCGGTCCCTTCTCCAAGCCGATTTCGTGAAACTTAGGTCTGTCCTTCTTCAGTTGCCGAAATCCTTCGGCAAATCGCCGTCAGATCACACCCTCCCGATAGAATCGGTCCTCGCCAAGGCCGAAGGTCTCCCGAAGGAAAAGGTCGGCTTGGCGGTCGGCACGGTTAACAGATACGTGGACCACGCAAGCGCACTCATTTCGGCGGCCAAGTCTGAGGGTTTCGAACTACACCCACGGCTTGATCCCGGCCTCCTGCGGCGCAAGGAAAAGGGGCGTGCGCGCGACAAGAAGCGGACCTTCACTCGAGAAGAACTCGAAACCTTCTTTAGGCACCGATATTGGAGCGATCCCGAGCCGGGGCCTTGGCTACCTCCTCTCGCCGCACGACGCAGGAGCGGACTGTACTGGGTTCCCCTGATCGCGGCGTATAGCGGCCTGCGGCGCGAGGAAATCGCTGGCATCGGCGTGGACTACGTTAGGGAAGAGGGAGGGATCACCTATTTTGATGTGATCACCACCACCGACCGTCGGATCAAGAACTCATCTTCGAGGCGAAAGGTCCCACTTCACGACGACCTGATCCATCTGGGTCTGATGGAGTTTGTTCGCGATGCGCGGAAAGCTGGTTATGTTCGTCTTTTCCCTGACCTCAAGGAACCGGCCTCTAACATCATGGGGCGCAGGGTCGGTCGCAAGGTCGAAAAATTTGTCAAGGACATATGGGGCAGCGAAGGCACCGGTTTATCACTCCAAAGCGCCCGACATTACGTCCAGCACGTCCTCGATCTCGACAAGGAGGTACCCGCCAAAGTAGCGCGCGACATCATGGGTCACGAAGGTCAGGACGTACATGACTCAGTATATGGAGACCATTCTCCCCTTCCCGCGCTAAAAGCCGCGATCGATCGCCTGCCTTCACTTAGCGGGGTGCTGACATTGCCTCGGTAGGTGGAACGGGAGAGCGACCCCAGGCACTTTACAGTCTGGTCGATAATCGCAGGGACGCTTCAGAAGCCCGGACTATCTACGTCGTCATGAGGTTCCGTGGGCTGATTTTCTCCCTCCATCGCTGGTCGATCCGTCGAAATGTTTTCGTCGGTCCCCGCTATCGCCTGCTGCCCATCCAGACGGGCAGCCGGATCGACACGGAGCCCCAGAGCGTCCGCGAGTTCATGCATACGGCCCGGATATCCGGACGCCAAGATCTCCGCGCGCGCGTTTGGCCGGCTCCGCATGAGCGGCACCGGGCCAGCCGAAACGAGAAAACCGCCCCTACCCTCGACCCGAAGGCTGAGGGTGACACCCCAAGCCAGTGTCAGGCGCGCAAGGACGCCAACGGTTTCGACCAACGTTACCGGATATGGGCCGTCAAAGGCACGTTGATCTCGCGCAACATCTCCTCCATCCGCTCCATCCGCTCGGCCTGTGCGGACTGATCCGACCTGATCGATGCGATCGTCGTTTGAATCGACTCGACCTTTGTCGCCGTGTCGGTGGACAGCTCCTGGAGGCTCCCCAGGTACTCGAAGAGTTTTTTGAGAAGAAGGTTCGACTCTTGGGGGACCTGCGCCAGTTCCTCGGCCAGCGGGTCCAGTCGGTCTGCGATCTCCTTCAGCCTGTGTAACAGCTGCCAAAGCGCCTCCACTGCGTCGTCGGCGCTGCCAGTCAGATTGATGATTTGTTGTTCCTCGTCGCTCATTGATGTCCTTCCACAGGTCAAGCTGCGCCCCGGCTGATGCCGACGCGGTTGCGAATAGTTTTATTACCGCGAGCTGAGCCGGCACCTCGCTCAGGTACCTGAGCAAATCAAGGCGCCGCAGGATTCCCTTCAGCGTGAACTGAAGCCCAATGCGCCCCCCCGGGAGCCATGCTGGGGGCCGAAAGTCGCGGAGCAAGGTGGGTTTCGGCGCAGCAAGAGAATAGGCTAACCCCTGTGTCCCATTCCTGTAGCTCCGCTTCTGAATCTCTACACCATGGCGTGCCGCCGATGCCACGAGACCTGGATAGGTGACCGGACGATCGACCGACAAACACTGGTTGATGCGCGAGCCGATCGTTCCCTTGTCTGTGGCGCCTTCGCGCTCGCGAGTTTTGGCGGCCCGGACCGGTGCTTCAATCATCACTGGCCCGCCCTTGATGTCGGGAAACGGCGTCGGCAGCCGGAGACGATGGGACAGCCGGTTTCCGAGTTCATACAAATCGCGGGTCATGTTCGGAACGATGGGTACGCCGTGGATCGTATAGCGGCTGAACAGCATGTGAACATGGTCGGTCGCGGCCCGGAGGTGTCGGTAGGCGACCCAAACCAGCTGGTGCATCGGCGTGCCGAGGTCGCGCAGCGTCGCCGAAAGGGTTGCCCGCCACGCACGTGCGGTCAGCTTGACTCCGCGTGGGGCCGATATCGTGAGGTGCCTCATAGGCGCGTCGTCCACCACGCCAAAGCGGGCGTGGTGGACCTCGAAGGCTCGGATCATGCGGGACGGCCTGTCAGCCAGTATGCTGCCCCCGAGGTAGGCACCACCCCTACGCGGATACCGGACGACGGCCAGGGTCAAAGGCGCTTCGGTTAGCTTGATGTTCATTTCGGGTCGGAGTCGGCGGCCACGTCCTTGATCGCCTCGAGGCCCTTTTCGATGCGACGCGCGACGTCCAGCAGATCAAGACGGACCCGCTCGCCGTCCGGATCATGCAACACGGCGTTGAGCTTCAAGGTTACGTCATGGCACCAGCCGGGCAGTCCATCCGCAGCGTCGCGACCAAGGTGCCCAAGACCGGCGTCCCGGAGAAAAACACTCGCCTTCTTGTAGCCAAGCCGACGCGCACGCCCTTCAACAGCGCTTGCCGCTTCATCGCTGTACCGAACGGTATATGCCCGCATCTGTCCCACTCCCTTTGAAGAAGAAATGTGCGGCAGAGAGCCTCCTGGCAAGCGGTTATCCACATCTATCAGGGGCGCTGGGAATTTGATGCATTTCCCCTTTAAGTTCATGTATCGGCAAACCGCGAATTATCGCCCCGCGAACGACATACGCATCTTCGTCTATCAATAACCGCATCAGCAATTCATAACGCCTCTGAATTTCAGGCATAGGTTTCTCAGATCCACCGATGAAGGCCTGAAAAGGAGGGTCCGGTTTCATTTTTTCATGGCTTCGTACCATCCTGATCAAGGACCAGAAGGAGCACCTGATGCGGCAGGATCATGTTTTCGACGACGGTTATACTGACGACTCACCGCTCCTTGAGGATATTCATGCCCTTGACCGTCTGGCAGATCCACAGGCTTGCGGCACGAGACAGGACCGGGTGGTCCAAGATGAATGCACGCTCCTCGACGATCTTCGCGCCGCTGATAGGATCCTATTCGGACGTAGCGCGATTGCCGAGGACGACATAACTGAAGAATCCCCAAACCTTTTGGACAGGCAGGTGCAGCAGATCGCAAACGGGGACCGCGGAGCAAAGCCAAGGGCTTATCTGAAAAAGAATATCGAACCAGAATATGTAAGCGCGGCACCCATACCATTTCAGCAGCCACCATTTCCTCTCGCCCGGGCCCCGCCCTGCGTTTTCGCAAGTCGTCGACTGCGAATAGCAGATTGACGAGGTCCCCGATGATTATCTGGACGGTGTCCGAGATGGAAACCCGATTTCCGGAGGCAAAACTGTTTGTCGTCGGCCGGGTATGTCATTAGTCGTGTGTGGATGCTCCCGGTTTCGCAAGGTGATTTCGGGACATTTTTTGGATCAAGTTTATCGGTATCGGTCGTGTGTCAGGCCTCATGAGGTGTGGCTCTGATCGCCACGGGCCGTTATGGAGTTCGATCGCCACGGGTCCAAATCGATCTTGAGGACTATTGATGTCCTTGACTACTATATGGTTTTCCCGTTGCGGATCAGCCGATGCTTTTGCCCATAATTGTCCTTTGATCTCCTTACTTTCCGGAGCGGATCAGCTGACGCTGACCAATCCGAACCTCCTTGCGATGTCAGGCATACTCAACCAAACCACCGCGATAATCCTGTTTCTTTGTGACCATAGCCCAAAGAATGCGGGCCATTTTGTTGGCCAGAGCGACGGCAGCTAGTGTTCCCTGTTTGCGCTCAAGCAAACGGCCTAGCCAACTGTCCGTTCTGACTCCTTTCCACCGCGCCCACCGGATGCAAACAGTGGCACCAGTGATCAACAATCGCCTGAGATCAGATTGACCCATCTTGCTGATCCGCCCGAGTTTGGTTTTACCTCCTGTCGAGAGCTGTTTCGGTACCAAACCGAGCCAGGCGGCAAAGTCGCGCCCGCGCTTGAAGCTTTCCATGGGTGGCGCAAACGCAAGGAACGCGGCTGCTGTGATCGGGCCCACACCCGGCATGGTGCGAAGGCGCTGGATATCGTGATCCTCTTTCGCTGCCGCTGTCATTTGGTTTTCCAAGGTAGAGATGGTCTGCGCGAGCTGAGCCATGTGGTGATAGTACAGGCGCGCGGTTTCGCGCACCAAATCCGGCATAGTGCCGTCTTGGGCTTCCATTGTGTCTTCATAGGCCATCAGTGCCGCGTCTCCCTTAGCGACAATGATCCCGTGCTCTGCAAAGTGCCCACGCAATGTTGTGATCAGTGTTGCCCTCTGTCGGGTTAAGGTCTGATGCGTGCGAAAGAGCATGGCGTGGGTCTGCTGCTCTTGGCTTTTGACCTGCACAAACCGCATGCCGGGTTGACGTACCGCCGTTGCAATCGCAGCAGCGTCATTGGCGTCATTCTTGGCAGAGCGCTTCACGAACGGTTTCACATAGATCGGCGGGATCAGCTTTACATCGTGTCCGATCTCCTGCGCATGACGCCCCCACCAATGGCTGGTCGCGCAAGCCTCCATTGCAACAAGGCATTTGGGGTGTTCCGACAACAGCTGGCTCAGCTTTCCGCGCGAGTATTTGCGATTGAAGACAATGACGCCTTCCGCCGTTGTCGCACAGACCTGAAACGAGTGCTTTGCAAGGTCGATGGCCAGAATGCTAATCTCTGACATGGATGCTTCCTTTCAATTGTACTGACTTCCAACAAAGCCAGTCTGGCACATTGTGATGCCGTTGTGGGAGGGAGCATCCACCCCATCAAACTTGAACAACGCGTTTCAGGCCGCAGCGATTGGATGGGGACGTTTATTTTCAGTTCGGGCGATTGCCGCTGCTGCTATAGCTTTGGTGATCATGGCGAGCAGTAGGCTCAAAAGCTTCCTGATGTGGTTCAGGATCTTGCGGAGATTGTGGCCGCAGCCGCAGAGGACAGCAAAGATGGCATCGCCGCGGAGCCCCTTGAGGGGGCATCTGGCAAGGCGACCGTCTGTTTTCATGTGTCCGATCTCGGGTTCGATGGCACTGCGTCGTCGCAGGAGCTTTTTCAGCGCGGGTGTGAGGCCGCGTTTGGACCCTGAGATCAGGACGCGGGTGGTTTCCACGCCGTGGCCACGATAGCCGCGGTCGACAACAGCCAGTTCAGGCCGTTGGTCCGTCAGGATTTCCACTTGCTCCAAAGCCTCGACCAGAGTGTGGCCATCATATGGGTTGCCGGGCAGCGCCCGTATGCTGACGACAAAGCCCTCGTCGATTGTCGTGGCGATGCTGACCTTGGTGCCGAACTCATAGCGGACCCGGGCCTTGCCCTTGGAGATGCAATCGACGTCGGGTTCATGCAGCGCATAGATTTTTCCACCGCCTCTGGGGGCTTGGTGCAACAAGCGCGAGACCAGCACCAGGGTGTCGAGGACCGTTTCCCGTAAGGTGCCCGGCGGGATGAGATCAATCTGACGCCGCAGGTCGCGCATGACCCGTCCGGTGTACCCCTTCAATGTTCGCAGGGCCTTGCGCATGCGTTTGAACTGTCGCGCGTGGGCATAGCGACCAACCTGCGCCGCCAGTAGTGGCGCCTTGCGCGCATAGGTCTGGCGCAGTTGAACCCCGGCCTCTTGAGCCAGGGCAACGATCTTGGCGCGTGCTTTCTCGTAGAGCCGCGCGTCGGTGGGATAGGCGATGTTCTTTTCCATGACGGTTGTATCAACGGACACGCGCGACAGACTGTCATCGTCCACAACGCCGCTTGAGCGCCCGGCCTCGATGGTTTTCGTCAGCAGCCACTCGGCCCCTTCATCGCCGATCCGGTCGCGCCATCGGCTGAGGGAAGACGGGTGGATCGGGGGCTGATGCTGGAAGAAGATCTCCCCCGTGAAATGCTGAAAGTATGGGTTCTCAACCCAGCGGGCGACAACGGCTTCATCGGACAGGCGATGCAGATGTTGAAGATACATCAGGCCCGCCACCAGCCGCGGCTGTGTCGCCGGGCGGCCGGTGCGTATTCCACGTGCATTTGAACACCTGTTCCATGAACACTTGAACGCTCATTCCATGGCCACTTGAACACCTTCTCCACGGGACTTGTACATCCGGTGCGGGTGGGTCGTGAGGCGATCTGGACACGCCTATTCTGCAGCCTTTGAGGCT
>NZ_JFKD01000110.1 GCF_002115725.1 Marivita cryptomonadis
GCCCACAGTGCCCTGCGTAAAACCAGAGTTGAATTTAGTGATTATCGCATGTGCCCAAGCTTCGGAATAACCGTTGGTATTGCCTTTGCCGCTGTTGAAAGTCGGCGCAGATGCATCACGATTATCACGATTGAAATAGAAGTTGCGGTTTAGAACAGTAAGGCTGCTACCTTCAATAAAACCTTCTGGTTTACCTTCCGCTTGTGCCGTGAGGGCATAGCTTCCAGAAAAAGCTGAAACCGCAGCCAAATACAAAGTTACTTTGTGTCTCATGCGATGCTCCTTTGATTACGGCAGTTTTTATTATGATTTACCTACGCGGGTATAGTCTGTTGTTTTGGCCCGGTGGAGCACTTAGAATAGCGCCTGGGTCATATTTGCAGATCAAAGATAACGAGTCGGTGACGGGGTGATTACAATTCTGTTATCAGGTATTTCCACCGTTGCAGGGCTTCCAGAATCTTTTTCACTAAATCCCTGCGTTTCGCCTGAAAGCTTTCTATTTCGACTATCCCCCCAGGGTTTCTTACGAAATTGTAATTTTCTAGCCACCCCTCTGATAGTGATCGCTGATTAGAGTGCCATCACCTGATCCAGAGGAGCTTGGCAGCTGTTTAGGCGTTCTCGCCAAGCTTTATCAAAGTTTGTGCATGAGGACTATCAAAGTGCCCTGGTATAA
>NZ_JFKD01000111.1 GCF_002115725.1 Marivita cryptomonadis
TGACCCATGCGATCCCGCTCGCAGGCCCCGCCGTTCAGGGCGGGGTTATAGCGGGCGCGTCTGCTGCTCGATATACTGTCGAAGCACACTGATCGGAGCGCCCCCGACAGAGCCCGCGAAGTAGGAGGGCGACCACAGGACACCCTTCCAGAAGTAGCGGTGTAGCCGCCCATACTTTTTCGCAAGGCGGCGGCTGGAAACACCCTTGAGACTGTTCACCAGTTTAGAAATCGCGACCTTCGGGGGGTAGTGGACCAGCAGATGAACGTGATCTTCCTCGCCGTTGAACTCGACCAGTTCGGCCTCGAAGTCGGCGCAGACCGACCGGAAGACACCTTCGAGGAAATCCGAATGCTCGGAAGAAAACACTGCGCGCCGATACTTCGTCACGAATACCAGATGCACATGCATCGCATAGACGACATGCCGACCCTTGCGAATCTCCATAGACCAATCTCTTGAATGTCCGATTCACTCAATCTATGTATATCATTTAATGAAAAAGACCAAAACCCTCCGCGTCCGAGTGAAGGACAATCACGCCGCCCAGCTTCACCGCATGGCGCGGTCAGTGAACACAGTCTGGAAC
>NZ_JFKD01000112.1 GCF_002115725.1 Marivita cryptomonadis
CCCCCCAACCAAAAATGTCGGGGCAGTGTGTTCACATGGGTCAGTTCTCAGTGACAATTTATGCGGCTACCGGGTCAGTTCTCAGTGACAATCAACAGTTGGCACTTACTTCGTGGCTAAGACACCCCCCCCTGTGTCATGGAAGTTGTCCGCTGCTCTACTTTTCCTCTATTTCTCAGGTGGGCGGGATAGGACGATGATTTGGGATATTCACTGGAACGAAGATCGGCTGTGCTGAAGCGGATGCTTCCGCCGAACAACATAGCCATTCGGCAGTTGTCGCAGGAGGAAGGGATCTCCGAGGCAACGCTGCACAAGTGGCGTGCGGATGCGCGCGGCAAGGGGCAGCTTCTGCCTGACGCTGACGCTGGGCCCGAGGGCTGGTCGTCACGTGACAAGTTCGCAGCGGTGCTGGAAACGGCGGCTCTCAATGAGGCCGATTTGGCTGAATACTGCCGCAAGCGTGGGCTTTATCCGGCGCAGATCGCGGCATGGCGGTCAGCGTGTGAACAGGCCAATGACTGGGACCGTGCCAGCACGGCACGTCTTGGACGGGCGG
>NZ_JFKD01000113.1 GCF_002115725.1 Marivita cryptomonadis
AATACTGGTTTCCCTTCTTGGTCTGGTGCATTTCCGGGTCGCGCTTGCCGTCCTTGTTCTTGGTCGAACTGGGCGCATTGATCAGCGTTGCATCGACGATGGTGCCCTGGCGCAGCGACAGGCCGCGGTCGCCCAGATAGCCATTGATGACAGCGAGGATGCCGGCCGCCAGCTCGTGTTTCTCCAGCAAGCGGCGGAAGTTGAGAATGGTGGTTTCGTCGGGGATGCGCTCCAGGTTCAGCCCGGCAAACTGGCGCAGGATCGTGGTTTCGTACAGCGCTTCCTCCATCGCTGGATCGCTGTAGCCGAACCAGTTCTGCAGCAGATGCACACGCAGCATCGCCATCAACGGGTAGGCCGGACGGCCACCTTCACCTTTCGGATAATGTGGCTCGATCAAAGCAATCAAGCCCTTCCACGGCACCACCCGATCCATCTCGATCAGGAACAACTCCTTGCGGGTTTGCTTGCGCTTGCCAGCGTACTCGGCGTCGGCGAAGGTCATCTGCTTCATCGGGAAACTCGGTGGGTGGGGTCGCGGTATTTTGCCAAATCAGAG
>NZ_JFKD01000114.1 GCF_002115725.1 Marivita cryptomonadis
GGCTACACCGTCACCTTCGACGAGACCCGGAGCGTGGGCCTCACGCTTCCGAAAGAGGCGGCCGAGACCGTGGCGCGCGATGCGAACCATTACGCCGCCTTGCCTGATGGGAGCCGCCAGCATTCGATCCTGACCTACGCGCCCTCCGACATGCCCGGTACGCTGGTGCGGATGCGCCCCTTCATGGGTCAGCTCGGGACCTGCCCGTCGATGGCGATGCCGGACAGCCACAACGCCGGCGACTTCGGGGCGTTCCTGGTCGGCGCGCCGCACGACTACGCGATCACTGAAGAGCAGCTTGTCCAGCATAAGACCGATGGTCACATGGATATCGATGCGGTCCGGGCCGGTGCGATCCTGGTGTGCCCGGTCAAGGTGCCCGGTGCGGGAGTCTACATGGGTGACATGCACGCCGGTCAGGGCGACGGCGAGATCGCCGGTCACACGATGGACGTCTCGGGCAGTGTGACGCTTCAGGTCGAGGTTGTGAAAAACTATCCGATTGACGGGCCGGTCCTGTTCCCGCTGGAGGAAGACCTGCCGCCACTCG
>NZ_JFKD01000115.1 GCF_002115725.1 Marivita cryptomonadis
CGTCGCGCAGGTTATCCGCATGTGAGCTTTACCTTCCTCGGCTTCACCTTTAGGCCGAGGAAGGCGCTCAGCAAACAAGACCAGCTCTTCACGAGCTTCCTTCCGGGAGCGAGTGCGGATGCCTTAAAGCGGATGCGGCAAGCGGTACGCAGGTGGCGACTCAATCGCCAAACCCACGTGACGCTGGTCGACGTGGCTCGGCTCTACAATCCAGTGATACAGGGGTGGTCGCAATACTATGGCTCGTTCTATCGGACAGCCATGCTTGGCATCTTCCAGCACATTGACCGCGCGCTTGAACGCTGGGCCCGACGAAAATACAAGGCTCTTCATAGGCGCAAGCGGCGCATTAGCCAATGGCTGGACAAGATGCGGACTGTGGTACCCCGGCTGTTTCATCACTGGCGAGTGACCGGGCAGCAAGGTTGGATAACGGGAGCCGTATGACGCGAGAGTGTCACGTACGGTTCTGCGAGCGGCTGCGGGGGCAGTTCCCGCGGCCGACTCACC
>NZ_JFKD01000012.1 GCF_002115725.1 Marivita cryptomonadis
CTTGCGACCACACAACATCAAACAACCAAACATCCACCCTAAGAGCGCGACATACAGACGTCCGTTCGCCGAAACAAACCAAACCGCCCGCATATCTCTTCAGATATTAGCAATGTCAAAGAGCAACCCAGAAGACAAACAACCAGACCAGTGCGCCCTAAACTAACGGCGCGCCCGCCCTGATATACCCCTGAATTATCCAACTTCCAGACCAACCAGACCAAAGCCCGCTAACCCTTCCGTAGTCCCAACGTCCGCCTCAGCAACGCCGGTGAAGGGGTATTTAGAGTCGACGCCAAAGGTCCGCAAGAGGAAAAAACCAGGAAAACGGAAAATTTGTCATAATTCCGTTAACTCACTGAATTTATGAAGTTTAAATCCTAAACATATCGGGGTGCAATCGCCTTGCATCCGTCTGCCCCCATGTCCTGTGACGTACCTCGGACCTTATCCACAGGCTTACCCACACATGCCCCTGCGTCACCTTGGGGGCAGCGCGCGAGTCACCGCCCTTTCCAGACCGGATCGCGCTTTTCAGCGAACGCGCGCGCGCCCTCCATTTGATCTTCAGACGCGTACAGCACATCGACACTCGCCAATTGCCGTTTGGTGATCCGGTTCATCATGTCCTGAAACGCCGTATCCTCGGACTCGCGTACGATGTCCTTGATGGCGGCGTAGACAAGCGGCGGACCCGATGCCAACAGCGTTGCCATTTTGCGCGCTTCGATCATGAGTTCCGCTGCGGGATGGATATGGTTGACGAACCCCCAACGCGCCGCCTCTTCGACGTCAAGCCAGCGACCGGTCAACAACATCTCCATCGCGATGTGATAGGGAATGCGCTTGGGCAGCTTTACCGAGGCTGCATCCGCCACAGTGCCAGACCTGATCTCGGGCAGCGCAAAGCTCGCGTGGTCGGCGGCAAGGATGATATCGGCACTCAGCGCCAGCTCCAAACCGCCACCGCAGCAGATGCCATTCACCGCGGCGATCACCGGCTTATTGAGGTCCCGCAATTCCTGCAGACCACCAAAGCCGCCAACCCCGTAATCGCCATCCACAGCATCGCCTTCGGACGCCGCCTTGAGATCCCACCCCGGACAGAAGAACTTGTCCCCTGCCCCAGTGATGATCGCCACACGCAAGTCCGGATCATCGCGGAACTCGCGGAACACCTCGCCCATCGCCCGGCTGGTCATCAGGTCGATCGCGTTGGCCTTAGGACGGTTCAGCACCACTTCGAGCACATGGCCGTCCCGTGTCACGTGTAAAGGACTGTCCATCATCGCTCCTCCCGGATCAGTGCATCCGCCACCACCGCGCGGGTCGGGGTGACGATCAGCGGATTGATTTCAATTTCGGCCACCCGGCCTTCTTGCGCAACCACGTAGTCTTGCACACTCATGATCGCCGCAATCAGTGCCGCGCGGTTGCCGGCTGGTTTGCTGCGGTAGCCGTGAAGCAGTGGCGCGATACGCAACCCGTCCAGCGCGGCACCGATCTCGGTCTTGGTGGCAGGAAGCAACAGATGACACGTGTCTCGCCACAGCTCGGTCAACACCCCCCCGGCTCCAAGGGTCAGCACATAGCCATGTGCCGGATCGGCGACGATGCCCACCAGAATCTCGACGACACCGTCAGATATCATCTCTTCCATATAGTAGTTGTCACATGGCATCGCAGACGCGGCCTTTCTGACCGCGTCCGCACTATGCAGGTTCAGCATGACGCCACCGACATCCGATTTGTGCGCTACGCCCCGCGCTTTCAGCACCACAGGCAGCATGGGTTCCGCCAGACGTCCTGCTTCTTCGGATGACGTCGCAAGCGCATGGCGCGGTACGTCCAGACCGCAAAGCGCCAGGATGGCTTTCGCTTCGGCCTCGTCACGCATGGTTGTGTCGGTGTGCGACGCGGGTTGTGGGATCGCACGGTCTGTGTCGGTGGTTTGGCGTGGTTGGTAGAGACCCGCCAACGCATCAAGCGCGGCATCCATACCGTGCAATGGAAGGATACCTGCCTGCATAAGCCGCGCGGACATATCTTCGGGTAAGGATTCAGACAACGATGTGAGAAGCGCGATCCGTTTGCCGGTTCGCTGGCGCGCCATGATCGCGGCCTCCTCGACACAGTCCCATGCATCGGTCTGGCACCGATCCTGTCTGGGAAAATCCACGACAATCACCGTCAGCGCCGCAGGACCGGACGCCATGATCGCGTAGACCTCGGCCATCTTGGGCGCGTCATTCCAGATGAAGGTGTGATAGTCGAGCGGATTGGCACGGGTGACCAACGGGCCGAGCACCGCTTCAAGTGCGCAGTCCTGTGCCTTGGTCAGTGGCGCAAAGGTCAGCCCGCGAGCATCGCCGCCATCGGCCATCAGGCTCGCCTCGCCACCAGAGCAGGACAAAGACGCAATGGCCCCTGGCGTGGTTGGCCCATAAAGATGTGCGTGTTTCAGCGCTTCGATCAGCGCATCGAGCGACCGCACTCGCAGAATGCCCAAGCGGTCGAACAAGGCACCGGCCCCGGCATCAGATCCGGACAGCGACGCCGTGTGCGACAGCGCGGCGGTTTGTGCGGCCTCGGAACGCCCGGATTTGAGCGCGATAACGGGTTTGCCAAGAAGGTGCGCGTCTTGCATCAGAGATTGCAGCGCCTTGAGATCGCCCACACCTTCTATATGCAGGCCAAGAGCGGTGATCCTTGGGTCTTGGATCAGGGTTTGCGCGATCTGGCTCAAACCCATCTGGGCCTGATTTCCTGCTGTCCCGACGAATGCGATGGGCAGGCCGCGCCGCTGCATCGACAGATTCAACGCAATATTGGAGCTTTGGGTCAGGATCGCTACACCGCTTTCGACGGGGATCAATCCGTGCACATCCGGCCAAAGAGCCACTTTGTCGAGCGCGTTGACGAAGCCGTAGCAATTGGGCCCAACAATCGCCATGTCACCCGCCGCCGAAAGCAAGGCGGTGTTCAGCTCTGCCCCGTCGCCCGTTTCGGCAAAGCCACTGGCGAAACACACTGCCCCACCGGCCCCCTTGGCGGACAGATCACGCAGGCAGTCGATGGTGGCGGTGCGATTCACCCCGATAAAACAGGCGTCCGGTGCCGCTGGTAAATCCGCAATACTTCGGATCGCACCTTCGGCATTTGGGTGCACATGCCAGACCGGGCCTTCGAACCCGATCCTATCAAGAGCGCCAATGACCGACCGGCACCACGCACCGCCGCCGATCACGGCAACGGAATCCGGACGAAACAGACGGTTCAGGTTACCCATCATGAGGCGTAAACCCGTCGTGGCGTTTCCGGGTACGGAAACGGCTGGGGCTCTGCCCCAGACCCCGAGGTATTTTGGGCCCAAAGAAACATGGCGTTACGCACCCAAAGGCCGCAGCAGATCACGGCTGATGATGTGGCGTTGGATTTCAGACGTGCCGTCCCAAATACGCTCCACGCGCGCATCGCGCCAGAAACGCTCAATGGGGTAATCGTCCATCAACCCCATGCCGCCATGGATTTGTAACGTCGCATCCGTAACCCGCGCGAGCATCTCGCTTGCATAGAGTTTTGCGCTGGCGATTTCACGATTTGCCGGCAGGCCCTGATCCAAACGCCAAGCCGCGGACAGCGTCAGCCAATCGGCCGCGTCGATTTCGGTGATCATGTCAGCGATCTGAAAGCTGACCCCCTGGAACTTGCCGATCTGCTGGCCGAACTGTTTGCGCTCGGCGGCGTAGGACAGCGCATGGTCGAAGACGCGCCGCGCGCGCCCGACCGACATGGTGGCGACCGTGATCCGCGTGGCATAAAGCCATGTGTTCATCACTTCGAACCCGCCATCCACCGCGCCCAGCACTTGCGCATCGCTCAAGCGGCAATCGTCGAATTCCAGAATGCAATTCTTGTAGCCGCGGTGGCTGACGGATTTGTACCCGTCCCGCACGGTGAACCCGGGATGACCACGATCAACAAGGAAACAGGTGATCCGCTTCTTCGGTCCCTTCGGGGTCTCATCAACTCCGGTCGCCACGAAGACGATGAAGAAATCCGCGTGATCCGCGCCTGAGATGAAATGTTTGGTCCCATTGACCACCCAATCGCCGCCATCGCGCCGGGCGGTGCAGGCCATGCCGCGCACATCCGATCCGGCCTCGGGTTCTGTCATGGCCAGCGCGTCCATCCTTTCGCCGCGCACAGCAGGCAGAAGGTAGCGTTCTTTCTGGTCGCCCTCGCAGGCCATCAGGATGTTCTGTGGCCGCCCAAAGAAATGCGTAAGTGCCATGGACCCGCGCCCCAGTTCCCGTTCGACGAGCGCGAAATCAAGATGGCCAAGGCCCGCGCCGCCCACCTCTTCGGGAAAGTTGCAGGCATAGAACCCAAGGTCGATCACCTTGCGCTTGATCTCCTGCGCCACGTCATGCGGCACCTCACCCGTTCGTTCCACCTCGATCTCATGCGGATAGATCTCGCGTTCGACAAAGTCGCGCACAGTGGAGACGATCATCTCCTGTTCATCGCTCAGTCCGAAGTTCATTGAGACACCTCTGCATGCGATGCCGCTAGCCGCTCCACCGCCTCCAACACCTGCGGCAGCGGCGGACAGGAACGGCGGGTCTCAAGCGACACGTGAAGCAGGAACTGGTCGCACGTCGCCAAGACAGCCTCGTCTGACGCCCGGTGCATCTGGTGCCACAGCTTGAGCTTTTTCCCCTGCCCGATCATCACCCGCGTGGTGACATAGATGTCTTCGCCTGCATGGGTCTCATTGAGGTACTTGATGCTTGTCTCAGCGGTGAAATAGCTGTTGCCCGCCGCGATATAGTCCCGATCCGCGCCGATATGGGTCATCAGTTCTTCGGACGCATCGCTGAACAACTGGCCATAGCGGCCTTCGTTCATGTGGCCGTTGATGTCGGTCCAGTCGACAGGCACCACGCGGCGTACCGTAACCAACGGAACACCGTCGCCCAACGGCCCCCGCAACGCAGTGTCGTGGTCGAGGATCAGCTTGCCTGCCGCAGCCCCCTGCTGCTTCAACGCACGCAGGATGGCGACAAGGTTGTTGTCCCTGAGACGCTCCAGATCGCGGATGCCCATATGCCCCGACTGCGCGTCGGACTGGCCTGCGATCAGGTCGACCAGCTCATCCGTGAATTCGGGCACATCGGTCAGTTTGGTCCACGGCCATTGCAAGCACGGCCCGAACTGCGCCATGAAATGCCGCATCCCAGCTTCGCCACCCGCCACGCGATAGGTCTCAAACAAACCCATCTGCGCCCATCGCAGACCGAACCCGTAGCGGATCGCGTTGTCGATCTCTTCGGTAGTGGCGATGCCGTCTTTGACCAACCAAAGCGCCTCGCGCCAGACCGCCTCGAGGAACCGATCGGCGATATGGGCATCGATCTCGGCCCGGACGTGCAAAGGATACATGCCAATCTGTGTCAGTATGTCCTTGGCGCGGTCGACAATCTGGGCATCCGACGCAGCACTGGGCACCAGTTCGATCAACGGCAGCAGGTAGACCGGATTGAACGGATGCGCCACCATGATCTGGCCGGGGCGCGCGGCCCCCTCTTGCAACTCAGACGGTTTGAAGCCGGAGGTCGAAGAAGCCAGCACAGCCTCAGCCGGACAGGCCGCCTGAATTTCAGCAATCACCCGGTGCTTGATGTCGAGCCGCTCTGGCACGCTTTCCTGTATCCAGTCGGCACCCGTCACCGCCTCGGCCACTGACCCAAAATAAGTGATCGCCCCACGCGTGGGCATCGGCGCCTCATAGAGCATCGGCAAAACCCGCGCGGCGTTGCCCATCACCTCACCAATCTTGCGTTCCGCCTCGGGGTCCGGGTCAAAGACACGCACCTCCCACCCCATCAGGGCAAATCGCGCGGCCCAGCCGCCGCCAATCACGCCACCGCCGATGATGGCCGCTATTTTGGTCATGGTGTCAAAGTCTCCGTATGTCCGTCGATGGCCAGGATCTGGCCTGAAATCCGTTTCGCTTGCGGCGAGGCCAGCCACGACACCGTGTCCGCCACATCCTCTGCCGTCACCCAAGAGCGCAGTGATACGCCTTTGACGTAAAGCGCGCGCACTTCATCATGGCTCTTTCCCGAAGCTGCGGCTTCCATCGCCACCACCCGGTCCATCCGGTCGCCTTCGACCGCACCCGGGCAGATCGCGTTGACGCGCACGCCAGCTGGACCAAGCTCCATCGCTAGGGTCTTGGTCAGGCCGACAATGCCCCATTTCGCCGTTGCGTAGGGAGATCGCAGCGGATAGCCGAACTGCCCGGCGGTCGAGGAGGTCAAGACAATCAGCCCCTGCCCCGCCGCCCGCATCCGACGCGCGGCCCAACGACATATGAGGAAAGTGCCCGACAGGTTCACCTCGATACAGCGGTTCCAGTCGGCAAGGCTCAGGTCTTCGATCCGTCCGGCAGGCCCGCCAATTCCGGCATTGGCGCAGACGACATCCACGCGGACCCAGCCCGCGTCGATCTGATCGAAGAACGTTTGCATCTGCGCCTCATCAGTTACGTCAGCCACGCAGGCGATCTGGTCGGGATGCGCCCCGGCGAATTCCAAAACTGCGTGCGGATCGGCATCACAGATCGCAACCCGGTCACCTTCGGAAAGGAACCGTTCGGCCATGACCCGACCAAGGCCCGATGCTCCGCCGGTGATGACGACATGCCTCATAGCCGCGCCGCCACGGCTTGGGCCATCGCCGCTCCCATCGCATGGTGTGCGGCCGCATCCCAATGAACGCCGTCATCGGGCGACACGGTGACCACTGATCCCGCATCGAAAAACCCGACACCCTGCCGCGCTGCCGCCGCGGCGATAAATGCGGTCAAGCCGTGCTGCCGGTCTCCGGCCCCGGCAAACACGTCCTTCAACACGCCCGCTTCCCGGACAGGCACCGGTGACACCAGAAGAATGTCCTTCACCACGCCTTCAGCTCGTGTGGCAAGAACCATCCGTTCCAGTGAACGCGATATTTCGAAAGCGGTCACTGAAAACCGATGCTTGAGGTCATTGGTCCCAAGCATCAACACCATCAGGTCAATCGGCGCATGGCTTTGCAAGATTGCAGGCAACACGGTGAGACCATTGCGCATTCCGCCTTCCACGATATCGTCATGTACTGTTGTCCGGCCCGGCAGCCCTTCCGAGATCACCTGATGGGCTGGACCCAGCGCCTTGGACATCACATCCGGCCAGCGATCGCCCGGCGCATGTCGCGCAAACGCGCCCAGCTTTTCCAACGGGGTTGTTCCGTGGGTTTTGCTGTCGCCGTAGCACAAGATAACCGCCATCTCAGCCTCGAGGCGCGCGTTTGGTGAGGCCAAGCTTGTCCCTTACGGCCTGCGGCCCCATGATCCGAGCCCCCATGCCTTCGATCACACCGACGGCCCGTTCAACCAATTGCGCGTTGGTGGCAAGCACACCCTTTTCCAGCCAGAGGTTGTCCTCAAGCCCCACCCGAACATGACCACCTGCCAGAACCGCAGCGGCGGCATAGGCCATCTGGTTCCGCCCCAGCGAGAACGCGCTGAAGGTCCAATGATCCGGCACGTTGTTCACCATCGCCATAAACGTGTTCAGGTCGTTCGGCGCGCCCCATGGCACCCCCATACAAAGCTGGACCAAAGCCGGATCTTCAAGGATGCCTTCTTTGACCAGTTCCTTTGCAAACCACAGATGGCCGGTATCGAATGCCTCGATCTCGGGCTTCACACCCAGATCAGTCATCATCTTGCCCATCGCACGCAACATGCCGGGGGTGTTGGTCATCACATAATCGGCTTCCGCGAAGTTCATCGTACCACAGTCGAGGGTACAGATCTCGGGCAGGCATTCCGCGATGTGCGCCACGCGTTCTTCTGCGCCCACCATGTCGGTGCCATTTGGATTGACCGGCAATGGCGCGTCAGTGGAGCCGAATGTGATGTCGCCGCCCATCCCCGCGGTAAGGTTCAGCACCACGTCTACATCCGCCTCACGAATGCGATCTGTCACCTCGCGATAATACTCAACCTTCCGCGAGGGCGCTCCGGTCTCGGGGTCGCGGACATGACAATGGACAATTGCCGCACCCGCCTTCGCTGCCGCAATGGCACTCTCGGCGATCTCTTTCGGAGACCGGGGCACATGCGGGCTTCGATCCTGCGTGCCGCCCGATCCGGTGACGGCGCAGGTGATGAAGACCTCTTGTGTCATGGCTAGCGGCATGGTGATCCTCCCTCGTGTTTGGCTGGAGTTTGGCACTGGATTTTCCATCAACCATGCGGATACGGTCAGCTTCATGCAAAACCCGCCAGATTCCTCTGCCGCGCGGTTGAAAATCGGGTTCCTGCTGATCGACCGGTTTTCCAACCTGTGCCTGTCCAACGCGCTTGAACCCTTGCGGGCGGCCAATAGCTTTGCTGACGCGCCGGTTTATTCATGGGCGTTCTACAGCTTGGATGGTGATGCGGTGCGGTCAAGCTCTGGAATGGCGGTTTTACCAAATGGCAAAATCAGTGATCTGACACGCGTGGACCGGCTCTATGTCATTGCAAGTTATGGACATCTTACAAATGACACACCCGCAACGCGGCGCGCTTTACAGCAGGCAGACCGGCGCTGTGGCGCGATGTTCGGGCTGGATGCGGGGGCTTGGCTGATGGCGTCGGCGGGGTTGCTTGCGGGGCGGCGGGCGACGGTGCATTGGGATCTGCTCGACGCTTTTTCCGAGCGTTTTCTGGATGTTGACGTCGAACAGGCGCTCTGGGTCGAGGATGGCGATGTGCTGACCTGTGCCGGCGCTTCGGCGACGTTGGGGCTGAGCCGTCATCTGATCGCGCGGGATGTGGGGGCGGCGGTGGCTTTGGATGTGGATGCGCTCTTTACGCCGCCGGTGCGGAGCGATGCGCTGCCGTCAATCCGGGATCCGCTGCTGACCCGCGCGACGCGGATCATGCGCGAGAACATAGAGCAACCGATTGATATACATGACCTTTCCACACGCCTGAACACCAGCCCGCGCACCCTCACACGGCGCTGTCAGGCGGTGTTGGGGATGACGCCGGGGCGGTTGTATCGGCATATTCGGTTGAGTGTGGCGAAAGCGTTGGTGGAGGGGTCTACGGCGAGCATTGCGGAGATTGCGGTGCGGTGTGGGTATGAAGACCCCACGGCGCTGACGCGGGCGTTTCGGCAAAGGTTCGGCGCAGCGCCGCGGGCGTTTCGTGGCGAGACCGCCAACAAACCGTCGCAATAAGACCACAATTTCAGTGCATTAGCGCTCCATGTCAGACCGCCTGGGGAGGCTTTATGCGACATTATCCTGACCTGCAGAACGCAGGTCACACCGATCAACGTCGGGCAAAACTGTTTGAATTGCACCGTCAGGAACAGCTTCAGACGGGGTCTGGACGGGCCTATCCGGCACCGGAAATGCAGCGCCCGGACATCGCGCTGGCGCTTCGGGAACGGGCAATCCGTACGCTTCGACCCCGCGATCCGTACAATTCATCCGTACGGTAGAGGCCCTTCCGTACGGTTCATCTGTACGGTTGGACCCGTTTCGTACGGTTGAACCACAAAACTGCGGTGAACCGTACGGTTCAGCCTTTGAACCCGGTCGCGACGACGAATTTTTCGGAACTGTCGGACCGGGACGCGGGCGGCTTCACGTTCACCACCTTGGTGAAGCGCTGCTTGAGAAGCTGCTGCAAACTGCCCTCTGCCCCGCCGGCCAGAACCTTGGCGACGAAGGTGCCGCCCTCTTCGAGAACGTCGAAGGCGAAATGGGCGGCGGTTTCGCACAGGTGGATGATGCGCAGGTGGTCGGTCTGTTTGTGGCCCGAGGATGAGGCGGCCATGTCGGACATGACGACATCGGCCTTACCCCCCAACCAGTCCTTGACCTGATCATCCGCACCTTCATCGAGGAAATCGAGCTGGTGCAATTCGCAACCGGCAATCGGCTCCATCTCTTGCAGGTCGATGCCGAGGACGGTGCCGATCTTTTTGCCCTGCCGTTCGCCAAGCGCGTTCACCCGTTTGACGGCGACCTGACACCAGCCACCGGGGGCACAGCCCAGATCGACGACGCGGGCGCCGGGGACGAGGAAGCGGTACTTTTCATCCAGTTCGAGAATCTTGTAGGCGGCACGGCCCCGGTAACCTTCGGCGGTGGCGCGCTTGACGTAAGGGTCGTTCAACTGCCGCTGGAGCCAACGGGTCGAGGACAGTTTACGGCCCCGCGCGGATTTTACCTTGACCTTGAGGTCACGCTGTCCGCGCCCGGAGGTGTTCTTGCCGTCTGGTGTCTTGCCGGTTGGGGTCTTGCCGGTCGGGGTCTTGGCCATGGGAGTGCCCTTTGGTGTGGTTTGGAGGGCGGTGTAGCATGGGTTTGGGGGAAGGTCATGGGGGACACGTGCTTGAGAGTAAAACCTCCAATGCTTGTCTCTTTCAACTATCCCGCGAGCCAACACCAGATGTAGTTGTGCACAAAGCAGCCTTATACTAACAAAACACTCAACCCGAGGTTTAGAAGGCATAACAAAATTGCAGGATTACATTCCCAATGAAGTCTTAGCCATAATTGAGTCGGAAGCTTCAGACGCATGGCAAGAGGGACGCATAAGAAAAGCTCTCAAAACTGCACGATCTTCCGCCTATGTCTACCGCAAGCGAAATAGACGAAAATTACCCGAGACCACAAACAAGATAATCAAAAAAGCAATTAGATCAGAGAACAAACATGTTTCACGGCTTGCAAGAAGAATAATCTTGAGAGCTAAAGGGCGCATACGGGGAAAAGTCACTTTTGACTCATTTCCACCTTCAGCTTTAATGGCAAAGATGAAAAGATCCATTTTACTAGATGGATTATACCCAGAAAGGCGGACCGAATGGACTCCTATTTACAAGCGCATTAAATCTCGTGAGACAGATGAGATCAATGTCGAAAATTTCTGTTTTCTTAGCAATCCGGAAAAAACCTTGGAAAATCTAGTTCTGATTTGCAGGGCTGAGGCCAAGTTTCTGTCCTCCAAAATAAACTTTATCGACGAAATATGCCTTGATATCGGTGCCTGGCTTGTTTTGGCAGCCGCTAGAAGTGATATGGCTCCTGTGTTTTCAGGTGGCGAAATAAGCAATTCAATAACAAAAGTAATCTCTTCGCTTGGCCTCAAGCAATTGCTCCGGTTCTCTGTGGAAGCCGAACACTCCCATGAGAAAGATATTTGGTCTTTTCCGCTTAGAACTCGCCGTCGTGCAGGTTCTTCAACATCACTAACTCAGCACATAGACCCGCAAGCGGCGGAGAAAGTTGGGGGTGAGTTGTGTGACGCGTTAAATGAATGGCTCGGCGAGTGCATTGATCACGAACTGACTACACAAGGACGGCGGAGCGTTAAGAAAATTGTTGGAGAAACTCTAGACAATGCTGAGCGACACAGCAGACGCGAGTACGAGAACGATGGCGATTGGCTGCTCACGGGCTTCATGGCGAAGAGGGAGGGACCGAACGGTCCGTTATTCAGATTTCAACTAGCATTCCTCAGCATAGGATCGTCGATTTCAGACACGATACAAGATGCACCTTCCGTGATCATTCAGGAAATGGAAAAGTACGTTAGAATGCACGCCACAAGTATGCCGAATCATAAGTTCGCAGAGCAACACCTCCGCACTGTTTATGCTCTTCAAGATACTGTTACTCGAGACCACAGTGCTGCCGCCGAGGGTCGAGGAGGAACAGGCTTCCGTGACATCATCTGTCTATTCAGTGATCTTGCCTCGCTTGAGGCTCAGAATAACGACGCAAGCCTTTGTATTGTTTCTGGTAGGACTTGCCTACATATAGCTCACGAACATGCGGAGGCGGCGTTTCCGGCACCGGGGGAACGATTTAACATATGGCTTAACGAGCACAACCGTAAGGAACATCCACCTCTCCCATACACAGTGAAAGATCTTGCAAACCAGTTCTGTGGTACACTAGTAACCATGGGCTTTACATTGGATCGAGGATTCTTGGAGCGTGCTAGCGATGACCCAGATTGATCTCAGCCGTCTGACGCGTAACGAAGTGACGATGTTGACAGGTCACCCTCGTGGCTTGTCGGCACGCGAGCTGTTCGACTTGGATTCGTTGGATTCCTTCGATGAACCGGTGGACATAGTTGCGCCAACAAACTTAGACACCATCACACCATCCTTCGTGCAGGGCTTCCTCGCTGGCTCTCTTAGTCATATGGGAGTTGAGAAGCTGCGTTTGAAGTATCGCCTCTCAAAGCTGCCTGATGTATTGCGGGAAGACTTTGAGACAGGAATACAAAGACTCCTGCTACACAGGCAAGGCTTGGAGAAAGCAAACTGACCGGTGGCGCTCAAAACGTCACCGATTGGTTTGATGTTGCGACTACACTGGGCGCGTATTTGGGCCTTGTAGCGCTCGCAATTGACCATATTTTAGTTAGAAGAGAAGTTAAACGCAGCAAAAAAGTTGATGAATTTCATAGGTCGATCGAACTTCCTGTTCGCGACGAACTCAATCGAATTGCCGATTTTTCGACTGACGTATCTGATTGGCAATTCGACCGAAATGGACAAACTCGTGAAGCCATAGTGTCATCGGGCATTCGGCTTAGCAGAAAGCTAAATCAAGCGGTGAACATGCTGGCAATCTCGGGCTTCGGATCACGCGAGAGTTGGCTAGAAATAAATACAGAAGACGTTGATGGTTTGCTAGCCGAACTATCCGATATCTCAAACGATGATCGCAAGAACCTCGTTGCAGCCACTTTGATAAGAAATTTGGATCGCCTAGAATCCAAATTGACCGACGCAGTTAAAGAAAAAAAAACCTCAATAGCTAAGGCTGTTTGCAACTCCCTAGGCGCGACGCCACGCGCTTGACCGCCTCTCCCATTGCTGGACGAGGCCGTATTCGATGCTCAGCATCACTCCGGTGAAGGCCAGCGCGTAGGCCATGACGGTCGCGGTGTCGAAGAGCTGAAAATAGAGGTGGATCTGGAAGCCGACGCCGTTGGAGCGGCCGAGGAACTCGACCACCAGCACGATTTTCCAGATCACGGCCAGCCCGTTGCGGGTGCTGGTGGCGACGAACGGCCCAAGCTGGGGCCAGATGATGTGGCGCAGGCGGGTCATGGGGCTGAGCCGGTAGACCTGTGCCATGTCGCGGACGCCTCGGTCGAGGGTGCGGACGCCTTCGCGGATCGTGACGGTGACCATGGCGGTCTTGTTGAGGGCGACAGCGATGATGGCCGCGACCTCGTTCAGGCCGATCCAGAGGTAGCAGAGCACGATGATCACCAGCGCGGGCAGGTTCAGGAAGACGGTGACCCACGGGTCGAGCCACATGTTGAGCCGCTCGGACCGGCCCATGGCGAGGCCAAGCGCCATGCCGACTGTCATGGCAAGGGTGAAGGCCAGAGCGACGCGGCGCAGGGTGTTGGCCATGTGATACCAGAGGTCTCCGGAGGCGCTTTCCTCGGCGATCTCGTGCCAGACGGCCCATGGGGTTGGCAGGATGTCGGCGTCGTTCATCGCCCAAGCGCCCAGCGTCCAGGCGGCGATCAGCAGGGCGAGCGAGATCAGGGTGACATGGGGTGGTGCGCGCATGGGGGGAGCATAGGGGATTCTGTGGTGGCGTGGCTGTTGGACGAAGGTCCAATAGGGCTGTGCGGGCGGCGCTTTTATGGTCGCGGTCATGGGAAGATTCCGTTTTATTCTTGCCGCGGTTTTGTGGTGTGTGAGCGCAGTTTGCGCGGTCGGTGAGGTTTTGTCGGAAGACGAGATCGCGGGGCAGATTTACGCACCGATGAGCCTTGGGGCGCTGATCTCGGACAATGGGGTGTATGAGCTGCTCAATTCGGGCGGTGCGCATGCGGGCTATGTGTTCCAGACCGAGCCGATGGCCCCCCTGCCCGGCTTTTCCGGCGCGCCGATCAATGTGCTGGTGGTGCTGGATCTGGACGGGCGGTTTCTGGATGTGCAGCTGTTGGACCATAACGAGCCGATCTTTGTGTCGGGGTTGGGTCAGGCGCCGTTTCACGCGTTCTTCGAGCAGTATCGCGGGCATTCGATCAGCGACTCACTGGTGGTGGGCACGCCTTATGGGGGTGCGACCGGTGGCGGCGGGTTGATCTATCTGGATGGTGTGACGAAGGCGACGGCGTCGATCCGCATCGCGCATGAGAGCGTGCTGGCGGCGGCGTTGCAGGTGGCCCGTGAGAAGATGCAGGGGATCGCGTCAGGGCCGCCTGCGTATCCGGACCCCGAATACGTCGAGGTGCTGAGCTGGGACGATCTGGTGACGCAGGGGCTGATCACGCGGCGGGTGGCGACGAATGCCGAGGTGCAGGCGCTGTTTGCGGGCACGGTGTGGGAGGATGACGACGCGGAGGCGCTGGATGAACCGGATGCGCCCTATCTGGATCTGTGGATCGCGGATGTGGGGCCGTCGTCAATCGCGCGGGTGCTATTGGACGCGGACACATTGGAGGAGTTGGATCGCTTCATGTCGATCTCGACCTTCGACGAGCCGATCCTTGTGATCGAAACGGCGCGGCACGGGTTGGTGAGCGAGGATTTCGTGCGCAACACCGCGCCCGACTGGATTGGGGCGGAACAGGACGGGTTCCCGGTGGCGTTGCGGGATGCGGATCTGTTTGTTCAGCTGAGCGATGCCGTGCCAGACGACTTGCACGACGGTGTGGCGATGATTCTGCGCACCGACCGGCGGCTGGGGTTCGATCCGACGCGGGACTGGACGATGAGTGTCGACGCGGTGCGGGAACATGGGATGTTTCAGCCCGAGATCGGATCGGTGCAGCTGACCACAACCCATGTGACCGATGAGAGGTTCTTTGCCCGCCCAGTGGTGGTCGAGAAACTGCCACCTTGGAAAGAGGCGATCCTGAACCGTCAGTCAGACCTGATCGTGTTGGCGGTGTTGCTGACACTTCTGGTGGCGGTTCTGCTTGGTGCGCAAAGTTGGTTGGCGGGACTTGCTGCATTTACACCCGTGCGGCTGGGAATTTTGGCGGCAATGCTTGGGTTCGTGGGATGGTGGGGACAGGGCCAATTGTCCATCGTGACCCCGCTGGCCATGCTGCAAACATCGATGGCGGGCGGGTCGTATGCCTTCTTGCTCTACGATCCGTTCTCGCTGCTGATCTGGGGTGCGGTGATCCTTGGGTTCGTGCTGTGGGGGCGCGGGCTTTTCTGCGGTTGGCTTTGCCCGTTCGGCGCGATGCAGGAATTTGCGCACCATCTGGGTCGACTTCTGCGCCTGCCTAAAATTGAACCGAGTGCGCGCTGGGATGCGCGGCTGAAATCCCTGAAATACATCGCTTTGGCCGGATTGGTTGCAATCACGATCTTCGCCCCATCCTACATGGACAAGGCCGCCGAGATCGAACCGTTCAAGACGGCGATTACCACCTTCTTTGTCAGGGAATGGTATTACGTCGCTTATGCCGCGCTGTGGCTTGTGCTGGGGATGTTCGTCTTCAAAGGGTTCTGCCGCTACCTTTGCCCGCTGGGGGCACTGATGGCCATCGGTGGCGTGCTCCGTCTGCGCCGGTGGATTCCGCGCCGCGAGGAATGCGGATCGCCCTGCCAGCTGTGCCGCGTCAAATGCAACTACGAGGCCATCGCGCCAAGTGGAGAAATCCAGTATTCCGAATGCTTCCAATGCCTTGATTGCGTGACCATCCATGATGATGCGGATCAATGCGTGCCCTTGATCCTCAAGGGCCGTGCTGCGCGTCGTGCCCCGCGCAATCTGGGCCATCCCAACACGGTGCCTGCCGAATGAAACGACGTCGCTTCCTGACCCTTGCCGCGGCCTTTGCCTGTGCCCCTGCCATTGCGCGCGCCGACACATGGTCGGGTCAGGCGCTGGGGGCGGATGTGTCGGTGACATTGCACGGGCCACGCGAGATGACGCAAAAGGCGCTGGCAGATGTGCCACGCCTGCTGGTCAATTTCGAAGAAGCGTTCAGCCTGTTTCGCCCGACCTCGCACCTGAGCCGGCTCAACATGATGGGACGGCTGCGCGATCCGAATGCGCTGATGCGGACGCTTATGGTACGGGCGGATGAGGCCCATCGCCTGACCGGCGGGCTATTCGATCCGACGATCCAACCACTTTGGGAGGCGCTGGCAAAGGGCCGCGACACCGCCATCGCACGGTCAGCCCTTGGCTGGAACCGGGTGCGCTATTCCGACCGGATGATCGAATTGCAGAGCGGTCAGGCGCTGACCTTCAACGGGATTGCGCAAGGCTTTGCGACCGACGTGATGCGGCTTTTACTGCGCAAACACGGCGCTGAGACAGCGCTTGTGAATATCGGCGAACACGCTGCGATGGGTGGCCCCTTCACATTGGGCATCGACGACCCGGTGCATGGTCATCTGGGTACAAGAGAGTTGCGCGATATGACCATCGCCACATCCAGCCCCGCCGCGATGTCGCTTGGAACCCGTGCGCATATCCTTGGTCCACGCGGTGAAACGCCGATCTGGTCCACGGTCAGCATCGAAGCAAAATCAGCCACAATGGCGGATGCGCTGTCGACGGCGGCCGTGTTCATGGAGCGGGACGCACTTGAGCACTTGAAGGTTGCCGCAGGGTTGCACCGCATCACGCTGGTCGACGCGGATGGCAACATCCAGACAGTCTGATCTTCTCTGTTTCAAAATGGCCTCTGGGGAGTCGCCCTTGCGCGACGGGGGCAGCGCCCAAAACGAAAAAGCCCCGGCTCGAAAACCGGGGCTTTGTCATTTCACGTCGTCACCCAGATCAGCTTGCGGCAGCAACCGCCCGCTTGGTCATGACGGCCACAAGATGGGCGCGGTATGCGCCCGAGCCATGCAGATCCGAGATCATGCCATCGCCCGACGGTGCCGCAGGCACCGCGTCCGCCGAGAAGTTCGACGAGAGTGCGGCTTCTGCCTCGGTCCAGCGGAACACGCCCTCTTCGGATGCGCCGGTGACCGCGACACGAACGCCGTCGGCGAATTTGGCGACAAACACCCCGACCAGCGCAAAGCGCGAGGCGGGCTGTTCGAACTTCATGTAGGCGCTTTTCTCAGGCACCGGGAAACGGACCTCGGTGATGATTTCACCTTCGTTCAGGGCTGTTGCGAACATGCCCTGAAAGTAGTCATCCGCCGCAATCGAGCGGGTGTTGGTCACGACGGTTGCACCTGATGCCAGAACCGCCGCCGGATAGCAGGCAGACGGGTCATTGTTGGCCACACTGCCGCCGATGGTGCCACGATTGCGGACCGCCGGGTCACCGATATTGCCCGCAAGCGCTGCGAGGCCCGGATAAGCGGACGCCTCTTTTGCGACGGTGGCGTGGGTTGTCCCACCACCGATGCAGAGCGCGCCGTCATCATTGGTGCAGACACCTTTGATCTCGGCGATGCCCGACAGGCTGACCAGCACGGACGGGGCCGAGAGGCGTTGCTTGAGTGTCGGGATCAGGGTCTGACCGCCGCCCAAAGGCAGCGCTTCGTCTGTACCGAGTGCGGCAACCGCGTCTGCGACCGATGTGGGCCGTTGAATGTCAAAGCTATACATGTGCTCAGCCCTCCTTATTGGCCGTTCATCGCTGCCCAGACGCGCGAGGGCGACACGGGCATATCGATGTGAGAAACGTGGGTGTGACCACCCGAGTGCAGCGCGTCGATGACCGCGTTCACCACTGTGGGCGGTGAGCCGATGGCCCCTGCTTCGCCGCAGCCCTTTACGCCCAGCGGGTTGTGGGTGCACGGTGTCTGGCAGGAATGGTCGACGACGTAGCTTGCCATATGCGGGATATCGTCCGCACGGGGCATGGCGTAGTCCATGTAGGACGCCGACAGAAGCTGACCGTTTTCGTCATAGGCGCAGTTTTCCAAAAGCGCCTGACCAATGCCCTGGGCGATACCGCCATGGACCTGTCCTTCAACGATCATCGGGTTGACCACATTGCCGAAATCATCCGCCGAGACGAACTTTTCGATGGTGACCTTGCCGGTTTCGGGATCAAGCTCGACCTCGCAGGCATAGGCGCCTGCCGGGTAGGTGAAGTTGGCCGGATCGTAGAACGCGGTTTCTTCCAGACCCGGTTCGATGTCTTCGAGCGGGTAATTGTGCGGCACATAGGCCGCCAGTGTTACATCGCCCCAAGCAACCGACTTGTCGGTGCCTGCAACGCTGAACATGCCGTCTTTGAGCTCGATATCGCTGTCGGACGCTTCGAGAAGGTGGCCCGCGATCTTCTTGGCCTTGTTGATGATCTTCTCGGTCGCCCGGACCATCGCCGATCCGCAGACCGCCAGAGACCGCGAGCCGTAGGTGCCCATGCCGAAGGGGATCTTGGAGGTGTCGCCGTGGACGATGTCGATCATGCTCTCGTCGATGCCGAGCATTTCGGCCACGACCTGCGGGAACACGGTTTCGTGCCCCTGCCCGTGGCTGTGTGCGCCGACCATCACCGAGATGGAGCCGGTGGCGTTCACCCGGACGGTGGCGGCGTCATAGAGACCGGCACGTGCGCCGAGTTGACCGACGAGGTTCGACGGTGCGATGCCGCAAGCCTCGATGAAGCAGTTCACGCCGAGACCACGGAGCATGCCCTTGGCTTCGGATGCCTTGCGACGCGCCGCAAAGCCGCCGATGTCCATCAGCTCTTCCATCTTGGCCATCGTCGCTTCGTAGTCACCGGTGTCATATTCGACGGCGACGGGCGTGGCATAGGGGAATTGCGTGATGAAGTTCTGACGGCGCAGCGCAATCGGATCGACGCCCAGTTCGCGAGCGGCCATGTCGATGACACGCTCGAGCTGGAACGTCGCTTCGGGGCGACCGGCACCGCGGTAGGCGTCAACCGGCACGGTGTTGGTGAACACCGCCTTGACGTTCACCTGAACGGCGGGCGTCTTGTAGTTGCCTGCCATCAATGTGCCATGCAGCCATGTCGGCACCGAAGACGAGAAGGTGGACAGGTACGCGCCCATGTTTGCCTTGGTGTCGGTGCGCACGGCAAGGAAGTTGTTGTCCTTGTCGAGCGCCAGTTCGATCTTGGTCACGTGATCGCGGCCATGCGCGTCGGACATGAACGCCTCGGACCGGGTCGAGGTCCACTTGACCGGGCGGTTGCAGGCCTTGGCGGCGAAGGTGCAGAACGCTTCTTCCGCGTAGTGGAAGATCTTGGTGCCGAAACCGCCACCCACATCAGGAGCCACCACGCGCAGCTTGTGCTCGGGGATGCCCAGAACAAACGCGCCCATCAGAAGGCGGATCACGTGCGGGTTTTGGCTTGTTGTGTAGAGCGTGTAATCGTCCCCGGCGCGGGAGTAGTCACCCACGGCAACGCGCGGCTCCATCGGGTTGGCGACCAGGCGGTTGTTTACCAGTTCCAGCGTCGTTACATGCGCTGCGCTTTTGAACGCGGCATCGGTGGTTTCGGTGTCGGTGCCGAACTGCCAATCGTAGCACAGGTTGTCGGACAGATCGTCATGCACCTTGGTGGCACCGGACTCGAGCGCCTTGCCCATGTCGACCACTGCGGGAAGTTCTTCGATGTCGAGCACGATGGCTTCCGCCGCAGTGCGCGCCTGTTCGAGGCTGTCAGCGACAACAGCGGCGATCGGATCGCCCACGTGGCGCACCTTGCCCTGTGCCAGAACCGGGTGGGCCGGTTCCTTCATCACTTCGCCATGCTTGTCCGTCACCTGCCAGCCGCAGGGCAGACCGCCCACGCCTTCGAAATCGGCGCCCGTGAAGATGCGGACAACACCGGGCATGCCTTCGGCTGTGCTGGTGTCGATGCTGTTGATCTTGCCATGCGCCAAATCGGAACGCAGGAAGTGCACATAGGCTTGGCCATGTACGTTGATGTCGTCGGTATAATTGCCAGCGCCGGTCAGAAAGCGGACGTCTTCACGCCGCTTCGGGCTTGCGCCAATGCCATGATCCTTCGGCATAGTGGTATTCCTCCCTAGGAGCGGTGCGTGCAAGCACACACCCTACAATTGTGGATTATTCAGCCGCGACTGCGGGCACGTCCTGACCGGACGCCGCCATGATGGCGCGCACGATGTTATGGTAGCCGGTGCAGCGGCAGATATTGCCTTCGAGGTAATCCCGCACCTCTGCCTCGGTCGGCTTGGGATTGTCCTTGAGCAGCGCCGCCGCCGACATCACCATGCCCGGAGTGCAGAAACCGCACTGCAGGCCGTGATAGTCCTGAAACGCCTGCTGGATCACACTGAGCGATCCATCCGCGTTTGCCATGCCTTCCACTGTCTTGACCTCGGCGCCATCGGCCTCGGCAGCAAACATGGTGCAGGATTTCACAGCTTCGCCATTCACATGAACGACGCAGGCGCCGCACTGGGATGTGTCGCAGCCGACATGGGTTCCTGTCAGGCGCAAATCCTCGCGCAGGAATTCAGTCAAAAGCGTGTTGCCCTTGACCTCGCCGGAGACGGTCTTGCCGTTCACCGTCATTGTTACCTTTGTCATCTAACTCCTCCCGTGGGTATTCAAATTCAACTGTGTTGCAGAAGCCGGCTGCGATCAAGAAACGAGTTTCTTGAACCAGCCCTTTTTCTTTTCGCCGCCGTCACCGTCAGCTTCGGGGGCATCGTCGCCACCTTCTTGCGGACCTTCAACGGCGGATTGGAAATTGCTGAAGAACTGGTCTGCCATTTTCTTGGCGAACCCGTCGATGATGCGACTGCCAAGTTGCGCCAGCTTTCCGCCGACCTTGGCATCCACGTCATAATGCAGCTCTGTGCCGCCTTCGACCGGGACCAGCCTTACATCGGCACCGCCCTTGGCAAAGCCAGCCGCACCCCCCTTGCCTTCCCCGGTCAGGGTCAGCGATTGACCCGGCACCATCTCTGACAGAACGACCGTGCCTTTGAAAGTCGCCTTAACAGGTCCAACCTTCTGCACGACGGTCGCCTCGAATCCGTCATCGGCGGATCCGCTCATTTCTGTGCATCCCGGCACACATGCCTTGAGGACTTCAGGATCAAGGATCGCGGCCCAGACCTCTTCGGGGCTGGCAGCAATCGTGCGGGAATCGGTCATATGCATGGGTGTGATCCTTCTTTGATGGTCAGCCTAGGGGGTTGGACCCCCGGGGCATATAAGACCAATGGCTTAACATATCGGTGAAAACTATCTTTCGGGGGCCTGATGGGTCAGGCCATAGCTTTCGAAAATCGCGGCGATACGCCCATCCGACAGGGCCGAATAGATCGCATCATCCACAGTGTAGCTCAATCCGCGATAGGCAAAGTGGCTACCCGTGCCGAGGGTCCATTTCGACTTGGCAAAACCGGGCAGCGGCGGCTGGTGTATGGCCACCCCGTCACCCGCACCGAATTCAAGCTGTGCCAGCGGGCCCATGGCCGCCATCACCTCGCCCGCTTTCAGGGCCGCCATCGCGTCCTGCATCGTGGGATACCGGCGCACGCCTTGCGCCAATTGACCGCCCGCAAAGCTGGTCAGGTAGAAATCCGAAATGGAGTCATTCTCGACCGCCACCGTGTCGAACCGGAAATAGGCCGGAACCGGCCCCCCGTCGGGATACTCGGCTTCGGAATAGGCGATGGCAATGCTTTCGGTCATGTACTGACCGGTAAAGACCACCTGCTCTACCCGGCAATTGAAGGCACTGTCATAGGGCACACGCAACATGACGTTCGACACGGCACCATCGATCAATGGTCCCTGCCACACATGGTGCCGCAAGTCGGCTTCAAGGTTTTCCCCCGCGCTGATGAAGTTGAACCGTGGCTCGACACCAAGGTCCTCGGCGATGATCCGGGCAATATCAACATCAACGCCGCGCGGCTGGCCTGCATCATCCCAGCTATAGGGGGGATAATCTTCGTAGACCGCGAACATGATAAACCCGCGATCCATGATCTGATCTATGTCCTGCCCGACGATGTCCCGGCTGGCATTCTGCGGTTTGGCCTGCGGGACGTAATCGGCACAGGGATCGCTGGCCAAGACGGGTGACGCCATGGCCAGCAGGGTTGCGGTAAAGGAGGCGCGAACCAGAGTGCTCATGGTGTCAGTGTGCCGCTGACAAACCAATCGTCAAGGCTTCGGCTGCGCGGCCATAAGCCTCTTGTGTGCCGTCGATCAGGTTGGCGGCACGGAAGGCGGCGCTGTCAGCGACAGGTGCACCGGACAGGGTTTCGATACCCGCCGCGATTTCTGTCAGCCGTGACTTGAGCGCATCTGCATCTGCACTGGACGCATCGGCCGCATAGCCTGTGATTTCGTCACGCAACGCCTTCAGCTCGTCCGACACCTCTTCCATCGAAGCATCATCGGGTCGGGTTTCGATATAGGTCCGGATTGCCCAGGCGGCGTCCTGCCCCAGAAGTTCACCGAATGCCGGCATCTTGGTTGTCCCGTTCTGGGTATAGCCGTCACGGAAGCGCTCCACATACCATTCGTCGCCATACTCCTCGGCTTCGAGGAACCGCAGATCCGGTGCAAGACCACCCGAGATCACCTCGAGACCATGGCAACGGGCGCAGTTCTGGTTGTAGCCCGAAGAACCGATTTCCACCGCCCGCAGCCAGACCTCGTCACCGACCAGTTCGGCGCGATAGGGGTTTTCCGTCAGCCAGTCTTCGCCGTTCTCGGGAAGACCTGTGGTGTCTACAGCCTGCGGGGCCACGTCACCATGCGCATATACCAGGCTGGCTGCGGCGGTCAGCGCCAGAGCAGCGCAGGTTGTTTTGAAAAATGTCGCGGTCATGTTGGTCCTCCTCAGGCACAGTCTTGTGTCTTGCCGGATGTGTACCGACGCACGGTGGGTGCGGGTATTGGACTTTCGTGGCGCGGAACGGGCTTTTTGGCCAAACGGTACGGGACAATGGTCGTATTTTCGACGCTTCGATGGCCCGACTAGTGTTCGTCTGGGAGGACCAAGTCCATGTTCAACACACGTTTGACCTGTGCGATTGCATCGGCAGTTGCGCTGTGCCTCGCCAGCGCGGCCACCGCACAGGTCGATGTCGCGATCCATTACCTCAAGCAGGTGGTCGACGCGCCTCCGACCCTGTCCAATCTTGATCCGATCCCAGAGGATCTGGGGATCCGTGGCGCCGAACTGGGTGCGCAAGAGAACAACACCACCGGCAAGTTCTTGGGCCAAACCTACAGCCTGATCGTGACCGAGGTTTTCGAGGGTGAGGATTTCGCCGAGGCCGCGCGCGCAGCGCTTGCCGAGACCGATCTGCTGGTGCTGGACGCACCGACAGCCCAGCTTCTGGCGGCGGCCGACCTGCCCGAGGCTAAAGCGGCGCTGCTCTTCAATGCCGGTGCCGCAGATGTCGCGCTGCGTGATGAGACCTGCCGCGCCCGGGTGCTGCACGCCCTGCCCTCTTACGCGATGAAGGCCGATGCTCTGATGCAGTTTTTCGTGACCCGGCGCTGGGACGAGATCGCGCTGATTGCCGGTGAACGTCCCGAGGATCAGGCATGGGCCGAGACGCTCGAACGCTCGGCCCGCAAGTTCGGGCTGAAGTTCGGCGCGCGCAAGACCTGGGCCTTCGATGCCGACATGCGCCGGAACGCAGCACAGGAAGTGCCACTCTTCACCCAGGATCTGGGCGATTATGACGTGCTTCTGGTGGCCGACGCGGCGGATGATTTCGCGCGCTACATTTCTTACAACACTTGGCGCCCGCGCCCGGTGGCCGGGTCCGAAGGGCTGCGCGCTGTCACATGGCACCGCGTCGTCGAACAATGGGGCGCGGCGCAGTTGCAATCGCGCTTCACCAAACTGGCGGACCGTCCCATGCTGGACCGCGACTACGCAGCATGGGCCGCCGTCAGGGCGATCGGAGAGGCCGTGACACGCACCGGTGCCGCGGACGCGGAAACCCTGCGCAGCTTTATGCTCTCCGACGCCTTCGAACTGGCGGGTTTCAAGGGGAGCCCCCTTACATTCCGCACATGGAACGGCCAGTTGCGCCAGCCCATCCCACTGGTGCATGAACGCGCGCTTGTCGCACAGGCCCCGCTCGAAGGCTTCCTGCACCAGCGCAACGAGCTTGACACTTTGGGTCTCGACCAACCCGAAAGCGGCTGCACCGCGTTCGAGAACTGACCTGCCTCTTCATCTTGCCCGGTAAACTCCGGGGGTTCGGGGGCTGGCCCCCGATCCGCCATCCACCAAAAGGACCGACACCAATGAAACTGCCGATCCTCACCACGCTGACCGCCGCCTTGCTGTCCACGACCGCATTGGCCGACGAGATCTGGGTGACCAATGAAAAAGACGACACGATCAGCGTGATCGACATCGAAACGATGGAAGTGGTTCGCACTATCGAAACCGGAGAGCGGCCTCGGGGGATCACCTTCTCCAAGGATTTCTCGGTGGTCTATATCTGCGCGTCCGACAGCGACGCGGTGCAGGTGATGGACCCTGAAACCGGTGAAATCCTGTATGATCTGCCCTCGGGCGAAGACCCGGAACAGTTCGTCCTGCATCCAGACAACCGCCACCTTTACATCGCCAACGAGGATGACGCGATCACCACGGTGGTAGACACCGAAACCCGCACGGTTGTGGCGCAGATCGACGTGGGGATCGAACCCGAAGGCATGGCTGTGTCACCCGATGGCAAGATCGCCATCACCACGTCTGAGACCACCAATATGGCGCATTGGATCGACACCGAGACCCAGACGCTGTTTGCCAACACGCTTGTAGATTCGCGTCCGCGTCATGCGGAATTCGTCAAAGACGGCACCGAGCTTTGGGTCAGTGCTGAAATCGGTGGGACGATATCGATCTTCGATGTGGCGACCCAGACCGAAAAGGCAAAGATCGACTTTGAAATCGACAACATCCACCCCGACCGGGTGCAGCCTGTCGGGTTCGAGTTCACCAATGGCGACACACATGCCTTTGTCGCCCTCGGCCCGTCGAACCATGTGGCAGTCGTCAATGCCGAGACTTACGAGGTCGAGGAGTACATTCTTGTCGGTCGCCGGGTCTGGCACATGGATTTCAACCGTGACCGCAGTCTGATCTTTACCACCAACGGCGTCTCCGGGGATGTGACCGTTGTCGATGTGGCCAGCCGCAAGGCGCTCAAGAGCATCAAGGTTGGCCGTTTTCCGTGGGGCGCGGCCTTCCGTCCGACCGAATGACTTTCGGCACATCCAAGACATCCCATTACTGTTTGACGACCAAGGAGACGACCATGAAGAAACTTGTAACCGCCCTTGGCCTTGCCATTCTGACACCCGCCCTGGCCTTTGCGGACGGCGCGCCGCGCGACCAGTGGGGGCGCGCGGGCATTTTGTCCTCAGCCAACAAGGCCGATCTACCGCCGATCACTCTGAGTTCGGGCATGCCGTTGGCAGAGGCTCCGTGGGTTCTGAGCTCGGGCACCTATTACGAATTCGAGATCGAAGGCGACGGGTCAGCGGAACTGGCGCTGGAGGGGTCCGAGTTCTTTCGGGCGATCTGGATCGACGAGATTGTGGTGAATGATCTGGAGATCCGTCCCATCGGTGTGAACTCGATCGAATTCGACGATGCCGGGACGATGGAGATCGGCTTTGTCGCGATCAAGCCCGGTACTTACTTTCTGCGCATTCCCGGATCGACCGGAGAGACCCAGCGGCTGGACATCACCATTGAATGACGCAAGGCTGGTCACAGGGTGCGTTTGATGCGTCGTGTCGTTTCGTTGACGCAAAATCAGGGGGCGTCCGTTGAAGCGCCATTGGTCCAAGCCCAATGGACGACGCCGTAGGTGCCCTCGGCGCTCGCCGAGGCATTTGTGAAACAAAGAAGCAAGGACCTATCGCGCGGATGAGTTTGTTGGTTTCCGACCTGTCCTTTTCCTATGGGTCCAAGACCGCGTTGGACGGCGTGTCTTTTTCGGTTGGACGCGGCCAGTTTGCTGCCCTGTTGGGGCCGAACGGCGCTGGAAAATCGACGCTGTTTTCGCTTCTGACGCGGCTTTTCGTGACACAGGGCGGAGCGATTTCCATCGCCGGACATGATCTGAAGGCTGCACCTTTGGCAGCGATGGCGGATCTGGGTGTCGTGTTTCAGCAGACCACCTTGGATCTTGACCTGACGGTGCGACAGAACCTGCGCTATTTCGCGGCGTTGCACGGGATCTCGGGGCGGGACGCCGACAATCGGATCGACACGGCGCTGGACCGACTGGGTATGGCAGAGCGCGCCGGCGAAAAGGCACGCGGGTTGAATGGCGGGCACCGACGGCGGACCGAGATTGCGCGGGCGCTGTTGCACGATCCCAAGGTGCTGTTGCTGGATGAGCCGACAGTGGGCCTGGATGCGCCCACGCGGGCGGGCCTGACGCGCCATATTCACGACCTGTGCACCGAGACCGGCGTAACGGTGCTGTGGGCGACCCATCTGACCGATGAGGTTCTGGATACAGATCAGGTGATCCTGCTGCATCGCGGGAAGGTGCTGGCGGATGGGCAATGCGGCAACCTGCGCAATAAGCGCCCCTTGCCCGATTACTTTGCGCAGATGACCGGGGCGCCGGCATGAAACACGCGCTCATCGCGATGCGGGCAATCGTGCTGCGCGAGGCCTTGCGCTTTGTCCATCAACGCGAGCGATTTGTGGCGGCTTTGGTGAGGCCGCTGGTGTGGCTTCTTGTATTTGCGGCGGGCTTTCGGGCCGCATTGGGCCTGTCGATCACGCCGCCTTACCAGACCTACATCACCTATGAGACCTATATCGTGCCGGGTCTGTGCGGAATGATCCTGCTGTTCAACGGGATGCAGTCCAGTCTGAGCCTTGTCTATGATCGCGAGATGGGGTCCATGCGCCTTTTGCTGACGGCACCGCTGTCGCGGGCGTGGCTTTTGTTCAGCAAGCTGTTGGGCAGTACGATCATATCGATCCTGCAGGTTTATGCGTTTCTGTTGGTGGCGTGGCTGTTCGATATCACCTTGCCCGGCTGGGGGTATCTCGCCGCCCTGCCCGCGCTTTTGCTGGCGGGTCTGATGCTGGGGGCGTTGGGGTTGGCGCTGTCGAGTTTCATCAAGCAGTTGGAGAATTTCGCCGGGGTGATGAACTTCGTGATCTTCCCGATGTTCTTTTTGTCCTCGGCGCTCTACCCGCTGTGGAAAATGGCAGAAAGTTCAGAGCTGTTGCACGACATCTGCGCGGCCAACCCGTTTACCCATGCGGTCGAATTGATCCGCTTTGCGCTGTATGTCGAGGTGAACGGCATGGCGCTTGTCTGGACGACGTTGGCGACGGCTGTGTTCATGGCGCTTGCGGTCTGGGGCTATGACCCGGCGCGCGGGATGATGACCCGAAAGGGGTGATCTACGACCATAGCAAGGGTGAATTCCGGTGCATCTTGCGCTAGGTTTGGGATATGAAACAGTTTTTGATCCCGCTGAGCTGCGCTGTTGCGCTGAGTGCCACCGCCCTATCTGCGGAACCCGAGGATGATGATCCCGGTGGCGTTCTGAACCCGGACGAAATGACATGGCAATCCATGCTGGACCGCGCCGAAAAGGGCGAGACCGGCATGGTGCTGTGCTCAACCGGGTACATGATGACCAAGTCGGGCGATCATGCTACGGCGCGGGCCTTGTTCGAAAACTGCGCCAATGCGGGCTATACCGGGGCGATGACCTGGATGAGCCAGCTGGATAACAACGGGCTTGGCGGTGACTACGATCCGGACGCCAGTGCGGCATGGGATCAGCAGGCGGCGGAACTTGGGGATCGGGTAGGCAAGTTCAACCACGGGATCAACTTGATGCGCGGGCATGGGATTGCCAAGGACGAGGTTCTGGGGCGGCGCTATGTCGATGAGGCCGCGTCGGAGGGGCTGGAGATCGCCAAGCGGTTGCAGGGCGCAGGCTACGACCTTGATGAGGTCACACCGGATGCGGACAACTGGAAATACGCGCCGTTGTTTTAAGCTTGGCGTGGTTTGAGTTGGGCCGGTTGGCCTGAGAGTTCAAGGATGCGCGTGGCGAGGCGTTCGGCCTCGGGGATCGCATGAGTGACGAGAAGAGTGGCAACCGGGTGATTGTCACGCAGGCGTTCGAAGAGCGACATCATCTCGTCCGAGAGATCAGCGTCGAGGCTGACAAAGGGTTCATCCATCAGCAATACATCGGGTTTTCCCGCAAAGGCGCGCGCAAGTGACAGACGGCGTTGCTGGCCGAGGGAGAGTTGATCGGGAAAGGCAGTGCCGCGACCGGCGAGGCCGACCTCTTCCAGTGCGATGTCGATCTCCGCGGGCGTCAGGCCCAGCGTGATGGCAAGGTTGTCGGCCACGGTGCGCCAGCGCATCAAAGTGGGTTCCTGAAACACCATCGCCAGCTTATCGGGGCGACGGACATGGCCGTCGTAGCGATGTTCCAACCCGGCAATGATGCGCATGAAGGTGGTCTTGCCGACGCCCGAGGGTCCGGTGATGGCGATGGTCTCGCGGGGAGCCAGCCTCAGGTCAAGCGACCCGAGCACCTGTTTGTCACCAAAGCGCATCCCGTCGAGAGTGACGGTCAAGACCGGCGAAGACGCGTCCGCCGGTTTGAGGGTGTCGCGATTGCTCACGAGTTTGAGGGACGATGTCGCAACCAAGGTCAGCTTCCGGGCTGGACAAAAACGCCTTCGGGCAATGTCGTGACAGCGCCAACCAGCTTTTCACCACCGAGTTCGGCCATGAGGGCCAGCATCCGTGCAGCAGCATCTTCATCGACAGGCTGATTGGCGGGGATGCCCGCGATGAACCCGGCCTTGAGCGCCGCGAACTCTGCATCGGACTTCGCGTTCATGCGCGGGCGCAGGCGGTCCCATTCAGCGTCAGAGCTGACGAGCAGGTCCTTGGTGGCGCGGCTGGCGGCGGCCAGACCTTCGACCAGTTCGGGATGGTCGCGCAGCATTTCTCCGCGCATCACATAGCCCAACAGCGGGGTTTCGGGATCAAGGCCCAGTTCGCGCGCAGCGTCATCGACGGTGATCAACGGTGTCATGCCGCCTGCTTCCATCTTGGCGAGGAAGTGCCAGAAGTTGATTGCGCCATCGAGTTCGCCCTGCAAGCCCGTCTTGAAGATCAGCGGCGGTGCGCCAAAGACCTGTTCGGTCTCGGTCACGAGATCCATGCCGTGCATCTTTTCGGCATAGGCACGTAGGATCAGCCAGCTTTTGTCGAGCGGTCCACCGGCGATGCCGATTTTACCACCCTTGAGGTCAGCCAGCGATGTTGCGGTGCTGCCTTCGGGGATCAGCAAAGCGCCTACGGCTTTGGAATAGGGAACAAAGATGTAATCCTTACCCTCGGCCCGCTGACGCGCGACCCAAAGCCAGTCGGACACGATCACATCCGCCTCGCCCCCCTGAAACGCGACCTGCGCAGCAGAGCCGCCCGCGACGCCCTGAACCTGAAGGTCGAACCCGTTGGCCGTGTCAAAGCCGTTGTGTTTGATGCTGTCCAATTCCCAGTTCACGGTGCCGAATTCAAGAACGGCAGCGCGCAAAACGGGGGTTTCGGCAAAGGCTGCGCCAGCGCACAGAAGCAGCGCGGCTGAGGTCGCGCGGATGGTGGAGAAAAAGCTCATCATGTCCTCCCAGAATGATTGCGGACACAGTAACAGCCGCTTTTCCTGCGGAAATACGACCAAAGGATGTGGGCCAAGGTCGTATCTCTTGATGTGGATCATATTGGCGGATTTCAGGCGTTCTTACGTTGGGGCATCAATTTGAAGGAGACCACCCATGACACGTTTTGCCCTTGCCGCCGCAGCCTGTCTCTGCGCCCTGCCCGTCACTGCCAGCGAGATCACGTTCGAGCAGGTCAAGATCGACGCTGGCAAGACGTTGTTCGAAGCAGAGTGTCGTCGGTGCCACGCGGTCGAGCCGACGGACGCCTCTTACGGCCCGCCTTTGGAGAACATTGTCGGGCGTGGTGCCGGGACGTATGAGAATTACGATTATTCAATTGCGTTAGAGGCATCGGGTATCGTCTGGACCCCGGCAGCGTTGCGGGCGTGGATGGAAGACAATGATGGCTTCATGCCCGGCACCAAAATGCGGCATGTCGGCATCGAGGACCGGACGGTGCAGGATTTCATCTTGTCCTACCTCGTGTCGATCACCACGCAGGACAATTCGGCGATATCAAAGTGAGGTCAAGGTTTGAGGGCGGCACCGTTTGGTGCCGCTTTCGGATTGGCTAGGTGACGTGAGCGATGATCCTAGATGTGTGCGCGATTGCCCGCGGCGGGTTCGCGTTGGCGGCACCTGACATCACGCACCCTACCCATGCTGAGCATCAGGCTTTGTCGTCGTCGTTTTCATTTGAGGTCTCGGACTCGTTTGCGTCACGCGGGTCAAAATCGTCGGGGTCATAAGCTTCTGTCCCCTCGGCAATACCGGTGACATGTGTTGTTCCGGTTTCTTCGTCGTAAACCAGCCCGTAATTCGCACGCCCTTCATTCTTGTATCGCAGGTATTCGTGAATGCCCGCGTATATAAAGGCGAATGTGAAAGGCAGCAGGATCAAGGCTGCGACCACTTGAGCGGTCATTGGTGTCCTCCTTTCAAGACTGGTCAGAGCCAGACTTTTAAGTTCAACGCGTGGACAGCCCTTTGAGGTCCATCGGTTGATGAGATCGGTGTGACACGCGGGGCAACCGCGTATCGCCGCCTGAATGGGGTAGTCGACATTGCGACAAAGGACAATCAAGCGGCCTTATTCGATGATCAGGACCGGCAACCAGTGGCTGTCCATGTCGCCGGGTTCAAGATCGCTGTCTACAACCGGGCGCATGTTTCCTGCATCTGGTGGCGCGGACAGAAGGTTCATGTCCATTTCATGCAGATGACCGCGTATACGACCATCGTCGGATGCCTCTAACTGGTAGTAGACGCCGTTCCAAAGGTCGATGCCGTATTCCGAGCTGTCTTTCCAGAGAAACAGCAGATCGTATTCCAGATCGGTCAGATCCTGCGACAGGTCGCGGGCGATCGGATATGGATAAGGCACATGGCACCATGTCTTTTCCGGGCCATCCAGACATTTGAACGGACGCATCGAAAGAAAGTGATCGGAGAAGTTTTCCGTATCCATTTCAATTGAGTACTGGCCATTCTTGATGTCGATCTCGGCAATAAGAATCCGGTTTGCGCCGGGTGCCTCAAGGTAGATTGCATGCCTGCCATCGGTCAGGTCGCCAGCACCACAAACGGCCGGAACTGAGGCGAAGGCAAGCAACGCTGCCAGGCGCGAAATATACATGTCCAGACCCTTTCACTTCTTGATTCCCCCAGCGTGGCGTTATGCCAAGAGGGTCTGTCAACCTCCCAAAGGTCTTACGACCCAAGTCGCGTACAACACCTTTCCGTTATCCCTATACTGCCGGTCAGCCATCCATTTGCGCCGGTGTGCATCTGGATATCCGCAACTGAAGTTCATGGGAGGAATACGAATGAACAGATTTGTTGCCGCCGTTACAGCCAGCATATTCGCCGCGTCAGGCGCTATGGCACAGGGTGTGACAGAAGACATGCTGGCCAATGACCAGACGATGACCAATCAGGTCGTCACCAACGGGATGGGGCGGCATTTGCAGCGCTACTCGCCGCTGGAGACGCTGAACAAGGACAACGTGAAAAACCTTGTTCCCGCTTGGGCGTTCAGCCTTGGTGGCGAAAAGCAGCGCGGTCAGGAGACGCAGCCGCTGGTTTATGATGGCGTCATGTACATCACCGGCTCCTATTCGCGGCTGTATGCGGTGGACGTGAACACTGGCGAAGAACTTTGGCAGTACGACGCGCGTTTGCCCGAAGGCATCCTGCCCTGCTGTGACGTGATCAACCGCGGTGCCGCTTTGGCGGGCGACAAGGTGATTTTCGGCACGCTCGATGCACGGATTGTGGCGCTCGACGCCAAGACCGGTGACGTGGTCTGGCGCGACCAGATCAATGATTACAAGGCGGGTTATTCCTACACGGCGGCGCCGCTTGTGGTGGGTGATCTGGTGATCACCGGCAATTCGGGCGGTGAATTCGGCATCGTCGGCACGGTGCAGGCGCGCAACATCGAGAACGGTGATCTCGTGTGGGAGCGCCCGGTGATCGAAGGCCATATGGGCATGCTCAATGGCGAAGAAAGCACCATGACCGGCACGCTCAACGCGACATGGCCGGGCGATATGTGGCAGACTGGTGGCGGCGCCACTTGGCTGGGCGGTTCCTATGATGCCGACACTGACACGCTGGTGTTCGGAACCGGCAACCCGGCACCGTGGAACAGCCATCTGCGCAATGCCGGTCAGCCGACCGATGGCAACACTGGTGACAACCTTTATGCCGCCAGCCGTCTGGGCATCGACCCGGCAACAGGCGAGATCAAGTGGCATTACCAGACCACGCCGCGCGAAGGCTGGGACTATGACGGTGTGAACGAAGTGGTCGCCTATACCGACCGCGACGGCAACATGCGCTATGCGACCGCTGACCGGAACGGGTTCTTCTATGTTCTGAACCGCGAAGACGGTGCGTTTGTCGATGCCTACCCGTTCGTCAAGGACATCTCGTGGGCCAGCGACATCGGTGATGATGGACGCCCTGTGTTCATCGAGGACAACCGCCCCGGCGATCCTTCAGCCTCGGCCGATGGCAAGAAAGGCGACGTAGTGTTCTCGTCCCCCGGCTTCCTTGGTGGCAAGAACTGGATGCCGATGGCGTTTTCGCAGCGTACCGGCAACTTCTATGTGCCGTCCAACGAGTGGGGCATGGACATCTGGAACGAGCCGATCACCTACAAGAAGGGTGCTGCCTATCTGGGATCCGGCTTTACCATCAAGCCGAACTACGAAGACCATATCGGTTCTTTGAAAGCCATTGATCCGGACACCGGCGAATGGAAGTGGGAATACAAGAACGACGCACCGCTTTGGTCCGGCGTGATGACCACCGCAGGCGGTCTTGTGTTCTTTGGAACGCCCGAAGGCAAGTTCATGGCACTGGATGACGAAACCGGTGAAGAGCTGTGGTCCTTCCAGACCGGCTCGGGCATCGTGGGTCAACCGATCACCTGGGACCAAAATGGCGAGCAGTATGTCTCGATCATCTCGGGTTGGGGTGGTGCGGTTCCGCTCTGGGGTGGTGAGGTGGCCAAGAAGGTCAACTACCTGAACCAAGGCGGCACGCTCTGGACCTTCCGCCTGCCGAAAGAGCTGGCAGCGGCGAACTGATCTAATCGGATCGTATGAGATCAAGCGGCGCGCCTTAGGGTGCGCCGTTTTTTGTTGGGGGGTTCAGCCAGAGGGTTACTATCCAAACGGTATGGGCAAAGCGAAAGCTGTCGAAATACTTAGTCAGAATTACAATCTTGGAACTTATGGACTTCACTGCATGTTTCGCCTGCCTTGGCTCGAAGCCATGCGGCAAACCTTTGTACCTGTGGTCGCTTTGCAGCATCTTCCCGAAGCTTTAGCCTATAGGGATGCGGCGCTATGAGGTGTTGAGACACTGGAAAAGGGTTGACGATTGAACCGTCTTCCAAATCACTCAGGACCAGAGACAAGCCACATACCAAAAATCCAACGTTCTGGCGTACCGCATCCAATGCAAGCCGGGCATTCGGATAATGAACACCACGATCCGGGCCGCTTTCACGATGGCCAAATTTCTGAAACCACTCGACCCATCCGGGATGATTTGCGTCGTCGCGCTGTCTCTTGAGATGCAGGAGCGGCATTCCTTCCATCTGAAGCACCGGGTTCCAGTCTGCAATACGGCGCGGGTTGTCCGGACCGGTCACGGGCAGAACGACATCGGTAAACAAAACTTCGCCCGCGCCCTCTCCGTAGTCGATACGGATATCAGGTGCGCCCAATCTCAGAGGCACGTCACCCGATCCATTTATGCAAAACAAGATGTTGGGATGTGCTTCACGAAACGTGTTGAGACGCGGTGCAAGCCATAGGTCAGCCCAATCCGGGTCTGCAACTATCTGAATCTCGCTGACGCGTTGGAAGTCTAGAGCATCCGTCACACGTTCGAGCGCAGCAAAAGCCAACTGCAAATCTGGAAGGGCGGCTTCAAGCTGCGCCGTTGGTTGCAAACCCGAACGGCCCCTCATCAAAAGATCGGACCCAAGGTAATCTTCCAAAGTTCGAACACGCTGTCCGACTGCGGCAGGTGTGATGCCCAGCGTGTCGGCCGCAGCTTTCAGAGAGCCCTTCCTTAACGAAAGCTCGACAGCCTGCAACGATTTGAGGTGAGTTAAGGTAACCATAACTAAAGAAGAACTTTAGTACGCATCGTGTCAATGCTGATTGCCTTAGAAAACCTTTAGTGAGCTAAAGAAGTTTGAGTTTTGAATTTGTCTTGAGGTCATGCACGGTCATGAAACAGCATCATTTGAAACACCAAAGGAGCTCAAAAAATGGACCGCTTCATTATCGAACGCGACATTCCTGGCATCGGTGAGTTTTCCCTGACCGAGCTTTGCGGAGCAGCACGGGCCTCGAACAAGGCACTGGCCACACTTGGCCCCAGCATTCAGTGGCAGCACTCATATGTGGCCGGTGAGAAAACATTCTGTGTCTATCTCGCCGAGAGCGAGGAAGAAATTCACAAGCATGCAGAGTTGAGCGGCATTCCAGTGTCAAACATCACGAAAATTTCCCAGATCATCGATCCATTGACGGCCAACAACTAAGTCTCTTGTGACTTTAAACAGACCGACAACGATTGGCGAATGGTTGTCGGTCTGTTTGGATTTGCTCCGACCCTCTCGTGATGCCTGAAGGGTCAAAACTTATAAGTTTTGGCAACAGACGAAAGCGTATGTTTAAGGCACACGCAAAAGAGCGGTCTTTCGTGCGACCACAGTGAACGTTTCACTTTGTCCGCATCGCCGACGCTTGCGACCCTACCCGCGCCCCTTGCCCAAGTGCTTCTTCAACGCGCCTGCGTTCTTTTCGCGGCGGCCTTTATAGGGGTTCTTGTCGCCCTGCCCGCGCAGTGTCAGGCGGATCGGCGTTCCCGGCATGTCGAAGTCTTCGCGCAGGCCGTTCACCAGATAGCGCTTGTAGCTTTCGGGCATCTTGTCGGGGTGCGAGCACATCACGATGAACCCCGGCGGACGGGTTTTCGCCTGTGTCATGTAGCGCAGCTTGATCCGCTTGCCCTGCGGTGCGGGCGGCGGGTGCTGTTCCAGCATCACGGCCAGCCAGCGGTTGAGCTGGGCGGTTGTCACGCGGCGGTTCCAGACGGTGTGGGCTTTGACGATGGCGGCTTGTAAGCGGTCGAGGCCGCGTCCGGTTTTGGCAGAGACGGTGACCAACGGCGCGCCGCGCAGCTGCGGGAGGAGGCGTTCGAACTCCTCTTTCAGCATCTTGAGCTTGTCTTGCTTGTCGTCTTCCGTGTCCCATTTGTTCACGGCAATGACGACGGCGCGGCCTTCGCGTTCGGCCAGATCCGCGATGCGCAGATCCTGCGATTCAAACGGGATGGCGGCATCCAGTAGGACAACCACGACTTCGGCGAATTTGACCGCGCGCAGCCCATCAGACACGGACAGCTTTTCCAGCTTTTCCTGCACCTTGGCCTTTTTGCGCATGCCCGCCGTGTCGAAGATCCGCATATGCGTGCCGTCCCATTCCGTTTGCACGGAAATGGCATCGCGGGTGATTCCCGCCTCGGGGCCGGTGAGCAGGCGGTCTTCACCAAGGATCTTGTTGATCAGCGTGGATTTGCCTGCATTGGGGCGACCAACGACGGCGATCTGAAGCGGCTTGGCCTTGGTGATGGCGCGGGGCGCATCCGGGTCTTCATCATCGACATCTACTTCGGTTTCGGGCGCATCCGCCTCGGCGCGTTTGTCGAATTCATCGGCCAGAGGTTGCAACATCGTATAGAGATCCGGCATGCCTTCGCCGTGTTCGGCAGAGATGCGGAGCGGTTCACCCAGACCCAGCGCGTATGCTTCAAGAACGCCGGCTTCTGCGGCATTGCCTTCGGCCTTGTTGGCTCCAAGGATCACGTGCGCCGCGCGTTTGCGCAGGATTTCTGCGAGCACTTCGTCGGCGGGGGTCACGCCGACACGGGCGTCAATCAGGAACAGGCAGATGTCGGCCATGTCCACCGCGCGTTCGGTGAGTTTGCGCATCCGGCCCGGCAGACTTTCGTCTGTAGCCTCTTCCAGACCAGCGGTGTCGATGACGGTAAAGCGGAGATCACCCAAACGTGCCGCGCCTTCGCGCAGGTCGCGTGTGACGCCGGGCTGGTCGTCCACCAGTGCCAGTCGCTTGCCGACCAACCGGTTGAACAGAGTCGATTTGCCGACATTGGGTCGACCGACGATGGCGAGGGTGAAAGACATGGGCGCACAGGACTCCGGTTCAGATCAAGCCGCCCGCCTAGCCTATTTCCCGCGCCTGTGGAAGGGGTCAGCGATAGGCGTGCAGAACACCGTTCGTCGACACGACGTAAAGCGTGCCATTCGCAACAACCGGGCGGGTTGTGGCACCGCCGCGAATCTCGGTCTGGCTGACAAGATCACCCGAGGCAGGATCGAAGGACCGCAGGAAACCATCCGACGACGCCACGATCAGACGACCACCTGCGAGGACGGGGCCGTGATTTGCAAATGCGGCATCGCGTCGACGCTGCGGACGGCGCACCGGTTCGTAGCCGGGAAGATCAACCGCCCAGATCTGCCGACCATCGGTTGCATCGAGCCTGACCAATTCGTTCAGGTCCGACACGAAGTAGACAGAATTGCCAGCAGGCCAGACCGGGTCCATCGCGCCGTGTGGCGCTGTCCACAGCCGTTCACCAGAGTTCACGTTCAATGCGACCACATTGCCGGAATGATTCCCGGCATAAACGGTGGCACCTTCGATGACGGGATAGCCGGTGATGTCGTCGACCAGCGAAATGGCAAAGCCCTTGCGTGCGCCAACGATATCGGCACTCCAAAGACGCAGACCACCTTGGCGGAACGCGCCCTGCACAGCGCCGCTGCCAAAGGCAAAGACCACATGGGTGTTGTTCACGGCGGGTGGTGCCGCTCCGGCGACATTGCCGACATCGCCCAGACCGTCCGATTGCCAACGCACGCGACCGTCTTCGACTTCGATCGCCCATGCGGTGCTGTCGCCCGCGATCACGTAGACCAGACCGCCGAATACCGTCGGTGCCCCGGTGGCTGTGGCTTGCAAGCGCTGAGTCCAAATCGCTTGCCCGCTTGCCGCATCAAGCGCAGTGAGCGTGCCGAAACCGGAGGTGACGTAGAGACGGCCATTGTCGTGGGCAAGCCCACCCGCCAAAGCCTGAGATGCGTCGTCGCGCAAGGGCGCAAGGTTGTAGGACCAGAGCGCTTCACCACTGGTTGAGGTGGCAGACACCCGGCCCGCACTGTCAATCGTGTACACACGGCCATCTGCGACAACTGGATCGGTGATGATCCGCGCACGACGTTTGTCGCCCTGTCCGATTGAGGTGGACCAGATCGGGGTCAGAGTGTCGGACAACGCCGCGTGCGTGGTGCGCACGGACGGGCTGACATGGCTTTGGGGCCAGGCCGCGTTGTTCGTGGCAGCGGGCAGATTTGCGGCAAGTGTGATGTTCTCGAGCGCTGCTGCATCGGCGTTGGCAGAATCCTGCAGAACTTCGCGGACGCCTAAACGTTCACCCGGCAGGATGATTTCGCGATCCGTACACCCGGCCAAGACTCCGGTTGCGATCACGCTGGCCAAAAGGAATTTAACTTGCACTGCCCTGCCCTCGTCTTTTTGTCGTGTCGGACCGCTCCGGCCCTCCGATCAGGACGCCTCGATCTCGCCCCCTAGCGCCACAATCAACTGAGAAGCCCGTCGGCGCAAGCCTGCTGTCAGTTCCGAATCCGCCAGAATGCTATTGAGCCGCGTCAAAGCGGCCTCGGTATCGCCCGCTTCGATCTCGATCAGGGCCAATTGCTCTTCGGCAAGAAGGCGCAGGGGCGCGCCCGGGGCCGCCATAGCTTCGAATGCGACGCGGCGTTCGTCGGCTCCAAGCGGGCTTTCGGGGCGGGTCAATGCCTTGAAGCTTGCGATCTGGCGGTAGATTTCGGGCAGATCGCCGTCGGTCGCCGCGGCACTGAGGCGGTCAGCCGCAGCGCTGCCATTGCCATCAAGTGCTTCTTCGGCGGCGATCAGCATATCGAGCATGGCCGCGCCTTCTGCAGTGGGGGCGTCAATCTGGTCGAGTGCGTTGACCCGGTCAGCAGCTTCGTCGTTTTCCAATGCCGCGAAAATGGCATCGCCGAAGGATTGTGCTTTTGCGGTTTGAGCGGCGCGCGTGTATTCGCGGTAGGCGGTTCCGCCGACCAGTAACAGAACGGTCAGCACCGCAATCCAGCCGTAGCGGCGCATCAAGCCGAAAAGCCGGTCGCGACGGACCTCTTCGGTCACCTCTTCGATAAAGCTGTCTGTGTCGCTCACCCGCAAGCCCCCTTTGACGTGCGCCTCTTGTCGGACGCGCGTGGATTTCGCCTCTCTTATCGTGATGAGACGCAGGTGCCAAGCCGGGGTTTTGACCCCATTTCGTCCCAACATCTGTCGGGACGGCGTGCAGCGCGCCCAATTCTGCGGCATAAATGCTCCAGCCGCCCCAAGGGGAACTAAACCAATCGGTTCAGCTTGAAAAAACTTGGCGGCAGGATTAATCTAAACTGATTAGTTTACCGTATTAAATTTGTCAGCTGACGAGTTCGGATACGGCTCAGACTTCCGGGGCGTCAGCACCCGTATAACGATAGGCCGGCAGGACAAGGTTCGTCTGATGCGCATAGTTCCCCTGATCACCGCATGTCTGGTGGCGCTTGTTTTGTTTGGTCTCGTGATCGAGCGCGAACGCTTCTTCGCCTTGGTGTCCGACCTCAGCCCACGCTCTGAGACAGTCGCGCCGGATGCCCCCGTGGCCAGTGCACCTGCACCGGAAGTCGCGCCTCAGGCGGACGCCGTTGAAGACGGAGTGATCCGGGTGATGGCGAAACGGTCGGTGGCACAGGAAGTCGGCACACAAGTCCGACTGCGCGGCGAAACTGAAGCCGCGCGTCAGGTGTCCGTCGTCTCTGAAGTCAGCGGCAAGATCGTGTCACAACCCTTGCGCAAAGGCGCGTTTGTTGAGGAAGGCCAATTGCTGTGCTCGGTCGATCCGGGCACGCGGCAATCTGCATTGGCCGAGGCGACGGCGCGTTTGGCCGAAGCGCAATCACGCCGGCCCGAAGTCGAGGCGCGTATCCCCGAGGCAAAAGCTCGGGTGGCCGAAGCGAAGGCGCGGCTTGAAGAGGCACGTATCAACGCCACCGCTGCCGAAAGGTTGAGCCAAGACGGGTTTGCCAGCCAGACCCGAGTCGCAAATACCGAAGCCTCGGTGCAAAGCGCGCAGGCTGCGATCACCACGGCAGAAGCTGGCCTCAAGGCCGCCGAGGCCGGTTTGGACGGTCTGAGCGCAAGCATCGAAACGGCACAAGCCGCGGTGACGCGCGCGCAGACCGACATCGACAGGCTCGAGATCACAGCACCTTTTGCCGGAGTGCTTGAAACAGATACGGCGGAATTGGGCAGCCTTCTGCAACCCGGCGGGCTGTGTGCCACGGTGATCCAGCTTGACCCAATGAAGGTCGTCGGCTTTGTGCCGGAAACAGAAATCAGCCGCGTTGAAGTGGGCGCATTGGCCGGTGCTCGTCTCAACGAAGGGCCGGACCTGCAGGCGCGCGTGACGTTCCTGTCACGCTCGGCCGATCCGACCACCCGCACCTTTCGGGTCGAGCTCACAGTGCCGAACCCCGATCTGGCGATCCGCGACGGGCAAACCGCAGAGATCCTGATCCAATCACAAGGTGTGATGGCGCATGTGTTGGCCTCGTCCTCGTTGACGCTGAGCGATGACGGCACGCTAGGTGTTCGAATTATAGACGCCGACAGCGCAGCGCAGTTCGTGCCCGTTATGGTGCTGCGGGATGCACCCGAAGGTATTTACGTGACAGGTCTCCCCGATCAGGTGGACGTGATCACTGTGGGGCAGGAATTCGTCACTGACGGCGTGACCGTCGCCCCCAGCTTTGAAGAGGTCATCCAATGACCGGAATCGTCGACTGGGCTGCCGAACGCGCCCGCATGGTGCTGGCGTTCATCGCGCTGTCACTGGCGATTGGCACATATGCGTATGTCGGCCTGCCCAAGGAGGGCGAGCCGGATATCGAGATCCCCGCGCTGTTCGTGTCCACCGTGTTTCCGGGGATATCGGCGGCGGACAGCGAAACGCTGCTTGTCAAACCGATGGAGACCGAACTTGCCGATCTTGACGGGCTGAAGTCTTTGTCTGGCACGGCCGCCGAAGGTTATGCCGGTGTCGCGCTGGAATTCGAGTTCGGTTGGGACAAGACGCAGGTCATGGCGGATGTGCGGGACGCGATGAACAAGGCGCAGTCCAAGTTCCCCGCCGGGGCCGAACAGTATTCGATCACCGAAATCAACTTTTCCGAATTCCCCATCGTCATCGTCAACCTGACCGGCCCAGTGCCAGAACGGACGATGGCGCGCGTGGCGAAGGATCTGCAGGATCGGCTTGAGTCACTGGATTCTGTGCTTGAGGCCGGGATTGCGGGCAACCGGGACGAGATGCTTGAAGTGGTGATCGACCCGCTCAAGCTGGAAAGCTACAACGTCACCGCAAGCGAATTGATCAATGTTGTTCAGAACAACAACCAATTGATCGCAGCGGGTGAATTGCGCAGCGATCAGGGCAGCTTTGCAGTCAAGATTCCTTCGAGTTTCGACGACCAGCGTGATGTCTACGACCTACCCGTCAAGGTAAATGGCGACCGCGTGGTCACCTTGGGGGATCTGGCGACGATCAACCTGACCTTTGAAGACCGGATGGGCACGGCGCGGTTCAACGGGGAAAAGACGCTGGCGCTGCAAGTGGTCAAGCGCAAGGGCTTCAACCTGATCGACACAGCTGACGCCGTGAAAGCCGAAGTGGCCGCCGCCGAGGCGAACTGGCCGCCTGAATTGCAGGCGGCTGTGACCGTCGGAACATCAAACGACCAGTCCCGGATTGTGGACAGCATGGTCAAACAGCTTGAAGGCTCGGTTCTGACTGCCATTGCGCTGGTGATGATCGTGGTTCTGGCCGCGCTCGGTTTGCGCGCAGCGTTGCTGGTGGGGTTCGCGATCCCGACCTCGTTCCTTTTGTGCTTTGTATTCCTGTCGATCATGGAGGTCAGTATTTCGAACATCGTGATGTTCGGCTTGATCCTTGCGGTGGGGATGCTGGTCGACGGGGCCATCGTGGTCGTTGAATATGCCGACAAGCGCATCAGCGAAGGCTCGGGCCCGATGCACGCCTATGTCGAAGCAGCCAAGCGGATGTTCTGGCCGGTGGTCAGCTCCACCGCCACCACGCTTTGTGCCTTCCTGCCGATGTTGTTCTGGCCGGGGGTGCCGGGCGAATTCATGGGCATGTTGCCGGTCACTCTGATTTTCGTACTGTCCGCCTCATTGGTGGTGGCGCTGGTGTACCTGCCCGTGATGGGCGGGGTGACCGGACGGTTCTCGCGGATGCTGGATCGGGCCTCGCAGGGGCTCAGGGCGAATACCTCGTGGCTGCTGCGCGCCGCTATGGTGCCTGTGGTGCTGGGGATGCTGTTCATCGGCGCATTGTTGCTACTGGATCCGGCGTTCCTGTTCCCCCCAATTGCCGATGGCATTGCCGCACATGTTCCGGGGATCATACTGTTTCTTCTGGGGTCGGTACTGGCCTCGATCGTGTTGGACGCGGCGTCGATCAAATGGAAACGCAAGCGGGTCGAGGGAAGACGTCAGCGCACGGTATTTGGCTATTTCATCAAATTCATCGCGGGCAACCCGATCATGCCCATCGTGGCCGGTGCCGGTGTTCTGGCCTTCGTGTTCAGCGTGTTCACTTATTTCGGCGAGAACAACAATGGCGTGGAGTTCTTTGTCGAATCCGAACCCGAACAGGCCATCGTCTATGTCCGCGCCCGCGGCAACCTGAGCCTTGCGGAAAAAGACGCCTTGGTGATGCGGGCCGAGGACATCGTGCTGGCGCATCCCGGCGTGAAGAACGCGTTTTCCTTTGCCGGTGAAGGCGGGTTGAACACTGATGCCAGCGGCGCTGCCGTGCCCAAGGACACCATCGGTCAGGTACAGCTTGAGACCATCCCATGGGAAGACCGCGCGGACCGCCCCGATCTGGACGGTGATATCGTGCTGGCCGAATTGACCGAGCAGCTGCAGGTCATTCCCGGTGTCGAGATCGAAATACTCTCGCAGAACCGAGGCCCCGCCAGTGGCAAACCCGTGCATTTGCGGCTCAAGGCTGATGACTGGGACACGCTGCTGGCCTCGACCGCACTGGCGCGCGATAAGTTCGATACAACTGCGGGCGTGACGCTGATCGAAGACACGATGCCCCTGCCCGGCATCGACTGGCAGATCGACGTCGATGTCGAAAAGGCCGGACGCTACGGTGCCAACGTGGCTGTGGTCGGCGCAATGGTGCAATTGGTGACGCGGGGCATCCTGCTGGATACAATGCGCGTGGACAGCTCGGACGAAGAGATCGAGATAAGGGTGCGTTTGCCCGAAGAAGATCGGTTCCTGTCCACACTGGACACGTTGCGTGTGCGCACCGCAGACGGGCTTGTGCCGCTGTCGAATTTCATCACCCGCCAGCCGGTGGCCAAGCTGTCCGAGATCAACCGTGTTGATCAAAAGCGCTATTTCGACGTCAAAGCCGATGTGCTGCCAGGCTTATTCAAGCTGGTGACAGACGGACCGGACGGCGCAACCACCTTGGCCACTCTCCAAGAGACCGAAGGCGGAGCGATCGTCGGGCCGAACGGCACAGGCTACGCACTGTTTGAATCGCCATCTGTCACAATAGCCGAAGCAACCTCTGCCATCGAAGACGGCGCGCGGGTGGTTCCGATCAATGCCAACGAGCGCATTGCCGAGTTGACCACGTGGCTCGAAGCCAACCCCCTGCCCGGCATCGATTGGGAATGGACCGGCGATCAGGAAGAACAGGCCGAAAGCCAAGCCTTCCTCGGCAGCGCATTTGGCGCGGCACTTGGGCTGATGTTCATCATCCTGCTGGCGCAGTTCAACAGCTTCTACAACGCGGTTCTGGTGCTGCTGGCGGTCGTGCTGTCCACCACGGGGGTTCTGATCGGGATGCTGGTCATGGATCAGACCTTCAGCATCATCATGACGGGCACCGGAATTGTCGCCTTGGCCGGGATCGTGGTGAACAACAACATTGTTCTGATCGACACCTATCAGGAATACTCCCGCTACATGCCACGGATCGAAGCGATTGTGCGCACCGCCGAGGATCGTATCCGTCCGGTGCTGCTGACCACCATCACCACGATGGCAGGACTTGCGCCGATGATGTTCGGCCTCAGTCTTGATTTCTTTGGGGGGGGCTATTCGATCAACAGCCCGACCGCGTTGTGGTGGAAACAGCTTGCGACTGCGGTTGTGTTCGGATTGGGCATCGCCACGGTTCTGACGCTGGTCTTCACCCCGTCGATGTTGGCGGCGCGCGTCTGGTTCAGCACCTATGCGCTGTGGTTCTTCCGTCTTCTGGCGCGTCTGGGCGGCGGCAGCGCAAGCCGTGCGGGACGTGATTGGGCGCTGCAACGGGCCGCACGCAAGCTGAAATCGCCGACGATTCTTTGGGATGACGGCGAATCACTTGGCGACTCAGACTATGAAGATGGGTCCACAGGGGCACCTGCGCTGGAAGATCTGAAGCGCGTTTTGCAGCGTTCCCATGCGAATGAGGGTACTCCACCAGTGCGTGCCGCTGAATAATGTGGCAACACTGAAGAGCTGTGCTACACTATCTTTAGAAGAGTTGAACATTGTTTCCCGATTGTGAACCTGAACGGGAGACCGTTTGGTGATTATGGCTTTTTTGTGTTAGCCAGAATCACTGTTCTTTAGGAGGTACTCGAATGTCATGGTTGGATAGAATCCGCATCTTTTACGGTGGAGGCAGCACACCAAGCGCGTCTTCCTCTGTTCCGGAAATCGACGCAAGCAGCGGTGCACTGGCCTTGGCCGTTGTCGCAGCTGCTATGCTGTTGGCCTGGGAAGTCCGTCGTCGCAAGCGCGCCTGACGGATCCTCTTGGGAACACAGGCATCCGGCGTTCTCGTCGGATGCTTTTTTTGTGCCCTGAGATGATCCCCGTCAGATAAGCGACCACTGGCCCGTCGCTACAGCCGCCGCCGCAATCAAAACGTTCGCAACGGCATGCGCGACAATAGCATCGAACAGCCTGCCCCGTCTGAGCAGAACAAGCGCGAAGATGACACCGGCCAAAGCCGCCGCTATGGGTCGGGAATGCAGCGCTGCAAATCCCGCCGTTGTCACCAAGATCGCCGCACCACGGCGCCACCGGGTTCCATCGTCGATCAGGCTGAAAAGATATCCTCGGAAAAATAGCTCCTCCACGATTGGCACCAAAATGGCGGTGCCGATCACCCGAAGCACAACCCAAAGCGCCAACGCCAATGTCGAGAATTCAGCAAGCGACTCGTACGGCTCTGCCGGTTCTGCGGTAACGACCCAGCCTATTGCGATCACGACACCGGCCCCGATCGCGATCAGATCAATGTCCCGCGTCAGTGCGAGAACGGGTTTGCGGAACACCCACAATGCGAGGCTCATGGCCACAACCTGAACGCCGTACCAGACCTCGGGGGTTTGCGAGAAGGTGTGCACGAAAAGCGCCGACAGCATGAAGGCAAGGAACGGGACAATGAACGCTGTTGCCGTGTCTTCCCTTAAAGGAGGACGATCCACGCGTGTCACGGTCGCTTGCGATGTGCCAAGGCCCGGCAGCACGTTGACCACCGTGAGGATCAAAAGCGCAAGCAATGTGAAGGACAGCCATCCGGCAAAGCTATGGAAGCCGTTGACCGCCAATTCGGGCGACACATAGGCCCCGATCAAGATCAGCACGCTGATCCGCACGATATTGAGCAAGAAGCTCAGCAAAAGCGCAGCGGGCCAAACGATGAGCCAGAACCGACCCATGCGCAGGTCGTCCTTCATCATCAGGGCATAAATGCCCATGAATGCAGTGGTGAGCGCCAGACCTTCGATCCCGGAACAGGACTCCGCCACCTCGACAAAGAAGTCGAGGATGCCGATCGTTTCCGCCTCTGGATTGACGAAGACCTCGTTTCCGAGCAACGCAAGGACAACCGCCACGCCGTAAAATGTTACCAGTTGAAGGGTCTCAAACCAGTTCCACGCGAGACTGATCGCCCATGCCAGCGACGGGATCAGCAGCGCAATTGCGATGGTCGGCGCAAGAATGCGCGCATGAGCTGTCCACAGATCGCGCCATGCTCTGAATGGCATCAGCCAAAGCACCGCGCCCACCAGTGCCACGATACCGCCCAAGGCCAAAGCTGACAGGAAGGCTTCGGCGTAATCGACAAACTGCCCCTGAGACAATAAAAACGTCGGCGCTGCGATCAGAGTGAGACCCGCAATATGCACCAGCCCCCACCTGCGCGACGCAGCGCTGGCAACAGACGCGCGTTGTACAAGATCGGCACGCAGGGACGGCTGGAAGAACAACAAAAGCGCAAACCCAGCCGCGAGACACAGGCCAAGTACCATGCCCAGACGGATGCCCCGACACAAAAGGAAGAGATCGGTTTGGCGGCATTCGAAATCGCTGAACACCTGATACAGTGCAACGATTGCGACCGCTTCGAGCAGCAACAGCACCTGTGAAAAAATCAATCGTGACATCGTGACAGTTTGCTCTTCAACCGTGGAACCGTGCAAACCATGATCTTTTCAACTGGCGGTTTTGTGACCACGATGTGGTCATTCGCCGTCCTCTTTCGGTCAGGCCGCCTCTTCTTCCTGCATTTGCCGGTTCCAAAGCGTCGCATACCGCCCGTGGCTGGCCAAGAGGCTGTCATGTGTGCCCTCTTCCACAACCTGCCCGTTTTCCAACACGACGATGCGATCTGCGTCGGCAATGGTGGACAGTCGGTGTGCGATGGTGATCACAGTGCGCCCTTCACCTGCAAGCTTGAGTGCACCCTGAATTGAGGCTTCGGTTTCGGAATCAAGCGCGGATGTCGCTTCATCAAGGATGAGGATCGGCGGGTTCTTGAGAAGCGTGCGCGCGATGCCGACGCGCTGCTTTTCGCCACCCGAGAGTTTCAGTCCGCGTTCCCCTACCATCGTGTCATAGCCTTCGGGCAGCGACAGGATGAAGTCGTGGATCTGTGCGGCCCGAGCGGCAGCGGTGATGTCGTCTTCGGTGGCGTTGGCCCGGCCATAGGCGATGTTGTAGCGGATGGTATCATTAAATAGCACCGTGTCCTGCGGCACCACGCCGATGGCGTCGTGCAGGCTGTCCTGCGTCACGTCGCGCACGTCCTGCCCATCAATCCGCACCGCGCCATCGGTCACATCATAGAAGCGGAACAGCAGCCGCCCGATGGTGGACTTGCCCGAGCCGGAAGGCCCGACCAGTGCCACGTTTTCGCCTGACCGAACATTGAGCGACACACCCTTGAGGATCGGGCGTGCAGGGTCGTAGCCGAATTTTACAGTATCAAACTGCACCGCGCCGTGTGACACCTTCAGATCAGGCGCGCCGGGCTTGTCTGAGACTTCCTGCGGCTGTTCTAGCAGGTCGAACATCTCGCCCATATCGACAAGCGCCTGTCGGATCTCACGGTAGACCGTGCCAAGGAAGTTCAGCGGCATGGTGATCTGGATCATGTAGGCGTTGACCATCACAAAATCGCCCACGGTGATCGTGCCTGCCTGCACCCCGAACGCCGCCATCACCATGACAGCCACAAGACCGGAGGTGATGATCAGGCTTTGGCCGAAATTCAGCATGGCAAGCGAGGTTGCGGTTTTGATCGCAGCCCCCTCATAGGCTTCCATCGAACTGTCGTAGCGGGCGGCTTCGCGGGACTCGGCCCCGAAATACTTGACGGTCTCAAAGTTCAGCAGACTGTCGATGGCCTTTTGGTTCGCATCCGTGTCCTGCTCGTTCATTTCGCGCCGCAGGCGAACGCGCCATTCGGTGACCTTGAAAGTGAACCAGACGTAAATCGCGATAGTGACCAGAACGACAGCCATATACCGGATGTCGAGCAGCCAGAGCAGAACCAACGAGACAAGCAACAGTTCGAGGATCAACGGACCGACACTGAACAGCATAAAGCGCAGCAGAAAGTCGACGCCTTTGACCCCACGTTCGATAATCCGGCTTAACCCGCCGGTCTTGCGGGTGATGTGATAGCGCATCGACAGGCGGTGAATATGGGTGAAGGTTTCCAGCGCCAGCATCCGCAGCGCACGTTGACCCACCCGGGCAAACACCCCGTCCCGCAATTGCTGGAAGCCCACGTTCATCAGGCGCGAAAAGCCATACGCTAATGTGAGGCCAACCCCGCCCAGCACAAGATCAGAGGCCTGCCCCGATAGCGCATCAACCGCTTTGCCGAAAAGGAGCGGTGCGAGCATGTTGACCAGCTTGGCCAGCACCAGACTCACCAGCGCGATTACGACGCGACGTTTGACCCACGGCTTGTCATCCGGCCAGAGATACGGACCAACCTTACGGATGGTGCGCAAGCCGGAGCGGCGTTCATTTGCAGCCAGTTCGGCGTCGGTGGTCGTGTCGGCGGGCATGAGCAGGTCTTTCGTCTTGTTCGACGCCCTGACTTAGCCCGCCCTGCCCTGAAGGACCAGTGCTCACCGTGCCTTGAAGAGGCCCCCAAGGATGCCTCGGACGATCCGCCGCCCCGTTGTGCCCTTGAGTTCCTTGACGACCACATTGGCGATGGCCTCGCCAAGGCTTTCGTCCTTGCGACGGCTGCGACTGGTGCGGGTGGGCTGTGACGTCGACCGCCCCACACGGGTGCCGGTATAGCGCCGACCGGCATTGTATTCGCGCATTGCCGCGTCCAGCTCGGCTTCTTTCTGTTCCGCTTCTTCGGCGGCAGCGGCGGCTTCGGCTGTCCGTTGAGCAAGGATCTCGTAGGCGGATTGGCGGTCCAGACGCTGGGTGTATTTGTCACCAAGATCACTCGCGCCCATGATCCCGCCCCGCTCTGCCGGGGTGATAGGCCCAAGCTGTGACGAGGGCGGGCGGATCAGCGTGCGTTCGACGATGCCCGGTATGCCTTTGCGCTCCAGCATCGAGGTCACAGCCTCACCAACACCGACTTCGCGGATTGCCTGTTCGGTGTCGAAAGACGGGTTCTCGCGATAGGTTTCTGCTGCCATGCGCAGTGCCTTGCGATCGCGTGCAGTGAAGGCACGCAGCGCGTGCTGTACGCGGTTGCCGAGCTGTCCAAGGATATCTTCGGGAATGTCATCCGGGTTCTGGGTGATGAAATACACACCAACGCCTTTGGACCGGATCAGGCGCGCCACTTGTTCGACCTTGTCGACCAAGGCTTTGGGGGCATCGTCAAAAAGCAGGTGTGCTTCGTCGAAGAAGAAAACGAGCTTGGGCTTCTCCGGATCGCCCACCTCGGGCAGTTCCTCGAAGAGTTCAGACAGCAACCAGAGCAGAAAAGTCGCGTAAAGCCGTGGAGACCCCATAAGCTTGTCTGCCGCAAGGATATTAACTTGCCCCAGACCGTTGGGATCAGTGCGCATCAGGTCGCGCAATTCCAGTGCGGGCTCACCGAAGAAATCTGCGCCGCCTTGGTTCTCGAGAACCAGCAAACGGCGCTGGATCGCGCCCACCGATTGGACCGCGATGTTGCCGTAGCGAAGTGACACCGTATCCCGGTTTTCGCCCAGCCAGACCAACATGGATTGCAAATCCTTAAGGTCGAGCAAGGGCAGTCCTTCCTCATCCGCCACGCGGAAGGCGATGTTCAGGATACCCTCCTGTGCTTCGGAAAGCTCCAGAAGCCGTGAAATCAAAAGCGGTCCCATTTCCGCGACAGTTGTGCGGATCGGGTGTCCCTGATCACCGAACAGATCCCAGAACGTGACGGGAAAATCTCGGTAGGTGTAGTCCTCAAAACCGATGGTCTTTGCCCGGTCAGTAAAAGGTTGATGCAGCTTGAACTCTGGGCTTCCAGGTTTCGCGAGCCCCGACAGATCGCCTTTCACGTCGGACATGAACACGGGCACACCCTGAGCGGAAAAGCCTTCGGCAAGGATCTGAAGGGTGACGGTTTTCCCGGTTCCGGTCGCCCCGGCCACAAGCCCATGTCGGTTCGCATAGTCCAACCGAAGCCATTGCTTGACGCTGTAGCTTTCCCCACCGCCACCGACGAACACACCGTTTTCCATACGCTTTCCCCAAACCACGCTTCAGAACCCGAACATACAAACTTAACCTTTTGCCGCCAGTATGTTTTTGCCCGGAGCGTGGTGTTCCCCCTGTGATCCGGGCATTCTTCCCTGTTGGACTGGCCACGCTTCTCAGCGTGGCCTTTTTTTGTGAATTCACGATTGAATTTTGCCTGTTGACGCTGTGGATTTCATTTCGTAGCGTCACGGCAATAATAGTCGGCCGGTCCGACAGGGAGCAAGAGAGGGGAGATGCACCACTGCATCTTCCCTTTTTATTTCAACGCCTTGCATATTGAACTTCAGTTGGCGTCTGAACGAACTGATGTCCAAAACTGTCTTTTGGAAGGCGCAAGAATCCGCCGCCTCCCTGTGCACAAGTTTGTGTTTTGGCCTGACACTGTTCGCCGCCCGTGATAACGCACGAACAAACATGACCGATGCTTCGGAGAGGACTTTATGACCAAACCCCTTTTGCTTCTGACCACGATTGCAGGCCTCGCATTTTCCAGCGCCGCCTTGGCGCAGGAAACCACGGCACCTGAAGGCACCGAAGCACCGACGGCCAATGCAGACCTGTCGGTTCTTGATACAGGCGAGCCGGTGGTCGATCAAAACGCCGATGACAACACCTATGTCAAAAACACCCACGGTGACTGGGCGGTTCAATGTCTGCGCGTGCAAGAAGGTCCCGAGCCTTGCCAGATGTACCAATTGCTGCGTGACCAAAACGGCGGCAGCGTGGCCGAGGTCAGCATCTTCCGTCTGACAAATGGCGGTCAGGTCGCGGCCGGCGGGACATTCGTTGTACCTTTGGAAACGCTGCTGACCGAAAAGCTGAATGTACGCGTCGATTCCGGTCAGGCCAAACGGTATGACTTTTCCTTCTGCACAAATGTCGGCTGCTACGCGCGCGTCGGTTTTACCGCCGAGGACGTGGCTGCGTTCCGTCGTGGCAACGTCGCGAACGTGATGATCGTGCCCGCACTGGCACCCGATCAGCGCGTGACCGTGACGATGTCGCTGTCCGGCTTTACAGCGGCCTATGACGAAATCACGGCTTTGGAAGAGCAGCGCCAGTAACACAGCTTTCCGGAAAACATCACGAGGGGGTGGGATCTGCCGATCTTGCCCCCGTTTCTATTTCAGACCATCCAGAACCGCCAAGGCAGCCCGTTCACCGGGGGGCCGCCCCCCTTTGCCCAACCGCTCCATCGTCAAAGCCATTGCCGCTTTCTGTTGCTCAGGCGCATCCAGAACAGCCGAGACAGCCTTGGCAATCTTGTCGGGCTCGCAGTTTGCGCCGATGAATTCGGGAATAACGCGGGTCTCGGACACAAGGTTGACCAAAGTCACTGTGTCCACGCGCAACATCCGCCCAATGATCTGCCGCGAAAGCCAGTTCATGTCATAGGCGATCACCATCGGCGTGCCCGATGCGGCAAGCTCGAGCGAGACTGTGCCAGACGCCGCAACGGCCACGTCGGCTGCAGCAAAAGCGGCCTGTTTCGTTGCCATGCCGGACTTGGAAGGGTCAATTATCATCGGTTTGACCGACCAAGTGGCAGCCGCTTCGGCCACAACAGACGCCACGTTCGGGGCTGCGGGTAGAACAAAGCGCAGGTTGGGATGGCGCACGTGCAGTTCAGCCACCACATCAGCAAAGATCGGCAACAGCCGTGAAACCTCGCTCCGGCGCGACCCCGGCAGGATCAAAGCCAAGGGCGCGGTGCCAATGTCAAACCGGGCGCGAAAAGCGGATATGTCGTCAGAGGTCGCAATGGGATCGGTGACAACCGGATGACCGACGAAGTCGCATCGCATCCCTGCGGCTTCCATGTAGGGCGGCTCAAAGGGCAAGAGCGCCAGAACCTGGTCGATATGTGCCGCCATCTTTTTCGCGCGCCCCGGGCGCCACGCCCATACCGTCGGCGCCACGTAATGCACCGTTCGGATCTCGCTGCGCGCCTTGACAAGTTTGGCCACGCGCAGGCTGAATTCCGGAAGGTCGATGGTGATCAAAACATCCGGTTTTGCGTCCAGCACAGCGTCGGCAGTCTGGCGGATGCGCGCTTTAAGGTGACGGTATTGCGATAAGATTTCGGTGATGCCCATGATCGAAATCTCATCGATGGGAAACAAGCTTTGCAGCCCCTCGGCAATCATCCGGTCGCCGCCGATGCCTTCGAAGATCACATCGTCTGCATGTTGGCGCAGCCCCGCCATCAGCGAAGCACCCAGCTTGTCGCCAGAGGCTTCTCCAGCAATGACGAAGACCCGCATCAGCCGCCCTTTTCCCGCACCCAAAGGAACAGACCCAAAGCATCGCAGCGCGCTACGGTGCGTGCACGGTCGAGGATCATCACGCCCCCCGCTTGGATCACGATGCCCGACAACCCGGCGGCGGCCACTGCATCCGGTGTCCCGGCCCCGATCACCGGCAGATCCGCACGACGATCCTGCCCCGGTTTCGGCGCTTTGAAAAGAATGCCGCCATCGTCAGCCGAACTTCCCCCGGTCAGCCAGTCGGTTGCATCCCCCAGTAACCCACCAAACATATCGCTGGCGGCATTGATCGGGTTGGATAGAAAATCCCCGCTTCCCGCCAGCCGATCGCGTGCCAGACGGGTCAGCATGGCGTCGGTGCCTGCTGCGTCCTCACGCGCCAACACGCTGTCACCGCGCGCCACACAGGCCTGACCGGCGTCACGCGCGCCCATCGCAGCCACGGTGCGTTCGCCTATCCGGGCCTCGACCGCGTTCTGCGGCGCGTAGGTCTTGAGCGTCAGAACCCCTACAGCTGGCAGCAGATCCGGCACCAAATCATCTACGGAAGCAATAGAGAGCCCGGCTTCCTCGAACAGCTCCATCACGATCCTCAATGCACCATCATCACCCGAGGTCAGCGCGGTTTGCAGCCGGGGCACCAAGGGGGCCGTCTTTGCATCCAGACGTGCAGGATCAATCGGAGGACGCCGGATCGCCCCGCACAGACACACCTGTTTGACACCACGCGACTTGAGCGTGTCGAGCAGGCTACCGAGTGTTTCAAGATGGAAGGTCAGATCGGCGGTCAGCCCATCGGGTTCAAACCCGTGTAACACGCAGATCAGTGGGCGCGAGCTTTGCGCATCGGCGACGATACGCGGCAACCGCCCCTGCCCGCAGATCAGCGCCAGCGTCATCGTTCAGCCCGGCGTGAGGAAGGACCGGTCAGTCTCTCCCAGGATGAAGTCAACGATGTGGTGGACGTATTCACTGTCGGTTTCTTCGCCCAGACGCTTGGCCCGCTCCTGAAACGCGCCTTCGCCCTGTGCCAGCATTTGGAAGGCCGCACGCAGCGCTGTGATGTCGGCACGGCTGACACCCTTGCGCTTGAGACCTACAAGGTTCAGCCCATCCAGCCGCCCCCGATCGGCCTGCACAAGGCCATAGGGGATCACGTCATTCGTCACCATCGTTACCGCACCAATGATCGCTCCACGACCGATCCGTACGAACTGGTGGACGCCCGAAAGGCCGCCGACGATCACATCGTCTTCCAGAACGCAATGCCCCGCCAAGGCCGCGCTGTTGACCACGATCACGCGGTTGCCGATCTGCACATCGTGGGCGACATGACAGCCCGCCATGAACAGATTATCGTCCCCCACACGCGTCACGCCACCGCCACCCTTGGTGCCGGTATTCATGGTCACGTGTTCACGGATGCGATTGCGCGCACCGATGACAAGGCTGGTCTTTTCGCCATCAAATTTGAGGTCTTGCGGGATCTCACCGATGACGGCGAAAGAGTAGACCTCGGTCCCTTCACCGACTGACGTCTGACCAGCGACCACAACATGGCTTTTTAGAACCACGTTATTGGCCAGCGTGACTTCCGGACCGATATGACAGAACGGGCCGATGACGCAGCCATCACCGATCTGCGCGCCCTCTTCGATCACGGCACTGGGGTGAATTTGGGCTGTCACGCGGGCAGATCCATCATGGCCGAGAATTCGCATTCCGCCGCCATCTCACCGTCAACCGTCGCGACACCGCCGAATTTCCAGACCTTGCCACCAGGCTTGCCGCGCAGGGTCGTCAGTCGCATTTGTAGCTGATCGCCGGGGATCACCTTGCGGCGGAATTTGCATTTGTCGATAGCCATGAAATAGATCAGCATTTCCTTGTCCGCGAGGTCGAGGGCAGTGCCCACCATCACGGCGGCGGTCTGAGCCATCGCTTCGATGATCGTGACACCCGGCATGATCGGGGTGCCCGGAAAGTGCCCCTGAAAATGCGGCTCGTTCATCGTGACGTTCTTGATGCCAAGTGCGGATTGCGTGCCGTCGATTTCTTCCACGCGGTCCACCAGCAGGAACGGATAGCGGTGCGGCAGGATGCGCTGGATCAGTTGGATGTCTGCACGAAGAAGCGTGTCGCTCATGGGGCGTCCTTTTATGCTCTTATTGGGCTTTGAGTACCAATCCCAATGCCGGGGGGCAAGGTTTCAGGGGCGCAGGGGCAGGATCTCGGCCCCCTCGCCGAATTCGGCATTGACCCGCAGGATCGCCTGTTCGGTGATATCAACGGAATCCACGCTAAGAAGGACGACGCGCCTGTCCAGCACCGCAACAGCCCCGCTTTCAACCATCACTTGCAGCAGGATCGGTTGGGCCGCCGTCAGCAGGGCGCGACGGGCCTCTTCGTTGCGCGTGCCAACGGCACGTGCCTTTTCGTCCTGTTCGCGCCGCAGGCGTTGGACTTTTTCGTCAAAAGCTTCGGCGCGGGCGCGAAATTCCGTGGGGGCCAGAGTGTCGCGCAATTCGGTGAGTTCGCGTTCTTCTGCTGTCAGCTCGGCCTCTATGCTGCGATTTTGGGCTGCAATCTCAAGGCTTTCTTCCTCGATCTCACGGGCGATCCGCTGGCCAAAGTCGCTTTGGGTGTAAAGCGCCTCGGGCGCCACGGTCAGAATAAGGCTTTGCACCACACCAACATTGGACAGCCCGCCATCCTGCTGGGCCTGACCTGTCGAGGCTATGCAAAGAAGCGCCCCGAAGAGCGCTCCCAATGCTGTGCGACGACTATGAGCCATTTAGAACTGCGTGGAAATTGTCAGGTCGAAGGTCTGTTCTTCGTCGAACTTTTCCTTGCTCAACGCTTCGGAGAAATTGAACCGAAGGGGACCAAGTGGCGTGGTCCAGAACAGCGACACCCCGATCACGTGGCGGGCGGTAAAGTCGTCATAAAGGACATTCGCGTTGGTTTCTTCCAGCCCCCAAAGGCTGCCAACGTCATAAAAGACGCCAGCCGACACGCCGTATTCCTCGGGCAACGGCAGCGGGAATTCCGCCTCGAACCGGGCGACAGCAAAGTAGTCGCCACCCAGCGGGTCGTTGACATCACCCGGACCGACTTCGCGTGGGCCGATGCCACCGCCTTCGAACCCGCGCATCAGGTTCGATCCCAAAGTGAAACGATCTGTCACGCGGGAAGACCCTTCGGAATAGCTTAGCGCGCCAGCTTGCAGCGTAGCCCGCAGCGTGACCTCGTCGTTAAGGATCTTTGTCTGCGCCACAGCGCGCAGGGTAGATTCGACATAGGTGCTGTCACCGCCCAGCCCAGCAAAGTCCTGACCGAATTCCAGCAGAACACCGGCGTTCGGGTTCAGACCTGTACGGCGGGTGTCATAGCTGTAGCGGTATCCGATATAGCTGTCCCACACATCACCGCGCGCCGCCTCGGCAGTGATGATCTCACCGACGGATGAATTGAGGTTGGTGATTTCGGAATAGCGCGCACCGTAGCGCAGGTTCAGGCGACCGTTCTCGGACACCGGAAAAGTGAACCCGGTCGTGAAATTGCCAATGGCCGTGTCATACTCTGCGTTGGAATTGTCGGTCTCAAGGTAATTGAGGCTGAAGTTGAACGCGACATCGCGGCCAAGGAACGCGGGTTCAGTGAAGCTGAAGCTGTAGTTCGACGAATCGACACCCGTGGTCACCCCAAGGGCAAGCTGCTGGCCCCGACCAAGGAAATTGCGTTCGCTGAAGGTGATCGCGGCCCCAAAGCCGCCGCTGGTGGAATAGGAACCACCAAAGCTGAGCGAGCCAGTAGGACGTTCTTCGACGTCCACGTCGATCACGACCTGCTGCGGCGTAGAGCCTTCACGGGCTTCGACATTGGCATCGCCAAAGAAACCCAATGCGCGCACGCGCTCGGCGCTTTCGCGGATTTCGCGTGGATTGAACGGGTCACCTTCGACCACGCGGAACTGACGGCGTACAACGCGGTCCAGCGTGGTCGTGTTGCCTTCGATGTCGATGCGTTCCACAAACACGCGTTCGCCTCGCGTCAGCAGGAATTCCACGTCCAAGGTCAGATCACGATCATTGCGGGTCACGCGCGGCTCTACCCGGACAAAATTCAATCCTTCGCGGATCGCCAGACGTTCGAGCCGCGCGATCTCGGTTTCCACGGCGGTCGGCGAGTAGGTACGACCAGACCGCAAACGAATGGCACGCTGGAACACATCCGGATCCACTTCGGCCAGATCGGATGTCGCGGTGACTTCGCCAAAGTTGAACTGCTGCCCCTCTTCGACGTTGAAGGTAATGAAATACCCGTCCCGCTCTTCGCTGAGCTCGGCATTCACGCCCGTGGTACGGAAATCGACATAGCCTCGCGATTGGTAAAAGTCGCGCAGCACCTGACGGTCGAATTCTATCCTGTCTTCGATAAAGGTGTCGGACTGGATCAGCGCGCGGAAGATGCCTGCCTGCTTGGTTTCGAGCACTCGGCGCAGGCGACGGTCGCTGAACACCTGGTTGCCCGCAAAGCCGATGCGTTCGATCTCGGACACGCCACCTTCGAACACTTCATACACGAGATCGACCCGATTGTCGGATCGCCGGATGACCTTGGGCTGCACACGGGCCGCGATGCGACCCTGCTGAGAATAGGCTTCGGTGATGCGGGCCGCGTCTGCCTCGGCGGTGGCTGGGCTGAAGACGCGGCGGGATTGCGACTGGATAATCTGTGCAAGCGTTTCGTCGTCCAGACGCTCGTTGCCTTCGAACGCAATGCGATTGACCGTCGGGAATTCCACGACGCGCACGACAAGAGTGTTGCCACGGGGCTCTATCTCAACCGTTTCGAAAAGCCCTGAGGCGAGAATCCGCTGATAGCCATCATTCAGCGCGGCTGCAGAGACCGGCTCGCCACGGGCGACGCCAAGATAGCTGGCGATGGTTCCAGACTCGATCCTCTGGTTTCCTTCGACAGAAATCGCGTTGAAGCGGAAATCCTGTGCCAGCGCCATATTGGGCGCAGACAGAACACCGACGCTTAACGCCATCGTTGTCGCTAGTAGAAATGGACGGATCGACGATTTACGCGCTGATTGCCGCGTTACCTGCTCGCCTGTTTTATGTGTCATTGTTGGCAACCTACTCAGACATCCCTTTTGGAACGTGAGTACCCAGATTGCCCTAGCTTGTCAAAAGCGCAGAGGCCGGTTTGTTCAATACCCGACCGGATGTGTCATCGCGTCGATCATCAAGGTGCCAAGATACGCCCCGAGGAACAGCGATGCGCCAATCGCAAACACATAGATCAGGCGGTCCCAATTGATCGAGACCAGAAGACTGAAAGACCGATAACCGTCTTGAATCGTTTGCATGGCACACCTCGGATAGACTGTTCCGAGTTCCGAAATGATGGGGAAATGTGTCAGCAATCAGGCGCAAACCGGGGCATTTCTATGAAATGCCCCGGTTTGAAGCCAGAAAAATCAGGGGCAGAAAAGGTCGTTCGATAGCGCAAAAAGCATGAGCGACAGCAACAGCGTCAGACCAATCGCCATCAAAACACGCAACGCCTTATCGCTGGGCGGACGCCCGGTGACAGCTTCGTAGGCGTGAAAGACAAGGTGACCGCCATCGAGCACGGGAATCGGAAACAGGTTCAACAACCCGACCGCCGTGCTGAGAACGGCGATGAACCAGATAAAACTGGTTGTCCCCTGCGATGCCATCGACCCGGAAGTTTCGGCGATTCCAATCGGCCCCGACAGGTTGCAGGTGCTGATCGCTCCGGTGATCATGTACCACAGGCCGGACAATGACCCGTCGATGATCCGACCCGTCTGCTGCACGCCCGACAGCAAAGCGCTGAATGGTCCGGTCATTTCAGTGGCGGGCTCAAAAAACATGCCGCCGACGATACCGATCCGGTAGTTGGTCTCGAACGTACCGTCGCTCTGTGGCTCATCAGTGCGCCGGGGCGTCATTTCCAGATCGCGGATGTCGCCATCGCGCCAGACTTCAAGCGTCAATGTTGCGCCTTCCGATCCTTCTACTGCCGCGCGCAACTGTTCAAACGCATAGATCGGCGTGCCATCAACGGACACGATGATGTCCCCGGCACGGAACCCGGCATCATCCGCCGCCGAGCGTGGGATGATCTGTGTTGCCACGGGAGGATAGACATAGGGGCCTTCGACAACCAGACTGCTGTCGCCCCGCTGTACGGTGTAGTTCAGATGTTCCTGAACCGGCAGATCGTCAAGAAAGGACTGAAAGCTCGAGGATTCGCCATAAGCGGGCAGCACAACGCCCTCAATCTCTAGCAATACGTCCCCAACCTGAAGTTCATTCTGGGCCGGAACCGCGCGCAGCTCACCCACCTTGACCGGGTCGGTTACTTCGCCGCGCAGCATCAACACGCCAGTGAAAATCAGAATAGAGAGCGCGAAATTGAACACCGGGCCTGCCGCAACCGTTGCGGCGCGCGCCCAAAGCGGTGCACCGTTCATCGTCCGCCGCCGCTCTGCATCGGACAGCTTCGACATTGCCTCATCGTCTTTGCCACCAGAGGCGTTGCTATCACCTTTGAACTTGACGTAGCCTCCTAAAGGCAACAGCGCGAATTGCCACTTGGTGCCGCGTTTGTCGACCCGCGAGAACAATACCGGACCGAAGCCAAGCGAGAACACCTCGGCATCGATGCCAGACCAACGCCCCACGATGTAATGACCGTATTCGTGAATAGCCACGATGATCGACAGGGCGATCACAAAGGCCAAGAGGGTCCAAATCAAACTACCAAACTGCGGCAGCAACGCTGCAATATCCAAGGCTCAACCCTCTAATTCGTTCATGATCTCGTCTGCTCGTACACGTGCGAGATGGTCTAGCTGCATCACGTTATCAAGTGTGATGGCGGCATCAATATGACCGGGATGGGCCGAAACTCTGCTCAAGACCTCTTCCACGACCACTGCGATTTGCTGGAATCCAATGCGTTTCGCGATGAACCCGTCCAACGCCCGCTCCTTGGCCGCGTTGAAACAGGCCCCTGCCAATCCGCCCGTTGCCATCACCTCGCGCGCAAGGCGCAAGGCAGGCCAACGCGTTTCGTCTGCGGGCCGAAAGGTCAGCTGGCCCAGCTTGACCAGATCCAGACGCTCGACCGGCAAGAATTTGCGTTCCGGGTAGTGTAACGCAAAGCCGATGGCATGGCGCATATCGGGCGGACCAACATGGGCCATCAACGCACCATCACGGAACCCGACCAAAGCATGGATCATGGATTCAGGATGAACAACGGCTTCAATTTTTGCCGGGTTTATTTGAAAGAACTCTTTTGTTTCAATCAACTCCAGCGCTTTGTTAAACATGGACGCACTGTCGATGGTGATCCGCTGACCCATATCCCAATTGGGGTGTGTTGCAGCCTGTTCCGGCGTCGCATTGGCCAAATCTTCCAAAGGCCAGTCGCGGAATGCACCGCCCGACGCCGTAATGATCACACGCTCAACGGCACTGATGTCTTCGCCGATCAGGGCCTGAAACACCGCTGAATGTTCGCTGTCCACCGGCAGGATCGACGCTCCGTACGCTTTGGCAGTCGAAAGCATCAACGGCCCCGCGCAGACCATGCTTTCCTTGTTGGCAAGAGCGAGGCTTGCCCCCTGTTCCAGCGCCCGCAATCCCGGTGCCAGCCCCGCCGCGCCGACAATCGACGACATCACCCAATCCGCAGGTCGGTTGGCCGCTTCGATCAAGGCAGCAGGTCCGGCGGCGGCCTCAACGCCAGAGCCATCCAAGGCCGCCCGCAAATCATCGAGACGCGCGGGATCCGCTGTAATTGCGATCTCGGCGCCAAAGGCGATGGCGTCCCCCGCAAGCTGTGCGATGTTCTGATCACCAGTCAGCGCGACGACCTGATAGGCGTCACGGTCCCGACCTATCAGGTCCAGCGTGTTTTGTCCGATAGAGCCTGTGGCCCCAAAAATCGTGACCCGCCTCATTGGGTCCCCGGCGGAAATCCGACAAGCTGCCCGGCGATCACAATGAACAAGGCCGCCCCAAGCATGCCGTCAAACCGATCTAGAAGCCCCCCGTGACCGGGGATCAGGCGCGAACTGTCCTTGACCCCTGCCCGGCGCTTTATGGCGCTTTCGGCGATGTCGCCAATCTGGCTGGCCATGCTGACGGCGATACTGACCCCGATCAGGCCGATGCCCGCTTGAGTGTTGCTGGCGAAGAGCACTGCAACCACTGATGACCCTGCCCACCCTGCAACTGTCCCGGACCATGTCTTTTTCGGGCTGACGCGCGGCCACAGCTTGGGTCCGCCGATCAAACGTCCTGCGAAATAACCTGCGATGTCGGTGACCACCACGACAAGCAAAAGCCAGACCATCCAAGTCAGGCCGAAGTCATCGCGCAGGGACATCAAGCCATAGCCGGCAAGCAGGATAAACGCGGTAAAGACCGCATAGGTCACACCGCCCCGCTCCATTCGGCCCAATCCCAGCATCGACGGCATCAGCAATAGCGGCAGCGCAAACGAGGCTGGCAATTCGATCGCAACCATCGAAACCAACGCCGACACGACGGCAAGGATCATCGGGGACTTGCTGCGCGCCGTGTCCAGCATCGTCACCAATTCCCAGACCATAAGGCCGACAACGATGGAAATCAGACCGTGAAACCAAAGACCACCCAGCCAGACACCCAGCGCGCCGATGCCAACCATCGCCACGGCCGAAATCAGCCGCGGCGCAAGGTCGTCCCACTTGCCTGAAGTCATGCCACCACTGCGCCGAAACGGCGTTCACGGGTGCCAAAGCCACCGACCACCGACCGGAATTCGTCAGCGGTGAAATCGGGCCAGAGCGTATCGATAAATTCGTATTCCGAATAGGCTGATTGCCACAGAAGAAAGTTCGAGATGCGGGCTTCTCCGCTGGTGCGGATCACAAGGTCTGGATCAGGTAAAACGCAGGTATCTAAATACTTTGGAAGCGTTTCTTCGTCTACATCATCCGGATTCAGCCGCCCTTCAGCCACGTCACGGGCCAACCGCTTGGTGGCGCGAGCCACCTCGTCTCGTCCGCCGTAATTGATCGCAATGGTCAGATTGACCGTCCGGCAATGCGCCGTCAGCGCTTCAAGTTCGTCCATCATCGCGACCAGCTTCTGGTCCAGACGCACGCGGTCGCCGATGAAGCGGACGCAGACGTCGTTCGCCTTGAGCGCCTTTGCCTCGCGCGTGATGTAGCGGCGAAAGAGGTTCATCAGCCCAGAGACTTCGGACTGCGTGCGCTTCCAATTTTCGGTCGAGAAGGCAAAGACCGTCAGGTAATCCACCCCAAGATCCGGACACGCCTCGACAATCTCGCGAACGCGACGTGCGCCTGCCTGATGCCCGAACAAACGCGGTCTACCGCGCTGGGTGGCCCAGCGACCATTGCCGTCCATGATGATCGCCACATGGCGTGGACCGTCATCTTTTGCTGTGGGCTGGGGATTTACCATCTTGAAGGGGTCCTTGTTGTGCCGGTCTCAGACCTGCATGATCTCTTCCTGCTTTGTCTCCAAAGCGGCATCGACCTTTTTGATGTAGGCATCGGTGAGTTCCTGAACTTCACCTTCCCAGAACTTCTGATCATCTTCAGAAAGGCCGTCCCCCTTGGCCTTTTTGATCTGATCCATGCCGTCACGGCGGATATTGCGCACCGACACACGGGCGTGTTCTGCGTATTGACCGGCAACTTTGCCCAATTCGCGGCGCCGCTCTTCGTTCAGTTCCGGGATCGGCAACATGATGATCGTGCCATTAAGCTGCGGATTGATACCCAGACCACTTTCGCGGATCGCTTTCTCGACCTTGCCGACCAATCCCTTGTCCCACACATTGATCGTGACCATGCGCGGCTCGGGCACGTTGACCGTGCCGACCTGGTTGATGGGCGTCATGCTTCCGTATGCGTCCACCATCACAGGTTCCAGCATGGACGCACTGGCGCGACCGGTGCGGAGAGACGCAAATTCGGTGCGCAGGTTTGCCATCGCGCCATCCATGCGGCGCGTCAGATCGTCGGTGTCGAGAATGAAGTCGTCTGCCATATGGCCCTCAAGAGCGGTTTTTGTGCTTTGTTTCGGGTTCTAAGCGACGCGTGCCCGAAAGTATAGCACCTTGCATCACTGTGGTTTATTCACGCGCCGCGCTGTGACGGATTGGTCAAGCCGCCTCGCCTGCCCCTGCTTTCGATCCACCATGCACCTTGGTGTAGGTGCCATCACCGGCGAGGATACCGCGGAACCCGCCCGGTTCATCAAGCGAGAACACGATGATCGGCAGGCTGTTGTCACGCGCAAGCGCGATGGCTGAGGCATCCATCACCTTGAGGTTCTTTTGCAGCACCTCGTCATAGGTCACGGCGTCATATCGTTTCGCGTCTGAATTGGTGCGCGGGTCTTTGTCGTAAATCCCATCGACGCCATTCTTGCCCATCAGGATCGCTTCGCAGTTCATTTCATTTGCACGCAACGCAGCGGCGGTGTCCGTGGTGAAATACGGATTGCCTGTGCCGCCTGCAAAGACGCACACACGCTTTTTCTCAAGGTGCCGAACAGCGCGACGTCGGATATACGGCTCGGCAACCTCGTCCATGCGGATGGCCGAGATCACGCGGGTGAACACGCCCTGCTCTTCCAAAGCGGACTGCATCGCCAGCGCATTCATCACCGTTGCCAACATGCCCATGTAATCGGCTGTCGTGCGCTCCATTCCCTGTGCGCTGCCTTGCAGCCCCCGGAAAATGTTCCCGCCGCCGATGACCATACAAATCTCGACACCAAGGTCGTGAACCGATTTAACTTCTTGTGCGATGCGTTGGACCGTTGGCGGATGCAGCCCATAGCCCTGATCCCCCATCAGCGCCTCGCCCGATATCTTGAGCATCACGCGTTTGTATTTCGGATGAGGGGTCTGGGTGTCCGCCATGTTGCGCTCCGTTTCAACGAGAGTCTAAAGTTGCGTGCAACCTGTCGGAAAACCGGCTTAGGGGCAAGGCGAACTCGCCCAATCCGGCAAACACGCCGCAGGGCAGACCATCTTGAAGGGACGGCAACAGTGGACCAACACGTCTCAGACCGGATCGCAGCGATAGATCCGGCCAGACCGGTGCTGATTGCAGGTCCGACCGCCAGCGGCAAATCCGAACTCGCGCTGCGCATCGCTGAAACCCAAGGTGGTGTGATCGTCAACGCAGACGCCATACAGGTTTATTCGGACTGGCGGATTCTTACAGCACGCCCATCGCTGGAGGACGAAGCCCGCGCGCCACATGCACTCTATGGACATGTGGCGGGCGACAAACCCTATTCTGTCGGTGATTGGCTGCGAGACCTCGTCCCTCTTTTGAACGGTGGCGAACGCCCGATCATCGTAGGCGGAACGGGGCTCTATTTCACCGCACTCACCGAAGGCTTGGCGCAGATTCCCGCAACACCGGATGACATCCGCAACGAAGCCATGCGACGGATCGAGGCCGAGGGCCATGCGTCGCTTGTGGCCGAGCTTGACGCAGAGACCCGCAACCGTATCGACACCGCGAACCCGATGCGCGTGCAGCGCGCGTGGGAAGTGCTGACCAGCACCGGCAAAGGGCTGGCCGAATGGCAAGACGAAACCGACCCACCGCTCTTGCCGCTTGCGCAGGTGACAGCCTGTGTCGTGACTGCAGACAAAGACTGGCTGACCCCAAGGATCGAACGTCGGTTTGATCAGATGCTTGCAACCGGAGCGCTGGACGAGGCGCGGGCAAACCGCCCAACATGGTTGCCTTCACTTCCCTCGGCAAAAGCCATCGGCGCGGCTGAACTGATGGCAGTGATCGACGGCACAATGAGTCTCGACGAGGCGCGCAATAGATCGACTGTCCTCACACGGCAATTCGCCAAGCGGCAGCGTACTTGGTTTCGTGCACGGATGCGCGACTGGGAGCAGGTTGACGCAAGGGAACTGTGACAGGTTTTACCCCCTGCCTTGGGCTAATCGTTCCGTGATGTCGCATTAGGCCAAGCCGGGTGTCGCAATCAGACCTCAAAAGGTCTAGTCTGACGATTGACGGGGCCAATCCGTTAAGGCGCTATGTAAGAAAACAACGAGCGCCGACCTCGGTCTCGGAAAAACAGCGCAGCATTCAAGCGCGCACATAACAAACGTGTCACAGGGAGAATCAGATGACGCACACCATGCAGACCAAAACACTGCACCCAGCGGCCAAGCTATACGCCGACGAATACAAGGCCGGCCTCTTGGACCGCCGCGAATTCCTGACGCGCGCGACCAGCCTTGGCGTCACGGCCGCCGCAGCTTACGGTTTGATCGGACTGTCCCAGCCGGTTCAGGCGCAGACGGCAAATATTCAACAAGGTGGCACACTGCGCATTCAGACGCTGGTCAAAGCCATGAAAGACCCCCGTGCCTATGACTGGTCCGAAATCGGCAACCAGTCGCGCGGTTTCCTAGAATACCTCATCGAATACCAGAACGATGGATCGTTCCGCGGTATGCTTTTGGAAAGCTGGGAGGTCAGTGACGACGCCAAGGTATACACTCTCAACGTGCGGCCGGGCGTGACATGGAACAACGGCGACCCGTTCACCGCCGCCGATGTTGCACGCAACATTGCCGGTTGGTGCGATTCGGCGATGGAGGGCAACTCCATGTCGGCTCGGATGGGTGGTCTGATCGATGCGAACACAGGTCAGGCCCGCGACGGCGCGATCGAAGTTGTCGACGATACGACAGTGCGTTTGAACCTGTCGGCACCCGACATCGCGATCATCGCCAACATGTCCGATTATCCGTCAGCAATCGTACACGAAAGCTATGACGGCGGTGACGTCTACGCAAACGGCATTGGCACTGGCCCATTCCGTCCGGTGTCCATCGAAGTCGGTGTCAAAGCGATCATTGAACGCGCCACCGACCACACATGGTGGGGCACCGAAGTGCTTGGCGGACCTTACCTCGACCGGATCGAATTCATCGATTACGGCACCGACCCGGCCTCGTGGCTGGCGGCGGCGGAATCGGGTGAGGTCGATCTGCTTTATGAATCGGTTGGCGATTTCATCGACATCCTAGATGCCATCGGTTGGTCAAAGACAGAAACCGTGACGGCGGCAACACTGGTGCACCGGTTCAACCAGCAAACCGAAGTCGATGGACGTGTGCCTTATGCCGACCGCAACGTGCGTGTCGCTTTGGCGATGATGGTCGACAACGCGGTCTGCCTTGAGCTGGGATACAATGGCCGTGGTCAGGTGGCCGAGAACCACCATGTCTGCCCGATCCACCCCGCCTATGCGGATATCGGTCCGGCACCGTTCGATCCGGCCGCAGGCAAGGCGATGCTCGACGGCACTGATTTCGCCGATTACGAGCACGAGCTGATCACTCTAGACGACGATTGGGAACGCAACACCGGTGCTTCGGTGCGGGCGCAGATCGCGGACGCTGGCGTGAACATCAAGCACACTGTTCTGCCGGGGTCGACCTTCTGGAACGACTGGACCAAATTCCCGTTCAGCGCGACCACGTGGAACCACCGTCCACTGGACGTTCAGGTTCTGTCGCTGGCCTATCGTTCGGGCGAGGCGTGGAACGAAAGCGGCTATGCGAACCCAGAGTTCGACGCGCTGATGGCAGACGCCCTGTCCATTGCCGATGCCGAAAAGCGGCGCGACGTGATGGCCAAGGTAGAGCAGACCCTGCGTGACGATGGTGTGATGATCCAGCCGTTCTGGCGGTCGCTCTACAACCACCACAACGGCAACGTGGTGAACGCAGAGAAGCACCCATCGCACGAGTTCCATCTCTACAAGTTCGGGTTCGCGGCCTGATCCCAAAGTCTGGCTCTGTTCCCCTGCATTGCGGGGGGACAGACCGCCGCTGAGACTCCACGCTCTGCGCGGTTCTGCGCTGACATGACGAGGGAGACCCACCCGACATGGCTTTTTTTCTGCTCCGACGCATCGCGACGATGCTTCTGACAGCACTTTGTTTGACGTTTATCGTTTTCTGGCTCACCAATCTTGCTCCAAACTTGGAAAAGCTGGCCAAAAACCAGGGCAACGTCCGGATGACGGACGAACAGGTTGCAAGCTTTCTTCAAGATCGCGGCTACGCCCAACCCCTGCCCCTGAAATACGCGCAATGGCTCGGCGTCGCCCCCGGCTGGGTGATCGAAGGCCGGGACGGGACGACGCGGTCACGCTGCAATGGTGCGCTTGAAAACGGTGTTCTGCCCGAAGATGCTCGCAGTTTCTGCGGTGTTCTGCAGGGCGACTGGGGATATTCAACTGTCTTTCAGGACGGTGTCGGGTCGATCATTGCGACACGGCTGGGCCTGACCGGAAAGCTGATGTTCTGGGTGATGATGGTCATGGTGCCCGGCGCATTGATTATCGGCGTTCTGGCCGGCATGCGCGAAGGCAGCCGCACGGATCGGTCGCTCTCCACTGTATCGATCATTACGACGGCCACCCCCGAATATGTCTCTGGCGTCGTATTCATCGCCGTCTTTGCCTCGACCGCGTTCGGCTTGCGATGGTTCAATGGGTCGGCCACCAGTGCGATGGAAAACGCGACTTTCGAAAACTTTACTCTGCCCGTCATGACCATCGCGCTTTACGGCATGGGCTATATCGCCCGGATGACCCGCGCGTCGATGGCCGAAGTGATGACGGCGCAATACATCCGCACCGCCCGTTTGAAGGGTGTCAGCTTTCCGAACATCGTTCTCAAACACGCTTTGCGGAATGCGCTGATCGCGCCGTTCACGGTGATCATGCTGCAATTCCCGTGGCTGCTGAATGGCGTGGTGATCGTCGAGACCTTGTTCAACTACAAGGGCTTCGGCTGGACGCTGGTGCAGGCGGCCGGGAACAATGACATCGAATTGCTGCTGGGGGTTTCGGTCGTATCGGTCTTCGTGGTGCTGATCACTCAGCTCATTTCGGACATCGGCTACGTGTATCTCAACCCGCGCATCAGCGTGTCCTGAGCGGAAGGAATAGCAAAATGGAACCGCTCAGCTGGTTTGAAATCATCACCCGAGTTCTGATCCAGTTCATGCCCGTCTGGGTTTCGCTGATCTCACTCTTCACCCTCTCTTTTGTCTACAAGCGGCGACTGGGCCTTTACGGCAAGCTTTTCGACAGCACCATCGGCATGATCGGCTTTGCGCTGGTGATGTTCTGGGTGTTTACCGGCATCTTCGGGGCTTTCGATCTGATTATCACCCATGATCCGCTGTCGCAGGTGTCGAGCATGAAGAACAAGCCCCCCGGAACGGCGATTATGGGGGTGGAGGACGGCCAGTACCCCTATTATCTGTTCGGTGGCGACAATCTTGCTCGCGACGTGTTCAGCCGCATGGTCAAAGGCGCGTGGGTGGTGGTCCAGATCGCGCCCTTGGCGACGCTCTTTGCGTTCATGGTCGGGATCACATTGGGCCTGCCTGCGGGCTACTATGGTGGACGGCTCGATACATTCCTCAGTTTTCTGGCGAACCTGATCCTCGCCTTTCCGGTGATCCTGCTGTTCTACCTGCTGGTCACACCCGAGATCGTGGACACAGGCATCCCCAATTACATGGCGATGGTGTTGTTCATCTTCCCGATCATCTTTGTCGGCGTACTGCTCAACTCGCGCTACCGCACACAACCAAAGGTCCGCACGCCGCTGCTGATCGGCGTTCTGGGGGTGATGGGATGGCTATACCTGTCGCTGATCTCGCAACCGGGAACGGCGCTGACCGTGCTGCCGGATGCGGTGGATTTGTTCAACCTGCAAGGCGGCATTCTTGTGGTGTTTGTGTCGGTGGTCTTCGTCAACTCACCCACGGTTTTCCGGATCGTGCGGGGCTTGGCCATGGACATCAAGACCCGCGATTACGTGGCCGCGGCCCAGACGCGCGGCGAACGGCCATGGTACATCATGTTGTGGGAAATCCTGCCCAACGCGCGCGGTCCGTTGATCGTCGATTTCTGCCTGCGGATCGGCTACACGACGATCCTTTTGGGCACGCTTGGCTTTTTCGGTCTTGGCCTGCCGCCGGAAAGCCCGGATTGGGGCACCACGATCAATGATGGGCGCCGACTGCTGCAGATCTACCTGCACCCCGCGATGGTGCCTGCCTTTGCCCTTCTCAGCATGGTGCTTGGGTTGAATTTGTTAGCCGATGGCCTGCGTGAAGAAAGCTTGCGCGATTGATGAAAGGAGGTCTGGGGGCTCTGCCCCCAGACCCCCGGAGTTTACTTGGCAAGATGAAGAGGGACGCAAGTCTCCAGCTCCGACAGGGAGAAAAGACATGACAGACAGCTATGACGGCCCCATCCTCGAGATCGACAGCTTGTCGATTTCCTTTTTCACAAGATTGCGGGAAATCCCAGCCGTGATGGATTTTTCGGTCAAAGTCATGCCGGGCGAAGCGGTGGGCCTTGTGGGCGAGTCGGGTTGCGGGAAATCCACCGTCGCGCTGGGTGTGATGCAGGATCTCGGCAAGAACGGGCGCATCGTCGGCGGGTCGATCAAGTTCAAGGGCCGCGATCTGGGCGCCATGAGCCAGGACGAGCTGCGCAAAATCCGCGGCTCCGAGATCGCGATGATCTACCAGGAACCTATGGCGTCGTTGAACCCGGCGATGAAGATCGGGCGGCAGTTGATGGAAGTGCCGATGATCCATCGCGGATCGTCGGAAAAAGAGGCTTACGCGCGCGCCTTGCAAGTGGTCACAGATGTAAAGTTGCCCGACCCCAAGCGCATTCTGGATGCCTATCCGCACCAGCTGTCCGGTGGCCAGCAGCAGCGCATCGTGATCGCCATGGCCCTGATGGCCGAGCCGTCGCTTCTGATCCTAGACGAGCCGACAACCGCGCTTGACGTGACGGTTGAGGCGGCGGTGGTCGAACTGGTCAAGGAACTGGGCAAGAAATACGGCACATCAATGCTGTTCATCAGCCACAACCTTGGTCTGGTTCTGGAAACCTGCGACCGGCTCTGTGTGATGTATTCCGGCGAAGCAGTGGAGCGTGGGTCAATTAAGGATGTCTTCGACGAGATGCAGCATCCCTATACTCAGGCGTTGTTCCAGTCGATTCCCCTGCCCGGCGCTGACAAGAACGCGCGTCCTTTGCGCGCCATTCCCGGCAACTTTCCCCTGCCACACGAGCGGCCCAACGGCTGCAATTTCGGTCCGCGTTGCGATTATTTCGAAGCCGGGCGCTGCGATGCGGGTGATATCAAGATGTTCGATGTTCCGGGAAACGAGCGTCACGCCACACGCTGTCTGCGGTTCAAGGAGATCGACTGGCAGGCCCCGATGGAGGCAGGCGACACGACGCGAAAATCCGAACCGGGACGTGTTGTTCTCAAGATGGACAACCTGAAGAAATATTACGAGGTTGCGGCGAATGCGCTGTTTGGCAAACGGGGCGATACGAAAGTGGTCAAAGCCAACGAAACCCTGAGTTTCGAGGCCCGAGAATCCGAGACATTGGCCATCGTCGGCGAGTCCGGCTGCGGCAAGTCGACCTTTGCCAAGGTCTTGATGGGGCTAGAGACCGCGACGGACGGGCAAATCCTGCTCGACAATCGCAATATCGAGGCAACACCGATCGAGAAACGCGACACTCAGACGATCGCGGATGTTCAAATGGTGTTTCAAAACCCGTTCGACACGCTCAATCCGTCGATGACGGTGGGTCGGCAGATCATCCGCGCGCTTGAGGTGTTCGGCGTCGGCAAGAATGACGCCGAGCGGCGCGAGCGGATGCTGGAACTGCTCGACCTTGTGAAACTGCCGCGCGCCTTTGCAGAGCGGATGCCGCGCCAGTTGTCAGGTGGGCAGAAACAGCGCGTTGGCATCGCCCGCGCCTTTGCCGGAAACGCACGTATCGTGGTGGCGGATGAACCCGTCTCGGCTTTGGACGTATCGGTACAGGCGGCGGTCACAGACCTGTTGATGGAGATCCAACGCGAGCAGAAAACCACTCTGCTGTTCATCAGCCATGACTTAAGCATCGTCCGCTATCTATCTGATCGCGTTATGGTTATGTATCTTGGGCATGTGGTGGAGCTGGGCACGACGGATCAGGTGTTTTCACCCCCTTACCATCCTTATACCGAAGCGCTGTTGTCAGCGGTCCCGATTGCCGACACGCGGGTGACGAAAAAGCACATCGTATTGGAAGGCGACATTCCCTCGGCCATGAATCCACCACCCGGCTGCCCGTTCCAAACGCGGTGTCGCTGGAAATCACAGGTTGCAGATGGGCTGTGCGAACGGGAAGTCCCGCCCCTGCGCCAGTTGGGGGATGGGCATCAGGTGAAATGCCACCTAAGCGATGCGGACCTTGCGAGCATGGAACCGGTTATCCAGATCGCTGCTGAATAACCGACCAGCTTGCATCGTGGTTCCGTCTGATCGGGACCGTATCAAAATGTCGTGCAACACACTGGGTCAGCCCAATAGGGCTGGCATGTCTGTGCTGTTGGATCAGTTGGTCAGGAAATCCTGAGCGGTCAGGACAGCCGCGCCTGTTGCATCGGTCACGGCCTGTGTGTTGTCGGCAAGACCGACATAGGTCAACATCGCCATGCCCACGACTGCAGCAGTCAATACCACCCAATCGACGGTCACCGCACCCGACTCGTCCGACTGAAACCTGTTGATGAACTTAATCATGCCACTCTCCATACTTCCCGCCTCGGCCCGCCCTTCGAGCGGTATCTGATCCGGGTACAGTTCCACGTTTTCTGATGGTGTTTTGGAGGTTGAATGGGGCAGCAGTTTGACCGAAATGAAACCGTTTTGGTCGCAACGAGGGAAAGATATACTCAAAATCGGGGTCGGATTGCCGCAATTTCCCGGCTGCGAAACAATCGGCGTCAAGTGTCTGAATTGACGAGACTTACCGTCCCCAGATTTTTTTGACGTAGTTCCGGGTTTCGCGGTAAGGCGGAATTCCCTTGTGCTTTTCAACTGCGCCGGGTCCTGCGTTATAGGCAGCAAGCGCCAAAGGCCATTGGCCGAACTTGCGGTACTGCTCTTTCAGATAGCGCGCACCACCATCGAGGTTCTCGGCGGGGTCGTTAGGATTGACGCGCAGGTCTTGTGCTGTGCCGGGCATCAGCTGGGCCAGGCCGATCGCTCCCTTGTGGGACCGCGCATTTGGATTGAAATTGCTTTCCTGTTGCACAAGACGCAGGAACAAGTCTTCAGGAATCCCGTGCCGCCGGGCGGCATCGCGCGCCATGCCCGCGTATTCCCCGACATATCGACCACGATATTTCGGGACCGGACCGTCTTCTCCGGCATCGCCCCATTTTGTCGGCGTCACGACCTTGGGCGGCTGCAAACGCACCGAGCTTTTGTATTGCTGGGCGGCTCGCGAATCCAACACTTTGGTTTTGCTTGAAAAAAGCGTCACACGGCTTTTAGAAGACAGTACCTCGGCGCTTGCGGATCCTGCACTCATCATTACGGCCACACACACAACCGCAATAAATCTCGGTCTTGCTGTTCGCATAAATGCTCACGTCCCACATTGAGATTTTGCAGATGTATAGTCGGGAATCGCAGATCACACCAGCCTTGGTTGCTCATCATTTGTTAACCACAAGCTGATGGAGTGACAGCGAAGCCTTGGGCCAATAGCGGATGGCAATCCGGCAGAGCGCTGGTGTAGGGTCAGTGAAACGGCGCGTGGCGTCACAGATTCGAATTCTAGATGGGGGAAACATGGCCGGATCAGTCAACAAGGTCATCATCGTCGGCAATCTCGGCCGCGATCCGGAAGTGCGGACATTCCAGAACGGCGGCAAAGTCTGCAACCTGCGGATTGCCACGTCCGAGAACTGGAAAGATCGCAACACGGGCGAACGCAAGGAACGGACCGAATGGCACAGTGTTGCAATTTTTTCCGAACCGCTGGCGCGGATTGCAGAACAATATCTCAAGAAGGGCTCCAAGGTTTACATCGAAGGCCAATTGGAAACCCGCAAATGGCAGGACCAGTCCGGTCAGGATCGCTACACGACAGAAGTCGTGCTGCGCCCGTATCGCGGTGAACTGACTTTGCTTGACAGCCGCGATGGCGGCGGCGGCAGTGGTGGTTATGGCGGCGGCAGCAGCAGCGGTGGCGATTATGGTGGGGATTACGGCGGCGGTTATGGCGGCAACGATTATGGCGGCTCCAGCGGCGGAGGTGGTGGCGGTGGCCCCGCCCGTGCCCCGGCCCGCGATATCGACGACGAAATCCCGTTCTGACAAGAAAGCGCCCCAAGGGGCACTTTTTTATCGCTCGGACAAGGCGTCCTGCAACAACGCGAGCACCGTATCCGACGGAACATCCGAGGTGACGAAAGCGTCGCCAATGCCGCGCGCCAGAATAAAGCGCAATTGCCCGTCGATCACCTTTTTGTCCTGCCCCATAAGCTCAAGCAGCGCCTGAGCATCGGGCAGGTCACCGTCGATATCGGCGAGCGTGACCTTCATTCCCATCGCACTGAGCATTTCGCGTACGCGGCTTGGCTCTTCTTGGGAACACAGGACCAGACGCGACGACAGCTCGAACGCCAATGCACAGCCAATGGCCACGCCTTCTCCGTGCAGCAAACGCTCGGAATACCCGGTGGCAGCTTCGAACGCGTGACAGAACGTGTGCCCGAGGTTCAACAGCGCGCGGTCGCCCTGTTCGGTCTCATCTCGCACGACGATTTCAGCCTTCATCTCAACCGACCGTTTGACGGCATAGGCCAGCGCATCGGGGTCGCGCGCGGTGATGCGGGCGGCGTTCTGGTCTTGCCAGTCGAAAAACGCTGCATCGCCCAGAAGGCCGTATTTGACCACCTCGCCATAGCCCGCCAGAAAATCGCGCGTGGGCAAAGTCTGAAGAACCGAAATATCCGCCAGCACCAGCGCGGGTTGGTGAAACGCCCCAATCAGGTTTTTGCCTTGAGGCGCGTTGATCCCCGTCTTGCCGCCGACAGAGCTGTCGACCTGCGCCAACAACGATGTGGGGATCTGCACAAACCGAACCCCACGGCGCAGCACTGCACCAGCGAAGCCGACCAGATCACCAATCACACCACCCCCAAGGGCAATGACCACATCGCGGCGTTCGATCTTTTGCTCCAGCAGCCATTCCACGCATCGTTCGAACTGCGGCCAGCCCTTTGTGCTTTCTCCTGCAGGAAGCGTCAGGCTGACCGAAGCAATGCCTTCCGCAGCCAGTGCCCCCTCAAGCGCGGCAAGATGCAACGGAGCGACATGCGCATCGGTCACGATGGCTACACGTGGACGTTTCAGCAGCGGTGCGATCTCGACCCCGGCACGGCCAAGCAGGTCAGAGCCGATGCGCACATCATAAGCACGACCGTCCAAAGGAACATGTACGGTTTCGATCATGCCTGCACCTCCAATACATCCGGGCGCGTCTTCAGCGCCTCAATCACCCGTTTTGCCATCTCATCAATCGACAACCCCGGTTCGGACACAACGCTGAGGTCCGCCTTGGCGTAGATCGGCACGCGTTCATTATAAAGTCGGGTCAGCGCGCCAAGAGGATCCGGCACCCGCAACAATGGCCGGGTGTCCTTGTGGCGCACCCGGTGCCAAAGAAGGTCCAGATCGGCATTCAGCCACACCGCAACCCCCTCCTTCGAGATTATCTCGCGGTTCTCGGCGGCCATGTATGCCCCGCCTCCGGTCGACAAAACGCCCTTTTCCCGTTCAAGCAGGCGCGAAATGATCTGACGCTCTTTGATGCGAAAGAACGGCTCTCCATCACGTTCGAAAATCTCGGGGATGGTCATGTTGGCCGCTTTTTCGATTTCGGCATCCGAATCAAGAAAAGGAGCGTGCAACATACCGGCGACCGCCTTGCCGACAGCTGTTTTCCCCGCTCCCATCATGCCAACAAGAACCACAGTTTTCTTTAGTCTTGCCTGCATTGCCCCCGAGTGACCCCTTGTATCTCGGCCAAGTGCCGCCAATTTTTTGACATCCGCCGTTGAATGACGTGATCTTGGGTGGAATGCCAGTTATAACTTGGAAAAAATCAACGAGGCAGGGCAAGGGTCTACATGGGGCGCATCATCAAATGGCTGATCTATCTGGGCATCCTCGGCGCTTTGGCGCTTGTGGCATATGCCTATGTGGGGCCGTATTTCGGCGCGGATTTCTCGCCGCCGCAAACGGAAGTCAGACAACCCGTGACGCTGGATGCGAATTAAGTCGATCCTCTTGATTCTGGCCAGCACCGCATGGCCCGTGTTTGCTCAGGACCAGCAGCAGGACCAACCGCTGTCCGCGATCGACTGGTTGACGGTGCAGCGTATTGCGCCTCCGCTTGTGATGCTTCCGGATCAGAACCCGGTGGCCCAAAGCGCGGCAGTGCCCGATATCGACGTGCAGCCGCTGGACGCGCCGGGCATCAGTGGCGTTGGGTTGCTGCCAAGTTCGGTCACCGGTTTGCCGCCAAACCTGTGGCGTGGCAGCGACGAGGCCACGATCATCACAACGCTCGACCGGTTGCAGACCCGTCGTCCTTCGGTTCCCGCGCTCACTGGTCTGCTGCATATCCTGATGCTGGCCGAAGCCGATCCCCCTTCAAGTGCCACGGGCGACGCGCTGCTGCACGCCCGGGTCAACCTTCTGCACCAGCATGGCCTTGTAGCCCCGGCCGAAGCCTTGATGGAGCGCATCGGCACATTGACGCCCCAGCTCTTTGATCTCGCCTTCGATCTGGCACTTCTGACCGCATCCGACGAGGCGCTTTGCGCCCTTCTGGGCGATATGCCCAACCTAACCACTGACCTGCCCACGCGCATCTGGTGTGCGACCCGAAGCGGTGACTACCCGCACGCGATGACGATCTACCAGACCGGTGTCGCCTTGGGCCAGCTATCTGACCTTGATACGGAGCTGCTGCTGCGGTTTCTGGACCCGGAATACAGCGAAGACGTGGCCCCGATGCAGCCTCCGGTGCGCCCGACGCCACTGCAATTCCGTCTTTTCGAAGCCATCGGCGAGGCGCTGCCCACAACCCCGCTGCCCCTGCCCTTCGCCGTGGTCGAACTGTCGGGCGATGCCGGCTGGCGCGCACAGCTTCAGGCCGCGGAACGACTGGCCCGCGTGGGCGCAATCGACGCCAATCAGCTTCTTGGTGTCTATACCGCCCAGAAACCGGCCGCATCGGGCGGCATCTGGGATCGTGTCGCCGCCTTGCAGAAGCTCGAAACCGCGCTTGGCTCGGGGAATGCTGCAGCCATATCTACCGCGCTGGAACAGGTCTGGCCTCAGATGCGCGCCGCTGGTCTTCTGGTACCGTTCTCGCACCTCTTTGCCGCGCAACTGCAGGACATCCCCTTGGGCCAAAGAGCGCAGGATATCGCAACGACCGCCGGGCTTCTGACCGACAGCTATGAGACGGTGGGACAGCAGCTTGCGAACAATCCGAATGCGCGGCTGGCGTTTCTTGGATCGTTGGCGACCGGCTCCCCACCGGGCAGCATCCCTGCCGATCTGCCTCATGCATCAGCCTTGGCCGCCGCATGGACAGCGTCACCTCAAGCCCCTGCCATGCTGGCCGGACTGCCTGCGGAAAACCGTCTTGGCGAAGCGCTGCTGCATGCCATCCAACTGTTCGAAAGCGGGGCCGCCGGTGATGACGCAGACCTGACCGACGCGCTCCGCGCCTTGCGTGCCTTTGGTCTGGAAGACACCGCCCGCCGGGCTGCATTGCAGCTTGCCATCCTGGATATGGAAGGCGCACGGCGATGAGCGACCGCCACTGGATTGCCGCTTTTCTGGATGCGCAAGCTGCCGAACGCGGTGCTGCGACGAACACCCAACTCGCCTATGCCCGCGACCTTGCTGATTTCACCGACTGGTTGGCGCAGAGGGGGACATCCCTCAACACCGCCCAGAAACCGGATGTAGAAGGCTACCTGATCTACTGTGACGCGCAGGGTTTGGCGAAATCGACCCGTGCGCGGCGCCTCTCTGCGATCAAACAACTTTATCGGTTCTGTTTCGAAGAAGGCTTTCGCGAGGACAACCCTGCAGTGCAGATCAGCGGACCGGGCCGCGACAAACGCCTGCCCAAGACGCTGTCCACCGAAGAAGTCGACCGCCTTCTCAACGCAGCCGCCGCTCATGGCCGCAACCCAGCTGAACGCGAGCGCAACACCTGCCTTATGCAATTGCTCTACGCGACTGGCATGCGGGTGACTGAATTGGTCTCCCTGCCGTTGTCGTCTGCAAAAGGCGACCCAAGAATGCTGCTGATCCGTGGCAAGGGCGGCAAGGAACGGATGGTGCCGCTATCCCCCCCTGCCCGCGCTGCTCTGCGCGACTGGCTGAAGACCCGTGAAACGATGGAAGATGCAGCCCGCGCCGAAGGCAAACCGACCTCCACCTTTCTCTTCCCATCACGCGGCAAAGCCGGCCACCTGACGCGCCACGCATTTTACGTGCTGATCAAAGATTTGGCCGTCGAAGGCGGGGTCTCTCCCTCCAAGGTGACGCCACACACGCTGCGCCACGCCTTCGCGACCCATCTTCTGGCCAACGGCGCCGACCTGCGCTCGATCCAGACCTTTCTGGGACATGCGGATGTCTCCACCACCGAGATATACACACACGTTCTGGAAGAACGGCTCAAGGAGCTGGTGCTGGATCACCACCCATTGGCCCGCGACTGAGCCGTGGCTCTTGAACGCCGGCGGCACTGACCCCATAACCCTCTCAAGTTTTCAAAACGTTGGATCACATGGAACCCGCACTCCCCGCGGCAGACGCCGCTTTCTGGATCACGTCGGCAGCCATCCTTGGCCTTCTGGTGCTGTCCGCCTTTTTCAGTGGCTCTGAAACCGCGCTGACCGCCGCGTCGCGCGGCAAATTGCGTTCGATGTCCGACAAGGGCTCCAAAGGGGCGGACCGCGCGCTTCTGATCACCGAAGACAATGAACGTCTGATCGGGTCGGTCCTCCTCGGCAATAACCTCGTCAATATCCTCGCCACATCGCTTGCGACGGCCCTGTTCACGCGACTTTTCGGCGAATCCGGTGTGGCTTTGGCCACGCTGGTGATGACCGTGCTGGTTCTGGTCTTTGCCGAAGTGCTGCCCAAGACCTATGCCATCACCAATCCCGAAACGGCCGCCAGCCGCGTGTCCCCGGTGATCCAATTGGTGATCACTGTGTTTTCGCCCATTGTCAGCGCGGTTCGGGTACTTGTGCGCGGTGTGCTCAGCATATTCGGCGTCAAAACCGACCCGGACAGCCATATCCTTGCCGTGCGCGAAGAAATCGCGGGTGCCCTGCAACTGGGCCATTCCGAAGGCGTGGTCGAAAAGGAAGACCGCGACCGTATTCTGGGTGCGCTCGACCTGAGCGAACGCACCGTGGAAGAGATCATGCTCCACCGGTCGGGAATCGAGATGATCGACGCCGACAATGATCCTCAGGACATCTTGCGTCAGTGTCTGGAATCGAACCACACGCGCTTGCCGGTCTTCCGCGGCGATCCTGAAAACATCATTGGCGTCGTTCACGCCAAGGACCTGTTCCGCGCGATGTACCTGTTCATGCAGGAAAGCGACAAACCCGCAGAGGCGATGAGCAGCTTCAAATTCGCCGATGTTGCGATGAAGCCGTACTTCATCCCAGAAAGCACATCGCTTGACGATCAGATGCGCCAGTTCCTGCGCCGCCGGACCCATTTTGCGCTTGTGGTAGACGAATACGGAGCCCTTCAGGGCCTGATCACCCTCGAAGACATCCTTGAAGAAATCGTGGGGGAAATCACGGACGAATTCGACCCTGACGGCGACCATCCGGTCAAGGCTGATGACGATGGCAATTACTGGATCGACGGGGCCATGACGATCCGGGATGTGAACCGACAGCTGGACTGGACGCTACCCGACGACGAGGCCAATACGGTGGCCGGTCTGGTGATCCACGAAGCCCAGATGATTCCGACGATCGGCCAATGTTTTAGCTTCCACGGATTCCGTTTCGAAGTGGTCGCCCGCGAGAACAACCGCATCACAGCTCTCAAGATTCGACCATTGGCGATGGAGTAAACAGAGCGCGCCACAACGCGTCCGCGCGTTTTGACATTTGCGTTGACGGAAACGGTTAGCGGTCGTCCATTCGTGCGCCATTGGCGCAAGCCCGATGGATCGCACCCCCATACAGCCAAGGCATTCGACACGCTTAAAAGCTCAGGCGCGAAGCCGCGTTCCCTCCGGATCAAATGGAGGTTGATCGAGGATGATTGCGCGATGTGGACGGCCCAGAACCATCACCTCCACTGTATCGCCCGCAGTGGCGTTCTTGACGTAGGCGATCGCAAGTGAGTGGCCCACATGGTAGCCATAGGCGCCTGAACTTACGCGACCGATGCCCAGCCCATCTTTGAAAATCGGCTCTCCTCCTGTTGCGTCCGCGTTGGACTCATCAGTGTCCTCGGCGTTCAAAGCCAGAAGCACCATCTGTTCCCGCGCGGGTTTGGTCATGTTCGCTAGCGCCGCATCCCGGTTCAGGTAGGACTTGTCGGATCGGCACAACCGGTCCAGCCCGCATTCCTGTGGCCAGTATTCAGGGCTATATTCGCGGCCCCATGACCCATACCCTTTTTCCATTCGAAGGCTCATCAGCGCCCGGCTCCCAACAGGGATCGCGCCCACCTTTTGTCCCGCCTCCAGAAGCGCGGCATAAAGCGTGACCTGATCTTCAGAGCGGCAGTGCAGTTCCCACCCCAGATCGCCGGTAAAGGACACCCGCAGAGCCATGACCTCGACTCCGGCGATCTCGATCCGCTTTGACCGCATGAAGGGCCAGTTCTCGGTATCAAGCGACGTGTTGGTCAGGCGCTGAAGAAGGGCGCGAGACTTGGGCCCCGCCACGTTGAACCCGCACCATGTGGTGGTCAGGCTTTCGAATGTGGTTCCAGCAGGCAGCGGCACCGCGTCATAGAAGCGTTTTTGATAGCGTTCGGCCATGCCAGAGCTGACAATCCAGAACTCGTCTTCAGCCAACCTTGTAACCGTCGCATCCCCCGCGATCCCCCCGCGCTTGCCGATCAACGGGGTGAGGCACGACCAGCCAACCTCTCGTGGCATGTGGTTGGCGAAGACTGAATTCAGCCAGTCATCGGCCCCCGGCCCCGTGACGCGGTATTTCGCGAAGTTGGAGATGTCGATGATCCCGGCAGCGTCGCGCAGGGTGCGCGCCTCATGGCCCACCACGTCCCACCACGGCTGACGCGTGAAGCCCGCGCTATCGGGCACGTCCTTTGAATAGTAAAGCGGATGTTCCCAGCCGTAATTCAATCCAAAGACCGCACCCATATCGCGCTGCATCTCATAGACGGAGCGCGTGCGCACCGGGCGTCCGGCCTCGCGTTCTTCGCCGGGGAAATGGATTTTGAAGCGGTGGGCATACTGGTCCCCCACCCGCGCCCTGGTGAATTTGGCATCCGCCCAATCGCCAAACCGCGCCACGTCCCAGGCGAACATGTCGTACTGCATCTCGCCTTCTATGATCCATTGCGCCACCATCAGGCCCATGCCCCCAGATTGCGAAAAGCCGGGGATGATGCCGTTGCAGCAAAAATAGCCCTGTTTCTCGGGCACCGGGCCCAGCAGCACATTGCTGTCCGGCGACCAGATCATCGGGCCGTTGATCACCCGTTTGATCCCGGCGCTGCCCACAACAGGCACCCGGTCGATGGCGCGCATCATGTTGTCTTCGATCCGTTCCAGATCATCGGCAAACAGTTCGTGCCCGAAGCCCTGCGGCGTGCCGTCTTCGGCCCAGAAGCGCACGTCCTTTTCGTAGGCCCCGACCAGCAAGCCCTTGCCCTCTTGCCGCAGGTAGTATTCGCCATCCCGGTCAGCGACAGAAGGCAAACGTCGGTCCATCGCTTCGATCTCGGCAATCGCCTCTGTAACGAAATACTGGTGTTCGGTCGGCAGCAGCGGCAGCGTGATCCCCGCAAGTGCAGCCACCTCGCGGCCCCAGAGACCAGCGGCGTTGATGACCCACTCCGTACGGATATCGCCCTTGGGCGTACGGACGATCCATGTGCCGTCGGATTGCTGGTCGGTTGCAGTGACTGGAGTAAAGCGATGGATCTCGGCGCCTTTCTGGCGCGCCCCTGCAGCATAGGCAGCCGTCACACCCGACGGGTCCACATTGCCGCCGTCAGGTTCGTACATGATGCAGCGGATGCCATCGAAATTGACCAGCGGGTGTAACGCCTCAGCCTCGGTACGGCTCACCTCGTGGAAGTTCATGCCGTAGAGTTTCGCCTTGGCCGCTTGCAGGCGCAGTTGGTGTTCGCGCGCTTCGGTCTGGGCAAGGTAAAGCGACCCCGGCTGGAACACGCCGCAGCTTTGACCGGTCTCGGCCTCGAGCTGGTTGTAGAGGTTCATCGTGTAATGCTGGATCCGGCTGATGTTCGTGCTGTCATGCAGCCCGTGGATATTCGCCGCCGCGTGCCATGTAGAGCCGCTGGTCAGCTCGTCGCGTTCCAGCAGGACAACATCGGTCCAGCCCAATTTTACCAGATGGTATAAAATCGAACAGCCAATGACTCCGCCTCCGATGACAACGGCTTGGGCATGGGTGCGCATGGCGGCTTCCTTTCGACAGACTTCCCGGAAACTAACCACGACGCGCCCCCGATCAGATAGTCCCAAGACGACATCACGTGTCGGTTCCGCACAAACCCGGCGTCTGACGGTTTTTCTATGCAGCCCACTTTTTGTTGTTAGGCTGACGCCATAGCGAACGCACGGGAGCCGCATGATGGCACATATGAAACACCGCCTGCATCACAGCACTGATCGGATGACGATGCACATCTGCACAATCCCGTCTGCCACGGTCACCCAAGCCTTGGCTGCGGCTGGTGCGGATGCGGTGATCATCGACATGGAACATGGGGCCATCGGCTATACCGAAGCTCATGCCATGATCGCCGCGACTGCAGGCACCCATTGTGCGCCTTTGGTGCGCATTGCCGAAGCCGACGCGCGGTTGGTCAAGCGCGTACTGGACCTTGGCGCGGAAGGCATCGTCTTTCCGCTGATCCGCACAGCCGAGGACGCGCGGCGCGCGGTGGCCTCCATGCGCTATCCGCCCAACGGCAATCGCGGGTTTGGTCCGTTCATCGCCCATTCGCGCTGGGGCACGGCACTGACCGAATACCCGGCCAAGATGGAGGACAACCTGACCTGTTGCCTGTTGGTCGAAACCGCCGACGCGGTGGCCAATATCGACGAGATTTGCGCAGTCGAAGGGATCGACCTGCTTGTGCCCGCGATGTTCGATCTGTCCACCGATCTGGGTCTCATGGGCCAGTTCGATCATCCCGATCTCTTGGCCGCAATGGGCAAGGTCGAAGCGGCTGCCAAGGCCGCCAATATCCCTCTGGGGAACGCCGCACTGAACGAAACGCAAGCGCGGTCGTTGTTTGATCGCGGCTACCGCGTGATTGCGGGTTTCGATGTTTTGTGGCTGCGCGAGAAAACGATGCAAGCCCAAGCATGGTGTGCCGAATGACTTAGAAAGACCCGAAAGAACGACAGGATATGTCGCTTTCGGGCTGGACCTATACCCCGCGCACTTCATTCTCGGCGAAAAGCGGATCAAGAGGATTGAGTCGATGAAAACGCAGGCGCGTGTGGTGGTGATCGGCGGCGGGGTCGTTGGGGTTTCAGTGCTCTATCACCTGACCAAGCTGGGCTGGTCGGACGTGATGCTGGTCGAACGGTCCGAACTGACCTCTGGCTCCACATGGCATGCGGCGGGCGGGTTTCACACGCTGAACGGCGACACCAACATGGCCGCACTTCAGGGCTACACGATCCGGCTATACAAGGAACTCGAAGAGATCACCGGCATGTCCTGCGGGTTGCACCATGTGGGCGGCATCACGCTGGCCGACAACCGCGACCGGTTCGACATGCTGCTCGCCGAGCGAGCCAAGCATCGTTACATGGGGCTGGATACACAGATCGTCGGGCCAGACGAGATCGCGAAAATCGCGCCGATCACCAATCTGGATGGTATCCTTGGCGCTTTGTACGACCCGCTGGATGGGCACCTTGATCCGTCGGGTACAACCCACGCCTATGCCAAAGCGGCGCGGATGGGGGGTGCCACGATCGAAACCCATGTGATGGTGCAGGAAACCACGCAGCGCCCGGATGGGACGTGGAATGTCGTGACCGACAAGGGAACAATCCATGCCGAACATGTGGTCAACGCGGGTGGTCTATGGGCACGCGAAGTGGGTGCGATGGCGGGCGTCTACCTGCCGCTGCACCCGATGGAGCATCAGTATATCGTCACGGATGAGATCGCGGAGATTTACGAGCGTGATAGCGAGCATCCGCATGTGATGGACCCGGCGGGCGAATCCTATCTGCGGCAGGAAGGGCGCGGGCTCTGCATTGGGTTCTACGAACAGCCCTGCCGCCCTTGGGCTGTCGGTGGCACGCCGTGGACATTCGGGCATGAACTGCTACCTGATGACTTCGACAAGATCGAGGACAGCATTGCCTTTGCCTACAAACGCTTTCCGGTGCTGGAAACTGCAGGTGTGAAATCCGTGATCCACGGGCCTTTCACCTTTGCCCCCGACGGCAACCCGCTGGTCGGCCCGGTGCCGGGCTTGCGCAACTACTGGTCAGCTTGCGGTGTGATGGCCGGGTTCAGCCAAGGCGGCGGCGTTGGTTTGATGCTGGCGCAATGGATGATCGAAGGCGAATGCGAACGCGATGTGTCGGCGATGGACGTGGCCCGTTTTGGGAATTGGATCAGCCCGGGCTACACCCTGCCCAAGGTGATCGAGAACTATCAAAAGCGCTTTTCCGTCAGCTACCCGAACGAGGAACTGCCCGCCGCACGGCCCAACCGCACTACGATGATGTATGACATCTTTGACGACATGGGCGCAGTGTGGGGCGCGCAATTCGGGCTGGAGGTGGTCAATTACTTCGCGGAAGGTGACGAGGCGCGGTACGAGACGCCAAGCTTCCGCCGGTCCAACGCGTGGGAGGCGACCGCACGCGAGGTGAAGGCCGTCCGCGAAGCCGTTGGAATCAATGAGGTTCAGAACTTCGGCAAGTACGAAGTGACAGGGGCAAACGCTCGCGACTGGCTCGACCGCGTGATGGCGGGTCGTGTGCCGAAACCGGGGCGGTTGTCGCTGACGCCGATGCTGTCGCACAAGGGGCGTTTGATCGGGGATTTCACGATTTCCTGCCTGTCGGACACCCATTTCCAACTGACCGCGAGCTATGGCTCGCAAGCCTATCACATGCGCTGGTTCGAACAGAACGCCTCTGACGGTGTGACCGTTCGCAACGTGTCGGACGCGCTGACAGGGTTCCAGATCGCGGGGCCGAATGCCCGCAAGGTTCTGGATGCGGTCACTCGCGATGCGACCGATCTGAAGTTCATGGATGTACGCACCATGACCATTGGCATGACGCCCTGCCTTGTGCAGCGGGTCAGCTATACCGGCGGCTTGGGGTATGAGATTTACTGCGAGCCAGTGGCGCAGCGCCAGTTGTGGCACACGCTTTGGACGGCTGGGCAAGAGCACGGCATGCGCCCGTTTGGAATGCGGGCGATGATGTCGCTGCGATTGGACAAGTTCTTTGGGTCATGGCTCTCGGAGTTTTCGCCCGACTACACGCCAGCCGAAACCGGCATGGACCGCTTTATCGCGTGGTCGAAGAACTCTGATTTCATCGGGCGCGCGGCGGCTGAGGCAGAACGCGCCACCCCGCCCGACCGGGTACTTTGCGCGTTCGAGGTGGCCGTGAACGACGCCGATGTGAACGCCTATGAGCCGATCTGGATCGACGGCACGGTCCAAGGGTTCTGCACCTCTGGCGGCTATTCGCACCATGCGGGCACATCCATCGCACTGGGCCTGATCCCGCGTGCCCATGCGGCCGAAGGGCAAATGGCGCAGATCGAAATCCTTGGCGAGATGTGTGACGCGACGCTTATCACCACACCGCTCTACGACGCTGACGGGGAACAGATGCGCGGTTAGACTGAGGGCATGACCCAGATAACATTCGTGATTCCCGCCGCCGGAGCCAGCCGCCGGATGGGCGATCGAGACAAGCTGCTTGAACCTGTGGACGGGGTGGCCCTTTTGCGCGGAGTGGCCGCGCGCGCTTTGGCAGTCAGCGGCGATGTGATCGTCACCCTGCCCTCTGCGACCCACCCTCGTGCTGAGGTGTTGGAAGGCTTGGCAGTACGGCAGATCCCGGTGCCCGATGCAGCCGACGGAATGTCCGCCTCATTGCGTCATGCCACGGCAGCGGTGCCAGACAATGCCGAGGGGGTTTTGATCCTGCCCGCAGACATGCCCGACCTGACGGAAGATGACCTGCGCCAAGTGATGCAGGCCTTCGAGGACGCCAGTGGCGAATTTCTCGTACAGGCCACCGGGGCAGATGGCACGCCCGGCCACCCGGTGATTTTCCCAACCGACCTGATGTCCGAGTTCGAATCGCTGACCGGCGACGCAGGCGCGCGGACGATTCTAAAGGCCAACCGGCACCGTTTGATTCGAGTCGCCCTGCCCGGCGAACATGCCCTGACTGATCTGGATACACCCGACGCGTGGATCCTCTGGCGGGCAAACAACCCAGATCGGTAAATGTGGATAAGTTTGCGGATAAAAAAAATGGGACGGCTCTCCCCTGCCGTCCCATTCTGTCCAATCGCTGCCACTTTCGGGCGCAATCGGCTGTATAACTGCCGCGACTTTCGTCGGTAGCGGAGACACTACTCAAGAAAGACTTCAAAGCAAGACAAAAATGCCAGAATTGTGAACACGAGCCACCTTGAACGCAGGAAAGTAGAGATCAAGGAACCCGCCACTCTCCGGTCCAGTCGTCATTCGCCATAAAAACAGCACGTCTGTGCGGGTCGATCAACTGCATGAGCTCAATCGATTCGATTCGGCAGGTCAGTACCGTGAACCAGTCGAGGCTTGCCAGTTTGGTATAGGCATGTGCGTTTGGAATCGGTGTGCCCGGGGGCGGAGATGCACCGTACGCCATGCGCGATCCGTCCGGCACGTTCTGCCAGCGGTCGGCGACATCCCCGCCGTGCAAGATCGTGACGCGTGTGGACAACCGAATTTGCAGCTTGGCCTTGTCATCCCAGACCATCAACTGCGCGCGCGAATTAGACCGCAGGGATGTGACCTTGTCCGACCCGCCATCGGTGTGGACCTCAACCGTGCCATCGTGCCGGTTGGCTCCTCGGAGGACGACCGTACGCGCTTCTGGTGCGCCATCGGAAGACACGGTGGCAAAGACCGGGTGCCGCGCAGCAGCGCGCCGGTCTGCCACCCCGCGCGTCAGCCGCTGCCAGCCGAGGTCCAGAAAGGCAACAAGGTCGTGTGGGTCACTCATAGCCTGTCATCTCCAGATAGCCGCGCCCAGTGTGTGATCCTTCGACCGTCACCGGCCCTTCCCAATACGGGATCGACAGCGCCATCCAGGCGTTGGGGTTGAGTGCGGTTACGGTCACGTCGATGCCTTTGTCGGGCAATTGCACCGCCCACCGGGTCGGCACGTCGCGTCCCGAAACCTTGGACCAATCAAGCGGTTGGGCTGCGAAGGCGCCATCTGCATAGGATGTGGTGGTCCCATCCGCTGCAATCCACGTGGCCGAGGAAAACGATGCGCCATCGTCCTCGCGCAGCAAAAAGCCCATCAGTTTGTCGCCCGTCGCGAAGGACAGTGAAAACCAATCCCAGCCGGATTGGCTATCTGCCAGGGGCTGGGACGACCATTCCCGGTCAAGCCACGCCGCACCGGTGACGGGCACATCGCCTTGCGGAAGAGTCAGCGTGCCCGAAACCTCGTAGAACGGTTGCGAGTAATAGTAGCTTGCCTGTCCCTGTGCGGACTTCACGGAAAATCCCGTGTCACCATGAAAGATCAGCGGGCCATTGGCCGTAAGCCCCAAGTCATAGGCAAACGCGTCGCCACGCGCGGTGAGGGTCAGGTCGTCAAAGGACGCCCCCGCCATGCGCCAATCGTCGATCCAGGCCTCAAAAGGTTGCACCGTGACCCCGGCCTGACCAATCCCGCCCCGCGCGATGCGTTCGGCAACGAGGTGCGTATCGGGCGTGGTCACAGCGGCATGGGCGAACCAGACCTGCGGATCGGACCAGCCTTCGCGGGTTTCGGGGGCAAGCGCAGACCGAAAGAGCGTCCATTGCACACCGTACGCCGTACCGTCCGGCCCCGTCAGGTTGGCGGTCAGGTACCACCACTCGATCCGGTAGTCGGGATGCGCGCCGTGGTCCTGCGGGAAATCGAATACCGGGTTTGGCGTCGGCACCGCAAAGCCCTCGGCATCGGTGCCGAGCCCTGCAAAGCCCTGTGCCATCGCCTGAACGGGCAGCCATAGGATCAAAAGAAATGCCCTAACGATCATTGGCGAACACCTTGAGCAAGTCAGACGGCGGCGTTCTGGCCAGGCGGATCGCAGGCCAGAGGGCGGCCAGCGCAGCGGCGAGCAGCGCAAAGAGCGTGAGCACGGCGTAATGGCCAGGGAACAGGTAGAGAGGCAGCTTCCAGCCAAACGCCTCGACATTCACGTAAGACAATAGCACCCAAGCCAGCATCAGACCGAGCGGGATTGCCAGAACAGTTGTCACCATCGCCAACACCACCGCGCGCAGCAACTCCAACTGTCCCAGCCTGCGCCGCGTCAGCCCAAGTGCCCATGCCGGGGCCAGTTGCGGCACACGAATTGACGCTAGGGTCAGCAGGCTCATCAAAATGGCAAAGGCGGCCACGGCCAGCGTCAGCACGTTCAACGCCCCCGTGACGGTGAAGGTGCGTTCAAACACGCCCAAAGAGAACGCCTTGATCCGCGACTGGTCCGTGATCGCGCTTTCGGGAATGCCGTGTTCCTCGGTCAGCACATTGCGTAAAGTGGTTGGATCATTTGACCGCACCCCGAAAGAAAGCGGCTGCATCTCTGGGTAGAGATTGCGAAACAGCGGCTCTGAGATCAACGCCTGCCCCAATGGATTGCCGTAATCGGCCACGATGGCCGCGATGGGCAGACTCAGACCCGGCGCAACGGTCACCAGATCATCTGTCCAAATCCCGGCGCGTCGGGCCAGCTGTTCGCTCACCACCACCGCGTTGCCGGTTTCGACCCGATCCCAGACATCCTCAGCCTCGTCGAGGAACAACCAGTTCTCGCGATAGGTGGGGCCGACGCGCACGCCGAATAAGTCAGTGGGCACCGCGGCGATTTCAGTCTCGACCGACAGAAGCGGCAAGACTTCCTGCGCCTCAGACAAAAGGATCGCTTCCAGATAAGGGCTTTGCGCCGGATCTTCGATCCGGATGAACAGCTCAGGCGCCAGCCGCTGGTCAAGGAAATCAACAAAGGTAACACGAAAGCTCGACACCATGGTCGAGACACCGACATTCGCAGCCGTCGCCAGCAACAACGCCATCAATGCAAGGCTCATCCCGGGCACCTGTTGGCGGGTGTCGGCCCAGAACCACTGCCACATTGCAGAGCGCGCCTGACCGTCAGCCAGCATAACCGCACTGCGCAAGAGAAGTGGCAGGATCAGCGCCGCGCCGATCAACAGGCAGGCCAGAAGGGCAAAGGCCAGCGTCAACCCCTGCCCCCAGATCGCGATGCCAGTCCCGATCACCAACAGCGCCAAAGCCACAGCGCCCAGCCGACGCGCGGTCTCACCCGAGGCCACGGCCCAAGCGCGGGGACGCGCGCTTGCCAGTAGCGGCATCTGCGCGATATTCCACAGCGCACCCGAAGCGGCGAACCCAGTGCCCAGAACCGCGATCGCCATACCCGAAAGCCACCATTCAGGGCGCAATTGCAGCGTGCCGGCGACAGATGCACCATAGAGCCCTTGCAAGGTCGCTGCGACGTTGGGCAAAAGCACTGCCGCGATGACATAACCCAAGGCTACGCCGATCCCGCCTGCCAGCACGGCAAACACAACCAGTTCCGAGATCATCAATCCGATCAACGTGGTCAGAGGTACTCCCAACGCACGCAAGGTGCGCACCATGCTGCGCCGCTGTTCGAAAGCAAGGCTGATCGTGCCGTGCACGATAAAGATGCCAACGGCGAAGCTCAGCAAGCCAAAGGCGGTCAGATTGAGGTGAAAGCTGTCGGTAAGCCGATCCGCACCCGCGTCCTGCGCAGGCTGGAGCGCCAAATCCGGTGCTACTGCGGCGATGTCTGGCAGGCCCATCGGTTGCATGGGCGCGATGATGAGGCGACTGAGTTGGTTGTGGGCATCAAGCAGGGTTTGCGCCACGCCAATATCCGTCAGCGCCACACCCGGCGCAACGGATGGGTCGGTGATAACCCGCTGCGAAACCACACCGCTCAAAGCCTCTGCCACGTCGGGCGCTGCAAACAGCACACCGCGGGTCAGGAAATCGTCGAGGTTGGAGTCTTCCTGCATCCCCACCGGGGCAATCGTGCCCGGCGCGGTTAGCGGATCGACGCCCACCACCCGCACGCGGCCTTCTTCGGTGCGCACATGACCTTCAAGCACAGGTGACACCTGCCAGCCAGCACGGCGCAGGGCGATATAGGTGGCTTGGTCGATCTTCTCTCCACTGCGGGGCAGAAGCTGGTCGAACTGACCTTCGCCCAAGGTGGCGGCGGCGGCATCGTAGCTGGCGCGTGCCTCGGCGTTGATGGCCTGAACCCCGGACCAAAGCGCCGTGGCCAGCGCCAGTCCTGCAATCATTGCAAAAAACTGCAACCTGTTGCAGCGCCAATGAGACAACAACGCGGTCAAAGCTGTCGCGATCACACCACGTGTCCCTGACTAAGATTCACATGCCGCTCCATCCTGCGGGCGACGCTGCTCGAATGGGTCACCATCAAAAGTGCAGCACCGGTCTCGCGCACAAGGCGCAGCATTTGGCCCAAGACTTCCGATGCCGTGGCCTCGTCAAGATTGCCGGTCGGCTCATCCGCCAAGACCAACTTGGGACGCGCGGTGAGCGTCCGGGCAATGGCCACGCGCTGCTGCTGACCACCGGACAACGCTTCGGGGTACTTGGCCAGATGTTCGGTCAGGCCCAACGCCTTGGACAAACGCGCAGCGTGGTCGGCATCAAACGCCCCGGCCAGACGCGCCTGAAAGGCGATATTTGCCTCAACGGTCAGTGACGGGATCAGGTTGAACTGTTGGAAAATCACGCCGACATCGCTGCGCCGCAAAGCCGCGCGATCGGTGTCGCTCATCGTCGTGATCTCGCGGCCCGCAACCGTGATCGAACCGCTGTCAACGCGATCCAGCCCTCCGATGAGATGCAGAAGCGTGCTTTTTCCAGAACCGGACTCGCCAGTCAGGGCCAAAGTCTCGCCGCGCTCCAGCGACAAAGACACGCCGCGCAGCACAGGGACATCGCCCTCCGCTCCGGGAAAGGATTTTGTCACGTCATGAACAGTCAACACCATGCGCCTGAGCTATCACGCGGACGGGAAAGGAAAAGCCCAGAGACACAAAAAGCACCGCCGCACTTTGCCGCGTGTGATCCGGGTGCTACCTCGGTAGCCATGAGTGCGTTCATCCTATCCCCAGATACAGTCTGGAACCCCAAGGCGCTTGCGACCGGATCTGTCCCGCGCAAGGTGCTGCATCGTATTGCGTTCTTGCCCAAAGGCGGCGGGCTTGGCCTGAACCTAAGGGTCATCATGGAGAACGAACCGCTCCGCTATTTCATCGCGTTGTCGCCTTTCGTGATCGCCATGTTCATCTGGCGCGATCTGGCTTTGCCGATTTCGCAGGCTCCGGTGGCGATGATCATCGTGATCGGGTTTTTCGAGATGAAGGTGCTGCGGGTCTCGGCCGAGAAGCGCAAGACACTGATGGACGAAGACCAAGCAGCGCGGGTGCAGGATACGCTGAGCTACCGCGCGCGACGCGTGTTGACCAAGCTGGCGGCGCTGCGGGGACAGACCAGCGGCGAGGTGATGCTCGTGGTCGAGCAATCCGAATTGGCCCATGTGACACCCTTGACCCTAGTGTCTTTGCAGACCCGCGATGGCAAGCCACGCATCCTGTCGTTAACGCCAGAGGAGCGGGATCTGATCGCTGCAGAGCTGTTTGACGAAGAATTCACGGAACGCCTTTTGCACACCGCCAATCTGCGCGAGGACGTGTATCTGCGATCGGTCAGTTTTGACGCACGGGGCGTGTCGGGTCATGCCCGATTGGCGGCGCTGCTGGACAGCCCTGCACCGCAGGAGGCCCCGGCATGAGCGTGAACGCCCAGACCTTGTCCGCGGGTGATGCACTGGAAGTCCTGCGCGCGGCATGGGAGGCGCAAGACAGCGGGGCGTTGACCACGTCATGGATGCTGCATGGCAAACCCGGCGTCGGCAAAACGCAGCTGGTCCAGACACTTGCGACCCATATCGGAGCGGAACTTTACGACATTCGCCTGACCACGATCGAACCCCAAGACCTGCGGGGGTTGCCCTATTACGATCACGAAACTCGCAAAACCCTGTGGTATCGGCCCGAGGATTTGCCCGATCAACCGGACCGGCCTGCCGTGCTGTTTCTTGATGAATTGACTGCTGCATCGCCCTATTTGCAACCAACCGTCTACGGTCTTTTGCAGGAACGCCGGGTCGGGAGACATACCCTGCCCGACAGCGTGTTCATCGTAGCGGCGGGCAATACGGTCGAGGATGGTGCCTTGGCCTATGAGATGGGCACCGCTCTGTCTGACCGTCTGGTGCATTTGCATGTCACGGCAAATGCCAAGGACTGGCTGGAACGCTATGCGGTGGACCAGTCGCTGCACCCGGCTGTTACGGCGTTCCTGAGGTCGCGCCCGGATCTTCTGGACACCACAGAAGACAGCCTGCGGCGTAGCGAGATGATCGCCTGCACTCCCCGGTCATGGGAACGGGTGAGCCAGATCATGCAGGCAGTTCCCGACCGCCGTATCCGCGATACGATGGTCGCAGGGACCATTGGCGTTGCCCCGGCTGCCGAATTCGCCCGCGTGGCGGATGAGTTGGACGCGATGGTGACAGTGCAGGACATGCTTGCCGCCCCCCGCGCGCAACGGGTGGATCTGTACCCCGACACATTAAACGGGTTGGTCGGGTTGATCTATGGGCTGGTGGCACAGACCGAGGCTGACACGATTGCGGGCGTGATCGACGTTATGGCGGATATCCGAACGCTGAAATCAGACCGGGTTCAGGCGCTTCCCTTGGGCGAGTTGTCCAGCTTTGGCTTCGAACTATTGATCCGCAAGGCACTGGCGCAAGGGTTGCAAGAAGCGTTCCGAGGCTCCGAGGCCTATGCTGACTATGCCCAGGCGCGAGCCGAGACCGGGGCGCTTTAATCCGGTGTCGGGTCAGCACAGCCGACGCGCACGAATGGCCTTGATCCAAATGGGCGAGGTTGATCCAGCGATTGCCGCGCTGGCGCTGTGGTGCACCCATCGCGACCATGAAGGTCAGACGGAAACCAATGGAGACACAATCTATTATGGCCCGTCCTTCACGCAACTCTCGCCACCGGAACAGATCGGCCTGACTGCGCATCATGTATTGCACGTTGCACTGCGCCATTCGGCGCGACAAGCTGAGATGGCGTCGCGGCTGGGGCGTGGGTTCAAACCAAGGCTCTACACGCTCGCGGCGGACGCGATGGTCAATGAGGCACTGCTGGCCGGTGGACACGCGCTGCCAAGGCCCGCGGTTCGGGCGAAAGAGTTGATCGACCTGCTGCCCGGACTTGAAACGGTTGCGCCCAACATTCTTGCCGATTGGGACACGGACCGTCTGTATCACGCGCTGGCGGCCCCGTTGGAGGGGGACCCGTCACACGTGAACCCCGCCGTCGAAGACTATATGATCAAAAGAAAATTCGCGGCGGACCTGACCAGTAAAGGAGCCTTTGAGACACAAAGCGATGTCTGGGCAACGCGCGTCGAACAGGCATTGGAATTGGGCCAGTCTGCTGGGATCGGCATCGGCCCGGCGCTGATCCGGTTCGGCGATCTGCCAGCCTCGCAAATTCCTTGGGAGCGGCATTTGCGGCGTTTGCTGCTCAAAGCCGTGAGCGACGTTCCGCGCCTGTCACATAAACGACCCGCCGCACGTTGGGTGGCTCAAGAGGCCTTGGCACGCCCCACAGGTGCGCCGTCCCCGGCCTTTCAGCCGGGCCTTGCCCGAGACATGCGCCGCCCCCGGATTATTCTGGCGCTGGATACGTCAAGTTCGGTCACGGACACGCAGCTTGATCTTTTTGCAGCCGAGGTTCTTGGCATTCAGCGACGCAATGACGCCGAAATGCATCTTTGGGGCTTTGACACGACGCTTCATAGCCAGACTCGGTTGGCGAATGCAGACGCGCTCAATCGTCTCGATATCCGACGTGGTGGCGGCACGGATTTCGCACCAGTGTTCGAGGCCAGTCAAAACCTTGATCCCTCGCTGCTCATCGTGCTGACCGATCTTGATGCGCCCCTGCCTGCCGCGCCCTGGTATCCGGTGATCTGGGCAGTTCCCACCCCCGTCACCCGGGCTCCGACCTTTGGCACGCTGCTTGTTATGGCGCGGTAGGACGGAATTGCGCCAAATCCTTTGCCGGATGCCGCGCTGGGGCGTAGCATGGTCAAAAGGGGCGTAACCGATGGAGGGGATGATGGTCCGCGCAAGTCTAACAATCGCTGCGATTACCTTGTCAGGTATGGCTGTGGCACAAGAGGCCAATGTCACCATGGGACGTCAGATCGCCGAGGAATATTGCGCGACTTGTCATATGGTGGAACCCAGCGGCCCGTTCAAACAAGAGCCCCCCAGCTTTGCCGCTATTGCTGTCTACCGGTCACCCGAGCAGATCCGCGCGCGCATCATGCAACCGATCCATTCGGATATGCCACGCTATAGTGAGTACATGATCGGCGGCAATATTGACGACATGGTTGCCTATATCGCGTCACTCGAGGAATGAGCGCGGCGCAAAGTTCGCGCCGCGCCCGTCGGTCAAGCAATGGCCGGTGGGTCCAGTACGCCGATCACCTGGACAAGGAATTCACCCAGTTCGGGGTCGAGCGCCGTTTGATACTGGGTATCTATGGCAGCAAAGGCTTCGCTGATGCTGTCTTGCGTCCCATCGAACAGAGCCATTGCGGCTGTTGCATTGTCTACGTTCGACATCCCGAGATGTACGGCGAAATACGCGCCGATATCGACCTTGTTCTCTAGATACGCCCGGTCCAGCAATTGCTGATCGACAAAGGCCTGCCCCTCTTCCGGTTTCAATTCGGATTTGGCACCACGTAGAACCTCCAGAATGAACTGATCGCGCGACACGCCTCCTCCGTCCAGCAAACCAACCCAGAAGTCGATGCCCCCCTGATCCGGCGTGCGACCCAGTACGTTGTTATAGACCGATGTCGCGAATTCCGTGTTCGAGGTCCCATCGGGATAGGTTGCACGTGTCTCGGTTTGATCCACGAATAGCGACGCCATTGTCTCTAACGTGGTGCCATTGGCAAAGGCGGTGCCCCAGAAGTTCAACCCGACCGCATCCGGCGCACGGTTGAAATACGCGATGTAAAGCTCGATGAAGCTTTCGAAATCCTGCGCCGACAGGCTGGCCACACCACCAAATTGCTGGAGGTTGAACGGACCATCCTGTTCATCCACCGTGAAATCCAGAAACTCGATATTGATCAGGGTATCCGTGCCGTTCACATCCGGCCTGCGATCGACCAGCCGTGTTTCCCCCGGTTCAAGGACAAGCGTGTAGGCGAATTGCGGACCCGAGAAGATCGCCGTGTCGATACCCGGACCACCGTTCAGCACGTCGTTTCCGCCAAGACCGGTTACGGTGTCATTCCCGTCCAACGCACTCAGGGTTTCGCCCCCTGTGCCACCGGTCAGGAAATCGCGACCGTTTGTCGGTGACGTGCTGTCGGGGATCAGTTCGAGCGCCGCAATCGTGCTGCCGGTCAGCCCTGTGTCGAAGCCCTCAACCGTGCGGGGTGTCAGCCCGTTCTCGGCCAGTGTCACATTGCTGATCGGAAGCAGCGCAAGCCCTGCTGTGGGATCGTCGAATGTGACCAGCATATCGGTGCTCAAAGCAGGGATCGCTGTCGCCACCAATTGCGAATAGCTGGGCGGCAGATACGTGGTGTTGAAAAAATCTGCAACGCGGCTTCCCTGTGCGTTCAGATCAGCGATCACATCATTCGCCAGATTGATGAATTCAGCCGCGATTTTCGGTGTAGCGAAGGACGTCCCGAATTCCGTGCCCCAATCCGCACGGCTGACCACGCCGTCCCCGGCCATATCGACATTCGGCAAGCTTTCGAAGGACGACAGCATCAGCTCGCCGTTCCCGGCCACGTTCCAAGCGCCGACATTGATGACGTTCTGGTAGACACTGCCCCAATCGACACCGCCTTGGCCCGTATTCGCAGAAGCCTGGAAGATCGGCACCTCCAGCAGTTCGAAAAAGTCGAGCGTATTGAGTTCAGCTTCTTCGACTGTGTTCCCCCCCAAAGACACCGTCAACGCAGCGGGTAAATAGGTGATATCCGAGGCCGGATTGCTAGCCGCATCAAAGGTCTGAAGAAACTCGAAGACCACCGCGATCATCGCCGGTTCCGTGTAATCGACGCCATCAAAGGTCGTGGTGACATCTTGAAATGGCAACAGGAACTGACCGGTTTCAAGACCGACATCGATAGCGAGTATTTCTGTCATGGACGGGTCGATCAAGCGCTGTGTAATCGCTTCGATCACCCAATCTCCATGCGCTGGAATGTCTTGTGAAGCCTGCCCCACGCGCACGAAATCAAAATACGTCTGCGCAACCGCTTCCTGTCCGTTGAACTGAACGGTGGCTTCTTCCTTGAAGTCACGATCGCGCTCGAAACTGTATTCGAAATCATCAGGTGTGACCCGATAAAATCCCCCCGTGGGATCGGTCAGCGTGGTTTGGGTTTCATCAATCGTGCCCAACCCGTTCGACACATAGTCATAGAAAGTGACTTCGTCCAAAAAACCATAATCGAACAGGGTTACGTTCGAGTACTCGAAAACACGCTCGGTAAACTCGTCGAGCACAATAATCAGTGTTTTATCCATTGAACTTACCTTCCCCCAAAGATCGCATGACGCAACGTCAGCGACGGGATTCAGTTTGGCGAAACGCGGCTCTGCATCAACTATTTTTCAGTCCAATGCGTCCCGCAATACATGGAAAACGGCAAGCACTGCCGCGTTACGCGTCGACTGCACGCGGCAGACAACCTGAACCGGTAAAGAAGGAGGTTGTTAAAGTGGTGCCCAAGGCGAGACTCGAACTCGCACGCTGTTGCCAGCGGGGGATTTTGAATCCCCTGCGTCTACCATTCCGCCACTTGGGCCACGCGCAATCCCTACCCAAGCTCATTCCGCTCGTCCAGCGCAAAAACGCATTTCCATGCTGTGGACTTGACCCGTCCTGCGGCGCGTGATCTTAGCCCTGCAACCCGTTTCCGGAGCCGTTATGTTACAGCGTCTGTACCAGTGGACCATGTCGATGGCCGACCACCCTCGGGCCCTATGGGTGCTTGCTGTCGTGGCCTTTGTCGAAAGCTCGGTCTTTCCGATTCCCCCCGACGTATTGATGATCCCGATGATCCTTGCACGGCCCTCGCGGGCATGGGTGATCGCTTTGGTGGCCACGGTGTCGTCGGTGCTGGGTGGAATGCTGGGCTACGCGATTGGCTACTTCTTTTACGAGGCTTTGGGCGAGCCGATTCTGAGCGCGCTTGGAAAAGCCGATTCGATGGCGGAATTCAATGATCGCTTCAACGGCGTTGGCTTCTGGGCGGTGCTGATCGCGGGCGTGACGCCGTTCCCGTACAAGGTCATCACCATCATGTCGGGTTGGACGGCCATGCCTTTGACGACCTTCGTTGTCACATCCGTGATCGCGCGGGCCTTGCGCTTCTTTGTGGTAGCAGGTCTGTTGCGGGCATTCGGCGCACCGGTCAGAGCCTTTATTGAAAAGCGGTTGGGGCTGATGTTCACGCTGTTTGTCGTGGTTCTGCTTGGAGGCTTCTACATGGTAAGATTCCTGTGACACTGAACCGTCGAATGCTGATGCTACTTGCCGCAGGCGGATCGCTTGCCTTGATGCTGGGCGCTTTGGCATTTCAGCACATTGGTGGTCTGCCCCCCTGCAAGCTGTGTATCTGGCAGCGTTATCCCCATGTCGTGGCGATTGCGATTGGGGCGGTTGCACTGCGGTTCGGTAACGCAACGCTGGCTTGGTTGGGCGCACTGGCCGCATTCGCCACGGCCGCGGTCGGGGCCTATCACACCGGGGTCGAGCGCGGCTGGTGGGAAGGTCCGACCACCTGTACTGCGGGTCCTATCGGCGGGCTGTCGACGGATGAGCTGTTCGACCAGATCATGAGTGCACCCTTGGTGCGCTGTGACGAGGTGCCTTGGGAGATGTTCGGTCTGTCGATGGCCAGCTGGAACATGGTGATTTCACTGGTGCTGATGGCCCTGTGGATCGCGGCAGCACGCAAGCCTGCCTAGGCCCCGCTTTTCCGGGTCGACAGCAACAACGACGTTTCTGACTGAGATATCCCATCGAATTTGCGGATGCAGGACAGCACATCGTCCAGCGCTTCGAGCGTTTCAGTTCCAAGTTCTGCGATCACGTCCCAGCGCCCATTGGTGGAATGCAACGCCCGCACTTGCGGCAACGCCGTGAGCTGACGGATAACACGGTCCGTCCCGCGTCCTTCGATGCCGATCATCATCAATGCACGCACCGGATCGTGGGCCACGTCTTCCTTAAGGACAACGGTGAACCCCACCACATCCCCCGAGGCTTGTAAGCGATCCAGCCGCGATCGAACCGTGGCTCGGGATAGATTGAGCGTTGTGGCCAGGTCCGACACCGATGCACGGCCATTGTGGCGAAGGACTGAGATCAATCGTTTATCAGAGCTGTCCATTTCGATCCAACATCTTATCAAAGTGATCAATAGTATGTCAAATTGATCACTTTGACCAGTTCCTGGTTACCCGATCTGCATTCTATACACCGTTCAAATAGTATGAGGACAGGATTGATGCAGTCACAAAACATCGTATTGGTCGGCGCGCCGCTTGATTGTGGTAAGGCCAGCAAAGGCTGCCTGATGGGCCCCGACGCCTACCGCACAGCCGGGATCGCGAGCGCCTTGACCGCACTTGGGCACCGCGTCACCGATCTGGGCAATGTCGCGCCGGATGCCAACGACATCGCCGAACGGGACGGTTTGGTGAACCTGTCGGAAACCATCGGCTGGACCACGGCTTTGATGCGCACGGCGCAGGATGCGATGCAGCAAGGTTTGCCGATCTTTCTGGGTGGCGATCACGCGCTGTCTCTGGGCACCGTGCCCGGCGTTGCGGCGCATGCAGAAGCCGAGGACCGTCCGCAATTCGTGCTGTGGCTGGATGCGCATAGCGATTTCAACACGCTTGAAACCACAGCCTCAGGCAACCTGCATGGCACACCGCTGGCTTATGCTACGGGGCAAGGCGGGTTTGACGGCTTCCCTGCCCTGCCCGCCACCGTGCCGCCCAGCCAAACCTGCATCATCGGGTTACGCTCGGTCGATCTGCCAGAACGCGACCTGATGGCTGGCACAGGTGTGCGCGGCTACGACATGCGGGCCATTGACGAATCCGGTGTGGCTGCCTTGCTCAAGCCGTTCTTGGCGGATGTCGCCAAGGCGGGCGGCGCGCTGCATGTGTCGTTGGATGTGGACTTTATCGACCCGGCCTATGCGCCTGCCGTGGGCACCACGGTGCCCGGCGGCGCCACGGTGCGAGAGGCACATCTGGTGATGGAAATGCTGTGCGACAGCGGGCTGATGACCTCGCTTGATCTGGTGGAACTGAACCCGATGCTCGACGAACGCGGGCGCACAGCGCAATTGATGGTCGATCTTGCCGCGTCCGCACTGGGCCGCCGCATCTTTGACCGCCCCACCCCGCGCATGATCTGAGGAGGTCTGAATGCAACCGTCAGACAAGGCTTTGGTGCCGTTTGTATCCGTCGACCACATGATGCAACTTGTGCATCGCGTGGGGCTGGCCGAAATGATCCGCCGTATCGCAGAGGCCATCGAAGAGGATTTCCGACGCTGGGAAAGTTTCGACAAAACGCCCCGCGTCGCCGCGCACAGCCCCGTAGGCGTGATCGAACTGATGCCCACCGCGAATGACACGCTTTACGCGTTCAAATACGTGAATGGGCATCCAAAAAACACATCCGAGGGGTTACAGACCGTGACGGCCTTTGGGCTGCTGGCGGATATGGATACGGGCTATCCGGTTCTTTTGTCCGAGATGACCCTGCTCACCGCGCTGCGCACCGCTGCGATGTCGGCTGTCGCCGCGAAGCACCTTGCCCCCGAAGGCGCGACCACAATGGCAATGATCGGCAATGGCGCGCAGGCGGAGTTTCAGAGCATCGCGATGCAGGCCATCTGCGGTATCACCACAGTGCGGCTTTACGACAAAGATCCCGACGCCACGGTCAAATGCGCGGCCAACCTTGCGGCTACGGGCCTTAGCGTCTTTGCCTGCAATAGCGCCGAAGAGGCCATCGAAGGCGCGCAAATCCTGACGACCTGCACCGCCGACAAACAATACGCGACCATCCTGACCGACAACATGGTCGGCAGCGGCGTGCATATCAACGCCATCGGCGGCGACTGCCCAGGCAAGACGGAACTGGCGGCAGCGATCCTGCATCGATCGTCGATTTTTGTGGAATACCCACCACAGACCCGCATTGAGGGCGAGATCCAGCAGTTGGACGCAGACCATCCGGTGACAGAGCTGTGGCAAGTGATCGCTGGCACGGCAGCCGGCCGCCGCGATGCGCGCGAAATCACACTGTTTGACAGCGTCGGTTTTGCCATTGAGGATTTCTCGGCCCTGCGAGTGGTGCATGACCTGACCCGCGAGACCGGGTTAAACCTGCCGTTGGACCTGCTGGCAGACCCGGACAATCCGCGGGATCTGTATGGTATGCTGATGCGCGCGGCTGGGTAAGCGCGGGACGGATTTTTGAAAATCCGTCCCAAGCCCTTTCGAAAGGGCTTGCCCGCCTAAAGGTAATCAGAGCGCTGCAAGCCGTACTTGGCCATCTTTTCGTTCAACGTCCGGCGTGGCAGGCACAGCTCGTCCATAACCGACGCAATCGACCCGCGATGGCGGCGCATGGTGTTGTCAATCAACATGCGTTCAAATGCTTCGACATATTCCTTGAGCGGCTTGCCTTCGGTGGTCATCACCGGCTGCATCTCGTCATGGTCGGACATCAGCAGCGATGCGATGGTGCCCGTTCCGCGCCGCGATTGCAGCACCGCGCGTTCCGCAAGGTTGATCAACTGTCGCACATTTCCGGGCCACGGCGCTTGCAGCAACTGTGCCGCTTCCTGCGCGCTGACCTGCGGGGCTTCACACCCATATTCATCCGCGAACTGGTCTGCCAAAGCGGTGAACAACGTCAGGATATCCTCACCCCGATTGCGCAGCGGCGGCGCAGTGATCTTGAGCGCGGCGAGGCGATAATAGAGGTCCGGGCGCAGCGCGTCTTCGCAGGTGCGCCCCTCGTCCTGCAGGTTGCAGATGGCGACAATGCGGGTTTCCGGCGGTGTGCCCTGATCGTTGATCATGGTCAGCAACCGCGCTTGTGCGGCGTCCGAGAGGGCCTCGATGTCTTCCAGCACCAGCGTGCCGCCTCGGGCCTCTTCGACCGCAGGCAAACGATTGTCCTCGGGCAACATCGGACCGAACAAGCGCTGGATCAACGTGTCCTGATCCATCGCCGCACACGAGATCAGAACGAATTTCTTTCCCGCCCGGCTGCCCACTGCGTGCAGCGCATGCGCCACCAATGTCTTGCCTGTGCCGGTTTCCCCGTCGATCAGCACATGCCCATCGGCCTGCCCCAAATCCAAGATGTCTTCGCGCAGCCGCTCCATTGCGGGGCTGGACCCGATCAGCTTGCGCATCATCTGGCTGCCATCGCCCAACTCGCGACGCAGCGCCCGATTGTCGAGCGTCAGGCGGCGCGCGTTGGTGGCTTTCTTCGCCAAGTCCGACATGCGGTCCGGATTGAACGGCTTTTCGAGGAAATCGAAAGCCCCGATGCGCATCGCTTCGACCGCCATCGGCACATCGCCGTGGCCGGTGATCATGATGACAGGTAGCGCCGAATCCGATCCCATCAGCTTGCGCAACAGCTGGATGCCATCCATGCCCGGCATCTTGATGTCGGAAATCACGATGCCCGGATAATCCGCACCAAGCGTGCCAAGGGCCTCTTCGGCGCTGGCGAAGGTTTCGGTGTCATAGCCTGACAGTGCCAGCCATTGGCTGATCGACTGGCGCATGTCCTTTTCGTCGTCGACAATGGCAATCTTCATGGCTTTTCCCATAGGGGTCACTCCGCCGCCTGCGTTTGGTCGTTCAATATCGGCAACTGCATTTCGAACACCGCGCCACCACCTTCAGCGTTGCGGGCCAGCAGCCGTCCCCCAAGGTCGTTGACGATCCCCGAGGAAATGGCAAGACCCAGCCCCACGCCATCACCCGGTTGCTTGGTGGTGTAGAACGGCTCGAACAGCGCATCGAGGTCTTCGATTCCGTGCCCGTTGTCCCGTATGGTGAGCGTCGCGGTCTCACCACTGGCGAGAATGATCTCAAGCTGCGGGTCGGAGACCGTCTTGGTGGCATCCAGCGCGTTACGCAGGAGGTTGATCATCACCTGTTCAATCCGCATCCGGTCGCCCATCACCAACACCCTGTCTTCGGGCAGGATCTTGGTGATCTTGACCTTACGAGATTTCAGCTGGGGCTCCATCATAGACAGGCTGGAGGCCAGCGCATCGCCCATATTCACTGGGGAAAATGCCTCTTGCCCCTTGCGTGCGTAGCTTTTGAGCTGGCGCGTGATGCCCCCCATGCGTTCAATCAGATCGTCGATCCGACTAAACGCGGCCTGCGCCTCCTCGGTTCGGTTGCGGCGCATCAACAGTTTGGCGCCCGCCAGGTAGGTCTTCATCGCGGCCAAGGGTTGGTTCAGTTCGTGACTGACCGCGGCCGACATCTCGCCCAAAGCGGCGAGTTTGGAGCTCTGAGCGAGCGTCTGTTCGGCCACAGCCAGCGTTTCCTGTACCCGTTCGCGTTCGGCGATTTCCCGCTGCAGCCTCTGGTTCAATGCGCGAAGCTCTGCCGACTCGCGCTGGAAAAGAGCCATGCGCAACGCCGTCTTGCGGCTGAGCGCATAGAAGGCCAGCGCCAGCAGAATCGCGAATCCCATGATTTCGAGCGCCAGCACCGCGTTGACCCGTTCGCGCACGCTGGAATAGGTGGTGAAAGACACCATGTTCCAGCCGCGGAACGGGATACGGCCCTCGATGCGCATCACCGCCTCACCCTGAAAATAGGCATCCGCAGGCAGCGCGGTCCAATCCGCGGTGGCGCGGATCGCGCGTTCGATAGCACTGTCTGCGGGTTCGCGTTCCAGCGCAGTGGCCACGGTCTGTCCACGCCATCGCGGCTCGGTGGCAAGGATGATTTCGCCCTCGCTGTTGGTCACGAGCACCGCATCGGAAATCCCCGCCCAAGCGCGTTCGAACTTGGCAAGATCGACCTCGACCACAATCACGCCGATGGATTGGCCCTGACTTTCGATGCGGCGGGAATAGCTGAAATTGTAGCTGCCCACCTCTTGGCGCTGCGAGGTAAAGACCGTGGCATTGGACCGAAGCGCTTCGACAAAATAGCCCGCACTGCGGTGCTGTTCGCCAAGGCGTTCGCGACTGGTTGCCGCCACGGTACGGCCATCGCGGTCGAGCAGCATCAAAGAGGCCGCTCCGATCTCATCCACAAACGAAATCAGACGTTGCGAACTTTGAGAGAAATCGCCGGAATTCAACGCCCCGATCAGCGCGGGGTCCCGGGCCAGAAGCTGCGGCACGATCGCATTGCGCCGCAACTCGGACACCAGGTTGCCGGAATAGAGCGCCAGTCGAAGTTCCGCGCGATTGCGGGTGCTTTCGGTGAATCGGTCAGTCAGAAAACGGTTGGTGACAAAGACAGTGGCGACCGCAACAGCGGTCAAAAGCATCAACGCAACACGTACCCTCCAGGACAGAGACCCTGTCCGGGTGGTGTCTCGCATCACTGAAGCGCGTTTGGCCATTGCGGCAGAATATGCAAATCCACACCGCCTCTCAAGCGGCGCCGCGTCACGGATGCGTCAACAGGCACTATACCGCCGCAAGCGCGCTCGCGATGCAGGTGAACATGGCTTTGCCGTCGGTGCCGCCATGCTTTTCATCAGCCGCCCGTTCTGGATGCGGCATCATGCCAAGCACACGCCGGTTGGATGACAGGATACCGGCGATGTCCGCAGTCGATCCGTTTGGATTATCGGCGTAGCGGAACGCGATACGATCTTCATCCGTAAGTCGCGCCACGACGTCGTCCGACGCGATGTAATTGCCATCGTGATGCGCGATCGGAATGTCGATCTGTTGGCCAACCTGATAGCCGCCTGTAAACACGCTCTCTGCTGTGCCCACAGTCAAAAGCTCTGTGCGACAAATGAACTTGAGACCAGCGTTGCGCAACAAGGCCCCCGGCAGCAGGCCGGTTTCGGTCAAGACCTGAAATCCATTGCAAATGCCCAGAACAAACCCACCACGGTCCGCATGCGCTTTGACCTCGGCACAGATCGGTGAGTTGGCGGCAATCGCGCCGCAACGCAGGTAGTCACCAAAGGAGAACCCGCCCGGAATGCCGATCAGGTCGATCCCTGATGGCAAAGTGGTGTCTTTGTGCCAGACCATTTCGACCTGACATCCGGCCTCGCGGAACGCCACGGCCAAGTCCCGGTCGCAGTTCGAACCCGGAAATACGATTACCGCCGCGCGCATCAGCTCATCTCGATCTGATAGCTTTCGATCACCGTGTTCGCGAGCAGCTTTTCACACATCTCGCGTACGGCGTCTTCGGTTGTGCCATCCGCCAGATCGAGTTCGATCACCTTGCCCTGACGCACCTTTTCAACGCCGGCAAACCCAAGTCCGCCAAGCGCGTGCCGCACCGCTTCGCCCTGCGGGTCCAGCACCCCATCCTTCAGCATCACATGCACCCGTGCTTTCATGATCGTCTCCGCCTTGTCCGGGGGCGCGACCGTCCCCCTTCTTCTTTTTCCAAATATGCAAATGCGACGCCCATCACGGGCACCGCGTCAGTTGATCAGCTTCGGCTTTTCCATCGGTGTCGCGTTCTGCGGCATCACACCCAGACGCCGGGCCACTTCCGTATAGGCATCGGCCAGATTGCCCAAATCGCGGCGGAACACATCCTTGTCGAGCTTGCGCCCGGTCTCGATGTCCCACAGACGGCAGCTGTCGGGGCTGATCTCGTCTGCCACGATGAGACGCTGGAAATCACCATCATAGACGCGGCCGATTTCGATCTTGAAATCTACCAGTTTGATTCCCACGCCGTACATCAAGCCTGACATGAAATCGTTGACCCGCAGCGCAAGGCTCAGGATGTCGTCCATGTCCTGCTGGCTGGCCCAGCCAAAGGCCGCGATATGCTCTTCGGTGACCAGCGGGTCGCCCAGCTTGTCGTCCTTGTAGCAATATTCGACAATCGGACGCGGCAACGGCGTGCCTTCTTCGATCCCCAGACGCTTGGCCATCGTGCCAGCGGCAAAATTGCGCACAATGACCTCAAGCGGGATGATTTCGCACTGGCGGACCAATTGCTCGCGCATGTTCAAACGCTTGAGAAAGTGGGTCGGGACTCCGATAGAGTTCAGCCCTACCATAAAGAACTCGCTCAGACGGTTGTTGAGCACGCCCTTGCCGTCGATCACATCGCGCTTTTCCGCGTTGAAGGCTGTCGCATCGTCCTTGAAATACTGGACAATCGTGCCCGGCTCGGGGCCTTCATACAGGATCTTGGCTTTGCCTTCGTAAATCTTCTTGCGACGGGCCATGTGGGGTCTTTCTATCAATGCGCCGGATGGCACGAAAAAGAAGTGCGCATCACCGTCCACACTTGCAAAAAACGGCTGCGGTTGAGTGCCTCTTAGTGCATGCCGGGTCGTGCCGCAAGCAACGCAACGACTTGAACCGCCCGTCGCGTCGGGCCATACCTAGACCAACAGGAAACACATCCCCGGGAGAGCACCCTCATGTCGACCTTCGATGATCGCGAAAACGCGTTTGAGAACAAATACGCACACGATGCGGAAATGCAGTTCAAAGCCGAGGCCCGCCGCAACAAATTGCTGGGTCTCTGGGCCGCTGATTTGATGGGCAAGTCCGGAGAAGCGGCCGCCGAATACGCCAAGGAAGTGGTCAAGGCGGATTTCGAGGAAGCCGGGCATGAAGACGTGGTTCGGAAAGTATCCGGCGACCTTGGCGGCAAGGCCAGCGACGACGAGATTCGCGCGAAAATGGCGGAACTGTTGATCCAAGCCAAAGCGCAGCTCATGAACGAGGTCTGATCCTTCGGATCAAGGCTACCACGCGCCCGCTTGTCGGGCGCGTTTTATTTTGTCCCAGTATAGTTCGAGGTCGCATGTCGCATATCGTTCTGGTCCGCCACGGACAGGCCAATACCGGCGCCCGCGACGAGGGTGACTACGACCGTTTGAGCCCGCTTGGCCACCAGCAATCGGGCTGGCTGGGCGACCATTTCCGCCAGAAAGGTGATGTCTTCGCCCATGTCTGGACCGGCACGCTACGCCGTCATGTAGAAACAGCGGATGGAATCGCCGCCGATACGACGGGCGACATCACGCGCGACGAACGGCTCAACGAGTTAGAGTATTTCACGCTCTCGCAGCTTTTGGCGGATCAGCACGGGATCACGCTGCCGAACAATCGCGAAGGATTTGTGCGCCATCTGCCCTGCCTGTTCGGTCATTGGCGGGACGGCAAGCTTGAGGGGGCGCCAGAAGCTTTTGACCATTTCGAGAACCGCGTACGCGATGCTTTGGACGAAATCAGCGCGCAGCCCGGCCGGTCGCTTGTGGTGACTTCAGGAGGGTTGATCGGGATGGCGATGCGTTTGACACTGGGATTGAACATGCCCGCCTTTTGTAACGTGTGCCTGTCCATTCAGAACACGTCGGTCAGTTCGTGGCTGCCGCTTGAAGGCCAACTGGCCCTCACCCAGTTCAACGCGCTACCGCATCTGGACACGCCGGAACGGCTTTTTGCCCAGACGCATATCTGACGCTGACTGTTGGAAATGAGCACGCTGACGCGCGCGCAGGTTATCTCAGTCCTCGCGCTGCGCGCTGCGGCCTCGGATTTGCCTCCGGCGGAGGTATTTTCGGCCCAAAGAAGCATGGGACAGGGCTTTTGTCCGCTGGTTGCGCTGGCTAGGGTGCACCGAGTCGGAATAAGGGGACGTGGATGACTCATCTGTGGGTGCGCGCAGAAAGTCGCGAAAACGAAGAGCGCGTGGGAGTATTGCCCGAGGGCGTCGAGGCCCTGTTGGCTGACGGCATTGAGGTGACTGTTGAAGACAGCCCCACACGCGTCATTCCAACGGCTGAATATGAAAAAGCCGGAGCCACAATTGCACCGGAAGGCAGTTGGATCAATGCGCCCGACGATGCGATTATTTTTGGGTTAAAAGAATTACCGGATAATGGAATAGCGCTGCGCCACCGGCACATCATGTTTGGTCACGCTTATAAAGGCCAGCCTGCGGGGCAGCGTTTGCTCGCCCGGTTCAAAGCGGGTGGCGGTGTTCTTTACGACCTAGAATATCTGGAAAACGTCGATGGCCGCCGGGTTGCTGCCTTCGGCTATTGGGCGGGATATGCAGGAGCGGCCGTGTCGATCCTCGCTTATGCGGCACAATTGGCAGGCGCGCCCTGCCCATCCGTCTGCACATGGCCGTCGTCCGAAGCGATGCGCGACGACGTGAAAACCGCACTCGCGGGAGCCACGCCGAATGCGATGGTAATCGGCGCGCTTGGGCGGGTCGGAACCGGGGCCAGTGACTTGTGCGAAGAGGTTGGATTGCCGGTAACCAAGTGGGATATGGCAGAAACAGCCCATGGCGGCCCTTTCCCGGAAGTGCTTGATCACACTCTGTTTTTCAATTGTATTCTGGCACGCCCCGGCACACCGGTCTTTGTGCCGTCCGACACGTGCGACAGGTCGCGCAATCTGCGGGTGATTGGCGATATAGCCTGCGATCCCGACAGCGATTTTTCTCCGATCAAGGTCTATGACCGCGTCACAAGCTGGGATGCGCCCGTCTTGCGGGTTTGTGATACACCACCGCTGGATGTGATGGCGATCGACAACCTGCCCTCATTGATGCCGCGCGAATCCTCCGAGGATTTCGCGGGCCAGCTTCTGGCGCATCTCAAGACCCTTGCCGAGATCGACCAAGGCGTCTGGGGGCGCGCAAAGGCCTATTTTGACACGCATATCCAGAAGGTGAAAGCATGACAGTTCATTGGTGTGGCACAGGTCTGTCTTCGGTTCCCGGCCTACGGCGGTTGATCCACGACAGGCAGTCTGTGACGGTATGGAACCGCACGGTCGAGAAAGCCCGCAAGGCGGTGGGTGACCTGATCGACGACATCCGAGTATTCGATCCGGCCGCCTTGGCCGGTGCGGTCAAACCCGGCGATGTGGTGGTGTCGATGCTTCCGGGGGACTGGCATGTGCAACTGGCACAGATGGCCATCGACCGGGGTGCGCATTTTGTGTCGTCCTCTTATATCGCGCCCGAGATGCGCGCGCTCGACAGTGCTGCCAAAATGGCCGGGGTGGCGCTGGTTAACGAGGTTGGGCTGGACCCGGGCATTGACCATCTGATGGCGCATCATCTGGTTGCAGATTACCGTAAGAGTGCCGCGTATGATGCTGAAAATATTATTTCTTTCAAATCCTACTGTGGTGGCGTCCCAAAGGTTGCCAATGCGTTTCGCTACAAGTTCAGCTGGGCGCCCGTGGGTGTTCTGAAAGCGTTGCGGTCGCCATCAAAGTCGATCCGACATTACACGGAACTGGAGGTCAAACGTCCTTGGGACGCGATCACACGCTACGACGCACCCTTGCCGCAGCCTGAGGCATTCGAGGTTTATCCAAATCGCGACAGCCTGCCGTTCATGGCGGATTACCGGTTCGAACCCACTTGGCAGGTCAAAGAATTCGTGCGCGGCACGCTGCGTCTGAACGGGTGGTCCGATGCTTGGGCGGATATCTTTTCTGAAGTTGGGACGGCGAGTGATGACCGGCTGGCCGAGATGGCGGCAGAGCTTCTGGAGCAGAACGCCTACGGCCCCGACGAGCCGGATCGCGTGGTGCTCTGCGTCGATCTGCTGGCCGAGAAAGACGGTCGCCCCGTGTGGCATAAGACGTATGTGATGGATGCGTGGGGCGATGCGCGCGGAACGGCGATGGCGCGGCTGGTGTCGGTGCCGGTGTCTTTGGCCATCGAAGCCGTGCTCAATCGCGAAATCCCGGCGGGGGTCAGCCCGGCGCCCCATGATCCTCGACTGGTAGAGCGTTGGTTGGAGGAAGTTCAGACGCTGGCGCAGCATCTTATGGTGGTGGACCATCTGAGCTAAGCAGCAAGGCGCTTTGAAGCGCCTTGCCAACAATTCAAAGCCCTTGAGTGGGCTTACTCGCCAAACACGCGGGCGAAGATCGTGTCGACATGTTTGGTGTGATAGCCAAGGTCGAATTTCTCTTCGATCTGCTCTGGGCTGAGCGCTTTGACCACATCCGGATCGTTCAGCAGCTCTTGTTTGAAATCGGTCCGGTGTTCCCAAACCTTCAACGCATTGCGCTGTACAAACGTATAGGCGTCTTCGCGGCTCACACCGGCTTGGGTCAGCGCAAGCAGAACCCGCTGCGACATCACCAGCCCCGGAAATTTGTTCATGTTGTCCAACATGTTGTCCGGAAAGATCAGCATCTTGTCGATCACACCAGTCAGTCGGGCCAAAGCAAAATCCAACGTGATTGTGGCATCAGGCCCAATCATTCGTTCAACCGACGAGTGCGAGATGTCGCGCTCATGCCAAAGTGCCACGTTCTCCATCGCCGGGATCACGGCAGCACGCACCATACGGGCAAGCCCCGTCAGGTTCTCAGTCAGGACAGGGTTCTTTTTGTGCGGCATGGCAGAAGACCCCTTCTGCCCCATCGAGAAAAACTCCGCCCCTTCAAGCACTTCGGTGCGCTGCATGTGGCGGATTTCGATGGCGACGTTCTCGATGCTGCTGGCGATTACTCCCAAGGTGGCAAAGAACGCCGCATGACGGTCGCGCGGGATCACCTGTGTGCTGATGGGTTCCGGCACGAGGCCCAGCTTGTCGCAGACATGTTCCTCCACCGCCGGGTCAATATTGGCAAAGGTACCGACGGCACCGGAAATCGCGCCTGTGGCGATCTCGGCGCGAGCATCGCGCATCCGGCTTAGGTTGCGGTCCATCTCGGCGTAAAAGCGGGCAAAGGTCAGGCCCATTGTCGTCGGCTCTGCATGGATGCCGTGTGACCGGCCGATGCGCACCGTATCTTTGTGCTCGTAGGCGCGGCGCTTGAGGGCTGCCAGCAAGTCTTCCAAATCCTTGATCAGGAGGTCGGACGCGCGGACAAGCTGCACGTTGAAACAGGTGTCGAGCACATCCGAAGATGTCATGCCCTGATGCACAAATCGCGCCTCTTCCGATCCGACATGTTCTGCCAGATGGGTCAGGAACGCGATCACATCGTGTTTGGTCACGGCTTCGATCTCGTCGATACGGGCGACATCGAACTCGACATCCTTGGCCTTCCAGACCGCTTCAGCGTTTTCGCGGGGGATCACACCCAGATCGGCCATCGCGTCGCACGCGTGGGCCTCGATCTCGTACCAGATGCGGAACTTGGTCGCGGGTTCCCAGATGGACACCATGTCAGGACGGGAATAACGGGGGATCATGAACGCGATCCTTTCATCGGTTGGCTTGCGGAAATTTGTCGCTCTCCTAGACTGCGGACCGGTGCGCGACAAGAGAGGCCAACCGGAATGAGACGCTTTGCCCTGACCGTACTGCACGGGCACCGGACGTGAAGACCCAAACCGCGCCACGGCTTGGCGATTTCGAAGGTGACTGGGCGTTGTCCCGGCGGATCGTCGATCATCTTGCCGGATCCATCGGTCACTTCGAGGGCACAGCGGTGTTCACACCCGATAGGTGTGGCCTTGCCTATCACGAAACAGGCCGCCTGTCGCTTCCCGGACACCCGCCAATGACAGCCGAACGTCGTTATCACTGGCGCGAAGAGGACGGGCAGTTGATCATCGAGTTTGACGACGGGCGGTTCTTTCACAGCTTCGGAAATACCACGCAAAGTGCGACCCATTGGTGTGATCCCGACACCTACCGCGTCTGTTATGACTTCAACGCTTGGCCTGTTTGGCAGAGCACATGGGACGTGTCCGGCCCGCGCAAAGCCTACGAAATGATCAACAGCTTTCGGCCTTTGGCGGGGTAGCGCCTTAACGTTTTGCCAAACGCGAAAGCCATGCTACCTTTTCACCACTGACAACAGGAGAATGACTGATGACCATCAAGACACTTCTGACGACCGCTGCCCTGACCCTTGCCTCGGCAACAGCCAGTTTTGCGGCATGCGGCGGACATGAGCAGGCGTCCATGACCTGTGCCACTGGCATGGTTTATGATGCGGACACCAACACCTGCAAAGTTGTGAGCGGCTAAGACCCCGTCTTCGCAACGTCTTGAGGCGGCCTTTATGGCCGTCTTTTTTATGGGCACGACCATCGGCCCATCCAAACAACCGGAAGTCCGTCAATGCGCACCGCTTTCCTGACACTTGCTCTGGCCACAATGCCTGTTTCGGCTCTTGCTGTCGGCTTCAACGACGACACGCCCCCCAAACCAACGGAAACCACAACGACCTGTAGCAATGGTCAGGTGTGGGATGCGGATGTGAAGCTATGCGTCGATCCCGATAAAAGCAGCCTCAACGACAGCGACCGCATGAAGGCCGTTCGTGAATTGGCGTATGCTGGGCGAATTTTGGATGCAGAGCGCGTGTTGGACACGGTTTTGGATCAGCAGGCAGACCCTGTTCTCACCTACCGTGGCTTCATTGCACGAAAATCCGGCAATAGCGACGCGGCGCTGGATTGGTACGGGCGCGCCTTGGCTACCAACCCAGACAACCTGTTGGCGCGGTCCTATTTGGGTCAGTGGCATGTCGAACAGGGAAATGTCGCGCTGGCCCGCGCAGAACTGCGCGAAATCCGTCAGCGTGGCGGGCGGTCGACATGGCCGGAAGTGTCGCTACGCATGGCGATTCAATCTGGCGCAAGCTACGGCTACTGACGGTTTCTTAACCTTACCCTCGTAATCCTTCGTCTCCAGGATGGAGTAAGGTGCATGACCCAACTGACCACGCTGGCCCGCTCTGGTGCGGGTACTCCGGTGGCGCCGATGTCCCGACTGACACGCCGGGCCAAGGCGGCAATTGTTGTTCAATTTATCCTCAAGGAAGGGGCCAACGTGCCGCTAACGGCGTTGCCCGAGGATCTGCAAATCCAACTGACGCAGCTTTTGGGCGAAATGCGGTACATTGATCGGGCGACCATGCATGCCGTAATTGCCGAATTCTCAGAGGAGCTGGACTCCATCGGCCTGTCCTTTCCAGGCGATATCGCAGGCGCTCTTTCGGCGTTGGACGGCAAGATCAGCGCGCAAACCGCGGCACGGCTGCGCAAGGAGGCGGGGGTCAGACAGATCGGTGATCCGTGGCAGCGCCTTGCCGCTCTTCCTGTGGCCCGGCTTCAAACCTTTGTCACATCCGAATCCACGCAGGTGGCCGCCGTGATGGTGTCAAAGCTGGATGTGTCCAAAGCCGCCGACTTGCTTAGCACCCTGCCCGGCGACGTGGCGCGGCGGATTACCTATGCAATGTCGATGACAGATGCCGTCACCCCTGATGCCGTGGAACGGATCGGTCTCAGTCTTGCGGCCCAGCTTGATGCAGAACCGCCCAAGGCGTTTCGCGCTCAACCATCTGAACGGGTTGGTGCCATTCTCAATTTTTCACGCGCCACGACCCGTGATCAATTGCTGACCGCACTCGACGAAGAGGACAAGGGCTTTGCCGAGCAGGTACGCAAATCCATTTTCACCTTTGCCCATATCGCTGACCGGATGACTGCAATCGACGTGCCCAAGATCACCCGAGATGTCGATCAAGAGACGCTGGCAAAGGTTATCTCCGGGGCGATTGACGATGTTGATCGGCGAAGCGTCGAATTCATATTATCAAATATTTCCAAACGACTGTCAGACGGTCTTCGTGAAATGAGTGAAGATATGGGCGCAGTAACGCCGAAAGACGCAGAGGCTGCCATGAACACTGTGGTCCGGGCAATTCGTGCCCTTGCCGACAGTGGCGAGATTGTCTTGGAAATGCCCACAGACACCGAAGACTAGGTTTTGATCACCGACCCACTGTCTTTCCGGAACACGAAACATCTGTCCCGCCGCACGGTCAACCACATTACGGTTCCCGGCTTTGGTAAGAAGACATTCGGAACAGTGGCACGAATGATACCTTGATCATAATCCATCCGGAATTCCACAAGGCTTTCCGACCCCATGAAGCGCGCCCGTTCCACCACACCGCGCGCCGGTGTACCAGCAAGCGGCGTCGGGTTCGGCCCACGGCCGTCTCTGTCAAAGTCAATACCCACATGCTGCGGGCGGAACACAATCTCGACCTGTCCGCCATCCGGCACACCCGGGGCAAGGAATTGCCCAAACGGCGTATCGGTCAGCGCACCGCGAACCGTGCTTGTCAGCAGATTGATGTCCGAAAAAAACGCAACCGCTGCCTTGTCCGCAGGAGCATTGTAGATGTTGTAAGGTGCCCCTCGCTGCACGATCTTGCCGTCACGCATCAGCGCGATTTCGTCGGCCATGCGCATCGCCTCTTCAGGTTCATGCGTGACCAGCAGAACCGATGTGCCTTCGTCCTTGAGCAGCGCCAGCGTTTCATCACGGATACCGTCGCGCAGGCGGTTGTCGAGGCCCGAGAAAGGCTCGTCCATCAGCATGATCGACGGGCGCGGCGCAATTGCACGGGCCAAAGCCACACGCTGCTGCTCACCACCCGATAGCTGGTGGGGGTATTCGTTGATGTAATGCGACAGCCCCACCCGTTCCAGCAGTTCGCCCACACGAGGAAATTTGTCCTTGCGCGATCCGGTCAGGCCGAACCCGACATTGTCACCAACAGTAAGGTGCGGGAACAGTGCAAAATCCTGAAAGATCAGACCTATAGAACGCCGTTCAGGAGGAACCCGATAAACCGTGTCGCAGATCAGGTTACCATCCACGTGGATCGTACCGCTGGTCTGCATGTCGACCCCGGCGATGATCCGCAGCGTCGTCGACTTCCCACATCCAGACGGGCCAAGCAGGCAAGTCACATTGCCGGGCTGAAGCATCAAAGACACGTCATCCACCACGCGCTTTCCGTCATAGTCGCGCATGATATTTCGGATTTCGAGCCGGGGATGGGTGCCGGTCACTGCTGCCTCATGAGTTTTCCGAGTAAAAGTATCGGATTAGCTCATGTCAGGTAGCAGCCAGATTAAGCAACGGCAACCCCTCAGCCCCGCGTCGTGCCGTCACCAACAACGATGTATTTGAAACTGGTCAACTGCTCGGCCCCAACGGGTCCACGCGCATGCATCTTGCCCGTGGCGATACCAATCTCGGCCCCCATGCCGAATTCTCCGCCATCGGCAAACTGGGTCGAGGCGTTGCGCATCAGGATGGCACTATCAATCCGTTCGAAGAACTTGGCGGCAGCCGCGTCATCCTCGGTCAGGATGCAATCGGTGTGGTTGGAACTGTAGGTGTTGATGTGATCGATGGCGGCATCAAGATCATCGACCACCTTGGCCGCGATGATGCTGTCAAGGTATTCGCAGCCCCAATCCATGTCGCTGGCCGCAACGGTGCCCTCAATGGCGCGCAGCGTTTCATCCGCGCGCACTTCGACTCCGGCATTCAGCAGCGCCTTGACGACACCCTGCCCGATCGTGTCGACAACATCCTTGTGGATCAGCAGGCATTCGGCTGCACCGCAAATGCCCGTGCGACGGGTCTTGGCGTTCAGGATGACGTTCAACGCTTTGACGGGATCCGCATCCTTGTCGACATAGATGTGAACGATGCCTTCGAGATGGGCAAAAACCGGAACGCGCGCTTCGCGCTGGACAAGACCAACCAAACCTTTCCCGCCACGAGGCACGATGACATCGATATAGTCGGTCATGGTGAGCATTTCGCTTACAGCCGCGCGGTCACGGGTGGGAACAAGCTGGATGGCGTCTTCGGGCAGGCCCGCCTTAACCACACCATCAACAAGGCAGGCATGGATCGCGCTGGACGAATGGAAGCTTTCCGAGCCGCCGCGTAGGATCACCGCATTGCCGGCCTTGAGGCACAGCGCGCCTGCGTCTGCTGTCACATTGGGGCGAGATTCGTAGATCACGCCGATCACACCCAAGGGCGTGCGCACCCGTTTGATATGCAGGCCAGAGGGACGGTCCCATTCGGTCAACACAGCGCCGACGGGATCGGTCTGCTCTGCCACGGCGCGCAGGCCGTCCACGATACCGCGAATGCGATCTTCATTGAGCAGAAGCCTGTCCATCATCGCGTCGCTCAGACCCTTTTCGCGGCCGTATTGAAGGTCCTTGGCGTTGGCCTCGACTATGGCCGCACGGTTCTTCCAGACGGCCTCCGCCGCGCCAATCAGCGCCGCGTGCTTGCGCTCGGAAGATGCAAAGGCCAGTTCCCGTGCGGCTGCTTTGGCGCGAACGCCGATGTCGTGCATCAGCGCGGGGATGTCAGTGAGATCTTTCATCGGTACAGCCTTTTCGAAAGTCGAACATGCATATTTTTGAAAAGAAGAAGCAGATCAGATCGCCATATCGTCGCGATGTATTACCACGGCGCGGCCTGGATAGCCCAGAATTTCCTCAATCTCGGCCGAATTGTGCCCTTTGATCGCCTGCGCCTCGGATGCGGTGTAACGGCTGAGTCCCATGCCCAACTCGCGCCCACTTGCATCCTTGATCGTCACGGGGTCGCCCCGTCCGAAGCTGCCGTTGACCGTTACAATGCCCGGCGGCAGAAGCGATGTCCCACGCTGAAGCGCCCGTGCGGCGCCGTCATCTACAATCAGCGCGCCTTGGGGCTTCATCGCCAAAATCCAACGCTTGCGGGCTGCATGAGGATCAAGCTGCGGTGTGAACCACGTCACCCGCGCGCCCTCTTCCAGAGCCTTGAGCGGATGCAGGCGGGACCCTTCTGTGATCGCCATGGCACAGCCCGACGCCGTGGCGGTTTTTGCCGCCATCACCTTGGTCTTCATACCGCCTTTGGACAGACCCGATCCGGCGTCGCCCGCCATTGCCTCGATCTCGGGCGTGATGGCGTCGATCACGGGAAAGAACTCGGCTGTAGGGGCGATATGGGGGTTGGCACTGTAAAATCCGTCCACATCCGAGAGCAGGACCAACTGGTCAGCGCCCACGGTGGCTGCGACCTGTGCGGCAAGACGGTCATTGTCGCCGTATCGGATTTCATCGGTCGCAACGGTGTCGTTTTCGTTGACGATGGGCACCACGCCAAAACCGATCAGCGTTTCCAGTGTCGCGCGGCTGTTGAGATAGCGACGGCGGTCGGTGCTGTCTTCCAGAGTGACAAGCACCTGAGCGGTGGTCAGGCCATGCGGTGCGAGCACTTCTTCGTAGGCTCGGGCCAGACGGATTTGCCCTACGGCTGCAGCAGCTTGCGATTGTTCCAAGGGAAGCACGGTCAGCGGCAAACCCAAGACACCCCGCCCCAAAGCAATGGACCCCGAGGATACGAGGATCACATCGGTTCCACGCGCCTTGATCCGCGCCACGTCTTCAGCCAGTGTATTGAGCCACTCGCGGCGCAATGTGCCTTTGGCCTTGTCGACCAGAAGCGCCGAGCCGATTTTGACAACCAGTCGACGCGCATCGCCTAGGGACGCCACGGTTCGGCCTCCTCGGTTGCCTGTTCGCGGACGCGCGTTGTTTTGACATGCTGGCGCAGGGCGCGGAGCACTTCGGTCAGGCCTTCTTTGGACACACCGGACATGAGCATCACCTTATGGCCAGCCTTGCGTTCAAGTTCTTCCTTCAGAAACGCGCGTTCTTCGTCGTCCAGCGCGTCGATCTTGTTGAGCGCAGTAATCCGTGGCTTGTCAGCCAGACCTTCGCCATAGGCCTCGATCTCGTCGATGATGGTCTGATAATCCTCAAGCAGGGTGCCAGAGGTGCCATCCACCAGATGCAAAAGCGCGGCGCAGCGTTCCACGTGGCCAAGGAACAGATCGCCCAGCCCCCTGCCCTCGTGCGCGCCTTCGATCAGACCAGGAATGTCGGCCACAACGAATTCCGCGTCATCGACCCCGACCACACCCAGATTGGGATGCAGCGTGGTAAACGGATAGTCGGCAACCTTGGGGCGCGCGTTGGACGTGGCCGCAAGGAACGTTGATTTGCCTGCATTGGGCAGCCCCAAGAGACCCACATCCGCGATCAGTTTAAGCCGGAGCCAAATTGTGCGTTCGACCCCTTCCTGACCCGGGTTGGACCGTCGTGGCGCTTGGTTGGTGGACGTTTTGAAGCGCAGGTTGCCCCAGCCCCCGTTGCCACCTTTGGCCAACAAGACGCGCTGACCCAGTTCGGTCATGTCTGCGATCACGGTTTCTTCATCCTCGTCGAGGATCTCGGTTCCGACAGGCACCTTGAGCACGATGTCAGCACCATCCGCACCCGTGCGTTGCCGCCCGGCACCGGGGCGGCCATTGTCGGCGAAGAAATGCTGTTGATAGCGGAAGTCGATCAACGTGTTCAGCCCGTCGACAGCTTCGGCCCAGACATCGCCGCCGCCGCCGCCATCGCCGCCGTCGGGACCGCCAAATTCTATGAATTTTTCGCGGCGGAAACTGATGCTGCCATTACCGCCCGAACCGGAGCGGATATAGACTTTGCAGAGGTCGAGGAACTTCATGTGTTAGCCTTTGATCGAGCCTGTGCGCGGTCTACCCGGTTTGCGACCGCGCGTCAGCCCATACGTTTGAGATAGGTCCAGGTTTTGACAGTTGTGTTTCTGGCGACCGAAAAGGACTCCGCATCACCGATATATTCAAAGCCGCAATGCGTCAGGACACGGGCCGAGGCCGGATTGTCCTGAAATACGCTGGCAAACATCGTTTCATTGCCAAGCGGGTTTGCCGTGACCAAAGCCTCGACCGCTTCCGACGCGAGGCCGGTGTTCCAGAACGGTGGCGCAACCCAATAGCCCACTTCGGACTGGTTGCGGTCCATCCGCTGAAGCGAAATCAGGCCCATTACCTCGGCCCCGTCAGCTGCAATGCCGTCGATGACCCAGACATCCTCGTCGCGCTTGGGCGACAGGCTGCGATCGACAAAGGCCTTTGCGGCACCCGGCGGGAAGGGATGCGGAATCGACGTTGTCATCGACGCCACACGTTTGTCGCTGGCATAATGTTCGATCAATCCGACATCGGAGGGTTGCAGGGGACGCAAACAGAATCGATCTGTCTGAACGACAGGTTGGTTCGCGTCGATGATGGTCTCCAATTTCATCTGCTCTCTCCTCATCGCAGATATTGGGCAGGCCCCCGTCCGAAAACGGAAAGAGGGACCGGCAGATTTGCCGATCCCCCCAGATTTTTCCAAAACCCTTTAGGTCGGCTTACTCAGCGGCCTCCGCCGTTGGCAGGACCGAAATAAAGGTGCGGCCCTTGAGGCCTTTGTGGAAGGTCACGTTGCCGTCGACGGTTGCAAAGATCGTGTGATCCTTACCCATGCCAACGCCATTGCCCGGCCAAAATTTAGTACCGCGCTGACGCACGATGATGTTGCCGGGGATCGCAGACTGGCCACCGTAGAGTTTGACGCCAAGACGGCGTCCGGCAGAGTCGCGACCGTTGCGGGATGAACCGCCTGCTTTTTTATGTGCCATAGGTCAGGTCTCCTTACTTCGATGCCAGTTCTTTGGCCTGTTCGATCCAGCCTTCACGCTCGATCCGGCCTTTGAACGAAAGCTTTTCGCCGAATTCTTCGACGTCTGCGTCTGTCCATGCTGCGATCTGGGCAAAGGAAGTGACCCCTGCCTCTTGCAGCTTTTTCTCAAGCGCCGGGCCGACACCGGACAGCAACTTGAGATCGTCCGCGCCAGCAGCGGCCGCCTTGGGCGCTTCGGCTTTCTTTTCGGCCTTCGGTGCAGAGGCTTTTTTCGGAGCGGCAGCAGCAACAGCCACGCCAGCAACAGAACCCGCACCAACAGCGGCTTTTACGCCGGACTTGTCAGCACCCGACGCCAGGATTTCCGTCACACGCACAAGCGTGAGCTTTTGACGGTGACCCTTGGTGCGCTTGGAGCTGTGCTTCCGGCGACGCTTGACAAAGTTGATGACCTTTTCGCCTTTGATCTGGTCAACAACTTCAGCCTGAACCGCGGCACCTGCCACGAGAGGCGCGCCAACTGTGACGTTGTCGCCGCCAAGCATCAGAATTTCATTGAACTGGATCTTTTCGCCTGCATCGGCTGCCAGTTTTTCGACGCGCAGAATATCGCCCGATTGGACTTTGTACTGCTTGCCGCCGGTTTTCATCACCGCGAACATGTAGTCTTCCTTTTTCACCCGCGTTCTGTGGCCCCGCTTTGCGGTGTTTGTGGGTCTGTTGACCCGCCTCGAACAGCGTGCCCCGTTTGGGACATCGTTATCATCAAAAAACAAAAGGCGGGACCGAAGCCCCGACTTTCATGTGCGCGGCTTATGGAATCCCGGGCTGCGTTTGTCAACGCGTTTCGCGCCTAGAGTTCCTGCACCTGCATTTCCCGCGCAACGGCCATGCCAAGCGCGTAGGAGATGTCGTCATACATCTTGTTGAACCCGGCAAAAAGCGCCCGGTTCAGCGCGCGCCCCGCATAGGTGCGGGACAATTCCGTGTAGTCTTCGACCACCCCGTCCGCGAGCGGCCGATACGCCATCAAAAGGAACGCAAAGACCCATTCGCGGGTATCGGCGCGGGTTTCTTCTTCAGAAGACCACACCTCTGTCAGTATTTCTGATTCGCTCATCCGAAGCGCTCCGCCATCCACTAGACCAAGATAAAACATGTAATTGGCGTTGAGCGCTCCAACGAGGTTGGCTTCGACCAGATCATTGGTGTTGACGAATTCAGCAATGGCCGCCAAAGGCCCGGACGCCGTGCCATCAAGATCGTTGAAGGCTGCGCGGGCCGCGTCTTCGATTTCGTCTTCGCGCATCGCAGTGCGTGCGCTGAGTTCGAGGCTGACAATCTGTTGTCCGGTCTCAGAAGAGAAGAATTCCAGCAGAGTCTCGGGGTCGGCATCACCGAATTCCGCCGCGAACACGTCTTGAACGGTGGCCAGCATGCGCTCTTCGTCGTAGATCCGGTTCACCGTGGCCGTCCAGCCCGCCGAACTGCCGCCGGGCACCATGTCGGCGGCAAGGGTTTCTCCGTATTCGATGCCTTCTTCGCGCATAATCGTGACGATCTGCGGTACGCCGAGCACATCAAGAAGATCATTTGTCGGATTGGCCCATACTGGCAACGACCACGCGATCACCGCCGCTCCGGTTGCTGCCGTTTTCAACATCGCGCCGATCATCCCGATCCTCCTTGCCACTTGGTAACATACCTATGGCGCATGCTGCACAATTCCAACCCACAGCCGCTTACACAGTCACGTGCGTTTCACGCGAAATAGAGGTTGCACCCGTCTGAAGCAAAAGCTAAACGCCCCTCCAGATCCCCGCGGAGAGGTGCCGGAGTGGTCGAACGGGGCGGTCTCGAAAACCGTTGTGGGCGCAAGTCCACCCAGGGTTCGAATCCCTGTCTCTCCGCCACTATCCAGATGATCGCGACCTAAAATTATCAATTCAAGTCAGTGAATTAGCGGAAATTCCGAGCCGCAGCATTCCCCTCATCCTCTTGAAATCACCAGATTCTGCTACACATCTTGCTACATAATGGGCGGATGTGGAGGGGCGCGATGCAGCTGATGATGCGGGGCAAGACCTGGCACTTGCGGCGGCGTGTGCCGGCCCGGTTCGCCTCGGTGGAGCCGCGGCGTGAGGTCTGGGTGTCGCTCAAGACCGACTCGCGCCAGCAGGCGGCGAAGAAGGCGCCTGCGGTCTGGGACAGCCTTGTCGCGGGCTGGGAGGCGCAGCTGGCGGGCCGGTCTGAGGATGGGGTCGCCCGGCTCGAGGTGGCGAAGGCCATCGCCGCGAGCCATGGGCTGAGCTACAAGCCCGCCCGTGACCTCGAGGATCTGCCGCTGGAAGAGCTGCTCGCGCGGGTGGAGGTGCTGCAGCGCCGGGACGGCACGGTGAACACGGTTGCGGCGCCTGCGGTGCTCGGGACGGTGGAGGCGCCCTCGATGACCGTGTCCGAGGCGCTGGCCGAGTACTGGGCGCTGACGCCCGACCGGATCCGGGGCAAGAGCGCCGACCAGAAGCGGCGTTGGGGGAACCCGAGGAAAAAGTCCATCCGGAACTTTATCGACGTGGTCGGCGACCGCCCCATCGCGGCGCTCACGCGGGCCGATTTCCTCGACTTCCGGTCCTGGTGGCTGGAACGGATCGCGGAGGAGAACCTGACGCCCAACAGCGCCAACAAGGACCTGATCCACCTTGCCGATGTTCTTCGGACCGTGGACGAGCTGAAGGGGCTTGATCTCGACCTGCCCCTGCACAAGCTGACCCTGAAAGAGGGCGACAAGGCGGAGCGGATTCCCTTTTCGGATAGCTGGATTCGGGAGAAGCTGCTGGCCGATGGGGCGCTTGCCGGCATGAATGACGAGGCCCGCGCGATCCTGGTCGGGATGATCAACACGGGCTACCGCCCCTCCGAGGCGGCCGGTCTGACCGCGGACCGCATCCGGCTCGACCACGAGGTGCCGCACCTGGTGATCGCGGCGGACGAGACGCGCCAGATCAAGAACAAGACCTCACGGCGCGAGATCCCGCTGACCGGGGTGAGCCTCGAGGTTTTCCGGGCCTTTCCGTCCGGCTTCCCGCGCTATCGCGAAAAGCCCGCCTCCCTGTCCGGGACGGTGAACAGCTATCTCCGTGAGAACGGGCTGATGGAGAGCGACCAGCACGTCATGTACAGCCTCCGTCACAGCTTCGAGGACCGGATGCTGCGGGGCCGGATCGACGAGCGCATCAGGCGCGAGTTGATGGGCCATTCCCTCGGTCGCCAGAAATACGGCCAGGGTGGCGGCCTCGCCTTCAAGGCCGGGGAGCTCGCCCGGATTGCGATCGAGGGGGCGTTTCCTTGAGGAGCGCGCGGGCGCGGTCGAGAGCGGCGTGACGGAGTTTGAGCTTGTCGCGTTCAGCCTCGAGGCGGAGGAAGATGGGCAGGTAGGCCTCGTTGTCCTCGAGCAGTTCGGCCACAATGCGCAGGGCATTCTCGATGCGCGCCTCGAGGGATCTCTGCCTATGCTGCTGGGGGCCTCCCGGCCGGTCTGGTTGCGCGCCTGCGGTGGAGGTGAACCGGTTGGCGATCGGATGCTTCTTGCCGGTTCCGGAGGGCATGTCATTCGGCGCCGCAGGCGTTCTGCCGCGACGTCCTGTGTTGACATGCCTTTCCCGGTCGCGAGCCATGGGCCGCGCTCTCCCCTGCGGCGCCGGGGGCTCCGGCACCGTGCTCCGATGTGATCAACCTGCTGCGGGGCTGCGCGCCTCGCGTCTGGAGGTGATGTAGACTCGGATTTGACGTTTGGGGCGAATTCGGCCCTGTCTTGTGCCGGACCCTGTCGAGTTTATGTGGATAACTCCGCCCGCGGCCTGTGACGCCTTGGCCTGAAAAGCCTCTGGCGGTCCGTTCTTGCCGCCCTTCGCGGCTGGGTTTCTGGGGTCGAGGGGATCGGATCCTGGAGCGCGCCCGCGTTCCTTCAGAGCCACACATCACCCTCCAATGTCTCGTTTTCGTATGTCCGGGAGGCGCAAAGCCGGTTCCCACTTTTGCGCAACATGCTCTCGTTGAGGCTGCCCTCGTCCGGGTCTGATTGTCCTGATCTGGTCCGCCCGCGCGTCAGCGCGGGCGGGGTGCCTGCGGCGCTATGTTTGGTTTTTGGGGTGTTTGGGTGCGGTGGGGTATTGAGATGTGAGGAGTCTGGATCCTTCACATGGATCAAGAGCTCGCGCCCGGGGCGCGAGGGAGCGCCCCGCGACATCGCGCGGGTCGGGTGCCTGCGGCGCTTTTGTCTGGTTTTTTGTGGTCTGGGTCGATGGATGGTTGTGAACGACCGAGAGGCTTCCCCGGGCCTCGCCTCGGCGCTGACCTCGCCGCCCGCCTGCACGGGGATCGTACAGGCGGGCGGGTCTGGACCGTATCAGGCGGCGCGGTTGAGGGGCCGGTAGGGCGCGGACCAGTCTACATCCGGGTTGTCCGCCCGTCCGCCTTCTGGCCCGGGCTGGTCCGGTGCCTTCTGGATCTCCAGCGACCACTCGCCGCGCGTGGGCTGTGCCGTTTCCGGCCTGACCTCTGCCATGAGTTCCTCTAGCGCAGCACCCTGCAACAGGCCCCGGTCGCAGAGCGCGGCGGCGATGGCTTCGAGAACTGGCCTCTGGCCCTGCAGGATCTGCAGCGCCCGCTCCTCGGCGCGACGGAGGTGGTCCTCGACGCGGGCCGCGAGCGGCGGGTCGAGCCGCAGGCGGGCGGCGATGGTCTCGGGGTCACCGAGCCAGCTGCGGCGTTCGCCGAGTCCCCAGCTCCCTTCCATCGCGACGGCCATTGTGGTCGCCCGTGCGAGATCGGAGTCCGCAGCGCCACCCGCCCCCGCAGAGGCCTCTCCGAAGACGACGCGTTCCGCCGCGCGGCCGGCCATGTCGACGGCGAGCGCGGCGTCGAGCTCGGAGCGGCGCTGGTGGATCACATGCCGTTCCGCATGGGTGACGCCGCCGTCGCCCTGGAGGGCGAGCACGCGGGGCGTGGCGACCCCGGTGGCGGCACCAACCAGGGCGTGCCCCGCCTCGTGCACGGCGACCTGCCAGCGGACGGCGTCCGGCATGGCGGGCCGGATTTCCGCGAGGGTCGCGGAGAGGTCCTCCACGCTGAGTGGGCGACCCGCCCGCCGGGCCTTTGCCCGGGCCGCGCGGACCAGGCCCGCGACATCCGCGCCGCTCATGCCGGCAGCCTGAACGGCGATGGCGGTCAAGTCGGCGTCGCGCAGGTCGGACCAGGCCTGCCAGCGCAGCGCTCGCGGCATCAGTTCGACCGTTGGGTGGCGCAGATGGAGGATGCGGTCAAAGCGGCCGGGGCGCCTGAGTGCGGCGTCGATCCGCTCGGCGTGGTTCGTCGCCGCCATGGCCACGACGCCTTCCTGAGCCGCATAGCCGTCGAGGCATTCCAACAAACTTCCGACGACATAATCCGTCCAACTGGCATTATGGTCCCGGCGGGACCTGTCCCCGAAAACATCGATCTCATCGACAAAAATGATGCACGGCCCCTCGCTGGCGGCCTGCGCGAAATCCGCCTTCATTGCCCGGAGCAGGTCGGAAGACCGCTCCCCACGTGCCTGCCACGTGGCGAGCGAGGCCGCGATCATGCCGATGCCCGCCTCGCGCGCGACCTGCCTGGCCGTTTCAGTCTTGCCGGTTCCCAGAGGGCCGGCGAGCAGCACCCCACGCGACACGTCGCGCCAGGGGATGTCGCCCGCCTGCCAGGCCCGCAGATCCTCGACGAGCTGCTCCAGCGGCGCGCGAACCTCGTCCGGCAGCGGGAACTCGGCCAGACCCGGCCCGTTCTCGGTCTCTTCGGGGGCCAGCGCGGCGGCCAACGTGGCGACGGCGCGGACGGGGTCGGGCCAGCGGAGCGCGAGGAGCAGGTCACCGGGGGTGAGCCGCGCGACCGGTGCGTCGGCGGGCAGTGCGGTGAGCGCGGCGCCGGGCGCGTCCGCCTCCGGATAGGCATCACCGAGGATCTGCGCCAGCATCTCGCGGTCGAGGGGCGCGAGCGCGATGATCTCCGGTTTAAGGGGCTTGAGCGCCTTCGGCGCGGTTCCGGCCGCCGGGGCCACGAGGACCGCTGGGCGATGCGTGTCCAGCGCCAGCCTCAGCGAGCCAGACAGGGCAGCGACAGCCGATTCGGACGCGCCCGGCTCGGTGGACCCGGCTTTCTCGGCAGTGAGGACCACGGGGATCGGCGCGCCCCGCGGCCAGAGCGCGTTGGGCTGGGCGACATGCTCGATGAGCTGGATGAGATGGAGTCGATCGCCGGGTCGGAGGTGGTGATCAGGGTCACAGCACCCGGCGCACCGAGGGCCCGGACCATCGCGTCGGCGGAGCCGAAGGTCGCGGCCAGCCGCACCGCGGCCAGCGCGGCCTCAGGACGAAGGCGGTAGCGCTTGCACGGTGCCGTGGCGCCCTCCGAGACCGGCGGCAGCGCGTCGGCGAAGCCGGCCGTGGCCCTATCGGCTTCGGCCTCGATCGAGTCGAGAATGTCATCGAGGTCCCAGCTGTCGCTGTGGGAACTCGAACGGACGGCGTCGGCCAGAGTGGAATCGCTCCGGGTGCCAGTGTCGACTGTCGCCTTATCGCCATTGCCGGCGTCGGTGGCCGTCAGAACGGAGGCCTCGGCGTCGTCTTCCTCGGTCAAGTCGGTAGCGGTGTATCCGGTAACGGCCCAGCTGGCGGCCTGAGAAATGAGGCTATGCCGGAGCCGAGCCGCGAGGACGGTCCAGTCCGGGCTATCGGTGACCGGGGCGGCGGCGGAAGGGGTCGAGAAGGAGGTCGAGGGCTGCGTCATGGGAGAGCTCCGAAAAAAGGGGGGGGCAGCCGGCCCGCCGCTGGAGGGCGGGCCGAGGGAGGTTTTTGTGGTGGGACAGCGACCGGTCGGTCAGGCAGCGAGATCGAGCCATTCCGGCCCGTCTGCGCGGCCGGGGATCGCATGGGCGTGCCCAAGGCGCATGAGGGCCTCGTCGAGCGTGGCGCGCGGGTTGCGCCGAAGTTCCGGGAACTCGCTTGCGTAGATCGTATGGCGCGTCTGCCAGTCGGCGGTGAAGCGCACGGCCATGTCCGGCAGTGCGACCATCGCCAGAATGTCGAAATCCGCCGCGGAATAGGGTCCGCGCCCGGTTGCTCCCCTCTCGGACCGCTGCTTCAGGTTGAAGACATAGTCGCCGCTGCTATTCGTCGTATGGCGCGTCTTGACCTGAATGCGGACGGGCGAACCGTTGGGTAGCATGAGAACACGGTCGTGGCGTTCATGCTCGGGCGCGGGAAAGATGCGTTCGCCGAGACGCATGAACAGGGCATCGACGAGCATCTCGGCGGCGGCCCCCAACCACTTCGCATAGCGACACAGGTCTGCGGTGGGCTCATCCGGATTGTCGCGCTACACGCAGAAATCGACGCCCTCATGCCATGGCGCTATCAAGCCTTAACGGCCTCAGCTTGCCGCTTACCACGCACAAACGGTCAGAAAAACTCTTGCACCACGGGCGGCAACCAAAGAAATCCGGTATGCAGCCCCCCGCCCCGTCGCAACCAAGTTGCTCTGACACGACCCTACAGACACAACAAATCTGTCCTGCCCTTCTCAAGCTGATTTGCTCTGACAGTTCCCTCAGGACCAATTGGGCGGCGATGCGATTGGCATCAACCTTCCAACTTGCACACCTCTACCAGCGCGGTGTGTGCACTGCATCCTTGACCAAGCCGGGACGTTCCAACATCGCGGGTCAGGACATTCGGATTTCCGTCCTGGTCGATGTTTCCACCAGGATCCCCGAACCACGCGCCGGTGGGCAATGCAACGACGCCAGATTGAATCTCGTCAGACACGGACAGCCGCGCCCGGCAAGATCCGCGCGCGTTGAAGACACGCACCAGATCACCAGTGCTGAGGCCGCGCGCCGCCGCGTTATCCGGAGACATGATAAGCGTTTCGGGCCGCGCTCCGGCGACATCCGCAAGCGCACTTTCAAACTGACTGTGCAGCTTGTCGCCCGGCTGTGGTGATACGAGGTGCAAAGGAAATTTTTCATTTGCGCTTCCGAACCATTCGGAGGGCGGCAGCCAAGCCGGGTGACCAAGGCAATCGTCATATCCAAAGCCGTGGATGGTGTCGGAAAATATCTCGATCTTCCCCGAAGGGGTCGGCAACGGGGACCGCTCGGGATCATCGCGAAAGGACGCAAGAAAGGTTCGGTTTGGCCCATTTGCCAAAATTGGCAGACGCACCCAGTTTTCGGATTTGAGCGTCGGGAGGTCAGGCACCTCAATGCCTTTGTCTTCGGCAAGCGTCCTAAATTCCTCGTACAGCGTTCTAATCCAGTCCTCGGCGCTTTTGCCTTCGGTAAAGTCTAGCGCGACGCCCATACGTTTCGCCAGGTCCGCGAAAATGGAATAGTCGTCTCGTGCCTCACCGACGGGTGGGATCAGTTGCGGCATGTGGAACAGGTAATCGTCAAGGTTCGATCGCCCGATATCCTCACGCTCATAGGGTGTTGTCGCCGGAAAGACGATATCCGCCCGCTTGGCGGTTGGTGTCCACCACGGTTCGTTGACGATAATCGTGTCCGGTTTTTGCCAAGCGTCATGCAGCGCGTTCAGGTCCTGATGATGGTGATACGGATTGCCCCCCGCCCAATAGATCAGCCGGATGTCTGGGTACGTGTTACGTTTGCCATTGAAATCATAGGTCTGACCGGGATAGCGCAGCATATCTCCTATCCGGGCGACCGGAATGACAGCTTGAACAGGGTTTTCACCTTGGGAAAAGGTCATGCCCCGAAGTCCGATCAACGACTTTCCAACACCACCAATTGCGCCATAGCCATAGCCCACACCACAGCCCGGCAAGCCGATCTGACCCAGCATCGCGGCCAGAACGGCCGACATCCAATAGGGTTGTTCGCCGTGCTCTGCCCGCTGCAACGACCAAGCAACCGTAATGAGTGTGCGGGTCTTCGCCATACGGCGGGCCAACTCAAAGATCTTTTCGGGAGCCACACCACAGATTGCCGCGGCCCAGTCCGGCGACTTGGGCTGGCCATCGCTGTCCCCCATCAGATACGGCAAGAAGCGGTCAAACCCAACAGTGTACTGATCAAGGAAATCGGTATCGCTCAGACCCTCGATCTGAAGCACATAGGCCAACGCGAGCATCAGTGCGGTGTCAGAGCCCGGGCGCGCCGGAAGCCAGTCACAACAGTCCGGGGCGTCCGTGCGTTGTGGCCCGATATTGATGCATTGCATTTCATTGGCGACGAACCGGTTAAGCCATCCAGCTGTTTCATGCTCTGTCACGCCGCCCATGCTTACCTTGGAGTTCTTCGGATTGATCCCGCCGAACATGACAAGCGTTTCTGTGTTGTCATAGATCGTTTGCCAGCCGTCCTGATGTTCATAACAATACGTCAGGAAATTGACGCCGAAGACATGGGGCATGATCGCCTGCGCACAGCCGGTGGAATAACTGCCGAATGATGCCACATAGCCGCCAATGCAGTTCAGAAAGCGATGCACCTGGCTTTGCGCATGGTGAAACCGCCCTGCCGACGCCCAGCCGTATGATCCGCCATAGATCGCTTCGTTTCCGTAGGCTTGGCGGATACGTTCGATCTCTTGCGAGGCGATGTCAAAGGCCTCGTCCCAGGGCAGCTCGACAAAGTCATCCGTCCCTCGCCCGGTCGGATCTCTCCGCTCTAGCCAGCCACGACGAATGGACGGACGGGCCACACGGCTCCGATGATGGACCGCTGCTGGAAGAATGTCGGGAATACCATTTGGATCAGGATCGCATGAGAAGGGACGTGTCGCCACGATGTGGTCGTTTTCTACATCGACCTCAAATGCTCCCCAGTGGCTGGACGTGATCCGTGTCTGTCGATTGGAACCATCGGCCATGAGAACCTCCCAGTTGGCTTAGCGACTGTGCGTTGCTATCTTCTATGTTTAATCGGGTTACGCGATTTGAACAGCAATCATTTCGTCTCAAACCCCATTAGGTATCAGGCCAGATCCGGATAGGAGAGCGGATCGCGAACCGCCTCATAGGCAGCGCCAATCCGGAGAGTCATGGCTTCGTCATTGGGTCGGGCAATCACCTGCAGACTTGTCGGTAAACCCCCATCAGAAACTCCTGTTGGCACAGAAAGGGCACACATACCAAAGTAGTTCACATGGCGGGTGAAATGTCCGGGCGACACTGCCTGATCCACCTCATCTAGCCGCAATGCCGTTGTTGTCATCGTTGGGGTCAGAACCGCGTCAAGCCCGTGCATCAGGCTGATGTAGAGGTCCCGGCCCTCCTCCCGGTCGGTCAACAACCGCATGTATTCTGAAGCCAACATGTCCCGTCCGCCAAGCATACGGAAACGCACGTCCTCATCCATAGGCAAGTCGCTTTGGTCGTAGAGATGTCCATGGTGGTAATATCCCTCAGCAACAATGAGAGCTCCGCAAGCTGCGGTCAGTTCAGCATAGGATTTAGACGCGGAGAACGGCACCAATTCGGCACCCAGATGCCGTAAAACGTCCAGCGCGGCATCGTACCCTTCGATCACATCAGGTGTGCATACAGTGCGTTCTTGCGCGTCCAAAACGCCAAGGCGCAGCCCCTTAACGCCAGCACGAAGACTGTCAAAAAGACCCCGGCCCTCTTGCCGATCCCGGTCCACGGACCATCCCGCGACACCGTCCATGGCAAGAAACATCAATGCGGTATCCTCCACCGATCTCGCTAGCGGACCCGGTGTGTCCAAAGTATGGGACAAAGGCAGAATACCATAAGTGGGCAAGCGTTTCTCAGTCACCTTCAAACCCGCCAACCCGCAGAACCCCGCAGGAAGGCGCACAGACCCCCCGGTGTCCGTGCCGACGCCACAGACCGCCATACCCGCAGCAACACTCGTCGCGGTGCCGGAAGACGACCCACCCGGCACGCGATGCGCCTGCATGTCCCAGGGGTTGCGTGGTGTACCCATCTTCTGGTTGGTGCCCCAGCCGCCAAGCGCGCATTCGACCGTCTTGGTCTTACCAAGCATGATCCCGCCAGCGTCAAACAAGCGATGCGCGAGCGTGCCGGTCACCGGCGACACCCGATCTTGCATCGCCTTGGAGCCGCCGGTTGTGATGCGGCCTTCGACGTCGCAAATGTCCTTCAGGCCGAATGGGATTCCGTGAAACGGCCCAAGCCGGCTGCCGGATGCGAACATCCTGTCAGCAGCTTCGGCCGCCATCATGGCATCTTCCGCGTACACCACTTGAAACGCGCCAATCATGGGATCAACCCGCGCGATACGGTCAAGATGCGCACGGATCATTTGACTGGGTTTGACATAACCCGTCCGATAGGCGTCAGACAAGTCCGCCAGTGATAGAAAGGGATCATGTGGATCAAGCATCATCAGAGCGTCTCGTCATCTTGTGCAAAGGTCCTGAAACGCAGGTATTTACAGGAAAACAACACGCCACTAAAAAATATGCCGATGGCTCGTTTATGTTGCAGGAGCCTGCGCGCTAGACCCTTTTAGGAACCAGTCTTTTCCCGGAACAGCCGCCAGCAATTCACGGGTATAAGTCTCTTTTGGTGATGCAAAGAGAGTCGAGGTCGGTCCGATCTCAATCATCTCGCCACGCTGCATCACTGCAATCCTGTCGCAAACCTGCGCTGCCACACGAAGATCGTGGGTAATGAAGATCATGGAGAGATTCATCCGGTCCCGGATCTCGTCCAGGAGGTTCAGGATCTGCGCCTGAATCGATACATCAAGGGCCGAGACAGGTTCGTCCGCAACAAGGATATCCGGCTCGAGCGCAAGCGCACGGGCGATACCGATCCGCTGCCGCTGTCCGCCCGAGAATTCGTGTGGAAAACGGTCATAGGAACGGGGATCGAGACCCACGATGTCCAGCAAGTCCAAAGTCCGTTTTTTGGCATCCTCAGGACTTGCGCCATACATGATTGGGCCTTGCGCGATGATCTTTCCGATCCGGGTACGCGGGTTGAGCGATGCAAACGGGTCCTGAAACACCATCTGGATCTTTGAGCGGTGCGGACGCATCGCGGCGCGTCCCAGAGGACGCAAATCTGTATCGCCAAGCAGGATTTCGCCAGCCTCTGCATCGTTCAGACGCACGATGCATCGGGCCACTGTCGATTTGCCAGACCCACTCTCGCCGACGATGCCAAGCGTCTCGCCGCGCGCAAGATCAAAGGTTACATCATTTGCAGCGTGAACAATCCGCCCTTTCCCGCCAAACAATCCGCCACCGCTTCGGTAGGTCTTTTCAAGCTTGTTGACCCGCATCACGATTTCGGGGGACCGAGCACGTGAAGGGCGCGGCGTGAGTTCCGGCACAGCTGCGATCAGAGCTTGCGTATACGGATGTTGAGGGGTGCGAAGAACTTGATCAGTGGTGCCGGTTTCAACGACCAGTCCGTTCTGCATCACGGCCACCCGATCCGCGATATCAGCCACAACGCCGAAGTCATGAGTGATGAACAATACACCCGTGCCGTGCGCGGCCTGCATTTCCTTGATCAGCCTCAAAACCTGCGCCTGCGTTGTCACGTCCAGCGCCGTGGTTGGTTCGTCCGCAATCAGGATTTTCGGGTCGAGAGCCAGCGCCATTGCGATCATCGCGCGCTGCCGTTGTCCACCCGAGAGTTCGTGCGGATAGGCTTTGATCGCTTGCTCCGGGTCAGGCAATTGCACGTCGCGCAACAGTTCCAGCGCCCTACGACGCCGCTCTTTGCCGGGCATCTTGTCGTGAAAGCGGAAGACCTCGTCGATCTGGGTTCCGATCGTCATGACCGGGTTCAGCGCCGTCATCGGCTCCTGAAAGATCATCGATATCTCTGAGCCGCGTATCTGACGCAACCGATCATCACTGACTTTGGTCAGATCTTCGCCCTGGAAAAGAACGCTGCCCTTGGCAATATGGACATGTGGCTTGGGCAGCAGTCCCATAACGGCAAGCGCCGTCAAGGATTTGCCAGATCCGCTTTCGCCCACAACACACAGGATTTCGTTCGCTTCGAGATGCAGTTCCATCTTCTGCACCGCGTAGGGACGCTGACTGTCGGCGGGTAAGGCGATATGAAGGTCGGTGATATCCAGCAGGCGAGTCATGACCGTTCCCTCAGACGCGGGTTCAGCGCATCATTAATGCCTTCGCCGACCAGATTGATGGCCAGCACCGTCAGAAGGATAGCGATGCCGGGGAATGTACACACCCACCAGGCTGAACGCAGAAGCGTGCGCCCTGCCCCGATCTGAAACCCCCAGCTCATTATATTGGGGTCACCCAGACCCAGAAAGGCCAGCCCGCTTTCAATCAGGATCGCAGTCGCCACCATAAGTGACCCGATCACGATAACAGGCGACAGGCAATTCGGAAGGATTTCGCCCATCATGATACGAATGTCCGACATGCCAAGTGTGTGACAAGCCTGCACGAATTCCCTGTTGCGTAAAGAAAGAAACTCGCCCCGCACCAGACGTGCAACCGCAGGCCAGGAAACAACTGCGATGGCGATGACAATGCTTTCGATCGACGGCTTCATGATCGCAACCAGCAAGATGGCAAAGATGAAAGACGGGATCGTCTGGAACATCTCTGTCACGCGCATCAACAGATCGTCGATTATACCGCCGTAATACCCGGCGAGAGCCCCCATGACGATGCCGACACAAACCGCCACAAGTGTCGCCAGAAGTCCGATCAGCAACGATGTTTTCGCGCCATGCGCGATCCCCGCTGCCACATCGCGGCCCAAACTGTCGCTTCCCAGAAGGAACCCGTTTTCACCGGGCGGCGACATGGATTGGCCTGCAAGGCTAAACGGGTCTTCAGGGAAGAAGATGCCAGCGGTCGCCGCCATGAATGTAATCAGGATCAGAATGGCAAGGCCCACCACCGCGCCGCGGTTCCGGGCAAAGAGCTTCCAGAATGTCATGTGTCAGCTCACCTCTATGCGTGGGTCGAGCGTCGAATAGATGATATCGACCACAAGATTGACGGCCACCACCAATAGTGCCGACAGCAGGAAGATCCCAAGCAGCAGGTTCAGGTCACGCGAGAACAGCGCTTCGAAGGCAAGCATGCCAAGTCCCGGCCAGGCGAAGACGGATTCAACAATCACGGACCCTCCGATCAGAGCGCCCACCTGAACACCGGCCATGGTGACCACAGGCAGCAGCGCGTTTCGCAGCACGTGCACAAACATGATCCGGTTCTCGGTCACGCCTTTCGCTCGTGCGGTTGTCACATAGTCCTGCCCAGCCTGCTCAAGCATCGAGGCCCGCATCAGGCGCGTGTAAAGAGCGAGGTAAAACAGAGAGAGCGTAATCGTTGGCAAAACCAGATGGTGTGCAATGTCCCAGACACGGTCCCAGCCCTCGTAAAACATTGCGAAGTTTTCCATACCCGACGTCGGAAACCACCTCAGATTAAGCGAAAACACAACGATCATCATCAGCCCGACCCAGAAAAGTGGCGTGGCATAGGTTATCAGTGCAAAGATGGAAATCGCCGTATCCCGCCATGTGTTCAAGCCCATCGCCGCCACAAGGCCAAGAAAGATACCAAAACCCACCGCCAGAGTGATCGTAGCAACCATCAGCAAAAGAGTGGGCATCATACGGTCAAGAATAAGCTCACTGACTGGCATTTCGTGACGGAACGAATACCCAAGGTCAAAAAACATGACGTTCTTCAGATAGACTGCCAACTGCACTGGCAGCGGTTGGTCCAGTCCGAACTTTGCACGCAGTTCGGCCATGTATTCGGGCGTGGCTGATCCGGCCTCCCCGGCCAGAACATCGACGGCATCACCTTCTGCCAACTGCAGCAGGAGAAAATTCAGGATTACGATGGCCAGAACGATCGGAATAGCCTGTAGAAGCCGCTTCACGACATACCGTATGCGCCGGGCAAAATGAGACAATTTTTGTTCCTTCGTGCTTGGCACCGGCCCTATTGGCCGGTGCCGTGCTCGTTTACATCACTCGTCGAGCCAAGCGCGATCGAATGGGCCATAAGCCCCAAGCGCAGAGGTCGCATGATCCTTCAGCTTTTCGTTGTAGACAGTCAGGAACTGCATCTCGAAAAGGTTCACAACTGGCATATCTTCGGCAAGGATGTCCTGCACCTCACCGTAGATTTCTGCCCGCTTGGTTGCACTTGCTTCCTGCGCACCAGAGGCCAACAGGGCATCAAGAGTCGGGTTGGAATACCGCGAGGAGTTCACAAAATGCGTACCCTGACGGATCTGGTCAGTGCCATAATGACGGTGAACGCCCAGAACCGGGTCCGGCAGCTGGTAGAAGTAGTTGATGTTCATCTCAAAGTCATAGTCAGCGTAGATCCGCTTCAGCCATGTCGGTACATCTTCGTAGCGCAGCTCGAGAGAGATGCCGATCTCGCTCATCGCCTGCTTCATGTACTCACCGGCACGGCGCCAGTCTTCGCCATAGGGGATCAGGTCAAGCACAGCCGTTGCCCGGATACCATTGGCGTCAGGTGTGATACCAGCCGCGTCCAACATGGCGATTGCACCTGCAACATCCGCTTTTGCCGCGTAGTTCGGCAGGCCAGCCTTGTAGAGACCGGTTGGCGCAAAGTTTGTGGACAGTGCCGAAGTCGCAGGTTTTCCGTATCCGAACCAGATATTCTCGATCAGAAACTCGCGGTCGATCGCAAGTGAGATCGCCTTGCGGATCGCCGAATTGTCAAAGGGCGCTTTGGTCGTGTTGAACTCGATCAACGCCATCGGGTTGATCATTGAGTAGCCATCGGTTGTGACCGAGAAACCGTCCGTATCGCGCAGGCGCACAGCATCAATGTTCGGAATGGCACCATAAGCACCGTACATCACTTCACCGTTTTCCATAGCGGCCGTACGGGTTGACGCATCCGGGATAAACCGGCCTACGATACGCTCAATATACGGAAGGCCAGGCTTCCAGTAGTTCTCGTTCTTGTCGAGACGGATATACTGGCCTTTTTTCCATTCGACGAACTTGTAAGCGCCAGTACCGACAGGGCTGGTCGCCAGGTCCGAGCTGCGAATATCGGTGCCTTCCAGCAGGTGCTTGGGAACCATCGGGCTTTCATAAGCCGATAGAGCACGCAACATATAAGGCGCCGGGTTGGCAAGATTGAAAACCGCAGTGTGGTCGTCAGGTGTGTCGATCGACGTGACTTCACGGAACGAGTTCGGTCCGCGTGGATGCACTTCCTTCAGAACAGACATTACCGTGAACTGAACATCGGCCGAAGTGAACGGTGCACCATCGTGCCAGGTCACACCCTGCCGAAGATTGAAAGTCACAGTCTTGCCGTCTTCGCTCACTTCATAGCTTTCAGCGAGCGCAGGAACGATGTTCAGATCGTTGTCGTAGTCGAACAAGCCATCGTAGATTTTGGGTGCGACCAGGCCGATAGGCCCCGAGGTCGACAGATAGGATGCCAGCGATGGCGGCTCGGGCTGTACGAGGTATACAAATGTGCCCCCCGCTTTTTGTGCGTCCGCGGGAACAGCGCCAAGCGCCAATCCCAAGGTGCAAAGGGCCGCAGCGGCCCAGTTACGTAAACTCATTTTTATTACCTCCAGGTCGGAAAAAGTCTTTTCGTTTGCACGTGTGCTCTGCGTAACCTTGGCGGCCTTAAACCGATATGGCAAGTGTCGAGACCAAGAAGCTTTGGCCGCGCTGGACATTTAGTTCAAACTCGCCCACAAAATTGACTGCTTTTTTTCCACGAGGCAAGAAGAGCAGTTTGCTCTTTCAGTCCTCCACCTGATCTCTGCTTGATCTATTTCCAAGCGATAAGATCATGTCCCCTCAATGGCCGTGGCCAGCGCACAAATAGCGCGGATTTTTCCTCCAGCTGGGCGCTCGCTTCAGGATACGGGAAACCATAGAACCAAGGGGCAATCACAAATGGTTACGCGACTTGACACTCCCAAGACGTTCCAAACTGCGGGAAGGGCTAATTTAGCCAACCTGTCTGGTCCTACATCATCGTCAGGATGTGACTGGAAAGCATCCACCCAGATCATGATTTTCACGACGGCTTTCTATCAATTGGTTGCCAACCTTGGCTTTCACCCGAGTGCGTTTTAGCAGCGTCACCGTCATGGCGCGTGAGATCGGTTTCGTGACACCGTCCATTCGGGTCACCTGTTTGTTGCCGCACGGATGAGAGGCAACGGAAGCGAATCGTTCAGTCTGCGCTCTGACTCCGTTGGACCCATCTATTGCGATGATTTTCCTGCTGGTCTACTTCTCAGGTTGAGAGACCACTTACCTGACTTAATTTATGGAAACATGCGATGAGTGAGCTGCCCCGTGATCTGCCAATTGCCGGCTATGTAGAGCAGCTGTCTGGTCGTCCAGGTGAAGCCCTAGAATTTAAGGTCTCCTCAATATCGAACAAGCCGTTCACCGCCAGGCTTTTCAGATCCATCTGCGCCGACCCGAACCCGGACGGCCCAGGAATTGTGGAAGAGGACGCCTCAGAATATTTTGCAACTCAAGAATTCGCCTCGACGCACAGGCCGTTTTTTCCCGGATCTTACGGCGTGGCGGCTGGGGATGTATCGGAGAATGCAGAGGCAGCGATAGTCTTCTCCGCGACCATCTATCCGACGCAACGCAGCGAACGTGCTCAGACTGTGCTCGGCTGCGGAGAGTTTGATCTTTGTCTTGATCCCCAAGGGGCGGCCTGTTTTCAGGCAGGGGCAACCAAGGTCTCTACAAACGCCCCGCTGAAACTGCGCCAGTGGCACCGGGTCGAGGGTCGACTGGAAAACGGAGTTCTGTCCATCACGCAAAACGTGCTTGGCCGTTATGCGGGTGCCCCAGTTAACGCCGAAACAACTTGCAGCGGAATTGCATTGCAGGGCACCGCCACGGTGGGCGCACGTGTGTCAGAGACGCAGGCCTGCCAACATTTCAATGGCAAAATCGAAGCGCCCTCCATCATTGCCAACGACGTGACGCTGTGTGCATGGGATTTCGCGCAAGCCATGAAAAAAACGATTGTCCCTTCTCAAGCCGGCCCTGAGCTTACTCTTGTCAACTTTCCGGCCCGCGCCGTGACTGGCGCCAATTGGGATGCGACAGAGATGAACTGGTCGCACCGACCTGACCACTACGCCGCGATCCATTTTCATCAGGACGACATCTATGATTTCGGCTGGGACACAGATTTCACCTTCACCATTCCGGATGACATGCCATCGGGTATCTACGTCATGCGGCTGGAATGTGACGGACAGCGCGAAGCGATCCCTTTCTTCGTCTGCCCTCTGCTGGGGAAACGCCGCGCGGATTTGTGCGTGCTGGTATCCACATTCACCTATGCGATCTACGGCAACCATGCTCGACCAGATTATGATCCGTCCTGGCAGGACCGTATCAGCGACTGGAACGCCTATCCGCATAATCCCGCCGAATATCCGCAATACGGCCTGTCGACCTACAACTATCATTCCGATGGCTCTGGCATCTGCCACGGCTCTCATCGCCGACCTCTTTTAAATCTACGACCTGGCTATTTGACCTTTGGCAACACTCCCTGCTCGGGGTTGCGCCATTTCCCTGCTGACAGCCACCTGATCAGCTGGCTGCATGCCAAAGGTATAAATTATGATATAGTCACTGATAATGACTTGCATATCCACGGACATGCAGCGATTTCAGACTATAAGGTGCTCACGACCGGCACCCACCCTGAGTACCACACAGAAGAAAGCCTGAACGCCCTGCGCGATTACCGCGATAATGGCGGCCATCTGGCCTATCTTGGCGGCAACGGGTTTTATTGGCGCATCGCCATCCATTCCGAAAATGATGGCATGCTGGAGATTCGCCGGGCCGAAGATGGCATCCGTGCGTGGGCGGCAGAGCCTGGCGAGTATTACAATGCTTTTGACGGCAACTACGGTGGGCTGTGGCGGCGCAATGGTCGAGTTCCGCAAGACCTTGTCGGAATCGGCTTTGCTGCGCAGGGGGAATTCTTTGGCGATCCATACCGCCGCGTCACGACCGATCCGGAATTTGACTGGGTATTCGCGGGCGTCCAAGGCGACATCATAGGCGATTTTGGCTATTCCGGAAATGGCGCTGCCGGGTTCGAGCTTGACCATATGGACGGGCGGATCGGAACGCCGGACAACGCGGTTCTTCTGGCCCGATCCGTCACCCGAGAGCACGGTTTCATGCTGGTACCCGAGGAACAACTTACCCACCTGACAAACCTCACAGGTGTTACTGAGGCCGAGGCGAAGCGCGCCGACATGATCTATTGCACCTATCCCGGTGGCGGATCAGTTTTTGCAACCGGCTCTATCACGTTCTGCGGCAGCCTGCCTTGGAATGACTACGATAACAATGTCTCGCAAATCCTGCAGAATGTCTTTGAGAAGGCACTGAGCTGAAGCGATTCAAACCCAGCGTCCTGAATGACCTCTGCATAGGCCGCATGCACGCTTTCGGCGGTCACGCCGGGGCGCAAGGCATCAAGGGCAGCACTCTGGCTGGCAAGATCCACCTCGTAGACACGTGCCTGATCGGCATCGCCGATCTCTCCCATCCAGAAGGTACGATCGAAGCGCAGTTTAAAGCGGAGGAAATTGGTCATGCCGCAAAAGCACAGGAACACCGGTTCGCCGTGGCGCATGATCCGCGTAGTGGCGCGGTGGTGGGTTTTGGTGATCGTGTCGCCCGAGGCCATGATCTGCAAAAAATGCGTATTCGGCGACATATCGGCGTCGTCATAGTGAGCGGCCAGCAGTTCGGCGGCCTTGCGCGTTCCGGCCTGCGACGTGGCGAGCGCCACCTCATATTCGGGCACACCATCGCCAATAGCCGCGCGCCCGGCGGCCATCATCGCATTGGCGACCTGACCGGCATGGCGGGCCAGTTGCAGTTGGTCAGGCGTCTCGATCATGCGCATCTCGGCCAGCAGGGGCGTCACCGTTTCGATCCGCCCCTCATAGACCTGAGACCCGACAAAAGGCCGCACCAAAGGTGGCATGTGATCCGGCTCAATCCCAACTCGCGCCGCGCCGCGCAGTGCATCCAGCAATTCAGCGCGCCATTCTGACCCCATGCCGTCGTTCCATGCGCAAACCCTGTCGACCCGGGCGTTTGCAAGGGCCGTGTTGAGGTCGATAGTCCGCCCTGAAAGACATACAAGCTTTTGATAATGAATGATTAAACGATGATTTCAGTGGCTATGAGTTGCAAGGTTTTGTACTATTGCATTGAAAACCCTGCAATTTGATACGCCCATGAAACATCGTAATCGCCCGCCTGAACAAGATGATCTTCTGCGCCCGCGCCTCGTTGACCTGATCGACATGCGCCACGAATTGGTGAAGCTGGCTGCGTTGATCGATTGGGAGTTCTTCGAGCGGGAATGGGCCGGTTTCTTTCCGTCAGGAACCTGCCGACCGGCGACACCGCCGCGGTTGGTTGCTGGACTGATGTATCTTCAACATCTGCATCGCCTGTCGGATGAGGCCGTTGTCGCGCGCTGGGTAGAGAACCCCTACTACCAGCACTTCACGGGGGAAACCTTCTTCCAGCATCAGCCGCCGATCCACCCGCCCTCCCTCAGCCGATGGCGCGATCAGATTGGCGATGAAGGCGCCGAGTGGCTGCTGACGAAGACCATCGAGGCTGGGCGCTCAAGTGGCGTTGTGAACGATGACAGCCTCTCGCGCGTCTCCATCGACACGACCGTCATGGAAAAGAACATCGCCTATCCCACCGACGCGCGGCTCTACGAAAAAGCGCGCGCCAAGATCGTGGCCCTGGCGCAGGAGGTTGGGGTTCAACTGCGTCAGACCTATGCGCGCAAGGCGCCGCTGCTGGCGGCGCAGGTCGGTAGCTATGCCCATGCGCGACAGTTCAAGCGCATGCGCAAGGTCTTGAGGACATTGAAGGGCTACACCGGACGGGTCATGCGCGACCTACGGCGTCAGATCGATCTCATCCCGCCGGGCACCTTACGGGAAACGGTCCTCGACACCCTGGTGCTGGTCTCGCGCTTGCTGCACCAGCCCATAAAGGGTGGCGGCAAGATTTACGCCCTGCATGAGCCCGACGTTGACTGCATCTCCAAAGGCAAGGCACGCGTGCGTTACGAATTCGGCACCAAGGTCAGCATAGCCACGACAATCGACGAGGGCTTCGTCGTCGGCATGCGGGCGCTGCCCGGCAATCCATACGACGGTCACACTCTGGCCGAGGCTTTGGAGCAGGTAGAAATCCTGACCGACCAACGGCCTGAACTGGCTGTTGTCGACCGCGGCTATCGTGGCCACGGTGTGGAAACCACCCGCGTCCTGATCTCAGGGTCCAAACTCGGCCTCACACCCGCGCTGAAAAAGCTGCTGCGACGACGCAGCGCCATCGAACCCGAGATCGGACACATGAAAACAGACGGGCGCCTCGCAAGATGTCCGCTCAAAGGGCTCCGCGGCGATGCCATCTTTGCTGTCCTCTGCGGTTGCGGGCACAATCTCCACAAGATCCTGAACCACATCAGGAAACTTTTGACCCTACTGCTCGCCATGATCATCAAAGCTATAGCAGCATCTGCGCTAATCAGAACCGAAAATACCCGCTCCTATTCAAGCGCCGCTGCCTGAAACGCGTTGTTCAAAATCGACTCGATAGTGGGCGTGATCAGAAGGCTCTCGCCGTCACGCTGAACGACGAGTATGGTAGGGCGGCCAAATTCCATATGCAGATAGTCGTAATAGCCGGTCAGATAATAGACATTGTCGTCGTCGGT
>NZ_JFKD01000013.1 GCF_002115725.1 Marivita cryptomonadis
CCGGCTCGTTGGGATCATCGGGTTCGAAGATGATCGCGGTCTGGTCACCGCGGGTCGCCAGATGCCGGTCGACACAGTTGGCCGCCACGTTCAGCGTGCCATCGGCGAACCAGTTGATCTTGACCTGACCCAGCGTGAAATCCACGTCCTTGATCTGCGTCGGTGCCTTCATCCAGTCCAGACGCTGCGCCGCCTCCGCCCAAAACCCCTCAGGATCAGACACCGACCGCGCATACATCTCCTCGTAACGAGACGCATCAATATGCGCGTTTTCGACCATCTCTTTGGACGGGGGATAGGTTGTATCAGTCATGGGTGTCCTCCTCTTTGGTCAAACAAAACCGCCCCCGCCGGGAAATGGCAAGGGCGGCAAAAGTCGCAGACGGCTTGGCCTTGCTCAGATCGCGAGGTATTCGGCCCGCAGTTGGGCATTTTCCAGAACCTCTGCCGCCGAGCCATCAAACACGATAGAGCCAGTGTCGAGGATGATTGCCCGATCCGCCAATTGCAGCGCGCGTACAGCATTCTGTTCGACAAGGATCGTCGTCATCCCTTGTTCCTTGATCACGCGCAGGGTCTTTTCGATCTCGTCAACGATCACCGGCGCCAAACCTTCGTAAGGCTCGTCCAGCAGCAGCACCTTGAGGTCACGGGCGAGGGCGCGGGCAATCGATAGCATTTGCTGTTCGCCGCCCGACAGTGTCACGCCTTCTTGACTGCGGCGTTCACCCAAGCGCGGGAAGAGGTCGTAAATGCGTTCGATCGACCAGCCGACGGGCGGTGCGATTTGCGCCAGTTGCAGGTTCTCCTCAACGGTAAGGCCGGGGATGATCCGGCGGTCTTCGGGTACAAGACCCAGACCGACTGATGCGGCTTCGTACGAAGACATCTTGTGCAACGGTTGATGATCAAGCCAGATTTCACCGTGATTGACCTGCGGGCTGTCCATCCGCGCGATGGCGCGCAGCGTGGTGGTCTTGCCTGCACCGTTACGTCCCAAAAGAGCGAGAATCTCGCCTTCGTGGACGTTGAACGAGATGCCCTGCACGATATAGCTTTCGCCGTAGTAGGCGTGCATGTCCCAGACGGACAGGAAAGCCGGGGCTGTTTGTGCGTGATTGGCGTTTTTCGAAAAGTCGGGTTTGACGTTCATAATTCTGTCCTCGCTGTGGGAGGGGTGGCGGGGAGACCCCGCCAAATGGGGTTACGCGGCTTCGCCGAGATAGGCTTCCTTGACTTTCGGATGCCCTTTGATGTTCTCGGGAGTGTCCTCGACCAAAGGCGTGCCCTGCGCCAGAACGGTGATCCGTTCGGCCAGTGAGAACACCACATGCATATCATGTTCGATGATCGCGATGGTGATGTTGCGTTTTTCCTTGATCTCTTTGAGCAGGTCGATCGTGTTGTTCGTGTCGGCCCGCGCCATGCCCGCTGTAGGTTCATCGAGCAGCAGCAATTTGGGATTTTGAACAAGGCACATTGCCATTTCGAGACGGCGTTTGTCCCCGCGTGACATCGAGGCGGAGTGCATGTTCCGCTTGTCGAGCATGTTGACCTCTTCCAGCATCTGTTCGGCTTGGTCGCGCAGTTCGCCTTCGCTAAAGACCGACCGGATGCCGTGCAGGGCGAAAGAGCCGTCACGCCGCGCAAAGCACGGGATCAGCATGTTTTCCATCACCGTCAGATCGCCGAAGATCTCGGGCGTCTGGAAAACACGGGAAATGCCCATCTGGTTGATTTCAAACGGGGTACGGCCCAGCACGCTCTGTCCGTCGAACATGACCGACCCGGTATCCGGGATCAGCTTGCCCACCAGACAGTTGAGCAAGGTAGACTTGCCCGCACCGTTGGGTCCGATGATCGCGTGGCAGGTGTTCTCCGCCACGCTGAGGTTCACATTGCCAAGTGCTTGCAGGCCACCGAACCGTTTGTTCACGTCTTTGACTTCGAGAATTCCCATCTGTCCGTCTCCTTATTCCGCAGGTTCGGTGGTTGCGTTCTTAGGTTCTTTGGCCTTTTTGCGACCAAAGAGTGCAGCGATCTTTTGGCCCCCCTGAACAAGGCCACCGGGCAGGAAGATCACGACCAGCATGAACACGATCCCCAGTGTCAGGTGCCAGCCCTTGCCGATGAACGGGTAGATCAGGGTGACGACCACATCTTCGAGCCCGTCGGGCAGGAAGGCGAACCAGCTGTGCAGGATGTCCGAGTTGATCTTGGAAATGATGTTTTCCATGTACTTGATCAGGCCAGCCCCCAGAACCGGGCCGATGAGCGTGCCGACACCACCAAGAATGGTCATCAGGACAACCTCGCCCGACGCGGTCCAGAACATACGTTCGGCACCTGCCAGAGGGTCCATCGACGCCATCAGGCCACCTGCGAGACCGGCGTACATACCCGAGATCACGAAGGCCGCCAGCGTATAGGGACGCGGGTTAAGGCCGGTGTAATTCAGGCGCTGCTGGTTCGATTTGATAGCGCGTAGCATCATGCCGAACGGCGACCGGAAGATGCGGATCGACAGGTAGAACGAGATCAGCATGATAATGGCGGCAAAGTAGTAGCCGACATTGAAGGTGAACACCCAGTTGCCGAACACCAGTTCGGTGCTGTCGCGCATCTCAAGGCCGAAAAAGCCAGGAACCGGAATGTTGCCTTCTGCCGTGGTGGCCGCGCCAAAGATGCGCGGATCGTCCAACGCCAGTTGCAGGCCTGTTTCACCACCGGTGATCGGGGTCAGAACCGAGTATGCCAGGGCAAAGGACATCTGCGCAAAGGCCAGCGTCAGGATTGAGAAGTAGATGCCCGAGCGACGCAGGCTGACATAGCCGATGATCAGGGCGAACACGCCTGCGGTGATGACCGCAAGGACGATTGCGGGGACGACGTTCATGCTGAGCAGCTTGAACATCCAGACCGCGGCGTAGGACCCCACTCCGAGGAAGGCGGCGTGACCGAAGCTCAGGTATCCGGTCAGGCCGAATAGGATGTTGAAGCCGATGGCAAAGATGCCGAAGATCACGAAGCGCTGCATCAAATCAGGGTAGCCCGCGTTGAATTGTGCCATCGCCGACCCCTCGGGGAAGGGGTTCAGGAAGAAGGGGGCAAAGGCCACCAACACTGCCACGATCAGCAGGAGGGATGCGTCTTTTTTGTCCAGTCCGAACATGGATCAGTCCTCCATCACGCCCTTGCGACCCATCAGGCCACGCGGACGCGTCAGTAGAATAATGATGGCGACAAGGTAGATGATCACCTGGTTGATGCCGGGAATGATGGCGATGACTTCGCGCATCGAGGCAAAGCTTTCGAGGATACCCAGCAGGAAGCCAGCAAGCACCGCACCTGGAAGCGATCCCATGCCGCCGACAACCACCACGACAAAGCTCAGGACAAGGAAGTCCATCCCCATGTGGTAGTTGGGTGAATTGATTGGGGTGTACATCACGCCGGCAAGGCCCGCGACCGCAGCGGCCAGCCCGAACATGATGGTGAACCGCTTGTCGATATTGATGCCCAGCAAACCCACGGTTTCACGATCTGCCATCCCTGCACGTACGACCATGCCGAAGGTGGTAAACTGCAGAAAGGCAAACACGGCGCCGATGATGACGGCTGCAAACGCAAAGTAGACCAGTCGCCAGTAGGGGTAGATGATCGTTCCGGGTTCGAACCCGACAAGCGCGCCAAAGTCGAATGATCCAACAAAGGCAGAAGGGGCCGGGGTCGGAATCGGGTTTGCCCCGTAGTAGTACTTGATGATCTCTTGAAGCACGATCGCAAGACCAAAGGTCACAAGGATCTGGTCCGCATGGGGGCGCTTGTAGAAGTGTTTGATCAGCCCGCGTTCCATGATCACACCGATCAGGATCATCACTGGGATGGCGAACAGGATCGACAAAGGCACCGCCCAGTCGATGATCCCCGCGCCAAGGCTTTCGCCAAAAATGTCGTAGATATATGGCACATCGCGCATCTGCGGATTGCCAAGGAAGTCGACGGCTCCGGGAACCTCGACCTTGTGGCTCAGGCTGAGCAGGCGCGACAGCGTGACGGCGCAGAACGCACCGATCATGAACAGCGCACCATGCGCGAAGTTCACCACGCCCAGCGTGCCGAAGATGAGTGTCAGGCCCAACGCGATCAGCGCGTAGGCCGAGCCCTTGTCGAGCCCGTTGAGAATTTGCAGGATTATGGCGTCCATTGCCCCACCCTTTGCGGTCAGAAGTGTGGAAGTGCAGGCAGCCCGTAACAGCAACGGGCTGAAGAAGAGATGAGGCGGGCCGTTTGGCCCACCTCAAGAAACAAGGGCTTACGCGCCGTTGTTGCAGGTACCCAGCGCGCCGCCGGCGAACTGCGGGTGATCGGGTGCGTACGTAACCTGATCGACCGGTGTGACTTCCACGATTTCGAGGAGGTCGAACTCGGAGGACGGGTTTTCTTTACCCTTCACAACCAGAACGTCCTTGAAGCACTGGTGGTCTTCCGCACGGTAGAGGGTCGGGCCGTTGCCCATTCCGTCGAATTCGAAGCCTTCGAGCGCTTCGACAACCGCGCAAGGTGCAAACGAGCCTGCACGCTGAACAGCGTCTGCATAGAGCAGGGCCTGAACATAGCAGGTGTGTGCGGCCTGCGACGGCGGGAAGCCGTACTTGGTGCCGAAGGACTGAACGAATGCCTTGGAGCCTTCGTCCTGCAGCGACCAGTGCCAGTTTGTCGAACCGAAGATGCCCTTGACGTTGGCACCAGCACCCTTCGCCATGAGGCGCGAGTAGAGCGGAACAACGATCTCGAACTGCTTGCCGTTCACGATCCGGTCACGCAGACCGAACTGAACCGCGTTGGTCAGCGAGTTCACCATGTTTCCGCCGTAGTGGTTCAGAACCAGAACGTCTGCGTCAGATTGCAGAACCGGCGTGATGTAGGACGAGAAGTCGGTCTGTGTCAGCGGTGTCAGAACCGTGCCGACAGTTTCCCAGCCCATCGCTTCGGTCGAGGACTTCACCGCTTCTTCTGTGGTGTAACCCCAGTTGTAGTCGGCTGTCAGGTGGTATGCCTTACGGTCGGTGCCGTAGTTGGCTGCAAGCACGGGAGCCAGAGCTGCACCGGACATGTACGAGTTGAAGAAGTGGCGGAAGCCGTTGGCCCGCTTGTCTTTACCCGTGGTGTCGTTGGAGTGCGTGAGGCCCGCCATGAAGATGACGCCAGCTTCTTGGCAAAGTGCCTGAACGGCAACAGCCACACCCGAGGACGAGCCGCCAGTGATCATCACGGCGCCGTCTTTTTCGATCATCGACTTTGCCGATGCGCGCGCTGCGTCAGACTTTGTCTGCGTGTCGCCCGTGACGTATTCGACTTTCTTGCCAAGAATACCGGTGCCGTCCAATGCCTTCGACGAGAAGGTGTTCAGCATACCGCCGTCGCCTTCACCGTTCAGGTGTTCGACAGCGAGTTCGTAGGCGCGGAGTTCGTCTGCACCCTCGTCTGCGTAAGGACCGGACTGGGGTACGTTGAAACCCAGCGTGACGGTCGAGCCTGTCGGTGCGTTTGTAAAGCCTTCATGGCCGGCTGCGGACAGATACGTGGGCAGAGCGAGACCCGCACCTGCTACAGCACCTGTCTTGAGCACGCCGCGACGTGTCAGGTTGCCTTTGGACATATAATCCTCCCAATGTCTTTAAGGGTCTGGCGGCGTTCCTCCATCCGCCAGCACCGCACATATGTGCAAATTGATTATCGGCTATGCATGGAAAACATAGCAATAAGCGCTTTGCTTCAAACAGTTTTTCTGTCAAAAAATCTACAGCGCATTGCAGAAACCTGTAAATTTCTTTCTTCTGCAGTGCAGAAACGGATTGATTCATCACGGGAATTTGAGATGCCCCGCGACACTCTGACAGGAAGCCGCATTCGCGAGCGGCGCGTGATGGCCGGGTTGAAGCAGTCCGAATTGGCCAAACGCGCGGACATCTCGCCATCCTACCTGAATCTGATCGAACACAACCGGCGCAGAATCGGCGGTAAATTGCTTGTCGATATCGCCCATGCGCTGGGGGTTGAGCCGGGGTCTTTGACCGAAGGTGCCGAGACGACGCTGTTGGCCACCTTGCGCGAGGCGGCCAGCGGTATCGACATGTCCGAGGCCGAGTTCGTTCGGGTAGAGGAATTCGCCGGGCGGTTTCCCGGCTGGGCGGCTCTTTTGGCTGACAACCAGCGCAAGGTCGAAACGCTCCAACGCAGCGTCGAGGCGCTCACCGACCGTTTGACTCATGACCCGCATCTGGCGGCATCCCTGCACGAGATGTTGTCGACCGTGACCGCGATCCGCTCTGCGGCGTCGATCCTTGCCGAACCGGGCGATATCGAACCGGAATGGCAACGCCGCTTCAATCGCAACATCTATGAAGACAGTGCCCGGCTAGCCGACACGAGCCGCAGCTTGGCGCAATATCTTGAAGAGGCGGATTCCGAGGCGTCTGAAACCAATGCTCCGCAGGATGAACTTGACGGGGTGTTTCAGAAATTCGGGTTCCATTTTCCGGCGCTGGAAACATCGGACGTGGATGTCGATGCGGTGGCTACAGAGTTGGGACAGGGTGTTTCGCAAGCCGCGCGATGGCTTTTGCGGCGTGCCATTACGCGGTATCGTGCAGACGCTGAACGGATGCCGCTGGGCGAGAGTGCCGATACGGTGGCGGTATCAGGCAACGATCCGTTTGCCTTTGCAGCGCGGTTCGGTTGCGATCTGGCCAGTGCCATGCGCCGTCTGGCGCATCTGCCCGAAGACATCTTGCCCGAACCTGTGGGTTTGGCGATTTGCGACGGGTCTGGTGTGACGACCTTCCGTAAGCCACTGCCGGAATTTCCCTTGCCGCGACTCGGCGCTGGTTGTGCGCTTTGGCCGTTATACAGGGCGCTGGCGCGGCCGATGATGGTGCATGTCGAAGTGATGGAGCAATCTGCCCGCGCCGCAGCCCGTCATCGCGGCTACGCCATTTCCCAACCCACCGGTCCGGCCCGATCGGGCGAGGACGTTCTGTTCGAGAGCCACATGCTGATTGTGCCGGAACCCAAGCGCGACGTATCGGAACAAACCCGCCATGTTGGCCTTACGTGCCGGATCTGCCCCCACCCAACCTGCGAAGCACGACGTGAACCGTCGATCATGGTCGCGTCGGCACCGCGGAAGCTTTGACACATTGCCTGCACTTCGTAATAGTTTATGCAAGCTGGCCCAAAATAACGGCAAAAAGCCGACCAGCAGCTTGCGGCACGGGGGAGGGCGCGCATGTCCAAACAGGTTCTGTTGATTGAAGACGAACCCAACATCATTGAGGCGATAAGCTTCATCCTGTCTAGGGATGGATGGACGGTCAAAACCCACTCCAACGGGGCGGATGCTGTCGAAATGGTGAAAGAGAGGAGACCGGACGTGGTGATCCTCGATGTGATGCTGCCAGGAAAAAGCGGCTATGACATCCTGCGCGAATTGCGGGACGACCCCGAGATCAATGGCCTGCCGGTGCTTATGCTGACCGCGCGGGGCCAGACCAAGGATCGCGAGATCGCGGAACGTGCTGGCTGTGACGCCTTCATGACAAAACCATTCTCGAATGCGGATGTGCTCGAAACCGTGAGAGCCCTTGCTGCCAAATGAAACGCGAGACGGACAGGCCCGGATCGCCGACTGTCTTTCACGAAAGACGCACCTATCGCAGACGTCGGGTCATGGACGCCGCGCGTGTCGCCCCCATTCTTGCACTGATCCTCTGGAGCGTGCCGTTGATCTGGCCGCAAACAGGTGATGGCACCGTCAGCAGCGCCACAGCACTGATCTACATCTTTGCGGTCTGGGGCGGGGTGATCCTTTTGACTTGGGGGTTGTCACGCCTGTTGGCCGATGAGGTGGACGAACCGCCGGACACCGAGACATGAGCACGCTCAACCTGCTGGTCGCAGTCTGTACGGCCTATGTGTTTTTCCTGTTCTTCGTCGCCTTCGCCGCCGACAGGCTGGCGCTGCAGGGCAAAAAGGCGTGGTTGCGTTCGCCATTGATCTACACGCTATCGCTGTCGATCTATTGTACAGCTTGGACGTTCTACGGCGCGGTCGGGTCTGCGGCGCGCAACGGCTTCGAATACCTGACCATCTACCTTGGACCGACGATCGTGATGGTCAGCTGGTGGTGGCTGTTGCGCAAATTGATCCGGATCGGTCGGACGCAGAAAATCACCTCCATCGCTGACCTGATCTCATCCCGCTATGGCAAATCCAGCCTGCTGGCTGCCGGTGTCACGATCCTCGCGGTGATTGGCACGACGCCCTACATCGCGCTGCAATTGCAGTCCGTGACGTTGTCCTTTTCGGTTTTCGCCGCGCAGTCCGATGGGCTGGCGGCACAGGATCAGGCCCGTGTGGCGTTGTGGCTGTCATTGGGATTGGCGGTGTTCACAGTGCTGTTCGGCACGCGCAACCTTGACGCCAAAGAGCGGCATGACGGGGTGGTCATGGCCATTGCGGTGGAAGCTGTCGTCAAGCTTGTGGCATTGCTGTCTGTTGGCATTTTCGTGGTCTGGGGGGTGTCGGGCGGATTGACCGAGGCGCTCAACCGGATCGACGCGTCCGAGTTCGGCGAATGGCACACCGATCGCAGCCGTTGGGCCGGGCTGATCTTTCTGTCTGCGGCGGCTTTCCTGTGCCTGCCCCGAACCTTTCAGGTACTGGTGGTGGAGAACGACGACGAAAGCCACCTGCGGACCGCAAGCTGGGCGTTTCCGCTCTATCTTTGCCTTATCAGCTTGTTTGTTGTGCCTATCGCGGTGGTGGGACTCGACATCATGCCCGACGGATCCAACCCCGACCTGTTCGTTCTGACTATCCCGCTTGCGCTGGGCGAAAACGGGTTGGCGATGCTGTCCTTCCTTGGTGGGTTCAGCTCCGCCACTTCGATGGTGATCGTCGCGGCAATTGCATTGTCGACCATGGTGTCGAACCACATCGTGATGCCCATCTGGCTGCAACTGCGCCCAAGCGGGGCCAGCGTATCAGGCGACGTCCGGGCTGCCGTTCTCATGGCGCGACGGATCTCCATCGTTGGCGTGGTGATGTTGGGCTATCTGTATTTCCGACTGTCCAGTGGAGGCGAAGCGCTGGCCTCCATTGGCCTTGTGGCGTTTTGTGGTCTCGCGCAGGTCTTGCCCGCGATGCTGGGTGGCATGTTCTGGCGTGGAGCCACACGGATGGGGGCGTTTGCCGGACTCACCGCGGGCTTTGCGATCTGGCTCTATACGCTCTACCTGCCCAGCTTTGGTGTCGGAACAATCCTGCCGGTGGCGATCATCGACAACGGGCTGTTTGGTTTGGCTTGGCTGAAGCCTGACGCATTGTTTGGCATCGAGGGTATGGACCAACTCATGCATGCGCTGCTTTGGAGCATGTTGTTCAACGTTGTGGCCTTTGTCGGTGTCTCGCTTGTCACCTTCCCGTCACCGTTGGAGCGGCTTCAGGCGGCACAATTCGTCAACATTTTCGAGCATTCAACCAATGCTCGAAGCTGGTCTGGTGGAACGGCACAAACCGAAGACCTGATGGTGATGGCGCAACGCATTCTGGGTGCGGGAGAGGCGCAAGCGCTGTTCTTGCGGCACGCACGGCGCCAGGGCGCGCGTGGGAATTTGCCGGCGCCGACACCTGATTTTCTTGAGGCTTTGGAGCGCGAATTGGGAAGCTCTGTCGGGGCGGCAACCGCCCATGCGATGGTTGGGCAGATCACGGGTGGCATGGCGATTTCCGTCGAAGATTTGATGGCGGTGGCGGATGAAACGGCGCAGATGCTGGAATACTCGGCACGGCTCAAGGAACAGTCCGAAGAACTCAGCCGCACCGCTTTGGAATTGCGCAATGCCAACCAAAAGCTCACCCGCCTTTCGATCCAGAAAGACGCCTTCCTGAGCCAAATCAGCCACGAATTGCGCACACCGATGACCTCGATCCGGGCATTTTCCGAGATCCTGCGTGACACTGACCAGATGACTCCGAACGACCAGTCGCGCTATGCGTCGATCATCCATGACGAAGCGCAGCGCTTGACCCGACTGCTCGACGATTTGCTGGACCTGAGTGTGGTCGAGAACGGGCAGGTGAACCTGAATCTGCGCGAAGGAAGCTTGCGCGATGCGCTTGACCGGGCCGTATCTGCGGCGGCTATCGGTGAAGACGGTGTCCAAATGGCCATCGAACGCGACATGGGTCGGGAATACATCGTGCTGCACACCGATCTGGACAGGCTTAGTCAGGTTTTCATCAACCTGATCGCCAATGCGCGCAAATATTGTGATGCTCAAACGCCTCGTCTGGTGATCCGTGTGATGCAGGAAACCGACCGCGTGGTGATTGATTTTCACGACAACGGCTCCGGCATTGCACCCGACGCTGTGGACATGATCTTTGAAAAATTCGCCCGCGTCAGCGACCAAAAAGCAGGTGGCGCAGGTCTTGGGCTGGCCATCTGCCGCCAAGTCATGACGCGCTTGGGGGGATCGGTCGATTATGTGCCCTCTTCGCGTGGTGCGACGTTCCGCGTTGTCTTGCCCTACCGCATCGCATTGGCCGCCCAATAGGTGCTCTGTGCAGATTTGCTAAGCCCTTGGTAACCAATTCCGGCGATAACCGGACAAAAGGCCAAGGGGGCAGACGGCACTAATATGAACGACACCGTCACAGACACGGTTTTGCAGCGCAAGGCGCAGGCACAACGCAAGGCGCTGGGCGGCGGTGCATGGTCGGTATCGCGTGCCTTGGGCCGCGCGCTGTCGATTGCGGCGGATGCGCTTTGGGGGCTTGGTCTGGTTCCCCGCATCACCTGTGATGATATTATGCCTGTCGATCTGGCAATGTCGCGGTTGGGCCCTGATCACTTGATTGTCGTGCTCGAAAACGATTCTGGTGCGCGTGGGCTTGCCACCTTTGATCGCGATATCGTCACTGGGTTCATCGATGTGCAGACCTTGGGCAGGGTGACACGTTTTCCAGCCGATGCGCGCGCCTACACGCCAACCGATGCGGCGATGACTGCCCCGGTGATTGATGCGGCGCTGCCCCGGTTTGCATCCATGTTGTCAACCCAGCCCGAAATGGCACATCTGCAGGACTATCGCTTTGGCGCCTTGGTCGAAGATGCGCAAACGGCGGGGCTGGTGCTGGATGCGGACATGTATCATGTGATCGAATTCGACACCGCACTTGCACAGGACACGCGCAGCGGCGGGGTTGTCTTTATGTTCCCCGAACCCAAGAAGGCGGCGGAATCGGGTGGTGTACCCGGTCCGGGAAAACATGAAGCTGTGCTCAAGCTGGCGCCTGTCCGCATGCAGGCGGTGTTGACCCGTATCCATATTTCTCTCGACAAGGCGCAGGCGTTGCGGCCGGGGGACAGGCTGCCGCTCGCGGCGGGTGCAACGACATCCGCGGCTCTGGTTCTGGCCGGGGGACACGAGGTGGCACGCGGAAAGCTGGGGCAAATGAATGGCTTTCGCGCCATTCGTATCGGAACCCAAACGACCGCTATGCACTCACGCGACCCGCAGGTTTCGTTGTCTGTTCATTCTGTGAACGAAACCCCAGCACCCACGGGGTCTCTTCCTGCCACACTGGGCGCTGCCTCGCTCGAGATGACGGGATCGCTTGCGATTGACGGTAAGGACGGTGCCTTGGACAGCTCCGCGACACCGAACCTCGACGCGCTTTAACGCTGTGCGTCTGCCGCAGCGTCAAGCGTGGGGCGCAGCATCGACAGGTCGTAACCTGCTTGTGCCACTGCGCCCAAAATCTCATCGGCACTTTTCTGACCAGCTTGGCTGAGCGCCCAAAGGATCGAACAGCGTGTGCCCGATGCGCAGTAGGCCAGAACCGGGCCGTCCGACGCATCGACCATCGCAAATTGCTGGGCCACCCGGTCGGGGGTCATGGTTTGGTGCGTGATCGGCAACACTTCGAACCGGAGCCCGGCAGCCTCGATCGCCATACGCATCGCGTCTGATTGATGCGACGGTGGTACTTCGGCATCCGGGCGGTTGCAGATCACGGTGGTGATCCCCGCCGCCTTGATGGCGGCGGCATCTTCCGGGTCGATCTGCGGCGACACAGCATAGCGGTCTGTAATGGGGCGTATATCCATGGCTAAGACCTACTGCGCTGTCGCGGGCCTGTCCAGCCATGCCCGTAGGCTTGGCATGGCGCTCATCCCGGCGACCATCGCTCCAAGAAATACCAGCCCTTCGATCCCGCCATAACTGAGCGAAGCAATCGCCGGACCGGGGCACAGGCCAACAAGACCCCAACCCATCCCGAACAGAACCGACCCCATCACAAGGTTACGGCCCAGTTTCGGTTCGGGTGGTGGCGGCATGGCGTCGCCAGTTAGGGCAAAGCGCCGCTTTGCGGCAACCCGCCACGCAATCGCCATCGGGATAATCGCGCCGCCCATCACAAAGGCCAGTGTCGGATCCCAATTGCCGAAAATATCCAGCCATCCCTGCACCTTGCGGGTGTCAGTCATGCCCGAAATGAACAGCCCGGCCCCAAACAGACCACCGGCCAGAAAAGCGAAATAGTTGCGCATCAGATGATCCCCAGCAAATGGCGGAACAAAACGACGGTCAGACCGCCGGCAAGGATGTAGAAGACCGTCGCAACCATGCCGCGCAGGGACATCCGCGAGATCCCGCAGACGCCATGGCCCGAGGTGCAACCATTGGCCAGACGTGTGCCAACGCCCACCAAAAGCCCGGCGGCGATCAGCAGCGCGAAGTTGCTTGTGGCGTGGGTTTCCTTCGGGCCAAGAAAGTACAACAGGACCACGGGGATCAGTGCCAACCCCGCAAGAAAGCTGATGCGTTCCAACATCGTGCTGCGCCCACTGCCATCGACCAGACCGCCGATAATGCCGCTTGCGCCCATGATGCGCCCATTGGCGAGCAGGTATACCGCGCCGCCAGTGCCGATCAGCATTCCGCCGACCAGCCCGTAAATCCAATCCGGGTTCATTTCTTTACAATCCGTTTACAGGAATCTTGAGGAAGACTTTGCCGTCCTTGTCCGCAGGCGGCATTTGCCCGGCGCGCATGTTCACTTGCAGCGACGGGATGATCAGTTTCGGCATGGCCAACGTCGCATCGCGGGCGTTGCGCATCTCGACAAAGCTGTCTTTGGTGGCATCGCCACCGACATGCACGTTCTTGGCCTTTTGTTCACCTACTGTGGTTTCCCACGCATAGTCATCTCGGCCCGGAGCCTTGTAGTCGTGGCCCACGAAGATGCGGGTTTCGTCCGGCAAGGCGAGGATCTTTTGCACCGAGTCATAAAGCTGTTCGGACGAGCCACCCGGAAAGTCACAGCGCGCCGTGCCGAAATCCGGCATGAACAATGTGTCGCCGACAAATGCTGCATCCCCGACCACATAGGTCAGGCAAGCGGGCGTGTGACCCGGCGTGTGCAACACATCCGCACGCATCTGGCCGATGTGAAAGCTGTCGCCTTCGACAAAAAGCTTGTCGAACTGGCTGCCATCGCGCTGGAATTCGGTGCCTTCGTTGAACACCTTGCCAAAAGTGTCCTGTACGACCTGAATGCGGTCGCCAATCCCAATTTTGCCGCCAAGCGCGTCCTGAAGATAAGGTGCCGCGCTCAGGTGATCTGCGTGGACATGGCTTTCAAGCAACCATTGCACTTCAAGACCGTTTTCCTTCACGAACGCGATTACGGCATCTGCAGATTTCGTGTCGGTGCGGCCCGACGCATAGTCAAAATCCAGAACGCTATCGACAATCGCGCAGGCGCTGCCTTGCGGGTCTTGAACCACGTAGGAAATGGTGTTGGTGGCGTCGTCAAAAAAACCTGTGACCTTGGGTGTCATGTCTGAGCCCTCCTTGCTTGGATAACATATAAAGAAAGTTGAATACGTAGCAAGGGGGTGCCGCAAAAAAATGTACGGAACACACACGTTTTAAGGTGCCCTTGGGACTATGCTGAAGGTGTAGCGCCTGCACCGGTGGGATCGGACAGATAGACCAGAACATCGTTCTTGCCGATCACCCCGATCGGCGTGCCACTTTCGACAACGGACAGATCGACCTCGCTGCTGACCAGCGTGGTCATCACTTCTTGGACCCGCGCATCCGCGTCGACCGCCACCGCCTCGGCGGAAGCGGTCCCGGTGCGCATCACGTCGCGTGCGAGCAGAACACCCAATGGGTTCATATGTTTGACGAAATCAGCCACATAGGCGTTCGACGGATTGCGGAAGATTTCCTGTGGCGTCCCGCATTGTACGATCCGCCCGCCCTCCATGATGGCGATGCGATTGCCAATCTTGAACGCTTCGTCCAGATCGTGGCTGACAAAGATGATCGTGCGCTTCAGCCGTTGCTGCAATTCCAGCAGTTCATCCTGCAACTTGGTGCGGATCAGCGGATCGAGCGCCGAAAACGGTTCGTCCATGAGCAGGATCGGTGCATCCGTTGCAAAAGCACGAGCCAGTCCGACGCGCTGCTGCATTCCTCCCGACAACTCCGCGACCTTGCGGTCGGCCCAATCGGTGAGGCCCACCAAGGCCAGTTGTTTCTCGACCTGCGCGTTACGCTCGGCCTTCGGTTGTCCGCCCAGTTCCAGCCCCAGCCCGACATTCTCGCGCACCGACCGCCACGGCAAAAGACCGAACTGTTGAAACACCATCGCCACATGGCGCAACCGGATCGTTCGCAGCACCTCGGCGCTGGCGTTGGTGACATCCACCAGCCCTTGGCCGTCATGCACCCGCACACAGCCCCGCGCGACGGGGTTCAGCCCGTTCACCGCCCGCAACAGCGTTGATTTACCCGAGCCAGACAAGCCCATAAGGACAAGGATCTCGCCTTCAGTCACATCCAAGGAACAGTCATGTACGCCCAAGACCTGCCCGGTCTCACGCTGGATCTGTCCACGGTCCTGCCCTTCATCCATTAGCGGTAAGGCGGCCTGCGGTTTGTCCCCGAACACGATGGAGACATTGTCGAATTCCACGCGGGTGTTGTTCATTTCTGGCGCTCCATCCGCAGCATGCGGTCAAGGATGATCGCGACCACGACGATCACAAAGCCGCTTTCAAACCCGCGCGCCGTGTTCACCTGATTCAAGGCCCGCACAACCGGGACACCCAACCCGTCAGCACCGACCAGCGCCGCGATCACCACCATCGACAGTGAGAGCATGATCGTCTGGTTCAACCCCGCCATGATCTGTGGCAGCGCCGAAGGTAGCTCGACCTTCCACAGCAGTTGCGATTTGGTCGCCCCGAACGCCTCTGCTGCTTCGATCAGTGGGGTAGGGGTGGAGCTGACCCCAAGGTGGGTCAAGCGGATCGGTGCGGGTAGCACAAAGATCACCGTCGCGATCAGACCCGGCACCATGCCGATGCCGAAAAATACAATCGCGGGAATAAGATAGACGAAAGTCGGCAAGGTCTGCATCAGATCCAGAACCGGTCGCATCCACGCATAAAGCCGGGGCCTGTGCGCCACCGCGATGCCAATGGGCACGCCGACGCCCATGCAGACCACGCAGGCCGACAAAACCAGTGTCAGGCTTTCGGTCGTTTCCTCCCAATAGCCTTGGTTGATGATGAACAGAAACCCAAGCGCCACGAAGAGCGCGACCTTCCAACTGCGTTGCAGATAATAGGTCAACGCCACAAACAGCGCGATGATGACCAACGGATGGGGCGTTTGCAGCAGCCACAGAAAGCCGTCGATCATCGCTTCGAGCGCATCCGACAACGCGTCAAAGAAAAACGCGCCATTGCTTTCCAGCCAGTCAAAGGCTGTCCCGGCGACTTTTCCCACCGGGATCTTGTTCTCTGTCAACCAGTCCATGCAAGGGTCCTACGGTCTGAAAAGGAAGGGCGGCGTGATGCCGCCCTGTCCGGTTTATTGAAGCGCGGCCTTCACGGCTGCCACGGCATCGCCGCCATCTTTGGTGGTCACGCCATCCAGCCAGCTCATGTACGCGTCGGGGTTCGCCTGCAGCCAAGCGGTCGCCGCATCGCGCGCCTCGGCACCATCATTCAGGATCGCGCCCATGATTTCGTTTTCCATGGCGAGCGTGAATTCGAGGTTCGTCAGCAGCTTACCCACGTTCGGGCAGGCATCGACGTAACCTGCCGAGGTATTGGTATAGACGGTTGCACCGCCAAGATTCGGGCCGAACCAGTCGTCGCCACCTTCAAGATAGGTCATCTCGAAATTCGCGTTCATCGGGTGCGGTTCCCAGCCAAGAAACACAACCGGTTCGCCACGATCATCCGCGCGGGCGACCTGTGCCAGCATCCCCTGTTCCGAGCTTTCGACCACGTCGAAGCCTTCGAGGTCGAACGCGTTGGCACCAATCATGTCCATGATCAGGCGGTTACCGTCATTGCCCGGCTCGATCCCGTAGATCTCACCTTCCAGCGCATCGCGTTGAGCGGCGATGGCGGCAAAGCTGGTGATGCCCAGATCGGCGCCCGCCTTGTTTGTGGCCAGCGTGTATTTTGCACCTTCAAGGTTCGCGCGAACCGTGTCGACGGTGCCCGCGTCCCGGTAGGGGGCGATGTCGGCTTCCATCGTCGGCATCCAGTTGCCAAGGAACACGTCCACATCGCCGCCGGCCAGCGCGGTGTAGGTCACAGGCACAGACAACACTTTGATGTCGGTGTCATAGCCAAGCGCATCAAGCACGACAGTGGTTGCTGCGGTTGTCGCTGTGATGTCGGTCCAGCCCACGTCCGAGAACGTGACTGAGTCACAATCAGCAGCGACCGCGCCTGCAGCACAGATCGCGAGGATTGAGAGTGAAGATTTCATCATTTTGTTGGTCTCCCTGACAGAGGTCGGTTTTTGTTGATTGACGAGTCAATTAAAAACGCCATACGGTCCCGCACGTCAAACACTTAATTTTTCGGAGTCGAACGTGCCGAAGCTCGGGATGGAGCCTATACGCCGCGAGGCGTTGGTAAAAGCAACGATTGCCGAGATCGGGCAAGCGGGGTCTCTGGACGTGACTGTGGCCCAGATTGCGCGGCGCGCGGGCATGTCTTCGGCACTCGCGCATCACTATTTCGGTGGCAAGGATCAGATATTTCTGGCCGCTATGCGCCACACCCTCAGCCTGTATGGCGCCGAGGTGCGCGGTGCCCTCGCGATGGCCCACGGACCAAAGGCGCGCGTCGAGGCGATCATCCGCGCGGGCTTTACCCATTCGAACTTTCGACGCGAAGTTGTTGCTGCGTGGTTGAATTTCTACGTTCTGGCCCAATCCGACGATCAGGCGCGCCGCTTGCTGGCGGTGTACCAGCGCCGATTGCATTCGAACCTTGTCTTCAATCTCAGGCCACTTGTCGGCGTGCGCTCTGCTGAAGTCGCCTTACGCATCGCGGGGCTGATCGACGGTCTTTATCTGCGCGAGGCGCTCAGCAAAGAGGTGCCTTCAGGCGACGAGGCGACGCGACAGGTGCTGACTGCGCTTTCACATGAAATCACCCAAGCGGACAGGGAGCCCCTTGAATGAGCTACGACACACAGCCCAAAGCCAGCCATTTCATTGACGGTGCCTATGTCGAAGACACCAGCGGCACACCGATTCCCGTGATCTATCCGGCGACGGGCAAACAGATCGCCACCGTTTATGCGGCGACTCCGGCTATTGTCGATCAGGCGCTGGCCGCTGCGCATCGCGCGCAAAAGGCGTGGGGCGCAATGACTGGGACCGAACGGGGCCGCATCCTGCGCCGGGCCGCCGACATGATGCGCGAGCGCAACCATGACCTGTCCGTGCTCGAGACCTTTGACACCGGCAAACCCTATCAGGAAACCATCGCTGTCGATGCCACCAGTGGTGCTGATGCATTGGAGTATTTCGGCGGTCTGGCCGGTAGCCTGACTGGTGAACATATCCAGCTTGGCGAAGACTGGGTCTATACCCGCCGCGAGCCGCTGGGCGTGTGCGTTGGCATCGGCGCTTGGAACTACCCGACCCAGATCGCGTGCTGGAAAGGTGCACCCGCGCTGGCCTGCGGCAATGCAATGGTGTTCAAACCGTCCGAGATGACGCCGCTTTGCGCCTTGAAGGTGGCGGAAATTCTGCATGAGGCGGGGTTGCCTGCAGGGATTTACAACGTGATCCAAGGGTTTGGCGAAGTTGGCGCATCCTTGGTCACTGACCCTCGTGTGGCAAAGGTGTCGCTGACGGGGTCTGTACCAACTGGTAAAAAAGTTTACTCCGCCGCTGCCGCGCAAATGAAGCACGTGACCATGGAGCTTGGTGGAAAATCTCCTTTGTTGATCTTTGACGATGCGGACCTGGAAAACGCGGTGGGCGGTGCGATCCTTGGCAATTTCTATTCTTCTGGTCAGGTGTGTTCGAACGGGACACGGGTATTTGTGCAGAAAGGGATTAAAGAAGCGTTTCTGAAACGGCTTTCTGAACGTCTTTCCACTGCCGTGATCGGTGACCCGATGGACGAAGCGACCAATTTCGGTCCGATGGTTTCCGAAAAGCAGATGAAAATCGTCCTGGATTATATCGAAAAAGGCGAAAATGAAGGGGCGCGTCGGGTAACCGGTGGCAAACGCCTTGAGCGAGATGGGTTTTACCTCCAACCCACTGTTTTTGCGGATGTTACCGATGACATGACCATCGCTCGCGAAGAAATTTTCGGCCCGGTTATGGCGGTGCTTGATTTCACGACCGAAGATGAAGCGATAACCCGCGCCAATGCCACGGAATTCGGCCTCTCGGCGGGTGTATTCACCCGTGACCTGTCGCGCGCGCATCGCGTCATTGCCGCGCTCGAAGCAGGGTCTTGTTTCATCAACTCGTACAACGACGCGCCTGTTGAAGCACCTTTTGGTGGCACCAAGATGTCGGGTGTCGGACGCGAGAACTCAAAGGCTGCGATCAATCATTACAGCGAACTAAAATCCGTCTACGTCCGCATGGGCGACGTTGAGGCTCCTTTCTAAGGCACTGATATGAATGCTGATTACGTCATAGTCGGCGCAGGCTCTGCGGGCTGCGCGATGGCCTACCGTTTGTCCGAAGCCGGTCGATCGGTGATCGTTATCGAACATGGTGGGTCGGATGCCGGGCCGTTCATTCAGATGCCTGGCGCGCTGAGCTTTCCGATGAACATGAAACGCTATGATTGGGGATTTCAGACCGAACCCGAACCACATTTGGGTGGGCGGCGGCTTGTCTGTCCAAGGGGCAAGGTGATTGGTGGATCGTCGTCAATCAACGGCATGATCTATGTGCGCGGCCATGCGCGTGACTACGACCATTGGCGCGATCAGGGCGCAACAGGTTGGGGATATGCGGATGTTCTGCCGTATTTCCAGAGGCTTGAGAACTGGCATTCAGGCGGTCATGGGGGGGATCCTGACTGGCGCGGAACAGATGGTCCGCTGCATGTGACCCGTGGCGCGCGCGACAATCCTTTGACCCGTGCCTTTGTCGAAGCCGGAGCGCAAGCCGGGTACGAGGTGACCGGCGATTACAACGGGCACCGCCAGGAAGGCGTTGGTCCGTTTGATATGACGGTTTGGCAAGGCGCACGCTGGTCTGCGGCCAAGGCCTATTTGCGACCTGCGTTGAAGCGTGAGAATTGCAGTATTGTCAGAGGCTTCGCGCGTAAGGTTGTGATCGAGGACGGACGTGCTGTAGGCGTTGAGATCGAACAAGGTGGGCAGATCAAAGTGGTCCGCGCCGATGTTGAGGTGATCCTTGCAGCTTCAGCCATTAACTCACCGAAATTGCTTATGCTTTCGGGGATCGGTCCGGCCAAGCACCTTAGTGAAAACGGGATCGAAGCGATCGCGGATCGGCCGGGTGTGGGGCAGAACTTGCAGGACCATCTGGAGGTCTATGTACAAGCGGCGTCAAGTCAGCCAGTGAGCCTTTTCAAGTACTGGAACCTCTTGGGCAAAGCCTATGTAGGCGCGCGCTGGATGCTTACGAAAACCGGGCCGGGAGCGTCTAACCAGTTTGAAAGTGCTGGATTTATTCGCTCTAAGCCAGGTGTTGATTATCCTGATCTGCAAATCCATTTCCTGCCGATCGCAGTGCGGTATGACGGGCAAGCGGCTGCCGAGGGGCACGGATTTCAGGCCCATATCGGGCCGATGCGATCGCCTTCACGGGGAGAGGTCACCTTGCGGTCAGGCAACCCCAAAGATGATCCCCGAATTTTCTTTAACTATATGAGTCATAAGGAAGATTGGGAGGATTTCCGACAAGGAATCCGGCTGGTACGGGATATTTTCGGACAGGATGCGTTCAAGCCCTATTTCAAGCATGAAATCCAGCCCGGAGATGCCGCGCAAAGTGATGAAAGTATTGATGATTTCATCCGGGAGCATGCGGAAAGTGCTTATCATCCGTGTGGTACATGCAAGATGGGGTCACGTACTGATCCGATGGCGGTTGTCGATCATGAGACACGCGTAATTGGTGTGGAAAATCTGAGGGTTGCGGATAGTTCGATCTTTCCACGCATCACCAATGGTAACCTCAATGCGCCGTCAATCCTTATGGGAGAAAAGGCGTCGGATCACATTTTGGGGAAATCGCCCTTGCCATCGGACAATCGTGAGCCGTGGATTCACCCGAACTGGAAAACGGCGCAGCGCTGAACCGTACAGGAGACTGGTGCGAACCGTACGCTGGACGGTCAAGGGAGCAAGCGCGACGTTGTTCGTTAAAATAGATCGAAAAAATGGTTTGATTCTGTTTTGTGTATCTGTGGTGGCAAGCGTTTTTTAACGTCTTTCCTCCAATTTCGCGACATCGAAATTTACCGGTGACGCGAAAGGGGATTGTGGCGATGGATCATTTTTTCAGACACGGTTTGGGTCGTTTGAATTACCATCTTTCAACAAAATTTTTTGGCGCTGCCGTGTATTTTGGAGCCGAGCGCAGATCAGTAGAGAGTTTCTGTCTGGCTTGGGGGCGATGTCGAAATTGGTGAGCAACGCACGCGGTGTTTCATGATTGCTGTGCTCAAACCTTGATCAAGGCTTGGGAACCAAAGGACAAGCAGAGCGTTCGTCGTGTAACCTCCTGTAACCTACCTGATGGATGGCGTATCACACCGGTATGACCGACTCGCTCTCAGACATGATCGCCTGCCCGAAATGCGACGCGTTGCATCGCGTGCCGCAGGTTGAAATGGGTGAGCAAGCGCGGTGTGTGCGGTGCGGGACGGTCTTGATGGCCCCGCGCGAAGGAGCGATGACGCGGATCGTCATGTTGTCCATGACGGCGCTTATCCTGATGGTCGCTGCAGTGTTTTTTCCGTTTCTTGAGCTTAGTGTTCAGGGGCTGGGGCGCAAAAGTTCCGTTTTTGATGCCGTTCTTGCGTTCTCGGACGGGTTGATGTTGCCGCTTTCCTTTGCTGTGGCAGCTTTGATTGTCGTGTTACCCATCACACGATTTCTGGCGTTGATTTACGTGTTTGCACCGATGGCGTTGGGATGGGCACCCGCACAACACGCGCGATCCGTGTTCAAACTTGCGGAACATATCCGCCCTTGGGCGATGGCGGAGGTGTTCATCATTGGCGTGGCGGTTGCGCTGGTCAAGGTTGCGGGGTTGGCGCAGGTGACGCTTGGCCCGGCGTTCTGGGCATTCGTGGGGCTGGTGATCATCACGGTTCTTAAAGACAATTTCATGTGTCGGGTAACAGTATGGCAAACGCTGAACGCACGCAGCCCGTCCTGACGGCGCGTGGTGCCGGGTTGGTGGGCTGTGCGGAATGCGGCCATGTTTACCCGTTGAATACGAAGGCCTGCACGGTTTGCGGGTCACGGCTTGTCAGCCGCGATGCGGCAAGCCTGCAACGGGTTTGGGCTTGGCTGTTTGCGGGGATGGTCGTCTACATCCCGGCCAATGTGTATCCGATGCTGCGCACCACCACATTCGGCAAGACGTCCGAAAGCACCATCGTCGGTGGTGTGTTCGAATTGATGGAGCATGGATCCTACGGCATTGCCTTTATCGTCTTTTTTGCCTCTGTCATCATCCCGGTCAGCAAATTCATCGCGATTGCGTATCTTGCTTGGCGGGTTCAACGTGGAAAACCGGGCACGTCGAGCCATTTCCATCTGTATGAGGTGGTCGAATTCATCGGCCGCTGGTCGATGATCGACGTGTTCGTCGTGGCCATCCTTTCAGCGCTGGTGCAGCTGAATTTTGTGGCGTCGATCCACCCCGGGATCGCTGCAGTTAGTTTCGCGCTTTCGGTTGCATTCACCATGGTTTCGGCCAATAGCTTCGATCCCAGACTGATCTGGGACGCACCTGAAGGACAGAAGGTTTGAGCGATCCAACCCCCGCAGACATGAATGTTTCCCAACCGCGCAAGTCGATCCTGAGAAACCTGTCGTTTGTCTGGCTCGTGCCGATCCTCGCGCTCGCGGTGTCGCTTGGGATTGCTTGGCAGAATTTCTCGGACCGTGGCACGCTGATCGAGATTTCGTTCGGCAATGCATCAGGCGTCGTCGCCGGCGAAACAACGCTGCGCTATCGCGATGTGGTGGTGGGCACGGCGGAGGATGTTCGGTTTACAGACGATCTGGGCCGCGTTCTTGTCGACGTGCGGGTGGACAACGATGTTGCACCGTTCATCGATGATGAGGCGGTGTTCTGGGTGGTGCGCCCCGAAGTGTCGGCACGCGGGATCAGCGGCCTGTCGACGGTGCTGTCTGGGGTCTATATCGAGGGCGCGTGGGACAATGCACCGGGCGCCGTGACGCAGCAGTTCGAGGGTGCCGACACGCCTCCGTTGAACCAGCCGGGGCGGCCGGGGCGGCGGATCACGTTGGCCACGGATGACGGAACAACGATCTCTTACGGCTCGCCGGTGCTGTTCCGCGGAGTTGAAGTGGGGCGGTTGGAAACACCGCGCCTTTCGGCTGATGGCCGGACCGTTCTCGTGGACGCGTTTATCGACGCTCCACATGACCAACGGCTGAGCCAAGCGACGCGGTTCTGGGACACATCGGGGTTCGAGCTTTCGTTTGGGGCGTCGGGATTTTCAGTGGATTTTGACAGCCTTGCGTCGCTGGTCACCGGTGGGGTGGTTTTCGACAACCTCTATGATGACGGCGAACCTCTGACGCCGGGCTATGTTTTTACGCTTTATGAAGACGAGGACGAAGCGCGGCGCAATCGGCTGGTGCGGGGGCCTGCACGGGGCGTGGCGTTTTCCATTCTGTTCGACGAGTCGGTCAACGGGCTCGAGGCGGGGGACGATGTGACCTATCAGGGCCTTGATGTTGGGGTTGTGACAGGGTTGCGGTCTCAGGTGCTTGAGGGCGCGTTTGGGCCTGAGCTGTCGCTGATCGTCGATGTGGCGATCGATCCGCAGCGCATGGGGCTTCCGCCCGAGGCGGCTGGCCCGGAAACCATCGATTTCTTCCGCTTTGCTGTGGATACGGGCATGCGCGCGCGGTTGGCGACAGAAAGCCTTTTGAGCAGCGATCTGCGGGTTGAGTTGGTGGTGCTGGACAGCGCTCCAACTGCGCGATTGCGCGAGATCGACGGCGAAGCGCCGCGTTTGCCCAGTGTCGAATCAAACCTTTCGGATTTCACAGCCACCGCAGAGGGAGTGCTGGAGCGGATCAATGCGCTGCCGATTGAAGAAGTGATGCAGCAGGCGATCAGTCTGATGGAGGCGTTCGAGCAATTGGCGCGCAATGAGGATTTGCAACGTGTGCCGGGATCTGCGGTGGCGCTGCTGGATGACACCCGTGCCTTGGTTGGCAACGAGGCGATTCAGGCGATCCCGTCGCAGATCGAAGCGGCGGTCAATGACCTGACGGCGCTGGTGGCCGAGATACGCGAAGGCGGCGCGGTTGCGTCGCTTAACAGCGCCTTGGCCAACCTTGATGATGCGATGGTCGGGATCAACACGGCGTCGCAATCAGCCCCGGCTTTGGCCGAGAACCTTGCCAAGCTGACCGAGGAAGACATCCCGGCGGTGCTGGCTGAGTTGCAGGGCGTTGCGCAGACCGCACAAGAGCTGAAGCTGGACGAATTGGTGGCCAGCGCCACGGCGACGTTGAACCGGGTCGACGCATTGATCGCGCAAGAGGCAGTGCAAGGCATTCCTGCAGCGGTGACAGCGGCGATCGAAGACGTGCGGACCATCGTGGCGGATGTGCAGGCCGAGGGCGCGGTGCAGGCGCTTGGGTCGTCGATGCGCAATCTGGACAGGGCGATGGCGGATATCAGCGTGGCGTCGCAGGATGCACCTGCGTTGACGGCGAACCTGCGGCAGATCACCGAGAGCGACATTCCCGAATTGCTGACCGAACTTGAGGCTGTGGCGACCACGGCGAAAGAGTTGGAATTGCAGGCGCTTGTTGACAGCGCGACGAGCACGCTTAACCGGGTGGACGCGCTGGTGGGGTCGCAGGACACGCTGGAATTGCCCGGCACGATCAACGATGCGCTGACCGAGATGCGGCTGGCGCTGGCGGAGCTGCGTGACGGTGGTGTGGTCGAAAACCTGAACGCGACGCTGCAATCGGCGTCGGATGCCGCCGGATCAGTGGCGGAATCGGTGGAAGACCTGCCGCAGTTGACAGCGCGGCTGGAGCGGCTGGTGGCCGAGACCGAGGCGGTGGTTTCGTCCTACGGCGCGCGGTCGGATTTCAATACGCAGACGCTTTCGGCGCTGCGCGAGGTGCAGAATGCAGCGAAGTCAATTTCGGAACTGGCGCGCGCGATTGAGCGCAGTCCCAATTCGCTGATCTTCGGGCGCTGAGGAAGGACGAGTAGGATGATCCATATGAACATGCGCGCTTTGGCCGTTGTTATGGCGCTGCCCTTGGCGGCCTGCGGGTCGGCGGACAGCGCACGCTATCTGATCGACGCGCCTGCGCCGACGGGTGCGGAAACGCGCGTATCGGTGCGCAGCGTCGAATTGCGCGACGTGTCGCTGCCCAGCCACGCGTCGGGTGCGGAGATTCTTGTGCGCGAAGAGGGTGGCGCGTTGCGGCCCTTGGGTGATGCGGTTTGGGCGGATGACCCCGAACGCGCAGTCACGGGAACGCTGGCGCAACTGCTGGATGATCGCAGCACCGCGACCGTTTCGGCAGAGCCGTGGCCGTTGCTGGATGGTCCATCAGCGCGATTGGATGTGCGGATCGACAAGATGCTGGCCAGCGTTTCAGGTGTGTTCGAGATCACCGGGCAAGCCGCCGTCAGCGCTGTGGACGGTCGCCCGCGCGAACGGGTCGAACGCTTTGCCATCTCGGTGCCGATTGCCGAGATTTCGGCAGCCGCTGTGACCGAAGCGCAGGGTCGGGCGTTGGTGGCGTTGTCGGACGAGTTGATCGGGCTGTTGCGCTAGAGTTCATGCCGCTGATCTCGTCCAGCCTGACTGAATTGCTCGACCACGGCTTCGATACCGTGATCGATGTGCGCAGCCCTGCCGAATTTGCCGAGGATCATGTGCCCGGTGCCATCAACCTGCCCGTTCTCGACAACGAGGAACGGGCGCGGGTGGGCACGATCTATAAGCAGGTCAGCCCGTTTGATGCGCGCAAGATCGGGGCGGCTTTGGTGTTTCGCAATGCCGCTAACCATATCGAAACGTCTTTGTTTCACCATGACGGAGCGTGGCGACCCCTTGTCTATTGCTGGCGCGGCGGGCAACGGTCGGGGTCGTTTGCGTGGCTGCTTCGGGAAATCGGCTGGCGGTCTGATGTGGTTCAGGGCGGGTACAAGACGTATCGACGGTTGGTTGTGGACATGCTGCATAACCGGGCGTTGCCTTATCGGTTCGTGCAGTTGGGCGGCTACACGGGCACGGCCAAGACAGAGCTTTTGCCGCTTTTGGCGGCACAAGGCGTGCAGGTGATCGACCTTGAACAGCTGGCGAACCATCGTGGGTCGCTTTTGGGGACGATGGGGGATCAGCCCTCACAAAAGGCGTTTGAGAGCGCCTTGGCAGGGGAATTATGCCGCCTTGATCCGGCGCGACCCGTGCTGGTGGAGGCTGAGAGCAGCAAGATCGGGCAGATCCTTCTGCCGGCGTCCTTATGGGACGCTATGAAGGTAGCGCCCTGGATCGAAGTGACTGCGCCCTTGGAGGCGCGGACTGAGTATTTGTTGCGGGCCTATGACGATATCCTGTCGGACAAGGCTACCCTGCATGCACAGTTGGCGCCGCTCAAGGCGCATCGGGGCGAGGCTTTGGTTGCGCGGTGGGTCGGGTTGAGCGTGGCGGGCGATAAGCGGGCGCTGACGCGGTCGCTTATGGAAGACCATTATGATCTGGCCTACGCCAAGTCTATGAAGGCGATGGCCCCCAACGTGATCGCGCAGGTTGCGGCAGAGGGTCTGACGCCCGCGCATCTGGAGCAAGTGACGGCACAGATTGCTGCGGCGCTTCAGGCGATGGAGACCTGAGCTGTAGGGCCTTTGTGCAAGTGGCCAATGATGGCGCTGTCGGGGTGTCCGTTTTGGTGAAGTTTTTCGATCAAGGTTTTTGCCTGATCCGCTGGGACTGCGGCGAGCAGTCCGCCGCCTGTTTGCGGATCGAACAGAAGGCGGGTGTGCCGGGTGTCGGGAATGTTTGAAAATCCAGCGCGATTGTTTGCATAAAGCGAAGAATGTTCGCCCCGTTCGGAGAGGTCCAGCGCGCCGGACAGAAGCGGGATCGTGTCTGGTGTCAGGGTGGCGGCTAAGCCAGAAGCAATGCAGATGTTCTGCGTGTGCCCGGCAAGCCCGAACCCGGTAAGATCGGTCATCGCCTGTGCCACATCACGCAGAATTTGGGCTGCGGTTTTCTGGCCCTGTTGCATGGCATCCAACGCGCCCGCGACGTCGGCACCGCGCGCCTTGCCCGACATCAACGCCGCCATGATTACGCCGGTGCCGATGGGTTTGGTCAGGATCAGGGCCGCCCCGTCCTGTGCGCCGCCCAAGGTGATGGCTTCGCGGTCGAGCAGGCCCGTGACAGCGAGGCCGATGCTGAGGTCATCGCCAAACGTGCTGTGACCGCCGACAATGTCTGCGCCTGCGTCCTGCAGGATGGTTTGCGCCGAGGTCAGAACCTCGGTCAGGGTGCGTTCAGCCAGCGTTTCCGACAGGCGCGGCAGGGTGATAGACAGGGTTGCCGCCTGTGGATTGGCACCCATCGCCCAGATATCGCCCAAGGCGTGATGGGCGGCGATACGAGCCATGACCGCGGGATCGGGCCAGAAGCTGCGCAGATGGTCGGTGGTGAAGACCTGCCGCGCACCGCCCGTATTCAGGAGCGCTGCATCGTCGCCGGGCAGGGGCGTGATGTCGGCGCGCTGTGTCGGTTTCAGCGTGGCAAGGGATTTTGACAGCGCATCACGGCCCAGTTTTGCACCGCAGCCGCCACAGAGTGGTTTGGGGCCCATAGCCTGCTGCACGCCTTTGGCGCGAGGATAGGGCAAGGGAGGTGTGGGCATCTTGGGCAGTTGGTCGAACTGGTTCATGAATTTGCGGTCGATGCGGTCTTTCCAATCCCAGACCCAGGGCCCGGTGAAAGTGACGCCGAAGCGATCACCAAGTGCCGACTTTTTCCCGAGCGAGATAAGCTTCAGGTAATCTTTCTGTGGCACATAGGTTTTGAGCGGACCACCTGAGAGTGAGGAGGCGAGATTATGGAATAGAACAGGGGCTTGCCGCACGGCATAGACGCCCGCCTTGGGCCGGGGGGCATGGGCCATGTGTGCACAGTCGCCCACGGCAAAAATACGCGGATCGCTGGTTTGCAGGCGGTCGTTGACCGTTAGAAAGCCGTCATGCGTGGTCAGGCCGGTCTGGGCCATCCACGGATAGGGGCGTGCACCTGCGGCACCGGTGATGAACTGGGCGGTGATGCTGCTTCCGTCGTCAAGGGAGATCGTGTGTTTGCCAAGATGCGTGATCTGGACGTTTTCGTGCAGGACGATGTTGAGAGCTTTGATCGCTGCGCGCAGTTGAGTTGCGCTTTTTGCTGGCAAGGCCGACAGTGCGGTTGCGTTGTCGATCAGGTGGATCGTGGCAGGGCGTTTGCGCAGTTTCAAAGCGTGGGCCATTGCCATGGCCAGTTCCGCACCTGCCACGCCGCCACCGATGATTGCAACTGTGGCCGGGCCGGTGCCTTTGCGGAAACTGTCCCATTTGGCGGCGAACGGGCCAAGTGGTTTTGCGGGCACGGCGTGATCGGTGAAACCGGGTAGGGTGGGCATGTCAGAGGTAATGCCGACATCGACCGCTACAACGTCGAATCCAACGGGCGGGTGCGTGTCGATCTGGATCGTGCCGCTGTCGGGGTCGATGCCAGTGACCGAGCCAAGGATGAGCCGCGCATTCGCGGCCTGCGCAAGGCGGACGAGGTCGATGTCAAGCTGATCGCGGGTGTAGTGTCCGGCAACGAAGCCCGGTAGCATACCGGAATAGGGCGCGGTCGGCCCCGGGTTGATCAGCGTGAGGCGCGCTCCGGGAAGCGGTTTCATCGCCCATTTTCGCAGCACCAGCGCATGGGTGTGTCCGCCGCCGATGAGAACGAGGTCCTGAGTGAGCGGCAGGGGCGGCTGGTGCATGGGGGTGGTCCTTTGATGATCAGGCACGGCTTACCACGGTGGTGTCGCCGCGCCTATGCGACGGGTGATCAACTTTCGTAACGTGTTTGTCCGCGCAGGTTTTTTACCGCCTACAGTTGCAAGATGGGTGCGTTTCAGAGTGGTGGTGCTAGGGGCAGAAACGGTAGCTTGTCCCGATCGGGGTAAAGAGTGTTTTGTCCATCATGTCGACGTATTGCGCGTGGTCGATTTGGCGCGCCAATTCGATGACGCAGTTGATTGCAACGACACGACGGCATTTCTGTCGGCGCGCGCCGACCGGGGGCCTGTCCAAGAAGTGCGACACGGTGCAAGAGCCGTGGACATCGGACATTTCGATGAATGGCGCGAGCCTTTGGGCGGGTCCGTAAGTCGCGCTTTTGGTTCGTGGTACACGTCAAGTTGCCCAATGTGCGGGCATGGACGTTGATACGGACCTGAGATTTTGAGCTTTGTTTTGCGCGATTCGGCCTGTGGATCAGTGTCGGCCTGCCTGTTCCGGGCTCGGGTCGCGAGGCTCAGACCCTCGAAATGCGCAGTATACCTTGGGATACAGAAAAATATTTAATTAACAAAGGCTTAAAAACTTGGGAAAAACCGCTGAGTAAGTAAATTTCAAAACCTTAACGCTTGACGAAACAATCCTGCGCCTAGATGAACACCCAAGAATTGCGAGGAGCGCTGGCTCGGATGGCGGCCTTCGCTCGGGAGGGACGCGACATTGCGACCACGCTAAAGGGCAGGAGAGATCGTCGCCAATGTTGAAATCCATTTTGGTCCCAGTGCGTGGCGACGGCATGGTCGCAACCGTGCTTGCCCATGCAGCCGAACTTGCCAAGCAACACCAAGCGCAGGTCAATGTCGTGCACTGTCGGGCTCAGGCCAATGATCTGCTGCCGCAGGGCATCGTCATGAATGACTTTGCCCGCAAGGTGATGATGGAACAGGCGGTTGAGCTTGCGAACCGTCAGGAAGATCACTTGCGCAAGATCTTGCACCGTCTGGCGGGCGACTTCGGACTCGAGGAAAATGCGAGCACACCCGATGTTGCGGTTTGTACCTTTGCAGAAGAGCCGGGCCGTATGGCCGATGTCGTCAAGCATGCGGGCAGACTTTCTGATCTCATCGTGCTTCCAAAGCCTCAGCGGGAACGCAACCTTGGTCAAAGCTCTTTGAAAGCGGCGCTGTATGGCGCTGGGCGGCCAGTGTTGATCTGTCCGGGACAATTGCAGCCCGATGCAACATTCGCCCAGCACGTGGCGATCGGCTGGAATGGATCATTGCCTGCCGCGCGCGCCGTCGCATCGTCTTTGGACATCGTCCATGCAGCCAAGCGCGTCAGCATTCTGACGGGTGGGAAGGTGCAATCTCATGGGCCCAGTGTTGATGAGTTGGTGGACTATTACGCGCTGCGGGGCATCACGGCCGAAGTGGTGCGCTTCGCCGGGAAAGACGCAGCCACCGAACTCCTGAAGACAAGCAAGAGCGTGGGGGCCAGCCTGCTTGTTATCGGAGCCTATAGCCACAGCCACGAGACCGAGATGCTGTTTGGAGGCAACACCGAGCGTATCGTGGACAAAACAGAGATGCCCATCCTGATGGCGCATTGAACCACTTCTTTGGCCGAACCAAGGCCGACGACGGGGCACGCCCCAAATCTGAAGCCCGCACATGACGCGGAAACGACTGGTCCGGGAAACCGGGCATTTTAGGGAGGAATACACTATGAAACTGACCAAAAGACTTTTCCTGGGACTGGCCGCAGGCACCGCCCTGGCAACTTTGCCGATTGCAGCTTTGGCCCAAGACTGGCAGCCGAAGCGTCCGATCGATTTCACCATCATGGCCGGTCCGGGTGGCGGCGCAGACCAGATCGCGCGGTTCGTGCAATCCGTGGTCGAGGCGAATGACATGACCAACCGCCCTTTGATCCCCACAAACCGGGGTGGCGGGTCTGGTGCGGAATCCCTTTTGCATCTCAAGGATGCTCGTGACCCGGATCATACGCTGATGGTCACACTCAATTCGTTCTACACAACGCCGATCCGCCAAGAGGGTCTGGGCGTCGATATCGAGACCTTCACCCCGATCACCATGATGGGCGTCGATCCTTTTGTGCTTTGGGTCCACAAGGATTCCGGCATCACGACCTTTGAAGACTACATCGCGAAGGTCAAAGAAATGGACGGTGAGTACGTCATGGGTGGCACCGGGACTGGTCAGGAAGATTCGATCGTGATCGCCTACATGGCCGGGGCCTATGATCTGAAGATCAAGTATATCCCGTATGACGGTGGCGGCGCCGTGGCCAAGGACCTTGCTGGTCAACAGATCATGGCGACAGTCAACAACCCCGCCGAAGCCAAGGGCTTTTACGAAGCGGGCGACTTCGTGCCGCTTCTGGCCTTCTCGGACGAGCGTATGGATGCCTATCCGGACGTGCCGACCATGAAGGAAAAAGGTCACGATTTCTCGTACTACAACCAGCGTGCCATCGTCGGTGCGCCCGGCATGTCGGACGAAGCCGCAGCCTACTACCGCGAGGTGTTCGGCAAGGTCTATGAGGGAGAGGATTGGCAGAACTACCTGGCCTCGGAAAGCCTGTCCCCTCTGCCGATGGATGAAGCGCAAACGCGTGCATATTGGGCAACGCAGGTTGCAACGCACCGCAAGCTTCTGTCCGAAATCGGCGGCTAAGCCATAAATCAGGAAAGGGGGCAGAGATGCGCCAAGGTGAAATATCACTTGCAGGGCTCCTTGCCCTCTTTTCCCTGTATCTGATGTGGAAGAGCACCGAGCTTCCCATCGGGTACATTCGCGGCCAGGGACCGGGTGGTGGCTTTTGGCCATTCTGGCTGTCGGTCGGCATGCTGCTGAGCTGTGTTGCCATCGCCTGGAATTGGTGGCGCGGCAAGACACCGGCATCGGTGTCGGATGAACCGCTTATGGATTCATTTGGCTGGCGCACGGTGCTGCATGTTGGCGGTGGGGTTACTGCGTTCGTCGCATTGATTTCGGTGGTTTCGATGTATGGCGCAGTTGCGCTGTTCTTCGTCTATTACCTGCGGTTTCTGGGCAGACATTCCTGGGCGCTGACACTGGCCATTGCGATTATCCTGCCCATCGGCCTGTTCTTCTTTTTCGAAGGGGCAATGCAGATTTCGATGCCGCAAGGCCTGCCATTCACGCAGCCCTTCTTCGATGTGATGTACGACATCATTTACTGACGCAGCCAGGATCCAAGGACCATCATGGAAGCTTTATCTTTTCTGGCCGATGGCGTGCTTGTTGCGCTTGAGCCGCTCAATCTCGTTCTCATTCTGATTGGTGTCACGGTTGGCCTGTTCATTGGGGCTATGCCGGGCTTGGGGTCTGTGAACGGTGTGGCGATCCTTTTGCCGATCACGTTTCTGGTGCCTCCGGGCTCTGCCATCATCTTTCTGGCCGCCATTTACTATGGAGCCATGTATGGAGGGGCGATTTCATCGGTCACCATGGGGATACCCGGCGCCTCGACCGCTGTGGCCACGACGTTTGATGGGCGACCATTGGCGCTTCAGGGGCGGGCCAGTCTGGCCTTGGTGACAGCGGCGCTGGCGTCGTTTGTGGGCGGCACCGTTGCCAATATTCTGTTTACGCTCTTTGCGCCGCTGCTCGCGACAATGGCGCTTTCGTTTGGGCCGCCCGAGATTTTTGCGCTGATGCTGCTGGCCTTCGCGACCTTTGTGGGACTTGGCGGGGATGATATCCCGAAGACGATCTTTTCGATCTGCCTTGGTCTGGTGCTTGCGACTGTTGGTTTTGACACGATCTCTGGCGAACCGCGCCTCGTGCTTTTCGACATTGACGGTTTCTTGCGTGGGATCGGCTTTATCGTTCTTGCCATCGGGGTTTACGGCATCGGTGAGATGCTTTGGACCATCGAGCAAACGCGCGGCGAAGTGACGACGACAAACCCCAAGATGACCTTCAAAGGCATGGTGGCTGATACCAAGGAAGCGGTACGCAGAGGCTGGAAAGGGACCTGGATCGGTTCGATCCTGGGGTTTTTCGTCGGTGTTTTGCCAGCCGCAGGTGCCACGCCGGGGTCACTGATGTCCTACGGTGTTGCCAAAATGGTTTCAAAGAACCCCGAGGAATACGGGAAAGGGACACCCGATGGGGTCGCGGCCCCGGAGGCGGCCAACAATTCTGCGTCCACCGGGTCTATGTTGCCGATGCTGACACTTGGTATACCGGGGTCACCGACCACAGCGATCCTGTTGGGGGGCATGGTCATCTGGGGGCTGACACCGGGTCCACGCCTTTTTGTCGATCAAAGCGAGTTTGTCTGGGGTCTTATCGGATCTTTCTACATCTCGAACATCGCGGCGCTTTTCATCAATCTCGCGTTCATCCCGCTGTTTGTCTGGATGCTGCGGATGCCGTTCACCATCCTTGCGCCGCTGATCTTCGTGCTGTCCATCGTCGGTGGCTTTGCCGCGTCGCGCAGCATGCACGACCTCTGGCTGATCGTTATTTTCGGGCTTTCGGCGTTTTTCTTGCGCAAGTTCGACTACCCGCTGGCACCGGCTGTCCTGGCGATCGTGCTTGGTCCGATTGCCGAACCGACCATGCGCCAATCCCTGCTGTTGTCCTCGGGTGATCCGATGATCTTTTTCACCCGGCCGATCGCAGGGCCCATCACCGTGGTCGCCATCATCTTGATCCTGTTGCCTGCAATCAAGCTGCTGCGCCGCAAACGCTCGGAAAAAACGGCCTGACCGATGGGCTAGCCGTCGACAGCGAACCGGTGTCGCAGATGTAAATTGCCATAGAAGTGCTTTTCTTTGCGCTCTGCCCCGTTAAATAGGGGGCAAGTGTGGATCACTGGGCGCAGCCCGGACGGAATAATGAAACAAGACCGACTGACTAAAAGGGGACAGGACTATGGCTACCAACGTCAAAGCACTGCTGGAGGGACATGACGCCGGATCGAAGGCATTGGGCGCACCGGGGCGGGACTGGCTCAGCTATGGTGGGCTGCGGGATTTGTCGGCAGAAGTGAGCGCAAGCTTGCGCGGCTTCGGGATCGGACCAAGCGATCGTGTTGCGATCGTGCTGCCGAACGGACCGGAAATGGCTTCGGCGTTTGTCACCATTGCACAGGCGGCGACCACGGCTCCGCTGAACCCGGCCTATCGCGAGGACGAGTACAAGTTCTACATCGAAGACCTTGCGGCCAAGGCGATTGTCCTGGCCGACGGCTATGACGGCCCGGCCTTGGGTGCGGCCCAGTCCTTGGGTCTGATGGTGCTGCGTACGGTTGTGGCAGAAGGCTCGCCTGCTGGGTCGTTCACCTTGGCGGCCGATGGAGCCACCGGGGATGCGTTGCCAGCCAGCAATCCTACGGATGATGATGTGGCGCTCATCCTGCACACCTCGGGCACCACGTCGCGGCCGAAGATCGTGCCGCTGCTGCAATCGAATGTGGCGGCATCGGCGCACAACATCGCGGCGTCGCTCAAGCTGTCGTCGGATGACCGCTGCCTGAACGTGATGCCGTTGTTCCACATCCATGGCCTTTTGGCGGCGGTGTCGGCCTCGCTGTCGGTTGGTGCGTCGATCTGGTGCGCGCCGGGCTTTGACGCGCTGCGCTTCTTTGGCTGGATGCGGGATGCGACGCCGACATGGTACACCGCCGTGCCGACCATGCATCAGGCGATCCTGAGCCGTGTTGGGCGCAATGCGGATGTGATCGAAGAGGTGCCGCTGCGGTTCCTGCGCTCGTCCTCGGCCAGCCTGCCCGGGCAGGTGATGGAGGCGCTGCGCGAGACGTTCAATGCGCCGGTGATCGAAGCTTACGGCATGACAGAAGCGGCGCACCAGATGTGCTGCAACCCGTTTGACCGGCAGAAACCCGGTGCGGTGGGTGTGGCCGCTGGCCCCGAAGTGCGCGTGGCGCATGAGACCGAGAACCGCCTTGTCGACGGCACCGGTGAGGTGGTGATTTCCGGCCCGAACGTGACACCGGGTTACGAGAGCAACCCGGACGCCAATGCCAAGAATTTCTTTGAGGCAGACGGCAAGCGCTGGTTCCGCACCGGCGACCAAGGGGCGTTCGATGCGGACGGGTTCCTGCATCTGACAGGACGATTGAAGGAAATCATCAATCGCGGCGGCGAGAAAGTTTCGCCGCTCGAGGTGGATGGCGTGCTTCTGGATCACCCGGCGATTGCGCAGGTAGTGACCTTTGCTTTGCCGCATCCCAAGTTGGGAGAAGAGGTGGCCGCAGCCGTTGTTCTGAAAGACGGGGTTGAGGCGACCGAGCGGGAGATCCGCGACTTCGCAGCTAGCCGCATGGCCGATTTCAAAGTGCCGCGTAAGGTGATCATTCTTGACGAGATCCCGAAAGGGGCCACCGGCAAGATGCAGCGGATCGGTCTGGCGGAGAAGCTTGGGCTGGTTGAGACGGCGTGAGCTGAAGCTGTGAGAATGCGCCGGGTGGCCCCTGTGGGAGCCTCCGGCGGGAGTTTACTTGGCAAGATGAAGGAGGAGCGGTTCGCGGAAAACCAGCGGATCGCTTCTGGGTGAGCGATGAAGATTTGCGTATTCGGAGCGGGCGCCATTGGCGGCTACATGGGTGTGAAACTGGCGCAGGCCGGGGCGGATGTGAGCCTTGTGGCGCGCGGCCCGCATTTGGCGGCGATGAAGTCCAATGGGTTGAAGCTGATCGAAGAGGGTGGTGAGGAAACGGTTGTGTCCGTGACCGCGTCGGACAACCCGGCCGATCTCGGCGTTCAGGATTACATCATCGTCACGCTCAAGGCGCATTCGGTGCCGCCGATTGTCGACAAGATGAAGCCGCTGATCGGGCCGAACACCACAATCGTGTCTGGCGTGAATGGCGTGCCGTGGTGGTATTTCCACAAGATCGGCGGCGAACACGAGGGCACACGGCTAGAGAGCGTGGATCCTGGCAATGCGCAATGGGACGGGTTCGGGCCCGACCGGGTGCTGGGTTGCGTTGTCTATCCGGCGGCGGAGGTGATCGAGCCGGGTGTCGTCAAGCATATCGAGGGCAACCGTTTTTCGCTGGGCGAGCCGGACGGGTCGAAGTCGGAGCGAGCTGTAGCGCTGTCGCAGGCGCTGTCTTCGGCGGGGCTCAAGGCGCCGGTGCGGCCGCGGCTGCGGGATGAGATCTGGGTGAAGCTTTGGGGGAACCTGTCCTTCAATCCGATTTCGGCGTTGACCCATGCGACGCTGGACGTTCTTTGTACCGATCCCGGCACGCGGGCGGTGGCCAAGGGCATGATGCTCGAGGCGCAAGAGATTGCCGAGGCGCTGGGTGTGAAGTTCCCGATTGATGTGGAACGGCGCATTGATGGCGGTGCGGCTGTCGGCGCGCACCGCACGTCGATGTTGCAGGATCTGGATCAGGGCCGCCCGATGGAGATCGACGCGCTGGTGGGATCGGTGCAGGAGCTGGGCCGCGTGGTTGGGGTGCCAACACCGACGATTGATACGGTGCTGGCGCTGGTTCAGTTGCGGGCGCGGACGGCCGGGCTTTATTCGTAAGCGGCGGTCACGATCACTTCGACCTTGAGCTCGGGGCGGGCCAGTTTGGCCTCCCCACAGGCGCGGGCTGGGGCGTGGCCTTCGGGCACCCAAGCATCCCAGACGGCGTTCATTTCAGCGAAATCGGCCATGTCGGCCACCCAGATGATGGCCTGCAGGATCTGTTCACGGGACGATCCGGCTTTTTCCAGCAGCGCATCGACGCGGGCAAGGCAATCCTGCGTCTGCTCGGTGACGCTGTCGCCTGCACCCACCTGACCGCAGAGATAGACGGTGCCGTTGTGTTTGACGATCTTGCTCATCCGTTGGCCGATCTCTTGGCGTTCGATCATGGGTATTCTCCTGTTTGATGTTTGCGCTGACACTTGCTGTTGGCGCGCGGATTGTCCAGAACGCTTGGGACAGATGAGGGGAGAGATCAGATGTCCGACACGCGTGCGCGCAAACGGTTCCGGTCGCAGGAATGGTTCGACAATCCCAACAATCCGGGCATGACCGCGCTTTATCTGGAGCGCTATCAGAACCAGAGCTTTACCCAAGGCGAGTTGCAGGCGGAAAAGCCGATCATTGGGATTGCCAATACCGGGTCTGATCTCGCGCCCTGCAACAAGATCCACGTGTTCCTGATGGACCGGATCAAGGCGGGGATTCGCGATGGTGGGGGGATTCCAATGGAGTTTCCGGTGCATCCGATTCAGGAGACCGGCAAGCGGCCTACCGCGGCGTTGGACCGGAACCTGGCCTATCTGAGCCTTGTCGAGGTGCTGCATGGCTATCCCATCGACGGGGTGGTGCTGACCACGGGTTGCGACAAGACCACGCCGGCGCAGCTCATGGGGGCGGCGACGGTGGATATTCCGGCGATTGCGCTGAATGGCGGGCCGATGCTGGATGGCTGGTACAAGGGCAAGCGCGCAGGCTCCGGCACGACGATCTGGGAAGGGCGGCGTCTGATGGCGCGGGGCGAGATCGGATATGATGAGTTCATGGAGCTGGCCTGTGCGTCCTCTCCATCTTTGGGCCATTGCAATACGATGGGTACGGCGTCGACGATGAACGCGATGGCTGAGGCGCTGGGCATGTCGCTGCCCGGCAATTCTGCCATCCCGGCCCCGTTCCGGGAACGCATGGCGATGGCGTATGAGACCGGCAAGCGCTGTGTGCAGATGGTGCTGGATGATCTCAAACCGTCGGACATTCTGACGCGCGAGGCATTTGAGAACGCGATTGTGGTCAATGCGGCCATTGGTGGATCGACCAACGCGCCGCCGCATCTGCAGGCGATTGCGCGTCATGCCGGGGTCGAATTGAACGTGACCGATTGGGAGACAATCGGCTTTGACGTGCCGCTGATGGTGAACATGCAGCCTGCGGGAGAATATCTGGGTGAGAGTTTCTATCGTGCGGGCGGGGTGCCTGCGGTGATGGGCGAATTGCGAAAAGCCGGGCGATTGCATGAGGGGGTGATGACTGCCTCTGGGCAGCGGTTGGGGGATGTGCTGGCGTCTTGGGAGAGTTTGGATCGGGATGTGATCACCACCTATGACGCGCCACTGCGCGACAAGGCGGGGTTCAAGGTGTTGTCCGGGAACCTGTTTGAGTCAGCTTTGATGAAAACTTCGGTGATCTCGCCGGATTTCCGCAAGCGGTTCCTGTCGACGCCCGGTGAGGAGGGGGTGTTCGAGGCGCGGGCCATCGTTTTTGAGGGACCGGAGGATTATCACGACCGGATCAATGATCCGGGTTTGGCGATTGATGAAGAGTGCATTTTGTTCATCCGCAATGTCGGCTGCGTCGGATATCCCGGGTCTGCCGAAGTGGTGAATATGCAGCCGCCAGATGCGCTGGTGCGGGCAGGGGTGAACCATTTGCCCACCGTAGGCGACGGGCGGCAGTCGGGGACGTCGGAAAGCCCGTCTATTTTGAACGCATCGCCGGAAGCGGTGGTGGGCGGAGGCCTGGCCTATTTGCAGACAGGGGACCGGGTGCGGCTGGATCTGAATGCCTCGACCCTGAACGCACTGGTGGATGAGGCCGAGTGGGAGGCGCGCAAAGCGGTGTGGGAGGCGCCGGAAATCGTCAACCAGACGCCGTGGCAAGAGATCTATCGCCGTCATGTCGGGCAATTGGCGGACGGTGGGTGCCTTGAATTGGCGACGGCGTATCAGCGGATCGCCAAGGATTTGCCACGCGACAATCACTGAGGGGGGTATGGGGGCGCTGCCCCCGTCGCCCGATGGGCGACTCCCCCGGAGTTTATGGGCAAGATGAAGCAGGGGCTGTGACATGGGACAGACGATCATCATCACGGGCGCAGGCAGCGGGATTGGCCGCGCCTGCGCTGAGGCATTTCTTGAGGCGGGTTGGCAGGTCGGGTTGATCGGACGGCGGGCGGCGCCGCTGGAGGAAATCGCGGCGGGGTCTGAGGCGGCGCTGGCGCTGCCCTGCGACGTGACCGATGAGGCGGCGGTGGATGCCGCCTTTACCATGGTGATGGAGCGTTGGGGGCGGCTTGATGCGCTGTTCAACAATGCAGGCACGGGTGTGTTCGGCGCGACCATCGACGAGATCCCGCTGGAGGATTGGAAACGCTGCATCGACGTGAACCTGACGGGCAGTTTCCTGTGCGCGCGGGCGGCGTTTGCGCGGATGCGGATGCAGGACCCGCAAGGGGGGCGGATCATCAACAATGGGTCGATCTCGGCCCATGTGCCGCGCTGGGGATCGGTGCCTTACACGGCGACGAAACATGCCATTACGGGGCTCACGCGGACGCTGTCGTTGGACGGGCGAGCGTTCAACATTGCCTGCGGGCAGATCGACATTGGCAATGCGGAGACCGAGATTGTGCACGGGTTGCGGGCGCAGGCCGAAGCGGCCGGAACTCCGGTGGAGCCGGTGATGGATGTGGCGCATGTGGCGTCGTCGGTGCTGCATATGGCCAGCCTGCCGCTGGATGCCAATGTGCAGTTCATGACGGTGATGGCGACCACCATGCCCTATATCGGTCGCGGCTAGATTTCCCTTGGAATCTGCGTGAGCTTCGTGCGTTTATGCCCTCAGAGAAAAGGGAGGAGATTACCATGATCAAGCGCGCATTTCTCAAGCTCGCTGGGACAACGGCACTGGCGCTGACGCTGGGAACCGGGGCGTTTGCCCAAGAGGTCACGTTGCGGATGCACCAGTTCTTGCCGGCGCAGGCCAATGTGCCGAAGAACGTGTTGGTGCCGTGGGCAGACCGGGTGATGGAAGCATCAGGTGGACGGATCGAGATCCAGCATTTCCCGTCGATGCAGTTGGGCGGCACGCCGCCGCAGCTGATCGACCAGGCGATTGACGGTGTGGCCGATATCATCTGGACAGTGGCGGGTTACACGCCGGGGCGTTTCCCGCGGGCCGAAGTGTTCGAGTTGCCGTTCACCATGACGGACGCAGGCGACATGTCGGCGGCCTATTGGGAACTCGTCGAAGAGCAGATGATGGATCAGGACTTTGCCGATTTCAAAGTTCTGGGCGTGTGGGTACATGGCCCCGGTGTGATCCATTCTGCCGATCCGATTGAGGTGCCGGGGGACCTGAACGGGGTGAAGCTGCGTGCGCCGACGCGGGTGACGAACAAGCTGTTCACCAATCTGGGCGCGACCACTGTGGGTATGCCGGTGCCAGCCATTCCCGAGGCGCTGTCCAAAGGGGTGGTCGATGCGACCGTGATCCCGTGGGAAGTGACCGGCGCTTTGAAGGTTGCGGAACTGGTGGAGAACCACACCGAGTTTGAAGGCAACGCGATCTATACCACCACGTTTATCTTCGCGATGAACAAGGAAAAATACGAGAGCCTGCCGGATGACCTGAAGGCGGCGATCGATTCCCAGTCGGGGGCCGACTTCAGCCGCATGGCAGGCACGCAGATGCAGTTGGATGATGGCCCGAGCCGCGAGGCGGCTTTGGATATGGGCAATAACCTGATCTCTATCTCTGAAGCGGATGCGGGTCCGTGGCGCGAAGCGGCGGCGGCAACAACCGCCGAGTGGATCGCCGAGATGGATGAGAAGGGGATCGACGGAAATGCCTTGATCGCGCGGGCGAATGAGCTTTTGCAAAAGCACAACACGCAGTAAAGCGTGCAGCGTCGCCCGGCCAAAAGGTTGGGCGGCGCGCAAGACGGCGAGGGGCAGAGCGGCATGAAGACGGCGATCGAACGCCTCGCGCGGGCCATGGCGATCCTTGGTGGTATCGTCATGGTGGCGCTTGTTCTGCTGACTTGCGTGTCCGTGTTCGGGCGTGGTCTGAACTCTATGGGACATTCCGGCTGGCTGACATCGTTGTCCCAAAGCTTTGCCGATGGCTTGATCGCCAGCGGCGTTGGGCCGGTGACCGGGGATTTCGAACTGGTCGAAGCGGGAATCGCGTTTTCGATCTTTGCCTTCCTGCCGATTTGCCAGCTTTATGCGGGCCACGCGACGGTGGATGTGTTCACGTCGCGGCTTTCCGGTAAGGCCAATGCGTGGTTGATCGCGTTCTGGGACGTGGTGCTGACCCTGGTGATCTGGCTGATCACGTGGCGGCTCTGCGCCGGGTTGCTGGACAAGATGGGCAATGGCGAGACCACTTTCCTGCTGCAATTTCCGATCTGGTGGGCCTATGGGGCCAGTTTCGTGGCCGCCGCAGTGGCGTCGGTTACTGCGCTTTACTGCTCGGTGGGGCGTGTGAGCTATGCGGCGACAGGGCGGACGATCCTGCCGGAATCGGGGGCGGACGCGACATGAGTATGCTCGAACTGGGTATCTGGTCTTTTCCGGTGCTGCTGGTGCTGATCTTTCTGCGCGCACCGATCGGGTTGGCGATGATGCTGTGCGGGATTGGCGGGTTGTGGCTGGCGTTGGGCAGTCCCGACGTGGTTCTGGCGCGGTTGAAGTCCGAGACATATTCTACGTTTTCCAGTTATTCGCTGTCGATTATTCCGATTTTCTTGTTAATGGGGCAGTTTGCGACGCTGTCGGGCATGTCGCAGGCCTTGTTCAAGGCGGCGGAGTCATGGCTGGGCCATCGCAGAGGGGGCGTTGCCATGGCCTCGGTCGGGGCCTGTGCGGGGTTTGGCGCGATCTGCGGATCGTCGCTGGCGACTGCGGCTACAATGAGCCGGGTGGCATTGCCGGAACTGCGGCGCAACGGTTATTCCGGCGGGTTCTCGACCGCGACTTTGGCGGCGGGTGGCACGCTGGGCATCCTGATCCCGCCGTCGGTGATCCTTGTGATCTATGCGATCCTGACCGAACAGAACATTGCGAAACTGTTTCTGGCGGCGTTCATTCCCGGCGTTTTGGCCGCCATCGGCTATATGATCACGATTTCGCTGTATGTGCGTCGACATCCCGAAGCTGCGGGGCATCGTGACCCTGTGCCTTATGGCGCGCGGATGCGGGCGTTGATTGACGTATGGCCTGTCTTGCTGGTATTCGGGCTGGTGGTTGGCGGGATTTATCTTGGCTGGTTCACGCCGACCGAAGGCGCGGCTGTGGGGGCTGCGGGCACCGGGCTGATTGCGCTGCTGTCCGGCAACCTGAGCTGGGACGTGTTCAAGCAGAGCATCATTCAAACGGCTGTCAGCACCGCGATGATCTTTTTCATCGTGCTGGGAGCTGCGTTTTACAACGGGTTTCTGGCGCTGACGCAGGTGCCGCAGGAATTGTCGAACTGGGTCGTTGAGATGGGCCTCAGCCCGTTCATGGTGCTGTCGCTGATCCTTCTGTTCTACCTTGTTTTTGGCTGCCTGATGGACAGCTTGTCGATGATCCTGCTGACCATCCCGATCTTCTTCCCGGTCATCTCGGTCATGGATTTCGGCTTTGTCGATCTGGCAGTGATGCAGGCGGATGCGGCGCGCGAGGTGTTGGCGGCGGGTATTCCCGATGGGATGACGCAAGATATGCTGGGGTCGATCAATGCCGCAATCGCTGGCGGGATTGAACTGACCCGCGAGCAGATGCAGGCCTTGGATATTCGCGTCACCCAAGGCATGGCGAACCGGATCGAGGCTGAATGGGTGGCGATCTGGTTTGGTATCCTCGTCCTGATCGTCGTCGAAGTGGGGCTGATCACGCCGCCGGTGGGGATGAACCTGTTCATCATCAATTCGATGGATCGCAATACCCCGATGATGGAGACCTACAAGGCGGTGATCTGGTTTGTCGCGTCGGATCTGGTGCGGGTCATCCTGCTGGTATTGTTCCCGGCGATCACGCTTTTCTGGCTGTACTGACCAGACACCTGCGCATCTGCGCACAGATGTTTCATGGATTCGCGCAGGATTAGATCTGGCAAACTGAACTGATCAGTTTAGATAGTTGCAAAGTTTTACGGGAACGTCACAGGACATAGATCGTTGCCGTGGTAGCCTCGCGCCAAATCTGGAGATCTGTCATGGGCCGTCTGTTTGTTATTCTTTTTCTGGTATTCAGCCCTGTGGCCTTGATGGCGCAGGACATGCGTTTGGCCAAGATCATCGAAGTGCAATCGGCGGATGGTGCCGTAACGCGGCAGTTCTTCGGCCATGTTGTGGCGCGGGAGACTGTCGATCTGGCGTTTCAGGTCGGCGGGCAGATCGTCGAGTTGCCGTTGATCGAAGGCGCGCGGATCGAAAAGGGCACGGTGGTGGCGCAGCTTGATCTTGAGCCATTCGAGCTGGCATTGGATCAGGCGCGGGTGCAGAAGGATCAGGCCAACCGGACGGTGGAGCGCTTGCAGAAATTGCAGGGCAGTACCGTGAGCCAAGTGTCGGTGGACGATGCCGAAACCTCGTTGCAACTGGCTGATATCGCGGTTCGCAATGCCGAGCGTGAGTTGAACAACGCGACGCTGCTGGCGCCCTTTGATGCGTTGGTCGCGGCACGGAATGTGGCGAATTATTCGACCATTGCGGCCGGGACACCGGTTGCGCGGTTGCACGACATGTCCGATCTTCGGATCGAAATCGAGGTGCCGGAAGTGCTGTTTCAGCGCGCAGGCACCGACCCCAGCATAGAGCTGTGGGCGCAGTTTCCCACGCAGGACACCCGCTATCCTGTAACGCCGCGCGAGTTCAACGCCGAGACATCGCAGGTCGGTCAGACCTATCAGATCACCTTGGGCATGACGCCGCCCGAGGGGCAGACGATCCTGCCGGGATCGTCAGTGACGGTGTATGCCACGCTGAACGGTGGATCGCCGGACATCATCATTCCTGCGTCGGCGGTCAGCACGACGAATGACGGCGGCACAACCGTGATGGTGTTTACGCCGACAGGAGCGGACGAGGGCACAGTGGCCCGGCGCCCCGTGACGGTCGAGCCGACCATTCGCGGGGATGTGCGCGTGACAGACGGGTTGGAGCCGGGGAAAGAGATCGTTGCCAGCGGGGCCAGCCAATTGACCGACGGGGATCGCGTAAAGCGGTTCACCGGGTTCTCGAACTGAGTGCTGGGCCATGAATATCGCGAAATCCTCGATTGACCGCCCGATCATCACGTGGCTCATCATGCTGGCTGCCCTGCTGGGGGGCATCTGGGGCTTTTTTGCTTTGGGCCGTTTGGAAGATCCGGCTTTTACCATCAAGACCGCCGTCGTGGTCACGGAATACCCCGGTGCCAGTGCGCAGCAGGTGGCACGAGAGGTGACGGAGCCTCTGGAATCCGAAATCCAGAAGATGTCGGAGGTCAAGGAAGTCCGGTCGGTGAACCAGCCCGGTCTGTCACGCATCAGCGTTGATATGAAAGACCAGTATGACGGCGAAGAACTGCCCGAGATCTGGACCAAGCTGCGCAACCGGGTGACTGCGGCGCGCCTTCCTTCGGGAACGGGACGGCCGTTTGTGAATGACGGATTCGGGGATGTGTTCGGCATCTATTATGCGGTGACCGCGCCGGGTTTTTCCGATGCCGAGATTTACGAGCTGTCCACCTTCCTGCGGCGCGAATTGTTGACCGTCGAGGGTGTTGCGGACGTGGCGCTGTCGGGTGTGCCGAACGAGGTGATCTATGTCGAACCGGACCTTGTTCTAAGCACCAACCTCAACATCCCGCCCACGGCCATTCAAAGCGCGCTCACAACTGCCAATTCGGTTGTGGATGGTGGGTCGATTCAAGATGTGGATGGGCGCACGCTGATCCAAGGGCCGGATGGGTATGACACGGTGCAAGAGATTGCCGGTCTAACCGTTGGCGTCGGTGGTGAGGTTCTTAACCTTTTCGACTTTGCCGATGTGCGTCGCGCCCGCGAGGACACGCCGGACCTGATCATCCGTCATAACGGGGTCGAGGCGTTTACGCTTGGGATCGCCGGAATCGGGTCCGAGAATATCGTCGATGTGGGCAAGCGCGCGGATGCCAAGCTGGCCGAGTTGGCGCCGCAAATTCCCGTGGGGGTCGCGCTGGAGCCGATCTATCAGCAACACGTGGTGGTCGAGGAAGCGTCAAACGCGTTTTTGATCAACCTTGCCATGTCGGTCACCATCGTTGTGATCGTGCTGGCTTTGTTCATGGGGTGGCGGGCTGCGGTTGTTGTCGGCGTGACTCTGCTTTTGACGGTTGTGGGCACGCTGTTCTTCATGGCGCTCTTTTCGATCGAGATGGAACGGATTTCCTTGGGTGCGTTGATCATCGCAATGGGGATGCTGGTGGACAACGCCATCGTTGTGGCCGAGGGGATGCAGATCGCCATGCGCCGGGGCAAAGACAGCCGCGCGGCGGCGGATGAAGCGGCAAGCAAGACGCAGATCCCGTTGCTTGGGGCGACCGTGATCGGGATCATGGCTTTTGCGGGCATCGGTCTCAGTCCCGACGCGACGGGGGAATTCCTGTTCTCGTTGTTCGCTGTGATCGGGATTTCCCTGCTGCTTTCATGGGTGCTGGCACTGACGGCAACACCGCTGTTGGGGCACTATTTCTTCAAACGCGGTGCTGCGGGAGATGATGATGCCTATGGCGGCCTGATGTTCCGTCTTTACGGGTCGGTCCTGCGCGGCGCGCTGCGGGCGTGGTGGCTGGTGATCGTCGGTCTGATAGGGATCACGGTTGTCTGCTTCATGCTGTTCGGCCAGATCAAGCAGCAGTTCTTTCCCGACAGCAACACGCCACTGTTCTTCGTGCATTACAAGCTGGAGCAGGGCGCGTCGATCCACGAGACCTCGCGTGATCTGATGGTATTCGAAGATTGGCTGGCCGTGCAGGACGACGTGGTGTCGGCCTCTGCCTTTGTCGGGCGCGGTGCGGATCGGTTTATGCTGACCTATCAGGCCGAAGACCCGAACCCGAGCTATGGCCACATCATCGTGCGGACCAACTCCATCGAGGAGATCGCGCCGCTGATCGAAGAGCTTGAGATGTTCGCGGCCGAAAACCTGCCGCAGGGTGAATTCCGCGCCAAGCGTTTGGCCTTTGGCCCCGGTGGTGGTGATCCAATTCAAGTGCGCTTTTCTGGGCCGGATGCGGTGGTGCTGCGCGATTTGGCGGATGACGCGATGGCGCGGTTCACGGCGGCGTCGAACAACATCGTCGCGCCGCGCATTGACTGGCGCGAACAAGAGCTGGTGCTCAAGCCGGTTTATGCCACGGACCGCGCCCAAGAGGCGGGGATTACCCGCGACGACATCACCACGATTCTGCGATTTGCAACCACGGGCATTGAGTCTGCGGTCTATCGCGAAGGCGACCGACAAATCCCCATTGTGTTGCGCGCAGATCCTGAAGCGGGACTCGCGCTGACAGATCACATTGTCTACTCGCAGAATGCGCAGAGCTTTGTGCCGCTGGAGCAGGTGACAGACGGTCTTTCATTCGAAGCGCAGAACACGCTTCTGATGCGGCGTGACCGGTTGCTCACAATCACAGTCGGCGCCGATGTCGTCAAAGGGTTGACCGCGGCACAGGTGCAGGCCGAGGTGACCGACACCATCGAGGCAATGGAGATGCCCCCCGGCTACAAGATGGAATGGGGCGGAGAGCTGGAAAGTTCGTCCGACGCACAGGCCAGCCTTGGGCGGCAATTGCCGATGAGCCTGATCATAATGGTGGTGATTTCCGTGCTCCTGTTCAACGCGCTGCGGCAACCACTGATCATCTGGCTGTTGGTGCCCATGTCCGTGAACGGCGTCAGTCTGGCGCTGTTGGGCACCGGGTTTCCGTTCACGTTCACCGCATTGCTGGGGCTGCTGTCGCTGTCTGGGATGCTGATCAAGAACGGCATTGTTCTGGTGGAAGAGATCGACATCGTGCGCGCCGAAAAGCCGGATCAGGACTTGCAAACGTCCATCGTGGAGGCCTCGACCTCGCGTCTGCGCCCCGTCGTTCTCGCAGCGGCCACGACCATTCTGGGGATGCTGCCGCTGATCTGGGACGCGTTTTTCCGGTCGATGGCGGTGACGATCATGGGCGGTCTTGCCTTTGCATCCGTGCTGACGCTGGTGGCAGCCCCGGTGTTCTACTATGCGTTCTTCAAGCGGGCAGAGGGAACGACCTCGCCCGCATCCTAAGCGCCGCGCTGCTAGTGTGGGCAGTTTGCCGTCGCGCGGTACGGATGGGGTTGGTATGTGACGGGGCATGCATAAAATTGATTGCCAAAGAGCCCTTGCAACCACAGAGTGTGGCAGTTCGAGTGTCGTCGCGCTCGGACTGTGTGACCACGCGACGGCTGGAGGTCCCTCATGCGCCAAATCCTTTATCTTGATAATACAACGATCATCGAGTTGATGCCGACCAGATGGGCTGGCATTTTGGTGGTCAAAGCGACCCGCCTTTACGTGTCAATTCAGGCTTTGAGCGAATCTGCCAACAATCCCGATGCCTCCATCATCCGCGATACGGACACCGTTTACACCATCATGGAACGGTTCGAACGGAGCGAGTTCACAAAATTTTATCGGCAATATATTGCAGATGAGTTGGTCTGGTATCGAGGATTTGCAGGGTCGCATTTCAGCTATCCGGAAATGCGCGATGGCAAATTGGTGTCGGAGGGAGAAGACGATATCCCAACCTACACCATGCAAGGCAAACCGGACACGAGTGTTTTGGGCATGGTGTCGAGTTTCTTTTCTCCACCGAAGAAAACACGCTGGCTGCCCGGATGTTTTGACGTCGATACCGCCATTACAGCCGGGCATCAAAGCTCCAGCCTTGATCCGCACACACGTCAATTGATGATGCGTCTCGACGTTCCCTTGACGTTTGTGGCGCGCAGCCCGGCTGGGCGAAACGCCGATGCAAGCATCTGTTGGTTTCACTCTGGCGAACAGGCGATCCGCGGCCCGCTTTATGGCGGCCAATTTCGGATCTGCCGTGTCATCTGGATGAAGCAGGGAACGCCTGATTACTCAACATGCGACCTGGCCCACCACCAGATCCCGCCCGTCCGACCTTTTGAGCCTTCCGCAGAACAGATCGACACATGGTGGCGCGCATGCAGCGCATGGGTTGACGCCAATTGGGTTGTTCGACGAGGCTTGACGTTCATGAAACTTGACTTGAGCAAGATCGCGTCCGCTTCGGCGAGCACGGGCTCATTGAACTCGATCTGATCAAGAACGGGCAGGCACCACACGTGACCAAGAGCGCCGCTCGCCTGATCACGTATCGGGTACTGATATCAGCATTTCCGGTGCCCTAAGCGCTGGCTATGCGATGTTGGTGAAATGGTGCCCCCACACGGACTCGAACCGCGGACCTACTGATTACAAATCAGTTGCTCTACCAGCTGAGCTATAGGGGCTCCGGAGGCGTGATTACTGAGTGTCGCGCGGCTGTGCAAGAGGCAATCTGGCGAAATTTTGCGATTTCTTTCCGAGGCCGGAACACGGTTTTCTTCGCTGTGTGGGGGCGTATACTGAGCGCGGGCAGCGAGACAAAAGAAAACTGATGCAGGTCGTCCTTCATACTGGTCTACACGCGACTGACAGCGACAGATTGTTCAAGACACTGTTGCGCAACCGCGATGGCTTCAAGGCTTCGGGTGTCGCGGTTCCCGGGCCGGGCAAGTACCGGCAGCTGATCTCGGAGATGTTGAACGCTTTGGGGGATGCGCGTCCGGCTCCGGGCAGCCGGGATATTCTTCTCGACAGTATTCTTGATGATGCGGCAGATCACGTGGACCGGATGATCCTATCGCACGAGAACCTGTTTTCAGTGCCTAAGATCGCCTTTCAGGGAGGGATGGTCTATCGCAAGGCCGAGCAGCGGTTGCGTGTTTTGCAAGAGATATTCGCCGGAGATTCGATCGAGATCTTTATTGGCTTGCGCAACCCGGCGACCTTTTTGCCGGCGCTTCTTGCGGCGACACCGCTGGGAACGCTGTCAGAGGTGTTGCACGGGCTGGACCCGATGCAAATCCGTTGGTCACGGCTGATTGCGCGCATCACCGAGGCTGTGCCGGGGGTGCCCGTCACGGTATGGTGCGATGAGGACAGCCCACTGGTTTGGGGCGAACTGGTCCGCGAATTCGCGGGATTGGAGCCGACCCACCCGATCATTGGGGCCTATTCACGGATGGCCGACATCACGTCGCAGGAAGGCATGACGCGGTTTCGAGCGTATCTGGCCGAGAAACCAGACTTGAACGAAGTGCAGATTCGCCGCGTCATGGTGGCGTTTCTCGATAAATATGCCGATGCGTCCAAGGTGGAGCATGAATGTGACATTCCCGACTGGGATGCCGATCTGGTGCAGGACTTGACCGATCAATACGAGGAAGACCTGTTCGAAATCGGTCGTATGCCGAGTGTGACCTTGATCGCGCCGTGAGCGCCATCAGCTCAGGCGTTGACTGAAATCCCAGGCGACCATAGGTTGAAAGGATTATTATTACTTCGACCATTTTTTGAGTTTTGCGGTGGGATACGCCATGCAATTTGACGCGAATAAACTCGTAACCGTTTTGGACAAGCTGCTTTCCTCTTCCATCCGATACGAAATGCGCGGAATGGTGGGAAAGGTCCGGCCTTTGACAAGAAGAGTTTCTGACATCCGACAACTCGATTGTTCCGGTTTTGTCGAATACGTCATCTATCATGGGACGACGGATAACGTGAATCTGCCATCAGGCAGCGTTACCCAGAGAAGCAAGATCGCGAGCGATGCGTCACATACTGTGGCGGATTACTTGAAAGAGGCGGAGCTGCGGGACGACATCGTCCGGATTGGCTTTCGCGACACGATTGCCAAACGTGATGAGACCGGTGCAGTGATGCGGGATTCGGCCGGTAATTCATTGAAGGACCAAGTTGGCCATGTCTGGCTGGTCATCAACGGCAGCACCTATGAGAGCACGTCTAAAGGCGGGCGTGGCAAAGGGCCTAAGTCTCTGAAATGGGACGAGCGCAAATCCGATGCGGACCACTTTTACAAACTTGGCGCGGCACCGGGTTTTGGGCGGATACAGCTTGGGCACTGGCTGGAACGTGAGCTCGAGCCTTTGACCAGTCTGTTTTAGGACATTCCCAGCGCCTCTTTGTACATCTCCATCACAGCTTCTTCTTCTGCGATGTCATCAGGTTCGCGTTTGCGCAGCGCGATCACCTTACGCATCACCTTGGTGTCGTAGCCGCGTGCTTTGGCTTCGGCCATGACCTCTTTCTGCTGGTCGGCAATGTCTTTCTTTTCCGCGTCCAGTCGTTCGATCCGTTCGATGAACTGGCGCAGCTCATCTGCGGTGACGCGGTAGTTGGCTTCGATTGCGCTGTCGTCCATGTCCGGCTCCTGTTCGGTCTGAATGGTGTCGTAGCGGTGCCGGCGCGGGCCTTCAAGGGCTTGTCAGCGGGCGGGGGATGAATTACCGCCGCGGTGGCAAAGACCAACGCGGGAGCTTATCATGGACATACTGATCTGGTCGGGCGCGGCGCTGTCTTTTGCGGGCCTGTGCGGGCTGGTCTATTGCATCCTGCGGGTCAACAGGGCGCGCAAGGCGGGCCTCGGCGACGAAGAACTGCGGGATGAGGTCAAAAAGGTGATGCCGATAAACCTCGGGTCGCTTTTTGTGTCCGTGCTGGGCCTGATGCTGGTTATCGTTGGAATCTTTCTCGGGTGATTGACGCGGTGCAGTTGCTTGGCTGAGCGATTGGCGATCAGACGACCACGTCGACGACTGCCTCTTCGCCCCTGTCCGTCATTGTAAAGGTCATCGAAACCGCGCTTGCTTGGCTGTCGGACAATCGATTGAAGATGCGGTCGCGGGTGTTGGCAGGATGCCCTTCGATATAGAATTGCGACGTGATGACTTCTGTTTCACCGTCAAAGACCTTGACGTGGATGTGTGGCGTGCGGCCAGGATACGTCACAGGTTTGATGGTGCGGAATTCGTAGCTGCCATCGGGGCCGGTGATGTCATGGCCAAAGCCCTGAAATGCGGGATCGAAGTCGATGGCCTGCCGGTCTCCAGTGTGAAGGTACTTTCCGTTCATGTCGCACTGCCAAATCTCAATCCGATGATCCACAAGGGGTTCGCCTGCGCTATTGAGAACCCGGCCCCTCAGAATAAAGACTTCGCCTCCAGCCTCTCTGACGGACCCAAGGATTTTGACAAGATCATTGTCCACATCGGGACGTCGCATGGCGGGGGTGGGATAAAACGGCCCTTCGGTCGCGCGCGGTGTCAGATCGGCGGCGAGAGCCGGTTTTGCCAAAGCCGAAAGACCGATCGCACCAAGGATTGTGTGAACAAAGCTTCGGCGTGAGTGCTGTGGTGACGTCATGTTTTGATACCTTCGAAAAATTTAACTAAGACCTACACGGCGCGGGACAGTCATTCCGTCTGAACATTTTTGTGAACGGAGCGTCCCACCTCGAAACGAGGTAATGTCTTTTTCACAAGACCCAAAAGGAAGGGATAAATAATCTGCCTTTCGGCGGAGAAACGCCACTTACAGCGTCGTGAGTCCTGCACGCCCTAAAGGCTGTCGAAGCTACGGCCGTATTTGATGAGCTCGGCAAAGACCGTATCCGGCGTCCAAAGGTCGCCGTCCGGGTGGTCCAGCGCCTCCATCGCGCGGGTGGTCCTGAGCAGCCCTTGCGCGCCAACTGCGTGCATCACGCCACCGCGCCAGTTCGGCATGAGATGGGTAAAGACCGACAGCACGTCAATCTCGGCCGCGCGCGGCACCACGCCGTCGCGCAGAGCTTTGGCCCCAGCATTGGCCAGAGCGCCGATCACCAGCCGGGTGATCTGATCGGCTGGCATGTTCGACTGTGGCGCACGGCGTTCATTGATCTTGTGCTGCACCTCTGCATCCCGCGTTGGACCGTCGGTCCCGTGGTGATAAAAGCCACGCCCGGTGGCGCGCCCTTGCCGACCGAGTTGAACAAGAAGCCCGGACCAGTTCTGTGCGCCCTCGGCACGGGGGTGGCGGGCGACCACGTCTAGGCCCGTTCTGTCGGCCAGATCATAGGGCGGATGGACCATGCCCCAATCACGTAAAGCCGCATCTATTGTAAAAGGGGATTGCCCCAGATCGACCAGCGCATCCGCTGCGCGCCAAAGCGTTTGCAGCAGCCGGTCATGCAGTCCCGCTCCCGGTGTGGTTTGGACTATGGCCAGCTTGTTCATGCGGCGCGCCAGTGCAAGGCCAAGGCGGCGGTCGTCATCGGTCGCTTCGGGGCCGAGGATCACCTCGACCAAACGTCCGCTTGAGGCGGGGGCGGCGAATTGCAGCGACAGTCGGGCATCCACGCCCGGGAGGCAATGCGCGATCACGGTGCCCTTTGGGACTGGTGCGCCGCGCTGGCCGCGGGTTGCACGCAAGACAATCTGCGCCCCTTCAAGAATGTCGGACCCGTCGCCGTGGTGCAAGTTCTGCAAGCTGCGCTGCGCACGATCGTTCGACACGCGCCCTGCCTGAACCGCCTGTTGCAAAGCGCCACGCAAATGGCCGACCGCATCGCGTTGCTGGGCTGGGTCTTTGATGAACCAGTTGACGCGAATCCCGGCTTCAAGTGCTGCCTGCGCGATCTGAATCGCAATCGCGCTGCCGCCCAGAACGCCTATCGTCGATATCTCGGGAAGGTCGTTGCGCCGAACTTGTGCCGCGACCCGTTGCTCGGCGTGGAACAGGTGCGACAGGGCTTTGGACTGCTCAGTGTCGGCACAGTCTTCGGCAGCAGCCGCTTCGAAGGCAAGGCCGGTGTCGATGGGCAAGAGCATCGCCGCTTCGACCGCCGCAAGGATTTTCTTGGGGGCCAATTCGGGCGAGGTGGATATGCCTTCCCGCGCGCGCGTAAGCGCCGCCTGATAGGCGCTTGCATCGGCGAACCCGGTCCGCAGGTCTGCGGTGGGCCTTGGAGCAGTGCTGTTGGAGCGCATGTCACGGATGAAGCTTTGGAGAGCTGCCTCTGGCGTGTCGTCAAACAGCAGGTCGGCCAGCGGGGTGAATGTGCCACCTGCCACTGGCAACAGCGCGCCACCGATCAATAGCTCAAGCGTCGCTTCGGCCCCCAAGAGCCGTGGAAGGCGCTGCGTGGCTCCGGCGCTGGGAACAAGGCCAAGCCGGGCATTTGGGAATCCGATGCGGGTTTGCTGGTGGATAAGCCGGTAATGCGCAGCCAAAGCCAGTTCCACACCGCCGCCGACAACAGCCCCTGTCAGAACGGCGATCACCGGTTTTGCACAAAGCTCTATCCGGCGGCAAACACCAGACAGCAGATTGTCCGTGTCATCGCCGCCGCCTTGGGGTGCGGTGATGCCAGAAGGAAACGTTGAACTTGAAGAGCGCAGCACGATGATCTCGACGCCGTCATCCTCGCTCAGGTGATCAATTGCCGTGTCGATTGCGGTCAGCATCGCAATGGTCAGGCGGGCGGATGGTCCGGCGGTCAGCGCAATCTGCGCCACCCCGTCTGTGACGGTGATCTCGGTCTCAGTGCCCATCTGCTGCTCCGATGGCCTCGGGTCGGCATGTTTGCCTGTGCTTTGCCAAGCATTAGAGGCCAAACGGCGTGTTCTGGCAAGAATTTCGCGTTATGTGCCGCGCTGGTGCATCATTCGCGCGACATCCAGCATACGCGCCGAGAAGCCCCATTCATTGTCATACCAGCCGAAGATACGGATCTGATCGCCTGTTTCCATCGTCTCGTTTGGCGCGATTACTAGGGACTCGGTTCGGGCGCGCAGGTCGACCGACACGCAGGGGTCTTCCACAAGGCCGATCACTGGATTGGCCTCGGCCAGTTCGCGCAGCGCGTTCGCGGGGTCTTTCGGGGGCGTGGTCAGACGCACGACAAGGTCTACCGCCGACACGCTGATCGCAGGCACGCGCACGGCTGCTCCTGTCACACGACCGGCCAAATCAGGCAACACCCGGTCAATCAGCTTGGCCGCACTGGTGGTGGTGGGCACCATGCTGACAGCGCCTGCACGGTTGCGGGCAAGGTCAGGTCCACGCGGCGCGTCCACCATCGGCTGGCTGCCGGTATAGCAATGGATCGTGGTCATATGGCCTTGGATCAGCCCAAAACGTGTGTCCAGCTCCCGCAGCAGCGGGGCCAGCGCATTGGTTGTACAAGAGGCGTTCGACACGATGCGATGATCGTCAATCTGGTTATCGTTCGCGCCTTTGACGATGGTCATGTCGGCAATATCTGAAGGACCTGAGATCAGAACCGCCCGTGCACCGGCAGTCAACGCGGCCTCTGCGGTGGCGCGGTCCTTGGTGGCCCCGGTGCAGTCGAGCAACAGGTCGACGTCTGCCAGCGGCAGGTCGGTTATCTTGACGCCGGTCAGCAACGGAATGGACCGCCCTCCGGCCTGCAAGGCGCCACCTTGCAACGTGACGCCGCCGGGAAGGGGGCCGAACACGCTGTCATATTTGAAGAGATACGCGCATGTGTCAGGCTGTGCGAGGTCATTGACCGCCACCACGTCGATATCCGCATGGGCTTTGCTGGTCAGGATTTGCCGCAGGATAACCCGGCCAATCCGTCCAAAGCCGTGGATGACGATACGCATGTGACTGTCCTTTGCCTGTTGCCGCAGAACCTGTGCGTTAACGCTTGCATTTCAACTCTGATTTTTTCACATTGTAAAAATGTTTTTTGTATCGAGACAATTCAGGGCGCAGAGGCTGGCATGAACGCAGAGACAGGGCCGGAGCGGCGCGCACGGGGGCGACCGCGCGCGTGGGGTGATACGACCGAGCAGAACAAGATCAAATCTCTGGACCGCGCGCTGGTCATCCTAGAACGGCTAAGCGAACGCGGCGGTGCGACGCTGACCGATCTTTCCGAAGATCTAGATCAATCTCCGGCTACGGTCTACCGGGTGCTGTCTACCTTCGAGGGGCGCAACATGGTGGACTTCGACCCTGTGGCACAAACCTGGCATATTGGGGCAGGGGCATTTCACATCGGTTCGCGCTTCTTGCGCCGCACCTCGCTTGTGGAACGTGCCCGCCCATTCCTGCGCGAGTTGATGCAAAAAACCGAGGAGACCGCCAATCTGGGCGTGTCACGCGATGGGTTGGTGCTGTTCCTGAGCCAAGTCGAAACCCACCACAACATCCGCGCGTTTTTCCCACCGGGCACGATGTCGCCGATGCATTCGTCGGGTATCGGCAAGGCGCTGTTGGCACAGATGGACGACAAAGAGGTCGCGGCGATCATCCGTAAGCACAAGCTGACCGCGTTCACCGAACACACGCTGGTCACACCCGAAGCGCTGGCAGCCGATCTGGAGGCCACCAAGGCGCGGGGATATGCCTTTGACGCAGAAGAGAAAAATGATGGTATGCGCTGTATCGCAGCGCCCGTGTTCGACATGCATGGCGAACCCATCGCGGGCGTGTCGATCTCGGGACCGTCTGCCCGGATTCCCGATGAGCGGATTGATAGTCTAGGGGCGTCGGTCAAGGAAACGGCGGCCAAACTGACCGCCGCTTTAGGAGGAGCGTCGAGTTAAGCGACGTTTTTGAGGGTCAATTTGGGCGTGACACCCAAAGCATGGCACACGTCGCGCGTCAGTTCCGGGCGATTGAGCGTGTAGAAATGCAGCGTGTCGACGCCGCCGTCGATCAGGTCAGAGCAGAGTTCGGCACAGATCGCGGTGGCCAGCAGGTCTTCACGTCCGTCGCGTTCCGCTTTTTCGAACGCGTCCACAACCCACGCTGGGATATGTGTGCCGCAGCGCTGGGCAAAGCGCGCAGCGCCTTTCCAGTTTTCGATCGGCAGGATGCCCGGTGTCACCGGTTTGTCGATCCCGGCCTTTTCGCAGGCATCGCGGAAGCGGAAGAAAGTGTCGGCCTCGAAGAAGAACTGAGTCAGCGCTTCGGACGCGCCCGCATCGAACTTGCGCTTGAGATAAGACACATCGGCCGTTGCATCGGCTGCTTCGGGGTGCGTGTCGGGATAGGCGCCAACGCGGATGTTGAAATCGCCCGCCTCGCGCAGCCCTTCGATCAGATCAATGCTTGAGGCAAAGCCATCGGGATGCGGAACAAACCCATTCGAGCCTTTGGGCGGATCGCCCCGCAGCGCCACAATGTCGGTCACGCCTGCTGCTGCAAAATCCTGTGCGATGGCAAGGGTCTCAGCTCGTGTGGCATTGACGCATGTCAGATGCGCAGCAACGGGCAAGCCCGAGGATTTGTGCAGGGTTGCCACCGCCTCGCGCGTCAGGTCGCGGGTCGTGCCGCCTGCACCGTAGGTTACCGACACAAAGCGCGGCTGAAGCGGGGCAAGCACCTGAACCGTATCCCAGAGGCGGAAAGACGCCTCCAGAGATTGCGGGGGGAAGAATTCGAATGAAACGGTTGGAGCTGTCATCGACGTGATCCTTGATGGCGTTGAAGCTCTTGTCGCATGTGCAGCATTGTGAGACAAACTCATAAATCTAATCTTCAACATGAGAATGGTTGATAATGCATATCGAGTTCCGGCACCTCCGCACGATCAAGGCCATCCATGAATATGGCGGTGTGGCCAAGGCCGCGGACCAGTTGAACATCACGCAATCCGCGCTGAGCCATCAGATCAAGGCGCTGGAAGATCAGGCCGGGGTGGAGCTGTTTGTACGCCGCTCCAAACCAATGAAGCTTTCTGCGGCGGGGATGCGACTGTTGCGGCTGGCCAATCAGGTCTTGCCGCAGGTCGAGGCGCTGGCTGCGGAATTCGAAGGTCTGCGCGGCGGATCAACTGGTCGGATGCATATTGCCATCGAATGCCATGCCTGTTTTGAATGGCTTTTCCCGGTGTTGGAAGCATTCCGCAAAAGCTGGCCGGATGTGGATGTCGACATCCGGCCCGGCCTTGCCTTCGATGCGCTGCCTGCCCTGCAGAAGGAAGAAGTTGATCTGGTCGTGTCATCCGATCCGGAGGATATTCCCGGCGTCACCTTCACGGAACTCTTTGATTACAATGCCGTTTTCGTGGCGTCAGCCGCGCATCCTCTCGCTAAAAAACCTTATGTTGATGCCGAGGACTTCCGCGGGCAGACTTTGATCACTTACCCGGTAGAACGATCGCGCCTTGATGTGTTCAGCCAGTTGCTGATTCCCGCAAAAGTGGAACCGGCTGCTGTCCGTCAGGTGGAATTGACGGCCGTGATTCTGCTGTTGGTCGCCTCAAACCGGGGCGTGTCCGTGCTGCCTGATTGGGTGGTGCGCGAGGTCAAGTACAGTTCAGACTATGTTACGCGACCTTTGACGGAAAATGGCGTCACGCGCAGGCTTTATGCAGCCACCCGAACAGTGGACACGGACAAACCCTTTGTCGCTGAATTGATCCGTCTGGCCCGGCAGGAGGCGCAGCGGTTGCAATCGGCCTGAGGGTCTAGAGGGACGTGATGTTCGACGCCATCAAGCGGCCGTCGCGCCCTTCGGTCACATCGAAACTGACCTTCTGGTTGTCGCTCAGACCTTCCATCCCGGATTGCTGCACTGCGGAAATGTGAACAAACACATCCTTGCCGCCGTCCTCCGGGGAAATAAAGCCGTAGCCTTTGGTGGCGTTAAACCACTTCACGGTACCGTTCGGCATGATCCCGTGTCTCCTTCTGTCGTCACGTTAGACCTCTATGGGCCGCTTCAGTTGCGACCGGGTTCACATTCTGCGACACCCCGTCACAATAATTGAAATTGACCGAAACCACCCAAAAACAAGTCCCACGCACATTTTTCCACAAGGGGTGCAGAGTGGTCTTGGGCAAGACGCAGGAGCGAGAAATGATCCTATACGGGCTGAAGAATTGTGACACGTGCCGTAAGGCATTGAAGGCATTGCCAAACGCAGAATTGGTAGATGTTTCAATGAGTTCGGTACCCGAAGGTATACTGGATCAGGCAATGAATCAGTTTGGTGAAAAAATTCTCAATACAAAGTCGACAACGTGGCGTGGACTGGACGCTGCAGAGCGGGAAACCGATCCCAAGGCCTTGCTGATTGCGCATCCAAAGCTGATGAAACGCCCGCTGATCGTCGATGGCGATGTGCTTTATCTTGGGTGGGACAAGGACACCCAAGCGGCTCTTTTGGGTTAATCCCGCATCTGCATCTGGTGAAGTGCGGCATAGGTGCCGGATTGCGCCAGCAAATCGTCATGCGTGCCCTGTTCGATCACGCGGCCCTGATCCATGACCACGATCTTGTGCGCATCACGGATGGTCGACAGCCGGTGCGCGATCACCAATGTGGTGCGCCCCTTGGACAATTCGTCCAGCGCGTCCTGGACCTTGGCCTCGGACCCGGTGTCCAGCGCCGACGTCGCCTCGTCCAACAGAAGGATGGGGCGGTTGCGCAGCAGGGCCCGGGCAATTGCCACCCGTTGCCGCTGACCACCCGACAAGGCAGACCCGCGGGGGCCAACCGGGGTGTTCAAGCCGTCTGACAACTGCGGCAGAAAGTCGGACACATGCGCCGCATCCAGCGCGCGTTTCAGATCGGCCTCGGGTACGTTCTGTTGACCCAGCAGGATGTTTTCCAGAACCGTATCGTCAAAGAGCAACGCTTCTTGAGACACAACAGAAAAGAGCGCGCGCAAGTCTACCAGCGCCATTTCCGAGACAGGCACGCCACCTATGGTCACTTGGCCATGTGACGGATCAACAATCCGGGTCAGAACATTGAAAATAGTTGATTTTCCAGCGCCAGATGGCCCAACCAGAGCAGTTGTCTGTCCTGCCTCTGCGGTAAAGCTGCATCCGTTCAGAACGCTTGTTTCACCGTAGTTTAGCGACACATCTTCAAGCGCAATGGCGGGTACGCCCGCCGGCACTGGCTTTGGCGCTGCCGGGCTGCGCAGAGTTGGTTCAGTGTCGAGGATTTGCCGGATGCGTTCGATCCCGGCTGCCGCGACCTGCCAGACGCCAGCCACGTTGCCCAACCGCCGCAAGGGTTCAAACGCCAAACCAATTGCGGTGAAGAAGGCCATGAAATCGCCCACGGTTTTCTCACCCGACAGGATCTCACTGCCGCCATAAAACAGCACCCCCATGAAACCAAGGCCTGCCATGATGTCGATGAGCCCCGGAATCGTGGCTTGCCCCAGCGCGCTGCGGGTCTCGACCTTGACCCGTTGCTCGGTCAGGACGCGATAGCGCTCGGATTGGTAGCGCTCCAACGCGTTGAGCTTGACTGGAATGATTCCGTGGAATGCTTCGTTCAGGCGAACAGACAGGTTTGCGGCCACATCGCGCGCCAGCCGCGCCTTTTTGCGCACGTAACGTTGCAACACCATCGACGGAGCGATGAGCACCGGAACGCCCAGAAGCGCCACCAGTGTCCAGCGCCAATCCACCGAAATCGCAACGGCGAACAAAGAGATAAGGGCAATCACGTCGCGCCCGGCGCCGGTTATGATGGTGCGCCAAACCTTGCTGATCGCATCCACATCGCCCTCGACCCGCTGCATCAGGTAGCCGGGGGAATGGGTCTGGTGATAGGACGCGTCCAGCACCATCAGATGTGCCAACAGGTCTTGCCGGATATCTGCGACCGAGAGCTGCGAAATCTGCGTCAACAGCACCTTCTGAATGATGCTCGCCACCGCGCGAACCACGAAGATGCCCAGAAACAACAGACCGATCCACATGATCGCGTCCGCCTCTCCGCCCACAAAGACGCGGTCGAACATCGGCTTCATCATGTAGGACAGCGCGCCGAACATGCCGCCCTCCAAGGCCATGAAGACCATCGCGACGATCAGCAGTCGCCAATGTTTGGCAAGATAGCCACGCCAGACCCAAAGCAGCAGTCCGCGCGGGTTGACGGCCGCTTCGGTCACGTCACCATGGCCGCAGGCAGGGTCAGTTTGTCGGCAGGTGTCTTGCCGTTAAAGCCCGCTTGAATCGCGGTGGCGTCATATTCGGTGCGAATCCAGTCCTCAAACCCGATGGGTTGCCTTGCGTTACGCGCGGCGTAGACCTCAAGAATGTAGTCCTGCACGCCGGTCGCTGTGAAATCGAGGTGTATGTACTTCAACGAAAGCTGCTTGCGCGCGACTTCGACAGGTTGGTTTTCGAACACCATCAGATAAAGCGCCGACACAAACCCGGCGCGGTCCGCACCGGACTTGCAGTGAAACACAAACGGCTTCTCTGCGATCCGCAATGTGTCGATCACATGCACGATCTTCTTGCGGCTGACCGCATTGCGCGCTTGCAGCTTGGCGTTCAGAAGCCGCAGGCCCAACGCCTCGCAGGTTTCCTTCTCAAACAGGTAATGGGCGTATTTGTCTTCGCCGCGCAGGTTCACGACGGTCTTGATGCCCATCGCCTTGTATTTCTCGAACCGCGCATGGGTTGGCTGGTTCGACCGATACACGCCCGGCGCGATCTCATAGAAATTGGTCCAGAAGGTGCGCAAGAAGGCGTGATCGAACACGTGGTAGTGAAACGTGGACCAGCGCCGCGCACGGGGATCGGTGATGTCCTTGCCAAAGGACCGACGCAGTTTGCGTTCTGCATCTTCGATCTTTGTCCAAAGTCGTCCCAGCATTCGGTCCCTTTCGCGTCAGGCGCGGATGTAGAGACTGCAACGCGCGCTGGCAAGCACCGCGCGTTATTGACGGCGCGGCTGGGCGGGGTAGGGTGCGCCCGAACCTGCCTTTCTGCAGGACACCCCCATCCGTTCGAGGTTGCTCATGTCACTTGCCAATGGTCGCACGTATCTTGCCATTCCCGGTCCCTCTGTTGTGCCGGATGCTGTTCTGAGGTCAATGCACCGTGCCTCTCCCAATATTTACGAGGGCGAGCTGCCCGATATGATGCCCAACCTCGTGCGCGACCTGAAACGCGTGGCGCGCACCGACGGGCATGTGGCGATCTATATCAGCAACGGGCATGGCGCGTGGGAAGCGGCATTGGCGAACACGGTCGGCGTCGGGGAAAAGGTGCTGGTGTTGGCCACCGGGTTCTTTGCGATGGCGTGGAGCCGCATTGCCGAGGCGCGCGGGATCGAGGTCGACGTGCTGGATTTCGGCAATGGCGGCACCTTTGATCTGGCGCGGGTCGAGGAGGCGCTGAAGGCCGATAGCGCCCATGCCTACAAAGCAGTGATGGCTGTGCATGTGGACACGTCCAGCTCCAACCGCAATGAATTTGCCCCGCTGCGCGCAATCCTTGACGAACTGGGGCATCCCGCGTTGCTGATCGCTGATTGCATCGCCGCGATGGGCTGCGATCGGTTCGAGATGGACGCCTGGGGCGTCGATGTCGCGCTCACCGGATCACAAAAGGGGCTGATGTGTCCGCCGGGACTGGGCTTTGTGTTCTTCAATGACAAGGCGGCCGAGGGGCGTCGTCGGCTCAAGCATGTGAGCACCTACTGGGATTGGACAGCACGCGCCGCGCCCGAGGCGTTCTACCAATATTTCAGTGGCACAGCGCCGACGCATCACCTCTACGGTCTGCGCACCGCGCTCGACATGATCCACACCGAAGGGCTTGAGGCGATCTGGGCCCGCCACGCAACGCTCGCGCGTGCGATCTGGGCGGCGGTCGAACATTGGGGGCAAGATGGCCCTTTGCGGCTCAATATCTCTGATCCGGCGCTTCGCAGCCACGCGGTTACTGCAATGGCCATTGGCAAACCGCATGGCAAGGAACTGCGTCGCTGGTGTTCGGATCAGGCTGGTGTCACGTTGGGGATCGGGTTGGGCATGGGGACCGATGAAGACCCGATGAGCGACGGTTTCTTCCGCTTTGGACATATGGGCCATGTCAATGCGCACATGATCCTCGGTCTCTTGGGATCGGTCGAGGCGGGACTTGGCACTTTGAATATTCCGCACCGGCCGGGCGGGGTGACCGAGGCGGCAAAGGTTATTTCAGGCGTCTGATTTCCGCGGCCACTGGATTGCGCGGCTGGCCTTGTATTGGGCCAGCCGGGTGACGCCATAGTTCAAGACCCATCCAGAAAGGATGACGGCCATCAATCCGAATTGGGCCCAGATCACGCCAAAAATCCACAAAAGGTTGATGAAAATCAAAACGAGATTGGCGGTCGTATAATCCTCGACCCGCTTAGGATGGCGATGATCCATCTACATCTCCACTCATGGTGCTTACACAGTTCTGCGACAGAATAGCGCAGAACCCTGCTCCGTCAGTGGGAATCTGAAGCAAACCAGCAAATTTTTCGTGAAGATCAGTGGCCGCGCCTATCTGCGCGCCGATTCAAGCGCTTTCGGCAGGGCCGTTTCAAAGATGTCGAGATCGGCAGGGCGCCCCGCGCTGATCCGAATCGCGCGATCTCCGGGTGACACGAACGGCATGCGCACGAACACCCCCTGTTCGATCAGCGCTGTCAGCACAGCCTTGGCAAACGCGCCGTCCTGCCCACAATCCACGGTGACGAAATTTGTGGCAGAGGGCAGCGGTGACAGTCCGTTGGCCTTGGCAATTGACGCGATCCGGTCGCGTGCCTCGGCCACAAGTGCGATGACCTCATCCAGCCAGGCGGTGTCTTCATAGGCGGCCAACGCGCCGGCCTGCGAAATACGGGACATTCCGAAATGGTTGCGGACCTTGTCGAAGCTCTTGATCAACTCAGGTGCGCCAATGCCATATCCAACCCGCGCACCGGCCATGCCGAAAGCTTTGGAAAAGGTGCGCATGCGGATCACACGCGGATCGTCCGCGTCGATCGTCGGAGCGGTGCCGTCCGGGGCGAATTCGATATAGGCCTCGTCCAGAAGCAACAGGGTGCCATCGGGCAACGCGTCCAGCGCCTTTTCGATCTTGGCACCGCTGTGCCAGCTGCCCATCGGATTGTCCGGGTTCGACAGGTAGACGATCTTTGCTTCGACCTCGGCCGCTTTGGCCATGAGCGCGTCGATGTCTTCGTGATCATTGTGGAATGGCACTTTGTGCAGCGTCCCGCCAAAGCCCACAACGTGGTAATTGAACGTTGGGTAGGCGCCGTCCGAAGTGACCACCGGGTCACCGGGCGCGACCAGCAACCGCACAAGATATCCCAGTAACCCGTCGATACCTTCCCCGATGATGATGTTGTCGGGACGCACACCCATATGCTCCGAGATGGCGCGGATCAGATCGTAATTCGTGGCATCCGCGTATTGCCAGCATTGCCCTGCCGCGTCCTGCATGGCGGCAACGGCAAAGGGCGATGGGCCAAAGACGCTTTCATTCGCACCAAGCCGCGCAAGGAACGGCGCACCGCGTTGACGCTCCTGCACTTCGGGGCCGACGAACGGCACAGAGGAGGGCAGTTTGGCGATCAGGTCGGGATATCTGGGTCCAGTCATGCCCCTGTCTATGCCAAGCGGGCGGGGTCAGAACAAGCACTGTTGAAAATCACCATGCAGAAACCTCGAGACCGCGCTCTGAATTTTTATTGCGTCTCATGGGAGAAATCGCCGTCTGCGGCATTTGTGGCCGTTTTTCGCCGCAAGACGCAGGCGTTGGCGGGATGATGCCAGGAAAATGTATAGATACCGTTCGCAATCTGCACGATTTAGAAGGACATTGTGGAACGCCCTACACGTCCTGCAATGTCGGGTCAGCACCTCTGACCCAATGTTTCGCGCGCGAAACAATAGGTCCAGACCGGACCTAACCCGTGCGCCTTGACCCGCCGGGGCCAAGCAGCCACTTATCGCTCAGAGCAGCAAGAGACCGACATGGCCCAGACACCTCCCCCCTTTGCCCCGTTCGAATGGATGATCGCGTGGCGTTACCTGCGCGCCCGCCGTGCCGAGGGCGGGGTGAGTGTGATGACATGGATCAGCCTGATCGGCATCACGCTGGCCGTCTTTGCATTGATTGCGACCTTGGCGGTGCGTTCTGGGTTTCGGGCTGAATTCGTCGATACGATCCTCGGGTCCAACGCACATGTGACGGTTTACTATAAGCAGCAGGCCGATGAGTTTGGCCGTTCGAGCCGCACAATTCAGGACTACGAGACCTTGGCGCAATCCGTGGCCGCAGTCCCCGGCGTCACCCGCGCAGCGCCTCTGGTCAAAGGGCAGGTGATGGCCACCGCCAACAGCCGAAACGCCGGGGTCGAGGTGTTCGGCATCTCGCCAGACGACCTTCTCACGATTCCGCGGATTGCTGATCCCGAGACCGCACGCGGTGATCTGGTGCGCTTTGGCGAAGGCATCGCCATCGGCTCGGGTGTGGCGCGGGAACTTGGTGTTTCGCTGGGCGACAAGGTCAAGCTGATCTCGCCCGACGGGGTGCGCACCGCCTTCGGGACCAGCCCGCGTGTCAAGGCCTATGAGGTGGTCTATGTCTTCACCGCCGGGCGCTACGACATTGACCGAACCCGTGTCTACATGCCCTTTGGCGAGGCGCAGCTCTACTTCAACCGCGAAGGCGTTGCGGATGAAATCGAGGTGATGGTTGCCGATCCCGACCGGGTCGAAAGCGTGACGCTGCCGATTGTGCAGGCCGCCGGACAAAGGGCGCTTGTCTGGACATGGCAGGACGCCAGCGGCGGGTTCCTTCGCGCGTTGGAGATCGAGGACAATGTGATGTTCATCATCCTGTCGATCCTCGTTCTGATCGCAGCGATGAACATCGTGTCGGGCCTGATCATGCTGGTCAAGAACAAGGGCCGTGACATCGGCATCCTGCGCACCATGGGCCTGACCGAAGGCGCCGTGCTGCGGGTGTTCTTCATTTGTGGTGCGTTCACCGGCATCTTGGGCACTGTCGCCGGGGTGATCCTTGGCTGTCTCTTCGCGCTTTATATCGACCCGATCTTTTCGTTTGTGAACTATGTGGCAGGCGGCGGGGTCTGGGATCCGGCGGTGCGCGGGATTTACGAATTGCCCGCGCAATTGCGCCTGCCGGATGTGCTCAGCGCGGTAGCCCTGTCATTGGGCCTCAGTTTTATCGTGACGATCTTTCCCGCCCGTCGCGCCGCGCGGATGAACCCGGTCGAGGCGTTGCGCTATGAATGATGTTGCGCTGCGATTGACCGGGGTCACCAAGACCTACAACGCGGGTAGCCCGGCAGCGGTCGAGGTGCTGCGCGGGGTGGATGTGTCGCTTGCCAAGGGCGAGATCGTGGCGCTGGTGGCACCGTCGGGTGCGGGAAAATCGACGTTGTTGCATATCGCCGGTCTGCTGGACACACCCGATGACGGCACAGTTGAAATCGCTGGGACGGATCTAACCGGTGCGCCCGATCGCAGGCGCACTTTGGTGCGGCGGGACGAGGTGGGGTTTGTCTACCAGTTCCATCACCTTCTTCCCGAATTCAGCGCGCAAGAGAACATTGTCCTGCCACAGCTGGCCGCCGGAATTGCGCGCAGCGATGCAGATGCGCGCGCGCGTGAATTGCTTGAGATTGTGGGCATTGGCACGCGAGCGCATCATCGGCCGGCAGCCCTGTCTGGCGGCGAACAGCAACGCGTCGCGTTCTGCAGGGCTTTGGCCAATCGGCCCTCGGTGCTCTTGGCGGATGAGCCGACAGGAAATCTTGATCCGGCGACATCCGATACGGTGTTCGACGCGTTGATGGCGCTGGTTCGGGAAACAGGTCTGTCTGCGTTGATCGCAACGCATAACATGGACCTTGCAGCGCGCATGGACCGCCGCATTCGGTTGGATCAGGGCAAACTGACCGCCCTGTAACACCGCCACGAGAGGGTGACATAACTCTCACGCGAACGTTTGATGCCAGTGATCGCACCGGGCTGTTAGACCAGAGGCAACCACGAAAGGGTGTGCCCATGTTCCGTTTGCTTACCGCTGCTGCTGTCTGTCTTTCCGCGTTGCCTGCCATGGCCGCGCCTGTGTCTTTTGACGGATCGTGGAAAACTCAGAAGTTCTCGCTTTTCTCGTCCAACACATACGGGTTCAACGGCAGCTCTGTGAGTGTCGCTTCGAACGGTTCGGTATCGCTGGCGTATCGTCCGCTGCCGGAAAGCTATTGGGAGGCGTCGACGGCCAAATGGTCGTGGAGCGTGCAAGAAGGTGTGCCTGCCACCGACTTACGCAAGAAGGGCGGCGATGACCGCAATCTGGCGCTCTATTTCGTATTCCTGCCGGATGCCGAAGCACAGGCCCTCAAGGGGGCCAGTGTGCGCCAATTGCTGACCAATGATGCCGCACGGGTGCTGGTTTATGTCTGGGGCGGGGCGCACAACAGAGGGGCAGTGTTAAGCAGCCCCTATCTTGGCAATCGGGGCAAGACGATCGTGTTGCGCGGGTCGGGCACCGGCAGCGCAAATGAAAGCGTCAACCTGTCCCGCGATTATGCCAACGCCTTTGGGGGCGGTGATGCTGCGCTTGTGGGCTTGGCGCTGTCCGGTGACAGTGACGATACCGACACCCGCATTCGAGCGTCGATCAGCAGCCTGACGGTTAACTGACCTCTGCTCAGGCGCGTTGGGTGATCCAGACGCCAAATGCCATGACAGCGATCCCGGTGGCGCGGGTGAGGTTCAGCGGACTGACCCGTGCACCGAAAAGACCGAAATGGTCGATCAACGCGGCTGAGATAAGCTGGCCCAACAGCACGAAGAACACCGCATTCCCAACACCGAAATGCGGTGCGATATAGGTGATCGACAATACGTAAAACGCCACGAATAACCCGCCCAACAGCAGATGCCGGGGGGCAAGCGGCACATTGACCAGCGCCCGTGGGCCGGTGATCAGCGTGGCCGCGGTGGCAGCCAGAAGAGCCACGCAGAAAAGCACCATCGCCGCAGCTGCGGGGGATCCGATCCTCACCCCCAAAGCGGCATTCAGCGCGGCCAGAAGTGGGATGCCGATCCCGGCGGCCAGCATGGTGAGGGCGTAGATCGGCATGGGCGGTCTCCGTGTGTCGCGATTCCGGTGCAGACTGCGCCGGGGTCCGCCGATTGTCACTCACCTTTGCACAGATGCACTGGGCAGATGGTTGCGTGAACGGTCAAAGACAGGCACTCTGAGCACAATCGAGCAAGGAGGCCGAAATGCGCCCAACCCTCATCAGTCTGACATTGGGAAGCTGTGCGGCAGCGCTTGTCGCCGCCTGCACGCCGGAGGAAATGCCCGCCGCCAGCGATGGCCGCGCGTTGTTCATGGAAAACTGCGCAGTGTGTCACGGGGTAGACGCCAAAGGCGATGGCCCGATGGCACGCGCGATGGCCAAAGCGCCGCCGGATCTGACGCTGCTTTCGGTGCGAAACGGCGGCACGTTCCCATCGGTCAAGGTGCTGTCGACCATCGACGGGTACACCAAAACAACGCTTTCCGGGCCGGACATGCCAGAATTCGGGGCGTTGCTTGAGGGGGATTTGGTGCCACTGGACACGGGTGATGGCGTTCTTACGCCGACCCCGCGCAAGCTGGTCGCGCTGCTGGAATATATCGAGAGCGTTCAGGCCGCGCGGTGAGCCGGCTGCGTGCCATTGAAAAAGCCCCGCCAGTCAGCGGGGCTTGATAGCGTCAGGCGCGCGCCGAGTCGGAGCGAGGCCCGGCGATCAGCCAGATGATAAACCCCAGCAGCGGCAGGATCAGCACCAGCAAACACCACAGCACCTTTGATCCGGTGGAGTTGTGCGACCCGATGATCGACACAAACGCCCAGATATTGAGAACAAGGAGGATCAAGCCTCCAATGCCAGTGATTTCGATACCCATAAGTTTCTCCTTGATGCGCCTCATGCGGCGCTGGCTTTGCTTTCCAGAGATTCACCATCTGCGCAGGTCAAACACGCAGGATCAGCGGTCCCGGAGGGCGGCGATAAGCTCGGCCTTGGTCATGTCGGACCTGCCTTCGATCTCGAGCTCTTGCGCGCGGTCGTACAAATCGTCTTTGGTCCAGTCTTCATAGCTGGACGCTTTGCCACCTGTCTTGGAAGGTGACTGGTCGGGGTTCGCCTGCGCGTTGGCGATGCGCGCGGCGGCTTCCTTGCTGTGGCCGTCTTCGCGCAGCGCTTCGTAAGTTTCGTCATTCTTGATAGACGATCCGTGGTCTTTGACCATGACGCTTACCCGTCCGTTGTTGCCGCTGCGGCGGGTGCGGATGTGTCTTCACCCGGCTCATTGCCTTGGGCTGCCAGGTTGGCAAGATAGGCCAGGAACAGCACGACTGCGAAAACACCTGCCGCGATAATGCCCCAGATGGCCGGGCGATGGCGTTTCGATTGCTTTTCGATATTCGTGGATGGAGCGGACATGACGTACCTCTCTGAATGTGACGTTCAGTGTCTCAACGCCACTCCGGGGCGGGCGGTTCCGTCGGGATGCCAGGATTCCCGCGCTCTGGGGGATTTCCTGTGCGTGCCAAGGGGGGACTGCCTTCAGGTCATCCCGTGCCCCCCCACCGCCGCTGCAGGCAATGGCCGAGCATCAGGCCAGGTCTTGGCGCATGGCGTGGGTTTGGCTGCGGTCGGCGCGATAGGCGCGGGCCGCGCTCACGAGTGCGCGGAAGATGGCGCGTTGGCGGTGGGCGTAGAACAGGTGTTCCGGGTGCCATTGCACACCAAGTGCAAACGGGTCGCGTATTCTTTCGATGGCCTGAACCATGCCACCTGTATCACGAGCGGACACGCGCAACCCTTGGCCAAGCCGATCCACTGACTGGCTGTGCAAAGCATTGACTTGCATGGGTTTTTCGCCGCTGATCAGCGACAGGTGGGTGTCACTCTCAACACAGACCTCGCGCTTGGGCAGGATCGTGGTGATCTTGCGGTCGGCACCATAGGTTGTCCAAGCGTCCTGATCCAACGTCCCTCCAAGGGCGACGTTCAGCATCTGTGATCCCCGGCAGATACCCAGCACCGGGATATTGCGCTCCAGTGCCGCTTCGGCAAGGCAACGCTCCAGTTCGTCGCGCTCGGGGTCGAGTTTGGCCGAAATGCCAAGCTTGCCACCATACATTTCGGGGCCGATGTCATCGCCGCCGCCGATGATCAGCCCGTCCACATGTTCAAGGTCGACAATCCGGCCCACGCCCCACCGCAGGCCGCGCCCGCCGGTGATCCAGAGGTTCAGATTGATCAGGGGGTACACCCGCCAGCCGGTGCGGGCCGAGGTGGTCACGGCAATCAGTGGGCGACTCATAAATCGGCCTTTGCGTCGTGATCCTGAAGCAGCGTGTCGATGGTTTTGACCCAGACGGATTTTCGCTCAAACCACGCAGCGTCATGTGTTTTCCATGCATCGCGCAGCGCCGCCAGCAGGGTGTCATTGGCGGCCACGAGTTCGACCTGCCGCCACAACTGCCAGGGCTGGCGCAGGGACCAATCCGCCTCGTCGATGCGGCTGTCGGGCAGGCGGAAGTGAAAGGTGGGGCGCGCGGCGGTTTTGTCGTCGATGTCATAGCATTCGGCGAACAGATCCGGCTCGGCATGTTTGAAGAGTGGCAGCAGATCAAGGCTGAGGTTGCGACTCTGAATGTGCTCGGCGGCCATGCGCATGAGGTTGGCAAGGCTGTTATAATCGTTGTTCGCCAGATCCGAGATCAACCCCTGTGGCCATGCTCCGATGAACGGCATCATGCGTCGGGTCGTATCGACCTGTTCCTTGTCGCGCAGCCAAGGTTCAAGCAGCGCGTAAGCGGTGATCGTGTCAAGTGTGAAGCGGTGATCGGGGGCCACCACTTCGGGGTTCACATGTACGCCGAACCCCAACAGTACACCGCTGCGCGATCCCATCGCCCCGATGCGGCGCAGGCCGGCGCAGATCGTGTTGAACTCTTCCAATTGCGTGCGGCTGAGCGGAGGCGTCACCACCTCGACCGGGATCAGCCCGCGAAATGCGTCCAGCCCTTCTTTGAGAAACGGCAGGTCGTCGCGTTTGCGCAGCGTGATGTCCAGTTCCACCTCGATGTCACCAAAGCGGGTGTCGGACACAGTGACGCTGTGATCGCCGCCATCCACCAAGGAGCCGCCGAAGTCCTTTGCGATAAGAGCGCCGGTCTCGTGCTCGGTTGGACCGGCGAATTCGATCTCGATCCCACAAAGGCGCTCATTGCCGTCTGCGGTCTGTTCCATCGGCAGGGCGGGGAAGGTCGGTTTGGTCTGGATCATATCACGCCTGTGTTGGTGCAAGGTCTGCGTCGGTCGCCGGGTCGGGCTGAGGTTGGTGCGCCATGAACGCCGTCGCCCAAACCAGAAGAGGCAGCGACACGATGCCTCCGATCGGTCCCCAGAGCCATAGGCCGAAGAGGATCGCAAGAAAGACAACAAGCGGGTTCAACTGAAGGCGTTGGCCGACAAGGGTCGGGGTCACGAACTGTGCTTCGGTCATATTCAGCATGAGATAGGCCAAAGCGGGCAGCAGCGCGTAAGCCCCGTTGAATTCGGTGAACCCAACAACCGCAAGTGCCACCAGCAACATGACGGGGCCAAGATATAGAACGAAGTTGAGGATAAAGGCGGCAGCCCCCCAGAGGATGGGGTTCGGCACGCCGATCACCGTCATCGCGGCAAAGACCGCAGCACCAAGGCCCGCGTTGATGGCGGCCACGGTCACGAAATAGTGCGATACGGCCTTGTCGGCTTGCCGCAGCGAGGCTGCCTTGCCTTTGACCGTGGCGTAGATTTCGTTCTGCGTCAGCGTGAAGAAAAAGAACGTGCCTGCAAAGGTCAGCAATTGCGCGGCAAAGTTCGGCGCCATCGACAGGGCGTCCAGCAAGCTTGGCATCGCGGCCTCAACTTCCTTGCCGTCTTCTGCGAGGCTTTGCTCAAGTTCGATCTGTACAGATTCAAGTCCGCGAATGGCGCGGCTGGCGTCGATCACCCACCAGCGAATTTCGTCTTCGATGCGGGGCACCTGTCCGATCAGGTCCATCACGATGGGGCCAAGGCCCGCGATCAGCAAAACGGTCGCAGCGCCGACAAACAAAAGGCTGATGCTTGCGCTGACGGCACGGGGAATGCCCAAACGGGCCAGCAGGCGCATGCCGGGGGCGGCCACGATGCCCACGATCAGTCCAAGCGTGACCGGCGCCAGCAAGCCCTTGGCCAGCTTCATCGCGGTCACCACCACCACCATCGCCACCAGAACGATACAGATTGTCTGGAGGCGGGTGCGAAGTTCGGTATGTGCCAGCATCATGCGCTTTGGGGTGTCCCGGAAAATTCGGCGCGGGCTTCGCGAAGGCCGGTGTCGACAGCCGCTTTGCCCTGCCGTTCAAGCTGGGCCATTTCGTTGCGCAGCACAGCCTCGGCGTCGCGCATCATTTTGTCCCGTGCCGCGCCCATCAGGTCTGCTTCGGCCTTGGTCGATGGCAGCAACGCCCCGATCAATGCCCCGATCCCGGCGACGATGGCGCCTGTCAGAAAGGGCTGGCTCTCATGGGCCTCTTGCGCGTGGCGTGCGCTGCGACGTGCCTGACGGTCGAGTTTTTCTTGTGCGTCGATCACTTTAAGGCGTGCTTCGGTGACACGGGCACGGGCGTCGGGTGGCAAACGGTCCAGTCCTTTGTCCAGCGACCTGCGCAAAGTCGATGCCGAAGGGGACTGTGCGAGGCGGCCGGTTTCGACCTGCGCACGCGTTTTCATGTTTCGGTCTGCACGCGCGATCCGGTCGTCGATATTCTCTGTCGGATCAGGCTGGCGTGACGCCGCAGGGCGCTGGCCTGCATTCAGCGCGATCACAGCCGCACCGATCCCGACAAGCGCCAGTCCCGAAGGCGATCGTTTTACGCCCTCCATCAAAGCTTTGGTAACGCTTTGGCCGATATCCGCAGTCTGACCAACCGCCCGCTTGGCGGTTGCTTCCGGGTTGACCGATGTGGCCAGAGCGCTGATCTGGTCTGTCAGGTGCGCCCGGTGGGTTTCTGCATTCCGTTCAAGCTGATCTGTATTAGGCACGGGCCATCTCCTTTACTGCGTCGATGTCTGATTTGACTTGTTTCAGGGTCCGCCGCGGTGCGAGCGCTGCCGAGGACAGGCGCGACTTGCCCATAAAGACGAACAGCAGGGCGAGTGTCAGGCACGCGATTGCGACGATCAGGGCGGCCCAGTGATAGGCAACGCCCAACGCCGCCACACCCAGTATGGCAGCGACCGCAAGGGCCGTGAGCCCCACAAGCGCGATCAACGCGGCCAGACCAAATAGCACAAGTCCGGTGCCTGCCCGGGCTGCGCTGTTGGACAGCTCGCGCCGAGCGAGTTGAACCTCGGCGCGCAGCAGCAGGCGTGCTTCGGCAAGGATACTGCCGATCAGGCTGCGCAGATCAGTTGGACGTGGGGTGGTCTGGGTCATGCGGCATCCGCCGTCTGGTTGAGGTGGCCCGCCCACGGGTCATTGGCATCGTCCGCCATGCCGCGTGAACCCTCACCGGATTTCAGAAACCGTGCCGCAGCAAAGCCGGCCAGTGCCGCACCGCCAAGAAACAGCAATGGGTTTTTGCGGGCAAAAACAGCAACATCGTCGACCATTTCATCAACCGGTGTGTTGCGCAAATGTGCGGCCACTGCGTTGATCTGGGCGCCCACCTGTTCAAGCGCTGCGGCCTGAAGCGTGTCGCGGTCGAATTCATGGCTTGCAGCATGCGTCGCACTTGCCGCCTGCTCGGCGGTTTCAGCCGTTTGATCGCGTGTGTGTTCGGCTTGTGTATGGGCAGTCTGCGCCATCTGTGACTTTGCGTCTTCTGCCATGTCTGCCGCGCGGTCCTTTGCGGTGTCGAATGCTTGGGATGGGGTGCTCATGTCGTCCTCCTTGGAAAGGTCTGGATCACGCTGTTTCGGGCAGGGTTGCGATCCGGGTGCGCAGTGCGTTTCGCTGCTCGGTCAGGATTGTGTGCAGCGTGTCTTCGCGGCTGAGGCTTTTGATGGCGTCGTCGTAGCGTTTGACCACGTTTTCTTCGCCATCGGCCACAGCTTGCAGTGCGCCGTTGTCGATATCTGAAAAGAGGTCGCGAAGTTTGACAGCTGTCTTGTGGACGTCGCCCATGACAGTGCCGGACCGATCAAGTTCAAACCCCTCTTCCGAGGCAATGCGTTCAATCTCGCGGATGTCGCGGTCATGTTGTTGGGAGAAGTCTGTCACATACGCCCTGACAGACGGCTCTGCCCGTTCAATCATGGTCTCATAGCCTTGGCTGATGTCGATCAGAGTGTCGAACAGGGATTGCAGACAATTGTGTCGAGTGTGGTTGGTCGTGGTGGACATTCTTATCTCCTGCGTTGAACAAAGAACGCGCTGTGGGCGGCAGAGTTCCCGAAGGTCGCGACGTAATGTCAGATCAAAGGACGCCGTATGGCAGGCACGCCTGCGGATAAGCCAAGCTCGGCCAATGCGTTGGGGCGATGTACGGTCAGCATCTCGCTTGACCATGTAACCACCCCCTGAGATCGCAACTTTGCCAGCGTTTTGTTCGTGTGCACCAAAGACAACCCCATGGCATCCGCGATATCCTGCTGGCGGTAAGGCAAGGGGACTTGGTCATTCTCGTTCAGACCCAAAGCGGTGAGGCGTTTGTAAAACCGGTTCAGAACCCATGCGATCTTGGTCATTGCGTTCATCTGGCCAACGGCGGCCAGCATTTCGCCCAAGAGGAATTCCTCGGTCGCCGCGACATGGGTCAGATCAAAGGCCCGGCGAGGCTGGTACTTGAAGAGATCCCAAAGTTCAGAGCGGTTGAACACACACAGTGTCATCCGGGTCGCGGCCTCGACCGTGTGTTTCATTTCTCCCATGACACCGCTTTGCAAGCCGATGAAATCGCCCGGAAGAATGAAGCCGACAACCTGACGGCTGCCGTCTTCGAGTGTCTTGTAGCGCATGCCCATGCCATCAAGGACCGTGTAAAGCTGGGAGGAAGATGCGCCTTCGGCCAGAATTTCGGTGCCCGGTTGGGCGATGAATTCCCCGGTTTTGAAGCGCGACATAAACTGAAGCTCATCTTTTGACATGTCCTCGAACAAATCGAGCTGTCGCAGCGGGCAGTTTTCGCAATTCGTTTTCATGATGCCTCGCTATGTCATAGTTTAATGCGCAAATGCTTCCGGGGTGTCATGCGTGACGAAACTCCAAAGGAATTTGAGACATGCCCGAGTTGACCACATCAGCTCCGAGAACACTGATTATTTCGAACAACATGGTCGAAGCCGACGATTTGACCGAGATCCTGACCGGGCAAGGGTTGGGGCCCGTCGTGCACGCGCGCGGCGTTGCAGATGCACATGACGCGCTGACCCAATCGGGAAAGCATCTCAGATTGATGCTGTTCGGATTGTCGATGCATCGGCACGATGTCGCAGATTTTCTTGCAACATATGATGCCAGCACCTGTCCGCTGATCGTGATTGACGGTCCGTCCGAATTTTCGGATCGGGCAGGGGCGGGCGTTTTGTTACGCCCCTACTCGACCGACGATGTGCTTGCCGCGTTGGCGCGGCTGGGGTTTGGCACTTAGGCACGTTTGTTCAGCGCAAGGCCCAGAACAACGCCGACGCCCATGGCACCCAGAACGGCCAGCGTCGGGTTGCGTCGCACCGCGCTGTCGAACTCGCCCTGAATGGTCTGCGCTTGATCGACACCCCGTTCTGCAGTCTCCAGCGCTGTGTCGCGCAGTTTGGCGCTTGCGTCCTGAACGCCCTCTTGTGCGTGTGAAACCGCGGCCTTGATCCTGTCCGATTTTGGCAGCGTTTGTGCCCCCGTGTCTTCGTGCAGGTCCGAGCTGTTTGTCTGTGTCTGTGCCATTTTAAATCTCCTTTCATTTCCACACCAACGTCTGTGGCGCCGCCAAAGTTCCTCGGAACCATCGCTGTCGAACAAGGGTTGAGAGGCCAGTTGCTGAATGGAAAAAGGAAAGGACTTCCCCATGCTGTATTGGGCTGCAATATTCTTTGTGATCGCTCTGATTGCCGCAGTGTTCGGATTTGGCGGCATTGCATCCGCCTCGGCCGGGATCGCGCAAATCCTGTTTGTGGTATTTGTGGTGCTCTTCGTGGCAACCCTTATCGTGCGGGCCGTGCGATCGTAAAAAAAACCGGAGCGGGTGCGCTCCGGTTTTTTTGTTGGTGTCAAGCTTTCAATGTTTCCGTGGAGGAGAAGAACATCGCCTGGCTGACCGCAGAGCGGACTTGCTCTTCGGTATAAGGCTTGGAAATCAGGAATGCGGGTTCCGGGCCTTCACCTGTCAACAGACGTTCCGGGAAGGCGGTGATGAAGATCACTGGAGTGTCCGGATTGTCGGCCACAATCTTGTTCACCGCGTCGATGCCGCTTGATCCGTCGGCAAGTTGAATGTCCGACATGATCAGATGCGGCTTTTCCGAGTTGAACAGTTTGACGGCCGCGTCGGCGGTGCGGGCGATTCCGGTCACCGCATGACCCATATCCGCAACGATGGCTTCAAGGTCCATGGCGATAATGGCTTCGTCTTCGATGATCATCACGCGACCAGCCAACGATTTTGCCATTTCGATATAGGCGATATCGACAAGCTTTTCCGACTCTCCGGAAGTGATGTCCAACACGCTGGCCACATCGTCAAAGGACATTTCCTCGATTGTGTGCAGCAGCAACGCTTCTCGCGTGCCCGTCGTCAGGCGGGCCAGATGTTTCTGGGCCTTTGCGGCGACGCCCGTTTCGGAATCGCTGAATGTTGCGCCCGAAGTGGACCAGATCGAATGGAAGACCTTGAACAGGGCGACCTTGTTAGACGCTTCGTGATCAAAGATGGATGTATCGCTCAGGATCGCTTCAAGAGCCGCGACAGCGTATTTGTCACCCTCGACCTGTGAACCGGTGAGAGCTCTCGCATATCGGCGCAGGAACGGAAGGTTCGCTCCGATCTTGGAGGTCAGGTCCTGGGGTTGTTCGGTCGACATAGAGAAAAGCTCCCACTTTTTTTGAATGTTACGGGAACCAAACGCCCTAGATAGCGTTAAGTTCCCGCTGACGCGCGACAAAAGTGCATAATTCTGAAGGGCTACATGAAACAGGATCGGAAATTATCAAGCCTTGAGCAAGAGATCGAGGCAAACCTTAAGCGGGTCTATGAGGACGTTGCCAAACAAGAGGTGCCGGATCGGTTCACCCAGTTGCTCGAGCAGCTTCGGCAAGCGGACAAACCGTCAACGGAGTCGTCAAATGACTGACCCCAAAGACGAAATCGTAGAGCATCTGAGTGCGATGCGCGCCTTCGCCATGAGTTTGACGCGCAATTCAGCGTTGGCGGATGACATGGTGCAGGACGCTTTGGTCAAGGCGTGGACGAAAATCGATTCCTACAAACCAGGCACGAACATGCGGGCGTGGTTGTTCACGATTCTGCGCAACACCTATTACTCGCATCACCGCAAAGCGCGTCGCGAAGTGGCTGATGTCGATGGTGAAATGGCGGCATCGCTGGCGCAAAAGCCGGATCACGACGGACGGCTTCAGATGCGCGACTTCAACCGGGCCTTTGACCAGTTGAACGATGAACAGCGCGAAGCGTTGGTGTTGGTCGGCGCGGGCGGCTTTTCCTACGAGGAAGCGGCAGAGACCTGTGGCGTCGCCGTTGGCACGATCAAAAGCCGCGTGAACCGCGCACGAAAACAATTGGTTGAAATCCTTCAGATGAGCGATGACGAGGTAATGGAGGCGACCGATATCGTGACCACCGGGATCGTGACCAACCAAAAGAACGTCGCCTGATCTGGCGCAAGAATGCCGGTCATGAAGAGGGGAAGCTTGTGTCTGATCCCGTGCGCGCCATGCACCCCGACTCTGCACCGGAGTTGGAAGTCCTAATCACCGCAGAAGAGGCGTGGCCCGCATTCGAGCGGGCTGTGCTGCAAGCGCGCTCATCGTTACATGGGTCGTTTCGGGTCTTTGATTTGCGCACACGGTTGCGCAGCCGCGAGGCGCAGGCCGTTGGAAAAGACTGGTTCGACCTCTTGGCGCATGTGATCCGGCGCGGTGTGTCGGTCACTTTGGTGGTCAGCGATTTCGACCCAGTCATGGCAACGCCTCTTCACGAGCTGACATGGCAGACCGTGCGGCAGGGCGCGGCTTTGGCCGAGATCGCAAATGCCGCGCCGGGGCAGGTCTCCATCACCGCAGCACTACATGACGCGCGTGCGGGCATTCTACCTTGGGGGATATTGCTGCCTGCCGTGCTCAAACGCAAATGGGATCAGTTGGCTGGCTTGTCCCAGGACCGTCTGACACGACAGGCCGTGTTGTTGAACAAGCAACCCTTGCCCGAATTGCGCACGGTCACCCATCACCAAAAGCTGGCGGTGGTCGATGATGATACGCTGTTCATCGGTGGTCTTGATCTGAATGAAAGGCGTTTCGACACGCTGGACCATAACCGTCCAGCACGCGAAACATGGTCTGACATCCATCTGTTGATGCGCAACGGGCCAGAGGTAGCCGAAGCCAAGAGCCATCTTGACACGTTTCTGGATGTGACATCGGGCAAATGCGCAGCCCCGCAGCTTGATACGATCAAGCGCACCATGTCGGCGCCGCGACGTATGCAGTTTCCCTATCTGTCGCCACGCACGGTGGTGAATGAGATCGAGGCGACGCATATCCAGAGTTTCCGCTCTGCCCGCCACCTGATCCATATTGAAACGCAATTTCTTCGCTCCCGACCGATTTCGGCGGCCTTGGCCGAGTCTGCGCGTCGCAACCCGGGGCTTCATCTCGTGGCGATCCTGCCGGCCTTGCCGGAAAGCCTTGCATTCTACGACGAAGACGGGCTGGACACGCAGTTTGGCCTTAGTCTGCAACAAGAGGCAGTTGGTCTTGTCCAAGACGCCTTTGGCGACCGTGCGCTGTTCGCGTCGCCGGTGCGACCGGTCATGGCCTCGCGGGATTGCAGGTCTGCGCTTGCAGGGTCACCAATGATCTATGTGCACAACAAGGTTCTTGTGAAAGATGACGATTTCGCGCTGATCGGGTCCGGAAATCTGAATGGTCGGTCCATGCGGTGGGATACTGAAGCGGCGGTTGCCATTTCAGAGCCCGAAAAGATGCGCGTCCTGCGAGACCGATTGCTGTCGCATTGGTGGTTTGACGCGCTTCCGGCCGAGGCTGTGCGGGCCGAGACCTTGTTTCCATGGTGGGCGCGGGCCGTTGCGGAAAACGGAGTGTGCTTGCCGGAAAACAGAACGGGTTTCTTGGTGCCCTATGATCCCGAAAACCATGCGCATTTGGCACAAGCCCTGCCGGGGATCACCGAAAACATTGTCTGACGGAACTTGACACTGCTGCCCGCGGTTCCTTTTGTGACCTGCAAGGAGACATGCCTATGAGCCGTGGACGTTTCGCCCACCGCCCGACCCACATCCCAACCAAGGGGATTTTGGATGTCCTCGTCCGAATGTGGAACAAACAAACGCATTTGAACCTGGGATTGATCGCCGCCGGGATCGCGTTTTACGGCTTGCTGTCCTTGTTTCCGGGCATCACCGCCATCGTGGCTTTTGCCGGGACGTTCCTCAATCCCGAGATGTTGGTCGAGAACAGCGAAGACATCGCGGCCCTGTTGCCCGAAGCGGCACAGACCATCGTGCTGGGACAGTTGCGGGATGTGGCGAATGCCGACAGCTCGACACTCAGCTTTGCCGCGTTGTTCAGCTTGGCCATTGCGCTTTATTCCGCATCGAAGGCTGTGGCGAATTTTATCGCCGGGCTGAATGTCATCTACGAAGAACGCGAAACCCGGAACTTCTTTGTGGTCAAGGCGCTTACGATCCTGCTCACGATTTTCCTGATTGTCGGTTTGCTTGTCGCCATCATCGTTGTGGCTGCCATCCCAGTGATCGCAGCGATTTTCGGGGATTACGGCATCATTGACGACGTGGTGATGTTCCTGCGTTGGCCTTTCCTGTTTCTCATGGGGGCGTTCGGGATCGCGGTGCTGTACCGATTGGGGCCAAACCGCAGGTCTGCGAAATGGCGCTGGCTGACACCAGGAGCGTTCGTGGCTTGTGCGCTTTGGGTGGGGGGCAGTTACGGGTTCAGCCTCTATGTCCAGTCATTCGGATCTTACAACGAAACGTTCGGCGCTTTGGGTGGGGTCATCATCCTTCTAACCTGGCTGTGGCTTTCGGCGTTCATTGTGCTTTTAGGGGCATTGTTGGATGCCGAGCTTGAAGCGCAGACCAAACGCGACAGCACCGTGGGCGAGGATCGCCCGATGGGGGAGCGTGGCGCGGTAAAAGCAGACACTCTGGGTGCATCGATCGGTGAGGAAATAACGGAACCCTCAAGCTGATCACACGTTGACCTTCCGAGCATTTTGGGAGGGATCACCATGGTCCAGACATCGTTGTCGTCCGCCGATACAGCAGACCGTCTGGCGCGCATTGCGCGCGTCGCAGCCCTGCTGGACAGCCGATTCCGCGTGCCGGTCATCGGTGTTCGCGTTGGGTGGGATTCCATTCTTGGCGTGATCCCCGGTATTGGTGACGCGGTGACCACGGTTCCCGCCGGATGGATGATCTGGCAGGGCTACCAGATGGGCGCGCGCAAACGCACGTTGGCCCGTATGGGGCTTAACGCTGGTATCGATCTGATCGTGGGCGGTGTTCCGATCATCGGTGATCTCTTCGACGTTGCTTTCAAATCCCACAAGAAAAACCTCGCGCTGCTGCAAAGCGACATGCAGCGCAGGGTAATTCACGCAAGCTCCGAGGAGGTGGCACATGGCTGAACGGCAAAGATCCAAAGACGGTCGTCGCGAGACAGAAGAAGTGTTCGGCGTCGACGCAGACATTGACCAGCAGGGTCGCAGCGGCGGCCGTCTGGCACGCACCATCGGTTCGAAAGACGAACAGAAACGCAGCACGGAGCGTCCTGCAGGCGCGACGCGTGTGACCAAGGGTCTCGAAGACGAGGAGGACAACAGTGATGCGTAAGTCAGGTGTACCGCAAAACGCATGGGTGCTTATCGCAGATGGTGAAAAGGCACTCTACCTTGTCAACAAAGGTGACGACATGGACATGAACCTTGTCGTTCGCGACAAGGAAGAACAGGACAATCCGAAGGCGCAGGATTGGGCCGAAAACCGTCCGGGCCGCTTTAACGACGGCCCGTCCGTACAGCGCTCGGCCGTCGACGACACCGACTGGCACCAACTGGAAAAAGAGCGTTTCGCCAAGGATGTCGCGGAGCAGCTTTACCGGGATGTGCACAAGGGACGGTTCAAGGACCTGATCATCATTGCAAGTCGCCCGGCCTTGGCCGAGCTGCGCAAGGAAATGCACCCTGAAGTGGCGGCACGTGTGCGGTTGGATGTGGCCAAAGTACTGACCAACCACCCAATCGACGAGATTGAAGCGCTGTTGAGCCGCGAAATGGAAAATACCTGAAAATCTGTGGAACTTTCTTGGCGGTATCTTCGTTAACTTACTGAAAAAAGGAGATATTGTTATGAAAATCGGAGCAATTCTTGCAGGTGTCGTGCTGGTCGCGGCTGTGGCATTCGGCGTTTACATGGTCGACATCGACCAAACCGAAGACGGTGCGTTGCCGACCGTGTCTATCGAAGGCGGCAATCTGCCCGAATACGATGCCGAGGTCGGCGATGTCGACGTCGGAGAACGCGATATCACCGTGACCGTCCCGACGGTCGACGTGGAATCGCCTGAAGAAGACGCTGTTGCGTCTAACTGAATTTAACGAAAGGAGAGTCTCATGGATCGCGACGTGATCGAAGGCAAATGGACTGAAATCAAAGGTCAACTGCGCGAGGCGTATGGAGACCTGACAGAGGACGACGTTGAGGAAGCCAAGGGTGATCGGGAACAGATGGAAGGTGTGCTCCAGCAGAAGCTGGGCAAGTCGAAAGACGAAGTGCGCCAGACCGTTGACCGGATTCTGAACAACGTCTGAACCCTGTCTCAACATGACCCAAAGCGCGCGGCTGTTTCCCTCCAGCCGCGCGTTTTTGTTTGCCCGTTTGAAAGGCGGGGCGATGCCGCATCTGCCTGAGTGCCGGGGCGCAGTGTCTTCGGGAATTGCGATATACGCGTATGGGTCGTAGCTTATTGGTACACACCACCGGAGCACCCATGTCGACAGACGTTCGCACCCCGATCACCCAAGCCATGCAGGAAGGCGCGTTGACGCGCCGCGAGTTGAAAGCACTGATGGTTCGGTCTGACGGTCCCGCTTTGTGGCGGGTGCTGGTTTTTTCGCTGGCGCTTGTTGCCACCTCTGGTCTGATTGCGCTTACCTATGACAGTTGGTGGATCTGGCCAGCGATGTTTGTGCATGGCGTGGTGATCGTACATCTGTTCGCGCTTCAGCATGAATGTGTGCACTATACCGTGTTCAAGACACGGAAACTCAACGACATTTTCGGTAATATTTGCGGCTATGCGATCATCCTGCCATTTCAGCAGTTTCGCTACGAGCATTGCAATCACCACACTTACACCCAGCTCAAGGGGCAGGATCCCGAACTGATCGAACTGCCGATCTCGGTCTGGAAATACCTGTGGTACATTTCCTCGGTGCCCTATTGGCGCAACAAGTTTTCGCAAATTCTGCGCAATGGCGCTGGGCGGTTGAACGACGAAGACCGTACGTTCCTGACCAAGTACGAAGCGCCGATCATTATCCGCGAGGCCCGACTGATGCTGGCCTTCTATGCTTTGATCGCCGTTGTATCTGTTTTCATGGGGTGGACTTGGCCGCTGTGGTACTGGCTTGTTCCGCTGTTTCTGGGTGAACCGGTGATGCGGGCGATCCGTTTGACCGAACATGTGGGGCGGCCCAACGTGGACGACATGAAAGAAAACACCCGCACATCGCTTGTCTCGGGTCCGATGCGATTTCTGTGCTGGAACATGAACTACCACGCAGAACACCACTATGCTGCGTCCGTGCCGTTTCACGCGTTGCCCAAGCTGCACGAGAAACTGCAGGGCTATGTTTATGTCGAGGAACGGGGATATCTTGGCGCGCATGTGGACATCATCCGCCAATTGTTAGGTCGGAAACCCCGCAGTGACAGTGAGGCCCGCAAGGCGTGACAGCGCGGGACAAGGCTTGGACGGATGTGATCGCGGTCAGTGATCTTGAGCCCGGTGACGCGACACCCGTGACGCTTGGGGCGCGGGAATTGGCGGTCTTCGATGCATCAGAGGGGATTTTTGTCAGCCTTGCCCGCTGCACGCATGGCGCGGCCAATCTGTGCGATGGGCATTTCGACGGCACACATATCGAATGCCCTCTACATCAAGGCCTGTTCGACGTACGCAGCGGCGCACCCAAGGCGGCCCCTGCACGGCTGCCGCTGCGGATGTTTGAGACGCGTGTGGTCGATGGGGTTGTGCAGATCCTGATCTGACCTTAACCGGTTTGTTCCGCGTCGATGGTGCGTGTCACCATCTGACGGAACAGCTTGGCCCCGGCATCCAGCCCAAGGTCGATATAGGGCGTGGCCGGGTTCTTCATGCCCTGGTGGACCTGTTCCAGAACGACGCGATCCTCTTCGAATGCCATGCGCGCGCCTGCGTTCATCCGCTCGGACACCTCTTTGTCGTGCGGATCGGTGTTGCGGTGCTGGAACCAGAAATACCGGGTCTTGTCTTCGGTAATCGGGGTCATGAAGTTGTAGGAGATGTTGATCAGCGTGTTTTCGACCGGCGCACTGCCCGGTCCGCCGGTGCCCGGAGGGGTGTAGATCGACTTGTTCAAACCAATGCCCGGCAGGCACATTTCATAATGCTGAAGCCGGTCGCAAACGCCCTCGAACTTAACCAGCTTGGCATAATAGGGCGACGGCGGTTGACCATAGATCCACCGCGCCACGATCACGCCGCGGTCGGTCTTGCTCACGTCCAACGCGCCGTCATCCGTACCCGCCCCTGCGAAAGACGTCACATGCACCCAAGCGACATGGCTGGGGTCCAGCAGGTTGTCGCAGACCCAAAGGTAGTGGCAGTCTATGTCCATCGCTCCGCCATCGGTACAACCCCAATCGGGATTGTCGTAGTTTTCAATCGGGAAGATCAGGTCGGGATCGGCCTTTTCAGGATCGCCCATCCAGATCCAGAGCAGGCGATAGCGGTCGACAACAGGATAGGATTTCACCACAGCTCGGCGTGGGATCTGGCCGCGCTGGGTCGGGGCATCGACGCAACTGCCGGAGCAGTCAAAGGTCAGGCCGTGATAACCGCATTCGACTGTGTCGCCTTTCAGGTTGCCTTGCGACAAGGGCAGCTTGCGATGCGGGCAGGCGTCTTCCAGCGCCACTGGTGCGCCTGCTTCGGTACGGTAGATCACCACCCGTTCGCCCAGATAGGTTTCCGCCTTGAGCGACCGCCCGAACTCTGAGGACCAACCTGCCACGTACCACGTATTCCTGATAAACATGGGCTGTCCTTCCTGCATCGCGCCTGATGATCCCAGACTGCCCCGGAACACTTCTTTGCACCAGTCTCTACAACTGATTTTCGAGATTACCCTGACTAATCAGAACCTGATGCCGTTTGCACATGCGCGTGGTGTTGTGCCTGTTCTTTGGCTTCGGTGATGATCCAGTCCAGAAACAAGGCGATCTTGCGGGCGCGCCTTTGGTCTTCGGGGTAGACCAGCCAGTAATTGAGCGGCGATGCGGCGGTTTGCGGAAAGGGTTGGATCAAACGCCCGTCCCGCAGCGCATCCATGACAAGCGGGCTGCGCCCCATCGCAACACCATCGCCCTGAATGGCAGACTGAACCACCATGTTCGACTGGCCAAAGCTGCGGATGCGGGCAGGGGTCGGAAGGCTGTGCCCGGTTTCGCGGGCCCAGTATTCCCATGTCGGCAATTCCGTTGTCGTGGGCGCGAATTCGTCACGGATTTGGGTATGAAACGCGAGGTCTGTGATACTGCGCAATGGTTTTGCACCATTCAGAAGGCTGGGCGCGCAAACCGGCGACAGCGTTTCACGGATCAGCGGAACAACGCCATACCCGGGGAAATCCCCCGTTCCATAGCGGATCGCAATGTCCGCCTCGGCCCGCGCGACGCCGCGCAATCCAGTGTCGGTGGTGATCGAAATGGCAAAATCCGGGTGCGCCCGATCAAAGCTCATGAGGCGTGGAAACAGCCAGATAAATGCAAATCCGGGATGACAGCTGATGACGATGGTCTTGTCGTCCCGCCGTTTGTCCCGGATATCCTCACAGACTTCCGAGATCTGCCCAAGCCCGTCTGCGATGCTCAGAGCCAGCCGCGCCCCGTCGCGTGTGGGCAGGGACCGTTTTGGGCCTCGGGTGATCAGGTCATGCCCCAGCCATTCTTCCAACGCTTTGACATGCTGGCTGACTGCGCTCTGGCCGACACCAAGTTCATCGGCTGCCTCGGAAAAACTGCCGTGACGGGCGACGGCCTCGAACGCCCTTAGCGCAGCAAATGGCAAATTCAATAACATATTAGCCAGACTAATGTGTTTCATTCGGCCTTTCAATTAGAGACCGACGCAGGATGATCTTAGCGTTTCCCTGACAGGAGGCGCGGTCATGGCGGCATTGGCAGGGGCTTGGAACATGTTGGCGAATTGCGCCAAGGCGCAGCGCGGCGAGCGTGTTTTGATAGCCTATGAGCCTGCCGAACATGGATATTTCGACGCGCATGTCCTGAACGCTGTTGTGCGGATGGCCCGTGAGATGGGCCTGATCGTCAAGACCGCCAATGTCGGCTTTGACCCTAACGCGACACGTCTGCCTGACGCGCTGCGGGTGCAGATCGACAAGGCGGATATCGTTCTCTTTCTGGCCCGCTTGGGTGACCAACTGCGGTTCTCTGACATGCCGCCCGGCAAACGCATCGTTGTGAGCTTTGCACTTGATGAAGGGTTGCTGGGGTCCGGCTTTGGCACCACGTCCTACGCGGCATTCGTCGCGCTGAAATCGCTGATCAGCGACAGCCTGAACCACGCCGCAACCGTACGGGTCACCTGTCCCAACGGTACGGATGTGGTCGGAATTCCGGAAATGCCCCCCGACGAAGAGGGGGACACGACGGTGATGCGCTTTCCGATGTCGGTCTTCAAACCCGTCCCGGCGCACAGCTTTTCCGGGCGTGTTGCCCTGTGTGGCTTCCTGACGGGTACAGGGTCACATTACTATGACAACTACACGGTGGAATTCGACGGTCCGGTGATGGCCTATCTTGGTCGCGGGCGGTTGCTGGGGTTTGACGGCAGCGCGCGCGATGTGGCTGCGGCCAATGCACATTACGATCGGGTGGCGGACAAGCTAGGCATCGACCGCAACTTTGTTCACTCGTGGCACGCTGGTATTCATCCCGGCTGCGGGTATTTGCAAGACGCGCGGGTGAATTACGAACGCTGGGGCGGTGCCGCGTTCGGCAATCCCCGTATCCTGCATTTCCACACCTGCGGCGCCTATGCACCGGGTGAAATTTCGTGGAACGTACTGGACCCAAGTATCTGGATCGACGGTATTCCGGTCTGGGACAAGGGGGTGTTTCATCCGGCGCGTCTTGCCGGGGGGCAGGCCATTCTAGACGCATACCCCGATGCGGCGGCAATCTTTGCGCATCCCGACGCCCATGTCGGCCTGACTGCATGGAATGACGTTGCCGGTGTGGCCCCGGCGCTGGTGGCTGTGTCCTAAGACTTGCGCCGTTCCAGCCTGCGGAACAGCATCGACAAGCCAAAACAGATCACAAAGTAGAACGCGGCCGTGGTGATCCACGCCTCAAAGATCAGGCGGGTCGAGGCCACAAGTTCGACTGTCTTGAACGTCAGCTCCTGAACCGAAATCAGCGAGATGATCGCGCTGTCCTTGATCAGGGTGATAAACTGGTTGGCCATCGGCGGCATCACTTTGTGCAACGCTTGCGGCAGCACGATATAGCGCATTTCCTGCGTGCGGCTCATGCCGATGGACCGTGCCGCCTCGCGCTGGCCCCGGTCGATGGACTGAATGCCGGCGCGGACGATTTCCCCGACAAAGGCGCTTTCGAACAGGGCCAGAACAATCACGCCCGAAATGAGCGACGGAAAGCGGCGCATGTCGCCAAAGAAGAACTCCCACACCGCGCGATTATCCGACCGGGCAATCTCGCGCGCCCAGCTTTCGATATTGAGCGCTGTGATAAGTTGCTGCGACAGGAAGAAGAAGAAGATGAAGATCACCACCACCGGTGGGATATTGCGCAGGAATTCCAAATAGGTGCGCGCCAGCATGCGGATGGTGAGGTTCTTGGCGCAGCGCGCGATGCCAAGGATCGTCCCCAGAATGACGGCCAGGATACTTGCGTAGATCGAGATGCGGATGGTGGCGATCAGACCTTGCAGCAGTACATTGGCGAACCATTCCTCGCGTTCGGTGTGAAAGCGCAGGATGTAATTGGGGATCAGGTGCCAGCGCCAATTATAGTTCAGCGTGCCTTCGATCTTCCACCAGATATAGCCAAAGAACGCCAGCACGACGGCCAGGACAAGCCAGTCGAGCCAGTGCAGTTTCTTCAGTCTATTCAACACATCATGGGCCTTTGCAAAGGTGCCCCCCAGCGCGGGGCCGGGGGGCAAAGCACTGATTATTCCGGAACCTGATCGGCCCAGTCATTGCCACGGAACCAGTAGTCGTGACGTTCCTTCAGCCAGCCTGTGTTGGTCTTGGCGGTGATCCAGCTGTTGAAATAGGCCAGCGCGTCGGGGTCACCCTTGCGGATCGCAAAGCCTTCGCCACCTGCCTGGAACGCCTGATTGAACGGCACGCTCAGCACGTCGGGATAGCGGCGCGCTTCGCTGGATGGTGTCGGTTCGGACGCCATTGTCGCGTGGGCGTTGCCGTTCAGGACTTCCTGTGTCGCGGCACCGTCTTCGTCAAAAAGCAGCAGCGTTGCTTCGGGGAACATGTCCGCGATCACGGTAGCCGGTGTGGCCCCGCGACGGGCGGCAAAGGTCACTTCCGAGCTGTTGTAGTCTTCCAGCGTAAAGCCTTCGGTCATCGCTGTGTTGGCAAGGATGGTCATGCCGGAATAAGCGTAAGGAACAGTAAAGTTGACCGTGAGGTTTCGCTGAGGCGTTACCGTCATGCCGCTGATGATGGTGTCGAAATTGCCCGACACGAGGGCCGGGATGATGCCGTCCCACGAGGTCGGCACGAATTCCACCTCAACGCCCATGTCCTCGGCCAATTGGCGACCCACGTCGAGTTCAAAGCCGATCAGTTCGCCGTTCAGGTCACGCATCGACCACGGCTTGAACAGCGACAGACCGATCTTGATGACACCGCGTTCCTTGATGGTTTCGATCACGCTCGCGCTGGCCACGTCTTGTGCCGTGTTCTGCGCAAGCGCCGGCAGGGCTGCCGTTGCGGCCAGCGTGGCACCAAGTGCGGCGCCTAGAAATCTTCTGGTGATATTCATGTTTGAACTCCCTGTTCAGTAGAATGCGCCTTTGGGCGCGGGTTAGGTGTCGACAGCGTAGCGTTTTTCGACGAACGACACGCCAACGGACAGGATCAGCGTCACCGCCATGTAGACGGCGGCGATGGTGAACCAGATTTCGAAACTCATGTAGGTTTCCGAGATGATGTTCCGCCCAATGGTCGTAAGTTCGGCCACGGCAATCACGCTGACGATCGCCGATGACTTGACCATATGGACCACTTCGCCGGTCATAGGCGGCAGCATGAAGCGGATGGATTGGGGCAGGATGATGTAGCGATAGGCCTGTCCCTTCGACATCCCGATCGAGGTTGCGGCTTCCCACTGGCCCTTGGCCACCGCGTTGATCCCGGCGCGAAAAATCTCGGAGATCAGGACAGAATGAAACACCGCAAGGCACAGGATGCTGGCCCAGTAACGGTCGAAGCCGAAAATCGGACCCAGCACGTAGTAGAAAAGGTAGAGCAGCACCAAGAGTGGAATGTTGCGGATCAGTTCGAGGAAGCCGACCGACACCGCCGTGCAGACGACCAGTCCAGACAGGCGCAGCAAAGCAACGATCAGGCCCATGGCCACAGCAAGGGCAAAGGCAATGCTCGATAGTGTCAGGGTCTTGACCAGACCGACACTGATCTCGCCCCATTGAAAGCCGTCTTCGGTGAAGGAATAGAAATACTGCGGAATGCGATACCACTGCCAATTGTACCCCATCGCCTGAGCGCCGCTATAGGCCAGCCACACGATGCCGCCGACGATAAAAGCATAGGCGATGATCGAGAACGTGACTGAATCAATCGCCTTGGCAATCGGTTGGCGCTGCGGCAACGCGCGGCCTTTGGGGGTGTATGTCGGCTCTGCGATGCTCATCAGTGATCCAGAATTTGGTCAAGGAACGCGCGGCATCGGGCGCTGGCGGGGTTGGTGAAGAACACCTCTGGCGGAGCAGTTTCCACGATCTCGCCCGCATCCATGAACACCATCGTGTCCGCAACCTTTCGGGCAAAGCCCATCTCGTGGGTGACGACGACCATCGTCATGCCGGTGTCGGCCAGTTCGACCATCACATCCAGCACCTCGTTGATCATCTCGGGATCAAGCGCCGAGGTTGGTTCGTCAAACAGCATGATCCGGCTTTCCATACACAACGACCGGGCAATCGCCACGCGCTGCTGCTGGCCTCCGGACAAGGCAGATGGGTATTTGTCGGCCTGTTCGGGAATGCGCACGCGCTCAAGGTATTTGCGCGCGGTCCGTTCCGCTTCGGACGGCGACACCTTGCGCACCTTGATCGGACCGATGGTCAGGTTTTCCAGAACGGTCAGGTGCGGAAACAGGTTGAACTGCTGGAACACCATCCCGACTTCCTGCCGCAGCCGGTAGATATGTTTGGAGTCCTCAAACACCTCGACCCCGTCGACAGTCAGAACTCCGGAATTGTGGAACTCCAGCCCGTTGATGCAGCGGATGAGGGTCGACTTGCCCGACCCGGACGGGCCGCACACCACCATCCGCTCGCCTTCGCGGACGCTGATCGAGATGTCCTTTAGGGCGTGGAAGTCGCCATAGAACTTGTCGACATGGTCAAACGTAATGATCGGCGCATTATCCGGCATTCAAAGCAGACATTGATAGACCTTCCCCAGTGGCTGCGTCCATCAAACCAAGGAAGTCCTTGCAGGTGCAAGGTAAACTTTTGGCTGATCAAGGTGTGGGTGGTCCAGTTTTCGCGGATGCTGCAATTCTGATCGCTCCCATTCACGGTCTGGCAGTTGATGTTTTCTCTCGATCAGCGTCAGGTAATGTGAGGATCGCAGGAGGCAACCGACGACCATGAAAACTCCCAGCCGCATCGCGTTGACGATTGATCTGTCTCAGCAGGGCAAACACACCGGTGACGCCATGCTGCGCTGGTCAGACAACAGCAATCCGCTGGGCTATCACCCGATCCCGGTTGTGTCGGTCAAAGGGGCAGGCGGGCCTGTGCTGCTCTTGCTCGGGGGCACACATGGGGACGAATTCGAAGGTCCGTCCGCGATTATGCGGGTGCTGCAGTCGGTTGATCCGTCGCACCTGCGCGGCCAGATCATCGCTTTTCCAACGCTCAACATGCCCGCAGTCGCGGCGTCATCGCGGGTGTCGCCGCTGGACGGGGCCAATCTGAACCGCGCTTTTCCGGGCACCCGAGACGGGGGGCCGACCGCGATGATCGCACATTTTTTGGAAACCGAGATTCTGCCGCTTTGTGATGCGGCGATTGATCTGCATTCAGGCGGCAAGGCGTCGTTCTTCGAGCCCTGCGCGTTGCCAACACTGACGGACGACCCGGCGCTTGCGACGAAGAACATGCAGCTTGCCCATCTCTTCGGCTTGCCCTTGGTCTGGCGTCTGGGCGGGCATAATGACAACCGTTCGGTGAACTCTGCCGCAGACCGCGCAGGTGTTCCAATGATCGCAACCGAACTTGGCGGCGGTGGCGGGGTCGATCCGGGTATCACCGATCAGGCAGAGGCCGGGATCTGGAATATCCTGCGTCATCTGAACATGGTCGATGGAGAGGTGCATCACCCGCCCAAGCCGCGCGTGGTGGAGATCCGCGACCCCGGCGCGTCGCTTTACGCCAGATCCGAAGGGCTGTTCGACCGCGCGCTGAGCGCTGGGCAGGATGTGACCGCCGGTGATTTCGCCGGGTGGTTCCACCATGTGACGGAACCCGAACGGCCTTCGGTGCGGCTCACTGTGCCGCAGGACGGGATGATCCTCGCCCACACCAATCGCGGGCTGGTCACGCGGGGCGAGATGTTGCTCTTGGTGGTGCAGGACGTGGATCAGGCTTTGTAATAGCCCACGATATCACCTTCAGTTGTTGCACCAAGACCGTTCAGCAAGCGGTTGGAATAATTGAAATAAGCGCAGACCTGATTGACCTCGAGTATCTCTCCGTCGTCGCATCCTGCGATCTTCAGCGCCTCGAAATCCGACTTGACCATTTTGCCCACCGACACCGTCAGTTTCGCCGCGTAGCGCAGCAGCGCCAGTTCCTTGCCGTCGAACTCATCTTCGGGGCGGTGCGCCTTGAGCGCGGTGAAAATCCGGTCTGACCGCGGCTGATCCTTGAGCAGATTGCGGACGTTCATGAAGTGGTGCGTCAGCGAATAGGTGCAATCGTTCAGGATCGACGTATAGCTGGCCACCACTTCCAGAAACCAGAACGGCAGCCTGTTGTCGTCGGAATGCAGCACCGACCGATAGAGCGCCACATGCCCGTGCATGGTCTCGGGGCGCAGCGAATGCACGCGCATCACGGTGTCGACGGTGCCATGTGGCGTGCGGGCCTGATCCAGCAGTTCCTTCAGACGCGGCGATGCGTCGTCGTCCGAGATCATGTCGATCCATGCGGTCATTGTGAAGCTCCTTGGGGCTGTGTGGTGCCGCGAGTATCGGCAGTCTGACGACGACAAAGCAAGGGGCTATGGCGCCGCTAGACCTCGCTGATCTGATAGCTGGACCGTGCAAGCCATTCAGGGCTGATCTCGACTCCCCAACCGGGGGCGTCGGTGACGCAGGCATGGCCGTCTTCGATGCCGTAAGGCGATTGTACGAACAGCCCCTCCTGCCATGGGTAATAGTCCGGTCCTTCGATGGAGAACTCCAGATACTTGCCCGCATTCGGGATCGCCCGCAGCAGGTGCATGGTGAACAGCGTCACCATCGACCAGTTGGCGCAGTGGGGTGTCACAGGTAGTTTCGCAGCCTCGGCCATCCGAACAACGCGCAGCGTGCGGCAGATGCCACCAAGATAAAGGATGTCGGGCTGCACGATATCCACCGCCCGCATGTCGATCATGCGTTTCCAAGTGGGCAGGTCGCAATCCTGCTCGCCGCCCGTGACGTCGATCAGCAGCGCATCGGTCACGCGCTTGGTCTGCTCCAATTCCCAGTAGGGGCAGGGTTCCTCGAAATGGCTGAAACCGTGATCCTGTAGCATGTGGCCGACTTCGATGGCGCGATCCGGGGAATAACAGCTATTGGCGTCGATCAGCAGCGCCACATCTGGTCCCAGTTCGCGGCGCATGGTCGGGATGATTTCCTCGGTGCGACCGGGCCATTCGTCCTGATTGCGCCCAACTTCCGCTCCGGCACGGACCTTGAAGGCGTCAAAGCCCTGCGTGTCGCGCAGATGCTTGAGCCGTGCTGCCTCGTCCGCCGGGGTGATGTCGCGCTTCATTGAAGATGCATAAGCGCGGATTTTGCCGGGCGTGCCGCCCAAGAGTTCGACCACGGGCTTGCCCTGCTGCTTGCCGCGCCAGTCCCAGATCGCGGTATCCAGCCCCGCCATCGCACGGCGCAGGTATGAGCCGGGGAATTTGTGTTCGCGTTCGGTCACGATATCCAGCAGATCGTCCAGATCGGTCGTGTCCTGTCCCAACGTCCATGGTGCCACCTGCCGGTGTAGCACCTGACAGGTGATGTCTGAATGATAGGTCGACACCTGACCCCAGCCCTGAGAGCCGTCTTCAGCAGTGACACGGACAAAGCCCACATCTGCGGTGGTGAAGGTCTCGATGGATTTCAGCTTCATGGCGTGTCCTTTCAGCCAAGCGCATCTTGCAGGATGAGGTCTGATGCTTTTTCACCCACCATGATAGCGGGGGCGTTGGTGTTGCCGGTGGGGATGGACGGAAAGATCGACGCATCCGCCACCCGCAGCCCGTCGATGCCACGCACCCGCAGGCGCGGGTCTACAACCGAACTGGCCGGATCGCTGCCCATGCGACAGGTCGAGCATTGGTGAAAGACGGTCCACGAGGTTTTGCGGATATAGGCTTCGATGGCGGCGTCATCGTCGACCTGCGCACCGGGCAACAGTTCACTGTCGATCACGGCGCTCATGGCTTGGGTCTCTGCGATCCGGCGCATCAGTTTCGTGCCCTCGACCATCAACGTGCGATCATAGTCAGTGGACATGTAGTTCGGGTGCATTTCAGGTGCTACGAACGGGTCAGGTGATCGTATTTGCAGGTGCCCGACGCTCGTTGGCTTGCAGGGGTTGAACCCAATCAGGAAACCGGGGAACGGGTCGGGGCTCATCAGGGGCCGCACGCCGACAGGCGCTCGGGTGTAGCTGACCGGCGAAAAGTAGAGCTGCATATCGGGTCCGGGGGAGTCGTCCAACACACGGACAAATCCACCCCCCTGATTGAGGCTGAGCGACAATGGACCTTTGCGCGTCAGCGCATAATGCAGCGCCGCTTTGACCTTGCCCATCAACGGACGGAGTTCCTGATTGAGGCTGGCCACCTTGGACACAAACAGATTGTCGCTGCCCAGATGGTCCTGAAGGTTCCGCCCCACCTGCGCCGCATCCAGCAACACGTCGATTCCGTGGTCCTGCAAAACCTGCCCCGGTCCGATTCCGGACAGCTGCAAGAGCTGCGGTGAATTGATGGCCCCGCCAGAGAGGATCACCTCGGCCCGCGCTCGGGCGGTTTTGATCTGACCCTTGTGCCGATATTCGACGCCGATGGCGCGGGTGCCGTCGAACAAGACCCGGGTCGCATGCGCGCGAGTGCGGACCTCGAGGTTTGGCCGCTTGCCGGCGGGGTCGAGGTAACAGCGCGCCGCCGAGGCACGGAACCCGTTGCGCGTGGTGATCTGGTAAGTTGTGGCGCCTTCCATATCGGGGCCGTTGTAATCAGGGTTGGTCGGGAACCCGGCCTGTGCGGCAGCTTCAAGGTAGACGCGGGTCAGGGGATGCACTTCGGGTCGGACGTCATGCACCGCAAGTGGCCCGCCCTTGCCACGCGCCGAGCTGGGCGCGCCGTCCCAGTTTTCCATCCTACGGAACAGGGGTTCAACATCGCTCCAGCCCCAGCCGGGGGCGGCGGCGTTCCATTCCGCGTAATCGTTTTGATGCCCGCGCACATAGACCATCGCGTTGATCGAACTTGATCCGCCCAGCACCTTGCCACGCGGCCAGTAGATCGGGCGATTGTCCAGATTTGGGTCCGGTTCCGTGATGTATTTCCAATTGACCGCGGCGTCGTAGAAGATCTTGCCGTAGCCGATGGGGATTTGAACCAAGGGGGTTTTATCGGACCCGCCCGCTTCGAGCAGAAGCACTGTGTACTTGCCTGAAGCCGTCAAACGATTGGCAAGGACCGATCCAGCGGACCCCGCTCCGACGATCACGAAATCAAATGCGTCCAAGCCTGTCCTCCGATGGGTGGCGTGCCAGTTTTGTGCAACGATCGCGGGTGTTGCGAAATCGCCAGTGGCACAGCGTTAAATGGATCGTTCCGGTCGCGCAAGCCATCGCATTTGGCTGTGATCATTTCACCAATTGCTCAAGGAACCACGCCCTGAACTGCGACGCTGCGTTGCTGGGTTCGGCAATCGACAGGAAGTAGCCTTCTTGGCTTGGAATGGATGCCGAGTGTGCCCGTTCGACCACGCCGGTCTGTATCGCATGGCCAGCCAGCACCGCACTGACCAGCGCCACGCCATTGCCATGTGCCGCCAGTTGCAACGCCATGCCGTAGGTGTCGGCAAAAAGCGATGGTTTCCGATGGCCGCCCACCTTGTCCGACCATGCGCGCCAACCGCCTGAGGTGCCCACCGCTTCGATCAAGGGCAGCGTATCGAGCGTGCCTGTGATGGCAGGGGATTTCAGCGCGATCAGGTTGTTGGGGTGCAACGGCTCGGCGTTCTGGCCTGCCTGTTTCGACGATCCAAACCGGATTTCGACATCGGCACGGGCTGAGTGGAAATCATCGGGCCAGATCGCGCTGAGAAGGCGCAGCCGGATATTCGGATGGCGCGCGGTGAAATCGGGCAGGCGCGGGGCAATGACCCATTGCGCCACGCTGACCGAGGTTGCGACAGTCAGCAGGTTTTCCACCGGCCCGGCCTCAAAACGGCTTGCCGCGCCCGCCAGTGCATCAAGCGCCGCGCTGATCTCGGGCAAGAGCCTGCGCCCGTCATCGGTGAGCATCAATCCCCGCGCTTGCCGGACGAAGAGAGGCACTCGCAGGCGCAACTCCAGCGACTTCACCTGTTGGCTCACGGCGGATTGGGTGAGGCCGATTTCTTCGGCAGCAGCGGTAAAACTCAAGTGCCGGGCTGCGGCCTCGAACGAGCGGAACCACGTCAGGGGTGGGAGGGATTTCGCCATGGGTCAAACCAGCCATTACTGTTATTAATACCTAGCCCTGCAATTCATTCGTTTGTCAAAGAATTTGCCGGTTTCTAGTGTCGCCGTCAGCGAACAGGAGACTGACATGACCCCAGAGATCCGCAAGATTGTGACCTATGACGAAGAGGTGTTGATCGAAGGGTTCAAACCGGCTGATACTCCGTGGCGCATGTTTGCAGTCGCGGCGGTTGTGCGGAACCCATGGGCGGGGCGTTATGTCGAAGACCTGACACCGGAAATCCGCGCCTACGGCCCAGTGCTGGGCGATATGCTGACCGACCGGATGCTGCGGCTGGCTGGCGGCGGCGATGCCATCGAAGCCTACGGCAAGGCGGCTGTGGTGGGTCTGGATGGCGAGGTCGAACATGCCTCGGGCTTGATTCACACGCTGCGGTTCGGCAACCACTATCGGCAGGCGGTGGGGGCCAAGTCCTATCTTGCGTTCACCAACACGCGCGGTCCCGCGAATGCGCCGATCATGGTGCCGCTGATGGACAAGAACGATGCCGGGCGCAGGTCACATTACCTGACCATCCAGTTTTCCATTCCCGATGCGCCACGTGCGGATGAGATCGTTGTGGTGCTGGGTGCTGCGACGTCGGGTCGGCCGCATCACCGTATTGGTGACCGCTATCAGGACCTTAAGGATTTGGGACATGATCTGGACAACCCGGCAGCGGTCTGACCGATCTGGCCTTGCCGCGATAGTGGCGGGTGAGGGGGCGCAGATCGTGCTGTTGCACGGTGTTGGCTTGCGTGCTGAGGCATGGAACCGACAGATCGACGCTTTTTCAGAGCGGTATCACGTGACCGCGCTGGACATGCCCGGCCATGGGGACAGCGCGGTGCGGCCCAACCTGACCCGTGTGTCCGACTATGCCGATGCGGTGCTTGGCGCCTTTGACGGCCCTGCGCTGATCGTGGGGCATTCGATGGGTGCGATGATCGCGCTTGATCTCGCGGTGCGTGCGCCGGAACGGGTCAAGGGTGTTGTCGCGCTGAACGCGATCTTCGAGCGCAGTCCTGAGGCAGCGGCGGCTGTACAGGCTCGCGCGGCAGAGTTGGACGGTGTCACCGTGGCAGATCCGACAGGCGCGTTGAACCGCTGGTTTGGTGCCAACGATTCTTCCGAATGCGCGGCCTGTCACGACTGGCTCTGTTCAGCGTCGCCCGAAGGCTACAAGGCAGCCTACACCGCCTTTGCGCACAATCCCGGCCCACGCCGTTCAAACTTGGAGCGACTGTCTTGCCCCGCGCTGTTCATGACGGGGGCTCTGGAGCCGAACTCGACACCTGCGATGTCGGAGGCGATGGCGGCGCTCACTCCGAAAGGGCGCGCGATCATCGTGCCGGATGCGGCGCATATGATGCCCATGACCCATCCCGAAGTGGTCAACGCGGCGCTCTTGGATTTTGCGGCTGAGGTGTTGTTGTGACCCCGGCTGGTGTTGCTTTCATCTTGGAAAGGATCTGAGGCATGGAGTTCTCGCTTTTCGTGCACATGGAACGGCTGACGCCGGACCAGCCCCATGACCAGTTGAACGAAGAGTTCATCGCGCTGTGCAAGATGGCTGACGACGCAGGGATGCGGGCGGTCTGGACAGGCGAACACCACGGGATGGAGTTTACCATCGCGCCCAATCCTCTGATGTCCTTGGTGAATGTTGCACATCATACAAAGAACGTGCGTCTGGGCACTGGGACAATCATCGCGCCGTTCTGGCATCCGATTAAGCTTGCCGGTGAAGCGGCGTCGGCGGACCTGCTGACCGGGGGGCGGATCGAACTGGGCATTGCGCGTGGCGCGTATTCCTACGAATACGAACGGCTCCGGCCCGGAATGGACGCGTGGGAGGCCGGGCAGCGGATGCGGGAAATCACGCCGCTTCTTCGCAAGCTTTGGGTGGGTGATTGCGCCCATGAGGGGGAGTTCTTCCAGTTCCCGGCCACCACATCAGCCCCGAAACCTGTGCAACCCGATGGTCCACCGATCTGGATCGCCGCGCGTGACCCGAACAGCCATGAATTTGGTGTCCATAACGGGTTCAACATTCAGGTCACGCCGCTCTGGATGGGGATGGAGGAGATCACGACTCTGATGGGCCGGTTTAACGATGCTTGCACCAGTTACGATGGACCGCGCCCCAAGATCATGCTGTTGCATCACACCTATGTCGGTGCGGACGAGGCGGATGTGGCTGTTGCGGCCAAGGAATTGTCGCGCTTTTATTGCTATTTCGGGGCATGGTTCCAGAACAAGCGCCCGGTCAGCCAAGGTTTGATCGCGCCGCTGAGCGAGGATGAGATGAACGCAAACGCGATGATGTCCCCCGAGAACATGGCGCGCGACCTGACCATTGGTACGGCAGATCAGGTGATAGACCAGATCAAGGCTTATGAGGATTTGGGCTATGACGAATATTCGTTCTGGATCGACAGCGGTATGAGTTTCGAGCGTAAGCGCGCATCACTTGCGCGGTTCATCGACGATGTCATGCCAGCTTTTCAGTGAGGGATTCCATGACCCAGCTTCCGCATTACCAGCTTTTCATCGACGGTGCCTGGACCGACGGGGGGAGCGGGCAGGTGTTGACGTCGCAGAACCCGGCGACGGGCGCGGATTGGGCGACGTTTGCCTGTGCGGATGCGGGGGATGTGGACCGCGCGATTGGGGCTGCGCGGCGGGTGCTGAACGATCCGGCATGGCGCGACATGACCCAAACGCAGCGGGGCAAGCTGCTGTATCGTCTGGCGGATTTGATAGCGGAGCATGCCCAAGAGATTGGTCGGATCGAGACCACGGACAGCGGCAAGCTTTTGGCGGAAACCGCGAGCCAGACCGGGTATATCGCGGATTACTATCGCTATTATGCAGGTCTGGCCGACAAGATCGAAGGTGCGGTTTTGCCGATCGACAAGCCCGACATGCATGTCTTCACCCGCCGTGAACCGATTGGCGTCGTGGTGGCCATCGTGCCTTGGAACGCCCAGATGTTCCTGACCGCGACCAAGCTGGGGCCAGCTTTGGCGGCGGGCTGTACAGTGGTGCTCAAGGCGTCGGAGATCGCGCCTGCGCCGATGCTGGAATTCGCACGTCTGATAGAACAGGCAGGCTTTCCGCCAGGGGTGGTGTCGGTGATCACGGGCGATGCCGAGAACTGCGCTATCCCGCTCACCCGCCATAGGGACGTGGACCGGATTGCCTTTACCGGCGGGCCGGAAACAGCGCGGCATGTGGTGCGCAATTCGGCCGAGAATTTCGCGGTGACGACGCTGGAACTGGGCGGGAAATCCCCGATCCTTGTGTTCGAGGATGCGGATCTGGATGGCGCGGCCAATGGGTTGATCGCCGGCAATTTCGGCGCGTCGGGGCAAAGCTGTGTCGCGGGCAGCCGGGGATTGGTGCATCGGTCGGTGATGGACGACCTGATCGCCCGGATCAAAGCCAAGATGGCTGATGTGGTGATAGGAGACCCGCTTGAGGCCGTCACGCATATCGGTCCGCTTTGCACAGAGGCGCAGGTCATGCGGATTGAGGCCACTTTGGCTGCTGCGGTTGAAGGCGGCGCGCAAATCCAGTTCGGCGGCGCCCGTTTGGATCGCCCCGGGAATTACATGGCGCCCACTTTGGTCAAATGTGCTGATGCAGACACCGAAACGCTCAAGGTCGAGATGTTCGGCCCGGTCATGTCGCTGTTGCCGTTCGATACGGAAGAAGAGGCCATCGTATTGGCCAACGCGACCCCGTTTGGTTTGGGATCGGGCGTCTTTACCCAGAATGTCGCCCGCGCACATCGCGTGTCGGCGCGGATCAAGGCGGGGATTTGCTGGGTGAACACTTACCGTGCCGTGTCGCCGATCGCGCCGTTTGGCGGGTTCAATCAGTCAGGATATGGGCGCGAAGCGGGGATCGAGGCGATCCACGATTACACCCGCACCAAGACGGTTTGGATCAGCACGTCCGAGGCGCCAATGGCCAACCCGTTTGTGATGCGGTGACCCTGTGCCGCGTCGCTTGGGCTGAAACAAACAGCAAAGAAGTATTTTTGTTGCAACTTTAAAAATCGCCCCCACATACACCACAGTTCCGAGAGGATTGTGTGATGTTGGGTGACTCCAAATTACTGACCCTGCCGTGTGGCAAACCCTTTCGCTTGGATCGCTCGCGGTCGGATGGCATCCTGAGCCAGGACGAGCTTGCTTTCTGCACGTCTGAGGGCATTTCGGTCGCTTACGACCCGGCGCAATGCGGATGGGTGTTGGCGCAAAGCGTGGACGATCTGTTTACCAACGAAGTGACCGATCCGGCGCATCCAAGGGCCGGGCGCGTACGCCGCAGCGTTGGTTTGCACCTGCATCTGCGCCCGTGGGAAATGGGGGATGCCCCAAGGCTTGCCGATTTACTGAACGATCCCGTTCTGTGGGCCACGCTTCCAGAGCCGTTTCCCAATCCTGTCACGGTTGAGTTGGCGCAGTCGCTCATCGAGATTTCGATGCACGGGACCCATCATCAGGTGCATGCCGTGATCTACGACGATGTTCCCATCGGGCAGGTGCGGCTGCAATACGACACGGACGCGACCGGGCCACGATTGGCAGAACTCAGCTATTGGATTGGCCGTGCGTATTGGCGGCAGGGGTTCGCCAGTGCCGTCGTGCCGCCGTTTGTGCGTCAGTGCTTTGCTGAAGACGTGGCGCTGATGTCACTCTGCGCGCGGGTCAAAACTGGCAATGTGGCATCACTGCGGGTTCTCGGGAAAGCAGGGTTTCAAGATGAAAGCCCAGCAAAGCGGTCTTGGAGACTGCTCCGCCGGGATCGCTGAAGGCGTATCGCCCTGCCAACCTGATCAAAAATCTGCGCAATGCGGCTGTCCACGGTGTCAAAAGCGAAAACCTGCGTGTGGACCACCGTCAGGCCAGATGCGAGCGCAACATCCAAGCGAATTTTTCATGCGTCTGCCCGCGTGCAATGCACAGATCTTCGGTCAACGTATCGCCGTGCTGTGCTGCAAGTTCGCCTGCGCCCGCCAAGGTTTCAGCAAGGGTTTCCTGCGCTTCTTTCATCAGGCGGATCATGTCTTCTGCCGCAGGTGCACCTTCGGTTTCGGACACTTTGGACCGCTTCAGCATGCCGGCCAATGTACCCTCGGCATGTGCGTCCAAGGCCTTGATCCGTTCCGCCAGATCGTCTTGGGCGACAAAGTGATCTTCGTATATTTTCTGGAACAGGTCATGAAGGGGGCCAAAGGCCATGCCGGTGACATTCCAGTGGAAACTCTGCGCCAGCATGGTGGTGACGGCGGTTTCGGCCACGCATTGGTTCAGTGCGTCTGCAAGCTGGGTTGTGGCGTCGGTGGAAAGGGATTGTGCGGTCTGTGTCATCTGCAGCTCCTGTGAAATGGAAAGGGGCGCTGGCTGGCGACGGGCTGGCTTGCAGGGTCAAGTTAGAGTGCGCGTTGCCTGACGACAAGCATGTTTAGAATCTTTCTAAATCCTGTCGAAAGTGTCGACCACATTGCGCAACAGCGACACCAATGTGCGACGTACGTGTTTTGGCACCCGCGAATGCAACAGGAAGGTCGCGCTTGCCACGTCATCGGTTTTCAAACTGCGCGCGAGGGCCAGCAGCCAGTCTTCGTCAAAGCTTGTTTCTGTCTCGCCGGGACGAAACAGAACTGGGCGTTGGCCAAGTGCTTGTGACAGGCCGCGCACCAGAAGATCCGTGGCCGCCAGAGACGCGATCCGGGGGTCACGTGACAGCAGGGCGCAGGCTCCGAACAGGTCGACATAGCTTTTGCACCGCGCTGCCCGCGCAGACTGGCGAAGATGATCGATAAACCGACCATTCGCATCATCGTCGCGCGGTACTTCGAACCTTGACGTGGATGTCTGTCGTTGTGCGGCTGTCATGTCCTGCCAGTCCCGTCTTGTCGTGTTGCCAAGGGCGTGTCAGGCGGCCTTGCCGCCATTGAGGATTTCCAGTTTGACCTTCTTCTTTCCGCACCGTTTTGCATAGGCGGTTTCCCAGTGTTTGTATCGTCCCATACAGCTTTGCTGCGCGACGACCAATTCGACAAAGGCTTCGCGATGCGCGTTTTTCTTGAAGGATTTGAAGGCGGATTTCTGGTCCTTGGTCATGGAACAACCAATGCAATGTCCCTCACGCTTGAATTTGCAGACGCCGATGCAGGGGCTGGGAACTTTCGGCATTTTGGCCTCGCTTGAAGGAAGATCTGGTGTCGCTGTCTGGCTCAGGCAGGGCCATTGCACCCTGTATCGGGGCTGTGTCCCTATTTTGTCAGGATCAGCTTGCCCGCGCGCGTGATGCGGAGGGTGTATGTCTGCCCGTCGAGAACAATCGCGGCCTTGAGCCCGTTCAAGATCAGATCGCGCGCATCATAGACGGCTGTCCCGTCTGCGTCGTCAATGTTGCGCGGGGTTGGGAGGTTCTGCATCAGGCTCATTGCGCCTCTCCGGAATGGCGAACGCGGTCGCGTTGCATGTCGATGATCTGTTCGAGGGCAAATCCTTCGATGGCGCTGTGTTCGCTGTTCGATTGGATCAGGTCGCGCCAGCCCAAAGAGCTTGGCGGCGTCGGTCTTTGAGTCAGTTTCGGCACGGGTGTCGTCATGGGTCTCTCTCCTTTCCTGTGACATCCGGGCTGCCATTGCGGTGGCTGGGATGGGGCACGATCATCGCGCGATGAAACCCGATAGATTCAGTCGGGAATGACCTAAGCTATCTGTATCTGACTTTTTTAGTCAAGTAAGAATCTGGCTTTAAATGGTCTGACAGCCGCGTCAATCCGCCCGTCGGGCAGACGGTTGGCGGCGATGCGCCGGTCTGCGTAGATCGAGTGCGATGTCAGGTTAACTGCAGAGCGTCGATCGACTGGATTGAGGTGAAGCCTTCAAAGCGCGGTGCGCCGTCGTAAAGCGTGCGCGTGTCGCCCGCACGAGCATGTGATGCGCGGAATTCGGCACTGGTGGTCCAGGCCCGAAAATGGTCTTCGTTTTCCCACACCGTGTGCGACGCATAAAGCACGCTGCCAGACTCCTCAGGACCTCTGAGCATATGAAACGACACGAAACCGGCCATGTCCTGCAACCGGCTTTCGCGCGACAGCCACAGCTCTTCGAACTCTGCAGCGTTTTCCAGTGGGACGGTAAAGCGGTTCATGGCGAGATACATGGGATGTGTCCTTTGATCGGTCTGTATTGAGTCGGATGGTAACAGGTCAGCGCCGCCTGTGTCAGGGTGAAGGGGACCCCCGACATCCCTTCTTAGCCGACAGTCCCCATCACCCAGAGTCCGAGGCGCGTAGCAAAACGCGCCCAACAAGCAGAAACCACAGGATCGCGCCCAAGCCAAAGACTGCTCCAGCGCTGTCTGCAACGGATGGAACCAGCGTGGCGAGTCCTGCAAGTCCGGTGATCATTCCGGGGTAAGTGACCCGGCGCGGGAGGGCGGCTTTTGCGGCCCCCAAGCTGCTGACGCACAGGATCCATGCGGCTCCGGCGATCTCGTTACCACCGCCCAATCCCAATTCGACGCTGTGCAATATCTCCCACAGCGCTGCGGCATCCTGCGGAGAGGTGACGTAGATCGCGACCACGCGCTCGGTGGCGACATTGGCGATCATGCCAGCGCCCAGCACCAGCGTTGCCCAAACCACTCCCATCGCTTGCGCAAGCTGCGCCCATGGTCCGGATCCGGGCCGCAGGTGGTCCGACAGCGCCACCACGAGTACCAGAAGGGCAAGGCCATTGACGATGTAAATCGCCGTGTTCCAGACCGTTATGATGCCCGGAGAGCGATAGATGAACGCCGCAACCGCGTCGATGTCGATCTCTTTTGTGCCATAGCCCATCGGCGCCAATACCGTGACCAGCAATGTGAAACCGAAAAGATACGTGGCAGCGCATGTAAAGGCCGCATACCCGCCTGTACGGATGAGTGTCATCTGATCACCTCCAAACCCTGTGCGTCCCGAAGCGCCTTGAAGTGCTCAGACAGCCGGTGTGTGCCCTGTGGCGGAGCCACCATGTCAATCGCGCAAGCGGACAGGAAGAACGTCGCCGGTCCATGGACCCGACGCGGTGTGACCCACGGAAGCAGGCTCAACGCGCAGCGTCGCAGGGCATCCGGTAGGTGCGTGATCCGGATCGGCGCACCGATACTGGCGAATGCCAATTCGGCGAGTTCGACCTGTGTAAAGGTCTCGGGACCTCCGACATCCTGCCATGCTGTGCCGGCATCGGTTGCGTCTGCCACGACATGTGCCAAATCCGCGCCATGGATCGGGTTCATCCGGGTCAGACCTGACCCGAACAGCCAGACGCGCCCCGACCGCGCCATGCTCAGAACGTCCTCTATGTCAGAAAAATAGCCAGACGGGGCAACCACCGTCGACGCGATCCGAGACGATCGCAGTGCAGCCACGAAATCGGCTTTTGCGGCCACCAGTGGGAGATCGCGCAAGGCCGCTGCGTTCAGAACATGCAGGTAGGCAAAGCGGCCGACGCGCGCGCGTTCCGCCTCGTGCAGCAGGTTGAGATTGGCCTGATAGTCAACGTCGCGGTAGCCAACCCCATCGGCTTGTTGTGTGATCCCCAGTGCGGACACCACAAGGTCCACCCCGTCCATAAGCCCTGTCAGGCTTTCGGGCTGCGTCGCCTCGGCTTCGACCACGCTGCTGGCAGCCAGCGCAACGGCAGTTTTTGCACTGCGCACCAAGGCAATGACGTACCATCCGCGTCGGCTGTATTCGGCGCAAAGATAGCGCCCAAGATAGCCCGTGGCCCCTGCGATAAAGACTGTTTTCATGTGGGCCCCCATCATGTCATGGCCAAGCCGATCAGGGCGACACAAGCCGCCAGACCGACAGCGATGCAAAGCCGCGCCTCGATGGACCGTGATCCGGCGGATTGTCGGACCCGAGCGGGATGCTGTCCGGTCAGAAAATCGTGCATGGCGTCGAAGCGATGACGCCGAAGTTCAAGTAGAGTGTGCATGGAAACGTCCCTTCGAAACCGTCAGCCGACAACCGGGTGGCCGCGGCCCTTCAGGCACGCGATGACGATGGCCTTTCGCCGCTCCGACACGTCAGCGGCACTTGCGATACCTCCGGCAAGAGCGCCCGCAACAGCACCCCCCAGCGCGTCGCCGTCTTCGTCCAAGTCGCCCAGCACAGCGCCCGCGCCTGCGCCCATTGCGGCGGCACCAAGGGTTTCCTGATCGAACTGGCGTTGGTTCCGCGCCAGAGCCCGGCACGCGGCCAGATCGGCGTCGAAAGCCGCGTTGGCGGGACCATCAAGGATCGGCGTGTGGTTTGTGCCGCTATCGGTACAGGCTGCGATCAAGAAAACGGTGCCGAACGCGGCAGAGGTCAATCGTTTCATGTGGAGTGTCCTTTTGCATCCAAAGTGATGGGTGCGGACATATCCACGCGGGCGAATTTCGGGGATGACCTCAGGTATCAATCAATTGACACCTCGACCCAATCTGGGTGTCCGGGTCAGGTGACGGTGTCTCGAAAGGCGGTTGGGCTTTGGCCGGTCCAGCGGCGGAACGCGCGTACAAAGGACGATGCTTCCGAAAAGCCAAGGAGATAGGCGGTTTCGTTTACCGACACTTTGCGTGCAGCCAGATAGTCGCGGGCCATGCGGTGACGCAGGTCGTCGTGGATGTCCGCAAAGGTCACGCCCTCTTCCTTGAGCCGCCGGTACAGTGTTTGACGGCTCATGCCCAAATCTCGGGCCACCTTGTCCATCGACAGGGAGCCTTCGTGCAGATCCGGCAGGATATGCGCCTCTATGCGGTCGCGAAACGTGTCGCTTTGCCCAAGATCATGCAGCAACTGGTCGGCATGGCGGGTGAACACCCCGAAGACATAGGTGTTGCCCGGTTCGAATTCCGTATCGCCGGAAATCCAGACAGGATCGATCCGCATGGCGTTGCGTTTGGCATGGAACTGCACCGGCACCCGGAACAGTTCGGGATACTCGTCCACATGTGGCGGCGGCGCATAGGTCACCTCCAGCTTGAGCGCGAAGGGTCTGTCGGGAAAGGACCGCCGAAATTCACTGATGAAGCGCGCGAACGAGGCTTCGATCCCAACATAGTCCGATGTTTGGATCGGCAGATGGTCGATGATCCAAACCTCGTTGCCGTCCTCCAGCAACTCGAACCTGTCGTGATCGCCGGGAATATTGGCGTCGGCCATAAGTCTGAGATATCGGTTCAACTGTTCAATCGAATGGGGCAGGGACGCGGCGTGGTGCACGATCTGCCCAACCACCGAGATCATCTCAAGCCGCGACTCAAGCGTGTGTCGCAGCAAAAGCGCTGTATCGCCCGTGGTCGCAATGGCTGCCGCAATCATGGACTGATACGCCAAAACCGGTACGCGCTGGTCCTGATCCGTCAGATCAGCAGGCGCCAACCCGGCCGACTGCAACAGCGCTTGCCTGTCTGCACCGCGCGACACCGCGTAGTCGAGAAGCGCCGACACAAATCCCGCGGCCATCATCGCCTGTGCCATGATCCCAAAACATCCCTTGGTCCAGGGCCAGCATAGGCCATCGGATCAAACCGACGGAACCCCCAAATCCGGCATGATGGCCGGTCAGGGGGGCTTTAGAAAAAGATGTCGTCGAACGGATCGTCGCTGGCCGCCGGAGCAGGGGCTGTTTCGGCAACGACAGTCGGCATCTCGGTGTCTTCGGAGACCGGGGGCAGAATGACTTTGCGATGAATGTCGCGTTCTCGTTCCATTGTGTAGATGGCGAACACCTCGGTCGCGACGCTGTCTTCCTTGCCGGGATAGCCATCCTGTTCGCAATCGTGGCTGAACATCCGCGCCGTTTTCTCGATCAGGTGCGCGTGGTCTGTGACTGGTGTCAGCCATCCGCGCGATTCATCCAGCGTTTCCCGGATCTCAGAGACGATTTCGCCACTGCGATATGCCGCTTCGCCGATGTCGTTGACGCCGTCCGACAATTGCCGCACGGTGCCTTGCGGCAGGGCGTTGGCGCGTTCGCTGGCGGTTTCCAGCAAGACGATGGTTTCGCCAGCGAGTTCGATCATTTCGGCCAATTCGGTTTTCACCACAGGCAACCGTGCAGAGGCGTCGCGCGCCAGCTGCTGCAATTGACCCGCGATTTCCCGCAGCGCCAGACCCCGACGCCCAAGTCGGGCGCAAGCGATCACTGCGTTGATCCCGATCATGCGCATCCGCGCCTCAAAGGATTCCCCGGCGGCAATAATGCTGGTGAGGGCTTCGAACTCTTGCGAAAGCGTGCGCGCAAAGGCCATGAGCTGGTCTTGGGTCGTGACGGCTTGCGCGATCCGGGTTTCGATTTCCTCAAGCCCGGTCTTCAACTTCCGCGATCCGTTGCGCTGTTCGAAGACCTGCAAATGGTCACGGACAAGGTTCAGAATGCCCTGTTGCAGCGCTGCCGATCCTTCGCGGATATTGTCGACGCCATCGGCGTGCGCCTGTGCGATGTCCTCCATCTGGTGTGCGGCCAACGCCGTCAAAGCCTCGGTTTCGTCCCAGGCTCCGGGAATCCGTTCCAGTATGGTCAGCACATGCTCCAAGCGCTGGCGGGTCGTGTCGCCGATTTGCAATCCGGCCACGGCGGTCGCTGACGCGCCCATCAGGGCTTTGGATTGGTCGGCAATTTCGGCACTGGCCGAGCCGAGCGTTTTGATATGCTCTTCAAAACTCGCCAATTCGCGGTTCAGGGCGGCAACCGGACCGGACAGGCTGGATGTCAGCAGGTCCCCGAGAAAGCGTGCACGGGTCAGCGCGTCGTCGCTGCCTTTCTTGATGCGTTGCATCGCCTCGTCCAGACCGGACAGGATGGTTCCCAATTCGGCCACGAGGCGTGTTGCATCCTCGGTGAAACCGGTCAGGTTCGATCCATTGTCTTCGGGGCCGACCCGGATGGCTGCGACCGTAATCCGCGCGTTCAGAACTACGATGTTCATCATCTTGAGTATGTCGCGCAATTCGCGCACCTGTCCGTCGACACCGCGCGCACGGGTCATCAGCGCTGTGACGTTGTCGAGAACCTTGAGCACTTCGTCGGACAGGGATCGCATCTCGGTGTCATGCCATTGCCCGTGCTGACGCAGCTCTGACAAGGTGCCCTTTGCGTTCATCTCGTCAAAGACCGCCAGCACATTACGCGTCTTGCCCAAGGCATCCGACGTCGCAGACAGATGATCGCCCGCCACAAGGAAAACCGCTTCCGTCTTCCGGCAGAGGTTCGAGATTGCGCGTTCCCGCGCTAAAAGGTCGTTGGGTTGTCCAGACGATGAGGCAGGAGCGTAAACCGCGTCGGTCAAGTAATCTTTCATAGTATCACCCAGCTTTGCGGGACTTGCCGCTGTACCAGCTCATGATTTCGGCGGACATTTGTGACAGAGGGGCGAGCTTGTCGACAACACCGGCTTCCACGGCCGAGCGCGGCATGCCGTACACCACACAGCTTTCCTCGGTCTGTGCCACGGTGTAGCCGCCACAGGTTTGGATCTCGCCCATACAAGTCGCGCCATCATCGCCCATGCCGGTCAGGATAACGCCCATCGCGTTTTCGCCAGCAGCTTGCGCCGCGGAGCGAAACAGCACATCGACCGAAGGACGGTGTCGGGACACATAAGGGCCATTCGCCACTTCAACGACATAGCCACGGCCTTCGCGGTGGATCAGCAGATGCTGGTCGCCCGGAGCGATCAGGGCACAGCCTGGGGTGAGCCTGTCGCCATTCGACGCCTCGATGACCTCGATCTTGCAGCGTTCGTTCAAACGTCGGGCCAGCGGTCCTGTGAATTCGGCGGGCATATGCTGGACGATTGCGATCGGGGGCGCGTTCTCGGGCAATCCAGTAAGAACCTGACGCAAAGCATCCGGGCCGCCAGTCGACGATCCAATCACGACAAGAGGTGTCGGACCGGCGCGTCGGACAGCCGGGCGTTTTGCAAGGATCTTGTCAGGGGACAGGCGTGCATCAGAGCGGCCTTCTTCCGTATTGACGCCGCGTGATGGGACATTCGGACGTTCGCCAACCGCCGCCCGAACCGCTTGGCCGATCCGCAGGGCTGCCCGGGTGCGGGCGTCCACGGTCGTAAGGTCGGGTTTGGCAAGAACCTCGGCCGCGCCCAAATCCAGTGCCGTCATCGCGGCCATGGAGCCTTTTTGCGAATGGCTGGAGCAAACAATGACCGGAACTGGGCATTGCGTCATGATCTTCTTGAGAAAGGTCAGGCCATCCATGCGGGGCATTTCGATGTCCAGCAGGATCGCATCGGGCAGTTCGTGCTTCATCCGCTCAACCGCGACAAACGGGTCTTGCGCCGTGCCGAACAGTGTCAGGCCGGGATCGGCGTTGATGATCGCCGAGAAGGCTGTTCTAACGGCAACGCTATCATCTACGATCAACACACTGATAAGATTTGTCATTTTAGACTTCCTTGCGATAGATCGCGGGTGCGACCTGACGGAAATGCGGCATACGCACGATCATGCTTTCTGAATGGCCGACAAACAGATGCCCACCTGGTGCAAGATGTCGGCCAACTCTGTGAAGAACCGCCAATTGCATATCCGGGTCGAAATAGATCAGGACATTGCGCAGGAAGATGATGTCGAGATCGCGGTCGACATTGTAGTCCTCTTGGATGAGGTTCATCTTCTTGAAGTGAACACGATTGCGCAGGGCGGGCGACATCCGCCATTTGCCCTGCCATTCGTTCTGGCCTGCGTAAAGATATCTGCTGCGCAGCGCTTCGGGCACCGGCGCGATGACCGTATCGGAATAGATACCCCGGCGCGCATGTTCGAGCACACGACCGGAAATATCCGTGCCAAGGATGCCCCAGTTGAACCCGGGATAGGCCAATGCATGTTCGGCCAGCAGCAGGGCTATGCTGTAGGATTCAGCGCCGGTCGAGGCAGCCGCACTCCAGGCTTTGAACACGCCTGAACCAGCACGGGTCTGATTGCTTCCGAGAATGACATTCCGAAGGTAGTGGAAGTGGTCGATTTCGCGGAAAAAGTCGGTCTTGTTGGTGGTAACCGTTTCTTCGATGTGCCGCATCTCAGAGGTAAGACCGTCATTTTCGAACAGGTGCCTGAAATATTCCTGAATATTGTTCAGGCCCAAGGCGCGCACCCGGCTGGCAAGGCGGGTTTCGATCATCCCGCGTTTGGTCTGCGGGATGCAAACACCAATAGAGTCCTGCACCATGCGGGCGAATGCCTCGAAGCCCAGCTGCGCGTCACCGAGGGGAGCTTGGTTCATCACAAGGGTCATGCCGCACTGAGTTCCGAGGTAAGACCGTCGAACATGCGGTCGACATCTAGAACGGTGACGAGTTTTCCGTTCCTGCGACCGATGCCTGCAATCATACGATCTCGCCAGTTGAAAAGGCCCGCCTCGGGCAAGGGTTCCATGTCGTCATTGTCCAAAGCGGCAACTTCGATCACGCGATCTGCACGGAAGCCGACAACCGTCTGCCGACCACCGCTGCGCACCCAGAACACCACGATCCGCGACATCTCGGTATCGGCCGTGGGGACCATGCCGAGCAACGCCCGCAAATCCGCAACCGCCACACCCATGCCGCGGACATCAATCATGCCCAGAAGCTGCGCTGGCGCATTCGGCATCCGGGTGATTGGTCGCAGGTCCAGGATTTCCTGGACCCGCTCCACGGGCAAAGCGAAGACTTCGTCGTCGCAGGCCAAAGTCAGAACGGCACCGACTGAGGACATTATCCGGCACTCCGCGGACGAAAGCTGCTGTCGAGATCGTCGGCGCTGTCACGCAGATCGAAGTCGAAACCGCCAGACGACTTGGCTTCCTTGCCGCCCACCAACCGGATCGCCTTTTTGGCCAGGTTCGTGTTGCGGACGAAGACGGCGGGTTCGGACTGCGCATCGTCGGAGACGAGGAAGAACTTGATCGACGCCTGAAGCTGCTCGGACTGGCTTGCAAGGGCTTCAGCGGTTGTCGACATCTCGTCTGCCGCCGAAGTGTTTTCCTGGGTGACCTTGTCCAGCTGCTGGATGGCGATGTTCACCTGCGTGGCACCTGCATCCTGCTCTTGGCTGGCGCGGGAGATCTCGGCGACAAGCTGCGATGTCCGTTCGATATCCGGGACCAGTTCCTCAAGCATTTCGCCTGCTTCCTGCGCGGCTTTCACAGTGTTGCCCGATAGATTGGAAATCTCGCCGGCGGCTGACTGGCTGCGTTCCGCAAGCTTGCGTACTTCGGACGCCACAACTGCAAAGCCACGACCATGTTCGCCCGCACGGGCCGCTTCCACAGCCGCATTGAGAGCCAGAAGATCGGTCTGACGTGCGATCTCTTGCACCACGAGGATCTTTTCGGCGATCGTCTGCATAGCATTGACGGCCCGCGACACGGCTGCACCGCTTTCGCGTGCATCAGATGCGGATTTCAGGGCCATCTTTTCCGTGTCCGCAGCATTCTTCGCGCTTTGCTTGATGTTGGCTGCCATTTGTTCCATCGAGGCAGAGGCCTCTTCGGTCGCACTGGCCTGCTCTGTCGCACCCTGGCTCAGGGCTTCGGAGGTTGCAGACATCTCGGAAGCGCCGGTCGCCACATCGCGAGACGCAGACGATACGTTTGCCACAACTTCCCGCAGACGCAGAACCATGGTGTTCAATACCCTCAGCAGGTCACCGATTTCATCGTTGCTCGTAGCATCCGTGGTCTGACGCAGATCGCCATTTGCAACGCTTTCCGCGAGTGTCACAGCCGAACCGAGTGCGTGCTTCATGCGGCTGGTGAAGACCCAGACGATGGCCAGTGAGGCGAGGATAACGAGCAAGCTGACTGCGCCAATTGCGATCTGGATCTGGCGAGCAATGGTCTGTCCCGCAATCACCTGACGCTCAGCTTCGGCAAGCTGGAAGGAAATGAGCCCATCCAACGCATCATGCACGCCGTCGATCGGTCCGTAGAAGCTTTTCTTGATGAATTCGAAAAGCACAGGTTCGTTTTGCGTTTCCAGGATGCTCGCAAAGCGATCCATGGCTTGGTCGGCTTTGACCTTTGCGTCTACCACGATGTCTTTCAGTCTGATTTCTTCGGGCGGCAAGTAAGTCAGCAGATAGGCGTTCCATTGCTCTTCAATGACTGTACGTGCATGAGCAAGGTCCTCGCTACCGACCTGCCATGAAAGGCCTTCATCCAGAATGCCATTGGCGATCATGCGGGTGTGGATTGTGTATTCATCGTTGATGGTTTTGAGCTGGTCCAAAGGAATGACGCGATCCGCGTATACCGTTTCGATGCGGCTCAGGATTTTTTCCATCCCAAAGAGCCCGGCGAGACCGACAACGATCATCGCGACGAATGTCATCGTTTGAATGGCGATGATCTTGGTGGAAAGGCTGCTGAAAAAGCCCTTCTTTTGAATTTCTTGCTGCATCATCACGCGGCTACCTTTTCTTTCGCCGCGTCTGCGGCACTGTATGATTTGAAAATCGTGTCGAGGTCCGGGAACATCACGAAGGTGTCTTTGAGCTGGCCGATCCCGAAAACGAATTCAGGCGGCCAAGGAGACCCCACCGGTGGGACATCCTCGATTTCGGCGGTGTTTATGGTTGTGACCTCGTCGACTTGATCGGCGAGAATGGCCACGGTGGATTTTTCGTCTCCGATCCGGACCTCAAGAACCAGAACACGTGTGTCTTCGGTTGCGGGTGTGCGCGGAATTCGAAGGGCCACCCGCAGATCAGCAAGCGGAACGACGACGCCGCGCACATTGATCAGGCCAGTTGCGAAAGAACCGGATTGCGGCACGCGGGTGATCGGCACCATTTCAAGAATCTCGCGCAGGTATTCGGCCGGAAGAGCCAGTTTTTCCGTGCCCAGTCGGAAGGTAAGGATGTCTGTGTGGCTGGCATTTCTCATGCTGCGGCCTCCCGTCTTGCGCGCAATTCGACGTCGCGGCCAAGCGCGACAAGTTGGGTCGCGTCAAGGATCAGGGCGACGGTTCCGTCCCCCAGGATCGTCGCGCCCGAAAAGAACTTTAGGCAGGCGTGGAACTGCGACAGTTGCTTAATGACAGTCTGGTAGTTGCCAATGATCCGATCCACGACCAGACCAACCCGTCCCCCAGCAGAGGACACCACGACCACCTTTTGAAAATCAGGCGGCGTGCCGTCGATTTCGAACAGGTGACGCAGGCGCAGGAAGGGAACCAGCTCGCCGCGAATGTTCAGGTAGGACGACCCGCCATTGCCAACCGTATGGAGCGTGGGAAGCTCGACGCATTCCTCGACCGCCGCCAATGGGATCGTATAACGTTCGCCACCCACATCGATGAGCATACCGTCGATGATCGCCAGCGTCAGAGGCAGGCGCAGGGTCAATGTGGTGCCGTGCCCGGGTTCCGAGGCAAGGTCGATTTCGCCACGCAGCGACGCGATGGTCCGCATCACCACATCCATGCCCACACCACGCCCCGAAAGTTCGGTGACCTTGTCCACGGTCGAAAAGCCGGGCTGAAAGATCATGCGGAAAATCTCGCTGTCGCTCAGGTCGTCCCGCTCGGACATCAGACCCTTGCTGATCGCCTTTTCCCGGATTTTGGCAGGGTTCAGACCGCGCCCATCGTCACGGACGGTGATCAGAACCTCGGCTCCCGAATACCGGGCGCCTAGTTCGATCGTGCCGGTTTCCGGCTTGCCGACGGCGCGCCGGTCTTCCGGGGTTTCCAGCCCGTGGTCGACCGAATTGCGCAGAATGTGAACGAGCGGATCGGCCAGAAGTTCGATCACTGTCTTGTCGAGCTCGGTGTCTTCGCCAACGGTCACGAATTCCAGCGGTTTGCCCAAGGAAGAGGACAAGTCGCGCATCAAGCGACGGAACCGGCCCAGAATGCTACCAATCGGCACCATGCGCATCGACATGGTTGCATCCCGCAGCCCCGCGACAAGACGCTGGATATCTTCGGCGACCGACATCATGGAGGCGTCGTTTGTGGCTTCGGTCAAGGCCTGCAGTCGCGCCTCTGCGATCACCAGCTCGCCAACGCGGTCCATCAATTCGTCCAACCGTTCGGTGGCAACACGCATGGTTTCGCCAGCCGCGGCCTTGGGATTGGTTGGGGCTTTTGCCGCAGCTTGGCTTTGCGTTTCATCTGTTGCGGCGCGGGGGGCAGCACCGGGTGTTGCATCCATCAATGCCGGAGTGTCGACAGGTGCGGGCAGGGTTGCGCCCCGCCGTTCGACACTAAGATCCATCTCGTCGCGGACAAACATGAACACCATGTCGATATCTGCGTCGGTCAGGTTGGCGTTGATTTCGACCTCCCAGCCCGTCAGGCAGTCGGTTGGATCAAGCTCTCCCAAGGTGGGGATGCGGTCGTCGAGCGCACGGACTGTGGTGTCTCCGTAGCCGCGCAGTTCTTCGATCAACAGAGCGGGATTGCTTCCAAGCCGCAGGGCGTCGGAACCAAGCCAAAAGCGAATGACGGTTGTCACTTCACCCAAAACCGGCTCTTCAACAGGGTGCGGTGTTTCTGCAGCCTCGTCTTCAGCAATGTCGGTGTCGTCGCTGTGATGGCCGGGGCGCATCAATTTGCGCAGGTTCGCAAGAATGCGCTGATTGTCTGCATCCGTTCCCTCGACGGCTTCCATCAACTTGCCGATCTGGTCACAGGCCTGAAGCGACAGGCCGATCAGGTCGTTCGAGACCGTCGCACGTCCATTGCGCAGATCGTCGAAGGCGGTTTCGAATTCATGAACGAATTGCGACAGCTCGGTGAAACCGAACATCGCACCCGATCCCTTGATCGTATGCATGCTGCGGAAGATCGAATTGATCAGTTCCGTATCGCCGGGCGCTGCTTCGAGGTCCATCAAGCCTTTCTCGATGGACTGAAGCAGCTCCGAGGCTTCCTGTCGGAAGATTTCGGCGCCCATGTCGTCGAATCCGGTCATGCGCCGACCATTTTCTTGACGACGGCGAGGATCTGGTTCTGGTCGAACGGTTTGACCATCCAGCCGGTTGCGCCCGCGTCCTTGGCCTGTGCCTTGAGAGCGGCGTCGCTTTCTGTCGACAGAAAGACGACCGGAACGCCAACGGATTGCGGCGTTGCGCGGAATTTCCGGATAAAGCTCAGACCGTCCAGACGTGGCATGTTCTGGTCTGTCAAAACGGCGTCCACATGGGTCGACGTCGCCTTCTCGAAGGCGTCCTGTCCGTCTTCTGCTTCGATGATGTCATACCCGGCGGCTGCCAGTGTCATCTGAACCATCTTTCGCACAGAGGGAGAGTCGTCCACAACGAGAACGGTTTTTGCCATTTTCTATTTTCCTTTTGCTAAAATCAGGTCAGGCGGCGTGCGCGAAACAAATGCCGTATTCCGCGAGGACTGCATCAAACGTGCCATGTCCGTCCGAAACGACCGAAAACGACCTGCTGTTTCGCTCTGCTGTTTTCCGCGCGCTGATCAGGACCTGCAGCATTGCAAGATCGATCTGTTCGACCTGACTACAGGTCACGACGATGTCGGTTTCGGTCTCAATCAACTGTCTCAAGGATGTCAGGACAGCCCCGCATTCCGTGATGGTTGCTTTGAGGGGCAGATCGAACGTTTTGACGGATGCCATGTCGGTTTCCTTGAAATACATACGTGGAAACTGAAACGAACAGGGCGGATGGTCTTTTAGTTGCAGGTCTCCGCAGCCACTGGTAGCGGCGTGGGATAATCTTCGCGAAGTGCTCTAACTATCTGAAAGAAATGTGGTAATTTTGGGTGTTGGGCTATCCAAAGATATTTGGGCGACAGGCCGAAAAAGGCTGTGCGGCCTGTCAGGTCAGCAAACAGGAACCGCGTTTCGATCTTGAACAGCAGCCTGCCAGCGGATCAGGACAAAGCTGCCAAAGCCATGTGTACCGAGGCAACCACGGGGTCGATGATGCGCGAGCGGGCAGGGGCCGTGATCTGGTTGGCGATCAAGGTCATCCCGCCACAGCCCAGCACGATGCTGCACCCGGGATGCGCCGCCGCTGTCCTGTCGATAGCGTCCTGAACGCGCCGCAGACTTTCGGCCCCCGCGTTCAGCTCCAGCACGGGCACGCCAGAGGCATGTATCCCGGCGCAGCGCGCGTCGAGGGTCATAGCGCGAATGTTGTCGGCAATCACCGGCACCGACACATCAAGGCTTGTGACCACCGCGAACTTCTGGGCGGCCAGGCAGCCCGCAAGACATCCCGCTTCACCCAAGCCCACCACCGGCAGACCGGCTGTCGAACGAAGCGTGGCAAGCCCCGTGTCGTCAAAGCAGCCAATGACCGCGACGTGCGCGCCGTTCTCCCGCGCCTCGTCGACCAGTGCAAACAGGCCGTCAAGGCACCGCTCGGCATCCGCTGGCCCCTGTATCGACGCAGGCCCCCGGTGATTGGTCAGGCCCACGACATCCGCCAGACCATCAATTGCAGCGCGGGCCGTGTCGACCATCTCGGTGGTCATGCGTTCGGTGGAATTCGGATTGAGGATCGCGATCCTCGGGCGCACGCGCGACGTCACCGCTGGCCCTCCGCCTTCGCCAGCGTCTCGGTTCGACTGGCTTGTACGCATCGCGCCCAGCGTCCGTCCGCTCCTGTCCAAACCGGCAGGGGGCTGGCGTGACAGGCGGCTTCGGCATGAGCACAACGCGGTGCAAAGGAACAGCCTTCCGGCAGCGCATTGAGCGGCGGCGGCGCGCCGGGCACGGCATCCAGACGCGTGCCCGGCACAGCCCCGACAAGATTGGCCGCCAACAGCCCTTTCGAATAGGGGTGCCGTGCATCGCGGATCACATCCCGGACAGATCCGGTTTCGACAAAGCTGCCTGCATACATCACCGCCAGCCTGTCGGACACTTCGACCGCTACGCCGATATCGTGGGTGACAAAGATCACCCCCATACCCATCTCCTGCTGTAACTCGCGCAACAGCAACAGGATTTGGATTTGCACGGTCGCATCAAGTGCTGTTGTCGGCTCGTCCGCCAGCAGCAGCTTGGGGCGGCAGGCCAGAGCCAGAGCGATCATCGCGCGTTGACGCATTCCGCCCGACATCTCGTGTGGGTAGTTCTCCAGCCGCCGTTTGGCCGACGGGATGCGTACCAGTTCCAGCATCTCAAGAGCGCGGGTCATCGCGTCACTTTTCGAGATTGCTTCATGCCGCATCACGGTCTCAGCGATCTGCTGACCGACGGTGTAGACCGGGTCCAGCGCCAAGGCGGGGTCTTGAAAGATCATCGATGCGACACCGCCGCGGTGATCGGCCAAGGCGCGTCCCTGCAAGGACAGAACATCGTTGCCATCCACTTCGACCCGGCCGGTGATTTTGGTCTTCCGTTCCGGCAAAAGGCGCAGCAAGGTCTTCAACGTCACGCTCTTGCCAGACCCGCTTTCGCCCAGAATGCCCAGCACCTCGCCCGGAGCAAGGTCAAAGCTCACATTGTTGACCGCATGGACCGGCGGTGTCCCGGCAAAGCGCACCGACAGGTCCTGCACCCTGACAAGAGGCGTAACGGCGTGTACGGTTTCTTGCGTCATGCGACCTCCTCCGTCTTTGCGTTGAGATGGCAGGCCGCGACATGGCCTGTCCCGACCCGATGCGACACGGGCACCTGTGCCGAACAGGGTCCGAACGCATGGGCGCATCGCGTGTGGAACCGGCATCCCGGTGGCGGGTCGATTGGGTTCGGAGGATCACCGGCCAGCGGCGCCTCCATCGTGCGGCGATCCGGATCAAGCGACGGCATCGCGGCCAGAAGCGCCTCGGTATAGGGGTGACGTGGCGCACTATAGAGGCTTTCCGCCGGTCCGATCTCGGCCACTTCGCCCAGATACATCACCATCACCCGATCCGAGATATGGCGCACCACGTTCAGGTCGTGACTGATGAACACATAGGTCAAACCGCGTTCGCGGCGCAGGTCCATCAGCAGGTTCAGCACCTGAGCCTCGACCGACTTGTCGAGCGCCGACACCGCCTCATCAAGGACGATCACCCGAGGATCGAAGGCCAATGCGCGTGCGATATTCACCCTCTGGCGTTGCCCGCCCGACAGCTCATGCGCGTAGCGGCCACCAAAACGGGTGGGGTCCAGACCGACACGGTCCAGCAGGTCTTGCGCCTTGCGCATCGCCTCGGCCCGCGACACGCCGTGCACCATGGGTCCAAACGCTACCGCGTCTATCATCGTCATGCGCGGATTGAGCGAGGCGAAACTGTCCTGAAACACCATCTGCACCTTGCTGCGAAACGATTTGAGCGGCAGTTCCGGCCCGACCATCTTGCCCTCGTAGCGCACGCTTCCGCTATCCGGCGTCAGCAGTTGCACCAAAAGCCGCGCTGTCGTGGACTTGCCGCAGCCACTTTCGCCGACGACGCCCAAGGTCTCACCGGGGGCCAGTTCGAAACTGACATCATCGACGGCACGTACCACTTTGCGTGCAGCGCCGAACCCTCCGGCATTGAAGTGTTTGACGAGGCTATGTGCGGACAGAATCGGCGTGCTCATTGTTTCACATCCATGGCGGATCTCAGTCCGTCGCTCAGCATGTTGAACGAGATCGAGGTAAGAAAGATCATCACGCCGGGCAGCGCGGCCAGCCACGGCTGGACATAGATCGCATTGCGCAATGTGTTCAGCATCAGACCCCACTCCGCGTTGGGCGGGCTGACGCCAAGGCCGAGGAAGGACAGACCTGCGGCAAGGATCATCGACACCGAGATCAGGCTGGTGGCGTAGACAAAGATTGGGCCAAGCACATTGCCCAGTACATGATCGCGCACGATCCGCAGGCTCGAAGCCCCGCTGGCCTGTGCCGCTTCGATATATTCCAGCTTTCGTACCGATGTGGTGACGCTTTCGGCCACGCGCGCAATCGGCGGGATGAAGACCACGGTCAGGGACAGAAGCCCGTTGAGGATGCCCGCGCCCAATGCGCCGGAAATCGCGATCGCCAGCAGCACCGACGGAAAGGCGTAGAGCACATCGAGCACTCGCATGGTGATGGTGTTGACCCAACCTCCCAGATAACCGGCAGCGATGCCGATGGCGGCACCGATGGTAAAGGCGATCAGCACCGGCACGACCCCCATGAAGAGCGACAGGCGCGCGCCATAGATCAGGCGGCTGAGCATATCGCGGCCCAACTCGTCGGCCCCCAGCGGGTATCCTTCGGTCCCGATGGGGGACAGGCGCTTGATCATGCTGCCATCCAGTGGGTTGGCAGGCGCGATCCACGGCGCAAAGACCGCCATCAGCACCAGACCGGCCGCGACAAGCCCGGCACAGACGGCGACCTTGTCGCGCAGGAACCGCGTCCAGACAGATCGCCAATAGCCTTGCGATTTCTCGATGGTGGCCAGATGTGCCACGGTATCTGCGGTGACAGCCATGGCTTAGCCCCTTTGCAAACGGGGATCGAGCGAGGTTTGCGCCACGTCGACCAACAGGTTGAGGATCACGAAGAACATCGCCAGCACGAGGATCGTGCCTTGCAACAGCGGCAGGTCGCGCTGAAAAATCGCCTGACCCAAAAGGAACCCTGTGCCGGGCCATGAGAACACGGTCTCGATCAGGATCGACCCGCCCAGCAGGTAGCCAAGTTGCAAGCCCATCACGGCCAAAGCGGTGGGGGCCGCGTTCTTGATCACATGCGCCAGCACGCCGCGATCCAGCAGGCCTTTGGCGCGTAGGCCCGACACGAATTCCTGCTGCAGGATGTCCGCCACCAATGCGCGCACGGTGCGGGCGACGATGCCCATAGGGATCACCGACATCGTGACGGCGGGCAAGATCAGGTACTGCATGTGCTCCCAATCCCAGACCCATTGGCTTGATCCGCCCGGCCCGGCCCCGGTTGCGGGCAGCCAGCGCAGTTCGACCGAAAAGATGATGACCATGACCATACCGAGCCAGTAATGCGGCACGGACACGCCCACGACCGAAATGGCCGTGGCCAGCTTGTCGATCCAGCTGTCGCGGAAGTAGCCCGCCACAAAGCCGAACAAGCCGCCAAGGGTGAAACCGATGATGGTCGCGGTGACAGCAAGGACCAGCGTATTGCCGACGGCATTAAGCACTTCGGACGCTACAGGACGTCCGGATGCGATGGAATTGCCCAAATCCCCCTGAAGCGCCAGCCCCAGCCAGCGCAGGAATTGTTCTGGATAGGACTTATCAAACCCGTAGATCGCCATCATTTGTTCCTGCAACTCGACCGACGCGTCCGGCGGCAGGATCGACACAAGCGGATCACCGGGAGAGATGTGAACCAGTGCAAAACATACCAGAGACACGCCCAGCATGATCGGCACGGTGTAGAGAACGCGGCGCAGGATGAACGAAAGCATAATCGGATTGGCCTGTTGCAAAAGGGGCCGTCCCGGTGTCGGGACGACCCCATTGGGTGTGAAGGATTACTCTTCGATGGTCATCGGCGCGATGTCGATGAACCAGTTCTTCGGCTGAGTCACATTGCCGACCTTGGCCGACATCGCGCGCGGACCCACGTCATGGGCGATCCAGACAAAGGGTGCTTCCTCGACAATGCGGGTGTGCAGACGGGCCAGGGCCGCGTCACGATCCGCATCCGCAAAGGACGTGCGGGCATCCGCGATCAAAGCGTCGAACTCATCGTTGCCGAACAGGCCCCAGTTGTTGGACACCGGTGGGAAGGTTTCCGTCGAAACGAAGCGGACCATGGCAAAGAACGGGTCCATCGTGGCGAAGGACACGTTGATCGCATGCGCACCGCGCGCACTTTCATCCGCAGCGCCTTTGCGCCAGTTGGTGAACACGGTGTTCCATTCCAGCACGTCGAGTTCCACGTCAAAGAAGCAATCCGCCAGCGACTGCTGCACGTATTCGTTCATCGTGACTGGCTGCATCTGACCCGAACCCGAGGCTGAGGTCTGAACCTTCACCTTGACCGGGTTGTCCGCTGAAAAACCGGCTTCGGCCATCAGCGTGCGCGCCGTGTCGGGGTCATAGCGAATGTCGAAAGACGGGTTGCCCCACCACGGATGGCCCGGCTCGACCGAGCCTTTGGGGATGCCCATATAACCGCCCAGCAGCACCTGGAGCTCTTCGCGGTTCACACAGAGGTTGGCCGCATGGCGCACCCGCTTGTCGAGCCAGGGCGAGCCTTCGTGAAAGGACAGCTGCCACGGCCAGACATGCGGCTGCGGGTTGGAATAAATGACGTTGCCTTCGCTTTGAATGCGCGGGATCGCATCGGGGGCAGGGGCTTCGATCCAGTCGACCTGACCGGACAGCAGGGCAGCTGTGCGCGCGTTGGCATCGGGCAGCGGCACAAGGACAACACGGTCGATGGTCGGCGTGCGGGCCGGATCCCAGTAGTTCTCGTTCTTGACCATTTCGAACCGTTCGCGCGGCACGAACAGATCGCCCTCGAACGGGCCGGTGCCCGATGGATCAAAGGCAAACGCGGTCCAAGCGGCGGCAGCGCGTTCCTTGGGATCGGTGATCGACGCATCGACGGCATCGTAAAGCGACTGCCAATGGGTCGGCGAGGCCATGAACAGCATCGTCATGTTGAGTGGCAAAAAGCTGTCAGGCTGCGTGGTGGTCAATTCGACGGTCAGATCGTCGATGGCGCGGGCGGATGCGAGGGTCGGCATACGCGACTTGGTGGCGCCAACCTGATCGGGGGCAAAATGCGGCGCGTTTTCGTCCAGCACCTTCTGAGCGTTCCAGACAACTGCTTCGGCGTTGAAGGGCGATCCGTCATGGAAGGTCACGCCTTCACGTAAGGTGAAGGTCCACTTGGTCGTGTCGTCCGGGTTCACTTCCCACGCCGTGGCCAAGCCCGGCACGATCCCGCTGGGTTCGGTTTCCGATGACAGGTCCCAATGCGTCAGCGCGTCGTACATCGGGATGCCGGTAAAGCGGTTGCCTTCAAAGCCTTGGTCCGGCTGGCCCGATGTGCGCGGGATATCCGCTGCCGTCATACCGATGGTCAGGGTTTTCTCGGCCCAGGCAGGGCCTGCGGCCAGCATCGCCGCGACAAGTGCGATCGCAGAGGATCGCTGCACAAAATTCCTCATTTCCATACTCCTGTTGAACGTCCGGACCAAGCCCTGCAGACCGGCCTCGCCCCTGAAGCAGAGATTGAGATGTGGGCAAAATACGTCGACAACCAAATTCCAGATTGTATACGTTTCAGCGTCAAAAAGTTCACAATGGCTCAAAATTTTCTCACGCATGACCTCGTCGCTCAGTTTTTGGGCGGTTCTTGTCGGGCAAACGACGAGTTGGAAACTTGGGGTGACATTCCTGTCCAAAAAGGCGAGAAAGGCCTGCGCAAATGTATACAACCGTTGACGGCACGACATGAGTATTACGCAGCAAGAGGCAAATTTCAGCAGGCGGTTCGATGCGGATATCGTGCAGAACCCCGTGTTTACAGGGGTCGAGCGGGCTATCCTCGAACAACGCTTGCCGCCGGGAACCCGCCTTGCAGAAACGGATCTGGCCGAGTTCTACGGAGTCTCCAGAACGATTGTGCGGACCGGGCTTCAGGCGCTTGCGCATTCCCAGCTCGTCACCTTGCGCCCGAATCGTGGTGCCAGTGTCGCCAATCCATCGCCACGTGAAGCGCGCGAAGTGTTCGAAGCCCGCGAATTGCTCGAGCCGCGCTCGGCCCGAGAGGCGGCGTTGCGTGCCAATCGGGCGGATGTGCGTGCTCTGCGGCTGCATGCGCAAGAAGAACACGCTGCTATGGCAAACAACGAATCTGGCCGCGCCTTGCGGCTCTCGGGCCGGTTTCATGTGATGATCGCCCAGATCGCCAATCAGCGTACCATTGCCGAGATCATTGAAAACCTTGTGTCGCGATCCTCTTTGATCATCGCGTTGTACTGGACCCGGTCGAGCACTCGGTGTGATGAAGGTTGCCACAATGCGCTGATTGATGCGTTGGAACGTAACGATGCGGGCGAAGCCGAGGAGCTGATGCGCAGCCACCTTGTTGAGCTGCACTCGGCGCTGCGGTTCGAGGTCGGGCCCAGTTCGAACCTGACGCTCAAGGACATGCTGAGCTGACAGCACACTGTCGGACGATGTGAAAATCAGAACCGAATAGGGCAAAGCCCTCCTGCGATCGGCCATCCGGTCGTATCGCTGAGCGCGTGCTCAAAGCTATACGCGCCTGAGGTTAGAAAAATGGTCACCTACAAAACTGTTTACTTTGTTAACAAAATTTATCACACTCGCCCCGAGGATCGTCGGGAGGAGACAATGCCGGAAAATGACTTTGCCATTTTGCATGGCACCGCCGCCCGTTTACACGGGATGTTCGCACGTGGTGCCCGAACTCCGGTCACTGGTCATGCCGCTGTTTTTCCATTCCTTTCGTGCGCAGGACGGTCACAATGACTGATCTCAAGGCAGACGATTTCTGGGCTCCAGAGTTCATCTATGAACACCGTGACGATGGCAGCATCCTCATGCGTCAGAAATGCGATTTGACCGGATACCTGCCGACGCTGGCTGACTATCTTGACAAGTGGGCCGATGCGACCCCCGACCAGACATGGATCGCCCGTCGGTCGACGGATGGCGATTGGGTGCGCATCAGCTATGCACAAGCCCGCGCCAAAGCCAAATCCATTGGTGCAGCCTTGCTTGCGCTGGGGCTTGGCCCTGACAGGCCACTGCTCATCCTGTCAGAGAACAGCCTCGAACACGCGCTGCTAGGGGCGGCATGCTTTTACACCGGCATTCCCTATGCGCCGTTGTCCCCCGCCTATTCTTTAGTGTCCAAGGACCATCTCAAGCTGAAGGACGTCGCGGAGACCCTTAACCCGGGCGCTGTTTACGGCGATGACGGGTCGATCTTTGGTCCAGCCTTTGCGTCAATCGCCGCCGAGGGGCGGATAGTGATCTGCAAGCAGGCACAAAGCCCTGGTGCCATGAGCTTTGACGACCTGCTGACGGGGGATCCAGCCAAGGCAGACGAAGCGCGGGCCCGTATCACCGGCGAAACCGTCGTGAAGTACCTTTTCACCTCCGGCTCGACGGGGTCCCCGAAAGCGGTGATCAACACCAACTCCATGATATGCGCCATGCAGGCCATGGTGCGTGACTGTTATCGCTTCCTTGAAAAGCAACCGCCCGTTGTGCTGGATTGGGCCCCTTGGAACCACACAGCCGCGGGCAACAAGGTGTCGTATCTCGTGCTGACCAACGGCGGCACGTATTACATCGACGATGGCCGCCCCGTGCCGGGCAAATTCGATGAAACGCTGCGCAACTTGCGCGATATCTCCTGCACCTGGTATTTCAATGTGCCAGTGGGATGGGACATGTTGGTTGAAGCGCTCGAGGCCGATCCAGAGCTTGCTGCAACCTTCTTCCAGTCCCTGGGTATGATGTTTTATGCCGGGGCCGGCATGGCGCAACACACCTGGGACGCACTGCGCCGTCTCTCAAGGCAGACAACCGGACGCGAAGTACTCTTGGCCACGGGTTTGGGGGCAACCGAAACCGCCCCCTTCGCGCTGGCCTGCACCGAGGTGCAAGAGAAAGCGGGAAATGTCGGCGTGCCCTCGAGAGGCCTGCAGATGAAACTTGTCCCGACGAGTGGCAAAATGGAAGTGCGTCTCAAAGGACCGACCGTCACCCCCGGCTACTTTGGTGATCCTGCCAAGACAGCCGAGGCTTTTGACGAAGAAGGCTATTACCGCATGGGCGATGCCTTGCGACCGGCAGACCCTGATGATTTCTCCAAAGGGTTCTACTTCGACGGTCGCGTTGCCGAGAATTTCAAGCTGAACACAGGCACTTGGGTTGCTGTTGGGGCTGTCCGCTCGGCCCTTGTGGATGCCATGGGCGGCCTCGTGCGCGACGCGGTGATCGTCGGGGAAAACGAACGCGATCTTGGGGCGCTGTTGCTCTTGTCCGACAAGGCCAAGGCAATGGCCGACAACGACCGCGCCCAAGCTCTGACCAAAGCGCTTGCAGCCGCCGGCCAGTCCGCCACCGGATCGGCCAGCCGCGTGTGTCGCGCGGCTGTGCTGTCGCAGGAACCAAGCTTTGAAAAAGGCGAGATCACCGAAAAAGGCTCTTTGAACCAACGCGCCATGCGCGCGCATCACGCGGATCTGATAGATGATCTTTACCAGAGCCGGGGAGAGGCCATCGTTCTGGGCGGCCGCGTTCGCTGAGATCGAACAGGCAACCGCGGCGTCGATTAACATTCTTGCGGGATAAAATCCGATAGGCCGCCGAAGATGTGATCTGTCAGGTGCAGAGCCACAAATGCTGTTCAATGGCCGGGAACTCTGGTTAGATCTGTATCGGCGGCTCAATACTCTCGTTAGAGCTGCAAGCCCTTGACGGTTTGTATTCGGCAAGCGCACATGTTCGCGGGGCTGTGCTAGGTTCTGGTGCGGACTGGTAAAGGTGCTGTTGCCTCAGTCTTCTAGAGTGTCTTGATAAGTGGTAACCTGCGGTCACCGAAACCGTCTAACCAATCGCATGCTTCAAGAACTGTGGCGAGACCTGTTCAGCCAGACATGATGCAGCAGGCGTAGATAATTGGGAGCGAGCTGTGAAGCCAAGCTTGCGTGATACATACGCTGCGCTGAAATCCGTCATCCGGCGATACTCTGGAGCGGTCATCACGTCTGTCGTGGTTTGCGGTGGTGCATCGGCTGAAACCTTCAGCGTTGGGATCGTACCCCAATTCGAGCCTCGTAAACTCACGGAAATCTGGTTGCCCATACTTTCAGAATTGGAAGAAAGTACCGGTCACCGTTTTGATTTGGTGGGATCACCCACGATTTCCGACTTCGAACAAAGCTTTATCCAAGGCGAATTCGACTTCGCTTACATGAACCCGTACCATTTTCTGGTTGCGTCCGAGACCCAAGGCTACACTCCAATTGTCCGTGATGGTGGCCGGGAGCTTTTTGGTGTTCTGGTTGTGGCTGCGGACTCGGACATCCAAACTGTTAAAGACCTTGAGGGACGCAAAATTGCCTACCCCTCGCCGAACGCTCTAGGCGCGTCACTCCTTATGCGGGCTGACCTCGATAGGACATTCGGGCTCACTTATGAGCCGCATTACGTTTCGATCCATTCATCGGCCTATCTGAATGTTGTGCTTGGGCAGATGGATGCGGCCGGTGGGGTCATGGCCACACTAAATTCCAACCCGGACCGCGAAAGCCTGCGCATCATCTATGAGACCACGCGTTTGCCCCCCCATCCTATCGTTGCGCATGACCGGATAAGCCCCGAAATCATCGAAGAGATCGAGGCCGCATTTCTTGGCATGGGCGCCACGGACGCCGGCAGAGCCATGCTGGCACGGGTGCCGATCAGACAAGTTGTGCCAGCCAGCGAGGAAGATTACGAAATCCTAAAAGAGCTCAATCTTGCAGACTACTGGATTGATCAGTAGGCCGGGGAGGGGGCTGCCACGTGCTGACCATAAATTTCCAATCGATCCGATTTCGGATCAGTGCGGTTATTGTAGCCAGCATCGTCTGCGGCGCTCTCTTGTTCGAGCATGTGTGGGTGCCGCGGATGACGGCACTCATCGTGGATGCAAATTCCAGAGAACTTCGGCGCGAGGTAGAGATCCTGTCGGATGGGATCCTTCCTTTTCTGCTCAGCAACCAAATCGGCGCAGTCTACGAAACCCTTGGGAGCGTGGAAAACCGGTACGGTAACTGGGTTCAGGTCACGCTCCATTCCGCAGACGAGCGTTTGCTCTATCCGCGTCGCTTGGAAGAGACCCTGGATAGCACGAATCTGATTTCGGAAACGGCATCAATACAGTTCCAAGGGCAAAGCTTTGGTCGATTGACCGTGATCGCAGATCTTGCGTCTGAAATCGAACAATTCCAAAGCGAAGTCTGGCGTATGGCTCTTATTGGTCTTGGCATTGTCGCGCTGACTTTGCTGGCCATTTTGTTCATACTCGACAAACTGTTCATACGTCGTCTGATCAAGGTGGCGGATGCGGCCGATGAATTGGCGAAAGGCAACTATCAACTGTCTCTGCCCGAAGGCAGTGATGAAATCGGGCAATTGGCGAACCGCTTTGATGCGATGCGGCGGCGCATTCACGATCAAACCGAAAGTCTGAGCGAAGCGCGACAGCGCGCAGAAACAGCGCTCGAAGCGCGGTCTCGGTTCCTCGCGACCATGAGCCACGAAATCCGCACACCCTTGAACGGAATTATCCCGGCTGCCGAACTTCTCGCACTTTCAGACCTCGAGCCGGACCAACGGCACAAGGTTGGTATCATTCTGACATCTGGAAAAGCCCTAACGTCAATCGTCGACGACATCCTGGATGTTTCGATGTTTGAGAACGGCAAACTGGTTCTTCAAACACAGGCATTTTCGCCGGCGGAGATTTGCTCTGAAGCGATTGAAATTCTTCGGTCCAGTGCCGAGGCCAAAGGCTTGAAGCTTTTGAAAGCCTGTGATGTTCCGCCTGATCTGATGTGTTCGGGTGATGCCAATCGATTGCGTCAGGTTCTCATCAACCTTCTTGGCAACGCCGTGAAATTCACCCGCGACGGAACAATCTCACTTCATGCGTCCGTCGCATACCCGGAGAAAAGCCGTGCAAAGCTCTTGTTCCGGATCTCCGACACCGGGATCGGTATTCCGCAAGATGCGTTGGAACGGATTTTCAAAAGATTTGAACAGGCCGACGGAGCGATTACCCGCCAATTCGGCGGAAGCGGCTTGGGGCTTTCGATTGTCAAAAGCCTGATGGACGCGATGGGCGGTTCGGTCTTTGTTGAAAGCGAACCCGGTGTCGGAAGCACCTTCACAGTCGAAGTCGACTTCGATGTGCTTGGCGCATCAAACGCAAACACGAGCCCCAAATTGAACGGAGCCCGTGAGGTTGGCAAAGGTCGCACGGCGCTTGTCGTTGATGACAACGACGTCAATCTGATCATCGCCTCAGCGATGTTGAAACAATTGGGGTTTGATGTCGATGTGTCCAACAACGGCATCGCGGCGATCTTGAAGGCGAACGAGTCGGAGTTTGATCTCATCTTCATGGATATGCACATGCCTGAAATGGACGGTCTCGTGGCCACACGCCGCATCCGGTCAGAGGGCGGCCCGAACGCCAAAACCAAGATTGTGGGGGTGTCAGCAAGCGTTCAGGTGGAAGACGTCGAAAAATGCCGTGCAGCCGGGATGGATTCCTTCTTGGCCAAGCCACTCCGAACAGAACACTTGCAGGCCTTTCTTGCCGAGTGGGAAAAAGAGAGCGTCGCCTGAGTTTGATGTCTGCAAGCGTTGCAGTGCACGTGTCCAAGTCGCGTTCTATTTGATGACGGCAATCGCCAAACAGGTTTTGGCCAAGCGCGCACTTTCACGGTCGGCCCGAAGCGTCTCAAACACTCAAATCTGTCCGAAAAGCGCCAATGTCAGATCGGTTGTAGCGAAATTCTCTGTGCTCTTGGGTTCGACACAGAAACAAAACCACCACAGACTGTTTAGCTTTGCATCTGCCTGATCGGCTGACTTTCGCTAAGTCACTGAATTTAAATGGAGGCGAGTACCGGAATCGAACCGGTGTACACGGATTTGCAATCCAGTGCCTTTCGCCACAAAAACAGACGCTTAGGGCCAAAAAAGTATCAGGACATTTGGCGAACAACAAATGAACCTGATACCCCCGTTTTGGCAGGTTCAAAGCCATGAGCGGCATGGCGTTGATCTGGGCCGCGAATGTCAAAGGGTTGAAACCAGCCGCCAAGATTGTGTTGATTCAGCTAGCGGATTTTCACAATAAAGAAACCGGCCAGTGCAACCCAAGCGCACAGCGGTTGGCGGACGAATGCGAGATGGGCCGCGCAACGCTGTTCCGGCACATGACGATCCTGGAGGAATGCGGCCTTGTCACGCGTCATGCTCGTGGGGATGGCGATGGAGGGCGCGGGTCCAATCAGTATGAGTTGCATCTTGATATTACTCTTGGCCCAAGCGCCCGTCCGAAGGGAGGCGCGAGCGGCCCAAGTGGGGTTGAGTCTCAAAATGAGACGGGGGGAAACGTCTCAAAGAAGCGGGGGAAAAGTCTCAAGGGTGAGACGGGGGTAGTCTCAAATCGGGACAGGAACCTTACCATTGAACCTAAGAAAGAACCTCCTTCGCGCAGGCGCGAGAAGGGGGAGGCTGAGAAGATTTTGGCCACCTATCCGCCCGACCGATTGCGGGGCGACGCAGTCTGCCTTGCCCAGATCGAAGACGCCATGAAGGAAGGGATCAGGCCGGAGGATTTGCTGGAAGCCGTCCAAGCCTACGCGACCGACAGCGCAGGTTTCACACGCTCCAAGGTCTGCTTTTCCGACAACTGGTTCCAGTCACGCCGCTGGCAGGCTTATGTTGAGAAGCAGGCCGAAGACCGAGAGAAATCGGCAGCGTTGGCGACCGATCACCATGCGCGGCTAGCCTGCTGGATTAGTGATCGCAGCCCGATGTGCAAACACATCACGCCGACCCAAGTCACGGCTTTGCTCGCCTCGCAGCTGGTGACAGAGGCTCAAATCCAAGCCGCAGGCCTCAGAACATGACCGCAACCGATCCCACCGAAGAGCAAACAGCAAGGCGACCCATGTCATACGCTGGCGCTGCTGACACGGGACCTTGCGAGGGGCGGCAAGCCTCCCCTTCGAACCCCACCGGCGCGGGCAAAGCCCGCACCAAAGAGCCGCTGACCGAGACTTTCGTCTTCCGGTGCACAGCGGCAGAGAAGGCCCAGTTGCGCGCCAAGGCTGAGGCGGCTGGTCTGCCTGCTGCGACCTTGCTGCGTGAGGCGCTTGGCCTGACTGAGGCCCGTCGCCGCAAGCCCATCCCCCGCGTCGATCCGGCGCTGGTGCTGGCTGTGGGACGCATCGGCGGCAACCTCAATCAGATCGCTCGCTGGCTGAATCGTGCGATGCTGGCAGGTCGCGTTGACCTCGACGCGCTCACTGTTGCCCGCCGCTTGCTAACCATCGAACGCCAGCTTGCCCAGATCGTCGAGGCCGCCCGCCGATGCTGATCAAGTTCTTCCGCAACGGCAAAGGCGCGGGCGCTGGTCCGGTCGGCTACCTCGTAGCAGACAAGGTGCTGGCCTACGACGACAACCGCGACCTGATCCGCGATGCTGACGGCCAGCCCATGACGGTCACGCGAGAGCCTTTGCCCGAGGTCCTGCGCGGCAATCCCGACCGCACCGAAGCCCTGATCGACGCCAGCCGCCATCAGTGGACGTACCGCGCAGGGGTGGTCAGCTTTGCCGTCGAGGATGCCCCAACCGAGGACCAGCAAGCCGAGGTCATGGACCACTTCGAGCGTCTGGCCTTCGCGGGGCTGGACCCTGAGCAATATGACGTGCTCTGGGTCCGACATACCCACGAAGACCGTGTCGAGCTTCACTTTTGTACGCCTCGCTTGGAGCTGACCTCGGGCCGCAGCCTGAACATCGCGCCGCCCGGCTACGAGAAAGCCTTCGACAGTCTGCGCGACGTGATGAACCAACGCCACGGCTGGGCCGATCCGATGGAGCTGGAGCGCACCCAAGAGGTCCGCGACACCATCGAGACCCCGACACGCGCACAGGGCCGCGACGAGTTGCACGCCTGGCTGCAGGACCAGATCAGCGTTGGCCTGATAATCGACCGCGCCAGCATGGTTGACGCGCTCGTCGATGCAGGCTTCGACCTGCCCCGCGTCGGCAAAGCCTACCTGACCGCGCAAGACCCCGACACCGGCGAGCGCTGGCGTTTGAAAGGAGAGATTTTCCATGAAGACTGGCAAGCCGACCCGGCTGAGCGAGAAGCTGAACGCGGAACTGGACACGATCCGGCAGGACTACGCCGCCTCGATGGCATCCCAGCTGGAGAGCTTCAGCAGCGATTTGAACAAAATTGCGACCATCGCGCATCGTACAATCGAGACCGATACCCGCAGCTTTCTGCGACAGAACAAGAGCTGGCTGACGATCTCGCCCTGGCTGATCACGGGGATGTTCTTGGTGGGGATCGTCTCGATGATGGCCGCGAGCTTGCTTTGGACGATGTTGCTGGAGAGCTCGGAGATGAACGAACTGGGCCTGACGCGGATCGACAGGGAGGACGGGACCTGGCTGGTGCTGGACCCGACCAAGACGCGCCTGAGGACCTGCACGCTGGGCGGAAGGTCAGTGACCTGCATCAAGATCGAGGAGAACTAGATGATGACACCCCTGACAGCCTTGGAACGCGACTTGCTCGCCTGCGTCGAGCGGTTGGTGACGGCCTGCGAGGGCTCAGCGCAGGAATTGAGCGGGTTAGAAGCACGCTCGACGACCAAGATGCAGAGCCAGATCGATGGTATCGCGCAATGCGTGACGCTGCTGGTGCGTTCGCAAGCCGTATCAATGAAAGCATTGCGTGGATTGTTGAACGAGGAAGCGAGTTACGCGACGCTGGACGAACAGCTGAGCAGGAGCTTGAGCTTAGCGAGGGACGCAGAAGAGAGGCTGAGACAGAGCTAGAAGCGCGGGAGGTGGAGATGGATCGGGGGATGACGCATTGAGGGGGCAAAACTAATTGACAAATGGTAACGTATGTGTCACCAAAAGCCGCAATGAATAAGCTTGTTGTCTATGTCACCGAGGCGGGGAAAACACCGTTCGACGATTGGTTCAATGGTCTGGATACGGCGGCGGCATTGAAGGTGCGGACGGCGCTTGCACGGATCGAGACCGGAAACCTTGGTGACGTGAAGCCAGTAGGTCAAGGCGTGTCCGAGCGGCGCATTACCTTCGGCCCCGGCTACCGCGTCTATTTTGGCAAAGACGGCGATACGCTAGTGATCCTGCTTTGTGGCGGCACTAAGAAGCGCCAGTCGAAAGACATCGAGCAGGCCAAAGCATATTGGGACGATTACAAAGCGCGCAAAGAGAAAGGCGACTGACATGCCACTGACGAAAGACTTCAAAGACACGATCAAAGCGCGTGCCGAGCGCGATCCTGAATTTCGTGCGGGCCTGTTTCGGGAAGCCATCGAGGCGATGCTCAGCGACGATTTGGAGACGGGTAAGGTGCTGCTGCGTGACTACGTCAACGCCACAGTAGGGTTTGAGGCCTTGGCGCAGGATATGGATAAGGACCCTAAGAGCCTGATGCGCATGCTTAGCGCCAAAGGAAACCCGCGTGCGGATAATCTTTTGGCCATGGTGTCGCGGCTGAAGCAACGCGAAGGCGTGTCGTTTTCAATTACTCAGAATGCTGAATTTCGCGCTTAACTGCGGTTTAGGTGTTTGCAATACAACGCTTGCGTGCAACGCTCTATGCAAGCTTGACCCATTTTGACTTGAGAAATTATTGATGAATAACGGATGTTTCGACCTTACTAGTAGCGCGTTTCATATTTTGAAAGCAGGCTACGACGCCAACAGATCAGACATCGCCGAGTTAGTTGAAGATGCCGAGTTTGATGAAGTTTTCGAGCCTCAAAAAATCCAACGCGCACAGCAAAGCCTATTGGCCCCAAATGCTCGGCTCGAACAAGAAATCTCATGGCTGCCAGAGTTGAGCCAAGCTCAAACGACCAATGTTCTAAGCCTTGTCGCTTCCGGTGATCTTGAGGCGCTTATCGAAACATCTAAACACGCGCCAGAACTGGCCAAGGCTAACATTTTGGCACATTTCGCAGGCACCGGAAACGTTAGCGACAGATTGTTTCACGCACTGGTGTCGGCGTGGGACGAGATCGATCAAGAGAACATCCTTATTTTCCTCAACGACAATCGTCTGAGCGCAGGATTTCCAGGTATCGAGCGCCCGCAGATGCGGAACGCGCTTGTGGAGCTCGAAAAGAAACATGCCAGATCGGCGGCAGTAGGGATTTGGAGTCTAGATCGCCCTGGTGAAGTCATGGACCGGATTGTCGAAGCCGAGTTAAGAAGGCATCCTGCGAGTTCGTTCTTGGAGCAGTTTGTTCGCAATTATGATACGTTTAGTGAACCTGACCTAGCCCGCATAAGCGATGAGATCGATAAGGTCATATCGGAAGCTGAAAATACCGACGCCAATCTAGAAGCACTTGTAACAAAAGCATCTGACCTCTTGGATCGTTGGGATGACGTGAATCAGCCTGTTCAGGTCTATGAACAGCATCAAGGCCATGAAGAAGGGCGATCAAAGCGGATCTATGAAAAGCTGAGATCGCTTTGCTTGGACCTCGCTAACAATCGCAGCGAATTTGCGGAAGCGCGTAGGCTTTCTGAGGCTTTGTTGCGAACCTTTCCAGAGCTTGAATCCGTCGCCGAAGTCCTGAAAGGGGATGTGGCGGCACTTGAAAACCTAGACGAACAACAAAAACTGCATGAGGAATACAAGCCGCTTATTGATGCGTGCGAGGCGGCAAAAACAAAGCTGCCGACACCGGTTTCAACTGTCCTCAAGGTATTCAAGGATACGGTATCCAAGGGGAGCGATGACCCAATTGCCTTTAACATCCTGCGCGATCTTGCATTGCACATTAACAACGATTGCAATGACCCACAGACCGCTTTCAAACTGCTCGACGGAGCTTTGACATTCGCTGGCGCTCGACCGCCTAAGGAACTTGGAAAAACGCTTGAAGAAGAGCGGGCGGTTTTGCACCGAAATTGGAAGATGAATGAGCTTGAAAAGAACTCAGGCAATTTGACAGCCATGTCGCAAACCGTAGACGATATGCTGAAATATGCACGTGGATCGGAGCGGTCCGAACTTCAGCAGCTAAAGGCCAAGCTGGATCGAAAGAAGCTCGGCAAAAAGGTGAAGTGGGGTATTTATGCCTCAATCGCGGCAGTCATAGGGTTCATTGTAATTGCAGATGAGATGGACAAACCATCTAATCGTTCAACCTATCAGCCATCTGCGCCACGTGTCGCGACGCCAGCCCCAACGCCCGCGCCAGCGACGAGCGCGACAGTCGAGACAAGGCCGCCAGTCGGGCAAGGCCTAACACTTAATCGCTCTCAAATCCGCTACTGTGTTTTTCAGGGGCAACGGCTTGAAACCATTCGAACACTGACCACAACAAACTATCAAATCGATCGTTTTAATGGGTTGATTGATGACTTCAATTCACGATGTTCGAGCTATCGCTATAGAAGTGGCGTGCTTAGCTCTGTGCAGCGCGAAGCGCGTGAAAAAGCTGTTGATCTTAGAGCGGACGCAAGGAGGATCGTAGCATCATGGTAAGCTTAACCCCGAAGGATTTGAACGCTGAAACTGTAGCGCAGCTGTGCGTCGAGTTTTGGAAATTATCCAATGCGACCAAGAAAGCAATTGAGCGCCTTCCCGAAAGCGAAAGCCGCCGATTGAAGGGCCAGTTGAACTTTTCAGAACGCCAATTGGCCATGCTTGTCGATCAGCTTGGTCTCAAACTCATCGATTTCGAAGAAGAAGTGTTCCATGCGGGATTAGCGACTTCGGCTGATAATATCGGGGACTTTCCAGATGGAACTGATCTCGTGGTATCAAAAACGCTGGAACCAACCGTTATGGCGGATATGAAAGTTGTTAGGCTAGGACGCGTCCTCGTTGAGCCAGCCAAAAGTGAAAAGGAATAAGCAGTGTATCTTGGTATTGAT
>NZ_JFKD01000014.1 GCF_002115725.1 Marivita cryptomonadis
ACAATCACAGAAATTCAAAACACCAAAGATCACCAGCAAGCGGCGGCGTGTCTCTTGTGGGTTAGTGAATGTGTGATGGCCGAAAGTATGGGCCTGCATCCCCCAAAAAACGTCTCTAGTCCCGTAGGAAAGAGGGCCGCGAAACGCGCGCCCTCCCTTTCTTTTGCTGGTGACAGGGGGTCGCTCATGCCCGCGACAGATACTCGGTCAACGTGGCGCGCGCGCCGTTTTCCCAGATAAAGGACAGCCACCCGGCGAACGCAGTTGCGAAAGGTTCGTCTTGCGCGAGGTCGCCGTAGATCTGCGTCTGTTGCAGCCATGCGATCGGCTCTGTCCGTGATCGTTCTGCTGCGGCGACGAGATCGGTCCAAATCGGATCATTCGCTTCGATCATGCTGCCGTCCTCGCGGGTGCCGTGACACATCCGGGCCCAGAGCGCTTCGACCAAAGCCAGACCGGAAATGGTTGCTCCCGCCGCCAGCGCATCGCGCAGAATCGGAAGGATGAATCCCGCATGGCGCGATGACCCGTCAAAAGCGACACGTCGTGTGGTGTCGTGGATCTCGGGGTTGGAGAACCGACGTGTGATCAGGTCCAGATAAGCCTCGGGCGTGATGCCCGGCACTGCGGAGACATGAGGCGCGATTTCGTCGATCTGAACTTTGCGGAAGAATGGTGCGATTTGGGCATCGGACATGCAGGCGGCAATCGTCGGCAATCCAAGGATTTCACCGGCATTTGCCAAAATCTGATGACCGGCATTCAACATCCGGATCTTCATCGCCTCAAAACTGTGCACGTCTTGTGTAAACGTGGCCCCCACCTTGTCCCAATCTGGGCGGCCCTGACAGAACGCGTCTTCGATCACCCACTGGCGAAAGTTCTCGTGGGTGACGGGGACCGTATCGGCGATCCCGAGCTTCAATGCGCGCCTGCGCTCCGCGTCGCCGGTGGCGGGCACGATACAGTCGACCATGGAGTTGGGGAAACTGCCGGCGCTGTCGATCCAGTCTGCAAGTTCGGCGTCGATGCCACGGGCCAGCCCGATAAGGGTTTGCCGTAGAATGGTTCCGTTGCCTTGCAGGTTGTCGCAAGATTGTCCGGTAAAGGGGGCGTGTCCGGCCTGTTTGCGGTTGCGCAGTGCGGCCACCATCGCGCCAAAGGCCGTGCGGGGTGTATCCGGGTGTGCGATGTCATACACGATGTCAGGGTGTGCCATGTCTAGTGCGCCAGTCGCATCGAGGTAATAGCCACCTTCGGTCACAGTCAGCGATACAATGCGGATACGTGGGTCAGACATGGCGGCAATCAGTGCAGCATGGCCGTCTTCGACTGGAACGAAATCAATCATAGACCCAATGACTTCGGCCGAGATACCAGCAGGGTCCAGTTCGATCAGCGTTGTCAGGCAATCCTGTGCCAGCAGCCTGTCGCGCATTCGCGCGTCGCCGGGGCGCACACCGGCTCCGATGATGGCCCAGTCATGGGCCAGCCCCTGCTGCATAAGACGGTGGAGATACCACGCCTGATGTCCCCGGTGAAAATTTCCCAAACCGATATGCACGATTCCGGGCGTCAGGTCCGCACGTCTATAGGTTGGACGGCCAACACCGGCAGGCAACTGGTCCAGAGTGTCCAATGACAGCGCCACTGCGGTGCTTCGCGTGTCCTGTTTCAGCTCATCCATTGGCCACCATCCACGTTGTAGCATTGTGCAACGATGTACTCAGCATCGTCGCTGGCAAGAAAGACGGCCATTCCCGTCAGGTCATCAGCGGTCCCCATACGTCCGTAAGGAACTGAGGCTCCGACTTCGCGCTTCTTTTGCCCCGGGGCCTTATTCTCATACTTGGCAAAGAACGCATCCACACCGTCCCAGTGTTCTCCATCCACCACTCCGGGCGAGATGGCGTTCACGTTGATGCCGTGCTCGATCAGGTTCAGGCCCGCCGACTGGGTCAGCGAAATGATCGCCGCCTTGGTCGCGCAATAGACTGCAACCAGCGGCTCACCGCGACGTCCCGCCTGACTGGCCATATTGATGATCCGGCCCTTGATACGGTGGTCGATCATGTGACGCGCCACGGCTTGCAGGGTAAACAGCGCCCCCGCAACATTGATATCAAAGGTCCGCGCGTACTCGGCTCGGGTGATCTCGGTGATCGGGGCGGCGGTAAAGATCGCCGCGTTGTTGATTAAGATGTCAATCTGGCCAAGCTGTTCGACACTCGCAGCAACGGCGCTGTCGATGCTGGCCTGATCCGTCACATCCATATGAACGGCAACCGCTTGGTCGCCGATCTGGGATGCAGTTTCTTGTGCGCGGGGCAGGTCGATATCCGCGATCGCCACACGTGCGCCCTCCGCGACATAGCGTTCCGCGAAGGCGCGGCCGATGCCGCGCGCTCCGCCTGTGATCAATGCAGTTTTGCCGTTCAACCGCATCATTCGATCCGCAGCCCTTGCGCATCGAATTTGTGCATCTGGTCAAGCTGCGGCGTCAGGTAGATCGTGTCGCCATGCCGAACCGAGATGTCGCCGGTGATCCGGACGGTGACCATGTCGGCCAGACCGGTGTCATGCACGTGGATGAACGTGTCAGATCCCAGATGTTCGGCCACACCGACCTTGCCCTTCCATGTGCCGTCACTCATCGACACGTCGATATGCTCGGGCCGGATGCCAGCCGATGCGCCACCGTATTTCTGGGCTTCAGCACCACCGAAGATGTTCATTTTCGGCGACCCGATAAAGCCAGCCACAAACTCGTTGCGCGGTTTATGGTAAAGTTCCAGCGGGCTGCCGACCTGCTCGATATGACCGGCGCGCAGAACGACGATCTTGTCCGCCATGGTCATGGCTTCGACCTGATCGTGTGTCACGTAGATCATGGTTGTCTTGAGGCGCTCGTGAAGTTCGCTGATCTCAAGCCGCATGCCGACACGAAGCGCCGCATCCAGGTTCGACAGCGGTTCGTCAAACAGGAACGCGGCTGGTTCGCGTACAATCGCACGGCCAATCGCAACGCGCTGACGCTGCCCCCCAGACAACTGTCCCGGACGACGGTCCAGATAATCGGTGAGGTTCAGAACAGACGCCGCATTGGTGATCCGCTTGTCGATCTCCGCCGCGTCCATCTTTGCCATCTTCAGCGGAAAGGCGATATTCTTGCGCACCGACATATGCGGATAAAGCGCGTAGGATTGGAACACCATCGCGAGACCGCGTTTGGCAGGCACAAGGTCAGTGGCGTCCTTGCCATCGATCTCGATGTGGCCGGTGGTGATGTCCTCAAGCCCTGCGATCAGACGCAGAAGAGTGGATTTCCCGCAGCCAGAAGGTCCGACGAAGACTGTGAATTCTCCGTCACCGATGGTCAAATCCAGAGGTGGGATGACCTGTACGTCGCCAAAGCTTTTGGTGACCTGTTTGAGTGTAATTTGTCCCATGGGTCAGGTTCCTTGTTTCAGGTCTTTATTTGACGGCGCCGAAGGTCAGGCCGCGCACAAGTTGTTTCTGGCTGAACCAGCCAAGAATGAGGATCGGGGCGATGGCCATCGTCGAGGCCGCGCTGAGTTTTGCGAAGAACAAGCCTTCCGGGCTGGAATAGCTGGCAATGAATGCGGTCAACGGGGCGGCGTTGACGGCGGTGAGGTTCAGCGTCCAGAACGCCTCGTTCCAGGCCAGGATGAAGTTCAGCAACATCGTGGACGCGATACCGGGAATGGCCATCGGTGTGAGGATGTACAGCACTTCTTCCTTTAGAGTGGCCCCATCCATCCGTGCCGCTTCAAGGATTTCTGCCGGGATTTCGCGGAAATAGGTGTACAGCATCCAAACGATGATCGGCAGGTTGATGAGCATCATGACGACCACCAGACCGGCGCGGCTGTCGAGTAACCCAAGCTGGATGAACAGCAGGTAGATCGGGTAAAGCACACCGACCGCAGGCAACATCTTGGTCGAGAGCATCCACAGCAGGATATCTTTTGTCCTGCGTGACGGTACAAAGGCCATCGACCAAGCGGCAGGCACGGCCACGATCAGGCCAAGGATGGTCGATCCCCCGGCGATGATGATCGAATTCATCAGGAACCGGCCATAGTCCGACCGCTCCATGACGACGCCGTAGTTTTCGAGCGTCCAGTCAAAGCCGAGGAAGATCGGCGGGCTGGCAATCGCCTGTGCTTCGGTTTTGAAGCTCGTGAGGATCGTCCAGAGGATAGGGAAGAAGATCAGCAATCCAATCGCCCAGGCAAGGCCGGTATTGATCAGTTTGCGTTGGGGTGTAACAGCGCGGGCCATGATCAGTTGTCCAGGTTCTTGCCGACGATCCGCATAAGGAAGATCGCGACGATGTTAGCGAGGATGATGGCATAGACACCACCGGCTGAGCCCAGTCCGACGTTCTGACTTTCAAGCACACGCTGGAAGATCAGGTAGGACAAGGTACGGGTTCCGAACGCGCCGCCCGTTGTGACAAAGATCTCGGCAAAGATCGCCAACAGGAAGATCGTCTGGATCAAAAGCACAATGGTGATCGCGCGGCTCAGGTGCGGAAGGATGATGTAGAAAAAGCGCTTCAGATGCGGTGCGCCATCCATTTCGGCGGCTTCAAGCTGTTCGCTGTCCAGTGACTGGATCGCGGTTAGCAGGATGAGCGTCGCAAAGGGCAGCCACTGCCAGCTTACGATCATGATGATCGACGGCATCGCGGCGTCGGACAACCAACTGACTGGCTCGGCCCCGAAGAACCGCCACAAATGGGCGAACAAACCGTTCACAGGATCCATGAACATGTTCTTCCAGACCAGCGCGGACACGGTCGGCATGACAAAGAAGGGCGCGATGACAAGGATACGGACAATGCCCTGTCCCCACATTGGCTGATCCAGAAGGATCGCCAGAAGGATGCCAAGACAGACGGTGATCACCAGCACGCCCAGAACAATAACCAATGTGGTCTGAACGGCGGGCCAGAAGGCGCTGGAACTTACGAAGCGGACGTAGTTGTCGAACCCTGTCCAACCCTGATCTCCACCGCGCAGCGGCAGATAGGTTCGGAACGAGAACCAGAGGGTCATGATCAGCGGGACCAACATCCAGCCCAAAAGCAGGATAACCGCCGGGCCCATCATCAATCGGGCCGCTGATCGGGATGCTTTCGTCGCCATGGGATACATCTCCTCTGTTGCCAGCCCGCGTAGATTATCGCGCTGTCAGAATAGGGCCACGTTCAAAGTGATAGCTTTGGGGTGTTTGGGGGGAGAGGGCAGTGCGAAGACCGCCCTCTCCAACTCAAGCCGAAGGATTAACGGTAGCCAGCGGCTTCCATGACTTCGTTCGTGATCGCCTGCGCCTTGGCAAGCGCTTCGTCCACAGTCTGCTGACCAGCATAAGCGGCCGAGAATTCCTGGCTGACTTCAGTTGCCATACCAGCAAATTCGGGGATCGCCACGAACTGGATACCGACATAAGGCACCGGCTTTACAGTCGGGTTGGTCGGATCAGCTGCGTTGATCGAGTCGAGCGTCATCTGAGCAAACGGAACTTCCTGATACTCAGGTGTTGCGTAGAGCGATGTCCGCGCACCCGGAGGAACGTTTGCCCAGCCTTCCTTTGCTGCCACCAGTTCGATGTAGTCCTTGGAAGTGGCCCACTCGATGAACTCTTTTGCAGCAGCTTCTTTCTGAGTACCTGCCGGGATGGCAAGTGCCCAAGCCCAGAGCCAGTTGGCGCGCTTTTCGACGCCTTCTGCGTTCGGGGCCAGTGCGAAACCAACGTGGTCTGCAACGGTGGAGTCGTCGCCTGTGACAAAGGATGCCGCAACAGTGGCGTCAATCCACATGCCACACTTGCCTTGGTTGAACAGCGACAGGTTCTCGTTAAAGCCGTTTGTCGCGTAGCCCTCGGGGCCATAGTCGTTCATCAGGCTGACATAGAAATCCAGCGCGGCTTTCCATTCAGGCTGATCGAACTGAGCATTCCAGTCTTCGTCGAACCAGCGTGCGCCGAACGAGTTGCCTGTAACAGTGATGAACGCGCCGCCTTCACCCCAACCGGCCTTACCACGCAGGCAGACGCCGTTGATGTCTTCGGCAGGGTTATCCATTGCAGCCGCGGCTTCGCGGATGAACTGCCATGTCGGAGCTGTCGGCATTTCCAGACCAGCTGCTTCCATCAGGTCTGTGCGGTACATGACCATGGAGCTTTCGCCATAGAACGGTGCCGCGTACAGCGTGCCGTCATGGGACAAACCGTTACGCATCGCGGGCAGGATGTCGTCGACATCGTACTCAGCCGACAGATCGTTCAGCGGAACAAGCCAGTCGTTCGCACCCCAGATCGGTGTTTCGTACATGCCGATTGTCATGATGTCGAACTGGCCACCTTTGGTGGTGATGTCCGTTGTCACACGCTGGCGAAGCACGTTCTCTTCCAGTGTCACCCACTCGACTTCGTGGCCAGTCTTGGCCGTGAAGTCGTCGGTGTAACCCTGCATGCGGATCATGTCGCCGTTGTTGACTGTTGCGATGGTGATGGTCTCTGCCTGTGCGGCCCCGACCATGATGAGCGACAACGCCGTCGCCGCACGAAGTGCGTTACTAAGGTGCATCCGAATCCTCCCTGATTTTTGGATTACCTGAGGGCACTCAACAACAATTCATTTACTCGCGTCAATCAAAATTTTACCCGCGTAAATTTTATCAGGCGGAATCCCGCATGATCAAACGCGCTGGAAACAGACTTTCTGTCCTGTTTTCAAGGCGCCCACCACTTTCGATCAACCGAAACAAGGTTTCGACCGCATTGTCGGAAACCGCTGTGTAATCATGTGCTGCGGTGGTCAGTGATGGGCAGGTAAAGCGGGAAAACGGGTGATCGTCATGCGAGGCGACTCGCAATTGGCAATCCGGGCCACGCCCGACTCGTACACCGCTCTCGTAACAAGCCGATAGAAACCCGATCGCCAGACGGTCATTGCTGCATAGCACGGTATTGGTGGGCAGCGACTTTTCCGCCAACACCCGGAACCCGCCCTGGCGTCCGATCTCTTCAAAGCCCCAGCCGGTGCCGTCAATCTTGACCACATGAGGTTCAAGCCCCAGCCGTTCCATCATCGACAGATATGCTATGCGCCGTTTGTTGGCGTTCGGGTTGGCGGGGGTCCGCATCTCGAAGAAACACGGCGTCTCACCGGTACGGCTTAGATATTCGACGGTTTGCGACACAAAGCTGTGGTTGTCGGACCCGACAAACGCCTCGCCCATCCCTTCGATGTTGCTGTCGAACAGAACCGTTGGCACGTGTTTGCAAAAGGTCTCGATGGCCGATTTGTCGGATTGCCGCCCAAGCGGGGCCAACAAAACCCCTGCAGGTTTCATCGATCGCAAACTGTCGAGGATGTCATTCTCATGCGCCTGATCACCATGCGCGCTGAACAGTGACGGCGTGAAACCTGCTTCGATACAGCGCCCCTCGATCATCCGCACGATTTCACCAAAGAACGGGTCCGCAAGGTACGGCACCACGATGCCGATATTCTTGGTCAGCTTTCGGTTCTGGTTCATCGCATAGATGTTGGGCCGGTAGTCGTACTTCTCGAGCGCCGCCTCGATCCGCATCCGCGTGGTCTTACGCACGCTGCTGGGATCGTGAAAATACTTCGACACGGTAGGCCGGGAAATGCCGCTGATGGCGGCGAATTCTTCCATGTTCCGGATCTCGGATTGTGACATGGTGGGCCTCTGCTTACGTGACGGGTCTGGTTGTATCTGTTTGACAGTTTCTTATCGCGCGCAAAAAATCAATATTGCACGTAAAGAATGTGACCGGCATGCCAGCCGTGCTGCGCATTGCGGCAGGACGCACGGTTCTCGTTATTTTGAAGGCTGGCTTAACGGTTTGAGCGCGATGTAGAGCGCGCGGTAGGTCTGCAAACGGTCGCTCAGGTCGTGGACAGGCGCAGGCTCGAACCAATCTGCGACGTCGGGTTGCTGTCCCAGATCAGACAGGCTCAACGCACCCAAACCACACGCGGCCAACCGGGCCGCCCCCATCGCCGGACCAGCGTCGGACCCAGCCGTACGCCCAATCCGCTGCCCTGTTGCATTGGCGATGAGTTGCAGCAGAAACGGTGATTTGCTGCCGCCTCCAATCGCAGCCAGATGCGGAAGGTCAGCAATGGTATCACCAAAGCTCTCCACCGCGTCCGCAAAGGTAAAGGCCACCGCTTCAAGCACGGCACGACACAGCGCAGCGCGATCTGTGCTGTCCTCCAGCCCAAAAAAGCCCGCGCGGATATGCGGATCACCATGCGGGCTGCGTTCGCCGGTCAAGTATGGCAGGAACGTCGGCACACGTGCCGGGTCCGCACTTTCGGCCAGCGCCACGACGTCACCCGCGCTGATCCCCAACTGGCCTGCCAGCCACGCTATTGGTCGCGCCCCGTTCAGCATGGCCGCCATCTGATACCAACGCCCGGGCACAGTATGCGCAAAGGCATGGACGTATTTCGCAGGGTTCGGATGATAGGCATCGCCCGCAACGAACAATTGCCCCGATGTGCCAAGCGAGATGAACCCACGGCCCGGTTCCGTCGCACCCAGCGACACCGCTCCTGTAGCCGCATCGCCGCCACCGGCCACAACGGGAATGCCAGCGGGCAGCCCGGTCTCTGCAGCTGCGGCAGCCGTGACCTGACCCACCACCTCGTGGCCATCGGCAAGCCGTGGCAACCAGCCGGGATCGGTGTCGCTGGCCTCGGCCACCACATGGCTCCAATCGCGCGTCGCCTGATCCAGCCACAATGTCCCCGCCGCATCCGACCGATCCGTGGCAAGCTCACCATGTAGGCGCAGGCCGATGTAATCCTTGGGCAGCAAGATATGCGCAATCCGCGCATGAACGTCAGGCTCTTCCCGCGACACCCACATCAGCTTGGGCGCGGTAAAGCCGGGCAGGGGCAGCACACCTGCAATGGTCCCGATCTCTGGCAACGCCGCTTGCAACCGTGCGCAATCCTCGGTCGACCGGCTGTCGTTCCACAAGATCGCCGGGCGCAACACCTCACGCGCGCTGTCCAACAGCACCGCTCCGTGCATCTGCCCGGACAGGCCAATCCCGGTCACACCAGACAGCGGCATCGTTTCGGCAATCTCGGCCAGCGCCGCACGGGTCGCCATCCACCATGCGTCAGTCGTCTGTTCAGACCACCCCTGATGCGGCGATTGTACCGTCAGATCGGCGGTGGCTGTTGCGTGAATCGCCGTGCCATCGGTGCAGATCACCTTGACCGCCGAAGTGCCTATGTCGATGCCCAAAAACATGCCGCACCATTACGTCAGCGCTAACATCGACGCAAGCGGCCTGATCGCGTTCTGGAACTGGCACAACGCCGGAAGCCGGGCTAGATAGGAACCCAACACTAGGGAGGTGAGCATGAGCAGTCTTGACGCGAAATTCGCACGGCTGGGCGCAGACAACGCACCGGGGCAAGAGGTGCGCCAGAATGCGGACGATCTGAAATCGGTGATGCGCGGCGATATCCTGCCGGGAATGCCGGTGGATTTCTCGCATGGCGATGTCGATGCGTTTGAGCCAACACCAGGCGCACGTGCCGCATGGGAAGCCGGGTTCGAGGAAGGTGGCGCACAAGCCTATACCGAATATCGCGGGGCCGCTGCGATCCGCCAAGACGTGGCCGCCAGCCTTGCCGCCTTCACCGGCGCGCCAGTCGATCCGGTGGATGAGCTGATCATCACCCCCGGCACCCAAGGCGCGTTGTTCCTTGCCCTTGGTGCGGTGGTGGACCGGGGCACCAAGGTCGCGATCATGGAGCCGGATTACTTTGCCAACCGCAAACTCGTCGCCTTCTTCGGCGGTGAGATCATGCCGGTCGCGCTCCATTATCACGAAGACGCCTCCCGGCGCGGCCCGGACCTTGGCCAATTGGAAGCCGCGTTCAAAGCTGGGGCAGAGGTGCTGGTGTTCTCGACTCCCAACAACCCGACCGGCGTTGTGACCCCCGAAGACGCGATCACCGAAATCGCCCGCCTCGCGGCAGAACACAACGTGACGGTCATCGTCGATCAGCTCTATTCCCGCTTGCGCTACAGTGGCGAAAGCTACACCCACATGCGCGCCTGCGCGAAGAGGCCCGAGAACCTCATCACCATCATGGGGCCGTCCAAAACCGAATCCCTCAGCGGGTTCCGCCTTGGTGTCGCGTTCGGTTCGGCGTCCCTGATCGACCGGATGGAAAAACTGCAAGCCATCGTGTCCCTACGTGCCGCAGGCTACAGCCAAGCCGCGCTCAAGACGTGGTTCCATGAACCCGAGGGCTGGATGGACACCCGGATCGCGCAACATGAGGCGATCCGCGATGACCTTCTCAAGATCTTCCGCGACGCCGGTTTCCCAACGGCCAGCCCTCAGGCAGGCAGCTATCTCTTCCCGGAACTGCCAGAGCTGGTGGTTTCGCCCGAGGATTTCGTGCGCCTCCTGCGCCTTCAAGCCGGGGTCACGGTCACACCGGGGTCTGAATTCTCACCGCACACGCGGTCCAGCGTGCGGCTCAACTTCTCACAAGATCACGCGGCGTCGGTCGCCGCAGCACATAGAATTGTCGAAATGGTCGAAAGGTACCGGGCATGAAAATCGGAATAGCAGGACTGGGCGCGATCGGGCTGCACGTCGCACAGGAACTTGACCGGGGTGGTATCCCGGGTTGTGAATTGGGCGGCATCAGCGCCCGCAACGCAGACCGCGCGGCCGAGGCCAACGCGACCCTGTCAAAACCCGCCCCCGTCTATACGCTGCACGAAATTGCAGATCATTGCGATATCGTCGTCGAAACCCTGCCCCCGCAATTGTTCATGGATCTCGCGATCCCGACTATTGAGGCAGGCAAGGAACTGATCGTCCTTTCCGCAAGCCAACTCATGGGCCAGCAGGCGCTGTTTGATCGCGCGGCTGAAACCGGTGCCAAGATCCTCATCCCTTCGGGTGCCATCCTTGGTCTTGATGCAATCAAAGGTGCTGCGGTCGGTAATCTGGTGTCGGTGGTGATCGAAACCCGCAAACCCGTCGCTGGCCTCGCAAAAGCGCCTTATGTGATCGACAACAACATTGACCTTAGCAACCTGTCCGAACCGAAACTTGTGATGGGCGGGGCCGTGACTGATGTGGCCAAGGTCTTCCCGGCCAACGTCAACGTTGCCGTTGCGGTCAGTCTTGCCGGCTACGGCACCGACAAGACCCGAATGGAGGTCTGGGCTGACCCGTCTTTGGAAAAAAACCAGCACACGGTCCGTGTGGTGTCGGACTCGTCAGACTTCACAATGACGATCCAGAACCGCCCAACCGAAGAAAACCCAGCCACCGGTAAGATCACGGCTCTCAGCGTGATCGCGATGCTGCGCCAGAAAACGTCAGTGCTTCAGGTCGGAACCTGACGGATCAGTTGCCCAGACGCACATTGGAAGGGGAAGCGCCTTGTTCAGCGGCGCTCCACCCCATCTGATCCAGCGTATAATCAGCGCCAACGGCGATCACGGCGATGGCGACAAATCCAAAAAGCATGGCTTTCACTGCGAACTCTCCTCAGGCGCGGTTTCTTTGCGCAGATAGGTCACAAGATCGGCGCGGTCCTGCGCCCCCGTGATCCTCTGCATCGGCATCTTGGTGCCGGGAACATAATGCTCTGGTCCGATATCGAAAAGAGCATCAATCGTATCATCGTCCCAAATTATCTCGGACCCGTTCAAAGCGTCGGAATAGGTGTAATCCTCGACCGTTCCCGCCTGACGGCCGAACAGGTCATAAAGGCTGGGTCCGGCGCGGCGGGCGCTGCCCGGGGTCAACGTGTGACAGATCGAACATTTCCGCATGAACTGCCGTTCGCCATTTGGCATCGTATCGGCGGCCTGAAGGAAGGACGGTGATCCAGTGGCCATCGGGTCGGCATCGCCCATCGCGGCAATGGGCCATGAATACATGCGCGGGTCCAACCCGCCTGCGTGGATATTGGTGCCATCGTTCGAAAAGGCCAGCGCCCAAACCGGGCCGCGCTCTGTCGCGCGAAAGTCGCGGGCGATGCGCCAGTCGGGGGTTTCGACCACCATAATGTAGCCTTCGCCATCCCCAACGGCGAGCAGCGCCCCATCCGGGCTAACAGCCATCGACAGGATAGGACGACGCTCCAGCGTCAGGTCGGCCAGCGTATCGCCGGTCGCAATATCCAGAACCCGCGTTCCACCATCAACCGCGCCGTAAGCCAGCCATCCGGCGTCATCGTTCAGCTCCAGCTCGTTCACGCCAAACCCGTGTTCGATCACCCGCTGGCGTTCGCTATTGATGCTCAGATCCCAAAGCCGGATGCTCCCATCGGCTGATGCGGAATAAAGCCCCATGCCGTCACGGGTAAACGCCACATCATTCACCGGCCCGCTATGCCCGGTCAGAAACACTGGCGCGCTGCCGTCCACAGGCCAGATCCCGATGCTCCCGTCCCAACTGGCCGAGGCAACCGCCGTACCATCTGGTGAAAGCGCCAATGACACGACCTTGCCTTTGTGCCCTTCCCGAACTGCGTCCGCAGTCCCGTCGGCACCCCAAACCCGCAACGTGAAATCGTCACCCGCAGAGTAAATCCGACCATCCGGCGCAAAGAGCACGGCGTTGACCGCTGCCTCGTGCCCGTCGAACCACACAGGTGTCTCATCCGACCAAAGCCCCACCGCGTTGTCGAAACTCACGGTGGCGATTTGGTCGGTGTCGGCCACGGCGATCCCCATGATGGGGCCGCCGTGGCCTTGCAACGTAAAGAAATCGCCTGCGGCCCCAGAGGTTGCCCAAAACAGGGCCGCAGATGTGGCCAAAGCCTTACGCATGTTACTCGGCAGGGGTGGCACCGCTTGGTGCCTTGCCTTCGCGCTGCTTGACCTCTTCGACCCACAGGCTGTGGTGCTCTTTCGCCCACTGTTCCTCGACCATGCCAGAGCCCATCGCGTCATAGGCGCCTTCCATGCCGACCGAGCCGATATAGATATGCGCCAGAATGATCGCCATCAGAACAAAACTGACAATGGCGTGCCAAAGCTGCGCATATTGCATCTCTTCATGCGGGGTCATGTTTTCGGGCAACACGCCAAAGCCCAGCATTTCGGGCAGACCAGTACTGTTGAGAATAACGAACGTCTTGGCAAACATCGGCAGTTCGAACGGGAACAGCAGCGACAGCCCCGAGACCGAGATCGACCCGCCCAGTACAATCACCGACCAGAAGATCAGCTTTTGACCCGCGTTGAACTTCTTGGCCGGGGGATGCCCGCCACCGAACAGCCCGCCACCCTTGGCCAGCCATTTGATGTCGGTGCGGTCCGGCAGGTTGTGGATGACCCACATCACGAATATCATGATCAAAGCCAGCATGAACGCCCAGGACACGTTGTTGTGCACCCATTTAGACACGGTGGCCAACCAAGCATAGCTTTCATGTCCGAAGGCCGGGATCAGGAACTTTCGACCCATCAGTGACACAAGACCCGTGATGCCCAGCAAGATGAACGATCCCGCCAAAAGCCAATGGCCAAATCGTTCAAAATTCTTGAACCGCTCGATCCGGCGTCCGGTCTTTTCTCCGTCGATCTTGACCCGACCACGCAGCAGGAAGAACAACACCAGTGCACCGATCGTCCCCAAAAGTAGATAGCCGCCATAGGTCAGCAAGGGGCCTTCGCGGAAAATGACCCACCACATGCCGCGATCCTGAATCAGCACTTCTGCCGCGGGTCCGCGCACCTGTGTGGTCACGTCTGCCGCATTAAACCGCATCCCGCGCCAAAGATCGGGATCGGACGCGCCGCCAAGGGTTCCCAACTGGTCCGTGATCCCAGCTGCCGCCTCGGGACTGCCCACGTTTTCGGCCCGGAATGTGTTGTCCACCGGCAAGCCCTGCTGTCGGCGCATGATGTCCTCGAGCGTGGTCGCACCGCCTGTGGCAGAGCGATCAATCTCGGTCTCGGCTGCAACGGATCCGGCTTCTTGTGCGTTGGCTTGTCCTGGGGCCACCCATGACGCCAGAACCACAACGGCCATTGCGGCCATAATGCAACCAAGGATGAAGTGTCGAATGTCACGCATATCCCTGCGTCCTCCCTTATGAGCGATCAAAACGCTCGGCCTTGCGAAATGCAGTCTTTTTGGGTCAGGTTTGACCGTATCTGATGGCGAACATGCCCTTAAAAAGATGGGCGATCGATACACCTTAGTCAGGATACTCAAGATGATGCCAACAGCAAGCCAATACGCTTGGAAAAAGGTCTCGGATCGCCAGACTTATGGCTGATTTTCTGACCGCCACAAACGCCGCCATCGCAGCAGGTCTCGCGGTCCTTGCTTTGGTGGCCTCGTACCGCGCGCTGTTGACCTCGCGCACGCCGCAGGGCGCGACCGCGTGGATTCTGCTGATCCTTCTTTTGCCCATTTTCGGTACGCTGCTGTACCTCGTGTTTGGCCATGCCAACTACAAAAGCTTTGAACGCGAACGCCGCAAGTCGGATGAAGACATGTTCGATATGGCCTCTGAGGCCAGCGTCACACTCGAACCGTCTCGGCTTGATACCTTTGCTCGCATCGCGCGCCTGCCCGTAACCGAGGGCAATGACATGTCACTGCTTGTGGATGGGAAAGCCACCTATGACGCGGTGCTGGGCGCAATCCGGGGCGCGCAGCACACGCTCTTCGTGCAATTCTACACGATCAAGGACGACGATATCGGGCGTGACCTGCGCGATGCGCTGATCGACCGGGCCAAGGCGGGGGTGTCGATTTGGCTTCTGCATGACGAATTGCCGTTCTTCGGCCTGCCAAGCGGCTTCAAGACCAAGCTCGAAGAGGTTGGCATTCGGCTTGCCCGACCCAAAGGGCCGAAACGGCTATTGGGGCCGTTCCAGTTCAACTACCGCAACCACCGCAAACTGGTGGTGGTCGACAACAAGCTGGCCTTCACCGGCGGGCTGAACGTGTCGAAAACCTATGTCGGGCGCAATCCGTCCATCGGTCCGTGGCGCGACACCTTTGCCAGCTTCCGTGGGCCTGTTGTCGCCCAGCTTGCCCTGCATTTCTCGTCCGACTGGATGTGGGCCACAAGCGAAGACCTGAGCGAAATCGCAGCCGCCACGCCAGCGCCAAGCGGCCCGCTGCGGGCAGTCGCTCTTGCCCCATCCCCAGCCGAAGATATCGCGGCTGGCAATCTTTACTTTATCGCACTGGCCCATGCCGCGCGAAAGCGGCTCTGGATCTCCAGCCCCTATTTCGTGCCCGACCGCGACGTGCTCACCGCACTGCGCTTTGCCGCGCTGCGCGGGGTCGACGTTAAAATCCTCGTTCCGGGGCGGGCCGACCACTACATCACGTATTTCGCCGCGATGGCCTATTTCGACGACTTGCGTTCGGCCGGAGGTGAGGTCTGGACCTATGATCCGGCGTTCATTCACCAGAAAGTCGCGTTGGTGGATGACGACATCGCCTCCATCGGGTCAATCAATCTCGACATCCGCTCGGGGCTGCTCAATTTCGAACTGACCGTGCTTATGGAGGGCAAGAGCGCGGCTTCTGCGGTCGATCATATGCTGACCACCGATTTCGGACACGCGACCCGTGTCGACATCGACCTGCCGGATCGCAACCTGATCGTCGGTATGCTGGCGCGCATCGCGCGGTTGTTTGCGCCAGTGCTGTGATGCGGATCGCCAGCTACAACATCCGCAAGGCGGTGGGGCTTGATTGGCGCCGCGATCCGCTGCGGATCATTCGCGTTCTGGCCGATCTCGATGCCGATGTGGTGGCGTTGCAAGAGGCGGACAAACGGCTTGGTGCACGGCCCGCCGTGCTGCCCGAAGATGCGCTGTTCGACCAGACTGGGTTGCGTGTTCTCAATGTCACCAATGGCCCAAGCTCTGGCTGGCATGGCAACGCGCTTTTGGTGCGGGACGGGTGGCGTGTGGGCGCGACCGAAAGGCTCAGCCTGCCGGGGATCGAACCGCGCGGGGCATTGCTGGCCGATCTGGAAGGGCCGGGCCAAAGCCTGACGCTTGTGGGCACCCATCTGGGGTTGCGACGGGGATGCCGGCAGTTGCAACTGGCGCATCTTTTGGAAGAGCTGGAGGCGCGGACGGACCGCGCGGTGATCGCAGGGGATTTCAACGAATGGTCGCCGCGCATCGGCTTTGATATTCTGGAACACGCCTTTGACGTGATCAGCCCGGGGCGCAGTTTTCACGCCTCGCGCCCGATCGCACCGCTGGATCGCTTTGCCGTCGGGCGCGGGTTGCAGGTGGCCGGGGCAGGGGTGTTCGAGCAGGGCGAGGCGCGGCGCGCGTCAGACCATCTTCCGGTGTGGATGGATCTCGACCTTTGAGGTGGCGCCGCATTTTCAGAAATGCGGTTCAGAGCCTTTGAAGGCTCTGAACAAGACCTTTCGAAAGGTCTTGGCACCGCACGCACCGTTTGTCGCTCCTTAACCAACTCTCCGCCATACCCGCCCCCACAAAAGCTTTTGAGCGGGAAGGGTCACTCCCATGCCGCGTAGACGACACTGACTCGCGAGGTTTGCGAAAAACAAACACTGTGTGTTGCCAATGTCCCGAGAGCGCGCAGCGCGGCAGGGTATTGGCGATCCATGATTTCGCAAAACTCGCATTTCTCTCGTATGCCGAAAGGCTGACCTTGAGAGACCGGTCTGAACAGGCTTCGGCACCCCCGGAGTACAGGTCACGCGTTAAATCGCGGACGCGAGAGAACCGTCAGGCCCACGGGGCGGCGCCGCTTCTTTCTTGAATGACGATCACATGCCGGGCAAATGCCCGGCCTACACCAAGACCACCCGGCGGGATGACACCTGACCGGACGCACCTGCGTAGGCCGGAGCTTGAGTCCGGCACACCCCAACGAAAAAGCCCCGGAGCGAACTCCGGGGCTTTTCTTTGGTCAATCGTGTGAAACGACGATCAGCCGTCTTTCTGGTCGTAGGCCGTACCCCAGCCCCATGCGCCAGAGCCGAAGCCACGGGCGACAACGCGCTCGCGGTAGATCGACGCGACGATGTCGCCGTCACCGGCCAGCAGGGCCTTGGTGGCGCACATTTCCGCACAGATCGGCAGCTTGCCTTCGTCGATCCGGTTGCGACCGTACTTGGCGAACTCGGCTGTGGAGTGGTTCTCTTCCGGGCCACCGGCGCAGAAGGTGCACTTGTCCATCTTGCCACGGCTGCCGAAGTTGCCCGCTTGCGGGTACTGCGGTGCGCCGAACGGGCAGGCATAGAAGCAGTAGCCGCAGCCGATGCACAGGTCCTTGGAGTGCAGGACCACACCTTCTTCGTTCTGGTAGAAGCAATCCACCGGGCAGACGGCCATACAGGGCGCGTCCGAACAGTGCATACAGGCCACCGAAATCGACCGTTCACCGGGGCTGCCGTCGTTGATCGTGACCACCTTGCGGCGGTTGATCCCCCACGGAACCTCGTGCTCGTTCTTACAGGCTGTGACGCAGGCGTTGCATTCAATGCAGCGTTCGGCGTCGACAAGGAATTTAGCTCGTGCCATGTCTCATGTCCTCCTTAAGCTGCCATGATCTTGCAAAGTGTCGCTTTGGTTTCCTGCATCTGGGTCACCGAGTCATACCCGTAGGTCTGCGCGGTGTTGGTCGATTCACCCAAGACATAGGGGTCTGCACCCTCCGGATACTTGGACCGCTGGTCCTCGCCCTGGTAGTGCCCACCAAAGTGGAAGGGCATGAACGCCACCCCAGGTGCGACCCGTTCGGTCAGCATGGCCATAACCTTGACCTTGCCGCCCTCTGGGCCTTCGACCCAGACCTGTGCACCGTCACGCACACCAAGGTTGTTGGCGTCGCGCGGGTTGATCTCGATGAACATGTCCTGCTGAAGCTCGGCCAACCATGGGTTCGACCGGGTTTCGTCGCCGCCACCCTCGTATTCGACCAACCGGCCGGAGGTGAGGATGATCGGGAAGTCTGCCGAGAAGTCTTTGGCCTGGATCGACTTGTACATCGTCGGAACGCGCCAGAACTTCTTGTCCTCGTAGGTCGGGTAGTCGGCCACGAGATCGTAGCGGTTGGTGTAGAGCGGTTCGCGGTGCACCGGCACCGGATCCGGGAAGGTCCACACGACGGCACGGGCCTTGGCATTGCCGAAGGGCGCACATTCGTGCTTGATCGCCACCCGCTGGATGCCGCCCGAAAGGTCGGTTTTCCAGTTGGTGTTCGGTCCCGCCACAGCATCGATCGCTGCACGTTCCTCGGCGGTCAGATCGCCATCCCAGCCAAGGTCCATCAGCATCTGCATCGTGAATTCAGGGTAGCCGTCCTGAATTTCCGAGTTCTGCGAATAAACACCCTCGGCCAGCAGGTTGTCGCCATCTTTTTCCACACCAAAGCGGGCGCGGAAGGTCAGGCCACCTTTGGAGACGGGCAGCGACATGTCATAGAGGTTCGCTGTTCCGGGATGGTTCATCTCGGGTGTGCCCCAGCAGGGCCACGGCATCCCGTAGTAATCGCCATCAGCCGGACCGCCATTGGCCCGCAATGTGGTGCGGTCAAAGGTGTGCTGGTTGGCCATGTGCAATTTCATCCGCTCTGGCGACTGGCCGGTATAGCCGATCGTCCACATACCGCGGTTGAATTCGCGGGTGATGTCTTCGATCACCGGGGTCACGCCATCGTCTTCCAGTGCGATATTGCGGAAGATTTTGTCGTGGAAGCCGAATTTCTGCGCAAACAGGCCCATGATCTCGTGGTCGGTCTTCGACTCGAACATCGGAGCCATGACCTGATCCCGCCACTGCAGCGACCGGTTCGAGGCGGTGACAGAGCCACGCGTTTCGAACTGCGTCGTTGCCGGCAGCAGGTACACGCCATCGGTGCGGTCATGCAGAACGGCGGAGACTGTCGGGAAGGGATCGATCACGACCAGCGTGTCGAGCTTTTCCATCGCCGTCTTCATTTCCGGCAGACGGGTCTGCGAGTTGGGCGCATGCCCCCACAGAACCATCACGCGGGTGTTGTCCGGCTGATCGAGGTTTTCCTTATCTTCCAGAACACCGTCGATCCAACGAGACACCGGGATACCCGTCAGGTTCATCATCGGGGTTTCCCCGACTGTTTCCTGCGAGAAGCGGCCCTTGAGGTAATCAAGGTCTTCTTCCCAGACGCGCGCCCAGTGAGCCCACGATCCCGGAGCCAGACCGTAGTAGCCGGGCAGGGTGTCCGCGAGAACGCCAAGGTCGGTTGCGCCCTGCACGTTGTCGTGGCCACGGAAGATGTTTGTGCCGCCGCCTTCGGTGCCCATGTTGCCAAGGGCAAGCTGCAGGATGCAGTAGGCGCGGGTGTTGTTGTTGCCGTTGGTGTGTTGCGTGCCACCCATACACCAGATCACGGTGCCGGGACGGTTGTTCGCCATTGTCCGCGCGACGCGCTCAAGCTGCGAACCAGGTGTGCCGGTGACGCGCTCGACCTCATCGGGGTTCCACTTGGCGACTTCTTCCTTGATCTGGTCCATGCCCCAAACGCGGGTGCGGATGAACTCTTTGTCTTCCCAGCCGTTTTCGAAGATGTGCCAGAGAATACCCCAGACCAGCGCCACGTCGCTGCCGGGACGGAAGCGGACATATTCATCGGCATGGGCTGCGGTGCGGGTGAACCGCGGGTCGCAGACGATGAGCGGTGCGTTGTTCTGCTCTTTCGCCTTGAGGATATGAAGCAGGGACACCGGGTGCGCTTCGGCAGGGTTGCCACCGATCAGGAAGATCGCGCGCGACTTGTGGATGTCGTTGTAGCTGTTGGTCATGGCGCCGTAGCCCCATGTGTTCGCCACACCTGCCACAGTCGTCGAGTGACAGATCCGCGCCTGGTGGTCGATGTTGTTCGTGCCCCAATAGGCCGCGAACTTGCGCATCAGGTAGGCTTGTTCGTTGTTGTGCTTGGCGGAACCCAGCCAGTAGACCGAATCCGGGCCGCTTTCGTCGCGAACCTCAAGCATCTTGTCACCGATCTCGTTGATCGCCTGTTCCCACGAGATACGCTTCCACTCACCACCCTCTTTCTTCATCGGGTATTTGAGGCGGCGTTCCCCATGGGCGTGTTCGCGAACAGCAGCCCCTTTGGCGCAGTGCGCACCAAGGTTGAACGGGCTGTCCCAGCCGGGCTCTTGCCCGATCCAGACGCCATTGCTGACTTCGGCAACAACGGTACAACCGACCGAACAGTGCGTGCAGACCGATTTGACGGTCTCGACCGCGCCGTTGACGGCGGATTGCGCGCTGGCTTGCGTGACCGCACCACCTGTGGCGCTGATCGCGGCAAGGCCACCGATGGCAAGGCCCGATCCACGCAGGAACGAGCGTCTGTCGACAGATTTATTGGAAATCTCGGAAATCAGGCCTGTCCGCGCAGTGCGCCGTGTCAGCCCTCCGGTTTTCTTTCTTAGCATGGTATCCCTCTTAAGCTACCTGTGGCGCGTCGCGCCGTCGGCTGGGTTGCGATCTGTATCCGAGGCGACCCGGATCACAGAGGAGGTGATGTACGAGGTCTTAGAACCGGGTACTGGCGAGGTAGGCGCGCGTATGTGCAGTGTCCTGCATCCGACCGTCTGCCTTGGGCGTTTCCGCCGCTTCGGCTTGGGTGCCGGACACGGCAACTGCCGCGACAGCAGCCGGGGCTGCGGTGCCTGCCAGTTTCAGAAAATCACGGCGACTTGCGGACGCCTCGGTTTTCTCAGTCATGGAAGGTTCCTCCCTTCTTCCTGTTTGGTGCGGCGCGTGTGCCGCAGGGCGACGGTTGCCCGTCAGGTGCAATCCCGGTTTAGGCCGGGGTCAGTCTGAACGCTTCGCGTTCGATGGTCATGAATGCCTTTCCCACAGATCCGACGGCGCTATAGAGCATCGCGGTTTTTGCGGTTTCCAGATCGGCATAGAAATGTCCCGCCCAAGGCGCGATGTGCCGGTTGAAGAACGTCTTTTGATCTTCAAGCGAGGACGATGTGGAAAAACGCCCGACAATCAAACCGCCCATCACTTCCATCAGTGTGGCGATGTTGTCTTCGGGTTCATAGACATTGGGCGCGCGTTCGATCCGGCGCGCCGACAGATCACTGCGCAGCACGGCAAGCGGCTTTTCGTGCAGAAAACCCGTCAGGTAAAAGCTGGCATAGGGCAGCAATTCGCCCCTGCCCAAACCGATGAACAGTTTGTTGAATTCGCGTTCCGCCTGTTGCGGTTTCGTGGTCCGGGCGCAATCTGCAAGCCGCGTGATCGCCTGACCCAATTCGGTATCGTCGCCAGTCAGACCCGCAGTTTGGGCCAGCAAAAGCTCATCGGGCGGCGCCGACAGGATCAGGCCAAGATAATTGTAAAGGTCCGCGCGAAGGCGGTCTTCTTCTGACACCGATGGCGAGGTCTGAGCCGCGCTCATTGTCATCCTGTCTCACTTTCAATTCTGAATCGCATCCGTCGTGGACGCATAGGTTCCTCGGATACTGTATCCAACGGTGTGCCGTTGGCATATTCAGACCCGTCGCTCAGGCCTACGACCATGGTCGCAGATGCGGGTGCGGCAATTGCATCTTCCTGCATAATTTCCGGAATAGATTCATTTTCCGCAGATGTTTTGCAGTCTGTCTCGGCCAGACTGATTTCCGACAGATTCTGTGGGGTATCAACGTGTTCGCCAGACTGCGCCGCGATTTTGGCCCGCTCCTGTTCCTCCAAAGCCTGCACATGGCGCAGCAATCCCTTGCCCACCTGATAGGCGGTTTTGACCCCCGGCGCGTCGGTCGCGGCATTGGTGAAATCGCCATCGTAATCGTTCAGACCGTCCAGATTGGCCAGCACCGGATTGAGCCGCCACAACTGCCGCATCGCGCGGCGGCGCAGGCGTTCGGGGACTGCCTTGTTCATGAAACCCGCGATGTCCTGACCGGGTTCGAGGTTGTCCGGATCGGGGAGGCCGAACTCTTCTAGGATCTCGGCGTCTGTCTTTTCTTCAAGCTGCTTCTGCTGCGCCTCGACTTCGACAGCTTCGGCGCGGCGGGCCTCTTCGGCTTGCTCTGCTTCGACCCGCGCCTTGCGGCGGGACCAGAAATCCGACCCGCGGCTCATGACTCGCGCGCCTTCCGGGCGCTGGACGGCGCGCGATAGACGTCGCTGACCTGTGCAATGCGCGGATCGCCTTTGCCGTCTTCGACCTTGTCTTCGAGATACCGCTTGCGCTTGCGTTTTACGAACGGCTCTTCCACGAAATGCAGGTCGGTCCACTCCTGCACCCACGCCACAAGGGCAGGGGGCATCGGGACTTTTTCGACGACGTCCTCGCCGCCATCGGTGTATTGCATCGCCTCATGCGGATTGGCTGTGATCAGCTTGACCTTGTAGGGCCATTCGTCGTCGGAGGGTTGCAGCACGACATACGCGCAGACCACTTGCTCTGCGAGGCCGATGCGGTAGGCTTCGGCATCGGTGCGCCAGAGTGTCAGCGTGCGGGTGCCCACATGATATTCGGAAATATCGCCTTCTTCGCGCAACATTTTCCAATGCGCAGGCCCGGCACCGGGCAAAAGTGCGATGGGCGCATAGGCCCATTTCTGCCATCGGGTCACACCGGGGCGGCGCTGCATCACAACGCCCACCGGCATGTCGATGGAACGGGTGTCTGTCGTGGTCAAACTCTTGTCCTCCCAATCCGGCTTCACGGGCGCGGTTGACATCTGCCTAGCATAGCCCTTGGGTATGTCCAAATATCAACCAACGAAAAGAGACCACGCGGGCAACCGCCGCGAAAGGGCCAACATGGGAACCAGACTGCTTCTTTGTGACTGCCTTGGCAGCCAGACCGTCGACGCCACCGCCATTGGCGGCGTCGCATCGCTTGATCCGTCAAAGGTGTATACCAACCTTTGCGGCACCCAGACCGAAGCCGCCGCCAAGGCGATCGAGGCCGGGGACGTCATGATCGCCTGCGCGCAGGAAAGCGCATTTTTCGAGATGCTGGCCGAAGAGCTGGGCGTCGATGCGCCGGGCTTCGTCGATATCCGCGACCGCGCCGGGTGGAGTGATCAGGGCGCCAAGGCCGGGCCGAAACAGGCAGCGTTGGCGGCCGAAGCGGCACTGACCCTTCCCGCACCCAAGGTCGTGGATGTCATCAGCGAAGGCACATGCCTGATCGTCGGCGCGGGCGAGGCGGTGTTCGCCGCCGCGGCGCAACTGTGTGACACGCTTGCCGTGACCGTTTTGCAAACGGACACATCGGATGTGCCGCTCGACCGTCGGTTCGACGTCGTGCGCGGACAGGTGCGCAATCTGAACGGAGCGCTTGGGCAGTTCGAAGTGCGGATCAACGGGTTCGCGCAACTGTTGCCCGGCGGGCGCGGCGCGTTTGCGTTCAGCGATCCCAAGGACGGCGCGGTGTCGGAATGCGACGTGGTGGTCGACCTGACAGGTGATACCGCCATGGTGCCCGCGCCACACAAGCGCGAAGGGTATCTGCGGGCCGATCCGCGCCAGCCCGTTGCTGTTGCAGCGGTTCTGGCCGAGGCGGCGCAGATGGTCGGCACGTTCGAAAAGCCGCTTTATATCGCGTTGGAGCCTGCTTTGTGCGCCCACAGCCGAGCCGAACAGACAGGCTGTTCCAAATGTCTCAACATCTGCCCCACGGGTGCGATCACATCGGACGGTGATCATGTCGCCATCGACCCGATGGTCTGCGCGGGCTGCGGCGCCTGTGCTGCGTTGTGCCCGTCCGGGGCCATCGCCTATGATGCGCCGCCGGTCTCGGCGGTGTTCCGGCGCTTGGATGCGCTGTCCTCGACCTATCGCAAGGCGGGTGGAACCGCGCCGCGTCTACTGGTCCATGATGCCGATCACGGCGGCGAAATGATCAGCCTTTCCGCGCGGTTTGGCCGGGGTCTGCCTGCGGACGTGATTCCCTTTGCCATGGACAGTCTGGCCGCCTTTGGCCATGCCGAGATGATGGCCGCGCTCAGTTGTGGCTTTGCGTCGGTCGATGTTTTGCTCGCCCCGCGCACCGAACGGGATACGCCAGAACATGAGGCGATGCTGGCCAATGCTCTGTCTGGTGGCGGCCGCGTGCAGGTGATCGACATGGTCGATCCCGACGCGCTGAGCGATCACCTTTACGTCGGTGCTGCGCCGAAGCCCGTCGCATCCCCCAGCCTGCCCATCGGGACACGTCGTCAGGTGGCGCGTGTGGCCGCCAAGGCGATGATGCCCGAGGCCGAGATCCTGCCACTGCCGGAAAACGCACCCTACGGTGCGGTACTGGTCAACACAGATTCCTGCACATTGTGCCTGAGCTGTGTGTCGCTTTGCCCATCCGGTGCTCTGGGCGACAACCCGGACCTGCCGCAATTGCTGTTCCAAGAGGACGCCTGCCTGCAATGCGGGATCTGTGCCACGATCTGTCCCGAGACCGCGATCACGCTCGAGCCGCGGATGAACCTCACCGATGCGGCGTTCAGCCAGGTGGTGCTGAACGAAGAGGAGCCATTCGCTTGTATCGAATGCGGCGCGCTGTTCGGGGTGAAATCGACCATCGAAAAGATCACCGAAAAGCTGGCGGGCAAGCATTCAATGTTCGCCACCAGCGACGCGGCGAAGATGATCCAGATGTGCGACAATTGCCGCATTCAGGCGCAGTACCATTCGAAGAACAACCCGTTCGCACTGGGCGAGCCGCGCATTCCACGCACGACGGATGATTACCTGAAAGAGACGCCGTACTCGAAACGCAAGGATCATTGAGCGGGGAAGCCGTTTCGAAACGGCTTGGCAAGCGCGTTTGAACGCGCTTCACCCGCGATTTCGAAATCGCGGGTGAAGTGCCCTTCGAAGGGCGCTTCCTTGCCTGTCAGTCCTGCATTGACTGAACCGGCCGACCGAGATCCGCTGGCGCGATGCCCTGCACGAAGGCCATGATGTTCTCCAGATCGTCCAGCGTCATTTCGACGGCCGCGATGGGTGACGGGCGTGTTGGATCGAACGGCTCGGTCACGTCTTCGATCTGGGTAAAGGCGGGGTGCGGTTTCAGCACATAGAAGGCCTGAAAGCGGTCCTCCCAATCGCGCAGCGTGCGCAGCACGGCGAAGGACGGGGTGGAACCAATGGAGTTCATGCGGTTCTTGTCGCTCACCACATGGCAGCGCCCGCAATGTGACAGCGAGACTTCCTCGCCGCGCAGCACGTCGCCGTCATAGGTGATCTGGACCACCACTTTTTCGACCTTGATCTCTGAGTTGAAGGGCGCAACCCCGTCCACCTGATAGCTGTCGACCGTGTTGCGCCCCACATCCGAGCGCAACCAATCGGCAAAGCGCTGGGCGTCCGGGTCGTCGCCCGCGTCGAACTTCCAAACTGTGTCCAGCCCCGCAAACGCGATAATCCCCAGATCCCCGAACTGTGCATCGGCGGGGGTGCCTGGCTCTGCTAACGTGATCCGCGTTTGGGTCTTGAGCGAAAACCGGGGCAGGATGAATTTGAGCAATCCGCTGTCTAAAAGCGCATCCGGCGCGGCCAGAGTGAAGGTTTTGTCCTGCGCTTGGGCAGGTTGCATCAGCAACACGGCGGCAATCGCGCCGAGGCTGAAACGCCAAAGATGTATGGTCGCGGTCATTCTACAGCGCCTCCTCGCTTGAAAGCCTACTTGCGCTGGCTTACACCCGTCAACGCTTCACCTCGCAAAGAACGAGGGGACGCCCAAGGGAGAATACCGATGAGCGATGATTTCAACATGTCCATGCGCAAGTTTCTCAAGCAGGTTGGGGTCACGTCCCAGCAGGCGATCGAAGAGGCGATGCGCGACGCAAACACCAGCGGCAAGACCTTTGATGCGAAGGTCGTGCTGACGATTGACGGGCTCGATTTCGAGCATGTCGTAACTGGCACGATCAAGGGACAGGACTGACCGTGGCGCTGACACGTGACGCGGTTCTAGCCGCGCTGAAAGCTGTGACTGACCCTGCTTCGGGTCAGGATATCGTGGCCGCAGGCATCGTGCGTGCGCTCAACGTCGATGGTGACGCGGTGCGCTTTGTCGTCGAGGTGGCCCCGGATCAGGCAACGGCCTATGGCCCGGTCCGGCAGGCTGCCGAGGACGCGGTCAAGGCGCTGGGCGCGTCTTCCGTATCGGCGGTGATGACCGCGCATTCCGCGCCAAAAGCGCCGCCTGACCTCAAAGGCGGGGCCAAGCCGAAACCGGCCGGGCCCGAGAAAATTCCCGGTGTGGATCGCATTCTGGCGATTGCTTCGGGCAAAGGGGGCGTGGGCAAATCCACGGTCTCTGCCAACCTCGCGTGTGCGCTGGCCGCCGAAGGCCGCCGCGTTGGCTTGCTCGACGCGGATGTCTACGGTCCGAGCCAGCCGCGCATGCTGGGTGTGTCGGGGCGTCCCGCCAGCCCGGATGGCAAGATCATTCTGCCGATGCGCAATTTCGGCGTGACGATGATGTCGATGGGGTTGATGGTCAATGAAGGTCAGGCGGTGGTCTGGCGTGGTCCGATGCTCATGGGTGCGTTGCAGCAGATGCTGATGCAGGTGCAATGGGGCGCACTGGATGTGCTGCTGGTTGACCTGCCGCCGGGCACCGGTGACGTGCAGATGACCCTATCGCAGAAAGCCTATGTGGACGGTGCCGTTGTGGTGTCCACGCCGCAGGACGTCGCGCTTCTGGATGCCCGCAAGGGGATCGACATGTTCAACCAGATGAACGTGCCGATTGTCGGTCTGATCGAAAACATGTCGACGCATATCTGCTCCAATTGCGGCCACGAAGAACACATCTTCGGCCATGGCGGTGTGGCGGCAGAGGCGGCCAAGATCGGGGTGCCGCTTTTGGCGGAAATCCCGCTGCATCTTGATATCCGCAAGGCGGCAGACGGGGGCGCGCCCATCGTTGTGTCCAAGCCCGACAGCGCACAGGCCGGAGCGTTCCGCGACTTGGCCCGCACGCTGATCGCCGCTGGCAAGGCATGACCTCTGGCCCGATGTTCCCGCCGCTGATGCAGGGCATCAATGCGGCGGGGGCGGACCCGTTCGAGGCAGCCTGTTCCGAGGCGGCAAATGGCTGCGATGCAGGGACAATCCTTTACGACGTGACGCCAGAACGGTTGAGCGCTGCCATCGTGCTGGCCCCCGAAGTGGCGCTTGCGGACGCGGCGGCGATGCTGCCGCTGACCGGGGTGGCGCTGCAGAACGCGCTGGGTGCCTTGGGGCCGTCTGAACTTGCCGTGCATCTGTGCTGGGATGGGCCGATCCGGGTGAACGGGGCGGTGTGCGGTGGGCTGCGCGCAGCGACGGATACCGCTGACACGGGCGCTGAGCCGGGATGGCTTGTCACCGGGTTCGAACTTGTCTTTGCCCGGCCGAACGTGGCGGGCGGCGACACGCCGGACGAGACCGACCTGATGAGCGAAGGCTGCGGTGACCTGACGCCGACTGACCTGCTGGAAAGCTGGTCGCGGCACCTGCTGAACTGGATCAGCCGGTGGGAAGACGAGGGCATGAGTCCGCTTCACACCGAATGGTCCGGTCTGGCGCATGGGATGGGGCAGGACGGCACCTTCCTTGGCAAATCCGGGCACTTTCTGGGGCTTGATGAAAAGCTTGGCCTCTTGCTTCGGACCGACGGGCAGACCATGCTCTTGCCGGTGACCGACCTTTTGGAGATCCGCAAATGAAACTTGCTCGTGCCATTCATTTCGACGAAAGCGACCAGCGCGTCTTTCATTCTCCGGCCCGTACCGGCGAATGGTGCGTCTCGGGAGGGTTCGAGTTTTCCAACTGGTCCGAAGGCGATCTGGTGGGCCGCGCGAAACAGGCGTTTTCCAATGGCTGGCTTGGGGCGGAAACCTATGGTCGGGTGAGCTTTGTTGCCGTGACGCAGATGGAGCCGGCAGAGCATGAGGCTCTGGTGCAGGGACTCGCGCAGCATTTCGTGGATATGTATGGCGCTCCGTCGATTGACGCCGCGCGTCCGGTGGCCGAGGCTGAGATCGCGCATATGGCCGAACTCTGTGATGAACATGCGCCGAATACGTTGCTTACCGTCAGCCGCGAGTTGACTGAAGCGGGTGTCAAAGAAGCGTTCCGTGTGATCGAACCACAAGAGGCGGACATGGCGCTGCTGGCTGTGCACGGGTCGCTGGACGAGTAAAGCGTCTTCGAAGAGGCTTGCGCTGCGATTTCGAAATCGCGGTCTAAGGCTCTTCGAAGAGCCTTTGCGCCTCTGCCACCTCGCGCGACGGCATTTCGCCCGAAATCTCCAGGATCAGCTTGCGTTTGACCGCCTCGGCGAATGAATCGCGATTTTCGGCTGTCACGACAAATGCACCCAACCCGCCGATGATCTGCGCCTCGTATTGCGCCTCAAGCCCGCCTTGCGCGCGGCCCGGATCGTCAGGGCGCAGGATCGGCAGGGCGTTGATGGTCACGCCAGCGGCCACCACGGTTGCACGGGCTTCGGCAATGGACGGGCCGGAATAGCTGCGCACGGAGTCGCCGGAAAAGTCGATCACCCGCCGCCAGCCGTCGAAGTCGTTGGTGTCCATCAGCCGCAACCCTTCGAGCAGCGCCGCCCCGATGGCGTTGCGCCCATAGGCCTGTCGCGGTTTGTTCAGCAATTCAGCGGCGAAGAGCGTTGCACTCTCCGGCCCGTCGATGCGCGTCCAGTCGGCGACCACCGCCTGATTGGCGGCCCATTCAACATAGGTGACGGCAATGCTGCCATAGGCGGTGTTGGCAATGGCTGCGAGCACTTCGGGATCAGTGATTGCCTGCGCGTAGCCCTGGCGTTGAAAGTCGATCTCGCGCTGGTCGATGGAGCCCGACGCATCTGCAAGCAGCACCAGTTCAAGGTCGGTGTCTTGCGATATGGCCGGGCTGGCAAGGCTTAGAAGAAGGATCAAGAACAGGCGACGCATGGCAAATCCTCGTGCTGCAATGGTCTAAAGCTAGAGCGTTTGAGCCAGACCTCAAAAGGATTGATCCGGATCAACGCGGGATTGCAGCATCTCGTGCAGGATTGCGTTATCTTTCGTCAGACGGAGTGTTTTCCATGCGACGTTCTTTTGCCTGCCTCACCCTACTTGCCCTGACTGCTGCGCCTGCCGTGGCGCAGGATGTCGATCACGGGCGCGCATTGTTCCAGACCCATTGTGCCACTTGTCACGGTGCCGATGCCAAGGGGCAGGGGCCATTGGCAGGTGCGTTGGTTTTGCAGCCTGTCGACCTTACCGCGCTGGCGTCGCGCAACGGGGGCGCCTTTCCGCTGGAGCGGGTGCTGAAACGGATCGACGGGACCGACCCTCTGGTCAGTCACGGATCGCCCATGCCGGTCTATGGCCCTTATTTCGAAGGGGTCGCCAATACCCCGATGAAACTTCCCAACGGGCAGCCGATGCTGGTGTCCGAACCGATCGCTGATCTGGTGGGCTATTTGCAATCGGTGCAGAGCGGAGACTAAGCGCGCTCAACGCATGGTGTTTTCGCGCATCGCTGTGCTTCGCTATCGGAAGGGGCGGGTTGCATTGCCCTGCGTCCCGGCGGATGGTGCCGATCAATTGTGATTGGTGAGAAAATTCCATGTCGATACCGGATACGTTGGGCACGTTGCTGATCGAAACCGTCAAGGGACATCAGCTTGGCGGGGCGTTTCTCATGTTGGGACGACAAGGCTTTGTTGGCAGCCGACGGGGGCAATCGGCCAAGGATTTCGAAGCGGCGATCGCCACCCATCTGCCGGGCCTGACCGAGGATGATCTGCGCAACCCGGACAATGCCTACAGCGAGACGTTTTTTGCGAAGCTGGGTTTCGACAGCGTGGATTCCCTCGATTTCTCGGATTTCGAGAACGCGAGTGTCATCCACGACCTGACCCAACCTGTTGGTGAGGACCTGACCGCGCGGTTCGATGTGATCTATGACGGGGGCACCTGCGAACATGTGTTCGAACTGCCCACCGCCTATCGCAATATCGACCGGATGCTGCGCCCCGGTGGTGTTCTGATCGGGCATTCGCCCTGCAACAACTGGATCAATCACGGCTTCTACCAGATCACACCCGAAATGGTGTACGGGTTCTGGCAAAAGGCGATGGGGTACGAGGTGCTCGACCTGTTGTTGCAGCCGATCCGCCCAGCTCATGCCGCCAAGACGGCGCGGACGACGAACCCGAACGAAACTGGCGTGCGCCCGCGTATCCGGGGCGAACTTCCTGCCGGGTCTCCGGTGATCCTGCACTACGCCGTGCGCAAGCCGTTGACCGAACAGGCGCAAGGCGGCGTGTACCAGACCGACTACATGAAGCGCTGGTCAGACGACGATTAAGTATCCTTAGTCAGTCTGCGCCGCACGTTCCGCAATGCGCAGGCACAGGTCCGTGGCTTTCGTCATGTCCTGAACGGACACCCATTCAAGTGGTCCGTGCACGTTTTGCATGCCGGTAAAAAGGTTTGGGCAAGGCACCCCCATTTCCGTCAGTCGCGATCCATCGGTCCCTCCGCGGATGGGGGCCGAAATTTCGGGGATGTTCAGATCGGCCAATGCCTCTCGGGCCAGCGTGACCGGTGTCATGTCATTCTCCAGCCAATAGCGCATATTGCGGTATTGCGGGGTGATGGTGCAGGTGATCTGGGCGCGGGGTTCGGTGGCGGCGATGGTGTCACAGACCTGCCGCAAAAGCGCGCCTTTGGCGTCCAGCGCGTCGCGTTCGAAATCCCTCAGGATAAAGCGCAGCTCCATGTGGTCGGCGCTGCCTTTCATGTCGACAGCGTGGATAAAGCCTTGGGTCCCATCCGTGGTCTCGGGCGTCATGGTGACTTGTGGCAGGGTGTCGATGATCTTGGACGCAAGGTGAATGGCGTTCACCAGTTTACCTTTGGCCCAGCCCGGATGGATCGACACGCCGGTCACAGTCACCACGGCGAAATCGGCTGAGAAGGTCTCATAGGTGACTTCGCCCAGATCGCCGCCGTCGAAGGTGTAAGCGAAATCGACACCCAGATCGACGGGCAGCTTGGGATCGACGCCACGCCCGATCTCTTCGTCCGGGGTAAAAGCCACCCGGATCGTGGGGCGTTTGATCTGTGGGTTCTGCAACAGATGCCGCGCGGCTGTCATGACGATGGCGACGCCCGCCTTGTCATCCGCGCCCAGCAGGGTCAGGCCGGAGGCGGTGACGATGTCATCCCCGACCTTGTCCGCGAGATAGGGGAAGTCGTCTGGCGACAGCAGCAGATCGGGATCGTCGGGATAAGTGATCACCCCGCCGTTGTAGCCTTCGATCACGCGGGGTTTGACACCCGTGGCGTTGAACTGCGGGGCGGTGTCCACATGGGCGAGGAACCCGAGGGTCGGGCCGGGGGCAGTGCCGGGGATCGTGGCGATTACGGTGCCATAGGCTGTTTTGGTCACGTCCTGTGCACCCATCCCGGTCAGTTCGGTGACCATCAGGTCAAGCATGTCGTGCTGGCATTCAGTGGATGGAGCCATGCGGCTGTCCATGTCCGCCTGACTGTCGATGGCGCAATAGCGCACGAGGCGTTTTTTCAGCTCATCGTGAAACGGGTGCATGAATGGCTCCTATGAGGTTTGGAGCGAAGGGGCCGGAGGACGCGGGAAGAGTCAAGAGAGTGGCGATGCGAAGACCTGCCAATTTTGAGCGGATGGCAGCCTTGTCGCCTACGGTGCCCACGTTGCATTGCAGGATTGCCTCAGGGCGCAGGACCACTGACAACGCGAGGCCCAGTGTTGCCCTGACCTGATCCAGGTCTTCACCCGCCGCCATCTGGAGCAAAACGCCAAGCGCCCGAGCATTGCCCTGTACGCTTGGTCGATCTTTGATCGAGGTGAGCTTTGCGGTCACCTGATGCTGTCGATGGCCCGTCGTGCAATCGTCGCGATGAAACCGAAGAGAAGCCCGAGCACATATTTCAGAAAGCCAAGGGTCAAATCTTCTGCCGTGTTTATTGCACGACCGAGAAAATGCGAGATGCCACTGATCAGTTTCCGAACCGCGTCTGCCACGAGCTCCCCCAACTTGATCCCCTTGTGGATCATCTGCGCGATACTATCCACCAGCGTAAGGCCAGCGGTCACAACGCCGCCGACTGCGGTCCCCATGAGGCTGAGTATACCTTTAATGGCGTTGCCCAATGCCCAGATGCCCAGTGTGCTCATCGGCAGGGCGGAACAGGCTTTGCCAACCCAGAAGTCGATGCTTTTCTTGTCTTCAATCTGCGCACTGTCAGAGGTGAGCTCGTTCCAGTTTTTCAGGAACACCGCTGGTTTATAGTTCGACATGAAGTGTGAGTTTATCGAAAGAAGTTGCCCACCGCGGTCAACACGAAGTCCTCCGGGGTTCATTGGAGCGTGATAAAACGGAAAGATCGGCAGCATCGGGACGACATCCGACATGGCGTAAACACGCTTGATGTTGCCGTTGGGAATCGCGGTGTGCATACGAAACACGAAGGGGGGTGTTCCCGGACGAGGCGCGCCAAACGTGTAAAGGCAAATATTGGCGCGTTTCTGCAAGGCAAAGCGCATGGCAAAAAGGTTTGCAATAGCGCCACCAAGTGAGTGACCGACTACGTGGATCGTGCTTGGGTTGCTGCCGCGCAAGGCATTTTCAATTCCCTCGACCATAGAGTTGTAGACACGGCAAAACCCCGTATGCACGGGTAGGCCACCCGGACCAACAGACACAGCAGCGTTGAAGTTTGACAACCAGTCCTGATTGATGGCGGTGCCCCGGCAGACAACTGCGATGTCGCCCGAGTGTTTTCCTTTGCCCGGCACAACCATTCCAAACCCTGTTTTGGAGGCAAACATTCCGGCGCCAGAGCGCCCGGCCACTGCACTGCCGGACAGATCAAAGCTGTCAAAGGTTTCGACTGCGCCAGTGGGTTGCGGCCCTTCAAGACCGGGGGTCACAGCGCCAAGCCGTTCCGCCGTGCCTTGGCGAACATCGGCAACTTGACGTATCCCGTAGACGGCATCAGCCAGCGTGGACGCAATGGTGGGTGTGATCAATAATCCTGACGACATAATGTGTTCCTATGAATAAAACTGTGGATTTCGAATTTATGGATCGTACTCGCAAGTCCCCCAAAAGAAACCGCGGGCATCTGGCTCCAGATCTGTGCGGCAAGCGATGCGCAGCGGCTTCCCGCCCAGTTCGCCATTCGTCTCGTAATTCGACTTTTGCAGGCTCAAGAGCGTCAGGCTGCCCCCCGGCAATTCGGCTGTGATTTCCTGACGCACGTTGGGTTCATGTGGGACGAATTTTGCAGTGAGGCTGCGACCGACGACCTCTTGAAACCGAAACCGTCCCTCGGAATCTGTCACGGTTTCGTCTGAGCCCTCGCGATTGGTCCAGGCCCACGACCAGTTCCGCTTGATCGTTACGCCGGACACCGGGTGCCCACCCTCACCGTCGAGAAGGCGTCCTTCGAGCGCTGAGGCCAGAACGAGTGAACCGCCAAAAGCCATGCTGGGACCTCCTGTGAATATTAAAAGAGCGAGTGAAATCGCTTTGAAGAATTTTAACAAATAGCTCCTCCCGACCCAGTCCTCTGACAGGCCCGTAGAAAAGGGCTTCAGGGTCGCGTGCAATTGCCCTTTGGTCAAGCAAAGTTTTGGATCAGCGCACATGTGCTGAAAAGACAGGGGCGCCAAACGGAAAAAAGCCCCGCATTGCGGGGCTTTTCCTGTTCAAGACCTGTGCGCCCCGATCAGTTCGGGATGTCGCCGGTGATGCCTTCGACGTAGAAGTTCATGCCCAGCAGAGTGCCGTCATCAGCAGTCTCGCCTTCGGCAAGCCAAGCAGAGCCATCCTGCTTGTTCATCGGGCCGGTGAACGGGTGGTATTCGCCAGCGGTGATGGCGTCGATCATTGCCTGCGCCTCGGCTTTCACATCATCTGGGATGGCATCGTTCATCGTGCCGATGACCACTTCACCCTCGGGCATGCCCGCCCAGCTGTCGATCTGCTCGTAGGACCCGTCCATCAACTGGCCCACGCGCTTGACGTAGTAGGGCGACCATTCGTCGATGATAGAGGCGATGCGGGGGCCGGGGGTGCCGTCATCATTGGTGGTGAAGGCCGCCATGTCAGATGCCTGACCAAAGCCCCATGCAGAACCACCTTCCTTGGCGATCTCGGCCAGCGGCGCGGTGGAGTCGGTGTGTGCGGTGATTACGTCGACACCCTGATCGAGCATGGCGCGTGCCGCATCCGCCTCTTTCGCGGGGTCAAACCATGTGTAGGCCCATGTCACCACCAGCTCTACATCCGGGTTCGCCAGCTTGGCGTGGTGGTAATAGGAATTGATGCCCATGATTACTTCGGGGATCGGGAAGGAGCCGATGTAACCGATCTTGTTGGTCTGGGTCATCTTGCCAGCGATGTGGCCAACTACGGCACGGCCTTCGTAGAACCGCGCGTTATACGTCGATACGTTCGGATGCTCGCGCTTGTAGCCGGTGGAATGCTCGAACTTCACGTCCGGGAACTTGGCCGCGACATTGTTGGTCGGGTCCATGTAGCCAAAGGACGTGGTGAAGATGATATTGCAGCCCGACAGCGCCATCTGGGTGATAACACGTTCGGCGTCGGCGCCTTCCGGCACGCTTTCCTGCCACGCGATTTCGACCTTGTCGCCGTACTCTTCCTTGACGGCCAACGCGCCCTGGTGGTGCTGATAGGTCCAGCCACCGTCGCCGATGGGGCCGACATAGACAAAGCATGCCTTGGTCACGTCTTGCGCCATGGCGGGTGCGCCAAAGGCCAATGTCAGGCCTGCGGCGGCTGTCGCAAGTAAGGTTCTGCGGATCATAGGTAGTCTCCCGGTTGGTGGGGCGGCAGCGGCCCCGTTTGAGTAAGTACGCCCGATTTTATCACCGGGTCGCATGGAAGGTCTGTCCAAGGTTTGCGGGCGCATCATGGCTGCTGCGGCTGCGGTTGGACGAGATGAAAACAAGCACAAGGATCGTTATCAGATATGGCGACATGGACAAGTACTGCACCCCCCATGTCATTCCAGCGGCTTGCAAATTCAGCTGCAACACGGTGATGCCGCCGAAAAGATATGCGCCGATCAGAACACGTCCCGCGCGCCAGCTTGCAAAGACCACGATGGCCAGTGCGATCCAGCCTGCGCCTGCCGTCATGCCCTCGGTCCATTGCGGAACGCGCACAAGGCTTAGGTAGGCGCCGCCTAGCCCGGCACAGGCCCCGCCGAACATGATGGCCAGCAGGCGCACGCGGATCACCTTGTAGCCCAAGGCATGCGCGCTTTCGTGGCTTTCACCGACAGCCCGCAGGATCAGACCTGCGCGGGTGTATTTCAGGAATGCCCAGACGGCGACCACGATGCACAGGCTGATATAAACCATGATGTCATGCGAAAAAAGCATCCGGCCCACCACGGGCAGGTCGCTCAGGATTGGGATGTCGAGCTTGGGCAGAGTGACGGTCTTCTGCCCCTCGTAGGGTTTGCCCAGCAACGAAGACAGGCCAAGCCCCACAAGTGTCAGGCCCAGCCCGGTGGCAACCTGGTTCGACAGGAACACCTGCGTCAGCACGCCAAAGGTCAGCGACAGCAGAGCGCCCGCAATCGCGGCGGTGGCAAAGCCCAGCAGCGGCGCGCCGGTGTTGATTGCCACGATAAAGCCGATCACAGCGCCGGTGATCATCATGCCTTCGACACCGAGGTTCAGAACTCCCGACTTTTCGACCACCATTTCCCCGATGGCGGCCAGAAGGATCGGAGTGGCCGAGATCATGATCGAGGCGATCAGAAGGACGGGGTTGATGTTGCTCAGGTCCATACGGGAGCTCCGTGTGTCAGGTGAATGACAGCGGCAGTAAAAACCGCCACACCCGACATCAGCCAGATATGTCGCCACGACGGGCGATGGCGCAACACACGCGCCAGCACAGGCCAGCGCCGATGCAGTCCAAAGGCGACGCCCACCGCGGCCAGCCCGAACACCGCCACATGGGCAAGCACAAAAAGCAGGCCCGATGCGCCACCGTCGCCGGTCAACACGCCATGCAGCATCATCAACACCATCGCACCCATCATGATCCCCATGCCTATTGGCATCATATCCGTGCGTTTCATGTTGACACCTCTCCCTTGCCGATCCGCACACGGTAGTTGGTCAAAACATCCACCCCGAGCAGGAAGAACAGCAGCATCCCTTGGAACAACTGGATCGACGCGCCCGGTACGCCCAGCATCAACTGCGCCAACTCACCGCCAATATAGGTCAGCGCCATGAGCAGCCCTGCCAGCAGGATGCCAACCGGGTGAAGACGGCCCAGAAAGGCCACGATGATCGCGGTGAACCCGTAGCCCGATCCGAAGTCGATGCTGACTTGGCCCGCCGGCCCCGTCACTTCGAACAGTCCAGCCATCCCGGCCAATGCGCCCGCAAGGCCGAGGCAGAACAGAATGGTACGTGCGGGTGACACACCTGCGAATTTCGCGGCACGCGGGGCCTCTCCGGTCAGGCGGATGTTGAAGCCCTGAATATGCCTGGTCAGCAGCACATAGGCGAGGATCACCGCAATAAAGGCTGTCAGCACACCCAGATGCATGCCCGTGTTCGGGATCAGTTCGAGGTTCTGTGACGACGACCATTGTGACAAGTTGCGCGAGCCGGGAAACCCCATGCCTTCGGGGTTGCGCAGGATGCCGGACGACACTGAGGCCAGCAGGTTCTCGGCCACGTAGACCAGCATTAGGGACACAAGAATCTCATTGGTGCCGAATTTGACTTTAAGCAACGCGGGTATCATCGCCCAGGCCCAACCGCCCAAGGCACCCGCAACGATCATCAGCGGCAGGATCAGCACCGAGTCCATCGGATAAAGCGCAAGTCCTGCACCTGCCCCGCAGATCGCACCCATGATGTACTGGCCTTCGGCCCCGATGTTCCAGATGCCAGCCCGGAACCCGATGGACAGGCCGATGGCGATCAGGATCAACGGTCCTGCCTTGACCAGCAGTTGCGGTCGCGAGAAATTCGCGAACTGCGGGTGGAACAGGGGATCCCAGAAGATTGTCCGGATCGCCTCGAAAGGCGATGTGCCGATCAGGCCGAACATGATGCCACCAAAGATCATCGTCAGGATCACCGCAAGGATCGGCGTTGCGACGGTCCAGGCTTTCGACGGCTGCGGGCGTTTTTCGAGACGGATCATCTGCACCTCTCCCGTGTCGCGAGGTGGCTGTCGTTGGAATGTGCATATTTGGAAAAAGAAGAAGCGGGCAGGATAGAGCAACCTGCTGGCTTCTTCTTTTCAAAAATATGCAAAAGCACGGATGTCCCGGTACGCCGAATTTCGGCAAGGGCGTCACGCATCAACATGGGCCACCTCCATATCATGCGCACCGCCCATCATCAGGCCGATCTCTTCCATATTCAGGTCAACAACCGGCTTGAGGGCCGAAAGGCGTCCTTCGTTGAGAGCGCCAAAGCGGTCCGAGATTTCCAAGAGCTCGTCCAAATCCTGACTGACCACAAGGATCGCGGCACCTTTCGACGCCAGATCGAGCAATGCTTGTCGGATCGCGGCTGCGGCCGCGGCATCCACGCCCCAAGTCGGCTGATTCACAACGAGGATATCAGGATCCTGCGCCACCTCGCGCCCGATGACGAACTTTTGCAGGTTGCCACCCGACAATGCGCGCGCGGCCACATGGGTGCCTGGGGTGCGCACGTCAAAGCGTTTGATCACGTCTTCGGCAAACCGATCCGCGCGGCCCCAATTGATGAAGCCCTTTTTCACCAGATGTTGGCGGCGTCCTGCGGTCAGAACCGCGTTTTCCGTCAGGCTCATATTGGGTGCTGCAGCATGGCCCAGACGTTCCTCAGGCGCGGTCAGAAAGCCCGCTGCGCGTCTGTCTATCGGCCCGTCGCGGCTTATGTCCGCACCCTTGACCCAGATCGTGCCGCGTTTGGTGGTCCGTTCGCCCGACAGCGCCAGCAAGAGTTCATCTTGCCCGTTGCCAGCAACCCCACCAAAGCCCAGAACTTCGCCCGCGCGCAGTTCAAAGCTGATGCCGCGCAACGGGGTGCCGAACGCGCCGGGGGCGGGCATGGTCAGGTTGTCGACCCGCAAAAGCACCTCGCCCGGTGTGGTGTGTTTGGCGGCTGGGGATGCAAAGCTCGACCCGATCATCATTTCCGCCATTGCGCGCGCGGTGGTCTCGGACGGTGTGCAGGTGGCGACCTTCTTGCCCAACCGCAGGATCGTCGCGTGATCGCAAAGCGCGCGAATTTCCTCGAGCTTGTGGCTGATATACAGGATCGCTGTGCCCTCGGATTTCAGCTTGCGCAGGGTCTGGAACAGGATCTCCACCTCTTGCGGGGTCAGAACCGAGGTCGGCTCGTCCATGATCAGCAGCTTCGGATCTTGGAGAAGACAGCGGATGATCTCGACCCGTTGCCGTTCACCTGCCGAGAGCGTGCCGACGGTGCGGGACGGATCAAGCGGAAGGCCGTAGGTTTCCGAAACCTCGCGGATCTGTTTGGCCAGATCGCGGCGGGGTGGCGGGTTCTCCATCCCCAGCGCCACGTTCTCGGCCACGTCGAGCGCGTCGAAGAGCGAGAAGTGCTGAAACACCATCGCGACCCCGGATTTGCGCGCGGCACTGGGCTCTGATGGCGCATAGGGCGCGCCGCGCAGCGTCATGCTGCCCTTGTCCGGTTTCACCAGCCCGTAGATCATCTTGACCAGCGTGGATTTTCCTGCGCCGTTCTCGCCCAGCAACGCGTGGATTTCGCCTTCGCGGATGTCGAAGGACACGTCGTCATTGGCGACGACGCCGGGATAGGCTTTGGTCAAGCCTGAAAGGCGAAGGAGGTCGTCGGGCACAGGGCACCTGCTTTGGTCGTTGAAAGGCTCAATAGTTGTGCTGCGACCCCAACTGCAATCGCCTGAGGATGCTTGCCAAGGGACTTTTGCCCAATCGGACAGCAAATGCGAGAAATTTGGGCGTCTGGGTGCCCCATCTTGCGAAGTCGGGATGTGAACCGCGCCCATTTCGTGTCGGACCCGATCAGACCTGCGAATTCGAACCCGTGACGCATCAGAGCATCACACAGGCTCAGGTCCAGCGCGTGGGAATAGGTCAAGATAAGATGTGCAGCGTTGCCTGGCGCATGCGGGACGACGCGCAGCGGATCGCTGGCGGGCAGGGCGTTGACACGCTCTGGGATCGTGTCGGGAAAGCGGTTGGGGGCGGTATCGACCCAAGTGATTTCGATCTCGGGTACCGGATGCAGCACATCGACCAAGGCCCGCCCGACATGTCCCGCCCCCCAGATCCAAAGCGGTGTCGTCGGCTGTGCCACAGGCTCCACGAACCAGCCCTGCACCATGCGCGGGCGCAGGTCCACGCCCTGATTGCGGGCGCAGGTGGTCAGGCGTTTGACAGCCAGAGGCATCTCGCTCGGGCCACGGGCAATGACAGTTTCGCCGTCCAGTGTGGCAAGGCGGTTGGCATCGTAGATCTCGGTCAGGAGCGTTACTGCACCGCCGCAGCATTGGCCCAGTTCCGGCCCCAACGGATGTCGGCTGAACCCCTCTCGGGAAAAGGCCTGTTGCGCCGCCTGATATTCCAACGCGCCGCCGCCGATGGTGCCCGATTGGCCACCGTCCCAGACCAGCATCGCAGCCCCCACCTCGCGCGGGGACGAGCCCTGCACCTCGGCGATCACCACGCGGGCGACTTGGCCATGTGCCGCGATGGCGGCGTGCAGGGAAGTAAGATCAAACGCCATCACGCACCCTTTCGATGGCCGCCAGCACCCGTTCTGGTGTCGCAGGCGCGTCGAGCGCCGGGTAGCCGTCACCGCAAGACCCCACAGCGTCTGACAGGGCCAGAAACACCGACATGCCCAGCATGAAGGGTGGCTCTCCCACCGCCTTGGAGCGATAGATCGTCTCCTCGCGGTTGGCCCCGCCCCAGAGGGCCACGTTGAACACATCAGGCCGATCCGAGCAGGCGGGGATCTTGTAGGTTGAAGGCGCATGGGTGCGCAAACGACCGGTCGCGTCCCAGACCAGTTCTTCTGTCGTCAGCCAACCCGCGCCCTGCACAAACCCGCCTTCGATCTGCCCGATGTCGAGGGCCGGGTTCAACGACGTTCCGGCGTCATGAAGAATGTCGCTGCGCAGGATGCGGTATTCGCCGGTCAGCGTGTCGACCGCCACTTCGCTCACCGCAGCGCCGTAGGCGAAATAGAAGAACGGGCGACCCTGTCCCTTGATCCGGTCCCAACTCAGCTTTGGCGTGCGATAAAAGCCTGTCGCCGACAGGCTGATCCGCGCCTCATACGTCATCTGCGCGACCTTTGCGAAGCTGTAGCTTTCGCCCTGAACAGTCACCTGCCCACCTGCAAACACCACATCGCGCGCACCGCATTGGTGCAGGCTGGCCAGATGGTTCGCCATGCGGTCGCGGATCGTGTCGCAGGCCGCTTTGACCGCCATACCGTTCAGATCAGACCCGCTGGAGGCAGCGGTCGCAGACGTGTTCGGCACCTTGCCGGTGTCGGTCGCGGTGATCTTGACCATCTCCAGTGGCACGCCAAACCGATCGGCGGCCACCTGCGCCACCTTCTGGAACAAGCCCTGTCCCATCTCGGTGCCACCATGGTTCATGTGGATTGAGCCATCCTGGTAGACATGCACCAGTGCCCCTGCCTGATTGAGATGGGTCAGTGTAAAGCTGATCCCGAACTTTACCGGAGAAAAGGCGAGGCCCTTCTTGATGATGGCATTGCTTGCGTTCCAGTCAGACACTGCCGCACGTCGTGCATCGTATTCACACGACGAAAGCAAGCGGTCGGTCATCCGGTCAAGAATGAAATCTTCGACCACCTGCCCATAAGGCGTGGTCTGCCCTGCAATAGCGCCTGTCGCGCCCGTGTTCTCAACCAATTCCTCGGACCCGCGCGAGGCGATGTCCTGCTGCTTCATCTTGCCCGGTAAACTCCGGGGGGGCGCCGAAGGCGTGGGGGGCTGGCCCCCCTCGACCTCGGCCGCATAGTAATTCGCCCGCCGCACCGCGACCGGGTCCATCCCCAGATCATGGGAGATGTGGTCCATCACTCGCTCCATGCCCAGCATCCCTTGCGGGCCGCCAAAGCCGCGAAAGGCGGTGGCGCTTTGGGTGTTGGTCTTGAGCCGGTGGCTTTCGATCCGCGCGTGGGGCAAGTGATAGGCGTTGTCGGCGTGCAGCATGGCGCGGTCGGCCACTGGGATCGACAGATCCTGTGCCCAGCCGCAGCGTGTGTATTGCTCGAACTCGATGCCGGAAATCACGCCGTGATCATCGAATCCGACGCGGTAGGCGATGCGGAAATCATGGCGCTTGCCGGTGATCATGAAATCATCGTCGCGGTCGTAGCGCATCTTGGCAGGTTTGCCGGTCGCGGACGCCACTACGGCGCAGGCAATCGCCAGCGCGTTGCCTTGGCTTTCCTTGCCGCCGAACCCGCCGCCCATGCGCCGGGTTTCGACCCGGACACCGTGCATGGGCAGGTGTAGGGCGTGCGCGACCTTGTGCTGAATTTCGGTCGGGTGCTGGGTTGAGGCATGTACGACCATGTCACCGCCTTCCTGCGGCAGGGCCATGGCAGATTGGCCTTCGAGGTAGAAATGCTCTTGCCCACCCATTTCGATCACGCCGCTGATCTGGCGCGGGGCAGTGTCGATGGCTTCGCCCGCATCGCCTTTTTCCCAGATGCGGGGGCCGTCCTCGAAACGGCTGTCGGCGGCCAGCGCCTCGTCGATGGTCAGGATCGCGTCGCGTTCGGCAAAGCTGATCTGACCCAGTCTTGCTGCCTTGCGGGCGGCAAGATGGCTGGTGGCGGCGACAAGGAAAACGGGCTGGCCGAGATAGTGGATCGTGGCCCCCGACAGCATCGGCTCATCATGGTTCGACGGCGAACAATCGCAGTCGCTGGGCAGGTCCTTGGCTTCCCAAACACCCACCACACCTGGGGCGGCGCGCACCGCTTCGAGGTTGATCGCGGTGATGCGACCTGCAGCGATGGTGCTTAGGCCAAAGGCCAGATGCAGCGTGTCTTTCGGCGTTGGGATGTCATCCACATAGCGGGCTTGTCCGGTGACATGCAGATGTGCGGCGTCATGGGGGAGGGGTTTTGCGACTGTCATGCCGTCACCTCCAACACATTGGACGCGATCCCCTGATCCTCGTGCCAGTAGCGCAAGAGCATGTTTTCCGCTGCGTGCAGACGGTAATCCGCAGAGGCGCGCATGTCCGACAGGGGCGCGTAGTCTTCGGCCATCTTGGTCATCGCAGCGCGTATTGTGGTCTCGGACCACGGCAAGCCAATCAAGGCGGCCTCAACGGTGCGGGCGCGTTTGGGGATGCCAGCCATGCCGCCAAAGGCGATGCGGACGTCTGTGATTGTGCCATCAGAAACGGTGATGTTGAACGCGCCGCAAACGGCGGAAATGTCCTGATCAAAGCGTTTGGACAGTTTGTAGACTTTCAGCCCCGGCGCGTGGCGCGGGATTGTGACGGCCTCGACAAATTCGCCTTTGGCGCGGTCCTGTTTGCCGTAGTCGATGAAGAAGTCTTCAAGTGGCATATCGCGGCTGTGATCGCCTGCGCGAAGATGCAGCGTCGCCGCCATCGCGATCAGCGCGGGCGGATTGTCCCCGATGGGCGAGCCATTGGCGATGTTACCACCGATGGTCGCCGCCGCGCGCACTTGCGCAGAGCCATAGCGGCGGATCATTTCGGCGTAAGATGGGTGCAGGTCTTGGACGGCGCCCAGAACCCGGTCCATCGTTACACCTGCGCCGATGCGCAAGCTTTCGTCGGTTTCGTCGATCTGTTGCAGGTCCGTACAGCGGTTGAGGAAGATCACATCGTCCAGATCGCGCAGCGATTTGGTCACCCAAAGCCCTACATCCGTCGCGCCTGCGATCAAAGTTGCGTCCGGGCGGGCGGCGTAGGCGGTGGCGAGATCGTCCAGCGTTTCAGGGGCGGATAGGCTGGGGGGCTGTCTGCCCCCCAGACCCCCCGAAGGTATTTTCGAGCCCAAAGAAGCAGGGGGCGTGTCTGTCATCCAGGTGGGCACGGGCTGGTCACTGGCGGCTTGTGCAGCGCGGATGATCGGGGCGTAGCCGGTGCAGCGGCACAGGTTGCCGGCCAGCGCATCGTCATGGTTCTGGTCACCGTTAAGATGCGCCACGGCCATCGACACGACGAACCCCGGCGTACAAAAGCCGCATTGCGAGCCGTGATGGTCGATCATCGCCTGTTGCACCGGGTGAAGGTGGCCATCCGGGCCGCCGATGCCCTCGACCGTGCGCACCGCGCACCCGTCAAGTTGGGGCAGAAAGAGGATGCAGGCATTGAGGGCGCGAGCGCTGCGGGCGTCGGTGACCATGACGGTGCAGGCCCCGCAATCGCCTTCGTTACAGCCTTCCTTGGTGCCGGTGAGTCCGCGCTCGTCGCGCAGCCAATCGAGCAGCGTTGCCGTGGGGGACACGTCTCGCAGCTCCACGCTCTCTCCGTTCAGAAGAAAGGTGATATCCATGTGAAAAAACCTGCCGCCTTACCATTATGCCCCGTGATGTGCGCGCCCTCGATGCGGCGTAGAAGATGCGCGGGGTGTTCCCTGTCGTTCATCGAAGCTAGGCAAGCGGGGCGCGGTTTGGCAAGAGAATTTGTGCAGAAGTCGCGAGTGGTTCTGTTCCAGTGCCTGTTTCAAAGGCGTTGAGCAAGCGCTGCCAACTGCTCGAGAGTGGTGCCCCATCCGTCGAAAAAGCCCATTTTTTCGTGTTCGTCACGCTTTTTCGAATCGGAGTGCATGACATGAGCAGCGTAAAGCGTGCCGCCGTCCTGTGGGATCAGGCGAATGTCGGCGGTCATGAAGGCGGGGTTGGGGGAGGGGCGAAAACCGGACAGAACACCGTCGGTGAAGACCAGCCGGGTGTACCGATCGGCCAGCAGGAAACACCCGTCGTTTTCCATCAGCGTCCCATCGGGCAGCTTCATCACGTTGAAGGCGCGCCCACCGGGGCGCAGGTCGTTGTCGACCTCGGTCACTTCGACAGGATGCGGCACGAACCATTGTTTGAAAAGCTCCGGTTCGGCCCAGCAGCGCCAGATGGTTTCGGGCGCGGCGTTTATCAGGCGTTCGATCTTGAGATCTGTGTCGGGGTTGAAGGTCATGCCAGCGTTCCTGTGCTGATGAGATGCTCCAGCCGGGCGAGGCCGCTGGTCCAGCCAGATTGGAAATCGTCCTGCATGTCGTCGCCGGTCATCGAGGCGACCGCGACATCGACTGTGAGGGTTGTGGCCGGGCCGTCTGCCTCCAGCACATAGGTGACCAGCGACACGCCGAACCGTTGCCCACCTGCCGTTACCGTCTCGCTGAAACAGGCCCGGGTAGGGCTTTCGATGTGATACCAATGGGTGTCGACGGTGAATTCCGGGTTGTCCGCGGGCCCGCAGCGGTGGCGTTCCTGCCCGCCTTCGCGCAGGTCAGTGATTTCCAGCACCAGCACAACGTCGTCTGACGGTCCACCCCAGAGTTCACGTGACTTGGCGTCGGTTAAAAGGTGCCAAAGGCGGTCTTGCGCTGCGGCGATGGTGCGGGTCAGGCGGAAAGTGGCGATGGGGGCGGTCATGTTTTGGGCCTTTCAAGGGCTTCGGCCAGCGCCTGCAACCGGTTCAGACGACCCTCCCACAGCTTGCGCTGTCGGGCGAGCCAGTCTTCGGCGGCGGCCATGGGGGCGGCTTCGATGTGCAGGACACGGGTACGACCGGTTTTTTCCGACCGCACCAGACCGGCGCTTTCAAGCTTGCCCAGATGTTTGAGGAAAGAGGGCAGCGCCATGTCATGTGGTCTGTGCAGGTCAGAAACACTGGCGGGGCCGTCGAGCAGGCGTTCGATCACCGCCCGGCGGGTCGGGTCGGCCATTGCAGCGAAGATAGAGTCGAGATGGTTAGCCATGTGGCTAAGTAATTCTGCTTGCAATCGGCTGTCAAGATTAACTTAGCCATACGGCTAACAATTGGGAGTGGTCAGATTTCAAGATTGCAATGCTACTGTGCTTTTCGCTGACCTGTGGCACACACAAATATCTGGAAAGAAATGGTTTTCGGAGTTCTCAAACGATCACGCGCCAAACGCGAAGATTGCCAGTGGCACGGGCAAAACGGCAATCGCAACAGTGAGCAGGAAGGCAGGCACAGAGAATACGCCGCTCATTCCGGCGGCAAAGGCGAGCCCACCCCCACCTCCGATCACGGCATTTCCCGGCACGTTGATCAGGACGGCAAGTGCGACGTATCGGTGCCGTGCCAGCCGCCGCAGCGCCGGCTGGCCTGTCATGGCGATCAGCATGTCGGGGCGATCCTTGCGGTCGATTGCGCAGAGCTGTTCCAGAAATTCGGCAATTCGCACGATACGCAGCGCGCGCAGGGTCCGGGCCGCTGCATCAAGCGGCACCAGACGGCCCACACCATAGGCCAGCGTCAGGCTGAGGATTGTCGCCAGATAGATGAACGGTGCCATCTGCGCGCCGAACACGGTAAGCAGAGTCATGCCGATTTCGGCTCCGGGTACGAAGGGCAGTGCTGTGATCAGGACGTAGCTGAGCAGCCCCAACAGGATCATCTTGTGCATCAACGCTTCGTTGTGCGGCATGACCTCGAACCCGAGGGCGTCCTTGACCTGCGCCGACAGGTGCACGGCCCCCAGCAGGACAGCGATCAGCACTGCAAGGCGCAGCGCCAGACCAAGGTAAAAGCGCAGGTCCGCCGTCTGGTCGTCGGTCATAGGTTGGTCAACACCTCAACGGGCTGATCCGACAAACTTCCCTTGAACTCAAGCACCTGCTGCGTGTCCCAATACCAGCGCGACACAGTCCACGTGACGGTGCCATGAACCGTGTCATCCCGGACCGTTCCGCGCCAGACCATGGTTGTGTTTTTGGTGGGACAGTAGGCTTCGACGATGAAATCCGTGCCGCCTTCGACCTCGCGCACCAGATAGGCGCTGGGCGGGTAGTTGCACCGATCGGTGCATTCGCGTGACATGAACAGCCCGTGGCTGAATTGCACATAGTCCTCAAGTTCGGGTGGTTTGCCCTGCAATCCCATGACTGTGTCGAACCGCTGGCCGTCCAGTGGCCCTGTGCCCGACGGATCGCGCAGCGCCATGAGCATCGCGCGCGGGGTGGCAGCCGCGTGATCGGCATCGCTTGGTTCCTTCAGGATGAGCGTTGTCACACCGCCGAGCATCAAGCATCCGATGAGGGCAAAGATCCATTTCATGCACGATTCCTTTGTGGGGCAGCTTAGGGCCTTGTTCCGCTTAAGGATACAGCCAAGCCTTTGTGCTGTCTTTCAGGGAGGCTTGAGCCGGTCACATGTAATCCTGTGGAAAACCGAGATCTGGGGCTTTCACACAGGCCGACCCCAGCATATCGTGGACGTCATGGCTGATCCCCGATTCATTCACCTGCGTGTCCATTCCGAATATTCGCTTTTGGAAGGGGCGGTGCGGCTCAAGAAGCTGCCCGATCTGTGCACGGCCAAAGGTATGCCAGCGGTGGCGCTGACCGATACCAACAACCTCTTTGCGGCGCTGGAGTTTTCGGTTGGTGCGGCGGGGGCGGGTATTCAGCCCATCATCGGCTGTCAGGTCGACCTGCGGGTGGCTGACCCCGTGCCGGGCGAGCGGGCAAAGCCGCCTGCGCCTGTGGTTCTGCTGGCGCAGAGCGAAGTCGGGTACGAGCATCTCATGAAGCTCAATTCCTGCCTTTACCTGCGTCGGGATGGGGAATTGCCGCATGTGACGCTGGACGAGCTGGAACAGCACAGCGACGGAGTGATCTGCCTGTCCGGTGGGCCGGATGGGGCGGTGGGGCGTGTCCTGCAACAGGGCAACCGTGGTGCCGCCGAGGCGGTGATGCAGCGGTTGGCCGGGATATTTGATGATCGGCTTTACGTCGAGTTGCAGCGGCATCCGGGGGAGAACGGTCTGCCGGAAAATGAACGCCTGACAGAACGCCCTTTTGTCGAAATGGCCTATGCGATGGGTCTGCCCTTGGTGGCGACCAACGATGTATATTTCCCCAAATCTGACATGTACGAGGCGCATGATGCGCTGATCTGTATTTCCGAGGGTGCCTATGTCGACCAGCAAGAACCGCGCCGCCGTCTGACGCCGCAGCACTACTTCAAGTCGCCGCAAGAGATGGCGACGCTGTTTGCCGATCTGCCCGAGGCGATCCAGAACACGGTTGAGATCGCCCGGCGTTGCGCCTTCATGGCCTATCGCCGCGATCCGATCCTGCCGAAATTCGCGGATGACGAGGTCGAGGAACTCAAGCGGCAGTCACGTGCGGGTCTCAAGGATCGCCTTGCCGTAATCCCGCACGCCGCGTCGGTCGAAGAGTATGAAAAGCGGCTTGAGTTTGAGTTAGGCATTATCGAAGGCATGGGCTTTCCCGGATACTTCTTGATCGTTGCCGACTTCATCAAATGGGCCAAGGATCAGGACATCCCGGTGGGGCCGGGACGGGGCTCGGGGGCTGGCTCTCTGGTGGCTTATGCGCTGACCATCACCGACCTCGACCCATTGCGCTACCAGCTTCTGTTCGAACGCTTCCTGAACCCGGAACGTGTGTCGATGCCGGATTTCGACATCGACTTCTGTATGGACCGCCGTGAAGAGGTTATCCGCTATGTTCAGGACAAGTATGGCACCGACAAGGTGGGCCAGATCATCACCTTTGGTGCGCTTTTGTCCAAGGCGGCGGTGCGCGATGTGGGGCGGGTGTTACAGATGCCCTATGGGCAGGTGGACCGCCTGTCCAAGATGATCCCGGTCGAAGGGGTCAAACCTGTCAGCATCCAGAAGGCGCTGATCGACGAGCCGCGCCTGCGCGAGATGGCGCGCGAGGAAGAGGTGGTGGACCGGCTTCTGACATATGGTCAGCAGGTCGAAGGGCTGCTGCGGAACGCCTCTACCCACGCCGCCGGTGTGGTGATCGGGGACCGCCCGCTGGACGCGCTGGTGCCGCTGTACCAAGACCCCCGCTCGGACATGCCGGCGACCCAGTTCAACATGAAATGGGTGGAACAGGCCGGGCTGGTCAAGTTCGACTTCCTCGGCCTCAAGACGCTGACCGTGATCCAGTATGCGCTGGACATGATCTTCAAGACCGGGCGCGACCTGCACATCGCCGCCGATGGGACCGAGCTTTACCAACCCGCCAAAGGCGCAGAAAACGACGTCAGTCATATCCCTCTGGATGACGAGAAAAGCTACAAGCTCTACGCCGCCGCCAAGACTGTCGCGGTGTTCCAGGTGGAAAGCTCGGGCATGATGGATGCGCTCAAGCGCATGAAGCCAACCTGCATCGAGGACATCGTGGCACTTGTGGCGCTGTATCGTCCCGGTCCGATGGAGAACATCCCGACCTATTGCGAAGTCAAGAACGGGCTGAAAGAGCGCGAGTCGGTGCATCCACTGATCGACCACATCCTTGAGGAAACGCAGGGTATCATCGTCTATCAGGAACAGGTGATGCAGATCGCGCAGGTCATGGCGGGCTACAGCCTTGGCGGTGCCGACCTGCTGCGTCGGGCGATGGGCAAGAAGATCAAAGAGGCGATGGACGCCGAACGCCCGAAATTCGAAAAGGGCGCGGCAGAGAACGGCGTTGAGGCGAAAAAAGCCTCCGAGGTGTTCGACCTGCTGGAGAAATTCGCCAACTACGGCTTTAACAAATCCCACGCTGCGGCCTATGCCGTGGTCAGCTACCAGACAGCATGGCTCAAGGCGAACCACCCGGTCGAGTTCATGGCAGGGGTGATGAATTGCGATATTCATCTGACCGACAAGCTGGGTGTGTTTTTCGAAGAGGTGAAGAAGGGGCTAAGCCTGCCTTGGGTGCCGCCTTGCGTGAACCGGTCGCAGGCGATGTTCGATGTACAGGACGGGGCGTTGGTTTATGCGCTGGGCGCTTTGAAGAACGTTGGCGTTGAGGCGATGAAACTGGTCGTCGACGGGCGCAATGATAAACCATTTGTTAATCTGTTTGACGTCGCCCGACGGGTTGATCTGAAGCGCGTGGGCAAACGCCCGCTGGAAATGCTTGCGCGCTCTGGTGCCTTCGACCAGTTGGACCGCAACCGCCGCCGCGTGTTCGAAAGCCTGGATGCGCTGGTCGGCTATTCCGCCGCGATCCACGAACAACGCGCCTCGGCGCAGGTGTCGCTGTTTGGTGAGGCGGGTGACGACCTGCCAGAGCCGCGCCTGTCGCCGGTAACCGATTGGCTGCCCGCTGAACGCCTTTCAGAAGAGTTCAAGGCTGTGGGCTTCTACCTTTCTGGTCACCCGCTCGACGATTACATGACCGCGCTCAAACGCAAAGGCGCGATGACGCTGGATGATGTGCTGGCCAAGGCACAGAACGGGCCGTGTGTGGTCAAGATGGCGGGGGTCGTGGCGGGGCGACAGGAACGCAAGTCAGCACGCGGTAACCGCTTTGCCTTTGCGCAGCTCAGCGATCCAACCGGGGCGTACGAGGTCACGCTGTTCTCGGACACGCTCGAGGCGGCACGTGATCACTTGGAAACCGGATCGAAGGTCATGGTCACCGTTGAGGCGACGCTTGAATCTGATCAGCTTAAACTGCTTGGGCGGTCCGTGGCGCCCGTGGATATCGCCGTGGCTGACGCGGTGAGCATGGGGCTGCGCATTTTTGTCGATGAGATCGAAGTTGTCCCGCACGTGGCCTCGGTGCTGAGCCGTGCGGCGGATCAATTGCCCAAGGCCGGCAAGGGGCCGATCCGTATATGCTGCCTGAACGCGCCTGGCTTGCCCGGTGAGGTTGATGTGGCGCTGGCGCGCGAGTTCCCTGTGACGCCGGAAATCAAGGGCGCAATCAAGTCGCTGGGCGGTGTACTCGACGTCGAAGAATTGTGATCCTCGCACAGCGGAAAGTCGCGTGCGGCTTGCTGGACGGGAAGAACGCGCGTCGCTAGGGTGCCGCATCGGAGTTGGGGGAACAGATGATCCGTATCGCGGCAATCCTGATCGTGTGCAGTCTTGTGGCCGGATGTGCCAGCGATCCTCTCAGCGGTGTGCCGCGTTTATCCGAAACCGACGTGACCGACAGCGACATCCAAGCGGCATTGCGCAGCGATGCTGACATCGTGGACGACGCAGGTGTCGCGCCAGAGGCAAAGCCCACAGGCTTTTTCGGACGCCTTTTCGGAGTGGGCGATGGGGCGTCGCAACCAGCGGTGGCCGAAGCAGCGGCTGACGTGGACGCCACGATTGTAGAGTCCGAAAATGCAGATGCGACAGCCGAAGTACCCCAACCTGCCAGCGAGCCTGCGCCGCGCCGTGGCTTGCTTGGGTTCTTGAGCCGGGCTGCGCAGACGGCTCAGGCAGATGATGGCACCCAATTGGCCGCCGCCCCGCCGCAGACGCAGAGTGATGCCGCTCCTGCGGTGGAAATCGCACGGGCCCGAGGCCCAAAACCAGACGCGCCGGATTACCGGATTGTCCCGATGGGCACCGCTCTGCCTTACGGTGTGCTTGCACGGGTATGTGACGTACCGGATCGGCAGCTTGGTACTCGGGTCGAGAGATATCCCGAGTCGCGGTCTGTTTATGCGCTTTACGATTCACAACCCGGCAACACCGCCCCGCACACATTCTACGTGACTGGGTTTGATGATGGATGTGCGCGGCAGTTTACGGCGGCGTTGGCCTTGTTCGGCAGCCCCGAAACACACGAGCAGTTGCGCTATGGTTTGCCGTCCAAGGTTCAGCCCTATTCGTCGACCGATGCCGCATACGAGACCCTGAAGTCGCGTGTGTGTCGTGTCGGAAAGGGCAAGCCGTGCGGGTCGTCCATGTCGCAACTTGCGCGCACGACAGCTTTTGTCAGCGTCTATGAAACGTTTGGATCGAACCCAGAATGGAAGACGATTTTGCTGCATGACGGCGAAGTTGTGGAAACCGACATTCGCAGCAATTAAGCTGCGGTCTAGTAATGTGGCGGGCGTTCATCGCCAAGCACCATACCGCCAGATCCTTCGGCTTCGCGTTCTGCCTCGCGCATCAACAACATTTCGACCCGCGCCGTCAGGCGGTCGATTTCCTTGGCCTGTCGCGCCACGGTGTCAGACAGGTCGTCGGTAATGCGCATCAGATGCGCGATGCGTTCTTCGAGGGCGGTGGTATCCATGTCCCACAGATGTGCCGACTAAGCGGCGATGGCAAGAGGCAATGGGTCCGCAAAGTGACCTATTGTTTCGCGCGCGAAACATTGGGTCCGATCCGGCCCATTTAACCTTTTGTTAACCAACGCGCCTATACGGGAGGTGCGGCTCTGCTTGCCCCCTCGGGTTCCAGCGTTTAGAGGAGGCGCGACACTCAAGCCCAGGCGGGAATTGACCATGGCCAAAGAGAAAAAAGCCCCCAAGCCCAAGGCGCAGACGCCCAAGGGCTTTCGCGACTATTTCGGCACGGAAGTAACCGAACGCGCCGAGATGTTGGCGCAGATCGCAGGGGTCTATCATCGCTATGGGTTCGACGCTTTGGAAAGCTCTGCGGTTGAGACCGTTGAGGCGCTGGGCAAGTTCCTTCCCGATGTGGATCGCCCGAACGAGGGCGTGTTTGCGTGGCAGGAAGATGAGGACGGCGATAAGGGCGATTGGCTTGCGCTGCGCTATGATCTGACAGCGCCTTTGGCGCGGGTCTATGCACAACACCGCAATGATCTGCCGCTGCCCTACCGGCGTTATGCTATGGGGCCGGTGTGGCGCAATGAAAAGCCGGGGCCGGGGCGGTTTCGCCAGTTTTATCAATGTGATGCGGATACGGTTGGGTCCGGGTCTGTTGCCGCGGATGCAGAGATTTGTGCGATGCTGGCGGATACTTTGGAAGTCGTGGGCATTCCGCGCGGAGATTACATTGTTCGAGTGAACAACCGGAAGGTTTTGAACGGTGTGCTTGAAGCCATGGGCCTGAATGACGACGCCCAACGCGACGCAGTTCTGCGCACCATCGACAAGTTCGACAAGGTGGGTGAAGCCGGTGTGCGCGAGTTGCTGGGCAAGGGTCGGTTGGATGCCTCAGGTGCTTATATTGACGGTGTGGGTCTGAGTGATGCGCAGGCCGAGCCTGTTATCGCGTTCTTAACCTCCAAGGGCGAAACTGCGGCGCAGACGATTCAAAATCTGAAGGCGGCGATTGGTGATAGCACGATTGGGGCAGAAGGTGTGGCAGAGCTTGAGCAGATCGCTGATCTGCTGGCTGCTGGCGGCTATGGGCCGGATCGCATCGTCATTGATCCATCCGTGGTGCGTGGTCTTGGCTATTACACCGGCCCGGTGTTCGAGGCCGAGCTTACCTTTGAAATCCTCGATGAAAAGGGCCGAAAGCGGCAGTTCGGGTCGGTCGCTGGCGGCGGGCGGTATGACGATCTGGTCAAGCGCTTTACCGGCCAGCCGGTCCCCGCCACAGGGGTCAGCATCGGTGTGGATCGCCTTTTGGCTGCCCTGCGTGAAAAAGGCCGGATCGGCAGCCAAAGCGCGGGTCCGGTGGTGGTTACCGTCATGGATCGCGACCGGATGGGTGACTATCAGGCGATGGTGGCCGAACTGCGCAGCGCAGGCATCCGGGCCGAGGTCTATCTGGGGAACCCGAAGAATTTCGGCAACCAGCTGAAATACGCGGACAAGCGCAATTCGCCCGTAGCGGTGATCGAAGGTGGTGACGAAAAGGCCAATGGTGTGGTGCAGATCAAGGACCTGATCCTTGGGGCCAAGATCGCGGAAAGCGCGAGCCTTGAGGAATGGCAGGACCGACCAAACCAGTTCGAAGTGCCGCGTGATCAGCTTGTTTCCAAAGTGCGCGAGATCCTCGAAAGCTATTCCTGATGGCGCAAGACATTCCTTATAAGTCCCGCGTCCGGATCGAGGCCGAAGCCATCTGCGACGGCTTTGTGGCTGCTGGGGCAGCACGGTTTGAAACCGACATCCTGCTGTCCGCCGAGGTTCTGTTGGACCTATACGGTGAGGACATCCGGGCGCGAGCCTATGTGACGACAGACCCGGAGCGCGGCGAGATGATGTTACGCCCGGATTTCACCGTGCCGGTGGTGCAGTATCACATGTCGGGTGATGGCCTGCCTGCCAGCTACACCTATTTCGGAGAGGTTTTCCGCAAACAGGAAGACCACCCGGACCGCCGCAGCGAATACATGCAGGTGGGGTACGAAGAATTTGGTGGCGCCAACGCGGCGGCGGCGGATGCTGATGTGTTTGGGCAGTTTTCTGACGCTTTGGCGCCGCTTGGCCTGCGCGCGGCGACTGGGGATATCGGTATTCTTATCGCCATGGTCGAAGGTCTGAACACCACCGAGGACCGCCGCGCGGCGTTGATGCGGCACATCTGGCGGCCTGCGCGATTTACCGCTTTGGTCAAACGCTTTGCAGGTCTGACACCGGTGCCACCGTCACGGGCGGCACTGCTGGCCTCGGATGTAGGATTGCCGGAAGACGGCGTGATGATCGGGTTGCGCAGCGAACGCGAGATCGCAAACCGGATTGACGCCTTGCGCGCGGATGCGGCACAGGCACCGATGTCGTCCGAGATTGTTGATCTGATCGCAGCAGTTCTGGCGGTGTCGGAAACCTGCCCGAACGCGTTGGAACACTTGCGCGATATCGCGGTTGATCTGCCCGGATTGCTGCCCGCTCTCGACCGGTTCGAAGCACGCTGCGAGGCGATGGTGCAGCGCGGCATCGACGTGGATGCGCTGCCGTTCGAGGCGTCTTATGGGCGCACGTCGATGGAGTATTATGATGGGTTCGTGTTCGGCTTTTACAGCGAAACACGGCCTGACCTGCCACCCGTCGCCACGGGTGGGCGCTATGATGCGCTGACCCGGCGGTTGGGGCAGGGGCGCGAAAACCCTGCAGTGGGCGGAGTCATCCGGCCTGACGTGGTTCTCGAACTTGGGGGGCTGCGATGACGATCAAGCTGGGTGTGCCGTCCAAGGGGCGGCTGATGGAAAAGACCTTTGACTGGTTCGGTGCGCGGGGTGTGACGCTTTCTCGGACGGGATCGGACCGCGAATATGCGGGCGCGGTCGAGGGCGTGGACGGTGTCGATCTGGTCTTGCTGTCGGCTGGCGAGATTCCGCGCGAGCTGGCTGCGGGGCGCATTCACCTTGGAGTGACGGGCAACGATCTGATCCAGGAAAAGCTGGTGCAGTGGGATCAGAAGGTTGAACCGCTGGCCCCCTTGGGCTTTGGCCACGCGAACCTGATCGTGGCGGTGCCGCATTGCTGGGTGGATGTAGATACGCTGGATGATCTGGACGGTGCGGCCGCCGCATTTCGCGCGCGGCACGGATTTCGGATGCGGATTGCCACCAAGTATCATCGGCTGGTGCGCGATTACCTGCGCCGGGGCGGCGTGGCGGATTACCAATTGGTGGACAGTCAGGGGGCAACCGAAGGCACGGTCAAGAACCTGACAGCCGAGGCGATTGCCGACATCACTTCGACTGGAGAAACGTTGCGGGCAAACCACCTCAAGATCTTGGACGAACCACCTGTGCTGGAGAGTCAGGCGACGCTGTTCCGCAGCCGGGTGGCCGACAAGACCGATGCGGATCGTGTGGTTCTGCGGGCGTTGATCGAGCGGTTGGGTGTATAACGCAGGGCATTCCGTCGCCGGATAGACCAAACCGGCCCGCGCGTTTTGCGCGTCATATTTGCCGTTGGAACAAATCCCGCAGCGTGATGTGCGCGCGCAGGCGCGTGGCCAGCAGGAACAGCCCGGCGGCTTTGCGTTGCAGGTACAGCACCTCGGTCGGAGGAATATGCTGGATTGACCGGTCACGGCCCAAGGCCATGCCACGGTCGCGCAGGTCGGACACCAGAGTGGTGTCGCCGAAATCGAACCCATCGGGATGCAGCATCGGTGCGTTTGCCATTTCGACCATGGCTAGAATCTCGAGGCGCGTCTTTTCAGGCAGGGCATCTGACAACAAACCCAGCCCGCGCAGGGCGTCGGCGATGCCGGTCAGGTCGTTGTCCAACGACGGCCGCAGGATCGCGCGGGACTGTGCCACGAGGTTTGGTGACAGAACCCGGGTCGCGCCGAAGTCGAGCAGTACCAGTTTGCCTGTGTCGGGTTGCCAGCGGAAATTGGCGAAGTTGGGGTCGGATTGAACGAGGTGAAATTCGAACACTTCGCGCATCATCAGGGTGATCAGCCGTTCGGCCATCTGGTTGCGCGTGATCTGGTCCGCGTCTTCCAGCGTGTCGATCGGATCGGAGGGGATGTATTCCATCGCCAGGATATCGCGCGTGGAGAGGTCGTCGTGATAGGCTGGGACGATGAAATCGGGGTCGTCGCTCAGAAGGTCGCCGAAACGGACAAGGCTGCGGGCCTCTTGGTCGTAGTCGGCCTCTTCGTGCAGTTGTGCGCGGGCGTCCTCGAGCAGAGGTTTGAGGTCAAGGCCTTTGGGCATCATGCCGGACAGACGCATGAGGCTGGCAAGGTTGCGCAGGTCGCTGTCGATGCTGTCGCGGATGCCGGGATATTGCACCTTGATCGCCAGATCGCGCCCATCGCGGGTCTGGGCGCGGTGGACTTGCCCGATGGAGGCGGCGGCGATGGGGCGGACATCGAATTTTTTGAACCGTTTGGTGAAATCTGCGCCCCATGCCTTGGTCAACACGTGTTTGAGTTGCGCCGGGGGCATGAAATGGGCCTGCGCTTGCAACGGTCGCAGCACGGCAGCCAGTTCGGGTGTGAGCAGATCGCCCGCTTCGAGGGACAGGAGTTGGCCCATCTTCATCGCCGCGCCGCGCATCTGGGACAGTTGTTGCGTCAGGCGATGGGCGTTTGATGGGGTCAGGAACATATCGCGGGGCGACGGGCGTTGTCCGCGCAGCAAATGCTTTGCGCCTTCGGCCGCGGCAGAGGTCAGGAGTCCACCAGCCAGACCGCCCATACGGACGGCTCGGGAGGCGCGTCCTGTGGGGACGGCGCGGCTGCGCGGGTCGATGTCATCTTTCATGCGGGAGAGGTAACGCCCAGTTGGGCCGGGGCAATGCGGGCGCGCGCCAAAATTCGAGTTTGGCGCGCGCGATGCGGCGGCTTATTCAGCGGCTGCGATCTTGTCTTGTGTCTTGGTGTCGAAATCGGACGCGTCGTGACGTTCGTGAAGCTGTTCGCTGGGGTCGCCAAAGGCACGGTTGACCATGCGGCCACGCTTGGCTGCCGGGCGCGCGTCAATCGCTTTGGCCCAGCGGATCACGTTTGTGTAGCTTTCGACATCCAGGAATTCGGCGGCGTTGTAGAGCCGACCCAGAACAAGCCCGCCATACCAAGGCCAGATCGCCATGTCGGCGATGGTGTAATCGGGTCCGCTGATGAAGTCGTTTTGGGCCAGTTGGCGGTCAAGCAAGTCAAGCTGGCGCTTGGTTTCCATCGCGAAGCGGTTGATTGGGTATTCCATCGGTTCTGGTGCGTAGGCATAGAAATGGCCAAAGCCGCCGCCCAGATAAGGCGCGCTGCCCATCTGCCAGAACAACCAGCTCAGCATTTCGGCGCGGTTTTCCGGTGCGCCGAGGAAGGCGTCGAACTTTTCGGCCAGATGCATCAGAATCGCGGCGGATTCGAACACGCGCACAGGCGTGTCGCCAGAGCGGTCCATCAGGGCGGGGATCTTGGAGTTCGGGTTGATGTCGACAAAATCAGAGCCGAACTGGTCGCCATCGCCGATCTTGATCAGCCACGCGTCATACTCAGCGCCGGTGTGACCTGCGGCCAGCAGCTCTTCCAGCATGATGGTGACCTTTTGGCCGTTCGGGGTTGCAAGGCTGTAAAGCTGGAATGGGTGTTTGCCGACCGGCAATTCCTTGTCATGGGTCGCGCCTGCAATGGGGCGGTTGGTGCTGGCGAATTTACCGCCGTTTTCCTTGTCCCACGTCCAGACTTTGGGGGGGGTGTAGCTGTCGGTCATGTTGACTGTCCTGATCACTGATGGCTTGACGCCAAACCTAAGGTTTGTTGGCCCACGCTGCCAGTGCAGCCGTGCAGGGCTTTTGTGCGTGTGGGTCAGAGCACGCCGATTTCAGCCAATGCGCCTGCCAGTTCTGGGGGCAACGTGTCGTCATTCAGGCGCGATTTGCCAAGATCGGGTGGCGCGTCTTCGGGTTTGAGATAGCGCCAGCCCTGAAACGGGCGTTTGGGCGCGGTGGCGGTGCGGACCAATTCGGGTGCCAGAACGATACCGCAGCGGCGGATACCGTCGTCGCCAGTGATTTCTTCCAGACCGATGATGCGTTGGCGGGCTTGCAGCAATCCTTTGACAACCCAATAGATCGATCCGCCGTTCAGCAGCTCGGCTTCGCGCTTGGGCCACATGCGTGTGAGGTGGTAATATTGGCCGTTCGCCCGCTGTTTGGAGCGGTTTTGCTGCCAATCCTCGATCTGCTCTACACTGTCGGAGCCGACAGAGAGTTTGATGAGGTGAATTGTGCCTGCCATTTGTCTGTCCCCCGTGGGTCAGATCATAGCGGGCGTGGGGCCGGGTTCAAGCGGCCCAGTCGGCTTTGGACCCGGTTACTCTGGGGTTTTTCGGGTCTTGGTTTTGGTCGCAGGCGTTTTGCCGCTGTCCGTTGCTTCGCGTTCCAACCGCGTCTTGCGCAGGCGTTGGGTTTTCGCTTCGCGTTGTTCGGTTTCCGTGTCGAGCATCTCGCGGACGACGCGAGTGGTCTTGTCCATCACGGTTTCTGCGCGTGTCTGGGGTGCCTTGAAGAGAGTGTCTTTTGTCAACTTTGCCATCATTCAATCTCCTTGACGGTGAGGGGCCATTGGGGGCCCCGTCTTGAGGGGTGACGTCGTCAAACGAAAAAGCGGGCGCTGTCCGAGAACCGCGCCCGCTTAGAAATCAGTCGTAGCTAGGCTTATGCCAGAGCAAGATTTGTCGCGCTTTCGCGGCCATCACGGCCGCTTTCAACGTCGAACGTCACAGCCTGACCATCGTCAAGCTGGTGAATTCCGGCGCGTTCCAGCGCGGAGATGTGTACGAAGATGTCCTTCGAACCATGCTCGGGTGCGATAAAGCCAAAGCCTTTTGTGCCGTTGAACCATTTCACGGTGCCATTTGCCATCGTGTTGTCTCCTAGAATTTTGTCGCCACCCGCAACATGCGATGGCCCGGCTCAGTGTCGTCGTAGGATCGCCTGAGGCCGTTAGGAAACAGAAGGTCGTCGGAAGAATCTTTGCCCGACTGATATGGGGGGGATCAGGTAGGAATACAATGTTTATTCTCGTTATGGGCGAAATAAGCCCTGCATCGCCAAAAACCGAATGCTGGTTTATCCACAGGGTTCTCCACAGGCGGCGCAGGATGTGGTAGGGTGATCGCCCACGCAATCTAGACGTTGTGGATTTGTCGATTTTTGCGCTATCTTGTCTGTCTGCTGCCACAGGGGAATCGCCGCCATGTCTCGCTTTACCGCTCCGATTGCTGAACAGATCTGGGATATGAAATACCGCCTGAAAGAGGCGGATGGTACTGCGCTGGACACCACGGTCGAGGACACGTGGCGCAGGATCGCGCGGTCCTTGGCCGAGGTGGAAGCAGAGCCGAAGGTCTGGGAAGATCGGTTTTACGGCGCGCTTGAGGATTTCAAATACCTGCCCGCCGGCCGCATCACAGCGGGTGCGGGGACGGCGCGTTCGGTAACGCTGTTCAATTGCTTTGTGATGGGCACGATCCCAGACAGCATGGGCGGCATTTTCGAAATGCTGAAAGAGGCTGCGCTGACAATGCAGCAGGGCGGCGGGATCGGCTATGATTTCAGCACGATCCGGCCCAAGGGGGCAGGGGTCAAAGGTGTGGCGGCGGATGCCTCGGGCCCGCTGTCTTTCATGGATGTGTGGGACGCGATGTGCCGCACCATCATGTCGGCAGGGTCGCGGCGCGGTGCGATGATGGCGACGATGCGCTGCGATCACCCGGATATCGAGGATTTCATCGGGGCAAAAGCGGATGCGGCGCGGCTGCGGATGTTCAACCTGTCGGTGCTCGTCACGGATGACTTTATGGAAGCGGTCAAGACGGACGGGTCGTGGGATTTGGTTTTTGACGGCAAGGTCTACCGCACTGTGCAGGCGCGCGATCTGTGGAACCGCGTCATGCGCGCGACCTATGATTATGCCGAGCCGGGCGTGATCTTTATCGACCGGATCAATCAGGCCAACAACCTGAGCTATGTCGAGACAATCGCGGCCACGAACCCCTGCGGTGAACAACCCTTGCCGCCCTATGGTGCCTGTCTGCTGGGGTCGATCAACATGGCGCGGCTGGTGACGGACCCGTTCGAGGATGCTGCGGCATTGGATGTGGACGCGCTAAACGACTTGGTCGCGACCGCAGTGCGGATGATGGACAACGTGGTAGATGCCTCGCGCTTTCCGTTGGAGGCGCAACGGGCGGAGGCACATGCCAAACGGCGCATCGGCTTGGGAGTAACCGGGCTGGCGGATGCGCTTTTGATGCTGGGCCTGCGCTATGGATCGGACGAGGCGGCGCGCCAGACCGAGCGCTGGTTGCACGCGATTGCCCGCGCCGCCTATCTGGCGTCGGTGCAATTGGCCAAGGAGAAGGGCGCGTTCCCGCTCTTCGATGCCGACAAGTACCTTGCCTCCGGCACCATGCAGATGATGGACGAGGACGTGCGCGACGCCATCCGCGAACACGGCATCCGTAACGCGCTGCTCACGTCGATCGCGCCGACGGGGACGATTTCGCTTTACGCTGGCAACGTGTCATCGGGGATCGAGCCGGTTTTTGCCTATGCCTACACTCGCAAGGTCTTGCAGAAGGACGGCACCCGCACCGAGGAAGAGGTGGTCGATTACGCGGTGCAGATGTGGCGCGAGAAATTCGGTGACTGGGCGTTGCCAGAGTACTTTGTGAACGCGCAAACTTTGGCGCCGCTAGAGCATGTGAAGATGCAGGCAGCGGCGCAGAAATGGGTGGACAGTTCGATCTCCAAGACGATCAACTGCCCCGAAGATATCAGTTTCGAGGCGTTCAAGGACGTCTACATGGAGGCGTTCGAGACCGGCTGTAAAGGCTGCACGACCTATCGTCCGAACGATGTGACCGGGTCTGTGCTGAGTGTGTCGGAAGAGAAGAAGGCCGATGCGCCAGAGGTTGTGACGTCTTCGGACGAAGAACCGCAGCAGCCGCATGGTGACGTGATTTACATGTCCGAACCGCTCGATCGGCCCAAGGCGCTGGAAGGCGCAACCTACAAGCTGAAATGGCCCGACAGCGAACACGCGATTTACCTGACGATCAACGATATTATCGTCGGTGGGCACAGGCGTCCTTTCGAGGTGTTCATCAACTCGAAGAACATGGAGCATTTTGCGTGGACCGTCGCCCTGACGCGGATGATCTCGGCGGTGTTCCGGCGCGGTGGCGATGTGTCTTTCGTGGTCGAAGAACTCAAAGCGGTGTTCGATCCGCGCGGCGGCGCCTGGGTGAACGGCAAGTACATCCCGTCGATCCTCGCCGCCATCGGTGGCGTGATCGAACAGCACATGATCGCGATCGGGTTCCTTGCAGGCGAAGGCATGGGTCTGAAGTCCGATCCGCAAGCCCAAGTGGTCAACCTGTCCGGCGGACGCGGTAAGGCGTGCCCAAGCTGCGGACAGTATGACATGCGTATGGTCGAAGGTTGCATGACGTGTGGGTCATGTGGGCATAGCAAGTGTGGGTGAGGGGGGGTCTCTCATTGTTGTCGGACCCACCAATAAATGGCCATTTTCGGGGTTTTTTGACCATCACGACACACTGAAAATGGCCATTCAAAATTGAAGATTTCAATAAATTCATATAAAACAGCGATTTGCCCGAGATCGCCGAGTTTTGGAAGCTGAGGGCCATTAGGTCAGTCGCAGAATAGTCGCGACCTCGGATGGCATACCGCCAGCAAAGACGGCCCGAAGCTGCCGTTCACCCGTTTAGCCATCGCTGCGGCTCGGGTTTCCCGAACTTGACATTCATTGCCGCTGCAGAGTTGAGGGGGCCGATGTGCAGATCCATTTTGACCCGGCGCCTTCGTGACCTTGGCTTGGCATTCCATGGTTTGGTATGGAGATTCCGAGTGACATTTGAAAGGACAGTCGGATGAAACAGCCCGTAACTTCGTTTAAGGAGAACCTTCAGAACCTGCCATCCATTGACGGGATCGAGAGGCTGGAGATGATGGATGCCGCCGGCGATGTGGTCGCGTTCATCGAGAACCAACCGGGCAAGCAAGGGTCCTTGGCGGTCTACCAATATCTGTTCGCGACCTATGGGGTTCTGAATGCCGAAGCGGCGACACATGGATTGGCAGTCTTTTCGGAGCATACCGAGGACGCGCGAAACCGGCCCGGTGCGCATCCGAACATCGACCGCCTGCTTGAGATACAAGGTGGTGGTGCGCCTTTGACCATCCGACTCGTGAAGCAGTAAGCGGCTCTGCTGCCGCTGGTAAAGCACTGACATGGTTTAAGGCTATGATGTAGGGGAGGCCGAAGGCGTGCTGCCCCGTTCGTCCAACAGCACCTCGCGGCATGATCCGGGCTCCTGCCGGGCGCCTTTGATAACCGTTGAACCCGCCGGGCCGGAGATTACCATCGACTTCATGAGAACTCAAAACCAGATGCACGCCTTCTTGCGCAGAGCAGCGGCGCTTGCCGCCTTCGTCGCCCTGCTGTGGGCGATTCAGATCGTCAATTGGATCAGTGGCTATGGCTTGAACCCAGCCTTCGGCCTGGTCCCGCGTCACGTCAGCGGGATGGATGGGATTGTCGCGATGCCCCTGCTGCACGGCAGTTTCGCCCACCTCATAGCAAACACGCCGCCCTTGCTTGTCATGGGGGGACTGCTTATGGCAACCGCGACACGGGCCTTGTTGGCTGTGAACATGATGATAGTCGCGCTCGGCGGCGGCCTCGTCTGGATACTCGGTAGCCCTGCAATTCACGTCGGCGCATCGGGGCTGATCTTCGGCTGGTTCGGCTTCCTGATTGCACGGGGCTTAGTCGATCGTTCACCCGTCACACTGGGCGCCGCAGTCGTCATCGGGGGGCTCTATGGCTCCCTCCTGTGGGGCGTGCTGCCGGGGCAACCCGGAGTGTCTTGGGAAGCTCATCTGTTCGGCGCGCTCGCGGGCGTTGCGGCGGCTCTTCTGCTAAGAAGCCCGGTCCATGCACCACGTCTGCGCGGCGTTGACCGGCCATAGGGCAAGACTTTCTTGGCTCAAAGCTGACATCCAACGACCATCTGGGATGCTGCAGTGCGGTCCGTCGAACCGGCTGTTCGCTGCGACCGCAAAGTCGGGGCACAAGCGAACTCGCGGTCTGCAGGACCGTTCGGAACCAGGCGTTTTTCCGACCAATTGCCGATATTTGCCATATCTCAAACACCGCAAAAACCGGCAATGGCGGAGAGAAGCTGTGGATGCGGGGCAGCCACCAAACATATGCAATGGCACATCAAGCAAGTGAGTTGGCGCATAGGGCATTAGGCTTAACAGCGTCCTTCCACTATCATCGGGTTCTGGAGGGGCCCATGCAGCGTTCATCTCAGAAACCGACGGTACATGTGGGAAAGGTCTGGCGGCTGATGCTCGCCGATCTTGGCCTGAGCGCCACGGCAGTTTTGCGCCGAGCGGGCCTGCCAAGCGGGCTGTTGGACGGTGACGGCAATCGCATCACACTGGATGAATTCTACGCACTTTGGGAAAGCTTTGACGCAGAGGCGCAGTCACCGACATTGGCGCTCAAGCTTGGCCAGATTGAAGCGAGCGAGTTCTTCGATCCTGCTTTCTTTGCGGCCATGTGCGCGCCCAACATGACGGTGGCGGGGCAGCGGCTTGGTGAATTCAAACGCCTTGTCGGAGCCTTCAGCCTTGATGTGGAGGTGATGCCCGCCGCGACCCGATTTACCTACCGGTGCAAGTCTCGACCTGATTTGCCAGCTACGCTTGCGGCAACCGAGATCGTCTTTCTTGTTAATTTGCTGCGCCGCGCCACGCGCAGGCGGGTTGTGCCGCAGGCTGTTGTCCTACCATCGGCACTCCAAGAGACCTCCGCCTTTGAAGACTGGTTCGGGTGTGGGGTCACTTATGGTGACACCGCGTCGTTCAGTCTCGATCCTATCGACGCCATGCGACCCTTCCTGACACATGACACTCAGATGTGGCAGTCCTTTGAGCCGGATTTGCGGCGTCGGATGGACGCCGCCCGCGAAGACCTCGGTATGCGCACCCGCGTCGAGAATGCCCTGCTGGAGCTGCTGCCAAGCGGACGGACGCAGATTGATGACGTAGCCGGTGAACTTGCCGTCAGCCGCCGATCACTCCAAAGGCGACTTTCGGAAGAGGGAACATCGTGGCTGGATGTTCTGAACGCCGCGCGTATGCGGCTGGCGCAGCACTATCTGACGAATACCAAGCTTGGTGCGGCAGAGGTGAGCTTTTTGCTTGGTTTTGAGGACCCAAATTCGTTCTTCAGGGCATTTCGTCGTTGGACAGGCTCTACACCCGAGGCGTGGCGCGAGGCACATCGGCAGAGCGCCTAAATGGCGCAAACCGCAAGTGTTGTGGCACGCCCTGCGAGTGACGCAGTCCGCCTGAGTGTCCACATTCAGATCAACGCAATCTGATCATTGTGAGGACACATGACCACATCTACTGCTATCCGCCGCCACGCCAATTCAAGTATGGCGGGCAAGAAGGTTCTCTATATCGTTTCGAACCCTGCCACCCTTATGGGGTTTCCAGTTGGATTCTTCGCAGAGGAAATGACCGGCCCATTCTTTGACCTGATGCGGGCTGGCTGCACAGTCGATATCGCTTCGCCCAAAGGGGGCAAGGTCGCGTTCGACGGCTTTTCGGACCCCGAAAATGAGGCGACGCAATATCCCAATGACCTGATCACGCTCGGGTTCAAGCACCACGCGACCTTTGGCAAACTGTTGGAAAACACCCCGTCCATCGCTGATCTCGATATCAGCCAGTATGATGCCGTCTGCGTCGCTGGCGGTGGTGGTCCGTTGGTAACGTTCAAAGACGATACCGCGTTGCACAAGCTGATCGCTGATTTCTACGAAAGCGGCAAGATCATCGGTCTGATATGCCACGGCACCTGCCTGATGCTCTGGACGACGCTGAGCGACGGCACGCTGATGGCGGATGGCAAGACTTGGACAGGCTATCCCGACAGCGAAGAACAGATGATGGATGCGGCTTTGGGGACCAAGGTGAACGAATACACCATCGAGACCGAGGCAAAGAAGAACCCCAACACCACATTTGAATCTGCGGCCCCGCTTGCGCCGTTTGCGATCCGTGACGGGCAGATCATCACTGGTCAGCAACAGAACAGCACACGGCTGTTCTCTGATCTGCTGATTGAGGCGCTGGCTGAATAGTCTGCCTAGCCTCTGCCATCATCGAAAACCCCAAGGAGTATTCAAATGACGAAAGTCTTCTTGACCGGCGCGTCCGGTTTCATTGCCAAACACATTCTGCGCGAACTGCTGGAACAGGGTTATCAGGTTCGCGCTTCAATCCGCTCTGACAAACGCAAGGCAGAATTGCAGGGGCTCTTTCCAGACGCGACACTGGAATTCGCCACATTGGACCTGACCAAGGACGAAGGCTGGCAGGTTGCCCTGCAAGGCTGTGATGTCTTGATGCACACCGCCTCGCCATTTCCGCTGACAGAGCCGAAAGATCCTCAAGACTTGATCCGCCCAGCAGTCGACGGCACGCTCCGCGCGATGCGTGCGGCCAAACAAGCCGGAATGACGCGTGTGATTTTGACGTCGTCCTGTGCGGCGATCTACAAGCAGTCGGACAAGCCGAAGATGCATCCGTCAGACGAAACCAACTGGACAACGCCTGAAGATCGTTCGGTCGGGTCCTATGAAGCCTCCAAGACACTAGCAGAAAAAGCCGCCTGGGACTTTGTCGCAGAGAACCCCAATATTGCGCTGACGACAATCAACCCCGGCGCAGTCTTTGGCCCACCGATGGATGCACGTTATGGCGCGTCGCTTGAACTGGTCGAACAGTTGGTGACCGGCAAAATCCCGATGGCGCCACCTGTCGATATGGTGGCCGTTGATGTGCGGGACGTCGCGCGGATGCATGTCGCAGCGATCAACCTTGAGGCGGCCAAAGGCGAACGCTTTGCGGCCGCAAGCGGAACCTATTCCTTGCTCGAATTTGGCAACATGCTGAAAAGCTGGGACGCCAGTCTGAAGACACCTGGCCGTGAGGCCCCCGTCTGGCTGCTACGGATCATGGGGCTGTTTTCCAAGGACGTCAAAGGTGTGCTCGAAAATGTCGGCCGCACCCTCGCTGTGTCTAGCGCGAAGGCCGAAAAGACTTTTGGCTTCACTTTCATCCCGGTCAAGGATGCGCTGGTTGCTTCGGCGACAGCTGTGCAGACTCATAAACTTAAAGGGACGTCAAAATGATCACTTCATATCTGGGGGGCACACCCAAGTGCTACAAAGTGGCCATCGATCTTGAGGAAATCCTCGCGTTCTTAATGTGGTGCTGTCGGTAATTGTGTCGACACCTGAGATATAGACTGCGATATGTCCCCTCTCTTTCTCATTTTTTTGACTCGGAGTGTATGCGGTGTTGCTCAACGTGAAAGCTTGCCTTGTTTATACCGCGCCTCAAGAGTGCGATGCGTTGCTTCAGGTGGAGCCAACGACAGATGGTGGTCAGCGCTGTGACAACCCGCGTCTTTTGCTCTTGTCGGGTTCCACCTTGCGGCTGGTCGAGGGTGAGGAATCGATAGGTATGCGCAGATGGATTACGGTGAGCAACCGGTTGGATTGCATTTTTGAAGCGCAGGTGGATGTGCGCAGAGTCGCTGCTAACCTGGACGAGCTACAGGAAACACCGCGATACCAGCTTCCCAGCGCGGTTTTGCAGTACCTTATGACGTCGCGCTACTGTCAATCGGACCTGTTTCTGGATTTCACAGCTTCCCAATTTGCTGGCTTATCGGGCGGTGCGTTGGTGCGGTCGATGAGCGATTGGGTCAAGTCAAACTTTACCTACGACATTTTCACGAGCAATCCTGGCACCACCGCGACCGACAGTTTCTCGTCCTTGCGCGGGGTGTGTCGGGACTACGCGCATGTTCTGATTGCACTTGTGCGTGCCATGGGCATTCCCGCGCGTTTCGTCAGCGCCTACGCGCCGGGCGTTAGGCCACAGGATTTTCATGCCGTGGTCGAGGTGTTTCTTGACGGCGATTGGCACCTTGTCGATCCGACTGGTATGGCAACGCCGTCGGACATCGTGCGGGTGTGTGTGGGCCGGGACGCAGCGGACGCATCATTCCTGACGTCTTATGGTGCGCTGAACCTGCAAGAGCAAAGCGTTCAGGTGGAGCGCGTGTCGACCTAACGCGCGCTTTTGTTGTCCGTCACGTCACATTGCAGCAGGCTGCGCCGAAAAGCGCGGCACCATTGTTGTATAGTCTATGTTTCGAGACTAGAGCTTACGCGCAGCCTGATGAGCCTGCGTATTCTCTTGGATCAGAAATGACTTATTGCGTCGGCCTCTACTTGAACCGTGGTCTGGTTTTCATGTCCGACACCCGCACCAATGCCGGGGTGGACAACTTCTCGACGACCAAGAAGATGTTCTCTTGGGACGTGCCAGGGGATCGCGCAATCACGATCATGACCGCGGGCAATCTTGCCACGACCCAAGCCCTTATCAGCATTCTTGAGGAACGTTCGAAAATCCCGACCGAACGCAAGCCGACGATTCTGGAATTGCCCACAATGTTCGAGGTTGCGCGTTTTGTCGGCGCGACGCTGAAGCAAGTGATTCAGGGTGGAGGCGAAGACGGCCAGTCCGCAACATCCGCCTTCAAGGCGTCCGTGATCGTGGGCGGTCAGATCAAAGGCGGGATGCCAACGCTGTTTCTTGTCTATCCCGAAGGTAACTTTATCGAAGTAACCGAGGATGCCCCGTTTTTTCAGATCGGTGAAACGAAATACGGCAAACCAATCCTTGTCCGCGCCTATGATCCAGACATGTCTTTCGAAGACGCGATCAAACTGCTGATGGTGTCGTTTGATTCAACCATCAAAGCGAACCTGTCGGTTGGATTGCCTTTGGACATGCAGTTCTATGGCAAGGATAGTTTTGCGCTTGATACCCAACCGCGTGTGACAATCGACGACCCTTATTACCAATCGATCAGCACAAATTGGGGCGACGCGCTGCGCAATGCCTTGATGCATCTGCCGAGCTACCAGCGCAAATAGGGTCGCGTCTTTAGCCCGCTATTGCGACATCCACGGCCTGCGTGTTGCTCTGACCGCCCGACGACCTTAGGTGGCCGCGCACCGGCGCAACATCGGAATAATCGCGACCGTAACCCGCGACGACGTGGTCGGTGCCGACAAGCGTGGCATTGGTTGGATCGTACTCGATCCAGCCCTGTAGCGGCCCGCACCATGCCCGCACCCAAGCGTGCATGGCATCTGCCCCCTCAAGCTTGACGCTACCGGGTGGGGGCAAAGTGCGTAGATAACCGCTCACATACCCCGACGGAATGCCCAGCGACTGGAGGGCAAGGATCATGATATGGGTGAAGTCCTGACAAACCCCGCGCTGGAGGCGGAACGCGTCCGCTGCGTCCGTATCCACAGTTGTCGCAGTTGCATCAAAGGTCATGGTCTCGTGTAGCGCTTTGCCAATGCGGATCACGGTTTCAACGGCACTTGCCTCCGGCTGGTAAAGGTCTTTCGCAAAATCCCGGATTGCGGAGTTCGGTGGCAGACGGGGGCTTGGTCCAAGGAAATGAAGAGGCGACGTTGGACCAAGATCGGTCAGGGTATCGTGGTCAGACCGCAGGCGTTGAATACTCGGAGAAAGATCCTGCCAAAGCGATGGGGCGTCCATTTCGACGTGGCAGGAAAGGCGGATCGACATCTCTTTATGTTGATCTCGGTGCGCGCAAGAATGTGTTGTGTTGCCGAAAAAATCCACCCCCTCAGCCTTTGATTCAGGCTCTGGGAAAACCTCCAGCAGATGGGTTGTCAGTTTTTGCCGCCCCAGCAGAGTTCGCGGCAATACACGGATCAGATGACGGCTGTTTGCAGCCGGGAGGTCGTAGTAATGAGCAATCGTCAGACGGATGCTATACTTCACGGGTCAAGCTAGATGATATTTGTTGAGCGTGTCGGAAATAGACCAAATGTCTTGTTTGAGCCGGTTCAGTCCCTTGGATGATATTGCTTCAGGTTCGCTGGTCGCAAGTTGTGTTTCGAGCAGCAAAACCTGACGCGCCACGTGGCTCATATGGTGGTCTTCTTGTTGGGTGGGAAGTTTGGCGATATGTTCTTTGGTGCGTGTGATGTGATAGCGGACCGCGCGTGGATTGCTTGGGTCAAGGGCCAATAGATCGGTGACGGACCTGGCATTCGCGGCAATTTGGAACCGGGTGCGATGTGAGACAACGCTGTCCCCGACTTCCAAGGCAAGATCCAAAGCGCCACTTGATGGTTCGGTTAACAGGCAAGCGGCCAGCAGGTCACACATGTTCGCTGCACGCTCAAGAGAGGTGCCAATGCTCAGGAACCGCCATCCATCAGAGCGGTACATGTTTTCATGCACAAGACCTGCAAACCCTGTGACCTGGCGCAATAGGCGACTGATCTGAACCGGCGTGTCCTCAAGCTGGACATGCTGTCGATCAAGCATCTTGGCGTCTTGAACAAGCCCACGCAGTGCCATCATCCCATCGGGCGAAAAACGGTCACTAATCCGAGACGCCGCTTGCAGTGCTAGTTCCAATGGTTCGCCAAAGCGTGCGGCGATAGCAGACGCTTTTGGCTCTACACCAGCCATCAATTGGTCGCGGATAAAAGTCGGTATGACGTCTGAGTGATCAACACCATCGCATATCCGCGCGAAATACGCCCTGAATAGCCGCATATTCTGTTCAGAGCGTTCCACGTAGCGCCCTAGCCAAAACAGGTTATCCGCGGCGCGACTAGGCAGGAGCGCATGGGGCAGACTGTGTGGTATGGCTGTTGGGGATACCGACAAAAGGCTTGGCGTCTTGACCTGCCTTGGGCTCGTGACCCAGACATCTGCCACCTTGCCGCCTCGCTGCATTGCAAGCGCTTTGGCATCATCACCAGCGCTGATCCGTGCGTAGCCACCCGGCATCACGGCCCAGCCGTCTTCGGTGCGGACCATGGAGATGCGGATACACATGGGGCGGGCGACCATCTTTCCATCATCCCAGGCCGGGGTCGTCGACAAGGTCACGGCCTCTTGCCCGACAAGGTTATGCCCGCTGGTCTTGATCTTATTTGCTAAGTGCTGTGGATATGAAACGTCGCTAATTTCACTGAAATCTCTTGTCCGCGGGTCAGCCATCAGTGGTGCTGTCGAAAAAGCGTCTCCGACCATCATCCGTTCAATGTTGGTGATGACGTGATCACGTTGGCTGTCTTGGCCGCACCACCATGTCGCAATGTTGGGTAGCGCAAGACCGCGCCCCAAACGAGCCCGCGCGATTTTTGGGATAAAGGCCATCAGCGCGCGCGTCTCAAGCACGCCCGCTCCGACCATGTTCACCGTCCTGAGAGTGCCAGTGCGGATTGCCTCGACCAATCCTGCTGCACCCAGCATGGATGATGAGTCCAACTCAAGCGGGTCGAACATTGTGCTTGGCAGGCGGTTCCAAAGCAGAGCTATGGGTTTCAATCCGCCGACCGTGCGCACCATTGCTTTGCCGTCCTGCACGATCAGGTCTTCGCCTTCGACAAGCAGAAGCCCCAAATAGCGCGCCAGATAGGAGTGTTCAGGGTAGTTTTGATTCATCGGCCCCGGCGACAGCAACGCGACTTCACCGGAGCTGCGTCCGCGCATATTCATCAATGTTTGCTGAAATTCCTGAAAGTACCCCGCCAACCTATGGATATTCGCGCCAGCAAAGAAGTTTGGAAACACGCGGCTCATCGCTATCCGGTTTTCAACGGCAAACCCGACAGAAGAAGGAGCCTCAATCAAATCGCTGATCACCCACCACTTCCCATCGGGGCCACGCCCAATTTCAAAGGACAGGGTATTTAGAAGATGCCCGCCTTGCTTACTGACCCCGACCATGGGGCGCAGCCACGCGGGGTTCCGACTTAGCAGTTTTGCAGGCAATTGACCCGAGGCGACCAACGTATTGTCGCTGTAAAAATCCTGAAGGATGTATTCCAGCAGATCCGCTCGTTCTATCAATCCGTCGGAAATGACCTGCCATTCGTCTTCGCCGATGATTACAGGAATGTGGCTAAGCGGCCATTCGCGTTCCGTCGACAGGGTCTCGTCGTACTGGCGGTACAGGACGCCAGCGTCGCGCAGATACTGGTCCCCGCGCAAAAAGCGTTTGCCCAGCTCATCGGGCGAGAGACGGCTAAGATGGTCAAAGAACGATGCCCAGACGGGTTTGACCGTCCCATCCGGAAGCACCATTTCGTCATTTAGCATTGCACCTTGCGCACAATAGGACGCGAGCAGCTCATGCCCGATTTGTCCGCTTGTGAAAGGCTGGGGTGATTGCATTGCCTACAAGCCCGCCCTGCGGCGCAGGTCCAGCGTCATAGGAAACTCAGGATGCGGCCGCTCGGGAGTCGGAGGCTGTGTTCCGGCGCTATGCCCCATTTTTTCAAACCTGCTCAACCGCCGCGCCTCTGCCTCGTTTCCATTTACGGGGAAGGTCTCAAAATTGCGCCCGCCGGGGTGGGCCACATGATACCGGCACCCGCCCAGCGCCTTTCCCGTCCATGTATCGAAGATATCAAACGTCAGTGGCGCGTCCACCTCAAGAACTGGATGCAGCGACATTGCTGGTTTCCAAGCCTTGTAACGCACTCCGCCGACTTTCGTTCCGTTGGAGGCTGTAGGCGTCAGAGGAACGGTCCGGCGGTTCGCAGTGACGGTGTAGCGATCAGGGTTGGCCCCGGTCAGCGTGACCTGGAGGCGCTCGGTTGAACTGTCGGTATAGCGCACAGTGCCGCCAATCGCACCTGTTTCGCCCATAACATGCCACGGCTCGAGGGCTTGCCGCAGTTCAAGCGTGATACCTTCATAAGTGACCTCTCCGCAGAAGGGAAAGCGGAATTCAGCCTGTGCTTTGAACCAGTCGGGATCAAAGGCCATGTCATGGGCACGAAGGTCCCCAAGCACCTCAAGGAAATCCTCCCAGATAAAGGCGGGCAGCATGAACCGGTCATGCAGAGTGGTGCCCCAACGGGTGAGATTACCGCTGATCGGATCGTCCCAACAGCGTGCGATAATCGCCCGCAGCAACAATTGCTGCGCAAGGCTCATGCGCGGGTTGGGCGGCATCTCGAAACCGCGAAACTCCACAAGACCGAGCCGCCCGGTTGGTCCATCGGGAGAGAACAACTTGTCGATACAAATCTCAGTGCGGTGTGTGTTCCCCGTCACATCGATCAGCGCGTTACGCAGCAGACGGTCTGTCAACCACGGCGGCGGGGGAGTGGCCTCCGTTGGAGGCCAGATCTGATCCAGCGCGATTTCCAGTTCATAGAGCCCGTCATGGCGTGCCTCGTCGATGCGCGGTGCTTGCGACGTAGGACCAACAAATGTGCCAGCGAATAGATAGGACAGACTTGGATGACGCTGCCAGAACAGGATCAGGCTTTTCAGCAGATCGGGGCGCCGCAAGAACGGGCTGTCATTCGGGGTCGCGCCGCCGACAACAACATGGTTACCGCCACCGGTGCCGGTATGTCGTCCATCCGTCATGAACTTATCGGCGCCAAGACGGCATTGACGTGCTTCTTCATACACCGCTTCGGTGGTGTCCACACAGGCTTCCCAACTTGCGGCTGGATGAATATTCACCTCGATCACACCGGGATCCGGGGCGATGCGCATCACCTCGACACGTGGATCGTGTGGCGGGGCATACCCTTCGATCAGGACTTTGCGGCCCAGGGATTTGGCTGCTGCCTCAACGGCTGCGATCAGCTCAAGATAGTCTTCTAGCTTTTCCACAGGGGGCATGAACACGCAGAGCCGACCGTCGCGCGCTTCAACCGAGATAGCAGTGCGCACGCGCCCGCTGAGATCACCAAGGGTTTGTTCGACCTGTTCCTGCCCTGCACTGGCTTGGGTACGTTGTGCGACAGGTTGATCCGGGTTTGCCGGGTGCGGGAGCTGTTCGCGGGGCTCTGTCGGATCTTGGGGGACAATGAAGGGATAATCGCTTTCGGGGATATGTGGCAATGTCCCTAGCGGTAGTCGGTAGCCTACGGGGCTGTCACCGGCCACCAGATACACCTTACCCCGGCGCAATTCCCATACTTCCGACATCCATCGGCTTGATGCACGGGCTTGCCAGCGCTGCACCGGTAAAACGTATCCCGCTGGGGTTGTCAGACCGCGCTCAAACACTTTGGCGATACGTGCGCGCTCTTCCGGATCTGCCAGTTTGGAGTTTTCCGGCGTCACATTTGCGGGCAAGTTGCCTTCCTTGATGATCCACTCGGCTGGGTCTTCGAAAGCTCGCAGCACGTTTTGTATCGGCACCTCAAGACCGGCTGCTATGGCCGACAAAAGTGCCTGTGCGTCGTCTGGACCAACATCTTCATGTGTGTCCTCTTTCGCCAATAGATCCGGATTGTGCCAAATCGGTTGGCCGTCCTTCCTCCAATAAAGTGAAAAGGTCCAACGCGGCAGAGTTTCGCCCGGGTACCATTTGCCCTGACCGTAGTGCAAAAGCCCACCGGTCGAGAACCGGCCCTGCAGGCGGCGCATCAGCTTGTCGGCAAGCCCACGCTTTGCAGGGCCGACAGCGTCCGAATTCCACTCAGCGCTTTCGAAATCATCAATCGAAACGAAGGTCGGCTCACCGCCCATGGTCAACCGCACATCACCCGCTTCAAGCCGTTTGTCGACAGCTTGACCAAGTTTGTTCAAAGCATCCCAAGCGTCATCCGAAAAAGGTTTGGTAATACGAGGATGCTCGGCGGTGCGCGTTACCTGCATGTCGAAAGAAAAATCGACCTCCGCCATGCTGGCGGCGCCCGAAATCGGGGCCGCATGGCGATAATGCGGTGTGGCCGCCAGCGGGATGTGGCTTTCGCCAGCAAGCAGCCCGGATGTCGGATCAAGGCCAACCCAACCCGCACCGGGTAGGTACACCTCGACCCAAGCGTGCAGGTCAGTGAAATCCTTGTCCGTCCCGGCTGGACCATCGAGCGCCACGAGGTCAGGTTTCAACTGGATCAGATACCCGGACACAAATCGTGCGGCGATACCCAAGTTTCGAAGCACTTGGACCAGCAGCCAGCTGGAATCGCGGCACGATCCAGCGGCACGCCCAAGCGTGGTTTCAGCGGTCTGAACTCCTGGCTCCATGCGGATTTCGTAGCCGATTTCATTTGCCAAACGCATGTTCAGCCCGACGAGAAAGTCGATCGTCACCATTGGCTCGCGCGAGATGGTCTTGAGGAATTGCCCGAGCAGAGGGCCAACGGGATCGCGCTGCAGATAGATGCTCAGGTCTGGTGCGATGTCGTCATCATACCTGAACGGAAAGTCCTTTGCGCTGTCTTCGACAAAGAAATCGAACGGATTGTAGACGGACATATCCGCGACCAAGTCGACTTCGATTTTGAACTCGCGCACGGGCTCGGGGAACACGAACCGGGCAAGCCAGTTGCCGTATGGGTCTTGTTGATGATTGACGAAATGATTTGCCGGCGAAACGCGTAGGCTGTGCGATATGACCCGCGTCCGCGAATGTGGCGCTGGGCGCAGGCGGATCGATTGCGGGCTTAGCGTGACCGGACGATCATACTTGTAATGCGTCAGATGGTAGATGCTTGCGGTGATTGACATGAAGGCACTCCTTAACCTTACCATGGTGAGTACGCCGCATCGCAGCAACCATGAATCCGTTGGCGTACCGGTCTTTTTCAACAAACGGCAGCGCAAGGATCGGACAATTGTACTCTTGATCTCTCTCGGCGCGCGTCAATACTCGCAGGAGTAGGTTCCACCAGCGCCCCCTGACAAAGTGCTGCGGGGCTGATCAAATTCTGCTTTGGGAAACCTAGATCGTCGCGCCGTGTCCATTGATTGGAACTGTCGCGGTTTCGTGCAGTCCCAAGTGCTCGCATAGCCAACTTTCATTTGAAAGCGCCGGGGCTTTTCCAGCGAAGAGCAGAGTGACTGTGGGCCTGTCTTTGGCGTTAGATGAACAGTTGAAATCGGTAGTCGATGAGAGTGCGTAGCCGGTTCGCCCGAAGCTTCATAAGACAATCCAATCGACAAAGACCAAAGGGCCTGCCACTTTCCTGGAACAACTGGGTGTTCCACTGGGGGAGCTATGGCAGAAATCTGGGAATGGACGGCGACCCAAATCGCGGAGCAGGTTAGGGCGCGTAGGGTGTCTGCTGTCGAGGTAACGCAGGCGCATCTTGATCGGCTGACAGCCGTGAATCCGTCCATAAATGCTGTGGTACAGGAGTTTCCCGAAGAGGCACTTGACGCGGCCCGGCTGGTTGATGCCGCCCTCCGCCGGGATGAAGACCCCGGAGTGCTTTGTGGTGTTCCTGTTACAATCAAGGTCAATGTCGACCAGAAAGGCCATGCCACGACCAACGGCCTGCGGATACAGGCGGATGTTGTTGCGTCTGACGACAGTCCAGTGGTGTCCAACATCCGCAGGGCAGGCGGGATCATTCTGGGCCGGACGAACACGCCTGCATTTTCTCTGCGCTGGTTTACGAATAACGCCTTGCATGGCCAGACCCTGAACCCGAGGAACCGCGAGATCACTCCTGGTGGGTCTTCGGGGGGAGCCGCTGCTGCAGTTGCAGCAGGGATCTGCGCCATTGGGCATGGCACCGATATCGCCGGGTCCATCCGGTATCCCGCCTATGCCTGTGGCTTGCACGGGCTGCGTCCAACCACGGGCCGCGTGCCTGCCTATAACTCCAGTGCGCCAGACCGCTTTATCGGCGCCCAGCTCATGGCGGTGTCTGGGCCGCTGGCCCGGAGCATCGACGATCTCGACATCGCATTGGCCGCCATGTCGGCGCCCGATCCAAGAGACCCGTGGTACGTGCCTGCACTGGCGACCAGCATGGATTTCCCAAAGCGGGTGGCGCTTGCGCTTGCGCCCGATGGCATGCCGGTATGTGGCGAAGTGGCCGCCGCCTTGCAGGATGCAGCTGCCCGGCTCAAAGATGCGGGATGGATCGTGGAAGAGGTGGCGTGTCCACCTATGCGCCGGGCTGCTGCGATCAATGCCTGTCTCTGGATGGCCGAAACACAGTTTGGTGCCGCTGACCTATTGGCGCGCGAAGATGAAGCGGACTCGCAGTTTGTTTTTGAATGCATGTCCGAGGATGCGGGCGAGGTCGGTTTCACGTCGCTGATGCAGGCGCTGCAGGCCCGTGCAGCCCTCGTGCGCGAGTGGCAGATGTTCCAGGAAACCTATCCCGTACTCCTATGCCCGGTCTCGGGCGAACTACCCTTCGACCAACAGATCGACGTCCAATCTAAGGAAAGCTTTGCCCGTGTGTTCGAAGCGCAGCTGACGCAGCGCGCGCTTCCGACGCTCGGTATGCCAGGGCTTGCTGTTGCGACCGGGGAGGAGATGGGCCGCCCCGTGGGCGTTCAGCTTATCGGCCCGCGGTACCGCGAGGACATCCTGCTTGCCGCTGGACGCGATATCGAGGCTGTGGGCAACCCGATTGCTGTGTCCGATCCGTCTTAAGAAAGGGGCGTTGCGTCCAGTTTGCTGATGCAAATCAGAACCCCCAAACAGGGCCGAGCCGAACTACGCGGACAGGGCCTCAAGCCGGTTTGGCGCGTCGTCGCGGGTCCAGCCATTGCGGCAGGATGTCGGCGATCAACACGTACAGCACGCAAAACGCGACGATCTGGAACTGGTCTAATAGCCCAGTGAACTCCTTGTTGCAGGCGATGGCTACAGTTGTCGCGTTCCAGATGGCGCAATGAATGCGGTAGACACACGACCGGACCGCAAGGACGATCAAGCAGACGGCCAAACCGAAATCGCAGCTTTCAGCGTTTAAAGGCACTCGCAAGACCTGTGTGCCAACGGAATGACCAAGCTGAATCGTCAGAAAGTTTGTGACAGAACTCTTGACAGAGGAGTGAAGCTGTTGATTGTTTGGTCGCTCGTCGTACGGGGAGGTGCGGCGCAATCGGAAAAAAGAAAAGACCTTTGGGAGGAGGAAACCATGAAACATCTGCTAGGCGGTCTTGCCGCTGCGGCTATGCTGTATGTCAGCCCCGCATTCGCAGAGACGACTTTGCGCATTACCTTGCAGCTACCGCTTGCAAGCCATCTTGGCCAGAACCTGCTCATGTTCAAGGAAGAGGTTGAGGCCAATTCCGATATCACCGTCGAGATCTATGACAGTGCACAGCTCTACCGCGACAACGAAGTGCCGGAAGCGGTTGGCGCAGGTGAGATTGAAATGGGCGTTGCTTCGCTGACCCGATATGTCGGTGAAATCCCGGCTGTTGATATATTTTACATGCCCTTTGTTCTGAATACCGAGGCAAAGGTCCGCGCGGCAGTGGCTCCCGGCTCGCCCGTACGCGAACCGCTTGATGCGGCAATCCGCGAAACCGGATCGCACGTTCTGTGGTGGCAGGCGTATGGTGGCTCGGTTCTGCTGAGCAAGGACGAACCCCTGCGTGGCCCCGAGGACATGGAGGGCAAGAAAGCCCGCGTGTTCGGTAAGTGGCTGGGTGAATGGGTCAGCGTTCTGGGCGGCGCACCGACTCTGATTTCCGGATCTGAACAGTTTCTGGCCTATCAGCGTGGCACGGTCGATATCGGCATGACCGGTGTGTCTGGTGTTGTCTCGCGCAAGCTTTGGGAAGTGATGGACGCCATCACTGTCGTGAACAACGCGGATATCGAATTCATCGTCGTGATCAATGAAGATGTCTGGGAAGGCCTGACTGAAGAACAGCGCACAGTTCTGACAACGGCTGCCCGCAACGCCGAATCCGCGGTTCGCGATTACATGTCGGAATTCGAAGCCGATGCATTCAAGCAGGCCGAAGCCAATGGCATGACCGTCTACTATCCGTCTGACGAGGAAATCGCCCGGTGGAAGGAAGCCTCTGCTCCGACGATCGACGCTTGGCTGGCCGAGTCCGGTGATCTGGGCCGTCAACTGCTTGACGCTGCAGAGAATTTCTGACCGCAATGCAGTCAGTCGCGTCTTTTTTCGATTGGCTTGCCGATCGGTTGGCCCAGCTTTGCGGCTGGGCCTACTTTGCCATTGGGCTGATGCTCGGGTTTGAGGTGGTTGCGCGCTACTTTTTCAACGCGCCGACCATTTGGGCCGAGGAACTGTCCCGCCTTCTGTTTATCTTTGCGACCCTTTTGGCGGGTCCAGCCTTGCTGCGCCACAACCAGCACATCCGCGTAACGGCGCTGACCGCGTTGATGGGACCGGGTGCACAGCGCGCGGCGCGTCTTGCGGCGCTGGCCTTCGTGGTCGCGTTCTGTTGGGTGTTGGTCTGGTACGGCAAAGACGCACCTCTTAATTCGTTCGAGCGCGGCCGGTCCTCGGGCAGTATGCTCGACATCCCGGCTTGGTGGGCCCAGTCCGCCGTCCCCTTGGCTTTTGGCCTTCTTGGCATTCAAGCCATTATCGAATTCATCCGCTGCGCGCTTGGCGCGCCGCTCCCCGCCGACGCTCATGCACCGGAATAATCCCACGTGACTGTTATATCCATTCTGTTGGCACTTTTCGTGCTGCTGCTGATCGGAGTGCCCGTGGCCTTTGCCTTGGGCGGACTTGGGGTTGTGTTGCTCATCCTCGGGGATTTTGCCCCACGCATTGCGGCAACCGGGCTTCTGTCCTCATTGGACAGCTTCATCCTGATCGCAGTGCCATTGTTCTTGCTGATGTCGAACATCCTGCTGCGCGGTGGCGTCGGACGCGACCTGTTCGCGGCGGTGCAAGCCTGGGTCGGACATTGGCCCGGTGGGTTGGCCGTCGCGACCGTGATTTCATGTGGGTTGTTTTCGGCTATCTCTGGCTCGTCGGTTGCAACTGCGGGCACCATCGGGTCGGTTGCTATTCCCGAGATGACAAAGCGCGGCTATCCGCGTCCTTTCGTGTTCGGATTGCTCGCAGCTGGTGGCACTCTTGGCATTCTGATCCCGCCGTCGATCATTCTGATCGTCTACGGGGTGATCACTGAATCCTCGATCCTTGATCTTTTCATGGCCGGGATCGGACCAGGCCTTTTGTTGATGGCGCTCTTCATTGGCTATTCGATGCTCTACGCGCGGTTCTCGTCGCAATACACCGCATCCCCCAAAGCCGATTGGGCCGAGCGCCGCAGAACTGGCCTCCGGGCGCTGCCGACCGTTGCGCTGGCCGGATTGGTTATCACGGGAATTTATGCGGGTTGGTTCACACCGACTGAAGCGTCAGCCATCGGCTTTCTGGGCGCGCTGTTTCTGACATTCGTTGTGTTGCGCAGCCTAGATATGGCTGGGCTAAAGGAGGCGGTCATGGACGGTCTTCGCGCGTCGGCGGCGATCTTGCTGATCGTTGGGTGCGCAAAGGTCTTTGGGAAAGCCATTGCGCTTTGGCGTATTCCGCAGGATGTCTCGGCCTTCATAACGTCCAATATCGACACGATGGGTCTGTTCATCATCGCAGTCGGTATCGCGCTGCTGATCATGGGTCTGTTCATGGAGGCGCTTTCGATGATGCTGATCATGATGCCGGTGCTGGCAGGTGCGGTCATGGCCTTGGACATCGACCCGATCTGGTTCGGCATCTTCTTTGTGCTGATGGTTGAATGTGCGCTGATCACCCCGCCTGTTGGGTTGAACCTCTACGTCATTCAAGCCATCGGTCGTGCCAGCCTTGGCGAGGTGGCGCGCGGTGCCGCGCCCTTTGTCGCAATGATGCTGGCGACTGTCTTTATCATCTACTGGTTCGAGGATATCGCCCTATGGCTGCCACGGGTTCTATGACCGCCGCTCCGCAACAAACCGCCGCCGCACGGCTTCGGGCACGGCTTGAGACGGGTCGCCTGTTGGTCACGCCCGCCTGTGGCGATGCCTTGTCTGCGCGGCTGATTGAGGATGCCGGGTTCGACGCCATGTTCATGTCAGGCTTTGCTGTCTCAGCCCATCGTATCGGAGCGCCGGATGCCGGCCTGATCTCTTACGGCGAAATGCGCGATGCGGTGCGGGATATTTGTGCGGTGACGCAACTGCCCGTGCTGGCCGATGGCGATACTGGCTACGGGAACGCGATGAACGTGCGCCGCACGGTGGCAGGCTACGCGCGCGCCGGCGCTGCTGCGGTCATGATTGAGGATCAGGTCGCCCCAAAACGATGCGGCCATACCAAGGGCAAACTTGTCGTCGACCGGGCTGAAGCCGTGGATCGCATACGTGCTGCTGATGATGCTCGACGCGAGAGCGGGCAAGACATTCTCATCATTGCGCGCACGGATGCAAGACACGGCCACGGGTTGGACGAAGCCTTGGCCCGCGCCGAGGCATTCCATTCCGCAGGTGCCGACATCCTGTTTGTCGAAGCTCCGCATTCAGAGGCTGAGATGCGCCGCATTTGTTCTGAACTGCCAGGCTGGAAGATGGCAAATATGGTCGAGGGTGGCACCACGCCTATCCTCCCGCCCGACCAATTGGCTGAGATCGGCTATAACCACGCAGCCTACCCGCTGACCCTGATGTCTGCTGCGATGCGCGCCATGCAAGAAGCGCTGGCTGCACTGCGTGATGGTCACCCTCCAAAAGGGCTTTTGCCGTTCGAAGAGCTGCGTCGCCTTGTGGGTTTCAATGACTACTACGATCTCGAGACATGTTATTCCGACCGCAGACCCGAGTGAGCCGGCACTTGCTTCAGGTCCTTACGAAGTAGAAATGCGACTTCGGGTGGCCACGAAATTTGTATCGTCAATGACTCAGAGTACTCCAGACAAAGCGTCATATGCACCGCGAGCTATCGGAATTCATTCGTACGTTTCGGTCTCATAGTTCGTCTTTTTTGTTGCCGTAAATATTCTCAATAGAACGGCATCAAACCGCGAAAGGTACGGTAGCCATCAGTCGCAGGCTTTCACACATCCCCATCGCGTGCGCGTGTCCAGCGATACAGCCAAACTGGGCTCGCAGCTGCACCAGTGTTGTCCCTTAGAACAAGACGCAAGTCGATGGTATCGACGTCACCGGGAGTGAGCAGGAAGGTCATCCGTGTCCCGCGATCATCCGGCAAGATGAACAGGCTTTCCCCGGATATTTCACCATCGGTGGCCGAGAGGTCCGGCCACAAGCGAGCCTCGTTGCCTGCAAAATCAACGACGAAGCGCCGTGTGCCCGGACGGTCGTGTTCGCGCCCGCTTCGGCTTTGTCGGATCGGCATGGATGAGATGACTGGCGACGGACTCCGCGTCCAGGTCAGCCGATAGTCGAAGCTGTGTTCGGTTCCGGCAGCCAACGGTTCCAAAGGTCGCCAGAAGGCGACGATATTGTCCATGAATTCATCGCCGGTGGGGATCTCGACCAAGATGACAGCGCCGGGACCCCAGTTGTTCAGGGGTTCGACCAAGGCGGAAGGGCGATCATGATACCGCGCTTCGCTGTCTTCGAAATCCTCGAACATTCGGGCGGTTTGCCAAAAGCCGAAGGCAGCGGGACTGTCGTCAAGGAATGCCGAGGTTTCAACGCGCGCGGGGTTGGCGATCGGTCTCCAGACCTGCTCGCCACCACCTGTCTTGATCACCAGAACGTCGCTGTCGTGCACGCGCGGGCGGAAATCGTCCGACACGGCAGAGCGCATCGGACCTTTGAGATACATCGAGGTCAGCGGAGCAACACCGATATCGGCAATCTCGCGCCGTGGCATAAGCGTGACCGTAAGGTCCATCATCGTGTCTGTGCCCGGCCGCAGTGTCATGTCCAAATGGCCGGCAAGAGACGGGCTATCGATCACCGCCTCCATACGGACGGCCCCGTCTTGTTCGCCGTGAAGGCGCAACCGGGTGAAACGGGGAAATTCTTCGGGCACAGATCCACCCGTGCCGATAGCGACGGCACGCGCTGAAAGGCCATAGGCCATGGCTTGCCCGATGGCGCGGAAATAGCTGGCTCCCTGCACGACCAGCACTTCGTCCAGGACGCCAGTCGTGTTCAGAGGATAGCGCAGGCGGAGCCCGGAAAAACCTGCTTCTGGTGATGTGTCGGGAATTGAATCGAAATAGCGTGGCTCAAACGAAAAAAGGTCCGGCGACACTGGCAGCCGCGCGAAACCGGTTTCGGTCGGCAGCTCGATTTCGACCGGGTCGGGAAAATAAAGACCCGGTGGCAGCAAATCGACAGCGTAGTCCGCGCCGAGGGGCAACATCGCAGCCTTTCCAGGCACCGGACGTATTCCCCTGTAGGCATCATAGCTCAGCCCATCAAAGGGCGGCGGTAGCTCGCTTGAAGGTGGCACGTAGATCGATGCGGCAAGGGCGCGGGCTTCGGCGAGCAGGGAGTCAGGTGCCTCTTGCGCTGAAGTGCGTTTCGAACCCAAGGCCAAAGCTGCGACAGACGATGCCAGAAATCCGCGCCGTTTCATCATCTTGCGCCCCGATCAAGCCAGCCAAGCAGGATCGGTGCGCTCAACATCGGTAGAGCGACTGGCAAAAGCCAGAGGGCTGATGAAGCTGGCTCCGTCAGGAAAGCCAAGCCCACCAGTGCAGCGCCGAAGGCAACCTCGGGCACACCGCGCCATATCCGCAGACGCGCGCGACCTGGCGATTTCCATCCGCAATCCTGACCAGCAAGGACGGACAGGACCGAACCGCTTTGCCGAAGCATCATCACGGGCGCGATCAGCGTGGAGAGTAGCAGTTCGACGAAGCTTGCCCGTAGAACGAGGCGACGTCGCGCAAAGGTCCGGGCACGCTTCATCCAATGGCTGAGTGCGCAAAGCTTCGGGAGGAGAATAATTGCTGTGACCACAAGGTAGGGCAGGGCACCTTCGACCCGAACTGCGCCGGTTGCAACCAGTAGCACCAATGCGAGCCAGACCGGCGCAGCAAGATAGCTTGCGATGCCAGAGGCCAAGTGAAGTCTGCTGACCACGTCTAGGCCCGGTTCGGTGATCAGGCGAATATGTTGCAGATTGCCTTGGCACCAGCGGCGGTCACGCTTGTGAAATTCTGCCAAGGTCTGCGGGCCGTCCTCTGCGCTGCCCCACGTTTCTGGATCAAGCTCGATTGCCCAGCCTGCCCGCCGTATCCAAGCTGCTTCTATGAAGTCGTGGCTTAGTGGTGGTCCACCAAAGGGTGCAGGTCCGGACAGGACCGGAAGCTGTTTGGCGCTGCGAAAGGCGGAAATCCGCATGATTGCATTATGACCCCAGTAATTCCCAGCTTCCCCTGACCACGCGGCCAGACCGCGCCCGAAATTCTGTGACAAAAGACGTGAAGCCACCCGCTGATGCCTGCCGAAATGGCTGCGACCGGGCAATAGTGTCATGCCTGCCTGCAAAAGACCCAGACGCGGTTTACTCTCCAAACGGTAGATCAAGCTCATGATACGTGATGCCGACATCCGACTGTCTGCATCTAGAACGAGCATGAAGCCATAGTCGCTAGAGTGCTCGGTGAACCAATCAGCGATGTTGCCGGGCTTGCGGCCTATGTTGTTGGCACGTCGTCGGTAAGTGACCGTGCCAGACGCGATAAGTGGTGCGAGCACAGATTCTTCTGCGTCTATCCTATTGGGGTCACTTGTGTCGGACAGCACAAAGATATTGGTCGCCTGATCGCACCCCTGATCGTTTAACATACGATGCAATCCCGAAAGATACCTTGCCAAAGGCCGTGCATCCTCTTCGCAAAGGAGGACAAGGACAGCCGTTTTTTCCAGAGGCCGCCAATCTTTGGGCGGCGAAACGGGTGCCGTCCGCCGTTGCAGCAATCCCAAGACAGAGGTTGCTGCTCCGCCGGAAACCCATATCCCACCAAGGCCAATCAACACCAAAGCGACCAAGGACGCGCCTGTCCATTCCACAAGATTTACTGCGAAGATCGTTGAAATGCAGGCTGCACCAAGCAACGTCAGGACCAACTGCGCGACAAGCCATCCAACACCCGGGCGTTCGAGCTTGTCGGATGGGGTCAAGTTGGCGCGCGCAATGATCTCTGCCACGGACATTTTTAGGTCAGGTTCCTTTGTCGGATTGAAAAACTTGCGATTGGTGACGTGCACGACTTTTTCACGCTGTTCCGCAGGAGATCAGGTTCAACTGCGGCACTGATTAATTACCGCGTGCCGCCGCCAACTGGTGGCCACATGCGTGAAAAAACGCCATCCTGCTTCACCACTCCATGAAATAAGGCCGCGCCGATGTGCATCGCAATCAAAGCAATCAACAAAAGCCCGGCACCGTAATGCACCGTTTTCGCTATCTCAGCCAGTGCCTCTGATCGTGGAACCAGCGATGGAATGCTCAAGGCATCCAGGCTCTCGATTGGAAAGCCGCCGGCTTTGACACGCACATAACCGGCGATCGGGACCAGGAACAGCAAGGCATACATCGCGATGTGGGTAAACTCCGCGATGCGTGCCTGAATTGGTGAAAGGCTAGATGGCTTTGCGGGAGGCGGATTTCTCAGACGCCAGACCAGCCGCACAACGATTAGAATGAGCAGCAAGACGCCTATGTTTTTGTGGTAGATGAACAGCCCATTCTGGAGGCTGCGGTCGAGCCCGGGCTGCACCATGATCAGCCCTGCCGGGATGGTAAGTAGGATGAACACAGCCATAAGCCAATGCAATCCGCGCGCCGTTCCCGTATATCTTGACTGGGTCATGCCGTTCGCCTTTTTTGCTCTGAAACGAAGTAGGTCCAGGCGTCTGCACTTCAAGCGGGTCTTCAATGGCTTGACTGGCGATATTGCACGCTACAATCATCTGAATGCGCAGGATGCAGCCTTACAGTTTTGCTTCGTATCACGCCCCGCTCATTTCGTTGACGCGGGGGGCGGGTGGTCAGTTTGTTCTTGCTGCATTGTGTCTCGGTCTTTTGTTGTGCGTGCTGACTGGGGTATTGGTCGGTCCGGTGTTTGCCGCGGTTGCGCTCACTGCGATGAGTTTTGGCGCTTCACTGGCTGCCGCACTTATGCGACGCGGCTATCCGCATCGTGATCTTGGCCTGTGCAACCTTGTTACGCTTCTAAGGCTGGCGCTTACATCCACTCTTGTTGCTGCACTTGTCGTGTCGATTTCTGGATGGATTGTGCTTGGTATTGCGCTTTTTGCCTTGGCTCTCGACGGAATTGATGGATGGTTGGCGCGCCTTGGCGGTCATGTTTCGGATTTCGGCGCACGCTTCGACATGGAGGTCGATGCAGCGCTTGGATTGGTCCTTGCACTTTTGGCTTGGTCGTCTGGAGCCGTGGGGGCGGTTGTGCTGTTGCTCGGTCTGCCTCGATATATTTTTGTGGCTGCCTCGGCAATCTGGCCCTGGATGGCGAACCCGCTGCCCGAAAGGCTGGGACGCAAGGTTGTGTGCGTGATCCAGATTATGGCCTTGGTGATCCTACAGGCTCCGGTTGTCGATGATCCCTTGGCATTGGCAATCCTGATGTTCGCGTCAGTCGCGCTTGTCTGGTCGTTTGGTCGCGACGTGCTTTGGCTATGGCGGGCGCGCCCATGATCAGCCCGATCTGGCGGCCGTGCGTTGCGGCGGCGGTCCTTTACCTTATCCTGATCCAGCCAAATCATCCTGATGCCATGACTTGGGGTGCCCTGCTTGCTTTTCCTTTGGAATGGCCTGCGATCCTTTTGGGTCTTATGGCATTCGGTGCAAGCCGGGCGGGTCACGTTTTGCGCGGTATACTGGTCGCGGTCTTGGTTCTGATCGCTGTTCTTAAAGCTGCTGATTTCGCAATGTTCTCTGCCTTGTCCCGGGGTTTCAATCCGGTTTCAGACCTCGCTCTGGTTGAGGCAGGCGCAAGACTGTTGACCGGTGCGGTTGGACCTGTCCTTGCTGTTCTCGCGCTTGTTGCTGCCATGGTGGTGATCTGCGCGGTCGTTGCATTGCTTTGGTGGTCGACGGGTGTCTGGGCCGCCATAGGATCAAGTAAACTGTTCTTCCGAGGCCTGACCGGAAGTGCTGCACTGCTGTCGGCTGGAGTTGCGGCCGCGGAGGTCGGCGACACGCTTGGACGGTGGACTCTTCCTGCCCATATCCCCGGCTCTGCGTTTTCGGCGCGGGTCGGCATTGAACGCATTGAGATGATACGCTCGACGCTCATCGACTTGAGGAAATTCTCGGAAGCCGCTGCAAATGATCCGTTTGTCGGGGTCGGCGGCATGCTGACTGCAATCGACAGGGACGTCATTGTCGTTTTCGTCGAGAGCTACGGTCGCACAAGTTTCGACACGCCTTTGTTTTCGGACCTCCACCTCCGGACACTTGAACGCGGTCAAGAGGACCTTGAATCGCGAGGGTTGTCCATGGCTTCGGGTTTTCTGGCCTCGCCAACCAAAGGTGGGCAAAGCTGGCTTGCACATGCGACATTGGCCAATGGGCTTTGGGTCGACGGCCAGACACGCTACGGTGCGGTTTTGGCATCAGAGCGGAAAACCCTGTTTCACTTTGCTGCCGAGGCGGGCTTTCACACGGCGGCGGTCATGCCGCAAATCACGCTTGATTGGCCTGAAAGTTCGGTCATGGGCTTTGAGACCATCCTTGCCGCTGCAGACCTCGGATATAAAGGGCTGAGTTTCAATTGGGTGACAATGCCTGACCAGTTCACATTTGCCGCCATGGACCGACTTCTGCGGGCCGAACGCGCTGATGAAAGGCCGGTCTTCGTACAGATGGCCACTGGGACTTCGCATGCCCCGTGGGTGCCGGTGCCAGACCTTGTTTCCTGGGACAGCATCGGTGACGGCAGTATCTTTGACCCGATGGCGTTGGCGGGTGAGTCGCCGGACGTTGTGTGGCGTGACCGCGATCGGGTGCGGGCACAGTACCGTCTTGCAATCGACTATGCCTTGGAGGTCGTGCTGTCATACGCCGCGCTTCATGCCAAAAATCCCCCTTTGATGATTGTCGTGGGTGATCATCAGGCTGCTGGGTTTGTCGCCCTTGACGAACGGCCGGATGTGCCGATCCATGTCATTGGCCCCAACAATCTGGTGGACCGCGCAGCTAAGGATTGGGGGCTGAGCCAAGGCCTTATTCCGTCACCCGATGCACCTGTGGTTCCTATGGACCAGATGCGGGACCGTATTCTGCAGAGTTTCACCGATCCTGTGCCCGACGGAAGAGGCTAGCGAATGGGACGTGTCCTGAGCGTTGGCCTTCAGTTTGCTGTCGCCATTGGGCTGCTGGTTCTGCTGTGGCAGGTGGCGGACGGACAAAGCGCGGTTGACCATCTGGTCAATGCAGAGCTTGCTTGGCTTTTGGCAGCCTTGGTCGCAGTGACTGGGCAGCTTGTGCTCTCCGCGCTGCGCTGGCAACTGACGGCGGCGCAACTGGGCCTTGTTCTGACCAAACAGCAAGCGGTTCGGGAATATTATCTTTCTCAGGTCGTGAACCAGCTACTGCCCGGAGGTGTGCTCGGCGATGTGGGTAGGGCTGTTCGCGCACGCGCTCAGGCGGGATTGGTGATTTCAGGCCAAGCCGTGCTTTTCGAGCGGCTGGTGGGGCAGGTCGCGCTTGTCCTGCTTTTTGGTGCTGCGGTTTTTGGCACATGGGCCGTTCCGGGTGGGTTCGACTTGCCAGCTTCGCTCCAGTTTTCGGTTTTTGTGACTCTGGCAGCGGCGATCCTGATCGCGACGGGCGCGGCAATCGCAGGTCCAAGCCTGCCGGGAAAGATGGGCACAGCATTCGCAAACTTTATCGCGAACTTATGGCGGGCGGTGTGCGCTCGCGAAGTCCGGCACCGACAAGTCTTGCTGAGCATTGGCACGGTGGTTCTGAATATTGCGGCTTTCGCCTGTTGCGCCGCAGCCGTTGGCGTGATGCTCGCACCTGCCACAGCCATGGTCTTGGTTCCGCTGATCCTGTTCACGATGCTGATCCCGATCACCGTAAGTGGCTGGGGGCTGCGCGAGGGTGCGACAGCAATGCTTCTGCCACTTGCAGGTGCAACCGCAGCCGAGGGTTTTGCAGCAAGCGTTGCGTTTGGCCTTGTCGTTCTTTTCTCAGCCCTTCCTGGGGTTGTAGTTGCCGCGCTCTCGACCGTCACCAAACCTGTCCGCCCTTAGCATCACGCACACCTCTTGCTGGTCGCGGTGGAAACACAGGCCATATCCCTGACCCAGAAGACTATGGAGCACAAAGACCATGCCCCTCCGAACTGCCGCATTTGCTGTTCCAGGTGACCTGCAGACTCTGACTGGGGGATATATCTATGATTTGCGCTTGCTGTCGGGGCTGCGCGCTCTTGGGTGGGACATCACACATATCCCGCTTGGCGCAAGCTTTCCTGACCCATCGAAAGAAGACATGCGAAATGCTGCGCAACAGCTTGCCATGGTGCCGCCGACGGCACCGGTCATCATCGATGGGCTGGCCATGGGTGCGATGGACCATGATGTTTTGACCGGCATGTCCGCGCCCATCGTTGCACTTATCCATCATCCGCTGGCGCATGAAAGTGGTCTGCCTCAGGACACGCGTGACACACTGTTCCGCACGGAGCGCGACAATCTCGCTCTTGCCTCTCATGTTCTGGTCCCAAGTCCACACACGGCGGGATTGCTCATTTCGGATTATGATGTTCCTTCCGATCATATCACGGTTGCGCGTCCCGGCACGGATCGTCCGCTTGGTCAGCTTGCAAAGACGCAACCCCCGTTGATCTTGTCAGTTGGGATTCAAGTCCCGCGCAAGGGCCATGACGTGCTCTTGCGGGCCTTGGCCAAAGTGGTTGATAGGCCATGGCAGGCCGTGATTGCAGGATCGGCTCTGGACGCAGATCACGCGTCACTTCTCTTGCGACTGGTGGACGAGCTCGGCTTGTCGCACAGGGTCCGTCTCGCAGGCCGTGTCTCGGGTGAGGAGTTGGCACGGCTGTACGGGCAGGCCAGCGTGTTTGCCCTTGCGACGCGTTACGAGGGTTACGGCATCGTTTTCGATGAGGCGATGGCCCACGGCCTGCCCATCATCAGCTGCGCAACGGGTGCTGTGCCAGAGACTGTCGCACCCGGAGCAGGTCTTCTCGTGTCGCCAGACGATCACAAGGCCTTTGCCAATGCACTGGCGCAGGTGCTTGACGGGCATGAAACACGTGACCGGATGGCCACCGCATCGAAAGCGGCCGGTGCAGCGCTGCAAAATTGGGATGGCACAACGCGCTTGGTGGCTGACGTGCTCGACCGCATTGCGAAGGATGCCCAAGATGACCGCTGAGGATGACATGGCGCTTGCCACAAGGCTTGCGCATGAGGCTGGTGAGATCCTGCTAGGATACTGGGCCGCCCGTGATGGGCTGACCATCGCGACCAAACGCGCCGGTGATTTCGTGTCTGAAGCGGATCGTTCAGCTGAGCAGCATCTGCGGGATGGTTTTGCAAAGGCGTGTCCGGGCGACGGCTGGCTGGGAGAGGAAACCGGCGCAGCACCCGGCCATAGGCGCCGATGGATCGTCGACCCGCTTGACGGGACAACAAACTTCCTTCGTGGGATCGGGCATTGGGCCGTGTCCATCGCGCTGGAGGATGCTGGAGAGTTAGTTCTTGGCGTTGTCCATGATCCGGTTAAAGGCGAGACATTCGCGGCAGGCAAAGGCACTGGTGCCAAACTGAACGGACAGCCCCTTTTGATAGCACAAACAGCGGACCTTTCCTCAGCGCTGTTCGGCACCGGCATACCGTTCGGCAACATGGCGCATATCGACGATCATGCTGGCGATATCGCAAGATTGATGCCGAAATGTGCCGGTGTCCGCCGCATGGGCGCTGCAGCGCTTGATCTTGCCTATGTCGCTTCTGGCCGTCTGGACGGGTTTTGGGAAAGACGGTTGCAGCCGTGGGACATCGCAGCCGGTCTGGTGCTTCTGCGTGAAGCCGGTGCAATCGTGGAAGGTTGGGATGCCGGGGAACGCCCTGAAGACACGGGCACTGTGGTCACAGCCACGAAAGCGTTGTTCCTGGAGTTTGCCAAGACCCTGCGCAGTTAGGGCAGGCGCGCGAACAGATCGCCTGATGGCGCGTCAGCTGGAAGAGCGGACAGCCAGTCTCGCAACGCATCCCCATCGCGCCAGTCGGACCACAGGAAGCCAGAACGCTCACCGACAACGGGATTGAACCGGTACGGACCAAGCTCTTCGATACGGGTGATCACGGCCTCGGTCAGATGCACGAACTCGGGAAGATACTCTACCGAGAGCATCGGTATTGCTTGTGACAGGCCTGAAAGCACATCAAGCTCGAAGCCTTCGACATCTATTTTGACGTAAGCGGGCACGCCGTGCGTCGCGATGAGGCTGTCAAGCGTGAGCATCCTGACTGTTTCCGTCTGATCCCAGCGGACATGGGCGAAACCGAGCGCTGCGTGGGCATCCGCGACAAAAGTTGATTGAAGCGAGGACACCGTTGGGTGGCGCGAGGACACGGACATTTCTGCCATGGCCTCGGCACCGCCCGCTGCAGCTTCGATCAGAACCACGTCCTTGGGCAGTGTAAGGCGAAGATAGCGCGCAAAAAGCGGTTGTGGCTCAAGGGCGACCACCCGTGCTCCGACGCGCCGCATCGCCCGCGTCCGCGAGCCAACATGAGCACCCACGTCAAACACCAGATCACCGGAACGCAAGGTTTGCGCGTAAAAGCGCCGCCACGCGCCGACCGTCAAAGGATTGTGGTATATTACAAGGGATCTCATGAGGCCGAGCCAGCGCTGCATACCTTCAGCCTTTCCGAAATGTCCCGTTAAAAGATAGCGCGCCCGCGCGTTCGTCCAGTCACAGGCCTTGCCTGCGCTGCAACCGCTCTAAGTTATGATGCCTGAACGAAATTACAGGTCACCAATGCCGTCAAGCCCGCTTGTCTCATCCGCGGCCGCAATAAAGCGGTCTGACCCACCCGAAGAAAGCCCCTTTCCCCTTCCGCTTGCGCCGCGCGGGATCGAGATCCTGTTGCGCATGCAAAGCGACCTTAGACTGGGGCTTCCGGTCATCCTCAAAGACGGCGAGAGCCATACGTTGGTCGCTCTTGTCGAAAGCCTCACCGACGCGCGTTACGTCGCGATGACGGAAATCGGTCATCCCGAATTGGTTTTGACCCGGCGCCGCGCCGAAGCACTGGGCATCCAACAAACAATGCAGAGCGATAGCTTGTGGTTTCGGGTGCCGGCGGGAAAGGATCTTGGCTGGATAGCACGTGTCGCAGGTCAAAATGGGCTGGATGGTGCTGGCCATTTCAGCAGTCTGCCCATCCCAAACATTGGGAAATCAATTCATCAAACTGCGATTGCGCTTGCGAAGACTGTTAAGGCCATACCGGCAATCCTGTGTGTGCAATTGAACGGTCACGACATGGGCAGCATTTCCGAACTTGGCCTGACGACAATGCCCATCGACCTTGCGATCAAGGCGTTGGATGCGGCGGGCACGCAGTCCCAAGTCAGTTCGGCGCAGTTGCCGATGGACGCTGCATTAGCTGGACGCGTGCATGTCTTTCGGCCCGATAACGGTGGGCCTGAGCACTATGCCATCGTAATCGGGCAACCCGACTTGTCCGGCTCTGTCACGGTTCGTCTGCATTCGGCCTGTTTCACCGGTGATGTGCTGGGCAGTCTCAAATGCGACTGTGGTCCGCAACTGCGCGCGGCTATGACGAAGATGGCATCTGGCGGAGGCGGGGTGCTTGTCTACCTCAATCAGGAAGGTCGTGGCATTGGGCTTGCCAACAAGATGCGCGCCTACGCGCTGCAGGATGCGGGCCTCGACACGGTCGAGGCGAACCATTGGCTTGGCTTTGAAGACGATCAACGCGATTTTCGGACCGGTGGCCAAATTCTGCAGAACATGGGCATCAACCGCGTTCGGCTGATCACGAACAATCCGGCCAAAGTGGCAAGCCTTGCTGCTCAGGGAGTTGAGGTAACAGAGCGGGTGCCGCTGAACGTCGGCCAGACAGCGCAGAACGCGCATTACTTGTCCACCAAGGTCCTCAAGTCAGGCCACCTGCTGTGACACATGCTCTTGCACTCTGGTGTGTGGGCATGGGCACTGCCGAGATTCGTCCCGGCAGCCTCGGCGACGGCGTGCTGGTTGAAACTCTGTTTTCCGGCATCAGCCGCGGCACGGAGCGTTTGGTGTTCGAAGGACGCGTCCCCGCTTCGGAATATGAACGCATGTGCGGCCCGGCCATGGAGGGTGCTTTCCCATTTCCCGTCAAATACGGTTACAATGTCGTTGGCCGTATCGCGGAGGGTCCGAATAAGGGACAATTGGTCTTTGCGCTGCATCCTCACCAGTCGTGCTTCCGTTCGTCCGAGTCCGCCTTGGTCCCTTTGCCCCAGAATGTCCCTCCTGATCGCGCCGTGTTGGGCGCAAACATGGAAACGGCTCTCAACCTTCTGTGGGACAGTGGTGCCGCCGCAGGAGACCGTATTGCAGTAATCGGGGCGGGGGTTGTCGGCGCGCTTGTGGCCTACCTTGCGTCGCAGCTGCCGGGGGCCGAGGTCACGTTGGTTGACCTGAATCCAGAACGATCTTCACTTGCCGAGGGTCTGGGGTGCCAGTTTTCTCTGCCAGAACATGCCCCGAAGGATTGCGACGTGGTGTTCCACCTGTCGGCCAGTCCTGCGGGCCTTGCCACGGCAATCGATTGCGCGGGGATGGAGGCGACTGTTGTCGAAGGAAGCTGGTACGGTGATACGAAGACATCAGTACCGCTCGGGGGCGCGTTCCACTCTCGGCGTCTGCGGATTTGCAGCTCGCAGGTGGGGCACATTCCCCCGAAGCGTGCCCCGCGCTGGAGTTACGGGCGCCGAATGGCCAAGGCTCTGGAGTTGCTCGCTGATCCAGTTCTCGACACGCTTATTTCAGGCGAAACATCACTCAACGAGTTGCCCGATCACTACGGCGGGATTTTGTCTGACCCCGCTACGCTCTGCCACCGTATTCGCTATGACTTACCCTGAGGAGTTACCATGTTCGCTGTAGAAGTCCGAGACCACATCATGATCGGCCATTCGCTGCCATCGCCCGTATTCGGCCCTGCGCAGGGCATGCACGGTGCGACGTTTACGGTGGATGCCGCGTTTTTCACTGACGATATCGACGAGCATGGTTTGGTCGTGGATATCGGTCTTGCGACCGAAGCTTTGGCCGAAACGCTGGCACCGCTACGCTACAAAAACCTTGACGAGGTGCCTGAATTCAAGGGCAAGTTCACGACCACTGAGTTTCTGTGCGGTCACATTTTCAAGACTCTGGCGGATCACGTCAGAACAGGAAAGCTGGCCGACAATTCTCGGGTCAAGAAAATCCGCATCATGCTTCATGAAAGCCATGTGGCCCGGGCCTGGTACGAGGCAGAGGTCTGAGCCATGGGATTTTCTGCCGAATGGTTGTCCCTGCGCGAACCCGCTGATCGCGCTGCGCGCGATGAGGCGCTCGCACGGCAGGCGGCCATGGCGGCAGGTCCCAACCCACTTGTGGTGGATTTAGGATGTGGGACAGGCGCAACTTGGCGCGCGCTTGCGCCTTATTTTCCATCTGAGGCGCGTTGGCGCTTTATCGACAACGATCCCGCACTGCTGGCCGAAGCGGGCCGTGTTGCCGGGGGAAACGCTGACTTGGTTGAGGCGGATCTTGGCCAGATGAACACAGTGCCTTTGGATGGGGCTTCTCTTGTCACCGCATCCGCATTGTTGGACCTCATGCCAGAGGCTTGGGTGGCGAACTTGGCAGGGCGGCTGAACGTCCCGTTCTATGCGACCCTCAACTATGATGGGCGCATGTCGTGGGATCCTGAACATCAAGATGATGCCGCGGTGACTGCAGCCTTCAATCTGCATCAGGTGGGTGACAAAGGCATAGGACCGGCGCTTGGACCACATTCAGTCACGCGGACAATGGCGCTCTTCGAGGCGGCGGGTTTCACGGTCTTGCGCGCAGACAGCGCTTGGGTGCTTGGACCCGACATGGCGCCGTTGCAGCGTGAACTGACAGATGGGATCGCTCAGGCCGCTGCCGAAGCGGGCGCTCGAGACACCGCCGCATCTTGGGGGGGTCACCGCCATGCCAGGGCTGATCGCACGCAGTGCCGTATCGGCCATATCGACATTCTGGCCCTACCATCCGGGAATTTGCAGGAGAGCACCCATGTCCTTCGTTGACGTCACGCCACGGGTTTGGCAGCGCTTGCTGGACGTCAGGTACGGACTTGCGTGCCCGTGCTGCGGGCGCTGGAGCCCCGGCGAGAAAGCGGCACTGGAGCTCTACGGTCCTCTTGCGCGACGTGACATCGGGCCGATGACCATAGGCCAGATCGGCCAGTCACTGGACGGTCGCGTGGCAACCATCTCAGGCGACGCCCGGGATGTGTCTGGCCCTGACGGGTTGGCACATCTGCACAGGATACGCGCACTAGTCGATGGTGTGGTCATCGGCGTTCGGACAGCGCTGCACGATTCACCAAGGCTGACGGTTCGCCTCTGTGAAGGACAAAACCCGGCCCGCGTGGTGATTGATCCGCAAGGACGGCTGTCTGATGACGCGCCGGTCTTTGCCGATGATGGAACTCGAAAGTTCGTGATACAAGGGGTCGACAGGGCTCGGCCCACAGGCGTCACCGTCATTCGGCTGGATGCACATGATAACAAGTTCGATCCTCGACAGATCTCGGTCGCGCTGCGCGCTGAGGGGCTGCGGAACCTGCTTGTCGAAGGGGGATCTATCACGATTTCCCGATTTCTCGAGGCAGGGCTTCTGACCCGACTTCAGGTGGCTGTGGCTCCGCTTCTCATTGGTGGAGGCCCCCAGGGTCTGACAATGCCTTCGCCAAGCGAGAAACTCTCGGATGCGATCCGCCCGGATATGCGCGTGTTTTCGATTGGCTCGGATGTCGTTTTTGACTGTGGTCTCACGGCTGAGGCTGCTGCTGCCAAAGAGCCAATGCACGCAATTCAGGGAAGCGCGGTGCGTTGAACGGATCGTGGGCAGATTTCGCGCTTAGCCTGCTGTCAGTTTCGTGGACAGAGGGCTAGGTTTGCATAATTTGGTCCTTCAACGCCATGGGGTCTAGGTCGCCCAGCTTTGAATGGCGTGGCCTTAGATTGTAGAAGCGCTCGATGTGGTCGAGCAAATTGCCATGAGCGCTCGTCGCGCGTCTGGTAGACCTTGCGGGTGGTGCGCTCGATTTTCAGCGACGAGATGAAACTCTCCATTGCCGAGTTATCCCACACGTTGCCCGCCCGGCTCATTGAGCAGGTGACCTAACGAACCATTACGCTGGGTGCGGCGAGACCTGCACTGCAACCTGTGCGGCGATCCGGTTCTGCAGATCAAATAAGTCACCAGAGGAGAAACCCGATGCACCGCATTTGCATCAGCCAAAACTGGTAATCTTCCCGACCAATAGGCGGCTTGATGCTGGCGGACATGCCCCGCGCTGCAATACCATCAACGGCCAGAAAGGCGTGCCCATGGGCATCGGAAGCATCCGAGGGGCCTGACTGGCACGTGGGAGAAAGGCCCGGTCGGGATCAAAATACCTTGCCGCAAATGCTGCCCGCCATTCGGTCTGCTGCTCACGCTGGCGATTTTTGGACCATTGTCGCGCGGATCATTGGTATTCTCGACATAGGTTTCCGTAAAAAATGCAGTTATTCGCACCTTATCGCTTTGCTGTTTTAGTAAATTACCTGTCTAATGTTGATCAATTCCAGCCTTGAACTTCTGTTTCGTAGCTGCATAGCTGTTCTGGTGCCGGAAAATATGCAGTCATAGGGAATATCTTGCAAAGTATTTGGGAAGCATTGAGCCTTGCAGTTGCCCTTGTGTTGTCTGGCGATGCGGATTTGCTCGAGATCGTACTGCTCTCGCTCCGGGTCAGTCTTACGGCAACGGCGATCGCGTGCCTGATCGGACTGCCGATTGGAGCGCTTGTGGCCATAGGTCGGTTTCGGGGGCGCAGTGCGGTTTTGATTGTGATGAATGCTCTGATGGGGCTGCCGCCGGTTGTTGTGGGTCTGCTGGTTTACCTGCACCTGTCGCGGTCAGGACCTCTGGGTTTCCTTGGTTTGCTGTACACACCGACAGCGATGATTATCGCGCAGACCATCCTCATCGCGCCAATCGTGGCGGCGTTGTCGCGGCAAGTGCTGGAAGACCTGCATGCGGAATATGCCGAGCAGTTCCGTTCTCTTTGTCTGACGCGGCTGCAGACGGTGCAGGCGCTTTTGTGGGATGCACGTTACTCACTCCTGACCGTCGGTCTGGCCGGGTTCGGCCGTGCCGTCGCAGAGGTCGGGGCGGTGATCATCGTTGGCGGCAATATCGACCACCTGACGCGCGTTATGACGACGGCGATTGCGCTGGAGACATCCAAGGGCGATCTGGCGCTGGCGCTGGCGCTTGGTATCATTCTTCTGGTGATCGCGCTTGGCGTGAATGCGGCGGTGCAATCGGTCCGCATGACGGCTGCAAGGCAGGCCTATGTCTGACGCAATGACCATGACAGGCGTTGCAGGGGCTGCCGATACGCAAAGTTCGCCCATCCTGCCGCTTTCGGTTCGAGATGTCGTGTTGCGTTTCGGCGATGTGACCGTGCTTGATGGCGTGTCTCTCGATCTTGGCACGTCTGGATGCACAGTAGTCATGGGGCCAAATGGGTCTGGAAAAAGCCTGCTTCTCAAATTGCTCCACGGACTGATCCAACCATCCGAGGGCCAGCTACTTTGGGGTCGTCATTCGGCGACGGAAGTCACCGCGCGGCAAGCGCTGGTGTTCCAGAAGCCGGTCCTGTTGCGCCGGTCCGTGGCTGCCAACATCGACTTTGTTCTGAACGCGCGTGGCAAGGCGCGTGCCCGGCGCGATGCGCTGCTTGATCATGTGGGTCTTGCGCACAAGGCGGACCAACCAGCGCGTCTGCTGTCTGGCGGTGAGGCGCAGCGCTTGGCGTTGGCACGTGCGCTTGCCACCGATCCGGAGGTTTTGTTCCTCGATGAGCCAACAGCCAGCCTCGACCCGGCTTCAGTGCTTGCAATCGAACGGATCGTAAGTGACGCGCGCGGGCGCGGTGTTCGCATCATCTTCGTAACCCATGACATGGGGCAGGCCCGGCGCATGGCCGATGATGTCGTCTTCCTCCACAGGGGGCGTGTGGCCGAGCATAGTACGGCGGCTGAGTTTTTCCCCAAGCCAAGCTGTGCTGCGGCGCGGGAATACCTGAACGGCGGGATCGTCGTCTGACACAGGCACAATAAACCAAAAAGGGAGAGACCAACGTGCTTAATCAACACCTGACTGCGACCACAATCGCCCTGTTCATTGGTGGCGCAGTATGGGCGCAGGATCAGTCCATCATCGTCCAGTCGACCACATCGACTGCGAACTCGGGTCTCTATGACCATCTTCTGCCGATCTTTCAGGCGGAAACCGGCATTCAGGTCAATGTCGTGGCCGTGGGCACCGGACAGGCGATCAAGAACGCCGAAAACTGCGATGGCGACGTGTTGCTTGTTCACGCGAAGGCATCCGAGGAGAAATTCGTCGCCGACGGGTTTGGCACGAAGCGGACGGATCTGATGTATAATGATTTCGTTGTGGTTGGCCCCGCTGCAGACCCGGCGGGCGTCGCCGGTATGAATGATGTGCAGGGTGCGCTGGCCAAAATCGCTGACGGAGGCGCGTTGTTTGCATCACGCGGCGACGACAGTGGGACGCACAAAAAGGAAATGGCGCTTTGGGCGGACAGCGGTGTCGACCCGAGTGCAGCCAGTGGCGGATGGTATCGTGAAACCGGCTCGGGCATGGGTGCAACGCTCAATGCTGGGATTGGCATGGGGGCCTATGTCATGACGGACCGTGCCACCTGGATCAGCTTCGCGAACAAGCAGGACTACCAGATTGCGGTTCAAGGCGATGAGGATATGTTTAACCAGTACGGCGTAATCCCCGTGAACCCCGCGAGATGCCCATCAGTGAACGTGGATGCCGCGCAGACCTTTGCCGATTGGCTGGTTTCGGACGAAGGACAGGACGCCATTGCAGGTTACAAAGTGGCTGACCAACAGCTGTTCTTCCCCAACGCGCCTGACAGCTGATGACTGCCGGGGCGGATGTTTCAGATCCGCCTCGCATGATTATCGAAGGACGCCTGTTGGCTGCTTTGGGACGTGTCTCAGATCATCCTCAAGGGGAGGTGATCGGTGGGGGTTTTCGTCTTTTGCCGGAAAGCGCATTTCCGGCAATCGCGGCAAGCAAAACAAGGCCGCCGAGCAGAGTATTGACGGTCGCGGTTTCGCCCAGAAACAGCCAGACCCAGAACGGACCAAGAAGCACCTCTGCCAAGGACAGCAAAGCAAGCTCCGCGGCAGGCAGGCTGCGTGATCCCAGCGTATAGAGGATCAGCCCCGCCCCGACCTGGAACACTCCCATACCCATCGCAATGCCCCCATCGCGAGCGCCGATCATCAAGGACAGCCCCTGATATTGGCAAACTCCGATCGTGATCACTATGGCGAACAGGCCGGACACAAACACGGAAGGTAGCATTTCCCCTGTTTTTCCCCAGCGCAACGCCACTGTGAAGATTGCGAACCCCAGTGCCGATCCAAGGGCGGCGAGGCTTCCCATCAGGGCGACGTTGCCGGATTTGTCAGCGACCATGATCGCGATCCCTCCGATGGCAACGGCGATCGCCACCCAGGTTGCTCTGCGCACCGGTTCGCGAAGAACGATCCATCCCAGAACCGCCGCCATAAACGGCGCTGTCGCAAATAGCAGCATTGCATTCGCAACCGAGGTGTTCTGTATCGCGTAAATTCCACCGGAATAGGCGGCGACCAAAGACAGACCGGCGATGATTGCAGGCACGCCCACACGACGGATTTGCACAAAAGGACTTTCCCCGGATCGGATGCGAATGACCAGGTATAGAAACACTGACATGCTGATCGAACGATATAGCAGGATCTGCCAAACCACAGCCTCTTCGATCAGCCGGATGCCAAGACCCACAGTCGACCAGAGAACGCCAGCCGCAAAAACGAAGAGCACTCCGTGCTTGTGTGCATCGGCTGGTTTTACTGAGGTCACAACCGTCATCAGGTCTCTTCGATTGGTATTTACGGGGGCAGGATAGCCGGAACATCATAAGTGTAGACTGTCGTTTGCGACATTTCCCTGCAGTTTCGGGGCCTTTTGCCTGTCATGTGCCTTCTGGTGGGGCGCACATAGTTCGGGAATATCTACCGCGACGTCTTTCAAACGTAGCCCTGTCTTTCGATGATATTGCTGCGGCCTTCGCGTCATGGGTCAACTTGGCCTTGTATTTATCATGATGAATGGGTTTGCTGTAGGGCACAGCTTTTTGCGCGGCCCAGATCGAAAGCAGGACAATGCCCGCCAGCGGACCATCAGATCCAAACATACGCGCGCGTCGGTCGCGCCCTTTGCGTGTGGCCGAAGAGATCAAAGATTGGGTTGTGGAACGAGGGCTACAGCCCGGTGACCGGCTGCCGGGCGAGGCAGAACTGATTGACCTCTTTGGTATGTCGAAGGGGACGATCCGCGAAGCGATGCGTCTTTTGCAAGCACAGGGACTGATTGAAACCAAGACAGGTCCCGGCGGAGGAAGCTTTGTCGGTGAGGTGACGCGTGAGAGAGCTGCCGCGCTGTTGGCCAACTACTTTTATTTTCGCGACGTGACCATTGATGACATCTATCAGGTCCGCATCGCGCTTGAGCCCGAACTTGCGGCCAGTCTTGCCGGACGCCTATCCGAAGCGCAAATCGCGGAACTTGAGGTGATCATGGAAGGCTATGCTCATGCGGCGTCTGACGCAGAGGAAGAGCGCAATCAGCATATCGCGTCGTTGAAGTTTCATGCGCGTCTGTCGGACTTCGGAGGCAATGCGTTGCTTGGGTTCTTCATTGGCTTCATGGCGCAAATCCTTACCGATCTGACAGTCTACAAGCGTCTGTATGCAGCGCCCAATCATGACCTGTGGCGGACAGGCCGCCAGCATCAGATAGACCTGATCTCGGCACTGCGGCGCGGTGATGTGGACAGCGCGCGCGAGATCATGCGCAGCCATATGGAAATGGCCCGCGAGCAAATGGAGATGCAGCAAGCCGAGGTCATGAAACGGTTTATTGCAGAATAGTCAGCCGAGAAACGGGGTTGATCGCTCGGGATCGGCGAGTGTCGGCACGTGGCTGGCCCAGTTTGCGTAGGCGCCGCTTGTCGCGTGCCTGTGCAGGTTGGCAAGCGCGTCCAAAGGCGCATCGGAATGGTCGATACGCAAGCTTAAGGGCGGGCGGTCCGAACCCACCACCAGCATGGCGGCAGACAAGAGTCCGCGGCTGTCACCGCCAACATCCGCAGCCTTGTTGAGCGCGTTCAGCAAGCGGACATCCATAGCCCCGTCACTGCCCAGGAAGCCATCGAGACAGGCATCCAGAACTGCCTCGGAGGCCAGTAGGTTTCCGGCCACAATGACACCCGGCGCACTCCGCACACCGGCGGTTGGGATGCTGTTGGCACCGGTGAAAAACCCGGTGCTTCCGCGAGGGTCGAGTGCGGAAAGTTGACGTTCATCGCGACCACCATCCGCTGTGACGATCTGCTGAACAGCGACTTCGGCCGACGCTCCATCGCGCATGAGGGACAAGACATTCTGGCCCCACATGGTGCTGGGCAAAGAACCTTGCGAGGCCGACAGCCCCGATTCGGCGTCTCCACGCAGCACCCAACCTCCGACGCAGAGGCTTCCGGTCATTGCGGCGCCGCCATAAGTGCCTGTTTTCTCGTCAAGTGCGAGTATGGAGATCGTCATATTTGGCCCCGCTCAGTCTTGGACTTGAATTTATCATGAAAATTTGGCCTGATGCAATTTATCATGATAAATAAAATCCGATACAACAGGAGAGGAAGCTGTCATGTCGCTCTTTCACGTCACTCGCCGGGGCCTGCTGGCCACCGGTACTGCGCTTGCCCTGACACTCGGGGTCATCAGCGGCGCGCAGGCGCAAACCCCGACCGACGTCTTGATCGTTGGACAGATCGCCGAGCCCAAAGCGCTTGATCCGGCGGCGGTCACAGCCGTCAACGATTTCCGGATCCTGATGAATGTCTACGATGGCCTCGTGCGCTATAGGGATGGAACGCTTGAGGTCGAACCCGCGCTGGCAGAAAGCTGGGAGATTTCCGAGGACGGTACGGAATACACCTTCACGCTGCGCGAGGGCATCAAATTTCATGACGGTTCCGACTTTGATGCAGAGGCGGTGAAGTTCAATTTCGACCGCATGCTGAACGAAGATCACCCGTATCACAACACCGGTCCGTTCCCCTTGTCCTTCTTCTTCTCGTCGATTGAATCGACCGAAGTTGTCGATGCGAGGACTGTCCGGTTCACTCTGAACGGGCCCTATGCGCCGTTCCTGTCTAACCTTGCCTACCCCACTGGCCTGATCGTATCGCCCGCCGCAGTGATGGAGCACGGCACAGAGTTCGGGCGCAACCCGTCTGGCACCGGAGCCTTTACGTTTGGAGAGTGGCGGTCCAACGAGGCTGTCGTGATCGAAGCGAACCCCGACTATTGGGATGGCGCGCCCGAGTTGCAGGCCGTCGTCTTTCGTCCGATCACCGATGCCAATACCCGCACTGCAGAGATGCTCGCAGGTGGGATCGACCTGATGGTGGAAGTGCCGCCCGTGGCACTGAGCGAGTTTCAGGGCGACGCCTACACGGTCCATGAACAGGCAGGTCCACATGTCTGGTTCCTAATTCTGAACGCAAAGGAAGGCCCTTTTGCGGATGTGCGCGTGCGCCAAGCGGCCAACTATGCGGTGAACAAGGAGGCTTTGGTTAACGAGGTTCTGGAAGGCACGGCTGAGGTTGCAGCAGGACCGACGCCGCCAGCTTTTGCATGGGCGTACAATCCTGACCTCGAACCTTATCCCTACGACCCGGATAAGGCGCGCGAGTTGATCGCAGAGGCAGGTGCCGAAGGGGCAGAGCTGACCTTCTTCGTCACCGAAGGTGGTTCGGGAATGCTTGACCCGATCGCCATGGGCACGGCCATTCAAGCCGATCTGGAAGCTGTCGGTTTCGATGTGAAGATTGAAACTTATGAGTGGAACACTTTCCTTGGTGAAGTGAACCCCGGTCTTGAGGGCAAGGCGGACATGGCTGAAATGGCATGGATGACCAATGATCCGGACACGCTTCCGTTTCTTGCATTGCGCACAGCGGCATGGCCCGATCAGGGCGGGTTTAACTCGGGTTACTATTCGAACCCCGAAGTCGATGCACTGTTGGAGGCGGCGCGCGTCGCCACCGATCAGGACGAACGCGCACGGCTTTACAAAGAAATGCAGGTGATCGTTCAGGAAGACGCGCCGTGGGTGTTCGTGGCGAACTGGAAGCAGAACGCCGTGACTTCCGACCGGGTCGAGAACTTTGCACTTCAGCCGTCGTTCTTTCTCTTGCTCGACGACGTCGTGAAGAAATAAAGATCTTGGTGGGGCGTGCCTGACCGCGTGCCCCACCCATCACATGCACCCGCGGGGCGACTGTGACCGGCTATATTCTGAAGCGACTACTTTCTGCGGTTCCGGTTCTGATCGGGATCACTATCATCGTGTTTCTGATCATGGCGATGATCCCCGGAGACCCCGCCACCGCTATTCTGGGCAGCTACGCCACGCCAGGCAACGTGGAAAAGCTCAATCGTGACCTGGGTCTCGATAAGCCATTGGTGCAGCAGTATGTCATCTGGCTTGGTAATATGCTGACAGGAGATTTCGGAACGTCTTTCGCACTGAACCGACCTGTCCTCGACGAGGTTCTTGAACGTTTTAATGCAACCCTGGTGTTGGCGGGCACAGCCTTCGTTTTGTGTTCGTTCCTTGGTGTGATCGCGGGTGTGATTTCTGCGGCGAACCAATATGGCGCGGCCGACAAGGGCATCACGTTTGTGGTGCTTCTTGGGATTTCGATTCCGTCCTTCTTTCTTGGGATGATGATGATCCTGTTCTTTGCCGTGAATCTGCGATGGTTTCCGGTTTCGGGCATGTGGCCTATCTATGGAGATCGCACCTTGGGTGTGTTGCTGAGCCATCTTGCCATGCCTGCAACGGCATTGGCCGTCGTGGCTACTGGTGTCATAGCGCGGCTGTCGCGGTCAGCGATGCTCGAAGTGCTGCGGCAGGATTTCATCCGCACGGCCCGTGCCAAAGGCGTGCATGAGCGCGGTGTGATCTGGCGTCATGCGCTCAAGGCGGCGTTGGTTGCGATCATTCCCGTCCTTGGCATTCAGGCGGGTTTCGTGCTGTCCGGCGCAGTCTATATCGAGATCGTTTTTCAGTGGCCGGGCGTGGGACGGATGCTGGTCGATGCTATCCTGAAACGTGACATCCTTTTGGTGCAGGGTGGGGTTGTTTTCGTCGCCGCCTGCTATGTGGTGTTCAATATTGTGGTGGACGTGGCGCAAAGCCTTCTCGATCCACGGATCAAGACATGATCGCCTTCATCGCTTTGCTTGCGCGCAACCGGCTCGCGCTGGTGGGTGGTATTGTGCTTGTGCTGGTCGTGTTGCTGGCCCTGCTGACGCCACTGCTGCCCTTGGCTGACCCAGATGTGACGAACACGTCCAATCGCTTCCAGCCGCTGTTTTCCGAAGGCGCGCTTATGGGCACGGACCATCTTGGCCGGGATCTGCTATCGCGTCTTATGTGGGGGACACGATTGTCGCTTGCGGTGGGGTTTGCCGCCGCAATTGTTGCGGCCACCATCGGTGCGGCAGTCGGGATCATTGCCGGCTATTACGGCGGACGCACCGACAACATCATCATGCGCGGTGTCGATATGCTGATGGCCTTCCCCTACATCCTGCTGGCGCTGGCGATCGTTGCGGCGTTGGGGCCGGGCCTATTGAATGCGCTGATTGCGGTTGCTGCGGTAAACGTGCCATTCTTTGCCCGCAACATCCGAGGCATCACTGTCGGTATCGCCAACAAGGAATTCGTCGATGCCGCGCGTCTTGCCGGACTATCCGACAAGCAGATCATTCTGTCCGAAGTCCTTCCCAATGTGGTCCCAGTTATCGTCATCGCCATGTCCACGACGATTGGCTGGATGATCCTTGAGACCGCAGGGCTGTCTTTCCTTGGCCTTGGTTCTCAGCCGCCGCAAGCCGATCTTGGCTCGATGCTGGGCGAAGCGCGGTCGGCGCTGATCACTAACCCGCACACATCTATCGTTCCGGGTATGATGATCCTGATCATCGTGATGTCGATCAACCTGCTGGGCGACGGCGTGCGCGACGCGCTTGACCCCCGGTTGAAATCTGGCGCTTTGTCACGCCCAATGGCGGCGACGCGTGTCGACAGGGCGCACCAGCCACCAGAGGCAGAGGGAAAAGGACTACTTGAGGTCAAAGCACTGGAGACCCAGTTTCATGTCAAGGATCGTATCTATCGTGCCGTGGGTGGTGTCGATCTACATGTGGACAAGGGTGAATGCCTTGGCATCATCGGCGAAAGCGGGTCCGGGAAGTCGGTCACGGCGCTGTCGATCATGGGGCTTGTCGCTTCGCCTCCCGGTATGATCACCAATGGTGCGGCCTATTTCGACGGTGAAGACCTGATCGGCATGCCATACGGCCGTTTGCGTGACATGCGTGGTCGGACTGTCTCGTATATTTTTCAAGATCCGCTTGCCACGTTGCACCCGCTCTACCGGGTTGGTGACCAGTTGATCGAGGCGATCCAGGCCCACCGTCGCATCGACAAGGTTGCAGGGCGCGACAAGGCGATTGACCTTCTGAAAGCCGTGCGCATCCCTAATGCTGAGAAGCGCATCTCGGACTATCCGCACGAGATGTCGGGTGGGATGCGTCAAAGGGTCGGGATCGCAATGGCATTGGCCAATGATCCCGACATCATCATCGCGGATGAGCCTACAACCGCGCTGGACGTGACGGTGCAGGCGCAGGTTCTTACAATCCTTGACGACTTGCGCCGCTCGCGTGGGTTGGCGATCGTTTTCATCACCCATGATTTTGGCGTGGTCGCACAGCTGTGTGATCGTGTGGCAGTGATGTACGCTGGTCGGGTTGTCGAAGAGGGCACGACCACAACCATTCTCGATGCGCCCCGCCATCCTTATACCGCGCGGTTGATGGCGTGTGTTCCGGAACTGGGCGGCGGCAAACGTCGGCTCGAAGCGATCCCCGGCCTGCCGCCCGTTGTCGACAAACTGCCCGAGGGCTGTGCGTTCGCGGATCGCTGCGACCGGGTGCAAGAAGGGTGTCGTGAGGGAAACATAACGTTGGACCGAGTTGGAGGTCATGGGGTGCGGTGTCTTTATCCTGTGGGACAAGACAGGGAGTTTGCGGAGTGACCGAAGCACTGAAACTCACCGAGCTTTCGAAAACCTTTCCGGTTGGCCGGTCGCTGTTCGGCAATTCGACAGGGTCGGTCAAAGCAGTGAACCCTTTGAATCTGTCGGTGCAGAAAGGTGAGACTCTTGGCCTTGTCGGAGAGTCGGGCTGTGGCAAGTCGACCCTCGCGCGGATGCTCGTCGGTTTGCTTGAGCCGACCACTGGACAGATCGAGATCGAGGGTGAGGCGCTTGACACGGCTGACCCTGCAGCGTTCGGCAAGCGCATCCAGTACGTTTTTCAGGATCCGATTTCCTCGCTCAATCCGCGCAAGACAATCCGGCAGATTATGGAAGCGCCCCTGAAACATCTTTACAAGATGCCTGCGATCGACCGCCGCCTGCGCATCAACGAGATATTCGAGAGCGTGAACCTGCGTGAAGAATTCCTCGATCGCTACCCTCACGAGTTTTCGGGAGGACAGGCGCAACGGATCGGGATCGCACGTGCGTTGGCGGCCAATGCCCGCATTCTTATCCTCGATGAGCCTGTCTCTGCTCTTGATGTATCCGTGCAGGCTCAGGTGCTGAACCTACTGGCCGATCTGCGCCGGACCTTCGATCTGACCTACCTGTTCATCAGCCACGATCTTGCAGTGGTAGAGGCCGTCAGTGACAGGATCGCGGTTCTTTATTTCGGGTCCGTGGTCGAAATTGGCCCGGCCGAAGAGGTCTTTGCGGCACCGCGGCATCCCTATACCAAGTTGCTGGCTGACAGTGCACCCGTGGTTGGCAGGCCACTGACACCGCCGGAAGCGGAAGGCACGGAATTGCCCGATCCTTTGAATCCGCCCAAAGGATGCGCTTTTGCTGCACGCTGCCCAAGTGCCACGGACATTTGCCGCAAGGAGACACCGCGACTGTCGCCAATCGGTACAGCATCGGAAGTGGCCTGCTTTCATCCGCGGTCTGCTTAAGGGCCACTCTCCGTGGAATGTCCGGGTATCGTTTTTGGCGCGGACAACAACGACGTCGCCTGCAAGCTGTTCGAGACGGTCAAGAACTTTGGGCAGCGAAAACACTTCGTTTGATGTCCATTTTAGAAAGATGCTGCCCTTCGATGGCTTGACGATCACCAGCCCTTCAGCGGCCAAGGTGCACAGTGCTTTGCGGAAAGGGATGCGGGACACGCCTGTTTGATCCCTGCGGGATCGCCCTCGGTGCTCGGGTGTCCAGTGCACGCTTGCAGCCACTTCGATACGCGCCGGTAGACGCCTGCATCGATCCCAGCCAAAGCGCAGGCCTGTGTCTGATTATGTCGATTGTCTTTCATGCTCAGGTCGCAGTGGTGCCTCGAGATCTGGGCCTCGAAAGTTTTTTCCAAGCATGCCCTTGAGCGTCGACACATCCATCATTTGCTCTGCCAGTACCCTTTTGAGCTAGGCATTCTTTGCTTTAAGTGAATTCGACTTTTTGGCGTCAGACATTTCCAGACCGCCGTACGTTGACCGCCATTTTTAGTACGCCGCGTCGCTTACACCGTGCTTGCGGCATAGCCCTTTCGCGCCAAGCCCGGTCTGATGCTCTTTTAATATCCCAATGATCTGTTCATCGCGGAAACGGCTTCTCTTCATTGTCTGTCTCCTTGTTGGAGAACAGGCCAACTCAAAACACCGGTCTTTTGAAGGGGGGCGGTTACCCTTGATCCCATTGCGGTGTTTTGCGCGTCCCCGGCACGGGTGAAACCTGCGTAGACGCCTTATATGAGGCATTCCGTATATCTGGCCGGCACCCGGGTGTGTTCAGCTTCATCCAGTTCAGTGCGCGCGATGTCGGTAAGATGTCGATCCTTCGGGTTCTGCGGCCGGTATGCGATCGGAACCAGCCCGACGTGCTGCTCCCCGTTGTTGCGTGAGGCAGGCTAAGACGCTTGCGACGTCAAGACCGATGGACAAACAGTCCCTTCGTCTGCAATGGTTTAACGGCAGATGCCTGCGGTCAACATGTGTTTGTGTGACGGCAAGGTGGCGAGGCGTGTCGAAGCGTTTTGCGCATAGCGCGATATCGACGCGGATTTGGCAATCATGGGCTCTGCGCCGTGATGAGTGCACCGGCCGTATCCCGTAAGATCACCCGGCGTTTCCCGTTCATTGTGAACAGTCACCAGACGGATGGTTTTGCGCGTGTCACGGGTGGGTGGCGTGCAGCCTTGGTTTCTTGACGTGTAAACAGGATGGCCTTGCGGCCTGAAAAGGAGAACAGCCATGGCGTTTGGGCGGGCGCATCGTGTCGGAACCATGCCGAAATCGACCTCGGTCAAGCCTCCGGTGGTGCCGGAAAAGCCGGACACTGACCGGTCTGCCACATCTGCCTCGAAGGAGAATAACGAACTTTATGCCATTATGGACGAAGTGCGCGGCGCCTTGGTCGAAATCATCGATGCCAAAGAGCTTGACCATCTGGCCGCTCAGGACGCTCGGGTCGAGATCGCAAAAGCAATCCGCAGAATTCTCGCGCGGCGGCCAGCGCCCTTGCCGTCATTCATGGTGGACCGGGTCGTTGATGAACTTGTCGATGATGTTCTGGGCTTCGGTCCATTGGAGCCGTTGCTTGCGCAGGATGATCTGACCGACATCATGGTGAACGGCCCGAAGGACGTTTATGTCGAGTTGGGCGGGCGCATCCAGAAGGTCAATGTTCAGTTTCGCGACGAAACCCATCTTCTGAACATCTGTCAGAGGATCGTGTCTTTGGTTGGGCGTCGTGTCGATGAATCCTCACCAATATGCGACGCGCGCCTACCGGATGGATCGCGGGTCAACGTGATCGCGCCGCCGCTTTCGCTCAAGGGGCCAACGCTGACGATCCGCAAGTTCAAGAAAGACAAGCTGACGCTCGAAGACCTTGTACGCTTTGGGTCGATCACGCCGGAGGGTGCCGAGCTCATTCGCGTGATCGGTCGCACGCGCTGCAATCTGATCGTTTCGGGAGGGACCGGTTCGGGGAAAACCACCTTGTTGAATTGCATCGCGGCTTTCATCGATAGGGATGAGCGCGTCGTAACCTGCGAGGATTCCGCGGAACTACAATTGCAGCAACCGCATGTTGTGCCTTTGGAAACCCGCCCGCCCAATCTTGAAGGTGAGGGTGAAATCCGAATGCGGGATCTGGTGAAGAACTGTCTGCGGATGCGCCCGGATCGGATCGTCGTCGGCGAAGTGCGCGGCGGCGAGGCCTTTGATCTTTTGCAGGCTATGAACACGGGCCATGACGGGTCCATGGGCACGGTGCATGCCAACTCTCCGCGCGAGGCGATGCGTCGGCTTGAGACCATGATCACCGGCGGCGGGTTCAATCTTCCAGCCCGCAACATCCGCGAAATGATCGCCAATTCGATTGACGTGATCATTCACGCGTCGCGCCTGCGCGATGGGCGCCGGGTGATCACCGACATTACCGAAGTGCTCGGGATGGAGGAGGATACCATCACCACACAGAGCCTGTTCTCCTATCAGATTGAAGGAGACGACGGGGAGGGCCATGTCGTCGGTCGGCATGTCGGCGGAGGTGTCACACAGCCAAATATCTGGCCACGAGCGGTTTATTATGGCGAACAACAGCGCCTTGCGGACGCGTTGCAAGTTGCGAATGCGCATGTGTCGCCAGACAAGTCTTTCGGGATGGTGTGACGCAATGGGCCAATTGCAGTTTGATCTTTACAACCTTTTGACCAGCCTTGTTGTATTCCTGACCGCGCTTGCCGTGCTCTGGATCGCGATGTCCAGCAGGCGATCATCCTCTGGGCAATTGGAAGAGCGGCTGAACCGCTTGGGTTTCTTGACGGACCCGGTAGAAGGTGATGAGACCCAAGAACAATTGCATGCACGCGAAGCAATGCAGCGGGCCTTGGCTGAACTCGATACGTTAAAAAATCGCGATGGCCGGTTCTTTCTCACCCGTCTTTTGACCCGGTCCGGAACCGAGCGCACTCTGGTCCGGCATATTATTCTCAGCTTATCCATTGCGGTGGTACTGCAGCTTGTTCTTATGCTTTTTGACGTTCCTACGCTCCCTGCAGTGGGTATCGCTTTCGCAATCGGGATCATTGGACCGATCCTGCATCTGCGACGTCTTTCAAAGCGGCGCATGCAGGTTTTTGCAAATGAACTGCCCGGAGCTCTGGACCTCATCGTTCGGGGTATTCGGGCTGGGTTACCATTGCTGGAATGTCTGCAAATGGTGGTCGAGGAATGGAACGACCCGTTGAAGCGGGAATTCATGCGCGTCACGAATGATATGGGTATGGGGTTGAGCATCCGAGATGCGATCGTGCGATTTGCCGATCGGGTGCCTGTGCCGGAAGCCCGATTGTTTGCCATCGTGATCTCGTTGCAGGCCCAATCTGGCGGCAACCTGTCCGAGGTGCTTTCGAACCTTGCGGACATGCTGCGGGAAAAGGCCAAGCTGCAAAGCAAGATCCGCGCGATGACGTCCGAAGCACGGACCTCTGCGTGGATCATCGGATCAATTCCGATCTTGCTCATCGGCGCTGTCTCTGCCTTGTCCCCGGATTTCCTCGCGCCGCTGTTCGAAACAGAGACCGGCAATGTCATTCTTGTTTTCTGTGTCGGTTGGATGGTCACAGGGTTCGTCGTGATGCGTGGCATGATGCGGGTAGAGATATGACCGCTGCATCAAACATGCAGATGTGGTTTGGCGGTTTGTCCGTCATCAATCTCGGCGTGGCTCTTGCCGTCGCTATGGCGATTGCTGTTGTGACATTGACGCTTTCTGCGCGTCCGAGGTTGGACCACAAAGCACGCGCCATAAGTCAGAAAAACACGGTAACCAAGCCTGTGGACATCTTGCTGCGCCATCCGGTGCAATGGTTGGCGGCGCAGGCCGTCTTCGTCGAACTGCGCCGTTCGGTCATTGACTGGATTTCCGAGCACGCGATCCTTGGCGAAGCCGAGTTGCTTCGATTGCGGCAGGCCGGCCTTCGAAACCGCAGAGCCACGATCATCTATTTTGAAGGCATGCGGATAGTTCTTGCCCTTGCCGCTGCAGTGGTCAGCCACGAGGTGGCCGCGGGTTTTGGCATCTTGGACAGAAATCCGCTATTTGGATACGGGTTGATATTGTTTGCTTCGGTGGTCTGTCTTTTTCTGCCCAGTCTTTACCTGCATGTGCGTACCCGCCGTCGCCGACGGGAGTTCGAGATGTACTGGGACGATGCTATCGGGCTATTGATCATTTGCCTTGACGCCGGTTTGTCGATCGAAGTCGCCTTGCGTCGCATCGCGCGGGAGTTGGCGCCAACAGCGCATGTGCTTGCAGAAGAGCTGATCATTACTGTTACTGACCTCGCGCTTCTATCAGAGCGCAGACATGCCTACCTGAACCTGTCCCAACGGATGGACCTTCCAAGTGTGAAATCCGTGGTTATCGCTCTGATCCAAGCCGAAAAGCAGGGGGCTTCCATCGCCAATTCTCTGCGCGTCATCTCAAGCTCGAGCCGCCAGGTGCGGATTGCCAATGCCGAGGAAAAGGCCGCGGCTTTGGGGCCCAAGATGACCGTGCCAATGATCGTTTTCTTTCTTCCGGTGATCTTTGTGGTCATCATTGCGCCGATCTTCCTTTCTTCAGAATTTTGAAAGACACCATGCTGCGACGTTTCCTGACATCCGAAAAAGGCGCGACGGCGGTTTATTTTGCATTGCTCGCACCGGTTCTCATTGGTTTTGCCGGGCTTGGCAGTGAGGCGGGACTGTGGCTGGTGACCGAACGCAAATTGCAACATGTGTCTGATCTTGCCGCTTATTCTGCAGCGACGCGGGGGATTTCGACCAACGATACCGCTGTGATCAGGGCGTCAGCCGAGGCCCGCGCGCAGTCGTCCGGGCTAAGAGCCACGGATACAATGGTGATCAATATTCCTCCGGCGACCGGGCCCAATGCCGGTCGGCCCGGTTTTGTCGAGGTGACGGTCGAGAGGACGGTCAGCCGCTATTTGACCGCGATTTTCCCCGGGCAGGACGAAACCGTGACGATCGGCACCCGCGCCGTTGCGGGCGCCATCCCCGGAAGCGGTGAACCTGTATGCATGCTGGCCCTGTCGCCTGCCGCGAACCCGGCCTTTCAGGTCGGCGGTTCGGGTTTGGTGAACGTGGTCGGCTGCGGATTTGCGTCCAATTCAAATGCCGATACAAGTTTTGAAATGCAGGGTGCCAAAGTCGAGGTGACGGGGTCGTGTCTTTACGCAGTCGGCGGTGTGGATGTGACCGATGGCCTGACATTGACCGACTGCGACGAGCCGCAGCTCTTGCAGCGCCCCGCCCCTGATCCCTATGCGAACTTGCCCATGCCGACATCGGCGGATGTCGCGAGTTTGACCCGGTTGTCGTCCTCCGCCATTGGTGCAGGCACCTTCACTCCGAGTGAGTATCTTCTGGCGTACCCGGACCTGCCGGTAGCACTTTTCGATGGTGGCCTCACACTGAACGACACCACGACACTGAGCGCTGGCCTTTATATCATCGATGGGGGCACGTTTCGCATCAATTCCAAGGCAGAGCTGACCGGAACAGGGGTCACGTTCTATCTGATGAACGGGGCGAAGTTGGTGGTCAATGGAGGGGCGGATTTGGACCTGACCGCCTATGATCCGCTTGATCCCGGTGTGCGTCCCGATCCCTTTGCCGGTATTCTGTTTTTCTCGGATCGTAGTGGAGCGTCGGTGTCTCATTCGATGTCAGGCAATTCGGATTCTGCCATCAATGGCGTCATCTATTTTCCGAGTGACACGCTGACTTACACTGGAGATTCCAGTTCGTCCTACCCTTGTCTGCAGATCATCGCGGGCGTTCTGGAAGTCTCGGGCAACGGGACGGTCACGATAGGCTGTCAACCGAACAGACCACCGGGTGCGCCACCGGTTGAAGCCGCGCTGCGGGTTCAGTTGATTGAATGATCAGTTGGCTACAATCACAGTGCGCTCAAAGCTGAGTGGAACGGCGTCGATGACCAGCTCTGGAACCACACTTTGAAAATCGTAGTCCACTGTCAGACGAATGGTCTGAAAGCTGTTTGTTCCTGCCTGTGCGGCGACCGCGCCGACGGTGACGGTGAGGCGCAGTGGGTCGCCAAGAAACAGGTCGTCGACAATTGCTGAAGACAACGTGGCTGTGGAGGTGGACGGTACTATGTAGAGCTGCCGCGCTGCTGCATCGGTTGCATAGGTCAACTGCTGTTGCATGAAGAGCAGACGGCCGATTTCGATGATGCCGAACGTGAACATCAGAAGTGGAATCGCAATTAGCGCAAATTCAAGCGCTGCCGCGCCTGATGTATCTTTGATGAACCGTTTGCGTGCGTTGCGTATCACCTGACCTGCACCCGCAACGTGCTTGCGATCAGACCCTCGGTCCCGAAGCCCGGCAACAGTGGCTGGTAATTCATCTGGACGTCAACCTCGATCACGACCTCCCAAGGCAGACCGGTCGAGATGCAGAGCGCGGCCTGCGAGGTGGTACAATTCTCGATTTCCGCTTGGCCGGGGCACAGGCACAAAAGCCGTACTGTCCCGGCATATGTGTCGCCACTGATCGGTGCGCCAAGGTCTGTGATCGCGGCTTGCAACGTGGTGTCCAGTACCGTCAGGCTTTGTGTGAACAAGGCCGCTTCAGCGGTTTCGCGGGCGACCTGGTTCAGCCGGGCCTCTTCGATCGCCCGAACGCCAAGATTTGCCATGCCGACAAACATGAGCAGCAAAACGGGTGCAATCAATGCAAACTCTATCGCCGCAGCGCCGGACTCGCGCCGCAGCGCTATCCAAATCCAACGAAAGGTCATGTCTGCTTTCGACCGAACAGCGAGGTCCAGAACTGTTTTACTTTGCGGTCCTGTTGTTTTCGCCGCACCCCGGCAAGGCCTTCGACAAAGCTGAAGAGGTCTTTGAGGTCGCTTGGAAATGGGGTCGTTTCCGCAACTGCCTTGCCGGCTTCGGCCGCTGCTATGGCCGTTTTTCCGAAATCGCCAACCTTAACGAGGTGACCGCCTTTGGCTGTTTCCGAGAAAAGCCTGGATGAGATCAACGACTCTGTGGCAGGTGACCATCGATTGATCACGATGTCAGCGGGTGGCAGATTTTGCCGCAGGTTTGCAGCGAGCGTTTCGATGTTGTGCAGGGTTTGGTAACTGCCCAGATCTGCCATCGAGACCAGCATCGTGTGTTCGCTCATTGCCAGTAATTTGCTGTGAAGCAGGCTCCAACCACTTGGCATGTCAACAATGATGAAATCCGACAGGGTCCGCGCCTGGTCAAGAATGTCCACAAAGTGATCCATGTTGACCGAAAAACCCGGCTCCAGACTTGGAGGTGAACACAAGATTTGCAGGCTGGTCGATCTTTCATGAGCCAGCTTGGTGATTTCCTTGGGGCTGATCGACTTTGGGTCACGCAATAGTTCGCGAAGGCCACGTACCGGACTGAGATCAAAGGTCAGGGTGGTTGTTCCGGTGAACAGATCGAAATCCAGCAGTAGGGCTCGCTTTTCTGGAAGCTGTGATATCAACGCTGCCGTGTTTTGTGCGATCGTCGATCCACCGCTGCCACGCCCGCAGCTGAAGACCGTGACAAGCGCGCCGGCCTGTCGGTTTTCTGTATGAGAAAACGTGCGACTGATACTTCCCAAAAGTAATTCGGGCGTAACCGGCGTAAAGAGATAATCCGCGCCACCCTGATCCAGTAGCCTCCGATACCGACTAATGTCATTGTCCGAGGAAATGATGATCAACTGTGTCGTTGCTGCACTCACTTCTGCAAGACGTTCCAAATCCTCGATGGGGCCGTCATGTTCGAGGATCAAGAGTTCGGGTGTGCCTCCGGAAGGATACTTGTTGATGATCTCGTCGATATCACCGTCAAAAGCATTGTACTGGGCGCGGGACAGCAAAGTGTGGTCCTTGAGGTCCTGTAGAACTGTCAGCACCTCGGGCGTTTTTGCAAAGGTCGCAATTGTGGTGCGCGGTATGAAAAGCGATTGCGTGCTCATGGCACATCCACGATCGTCGTCTGGCCACCAGAAATGACGCGGACGGACCGCTTGGGGGGCGTTGGCTCACTTTCTTCGGGCTCGATTTCGACTGCTGCCGGTTCTGCGGGTTGCTGAGGTGGTTCGGGCGGCAGTACGACCGGTTCAGGGGCAGGTGGCTCTGGTTTCTCAAATCCCAGAATGGAAACAACACGCGACGGTCCGTGATCGTCAATTGACCGCAGTGCCAAAGACACTTGCCCGCTGGCGAGAGCAGAGAATAGGACTTCGGCCTCTTCCTCGGTCATTTCAAGTGTGATCGTGTCACCAGTCATGTTGATTTCTGCGGTGCGCGATGCCGCGTTTTCCTGCTGATCTGCGGTTTGAAAGGTGACGCGACTGGTTGGGGTGTCGCCGATCGCCAGCACACGGATGTTTTCGAGAATGGTCTGAGAAAAACTCCCGGCGCGACCGTCTCTGTCGAAATCACCCGAAACAGTGTGAATAAGGTCGATGCGATCTTCTGGCAGGATAAACCCTCCAGCCAATTTCTGTGCGGTCACCGAAAGCCCAACCGCGCGTGTTCCCGGTGTCAGCGTCAAGGCCATAAAGCCGGAGGCCCGGTCCACGAGATCATCCGGCCGTACGATTTCCCCGGCCAGCACATCGCGCCGCACCAGCTTGCCCACGATGTCCGACGGATAGGGCGCATCTTCTGTTTCCGACGTCAGCGTGGTGGCTGACACCGCGCTGCGCAATTGCTCCTGCCAGATAAGACTGGACGCGTCGACAATGGTTCCACGGGGCATATCGCGATTGAACACGAGAACGCGCACAGTGTCCGTCTGAGTGATCTCTGTCGGTTCGGTAACGGGTGTGGGACGCGACAGCTCCAGCAGGCCGAGAGTCCCAACTCCAGCCACAAGAGCAACGAGGATGATCAAGAGACGGCGCATCTTGTTCCGTTCAGTGGTTTGGCAGAATGTGGCCGAACGTTCCGGTCACGCCAAAGCCGCTTTTGAAGCGGCGGGTCATCTCGTCGGCGCTGTCCATAGCGCCAAGTAGAAAAACCTCGGCATCGGAAACGTCACCGCTTTGAAGCGTCGGGTCGCCCATGATGTTCTGTTCCGAGGCATTGTTCACGAGGTAGGGTGTGACCAAAACAACCAGTTCGGTCTGGTTTTGCTGGTACGCGGTCGACCGGAACAGTGCACCTAAGATCGGCACGTCCCCCAGCCATGGGTACTGGCGCGCTGAGCGGACACTGTCGCTTTGGAGCAGCCCTGCAATGGCAAAACTTCTGCCGCTGACAAGTTCGATCGTGGTGTTCACTTTGCGGGAAACGAAGGCCGGGTTGTCATTGACCCTCCGGGTCCAATCGACCTCGCTGACCTCAGGTTCAATCGCGATGCGCACCGTGCGGTTTGGCAGGATCTGCGGCGTGAACGCCAGCTTTACGCCGTATTCCCGGTAGGATGTTGTGGTTTTCCCGTCGGCATCCGTGCTCACGATAGGGACTTCACCACCGACCACGAAACTGGCCGTCGATCCATTGATCGACACAAGCGTCGGATTGGCCAACCTGCGGGCCAGCCCTTTGTTTTCAAGCGCCTGCAAAAGAATGTTGATCGTATAGTCGCGGTTGTTGAAGTTGAAGTCTATCGTGTCAGTGATGACGCCAAAAGGTGCACCATTGGTGCCGTCCATGCCCTGTGGATTGGGGAATGTGTTGATCCCAAGTTCTTTGCCGCCATTGCGTGACAGCTCAAGGATGTTGACCTTGAGCATGACCTGACGTGGATCGGTGATCTTTAATGCGTCGATCACATCGCCTTCGCTATAGGATTCAGCCACGTTTCGGATTTGTGCGGCCTCGGCTTCGTCGCGGACCGTCCCCGACAGGACAAGCCGCCCGTTGACGCTTTGGACCCTGACATTCGATCCCGGCTGAAGATCGTCGATGATCCGCTGCAAGGGATCGAAGTTTTCCTGCACGATAACAGAGAGAACCCGCCTTTGCCGACCGTCGACATCCCTAAGCAAGACTTTCGTGGAGCCTGCCGACAAAGGCGTAATGGCAATGCTGCGAGCAGACAGCAAAGCCATATTCGCGACTTCGTTATTTCCGATGATCACATCGGAAAGGTCGAAATTCGTTTCCACAACATGCGCGTCGCCAATGGACAATGAGATGACTTCGACAGGTTGCGCACCCGCAGGCCGGGAGACCACCACACACAGAAAAAGCAAAGCGAGGACCGCGATGGTGTGCAAGATGGTCTTGCCTGTGACTATGCGCGCGCTGTTGTTCATCAGAGTGGCGACACCTGTTTCAGCATTTTGCGATTGTTGCGGATCGTATCGTTCTTGGGGGCGCGGCGTTCTGCTTCGGCCAGATAGGAGTTGGCCTTGAGAAGGTCACCGCGCAGCATGTAGGAATAGCCCATGTTGTTGAACAGCGTCGCTTGATCTGTGCTTTGTGCCAGCAACAGCTCATAGGCTTTGTCAGAAGTCTGAAAATCGCCTTCCATGTCCGCTGCAATTGCAAGCGCCATTAACGCGCGCTGATCGCCGGTCTTGAAGGGGTTTGCCTTGAGCAGTTCCGCTTTGGCGGTTTTGAAATCCCGGACGCTGATCAGGGAGATCCCCCGGTCGATATGCTGCCGTGTGACTTGGGGGTCGGGTGGTGCAAAAATGCCACCATCGGCACAGCTTGCCAGCAAGGTCACAAGGGCGACCGCTTTCAAAGACCCGAATAAAGTTCGCCTGATACCGGAAACCAAGGTGAATTGGCTTTCTTTTCATTGGGGCGAAGGTGGTACAGGGAACAAAGGGAAATAGAGGATTTACTCGTCAGGATAGCCTTGCCCGATACAGATTTATCCACAGGATTCTAGCTTAGCGCTGGGTTTCGCGCAAGCCTTAGCAAAGATACATCCCCAAGGAATATTAAAGACTTGAGTGACCAACTGCCGCACATTCCGTCTTCTGTTGCCTGTGGATAGAAATCTGCTTAGGCTTGTTTCAAAGAGCCTACGGCGTGGAGTGACGATTTCTCTTTTTGACGGGTGCTGCCGGTGCTTGACCGATTTCGTGGTGTGACGAGTCTCACGGTTTGAAGCTGGACCCGAGTGCGGCAATGGAATTGCGCGCACCACAAAGGAGAATAATTATGCTCATCCCTTTTCTGAGAGCTAAACTTCGCGAGTTCGTTCGCAATGAGAGCGGCGCCACCGCGATTGAGTACGGAATCATTGCGGGCTTAATTTCTATCACCATTATCGCAGGCGCAACTGCAATTGGTCCTAAACTGGCAGACGTGTTTAACGATATTGGAACTGCACTGCCTGCTGTTGATTGACTTTAGGAAGCCATTCTTAATTTCTCTACGCGAGGCAGTAGAGTGAAAGAGTAGCCGCCAGTGCAACACAACTTCGCCATTCTCAAACAACGCGTCTTCCTTGACGTGATTGATCGGATCGACGCAGCAGGTTTGCTGCGTCGTCCGCTACCCGAGGCGAGGGCAGGCGTGTCCACCGCCCTAAAAGACGTGCTGGCGCGCAATCGCCAAACCGTGTCCGATGTCGAATTCGCCCGACTGCTGGACGACATCTGCGATGACATGCTGGGCTTTGGCCCGTTGGAGCGGTTTCTTGTCCGAGACGACATCGCCGACATCATGGTCAACGGGTTCGACAATATCTTTATCGAGGTGAATGGCCGGGTTGAGAAAACCGATGTGGCATTCCGCGATGACGAACACCTGATGAATGTCTGTCAGCGCATTGTCAGCCTTGTGGGGCGACGGGTCGATGAAAGCAGTCCGATCTGCGATGCACGCCTGAAAGACGGATCGCGGGTCAATGTCGTCATCCCACCACTCGCGATTGACGGTCCGGTTCTGACCATTCGTCGCTTTACCAAACAACGCCTGACTTTGGATGACATGGTCGGGCTGGGCACGCTTAGCCAGCCGATGGCGGACCTTCTCAAGGTGGTCAGTCGATCCCGGTGCAACATCCTGGTGTCCGGGGGCACGGGTTCGGGCAAGACGACATTGCTGAACGCATTGACCGGTTGGATCGCCGTCGAAGAACGTGTTGTCACCTGCGAGGACACGGCAGAGCTGCAATTGCAGCAGCCGCATGTGGTGCGGATGGAAACGCGCCCGTCCAACACCGAAGGGCTGGGCGAAGTGACCATGTTCCAACTGGTCCGCAATTGCCTGCGCATGCGCCCCGACCGGATCATCGTCGGCGAAGTGCGCGGCCCCGAAACATTGGACCTTTTGCAGGCCATGAACACCGGCCATGACGGGTCGATGGGGACGCTTCACGCAAATTCCCCGGATGAAGCATTGTCGCGGATCGAAGCCATGGTGATGATGGGGTATGGAAACCTGACATCCGAGGTGATCCATAGGCTGATCACCGCTTCGGTTAACATTGTCGTTCAGATCGAACGGTTCCGCGACGGAACGCGAAAGATCACCAGCATCAGTGAAACAGTTGGTCTCAAAGACGGGCGCACCGTCTTGCGCGACTTGATGCGGTTTGAATTTGATGCAGGCGACGATGAAGACGACGCGATCAGCGGAAGTCACTGCACGGTGTTCGACGGCAAGCCCTCGATTTATCAACAGGCGCGCAAACATGGTGAACATCGCCGTCTGATGCAGGCTCTGGCAGATGGCCGCGCCAATCCGGACGAAACCGCATGACAGACGCTGTGCCGATCCTGTTGGCGATGATCGCCGTAGCCTCGGCAGGCGGATTTCTTTATGTGACCCGCAGATCCGACCCCCAACCCGTTGCCGACCTAGGCAAAGTCAAAAGCGCCACATGGTTGATCGGTTTTGCCGTCTTGGCAGCGGCGCTCGTCGCGGTGGTGTCTGAAGGTAACGTTGCCCTGTCTGCATTCGCGGCCCTGATCGCGGTCTTGAGTGTCTTGCAATGGCGGTTATACCAAAAGCGAAAATACGACGCGGCGTTCTCTCGTCAGTTCTTGCCCGCGCTCGAAGTCATCGTGCGAGGGTTGCAATCCGGGATGCCGTTATTGTCGGCCTTACAGGTGGTTCAGAAAGAAATCGGCGGCCCAGTCAGTGTCGAATTCAAACGTTTGCTGGACGACCTTTCCTTGGGAATTCCAATGTCGCAAGCTGCCGAGAGGTTCGCGGCGCGTATGCCTGCACGCGAGGTGGTGTTCTTTGCGCATGTGATCGGGGTGCAACATCGGACCGGGGGGCGTTTGTCAGAAGCTTTGGGCAATCTCGCCGATACTTTGCGCGCACAACAGCATTTCGCCCAACGGGTCCGAACACTGAGCCAAGAGGCGCGGAGTTCGGCGGTGATCATTGGCGTTATCCCGCTTTTCGTTGCGTTCGGGCTGTTCCTGCTGAGCCCCAGCTACATCACCGTGCTGTTCACCACCGGAACTGGGCAGATTGTGGTCCTTCTGTCGTGTCTCTGGATGGGGGCAGGGGCTTACATCATGAAGCGGATGGTGCAGATCGATGCCTGATCTGACATTGATCATTCCTGCCCTGCTTGCCTTTTGTGCCTGCGCAAGCGCAGCGGCTGCCATCCTGCCCACTTCGGCACGCGAGCAGTCGCTTTGGCCGAACACGGATGTCAAAGGCCGCATCTTTGCGATCCCAAGTCTTGCTGCACTGGAACGGGATTCTGATCTTGTGCTGCGCTTCAGGCAGGCCGGTTTGCGCGACCGTGACCATGTCAGGCTATACTTGGTTCTGCGGTTCGCATTGCCAGTCATGGCAGTAGCGGCGGGCTTGGCGTTTGTGCTGATCCTGCCCGGCCAAGACAGATCGGTTGTATGGCTTGCAACCTTTCTCTTGTTTCTCGCGGCAATCGGCTACGTCCTTCCTTCGATTTATATCCGTCAGCGCGCAGCGCAGCGTAAAGAAGCGATCCGCCGCGAATGGCCGGATGTTCTCGATCTGATGCTATTGTCAGTTGAGGCCGGGATGGGGCTTGATGCTGTTTTGGATGTCGTGTCCAAGCGCATCGTGTCCAGTGCACCTTTCGTTGCGGAAGAACTGGAGATCACACTTGCTGAACTCAATTATCTGTCTGATCGCAAACTTGCGCTATCGAACCTTGCGGCTCGGGTCGATCTGCCTGCAGTTTCGCTGGTCGTGACCGCGTTGATCCAGGCAGAGCGCTATGGAACGTCGATTGGGACAACCTTGCGCAATACGACGCGGGACCAACGGGTCAGCCGATTGGCCGATGCGGAACGCAAGGCCGCAGCCCTGCCACCGCAACTCACGATTCCTATGGTTTTGTTCTTTTTGCCGGTTCTTTTCGCGGTGATCTTTACGCCCGGAATTATTCTTTACTTGATGGACACGTGATGCAGACAGTCATGCCGTGCCTTGGCGTCTGGCCCAACACCAAACTTTGAAAGGCGAGCAATGCGATTGTTTCTTGCAGTTTTGGCACTGGTGTCAGGTGGGGCCGCTCTTTGGCTTTGGGTCGGCGCTCCGAAGGTGCAGACACCGGTTTCTCAAGTCATTCAACAGGCCGCCGAAGACGTACCAGTCTCGGTTGTTGCTCTTGTGGCGACGCGCAGCCTGCCTGCGGGAACCCGCGTCACGGAAACCGATCTGGAGTGGGCCAACTTGCCGGTTCGATCTGTGCCAAGCGGAGCCGCCCTGCAAGCCTTGATCCCGGATGCCGAGGCCCGAATGGTCGGTATGGTTCTGCTGCGCGATGTCGAACAAGGTGATGCCATATCGTGGGGCGATATGGCGACAACGGCCACAACCCGACTTTCCGAGCGCATTTCGGAGAATATGGTCGCGTTTGCAATTGTCGTGTCAGAGGCGACCGCAGTTGGGGGGCTGGTGCGGCCTGGTGACCGGGTCGATGTATTTCAGGTGCAACGCGGTGGGCCGGCCACCGAAACCACGTTCATCAACATCGGCCAAGATCTGCGTGTCCTCGCGGCAGACCAAACGATTCAGCCGTCGAGTGATGTGCCAGCAATCCCGCCACGGACTCTCACACTCGAAGTCGACATGGCCCAATTGGAAAGGCTTGGCCGTGCGCAGGCAGAGGGCGGTCTTCTTGTCACACTGAAGCCAAAGGTTGATCTGCCCAGACCCTAACGTCTGGGCAGATCATTGTACTGGAAGAACCGGCAGGTAGGCTGGCCCTAGGCTTCGCCTGTCGTCAACCGAGTGCCGCGATGCAGGTCTGGAGCTGTTCGCCCAAGCCCTCGATGCTCAGCACCATGCTGTCACCTTCACCAAGATAAACTTGCGGTTTTTGACCCATGCCGACGCCCGGAGGCGTGCCAGTTGCGATCACGTCGCCCGGGTGAAGCGTCATGAACTGGGACAGATGCGAAATCACGGTTGCCACCGAGAAATGCATCGTGCGGGTGGAGCCATCCTGCATGGTCTGGCCGTTGACTGAAAGCGACATAGCGAGGTTCTGAGGATCGGCCACCTTGTCCGCTGTCACTAGCCAAGGACCCATCGGCGCGAAGGTATCGTGCGATTTGCCTTTGACCCACTGGCCCGAGCGGTGAAGCTGGAAGTCACGTTCGCTGACGTCGTTCACGATGCAATAGCCTGCAACATGCGACAGGGCGTCGGTCTCGGACACGTATTTTGCGCGGGTCCCAATCACCACGCCCAGTTCCACTTCCCAGTCCGTCTTGGTTGATCCGCGCGGGATCTCGATGGAGTCGTTGGGGCCGCAGATCGACGAGGTGGCCTTGAAGAACACGATGGGTTCCTCGGGCAGTGCCATGTTGGCCTCGGCCGCGTGGTCAGCATAGTTGAGACCGATTGCGATCAGTTTGCCCACTGAACCGACACAAGCGCCGATCCGCGTATCGGGATCGACACGGGGCAGGGACGTGGGATCAATCGCGCGGAGGCGATCGAGTGCTTCGGGCGTGACCGTCGTGCCGGTGATATCATCGACATGGGCAGACAGGTCCCTGATCTGCCCGTCGTCATCCACCAGCCCGGGTTTCTCAGCGCCAAGCTCTCCGAAACGCAGCAGTTTCATGGGGTCTCCCTTTCGTATTTGGTTGCGCTTAATGAGCCAGCGAAGCTGTCGGAAGTCCAGAGGTTGGACCAGAATTCAAGGGTGATCTCAGGCGGCAATCACGCGAATCGTAATGCAACTTACACACAGGCGCGCGCATGCCGAACGCGGATTTTGAACCAAATCGCCCCGGCGCCCGCCTTGGAACGGCTTAATTTGGCTTAACTTTCTGCCAAACGCGCAAACGCCGCGGTTTCCGTCTTGGATTGTCGTGCGTATACTCGACCGAAACAAAAGCACGGAACGGGCGTGTGGCCAGAGGGATGTGAGACGATGATACGGTCTGAGTTGATTCAAAAGATTGCTGACGACAATCCGCATTTGTACCAACGCGATGTCGAGCGGATCGTGAATACCATATTTGAAGAAATCATCGACGCCATGGCACGTGGAGACCGGGTCGAGCTAAGGGGCTTCGGCGCGTTTTCGGTCAAGAAACGCGATGCCCGGACCGGCCGCAACCCGCGTACCGGCGAGGCGGTCGAAGTGGAAGAAAAGCATGTGCCGTTCTTCAAGACGGGCAAGCTGCTACGAGACAGATTGAACGGGAAGTAAAAACTGATGCGATACATTCGCTATGCATTTCTTGCGGCACTGGCCATCGCGCTGGTGTCTGTTGCACTCGCTAATCGTGGCATTGTGATGCTGCAACTGCTGCCATCGGGGCTGTCTGATCTGGTTGGGATGAACCGATCGATCGAATTGCCGCTTTTCATCGTGATCTTTGGTGGCATCATCGCAGGCCTGTTGATCGGCTTCGTGTGGGAATGGCTGCGCGAGCACAAGCATCGGGCCGCTGCCTCTCAACGTCAGGCCGAGGTCAAGCGGTTAGAACGCGAATTGCGTCGCACGAAAGCAGAGCGTGACAAAGACAAGGACGAAGTTCTGGCTCTTCTCGACGAGGCAAGCTGAGCGGTTCCATGACCCTAGGCATTCGCGTTAAAATCTGCGGGTTGACCCGACCTGAAGATGTGTCTGCTGTAGCGGATGCGGGCGCAGCCTATGCCGGTTTCGTGTTCTTTCCCAAAAGCCCGCGCAATGTGACCATCGAACAGGCGCGCCATCTGGCGGTTGAAGTGCCGGTCGGCGTGGCCAAAGTTGCCTTGGTGGTGAACGCCGATGATGCTCTTTTGGATGCGATCACCGCAGCGGTCCCATTGGACATTCTGCAATTGCACGGGTCGGAAAGTCCCAAGCGTGTTTCCGAGGTGCGCTCCCGCTTTGGCTTGCCGGTGATGAAAGCAGTTGGCGTGGCGGACCAGGAAGATGTGGCGGCGCTCGATCTCTATGCCGAAGTGGCGGATCAGATCCTCGTGGATGCCAAACCTCCCAAAAACGCAGATTTGCCGGGCGGCAACGGAGTGTCCTTTGACTGGCGGCTGATCTCGGCGCGGCGGTGGTCAAAGCCGTGGATGCTGGCGGGCGGCTTGACACCCGACAACGTAGCCGAGGCAATTGCCCTGACCGGGGCGAAACAGGTGGATGTGTCGTCTGGTGTTGAAACCGCGCCGGGCGTCAAGGACGCTGGGGTGATCCAAGAGTTCATTCAGGCGACGCGCGTGCCGGTCAAGCTCTAGCAGACGCGTCAGGGGTTTCCTTGGGCGAAAATCTTTTGGCTCTTCCCCAGACCCAGAGATATTTGTGAAACACAGAAGGGGTTGGGTCAGGTTGCGGACCCGACCGCTTCAGCGACCGTATTAAATCCGTCACGCTTGAGCAAAGCATCCAGTCCGTTCGCGATCTTCGGCACGAGGCTCAGCCCCTCATAAGTCAGCGCAGAGTAGAGCTGCACCGCCGAAGCGCCCGCCTTGATCTTGGTGTAGGCGTCTTCTGGAGATGAAATGCCGCCGACGCCGATGATTGGCAGACGGCCTTCGGTCGCGCGGAAGAGTTGTGCTAGCACGCGGGTGGATTTCTCGAACAGGGGGCGTCCGGACAACCCGCCTTTTTCGGGTGCGTGCAGCGATGCGAGGCCCGCGCGATCAAGCGTCGTGTTTGTGGCAATCAGCCCATCGATGCCCGAGGTCAATGCGACTTCCGCCACATCTGTAATTTCCGCCTCGCTCAGATCCGGCGCGATCTTGAGGAAGATCGGAATCGGACAATCCAGCGCGTTGCGGGTGTCCATCACACCTGCGAGCAAAGCCGCGAGCGCCTCTTTGCCTTGCAGGTCGCGTAGTTTCTCGGTGTTGGGCGAGCTGACATTGACGGTGGCGAAGTCTAGATGTGCCGCGCATGTGGCCAGCACCGTTGCGAAATCGCCTGCGCGGTTTTCGCTGTCTTTGTTGGCGCCAAGGTTGAGGCCGATGATCGCGTCGCTGGGGCGCTGTTCCAGGCGTGTTGCGATGACCTTCATCCCGTCATTGTTGAAACCGAACCGGTTGATCACGGCGCGGTCTTCGGTCAGTCGAAAAAGGCGCGGTTTCGGGTTGCCGGGTTGCGGGCGAGGAGTGGCGGCACCCACCTCGATAAAGCCAAAGCCGGCGCGTGACAGCGGGCGCAGAGCGGTTGCGTTCTTGTCAAAGCCTGCGGCTAGGCCCACCGGGTTTGGCAGGGTGAGACCCGCGAAAGACGTGCGCAGGCGCGGGCTGGTCACGGTGCCAACAGACGGCGTCAGCCCAAGCTGCAGGGCTTTGATCGCCAAACCATGTGCGGTTTCCGGGTCAAATCGGTGCAGCAGCTGCAATCCGGCCTGTTCGAACATGCTCATGTGATGTCGTCCGGGAAATCGTGACCGCTGCCCTGCATCGGCAAAGGTTTGGCCCAGACCACATCAGCCAACCGCAGGGGGCCATAGAGATGCGGGAACAACGCGCCGCCACGGGATGGTTCCCACCGCAGTTCACCGGCCATGGTGTCTTCATCATATGCCAAGAGCATCAAACCTTCGGTGCCTGAGAAATGCTTGGTTGCCGTTTCACGTACCTGTTCGGCAGTCGAGAAATGCACATAGCCATCGGATATGTCGATCGGCGCGCCGGAGGTTTCACCGTCGGACTGCAAGGCGGCCCATTCATCAGAGCGGAGGATTTTATAGATCATGGCTTTGGATGTGCCGTTTGCGCGTCGCGGCGTCAAGCGCTGTCATCTGCCTGTTGAAGATGCGGGCCATGGGCAAATGCGTCTGTGTCCCTAGCGTAAGTTTTGACTCCCCCTGCGCGGCGATGCACGATTGCGCCATAACAATCCGACAGAGGGGACTCACATGTCTTACCGACTACTTTCAAGTGCTGCAGCGCTGGCTTTGACTGCTGGTGTGGCACAGGCCGATTACACGCTGCATGTTATTCACATCAATGATTTGCACAGCCGCATTGAACCGATCAACCGCTTCGATTCGACCTGCTCCGCCGAGGACAACGCCGAAGGAAAATGTTTTGGGGGTGTCGCGCGGGTCAAGACGATGATCGACCAGCTTCGTTCTGAACTGGATGGCCAGAACGTCATCGTTTTGGATGCAGGTGATCAATATCAGGGCTCGTTGATGTACACGACGTACAAAGGCGACGTCGAAGCCGAGATGATGGAGAAGATCGGATTCGACGTTATGGCCGTCGGCAACCACGAATTCGACGATGGCGATGAAGGCCTGCTCACCC